>NZ_JNWV01000004.1 GCF_000716535.1 Streptomyces flaveolus | reverse complement strand
CGCCGTCGAGGAGGGCCAGGAGGTCAAGGAAGGCGACCTGGTCGTCGTCCTGGAAGCCATGAAGATGGAACAGCCCCTCAACGCCCACAAAGCCGGCACGATCAAGGGCCTGACCGCCGAGGTCGGCGCGTCCATCACGTCGGGCGCGGCGATCTGCGAGATCAAGGACTGACCCGCCCCGAGTCCCGTCCCCACGCCCGGCGAACCGCCCCGGTCCGCCGGGCGTGGCGTTTCCGCCCGCCCGTTAGGAGTAAGGGCGGGCCACGCACGGCCGCATGCTCCGGGCGGATGAACCAGCCGCCCGGCTGGTACGGGGCGGGTGATCGAGGGAACGATTCCCCGTCGGTTCGGTGAGGCTGTGGACCGGCTGCGGTCGCCGGTTACCGGTTGCCAGGGGCCGGCCGGGTCCCGGGGCCCCGTCAGCACTACCGGCGGCGCAGGTCGGCGACGCGGCCTCGGTCTGTGGTTGCCGGTTCGCCCAGGCCTGTGGTGGAGCGGAGGGCGGAAGAGCCCGGTACGTGGCCCCTGCGCGGTCCCGGCAGGGGAGCGCGGCGGCCCGCCGGGACCTGGTCACCCCCCGGGTTCCCGCTCGCCCCCGTGACGGCGATCTGCACGCCCTGGTCGGCGAGCGCCTGCAACTCCGTGGCGGCGCGGTCGTCGTGGGGCGGGGGTTCGTCGGTGACCAGCCGGGTGATGAGGTCCGTCGGCACGGTCTGGAACATGGTGTCCGTGCCGAGCTTGGTGTGGTCGGCGAGGACCACGACCTCCGCGGCGGCCTGGACGAGGGCGCGGTCGACGGATGCCGAGAGCATGTTGGAGGTGGACAGGCCGCGCTCGGCCGTCAGCCCGCTCCCGGAGAGGAAGGCCTTCGACACGCGCAGACCCTGGAGGGACTGCTCCGCGCCGGAGCCGACGAGGGCGTAGTTGGAGCCGCGCAGGGTGCCTCCGGTCATCACGACCTCCACCCGGTTGGCGTGGGCCAGCGCCTGGGCCACCAGGAGGGAGTTGGTGACGACCGTCAGGCCCGGCACGCGCGCGAGCCGGCGGGCCAGCTCCTGTGTGGTCGTACCGGCCCCGACCACGATGGCCTCGCCTTCTTCGACGAGGCCTGCGGCGAGGTCGGCGATGGCCGTCTTCTCGGCGGTCGCGAGGTGGGATTTCTGCGGAAAGCCGGACTCTCGCGTGAACCCGCCCGGCAGTACCGCACCGCCGTGCCGGCGGTCGAGGAGTCCTTCTGCCTCCAGTGCCCGCACGTCCCGCCGTACGGTCACTTCGGAGGTCTGGACGACGCGGGCGAGCTCACGGAGCGACACGGCACCGTTCGCTCGCACCATTTCAAGGATCAATTGGCGACGTTCAGCAGCGAACACGAAACTGACAGTAACCCCAGCGACCGTCTGCTTTCAGCAGTTTGCGCCGAATAACAGAAGTTGTTCGCATGGCAGGGCGGGAAGTGGTATAGCACCCTCCCGCCCCGACTATGCCGACCGCATGCGCCACAACACCCCCTGAACAGGGGGAAGTCGACACCGGCCGTCAGGCCTCCGCGCTCGCCTTGCGGGTGTGGAGCTGCCGGGCGACCTCCGCGATCGACCCCGAAAGGGAGGGGTACACCGTGAACGCGTTCGCGATCTGTTCGACCGTCAGATTGTTGTCGACGGCGATCGAGATGGGGTGGATCAGTTCCGAGGCGCGGGGCGCCACCACCACGCCGCCGACGACGATCCCGGTACCCGGCCGGCAGAAGATCTTCACGAAGCCGTCCCGGATGCCCTGCATCTTGGCGCGCGGGTTGCGCAGGAGCGGGAGCTTGACGACCCTCGCGTCGATCTTGCCCGCGTCCACGTCCGCCTGGGTGTAGCCGACGGTGGCGATCTCGGGGTCGGTGAAGACGTTGGACGACACCGTCTTCAGGTTCAGCGGGGCCACCGCGTCGCCCAGGAAGTGGTACATGGCGATACGTCCCTGCATGGCGGCGACCGACGCGAGAGCGAAGACCCCGGTCACGTCACCGGCCGCGTAGACGCCGGGAGCGGTCGTCCGGGACACCTTGTCCGTCCAGATGTGACCCGACTCGCGCAGCTTGACGCCGGCCTCCTCCAGACCGAGGCCCGCGCTGTTCGGGATGGCACCGACGGCCATCAGGCAGTGCGTGCCGCTGATGACCCGGCCGTCGGCCAGCGTCACCTCGACCCGGTCGCCGACGCGCTTGGCGGACTGCGCGCGGGAACGGGCCATGACGTTCATGCCACGGCGCCGGAAGACGTCCTCCAGGACGGCGGCGGCGTCCGGGTCCTCACCCGGCAGCACGCGGTCGCGGGACGACACGAGCGTGACCTTCGACCCCAGGGCCTGGTACGCGCCGGCGAACTCGGCACCGGTCACGCCCGACCCGACCACGATCAGCTCTTCCGGCAGCTCGGTGAGGTCGTAGACCTGGGTCCAGTTGAGGATGCGCTCGCCGTCGGGCCGGGCGTCGGGCAGCTCGCGCGGGTGGCCGCCGGTGGCGATGAGGACCGCGTCGGCGGTGAGGGTCTCCTCCGTGCCGTCGGCGGCGGTGACGACGACCTTCCGGGACCCGTCCAGGGCCTGCATGCCGTCCAGCCGTCCGCGCCCGCGCATGACCCGGGCGCCGGCGCGGGTGACGGAGGCGGTGATGTCGTGGGACTGGGCGAGGGCCAGCCGCTTCACCCGGCGGTTGACCTTCCCTAGGTCCACGCCGACCACCCGGGCCGCCTGCTCCAGCGGCGGGGTGTCGTCGGCGACGATGATGCCCAGCTCCTCGTAGGAGGAGTCGAAGGTGGTCATCACCTCGGCCGTAGCGATAAGGGTCTTCGACGGCACGCAGTCGGTCAGCACCGACGCTCCGCCCAGACCGTCGCAGTCGACGACGGTCACCTCCGCGCCGAGCTGAGCGGCCACCAGCGCCGCTTCGTATCCGCCGGGTCCGCCACCGATGATCACGATCCGAGTCACGTACTCCATTGTCCCGCACGCTTCAAGGTGCTACTGCCCGGGGGCGCCACCGGCTCGCTCGCGGGACGCCCGGGGCGCGCGGTGCGCCTGCCGTACCCTCTCCCCATGTCGCTCTATGCCGCGTACGCCGGCAACCTCGACGCGCGCCTGATGTCCCGCCGCGCCCCGCACTCGCCGCTGCGCGCCACCGGCTGGCTGAACGGCTGGCGGCTGACCTTCGGCGGCGAGCAGCTCGGCTGGGAGGGTGCGCTGGCGACGATCGTCGAGGACCCGCTGGCCGAGGTCTTCGTGGGGCTGTACGACATCGCACCCATGGACGAGGAGTCGCTCGACCGGTGGGAGGGCGTGGGCCTCGACATCTACCGCCGGGTGCGCGTGCGCGTGCACACCCTGGACGGGGAGGAGCCGGCCTGGGCGTACGTCCTCAACGCCTACGAGGGCGGCCTGCCGTCGGCGCGCTACCTGGGCGAGATCGCCGACGCGGCGGAGTCCGCGGGGGCCCCGCACGACTACGTGATGGAGCTGCGCAAGCGCCCCTGCTGATCCTTCGCGGAACGTTTTACCCCTGTTTTTCCTGGCGTTTGTGGAAAACGACAAGACAACGAAGGCAAACCCGTGGGCTCTGTCATCTACGCGCGTAGGCGAAGACCGGTTACCC
Source organism: Streptomyces flaveolus (assembly GCF_000716535.1). Taxonomy (GTDB): domain Bacteria; phylum Actinomycetota; class Actinomycetes; order Streptomycetales; family Streptomycetaceae; genus Streptomyces; species Streptomyces flaveolus_A. Next base: position 406,158 of record NZ_JNWV01000004.1, on the reverse strand, counting down.
TCATCGGCGTGAACGCATCTCTTCTTCCGGACGACATCCAGGGCGACCCCTACGCCGCCGCCGACGCCGCCGCCGCGCGCCTGCGCGCGCTCACGGGCGCCGAGACCCACGACGTCGCCCTCGTGATGGGCTCCGGCTGGGCTCCGGCCGTCGACGCCCTGGGGGCACCCGACGCCGAGTTCCAGGTCACCGAGCTGCCCGGCTTCCCGCCGCCGGCCGTCGAGGGCCACGGTGGAAAGATCCGCTCGTACTCCTTCGGTGACAAGCGCGCCCTGGTCTTCCTGGGCCGCACCCACTACTACGAGGGCCGCGGGGTGGCCGCGGTCGCGCACGGCGTCCGTACGGCCGTCGCCGCCGGATGCAAGACGATCGTGCTGACCAACGGCTGCGGCGGTCTGCGCGAGGGCATGCGGCCCGGCCAGCCGGTGCTGATCAGCGACCACATCAACCTGACGGCGACGTCCCCGATCGTCGGCGCGAACTTCGTCGACCTGACGGACCTGTACTCGCCGCGCCTGCGCGCCCTGTGCAAGGAGATCGACCCCACGCTGGAGGAGGGCGTCTACGCCCAGTTCCCCGGCCCGCACTACGAGACCCCGGCCGAGATCCGCATGGCCCGCGTCATCGGTGCGGACCTGGTGGGCATGTCCACGGTCCTGGAGGCCATCGCCGCCCGCGAGGCCGGCGCCGAGGTGCTCGGCATCTCGCTGGTCACCAACCTGGCCGCGGGCATGACCGGCGAACCCCTCAACCACGAGGAGGTCCTCCAGGCCGGCCGCGACTCGGCAGCCCGCATGGGCGAACTGCTGGCGCGGGTACTCGGCAGGATCTGACGCGGGTACCGGGCAGACTCCGAGAAGGCACCGCGCTCGGCTTCGTTCGGCCGGGGCGGTGTCGCTGCTGCGGCTTCGGCCGGGGCGGTGTCGCTGCTGCGGCTTCGGCCGGGGCGGTGCCGCTGCCGCGGCTTCGGCTGAGACGCTGTCGGGGCCGCGGCTTCGGGGCTGGCTTCGCCCGGGGCCGCTTCGGGGCCGGCTTGGGGTGGGGCGCTGCGCTCGGCTTCGAGCGGCGGCGGTGCTTGCGGCGTGGCTTCGAGGGGCGGTACTGCTGGCGGCTTCGCGCGGCCAGAGTGCTGCGGGTGGCTTCGAGCGGCGGCGGTACTGCTGGCGGCTTCAAGCGGCCAGAGTGCTCTGGGCGGCTTCAAGCGGCCAAAGTGCTCTGGGTGGCTTCAAGCGGCCAAGTGCTGCTGGCGGCTTCAAGGGCGCAGAGTGCTGCGGGTGGCTTCGAGCGGCGGCGGTACTGCCGGCGGCTTCAAGCGGCCAGAGTGCTGTGGCATGGCCGTGAGCGCGTGGTGCTGCCGGCGGCCGAACGCGGTGCCGGCCGTGGCTGTGCGCGGTGCTGCCGCGGCTGTGCGCGGTGCGCGGGCCCGAGTGGCGCGCGATGCCGCAAGCGCCCTACCCGGGGGCGGGCCGTTCGTCCGCTTTCCAGCCGACCGAGTCGGGTGGCGGGTAGGGCGGAGGACGGGGGCTGGGGGCGGACCCCCAGTTGGACCAGGCAAACACAGGAGAGGTTGATCCCAAGGTGCACGACGATCTCATCGCCCGGGCCAAGGCCTGGCTCGCCGAGGACCCGGACCAGGAGACCCGCGACGAACTGGCCGAACTGATCGACGCCGGTGCCGTCAAGGAGCTGTCGGCCCGCTTCTCCGGCACACTCCAGTTCGGCACCGCCGGCCTGCGGGGCGAGCTGGGCGCCGGCCCGATGCGCATGAACCGCAGCGTCGTCATCCGCGCCGCCGCCGGCCTCGCCGCGTACCTGAAGAAGAACGGCCACCCCGGCGGGCTCGTCGTCATCGGCTACGACGCCCGCCACAAGTCCGCCGACTTCGCCCGGGACACCGCCGCCGTGATGACCGGCGCCGGCCTGCGCGCCGCCGTACTCCCCCGCCCGCTGCCCACCCCCGTGCTGGCCTTCGCGATAAGGCACCTCGGCGCGGTCGCGGGCGTCGAGGTCACCGCCAGCCACAACCCGCCCCGGGACAACGGCTACAAGGTCTACCTCGGCGACGGCTCCCAGATCGTCCCGCCCGCCGACGCGGAGATCGCCGCCGAGATCGACGCGATCGCCTCCCTGCACGACGTACCCCGTCCGGAGAGCGGCTGGGAGACCCTGGACGAGTCGGTCCTGGACGCCTACCTCGCCCGCACGGACGCCGTACTGGACCCCGCCTCCCCCCGCACCGCCCGCACGGTCTACACGGCGATGCACGGCGTCGGCCGGGACGTCCTGCTGGCCGCGTTCGCCCGCGCCGGCTTCCCCGAGCCGGTGCTGGTCGCCGAGCAGGCCGACCCGGACCCTGACTTCCCGACGGTCGCCTTCCCGAACCCGGAGGAGCCGGGCGCGATGGACCTGGCGTTCGCGCGGGCCCGCGCCACCGACCCGGACCTGGTTATCGCCAACGACCCCGACGCGGACCGCTGCGCGGTGGCCGTGAAGGACGCCGGCGACTGGCGGATGCTGCGCGGCGACGAGGTCGGCGCCCTGCTCGCCGCCCACCTGGTCCGCCGTGGCGCCCAGGGCACCTTCGCCGAGTCGATCGTCTCCTCCTCCCTGCTCGGACGCATCGCCGAGAAGGCGGGGCTGCCGTACGAGGAGACCCTGACCGGCTTCAAGTGGATCGCCCGCGTCGACGGCCTGCGCTACGGCTACGAGGAGGCCCTCGGCTACTGCGTGGACCCGGAGGGCGTGCGCGACAAGGACGGCATCACCGCCGCGCTGCTGATCACCGAGCTGGCGTCCGTGCTGAAGGAGGAGGGCCGTACCCTCCTCGACCTGCTCGACGACCTCGCCGTGGAGCACGGCCTGCACGCCACCGACCAGCTCTCGGTGCGCGTCCAGGACCTGTCGCTGATCGCGGACGCGATGCGCCGCCTACGGGAGCAGCCGCCGACCGAGCTGGCGGGCCTGCCCGTCGTCCGCGCCGAGGACCTGACCCGGGGCACGGAGAAGCTGCCGCCCACGGACGGCCTGCGCTACACCCTCGACGGCGCCCGGGTCATCGTCCGCCCCAGCGGCACCGAGCCGAAGCTGAAGTGCTACCTGGAGGTCGTCGTACCGGTCTCCGCGCACGCCGACCTGCCGGCCGCCCGCGCCCGCGCGACCGAGCTGCTGACGGCCGTCAAGCGCGACCTGTCGGCGGCCGCCGGCATCTGATCCCCGGGGGCCCTGTTGTCCCTGCTGTCACCACAGGAACAGCAGGGCCGCCGTCCAGCCGGCCGCGAGCACCAGCGCCAGGGGCCACAGCGGCCGGCCCCGCCGGCCCGCGTCGGCGGGTACGGACGGGCGCAGCGAAGGGTCGCGCCACAGGGCGGTGATCTCGCTCGCGGCCCGCTCGTGCGGATGCAGAAGCCCGAACCGGCGCTCCAGCCAGGGCCAGCGGGGAGCGGTCGCCGACCAGGGTGTGAAGGAGGCCCGCCGGCTGTCCACCTTCAGCTCGCCGCCCGCGCACTCGACGGTCCTGATCTCGTCCCACGGGATGTGCCGGGGGCGGCGCAGCCCGTTGAACCACAGCCCCTCGCTGTCGGCCGTGATCCGCCAGGCGAGCCAGTGGGGCAGCCACAGCGCCCCGACGAGACCGGCGAGGGCACCGAGCACCAGACGCCACCCACCGGCCTCGCCCCAGAAGAAGCCGGTGCCCCACAGCACCAGCAGCAGCGCGCACAGCCGGTGCAGCAGCCCCGCCCCCCACTGCCGTGCGTCCGCCGGCCCCGAGCCGCCCGCCTGACCCGCGACCGCCTCTTCGGCCGACCGGCGCAGCTCCGCGTACGCCGCCTGCCGGGCCGCCCGGCGCTTCTCCTCGGACGTCAGCCGCCGTACCGACGCCTCGGACAGCGGCCGCACGGGCCCCGACGACCGTTCCGGCACCGGCGGCGTCCCCGCCTTCTCGGCGGCCGCGACCAGCAGGATCTCGGCACCGTCGCAGGGCACGCCGTACAGCAAGGCCTCCCGCAGCGGCCCCGGCCCCGCCCGCTCGACCCGCGCCAGCATTTCCCGCCACTCCTCCCGCTGCTCCTCGGCCTCCTCGCCATCCCCGTCGTCCCCGTCGTCCGCCCCGGTGTCCTGGACCTCCGTGACGGCGGCGCAGAACAGGGGACGGACCCCGGCAGTGTCGTCGGCGGCGAAGACCTCGGTGTCGCCGTCGGCGCCCTCCCGCACCAGCACCCGCAGCACGGGCGCCGCCGCCGCGCGCAGGACGGTGGCGCGGCGGCGGCCCAGCAGCCCGGAGACGAGCGCGGTCAGTCCGTGGCCCGCCACCAGCCAGGCGAGCGCCGGCAGCGCCCGCGCCCCCTCGCCCGTCTGCGGGCCGTGGGCGGGCAGGACGGCGACGGCACCGAGCCCGAGCGCGAGCAGGATCCCTCCGCACCCGATGAGGAACAGGCCACGGGGCAGGGACCGGCCGGCGTCCGGCAGCGGCGCGGTCACCCCACCGGCCGCTTCCCGGGCCCGCTCCCGCTGCCGGCGCCGTGCCACCAGCCGCAGTACGGCCACCGCCCAGACCGACGCCAGGACGACCACGGCGACCGGCCACAGCCTCCCGGGCCGCAGCACCGCCAGCAGCACCGCGAGGACGGGCGCCGACACCGGCACGATCTCCGGGCGCACGCACAGCCACAGCATGTGCAGCGCGAGCAGGGCCGCCGCCCACGGGCGCCATCCGGCGGGCAGCGCCAGCAGCAGCGTGGTCCCCGTGGCGACGGCGGACGCGATCATCAGGTGCCCGGTCAGGGAGGGCAGCGGCACCCAGCGCGGCGGCAGCGCGTCGAGCCAGCGGCGGGTGTGTGCACCGCTCCAGGAGGGGCAGCCGGCGGGCAGGGCGGAAGCGGGCAAGGGCAACGGCCGTCCAGGGGGCGCGCTCATTACATTCCAGACACTCGACAGCGGCGAACGGTTGGGGTCCCACGACTGCCGGCCGCCACGACGGCCACCCGCGCCGAACCTCCCGGTCCCGGCTATGAGCGAGCAGCGCGCCACCGTGGAAAACCCGAGCCACCCGGCCGGCAGATCACGCAGAGAGCACGCCCCTCAGCCCTAGGAACACCGAGCCCCCGCTGCTCCCCCACGAGCAGACGCCCCGGCACCGGGCAGCACCCGTCAGCCCGCCCTAGCCCTGACCCTGGCTGTGGCCCTGGCCCCTGATCTGGCCCTGACCGTGCCTGGCCTGGCGCTTACTCCGACCCTGGCCCGGCTCCGACCCCCGGCCCCTGGCCCCGCCCCCGGAACCAACCGCAAACGCCCCCGGCCCCCCGTACCCCTCAGCCCACCGCCAGCAGGATCGCCAGCAGCACCGCTCCGGCGACCGCGGGCGCGGCCACCTCGTAGGCCCAGCGCACGGTGATCTCGCCCTGCGCCGACTCGGTCTGCCCGCGCCGCTCCAGGATCTCGCCCAGGTCGGCCATGATCTGGTCGCTCTCCGCCCGGGCCGGCCCCGCCTCCGGGCCGCGCACGCTGAACCCGCCGAAGCCGAGGCCGCTCGGTGCGAGCGCCCCGCCCCGGCCGCCCCGGGCCGTGCCGCGGGCCGCGTCCGCCGCCGCCCGCTGCTGCCGGCGCACCGCCTTCTTGCGGGCCCGCAGCGAGACGGGGACCGCCCACAGCTGGTACTTGGCGCCGGACTTGGCGAGGACCTCGTTGGAGTAGCCGGAGCGCAGGCCGGCGATCTCGCCCCAGGGCAGGGTGATCACCCGGAACGGGTTGCGGACGCGCAGCCGGTCCTCGCCCGCGAACACCGCCGGGCGGAGCGTGAAGGCGAGGACCAGCGGCACGATGAGGATCATCCCGGCCAGCGCCAGCCACGGGGTGCGGCCGTGGCCCTTGAACAGGGCGTCGAAGCCCAGCCACAGGACGAGCAGGAGCAGCAGCGAGCCGCCCACCAGCCCCAGGGGCGAGCGGTAGACGCGGTCCTTGACGGCGGGTGCCGGAGGCGGTGACGCGGGTGACGGGTGGTCCGGGGTGGTCATGGCCCCGATTCTGCACGACGCCGTCCGTGGTGCGGCCACGCGCCCGTGAACCGGCGCTCATCCGTGATCTCGGCCTCGGGGCGAGCACCGGGGGTGTACAGCCGCTACGCGCGTAGATATGCTCGTCTGGTGACCATGCCCACTACCGCACCCACAGCTCACGCTCTGGCTGACGTCACCGCGTCCGACAGCACGCTGCGCCGCTTCCTCCACGGGCTGCCCGGCGTCGACGCGGTCGGCCTGGAGGCGCGCGCCGCGTCCCTCGGCACCCGATCCATCAAGACCACCGCGAAGGCGTACGCCATCGACCTCGCCATCTCGATGGTCGACCTGACGACGCTGGAAGGCGCGGACACCCCGGGCAAGGTCCGGGCGCTCGGCGCCAAGGCGGTCCGTCCCGACCCCACGGACCGCACGACCCCGGCGACGGCCGCGGTCTGCGTCTATCCCGACATGGTGGCCGTCGCCAAGGAGGCCGTCGCCGGCTCCGGCGTGAAGGTCGCCTCGGTGGCCACCGCCTTCCCGGCCGGCCGTGCCGCGCTCGACGTGAAGCTGGCCGACGTCCGTGACGCCGTCGCCGCCGGCGCCGACGAGATCGACATGGTCATCGACCGGGGCGCGTTCCTCGCCGGCAAGTTCCTGAAGGTGTACGACGAGATCGTCGCCGTGAAGGAGGCCTGCGGGACGAGCGCCCGCCTCAAGGTCATCTTCGAGACCGGCGAGCTGTCGACGTACGACAACATCCGCCGCGCCTCCTGGCTCGGCATGCTGGCCGGCGCCGACTTCATCAAGACGTCGACGGGCAAGGTCGCCGTCAACGCCACGCCCGCGAACACCCTCCTGATGCTGGAGGCGGTCCGCGACTTCCGGGCCCAGACCGGCGTCCAGGTCGGCGTGAAGCCGGCGGGCGGCATCCGCACCAGCAAGGACGCGATCAAGTTCCTGGTCCTGGTCAACGAGACCGTCGGCGAGGACTGGCTGGACAACCACTGGTTCCGCTTCGGCGCCTCCTCGCTCCTGAACGACCTGCTGATGCAGCGCCAGAAGCTGGCGACCGGCCGCTACTCCGGCCCCGACTACGTGACGGTGGACTGATCCCCATGGCATCCGCATTCGAGTACGCACCCGCGCCCGAGTCCCGCTCGGTCGTCGACATCGCCGCCTCGTACGGCCTGTTCATCGACGGCGAGTTCACCGAGGCCGCCGACGGCAAGGTCTTCAAGACGGTCTCCCCGTCGACCGAGGAGGTCCTCGCCGAGGTCGCCCAGGCCGGCGCCGAGGACGTCGACCGTGCCGTCAAGGCCGCCCGCAAGGCGTTCGAGAAGTGGTCCGCGCTGCCCGGCTCCGAGCGCGCCAAGTACCTGTTCCGCATCGCCCGGATCATCCAGGAGCGCAGCCGTGAGCTGGCGGTCCTGGAGACGCTGGACAACGGCAAGCCGATCAAGGAGACCCGCGACGCGGACCTCCCGCTGGTCGCCGCGCACTTCTTCTACTACGCGGGCTGGGCCGACAAGCTCGGCCACGCCGGCTTCGGCCCGGACCCGAGGCCGCTGGGCGTGGCCGGCCAGGTCATCCCGTGGAACTTCCCGCTGCTGATGCTGGCGTGGAAGATCGCCCCGGCCCTCGCGACCGGCAACACGGTCGTCCTGAAGCCCGCCGAGACCACCCCGCTGTCCGCCCTGTTCTTCGCGGACATCTGCCGCCAGGCGGGCCTGCCCAAGGGTGTCGTCAACATCCTCCCGGGCTACGGCGACACGGGCGCCGCGCTGGTCGCGCACCCGGACGTGAACAAGGTCGCCTTCACCGGTTCCACGGCCGTCGGCAAGGAGATCGCCCGCACGGTCGCCGGCACCCGCAAGAAGCTCACCCTCGAACTGGGCGGCAAGGGCGCCAACATCGTCTTCGACGACGCGCCGATCGACCAGGCCGTCGAGGGCATCGTCACCGGCATCTTCTTCAACCAGGGCCAGGTCTGCTGCGCGGGCTCCCGCCTCCTGGTGCAGGAGTCGATCCAGGACGAGCTGCTGGACTCCCTCAAGCGCCGCCTGTCCATGCTCCGCCTCGGCGACCCGCTGGACAAGAACACCGACATCGGCGCGATCAACTCCGCCGAACAGCTCGCGCGGATCACCGCGCTGGCCGAGCGGGGCGAGGCGGAGGGCGCCGAGCGCTGGTCCCCGGCCTGTGAACTGCCCTCCTCCGGTTACTGGTTCGCCCCGACGCTGTTCACGAACGTCACCCAGGCGCACACCATCGCCCGCGACGAGATCTTCGGCCCGGTGCTGTCGGTCCTCACCTTCCGCACGCCCGACGAGGCCGTCGCCAAGGCGAACAACACCCAGTACGGCCTCTCGGCCGGCATCTGGACCGAGAAGGGCTCGCGCATCCTGGCCGTCGCGAACAAGCTGCGCGCCGGTGTCGTCTGGTCCAACACGTTCAACAAGTTCGACCCGACCTCGCCGTTCGGCGGCTACAAGGAGTCGGGCTTCGGCCGCGAGGGCGGCCGCCACGGCCTGGAGGCGTACCTCGATGTCTGACCGACTCAGTGTGTTCAAGACCTACAAGCTGTACGTCGGCGGGAAGTTCCCGCGTTCCGAGAGCGGCCGGGTGTACGAGGTGCAGGACTCGAAGGGCAACTGGCTGGCCAACGCTCCGCTGTCCTCCCGCAAGGACGCCCGTGACGCGGTGGTCGCCGCGCGCAAGGCGTTCGGCGGCTGGTCCGGCGCGACCGCCTACAACCGCGGCCAGGTCCTCTACCGCGTCGCGGAGATGCTGGAGGGCCGCAGGGAGCAGTTCGTCCGGGAGGTCGCGGACGCGGAGGGCCTGTCGAAGTCGAAGGCGGCGGCCGTCGTGGAGGCGACGATCGACCGCTGGGTCTGGTACGCGGGCTGGACGGACAAGATCGCCCAGGTGATCGGCGGCGCCAACCCGGTCGCGGGCCCGTACTTCAACCTCTCCTCCCCGGAGCCGACCGGCGTCGTCGCCGTCCTGGCCCCGCAGGAGTCGTCCTTCCTCGGCCTGGTGTCCGTCGTGGCCCCGGTCATCGCCACCGGCAACACGGCGGTCGTGATCGCCTCCGAGAAGGCCCCGCTGCCGGCCCTGTCCCTGGGCGAGGTGCTGGCCACCTCCGACGTCCCCGGCGGTGTCGTCAACGTCCTGTCCGGCCGTACGGCGGAGATCGCGGCGCCGCTGGCCGCGCACCAGGACGTCAACGCGATCGACCTCGCGGGCGCGGACGGGGAACTGGCGAAGGAGCTGGAGATCGCCGCGGCCGACAACCTGAAGCGCGTACTCCGTCCACAGGCTGTGGATTACTTCGAGACGCCCGGCATCGATCACATGACGGCGTTCCTGGAGACGAAGACCGTGTGGCACCCGACGGGGTCGCTGGGCGCGGCGGGTTCTTCCTACTGACGGGGTCCCCGGTGGGGAACTGCGGCTGCCGGCCGGCCGCGGGCGCGTGGTGGCTCGTCGCGCAGTTCCCCCACCCCGTCCGGGGTGCCCTCAGCGGCCCGGGGCTCCGAGGACCTGCCCCAGCACCGGGACGCTGCCGAGCGAGGGCGCCTGGGCCAGCGGGCGCGTCAGCGCCTGGGAGCCGACCGGCTTGAAGTCGGCCACCTGCGTGCCCACGCCGTTGTCGAGCGGGTCCACGCCCGTGCCCGCGAGCGGGTTCGGCTTGAGGCCCGCGACCGGGCCGGTCACGTAACCCGCCATGCCGGTCAGGGCGCGTGCGCCCGCCTGGGGGTCGACGTTGCCGAGGTTCGCCGGGCGGTGGTTGAGGCCCACTCCGGGGATCGAGTCGGCGGACGCCGTCGCCGCCCCCGCGCCCAGGGCCGCTCCGGCGGTCGCGAGGACGATCAGGGCGCGCTGCGCGGTGGAGTGCAGGGGGGAGGTGTGTCGGGCCATCGCTGGTGCCACCTTCTGGTGCGCAGGGTAAGGGTGTCGACACGTAGGGTAGTTGAGGCGAGACTCACGCTCAAAAGCCGACCCGCGGGGTCGGCAGGGCGCCCCCCATGCGTCAAACTGGTGTTCCGTGAGCATTCATCCCCCGGCCCCCGCCCGTGTCGTGCTGCTGTGCGGCCCCTCGGGCTCGGGCAAGTCACTCGTCGCCGCCCGTTCCGGGCTCCCCGTGCTGCGCCTGGACGACTTCTACAAGGAGGGTGACGATCCGACTCTGCCCCTGGTGGAGGGGAGTTCGGACATCGACTGGGACCACCCGGAGTCGTGGGACGCGGACGTCGCCGTCGAGGCCATCGCCCGGCTGTGCGCCACGGGGTCGACGCCGGTGCCGGTGTACGACATCTCGCTGAGCGCCCGTACCGGCGAGGAGACGCTGCACATCGGCCGTACCCCGCTGTTCATCGCGGAGGGCATCTTCGCCGCGGAGATCGTCGAGCGCTGCCGGGAACTGGGCCTGCTCGCGGACGCGCTGTGCCTGTCCCGGGGCCCGGTCACCACCTTCCGGCGGCGCTTCCTGCGCGATCTGAAGGAGGGCCGCAAGTCGGTGCCGTTCCTGCTGCGCCGCGGCTGGCGGCTGATGCGCGCGGAGCGGTCGATCGTCACCCGCCAGGTGTCGCTCGGCGCGCATCCCTGCGACCGGGACGAGGCCCTGGGCCGGCTCGAGGCAGCGGCGGCGGGCCGTCAGGCACGGCAGCGGACGGCGGCGTAACGCTCGTACGCGCCTCGACCGCGCCTCGTGGCACAGAGAAAGGGGCTGGTAGGCCCCCCCGGCCCACCAGCCCCGCTCTCGTTGCTCCCCCGCTTTCCCCCGTGTTCCCCCGCAGGTCCACCCCCCAGTGGCCCCCCGGTTCTCCCCCGTTGTCCCCCCGGACCTCAGGCGACCAGTTCGCCGAAGGTGTCCTCCTCGTCACGGCCGAAGCTGAGGACCTCGTCCTCGCGCAGCCGGCGCAGCGAGCGCCAGATGCTGGACTTCACCGTGCCGACACTGATGCCGAGGATGTCCGCGATCTCCGGGTCCGTGCGGCCCTCGTAGTAGCGCAGGACCAGCATGGTGCGCTGGAGTTCGGGCAGCCGGGCCAGCGCCTGCCACAGGACCGCGCGCAGCTCGGTGCCGCGCATCGCGTCCGTCTCGCCGGGCGTCTCCGGCAGTTCCTCGGTCGGGTACTCGTTCAGCTTGCGGCGCCGCCAGGCGCTGATGTGCAGGTTGGTCATGGTGCGGCGGAGGTATCCGCCGACCGCGGCCTTGTCGCTGATCCGGTCCCACGCCTTGTACGTCGAGAACAGCGCGCTCTGCAGCAGGTCCTCGGCCTCGAAGCGGTCGCCGGTCAGGTGGTAGGCGGTGGCGTACAGGGAGGCGCGGCGCTCCTGGACGTAGGCGGTGAACGCCGCTTCGGCATCCACAGCCTCGGCCGGAGAACGACGCTCCCCCGAGTCCTCCCTGTACGCGGCTCCCCCGTGAGCCTCCCCCCGTGCGTCAACCACCGCCATGTACGCGGTGTGCTGACGCCCGGTGCCGCGAGCGCACCCCCGCCCGCTCACAGCACCGGACTTCTCGTTGCCCCGGTGCACGTCGTGCAGACGCGTGACCACTGCGCTGGTGCTGATGCTGTGCAGCGTGTTCATCTCGCGCTCCCCGTCGTGGACTTCCGGTGACTCTGTCCTGCCCCGGGCTGGTTCCGGCCGGCGGCCTTGCCCGTGCCCAAAAGACTGCCGGGGTGACTTCATGGCCATGTCTGCCGACTGTCACAGACCTGTCACAGGGGTCCCGCCCAGGGAGGTCACACACCGCGCACAGGTGGTGGCGCTATGGATGGCCTGGTACCGGCAGGTCGTACGGCGACCCCTCCATGGGCCAGAATGAGCCCGTGCCTTCCCTGTTGCTGATCGAGGACGACGACGCCATCCGTACGGCCCTGGAGCTCTCCCTGACGCGCCAGGGACACCGGGTGGCCACCGCTGCCAGCGGCGAGGACGGTCTGAAGCTGCTGCGCGAGCAGCGGCCGGACCTCATCGTGCTGGACGTGATGCTGCCCGGCATCGACGGGTTCGAGGTGTGCCGGCGCATCCGGCGCACGGACCAGCTGCCGATCATCCTGCTGACCGCGCGCAGCGACGACATCGACGTCGTGGTCGGACTGGAGTCCGGCGCCGACGACTATGTCGTCAAGCCGGTGCAGGGGCGGGTGCTGGACGCCCGGATCCGGGCCGTGCTGCGGCGCGGGGAGCGGGAGTCCAGCGACTCGGCGACCTTCGGCAGCCTCGTCATCGACCGGTCGGCGATGACCGTCACGAAGAACGGCGAGGACCTCCAGCTGACCCCGACCGAGCTGCGGCTGCTGCTGGAGCTGAGCCGGCGGCCCGGTCAGGCGCTGTCCCGGCAGCAGCTGCTGCGGCTGGTGTGGGAGCACGACTACCTCGGTGACTCGCGCCTGGTCGACGCGTGTGTGCAGCGGCTGCGCGCGAAGGTGGAGGACGTGCCGTCGTCGCCGACGCTCATCCGTACCGTCCGTGGTGTCGGCTACCGCCTGGACGCCCCTCAGTGACCGATACGCAAGGGGGGCTGCGCGGCTGGGCCGCGGGGCGCAAGGGAAGTCTGTCGCGGCTCAGGTTCACCAGCCTCAGGCTGCGACTGGTCGTCGTCTTCGGGCTGGTGGCCCTCACGGCCGCCGTGTCGGCGTCCGGCATCGCCTACTGGCTCAACCGGGAGGCCGTGCTCACCCGCGCCCAGGACGCGGTGCTGCGCGACTTCCGGCAGGAGATGCAGAACCGCGCGGGCGCGCTGCCGGAACACCCGACGCAGGACCAGTTGCAGCGCGCGGCCGGCCAGATGGCCGCCAGCAGCCAGCACTTCAGCGTGCTCCTGGTCGCCCGGGACGCCGACGGCAAGACCGTGTACGGCAACTCGGGCGGCATCAACGGCTTCTCGCTGGAGGACGTGCCCCGGTCGCTGCGGGCCGCCGTGACCAAGCGGCAGAAGGTGACCGACTCCAACAAGGAGCCGTACCACCTGTACTGGCAGCGGGTCGTGGACCACGGCACGCCCTACCTGGTGGCCGGTACGCGCGTGATCGGCGGCGGTCCGACCGGCTACATGGCGAAGTCCCTGGAGCCGGAGGCCAAGGACCTGAACTCGCTGGCCTGGTCGCTGGGCATCGCCACCGGGCTCGCGCTGATCGGCGCCGCGCTGCTCGCGCAGGCCGCCGCCACGACCGTGCTGAAGCCCGTGCACCGGCTCGGCGTGGCCGCGCGACGGCTCGGCGAGGGCAGGCTGGACACCCGGCTGCGGGTGTCCGGCACCGACGAACTCGCCGACCTGTCACGGACGTTCAACCTCGCGGCCGAGGCGCTGGAGCAGCGGGTCGCGGAGATGGCCGCGCGGGACGATGCCTCGCGCCGCTTCGTGGCCGACATGAGCCATGAGCTGCGGACGCCGCTCACCGCCATCACCGCCGTCACGGAGGTGCTGGAGGAGGAGCTGGAGGCGGAGACCGGCAGCATGGACCCGATGATCGAGCCCGCCGTCCGGCTGGTGGTCAGCGAGACCCGGCGGCTGAACGACCTCGTCGAGAACCTGATGGAGGTCACCCGCTTCGACGCGGGCACCGCCCGGCTGGTCCTGGACGACGTCGACATCGCCGACCAGATCACCGCGTGCATCGACGCCCGCGCCTGGCTGGACGCCGTCGAGCTGGACGCCGAGCGCGGCATCCACGCCCAGCTGGACCCGCGCCGGCTGGACGTCATCCTCGCCAACCTGATCGGCAACGCGCTCAAGCACGGCGGGTCGCCGGTGCGGGTGTCGGTCCGGGAGGCGGACGACTCGATCGAGATCCAGGTCCGCGACCACGGGCCCGGCATCCCGGAGGACGTCCTCCCGCACGTCTTCGACCGCTTCTACAAGGCGAGCGCCTCCCGGCCGCGCTCCGAGGGCAGCGGGCTAGGCCTGTCCATCGCCCTGGAGAACGCCCACATCCACGGCGGCGAGATCACCGCGGCCAACTCCCCGGAGGGCGGGGCGGTGTTCACGCTCCGGCTGCCACGGGACGCCTCCCGGCTGACCGAGGAGGACGGCGGGGACACCGAGGGCGGCGAGACCGGCCACGACGGTTCGGGGAAGGAGGGGTCATGACCGTACGACGCCTGCTGGCGCTGCCCCTCCTGGGCGTGCTGCTCACCGGCTGCGGCATCCGGGCCACCGAGGTGCCGACCGACTTCGGGCCGGCGCCGTCCCGGGTGCCGTGCTCGCTGGCCGGGCCCGATGTGTCCGCGCAGTCCTCGCGCGGGGTCCCGGTGCAGGTGTTCCTGCTGTGCGGGGCGTCCCTGGTGGCCGTCGACCGGACCGTGCGGGTCCCTGAGGGAACCCCGGACGCCCGGCGGCGGGTGATCGTGGCGCAGGGGCTGCTGGACCAGCTCGCCACGTCGCCGTCCGCCGCGGAGCGCTCCGCGGGCTATACGACGCACGTGCCGGGCGGCCTCCGGGTGAGCGGGCCCGGCCCGAAGGACCCCGAGGACACGCTCCGGCTGAGCACGGCTCCGTCGGGGCTCACCTCCTACGCACTGGCCCAGCTGGTGTGCACCCTGTCCGACTCGGCGGCGACGGAGGACGACGGCTCGGTCATCCTGGCCGGCCCCGCCCCGGACCCCCTGCGCCGCTACGCGTGCACGGACCAGGTCCGCGACCACCCGGGCACCACACAGCCGCCGTCCAGCGGGGTGCCGGGCGCCTAGCGCTGCGCTTGGCTGGGGCGGCGTAACGGTCGGCCTTCGCCGGGGGGCGTCGTGGCGACCTTGGCGGGGGCGTCGTGGCGGGGGCCCTTGGCGAGGCGGCGTGACAGTTGCCCTGCGCCGTGGCGAGGGGAGCGGGTTCCCGCCGTGGGGCCCGCGTCCGTCGCCCGGCTGCGGATCCGTGGTGGCCGCTCGCGCGGTTCCCCGCGCCCCTTCGGGGCGCTTCCCGGCTGCGGAGTGCCGTGCGGCCGCAGCTGCGGGCAGTCGTGCCGCCGGGGCGGCACGGGTGGGCGCAGCGGCACCTTGCCGGCGCCGGTGAGCGCCCCACCCCCGGCCCGCGGGAGCACCCCGCAGGTACCGGTACCGGGCAGGTGAGCCGAGCCCGCCGCCCAGCCGCCGCACACGGCACACAAGCCAAAACGTTTCCACGGCGGAACCAATCGGCCCCGCCCCCGCGTCTAGGGGGTCGTGCAGCGTCAAGGCTCCATCGGCGGCAGCGCCGCGATCCGCATCCGTGTGACAGGAGGTGTCCTCCTCGTCGCACATCTCGCCCTCGTCGCCTGGCTGATGCTGCGCCCCCTGGACGTCCCCTGGGTGATGCCCCCGAACCTGCGCCCACTGGCCGGCATCCGGGCCGACCTGGCGCTGGGCTGGCCCCAGGCGGTCAGACCCCTCGGTGAGGGTCTCGCGCTGCTCGCCCCGCTGGGCGTGCTGCTGCCGATGGCGCACGGCAGGCTCACCGTCTCCCCGGTCGCGTCCCTGATCCGTACGGCCGCGGCCGGCGCCCTCGTCTCCCTCGGCATCGCCCTGTTGCAGACCGGCGTGCCGGGCAGGGTCGTGGACGTCGACTCGCTGCTGCTGAACACGGCGGGAGTCGTCCTGGCCCACCTGGCCGTCGTACCGGCGGCCCGCGCCCGGCTGCGACGCCGGGACGTGCGGGAGTCCGGCGCGCCCGAGCCGGCGGTCACCGTCCAGGAGGAGCTGTCTCAGGGCCGTACCCCGACGATTCCCAGGGTCGGGATCGCCCCTTAGAGTGATGCTTCGTCCCCTTCGTCTCCGTACCGTAGAAGGCAGTTGAGGGGTCCCACACGGGGCCCGCCACCGGCTCGTGAGCGAGCCGACGACCACGGAGGAGCCGACATGACCGCCCTTGCCCGCCCCACCCACGGCCGCATGATCGGCGGAGTCTGCGCCGGACTGGCCCGGCGCTTCGGCACCTCGGCGACGACGATGCGGGTGATCTTCCTGGTGTCCTGCCTGCTGCCGGGCCCGCAGTTCCTGCTCTACATAGCGCTGTGGCTGCTGCTGCCGTCCGAGGACAAGGCCCGCACCGCCTGGTGAGCCCGGGCACCCGCGCGGGCGCGGGCACGCCACAGGGGCGCGTCCGGACCTACCGGAGCGCCCCCGCACGCGTCGGACAGGAGCCGGGCTCAGCCGACCGGGATCCCGTTGATCGGCACTCCGTGCGTGGGCAGACCCCGCACCGGCAGTCCGCCGAGCAGGCCGGCGGCCGGCTTGGTCGGCCCCCCGGCGCGGACGCCCTTGGCGACAGGCCGCCCGGCGGCCGCACCCTTGCCGACGGCCGGCAGAGCCGCGGCGACACCCCGCTTGGCCACGGGCTTCACCGTCTTCACGGCACCGCTGTCCGGCAGCGCCTCGACGATCTGCTCGGGCGGCAGGGCCCTGGTGACGGTGTTCAGCGCCTGGCCGGCGTCGGGGCTGGCCGGGGCCGCGTCGGCCGCGCCCGCACCGGCGGCGGCGAAAGCGGCGCCGAGGGCGGCGACACCGAGGGTCTTGGCAGCAGACTGCTTCATGGTGAATGCGTCCTTGCATGCGGAGACGGGAGATCACGAACGATCTGAGCGGTCCACGACCGTAAACATCCGCGGCCACCCGCCGCAAACACCGAAATGCGGACGCCTTGTGAAAGCGCGCCCGCATTCCGTTCCGGCGAGAACCCGGCCGCTACCCGTCAGAGCCGGAAGAACCGCTGGTGGACGCGGTCTGCCGGAACAGCCATTCGGATTTCAGCTCCGCGTATCCAGGCTTGATGACGTCATTGATCATCGCGAGTCGTTCATCGAAAGGAATGAACGCTGATTTCATCGCATTGACGGAGAACCACTGGAGATCGTCGAGCGTGTAACCGAACGCCTCGACGAGGTGCTCGAATTCCCGGCTCATCGTGGTGTGCGACATCAGCCGGTTGTCGGTGTTCACGGTGGCCCGGAAGTGCAGCCGGCGCAGCAGCCCGATGGGGTGCTCGGCGTAGGAGGGCGCGGCCCCGGTCTGGAGGTTGGAGCTGGGGCACAGCTCCAACGGGATCCGCTTGTCCCGCACGTAGGAGGCGAGCCGGCCCAGCTTCACCGAGCCGTCGTCGCGGACCTCGATGTCGTCGATGATCCGCACGCCGTGCCCGAGCCGGTCGGCACCGCACCACTGGAGCGCCTGCCAGATGGACGGCAGCCCGAAGGCCTCACCCGCGTGGATGGTGAAGTGGTTGTTCTCGCGCTTGAGGTATTCGAAGGCGTCCAGGTGCCGGGTGGGCGGGTAGCCGGCCTCGGCACCGGCGATGTCGAAGCCGACCACGCCCGAGTCCCGGTAGCGGTTGGCGAGTTCGGCGATCTCCAGGGAGCGGGCGGCGTGCCGCATGGCGGTCAGCAGGGCGCCGACCCGGATGCGGTGGCCGTTCTCGCGGGCGAGCCGCTCCCCCTGCCGGAACCCCTCGTTGACGGCTTCGACGACCTCCTCCAGGGACAGCCCCCCGTCGAGGTGCTGCTCGGGCGCGTAGCGCACCTCGGCGTAGACGACCCCGTCCTCGGCGAGGTCCTCGGCGCACTCCCGGGCGACCCGGACCAGTGCCTCCTTGGTCTGGAGCACGCCGACGGTGTGCCGGAAGGTCTCCAGATACCGTTCCAGCGAGCCGGAGTCGGCGGCCTCCTGGAACCAGATGCCCAGCTTGTCCGGGTCGGTCTCGGGAAGGTCGGCGTACCCGGTCTCCCGGGCGAGGTCGACGACGGTGCCCGGGCGGAGCCCGCCGTCGAGATGATCGTGCAGCAGTACCTTGGGCGCCCGGCGGACCTGGTCCGCCGTGGGGGCGTTCCCGGTCGGTGCGGTCTGGCTCGTCATTTCCGCACTCTAACTCCTACGCGCGTAGAGCGCCCGGTGCGTGACAGCGGTTTCCCGGCGCTTTTCCGTCGATACGCAACGGTGACCGGGCGCACGGGTTTAGTACACCGCCCCTTCTGACACTGTTCTGCCATGGGACAGCAAGCGACGCCGGTCCGAACGGCCGGGCTGGGGAAGGCAGTCGGCGCGGAGCCGACGTCGGTGAGCGGAGCGGTGCTGCTGCTCCCGGGCGGGGAGGAGGTCTCCGTCCGCCGGCCGTCCCCTGTCCGGGCGATGACCCTCGTCCGCTCCCTGGGCCGCGCGCTCGCCCGCGCGGGCCGGAGCGAGGGACTGGCCGTCCATGCCGTGCAGTACCGCTACCGGGGCTGGAACGGCAGCGAGGCCCATCTGGCGGCGGACGCCGAGTGGGCCGCCGACGAGGTCGTACGACGGTACGGGGACGTTCCCGTGTGCCTGGTCGGCGTGGACATGGGCGGACGCGCTGCGCTCCGGGCCGGCGGGCACGAGGCGGTCAACTCCGTGGTGGCGCTCGCCCCCTGGCTGCCGGAGGAGGACGTCGCCGCGCCGGCCGAGCCGGTGAAGCAGCTGGTCGGGCGGCGGGTGCTGATCGCCCACGGCACGAACGACGAACGGACCGATCCCGAGCTGTCGTTCCGGTTCGCGGCGCGGGCGAAGAAGGCGAACCGGGAGGTGTGCCGGTTCGAAGTGCACTCCGACGGGCACGGGTTGCACGGGCATCGGAACGAAGTGCTCTGTCTGGCGGTGGACTTCGTGATGGGCGCGTTGTTCGGGCACTCGGTGTCCCGCCCTGTGGAGGACGCGTTGGCCGCGCCGCCGCCGATCGGGCTTCGGATGCCGTTGGCCGCGGGGTTCGGCAAGTCGTTGAAGCGGTAGGGGCCGGGGGTCGGCTGTCTCCGGAACAGCCCGAACCCCTGGGCCGGCGGCCCTCAGGTGGGCAGCAGGTTGCCCCTCCGTGACAGCAGGAACTTCTTGAAGGCAGCCACCGGTGGGGTGTCCGGGCGGTCGGCCAGCCAGGCCACGCCGATTTCGCGGGCCGCCTTCGGGGCCGTGACCGTCAGTTCGACCACGCCCGGGCGCGGGACCGTCGGCGGGGGCAGGAGGGCGACACCCAGGCCCGCCGCGACCAGGCCCCGCAGCGTCTCCGCCTCCTCGCCCTCGAAGGCGACGCGGGGCTTGAAGCCGGCCTCGCGGCAGAGGTCGTCCGTGATGCGGCGGAGGCCGTAACCCGGTTCCAGGGTGACGAAGGTTTCCTCGGCCGCCTCTGCCAGGCGGATGCGGCGGCGGGCGACCAGGCGGTGGTCCGCGGGGACGACCAGGCGGAGTTTCTGCTCGTCCAGGCGGCGGGCGACCAGGTCGGGGGCGTCGGGGACGGGTGAGGTGAGGCAGAGGTCGAGTTCGCCGGCGCGGAGCCCCTCCAGCATGGCCTCGCCGTAGTTCTGGACGAGGCTGAAGCGGACGCGCGGGTGGTCGGCGCGGAAGGCGTGCAGCAGGCCGGGTACGGTCTCGGCACCCATGGTGTGCAGGAAGCCGAAGGCGACCTTGCCGGTGGCCGGGTCGGCGTCCGCGCGGACCTCCTCGGCGGCGCGCTCGATCTCGGCGAGGGCCCGCTCGACGGAGGCGAGGAAGGTGCGGCCTGCGGGGGTCAGGGAGACCGTGCGGCCGTGACGGGCGAAGAGGTCGACGCCCAGGTCCTGCTCCAGGCGGACCATCGCCCGGGACAGGGTGGACTGGGGGACGTTCAGCTCCCGCGCGGCCCGGGTGACGTGCTCGGTGCGGGCCACGCCGGCGAAGTACGCGAGGCGGGGCGCGAGCAACAGCGCCATGTCTTCTGTGTCACTGGACGGTGACAGTCGCGCCTGTGAGCTCTGCTGATGCACCATGGGAACGATTATGGCTTTTCCATGCATTGGACGCATGAGTTGGGCCGTATCTACGGTCGAGGCATGTCTCCCGCCAGTACCGGGGCGTCCACCAGCGTGGGCGCCGTTCCGCCCGTCCGTACCTCCGACTCCGACTCCCGGCTGACCCCGGGCGGCCCCGGCTACCGCCGGATGAGCCTCGCCCTGTTCCTCGCCGGAGTCGCGACCTTCGCCCTCCTCTACTCCACCCAGGCCCTGCTGCCGCTGATCTCCGGGGAGTTCGGGGTCGCCGCGAGCGAGGCGAGCTGGACCGTGGCCGCCGCGACCGGCGGGCTGGCGCTGTTCGTCCTGCCGATGAGCGCGCTGTCGGAGCGGTTCGGGCGCCGTACGGTGATGACCGCCTCGCTGGCCGTCGCCGTCACGGTCGGCATGCTGGTGCCCTTCGCGCCGTCGCTCGGCGCGCTGGTGGTGCTGCGCGCGGTGCAGGGCGCGGCGCTGGCCGGGCTGCCGGCCTCGGCGCAGGCGTACCTGGCGGAGGAGGTGCAGCCGAAGGCGCTGGTCACGGCGATCGGGCTGTTCGTCGCGGGCAACAGCGTGGGCGGCATGAGCGGCCGGGTGATCACCGGCTGGGTCGCGCAGGAGTGGGGCTGGCGGGTGTCGGTCGGGGTGATCGGCGCACTCGCGGTCGCGTGCGCGGTGGCGTTCCGGCTGCTGCTGCCGGCCCCGAAGCACTTCGCGGCAGGTTCGCTGCGCCCGCGGATCCTGCTCGGCACCGTCCGCGGCCACCTCTCCGACCCGCTGCTGCGCCGCCTGTACGCGATCGGCGCGCTGTTCATGACGGTGTTCGGCGGTGTGTACACGGTGATCGGCTACCGGCTGACGGCGGCGCCGTTCGGGCTGCCGCAGGGCATCGTGGGTTCGATCTTCCTGGTCTACCTCGTGGGCACGGTTTCCGCGTCGGCCGCGGGCCGGCTGGTGGGCCGGTTCGGCCGCCGGGGCGCGCTGTACCTGGCGGGCGGTACGACGGCGGCGGGGCTGCTGCTGTCCCTGACCGCCTCCCTGCTGCTGGTCCTGGCGGGCCTGGTGCTGATCACGGCCGGCTTCTTCGCCGGGCACGCGGTGGCCTCCTCGGCGGTCAGCAAGACGGCCACGCGGGGCCGGGCGCAGGCGTCGGCGCTGTACCAGTCCGCGTACTACATCGGCTCCAGCGTCGGCAGCACGGTCGGTGCGCTGGCCTTCCACGCGAACGGCTGGACGGGCACGGTCGGCGTCGGCCTCCTCGCGGTCCTCGGCGTCGTCTCGATCACCGTCCTCGGCTCGCGGGCGGCCCGGGCGACGGCCCGACGGGAGCCGGTGGGCGCGCACTGAGGCGGCGCACGCCGCCCAGCTCCCTTGAGCAACCACTTTGAGCTGGGCCTTTTCCCACTCCGGGGGCCATTGTCAGTGGGCTGCGGTAGCTTCCCAAGTGCTGGGGCGCGAAGGCGCGCTACAGGGACGGCCACAGGGGTGGGTGGACGATGGGCAACAGCACGGCGACGGTGGATCTGGACGTCGCACTGGAGAAGCACCGGACCGAGCTGACCGGGTACTGCTACCGGATGCTCGGTTCCTCCTTCGAGGCCGAGGACGCGGTGCAGGACACCCTGGTGCGGGCCTGGCGGAGCTACGACAAGTTCGAGGGCCGTTCCAGCCTGCGCTCGTGGCTGTACCGGATCGCGACGAACGTGTGCCTGGACATGCTGGCGGCGGGCAGCAAGCGGGCCCGGCCGATGGACCTGTCGGAGGCGACCCCGCTCGCGCAGGCGGCGCTCTCCCCGCGCCCGGACAACACCTGGCTGGAGCCGATGCCTGACGCGCGTGTGCTGCCGACCGTGGAGGACCCGGCGGAGGCGGCGGTCGCCAAGGAGTCGATCCGGCTCGCCTTCATGGCGGCCCTGCAGCAGTTGCCGCCCAAGCAGCGGGCGGTGCTGATCCTGCGCGAGGTGCTGGCCTGGCGGGCGAGCGAGGTGGCCGAGCTGCTGGACACCACGGTCGCCTCGGTGAACAGCGCCTTGCAGCGGGCCCGGGCCACGCTCGCGGAGCGCGGGCAGGCGGGTGCCGAGGGGGCGGTGTCCGATCCGCTGGACGAGGAGCAGCAGAAGCTGCTGGAGCGGTACGTCAAGGCGTTCGAGGGCTATGACATGACGGCGCTGACGGCGCTGCTGCACGAGGACGCCATCATGACGATGCCGCCGTTCGACCTGTGGCTGCGCGGCACCGCGGACATCACCGGTTTCATGACCACCCTGGGCGCCTCCTGCGCCGGTTCCCGGCTCCTGCCGGTCCAGGCCAACGGCCTGCCGGGCTTCGCGCACTACAAGCCGGACCCGGAGAACGGCGGGTTCAGCCCGTGGGCGGTGCAGGTGCTGGAGATCTCAGACGGCCGGATCACCGGATTCCACTGCTTCCTCGACACCCAGCGCTGGTTCCCGCTCTTCGGCCTGCCCCTCCACCTGGAAGCGGAGTCCGACGAGGCCGAGAAGGGCGCGTAGCGCGGGGTCGGGGTCCCGCAGCCGTATCCGCCCGCCGGCCCGGCGGGCGGTCAGCTCCAGCCGGGCCAGCAGGTCGACGACCGCCAGCCCCGGCGGCCCGAGCCCGCCCACGTCGCACACGACCACCCCGGTCCCGCCGGCCTCCAGCAGCGCCCGCACATCGGCACACAGCCCCGGCACGTCGTCCCGACGGACGGGCCCGGGCAGCACCAGCACGGCGGGAGTCTCGGCATCCACGTGCGGTAGACCGCCGGGCCGGGCGGAACTCATCGGGGGCGCGGGCTCACGCTGTGTCCCGGCCGGCGGAGATCACATTGACCCGTGCCCCCTCTTCCTCGCAGGGTTGGCCCTGTGGCGGGGGTGCTGAGCGGGTTCGCGGTGATCGCGGTCGTCATCGGGGTGGGCTACGTGCTCGGGCGGCGCGGGACGCTCGGCGGGCAGGGCGGCGAGGTGCTGACCCGGCTGGCCTTCACGGTGGCCGGTCCGGCGCTCCTCTTCACGACCCTCGCGCGGGCCGACCTGTCGGTCCTGTTCTCCGGCCGTCTGCTGGTGACGGCGCTCAGCACGGCCGTGGTCGCGGGGGTCTTCGTCGCGGTCGGTGCGGTACGCCGCTGGGGCGTGGGCCGCACCACGATCGGCGCGCTGTGCTCCGGTTACGTCAACTCGGGCAACCTCGGCATTCCGATCGCCGCGTACGTGCTGGGCGACGCGTCGCTGGTGGCGCCGGTGCTGCTGTTCCAGGTCGTCCTGGTCACCCCGGTCGCGCTCACGGTCCTGGACCTGTCGGGCGGCGGCGAGAAGGGCACGGTATGGCGGCGTCTGCTGACCCCGCTGCGCAATCCGGTCGCGGTGGGCTCGCTGTCGGGGGTGGTGGTGTCGGCGGCGGGCTGGCACCTGCCCGGTCCGCTGCTGAACCCCCTGACCCTGCTCGGCGACATGTCCGTCCCGGCGGCCCTGCTGGTCTTCGGCATGTCCCTGCACGGCAGCCCGGCGCCCGGCCGGGGACGGGACAGCCACCTGGTCCTGCTGTCCGTCGCGCTGAAGTCACTGGGCCAGCCGCTGGTGGCGTGGGTGCTGGCGCGGGGCGTCTTCGGCCTGCACGGCGCCCCTCTGCTGGACGTGGTGGTGACCGCGGCCCTCCCGGGCGCCCAGAACCTCTTCACCTACGCCGGCCGCTACCGGGTGGCCGAATCCCTGGCCCGCGAGTCGATCCTGCTGTCGACGGTGGTGTCCGTGCCGGTGCTGGTGGGGGTGGCGGCGGTGTTGGGGTGACGCCGGATCAGTCGACCGGGAACTCGCTCGTGTCGATGGTGAGGCCGAACGGCTCCGGCAACTCGATGAGGTCGCCGAACTTGACCGCCTTGAGGACCCGGTAGACGTCGCCTTTCGGTTCGCCGTAGAGCGTCGCGGTGGGGCCTCCGGGGGCCCAGCGGTCGACCAGGAGGTACAGCGGGATACCGGCGGTGGCGTAGGCGGCGGGCTTGCCGACGCGGTCGTGGCCGGCGTTGGACCTGGAGGTGACCTCGACGACGAGTTCGGCGAGGGCGGCGGGGATGTGGGAGTCCGACTCCGTATGTTCCGGCACCGGAGCCACCACCAGGTCCGGGATGAGCATGCCCAGTCGGGACGGCACGGCGATGGCCAGTGTCTGGAAGATTTCCCAGTCCTCGGGGATCACTGAGTAGAGGCGACGCTGGATGCGGGCCGCGATCACATTGTGGCGGAACGCGGGAGCAGGTGACACGGTGATGATCCCCTCGATGATCTCCACCTTGCTGCCCTCGGGCCATTCCATCTCCTCCCAGTACCGGACGAGGTCGTCCCAGTTCTGGTCGGAGTCCTGGCTGACGGTGAGTGCGCTCATGGCGGTCTCCTATCGGTGCGTCACCGATCCCAGCATGCCGAACGGGACCGGCGGAGGTCCACCGGTCCCGTTCACCCGAAAGGGGCGGGACATCAACTGCCTACGGCCGCTTGGCGCAGGTCAGGCGATACGTTCCCGCACCACCGGCGTGGCCTGGAAGGCCGTGCCCGGGGCCGCGATGTCGTAGGAGCCCGCCACCGCCTGGAGCGCGTACTCGAAGCGCTCGGGGGTGTCGGTGTGCAGGGTCAGCAGGGGCTGGCCCTCGGTCACCGTGTCGCCCGGCTTGGCGTGCAGCTCGATGCCCGCGCCCGCCTGCACCGGGTCCTCCTTGCGGGCCCGGCCGGCGCCGAGCCGCCAGGCGCCGACCCCGATGTCGTACGCGTCGAGGCGGGTCAGGACGCCGGAGGACGGGGCCTTCACGACGTGCCGCTCCTTCGCGGTGGGCAGCGGGGCGTCCGGGTCGCCGCCCTGGGCCGCGATCATGCGGCGCCAGACGTCCATCGCCGAGCCGTCGGCCAGGGCCTTCGCCGGGTCGGCGTCCTTGATGCCCGCCGCGTCCAGCATCTCCCGGGCCAGCGCCAGGGTCAGTTCCACCACGTCCGCCGGGCCGCCGCCCGCCAGGACCTCCACCGACTCGCGGACCTCCAGGGCGTTGCCCGCCGTGAGGCCGAGCGGAGTGGACATGTCGGTCAGGAGCGCGACCGTCTTCACGCCGTGGTCGGTGCCGAGGCCGACCATCGTGGAGGCCAGCTCGCGGGCGTCCTCGATCGTCTTCATGAAGGCGCCCGTGCCCACCTTCACGTCCAGGACCAGGGAGCCGGTGCCCTCGGCGATCTTCTTCGACATGATCGAGGAGGCGATCAGGGGGATCGCCTCGACCGTGCCGGTGACGTCGCGCAGGGCGTAGAGCTTCTTGTCGGCGGGGGCCAGGCCGTCGCCCGCCGCGCAGATCACCGCGCCCGTGGTGTCCAGGACGTTCAGCATCTCCTCGTTGGAGAGCAGCGCGCGCCAGCCGGGGATCGACTCCAGCTTGTCCAGGGTGCCGCCGGTGTGGCCGAGGCCCCGGCCGGAGAGCTGCGGGACGGCCGCGCCGCAGGCCGCGACGAGCGGGGCCAGCGGGAGGGTGATCTTGTCGCCGACGCCGCCCGTGGAGTGCTTGTCGGCCGTCGGGCGGGACAGCGAGGAGAAGTCCATGCGCTCGCCGGAGGCGATCATGGCAGCGGTCCAGCGGGCGATCTCGCGGCGGTTCATGCCGTTCAGCAGGATCGCCATGGCGAGCGCGGACATCTGCTCGTCGGCGACCTCGCCCCGGGTGTACGCGTCGATGACCCAGTCGATCTGCTCGTCGGTCAGCTCACCGCGGTCCCGCTTGGTGCGGATGACGGAGATGGCGTCCATGGCCATGGCGGGTGGGGTTCCTTCCGGGAGGTGCGAAGTGCGCGGCCCCCCTGCGAGCGGGGCAGGGGGGCCGTACGGCCTTACTGGGTGAGATGGTCCGGGCCGAAGGCCTGGGGCAGCATCTCGGAGAGCGGGAGGACGCCCGCCGGGGTGTCCAGCAGCAGGTCGGGGCCGCCGAACTCGTAGAGCAGCTGGCGGCAGCGGCCGCACGGGACCAGCAGCGCGCCGGTGCCGTCGACGCACGTGAAATGCGTCAGCCGGCCGCCGCCCGTGCGCTGGAGCTGGGAGACCAGGCCGCACTCGGCGCACAGCCCGAGGCCGTAGGAGGCGTTCTCGACGTTGCAGCCGGTGACCGTGCGGCCGTCGTCGACCAGGGCCGCCACACCGACCGGGTAGCCGGAGTAGGGGGCGTAGGCGTGGGTCATGGCCTCCCGCGCCTCCGCGCGCAGGGCCTCCCAGTCGAAGTCGGCGGCTCGCCCGGTCACTTGCCCTGGCCCTTCCGGTAGCGCATGCCGTCCGCCTTCGGCATCCGCAGGCGCTGCGCGGACAGCGACAGCACCAGCAGCGTGACGACGTACGGGGTGGCGCCGACGAAGTCGCTCGGGACCTCGTCGGTGAGCAGGTACCAGACCAGGACCAGCGCGGCCATGACGGCGCTGACCACACCCTGCACCAGGGCCTTCTTGTAGAGCTTCCAGCCGGCCAGCAGCGCGAGCAGGACGACCAGCAGCAGGAGCAGCGCGTGGACGGTCACACCGCCGTTGCGCAGCTGGAGCGCGTCGGAGTAGCCGAACAGGCCCGCGCCCATGGCGAGGCCGCCGGGGCGCCAGTTGCCGAAGATCATGGCGGCGAGACCGATGTAGCCGCGGCCGCCGGTCTGGCCCTCCAGGTAGGTGTGCGAGGTCACCAGCGCCAGGAAGGCGCCGCCGAGGCCGGCGAGACCGCCGGAGACGGCCACGGCCGCGTACTTGTACTGGTAGACGTTGACGCCGAGGGACTCGGCGGCGACCGGGTTCTCACCGCAGGAGCGCAGCCGCAGCCCGAACGGGGTGCGCCACAGCAGCCACCAGCTTCCGACGAACAGCAGCACGGCGATGATCGTCACCACGGACAGGTTGGTGATCAGACCGCCGATGATGCCGGCGAGGTCGGAGACCAGGAACCAGTGGTGCTTCTCGATCGACGCGAGGCCGTCCGAGAGGCCGGGGACGGTGACGTCGGGCAGCGTGTCCGCGGGCGGGGACTGCTTGGGGTTGCCGCCCGCCTCTGCCGCCTTGCCGTCGGCGAAGAACAGCTTGGCCAGGTACTGGGTGGCGCCGAGCGCGAGCAGGTTGACGGCGACACCGGAGACGATGTGGTCGACGCCGAAGGTGATGGTGGCGACGGCGTGCACCAGGCCGCCGAGGACGCCGAAGGCGATGCCGCAGAGCAGGCCGAGCCAGGGGCTGGACTGCCAGCCGATCCAGCCGGCGCCGAAGGTGCCGAGGATCATCATGCCCTCGAGGCCGATGTTGACCACGCCGGCCCGCTCCGACCACAGGCCGGCGAGTCCGGCGAGTCCGATGGGTACGGCGAGGCCGAGGGCGGCGGCGACCTGTCCGGCGGAGTCGAGCTGGTTGGCGCCGGTGATCACGCGGACGGCGGCCAGGAGCAGCAGCGCGCCCGCGACGATCATGAGGGTCAGGCCGAGGGAGCGGCCGGAGCGCTGGGGGGCGCCCGCCGCCTTGGGAGCCGCCGGCGGCGGCGCGTCGGTCATCGTGGCAGTCATCACGCCACCTCCTGCTTCTTCGTCGGGGCGGCGGCCTGGGCGGCGAGTTCGGCGCCGACGCGCTGCTGCTGGCGCTTCAGCCCGTAGCGGCGTACGACCTCGTAGGCGATGACGACGCACAGCACGATGACGCCCTGGATGACGCCGAGGATTTCCTTGTCGTAGCCCTGGAATTCCAGGTGGTTGGTGGTGCGCTCCAGGAAGCCCCAGAGCAGCGCGCCGAGCGCGATGCCGATCGGGTGGTTGCGGCCGAGCAGGGCGATGGCGATGCCGGTGAAGCCGATGCCGGCCGGGAAGTCGTTGCTGAACTGGTGGCTGTCGTTCAGCAGGGTCGGCATGCCGATCAGACCGGCCACCGCACCAGAGATGATCATGCTCGTGGCGACCATCTTCTTCACCCCGACGCCGCTCGCGGCGGCGGCGGTCTCGGACTGGCCGACGGTGCGCAGGTCGAAGCCGAACCGGGTGCGGCCGAGCACGAACCAGTACGCGACGCCGACGAGCACGGCGACGACGATGAAGCCCCACAGCTCACCGGCCGGGCCGGCGTCGAAGCTGAAGAAGTACGACGACGACGGCAGCGGCTTGGTGGAGACGAGGGTGCCGGCCTGGTCGAGCTGGCCGAGCTTGCCGGGCTGGAGCAGGTAGGCGATGACCGCGGTGGCGATCGAGTTCAGCATGATGGTCGCGATGACCTCGCTGACGCCCCGGGTCACCTTGAGGATGCCGGCGATGGCCGCCCACAGGGCGCCGGTCGCCATGGCGCAGATGATGATCAGCGGGATGGCGAGCCAGCCGGGCACGGTGAGCGCCCCGCCGAGGACGGCGGCGATGAACGCGGCGAGCCGGTACTGGCCGTCGACACCGATGTTGAACAGGTTCATGCGGAAGCCGATGGCCACCGCGACACCCGCGAGGTAGTACGTCGTCGCCTTGTTCAGGATGTAGACCTGGCTGTCGCTGGCGAAGCCGTAGGTCACCATGTCGCTGAAGGCGTCCCCGGGGTTCTTGCCGGTCGCGAGGATCACCACGGTGGTGACGACGAGCGCGGCGACGACCGCCAGCAGGGGCGCGGCGACGCCCAGGAGCAGCCGCTCCTTGTCGATCCGTGAGGTCAGCTTGTTCATCGCGCGTCGTCCTCTGTGTGCTCCAGGTGGCCGGTGGCCGCACCCGTCATGGCGGAGCCCAGCTCTTCGGGGGTGATCGTGGCGGGGTCGGCGTCGGCGACCAGACGGCCGCGGTACATCACCCGCAGGGTGTCGGAGAGCCCGATCAGCTCGTCCAGGTCCGCGGAGATCAGCAGCACGGCCAGGCCCTCGCGGCGGGCCTCGCGGATGTAGTCCCAGATGGCCGCCTGCGCGCCGACGTCCACACCGCGGGTGGGGTGGGCGGCGATGAGCAGCTTGGGGTTGTGGCTCATCTCCCGGCCGACGATCAGCTTCTGCTGGTTGCCGCCGGACAGGGACGCCGCGGTGACGTCGATACCGGGGGTGCGGACGTCGTAGGCCTCGACGATGCGCTGGGTGTCGGCGCGGGCCGCCTTGGGGTCGAGCAGTCCGCCGCGCGAGTTGGGCCGCTCGGTGACGTGGCCGAGGATGCGGTTCTCCCACAGCGGTGCTTCCAGCAGCAGGCCGTGGCGGTGGCGGTCCTCGGGGATGTAGCCGATGCCGGACTCGCGGCGCTCGCGGGTCGGGGCGTGGGAGATGTCGGTGCCGTCGAGGGTGACGACGCCGGCGTCGGGCCGGCGCATGCCCATGATCGCCTCGACCAGTTCGGACTGGCCGTTGCCCTCCACGCCGGCGATGCCGAGGACCTCGCCCTTGTGGATGGTGAAGGAGATCTCGTCCAGGATGACCCGCTCGATGCCGTCGAGGTCGGTCTGCGCGAGGTGCAGGCCGTCCACCGTGAGCAGCGGGACGTTGGTGACCGTGGACTCCTGGGTCTCCGGGGTGGGCAGCTCGCTGCCGACCATCAGCTCGGCGAGCTGCTTGGGAGTGGTGCCGCGCGGGTCGACGGTGCCGACGGTGGTGCCGCGCCGGATGACGGTGATCTCGTCGGCGACGGAGAGCACCTCGCCCAGCTTGTGCGAGATGAAGATGACGGTGAGGCCCTCGGCCTTGAGTTCGCGCAGGTTGTCGAAGAGCGCGTCGACCTCCTGCGGCACGAGGACGGCGGTGGGCTCGTCCAGGATGAGGGTCTTGGCGCCGCGGTAGAGGACCTTGAGGATCTCCACGCGCTGACGGTCGGCGACGCCGAGTTCCTCGACCAGGGCGTCGGGCCGGACGCCCAGGCCGTAGGCGTCGGAGATCTCCTTGATCCGGGCGCGGGCCTTGCCCCCGATGCCGTGCAGCTTCTCCGCGCCGAGGACGACGTTCTCCAGGACGGTGAGGTTGTCGGCGAGCATGAAGTGCTGGTGCACCATGCCGATGCCGCGGGCGATGGCGTCGCCGGGGTTGTGGAAGACGACCTGTTCGCCGTTCACGGTGATGGTGCCCTCGTCCGGCTGCTGCATGCCGTAGAGGATCTTCATCAGGGTGGACTTGCCGGCGCCGTTCTCACCGCACAGGGCGTGGACGGTGGGCGGGGGCTGCGAAAAAAGCCCCCGCCGAGCCGGGGTCCGACGGGACCCGTCAGGTCACGGGGTGGTCTTGACCTTGATCGAGCCGTCGACGATCTTCTTCTGCGCCGCGTCCAGCTTGGCCTTGATGTCGTCGATGAAGCCACCGCTGGTGGCCAGCGAGACGCCGTCCTTGGCGAGCGAGTAGGTGTTGGTGCCGTTCAGCGGCTTGCCGTCGTGGACCGACTTGACCAGGTCGTAGACGCCGACGTCGACGTTCTTGACGACCGAGGTCAGGATCGAGTTCTTGTACTTGGCCAGACCCGGGATGCTGTACTGGTCCGAGTCCACGCCGATCGCCCAGGCGCCCTTCTTGCCGGCCACGGCCTCGATGGCGCCGTTGCCGGAGGAGCCGGCCGCCGAGTAGACGACGTCCGCGCCGTTGTCGAGCATGCCCTGCGCGGCCTCCTTGCCCTTGTCGGGGCTGGCGAAGCCGGAGGTGTCCGAGCCGTGGGACAGGTACTGCGTGTCGACCTTGATCTTCGGGTTGGTGTCCTTGACGCCCTGGACGTAACCCGCCTCGAACTTCTTGATCAGCGGGACGTCCACACCACCGATGAAGCCGACGTGCTTCGTCTTGGTCTTCAGCGCGGCGGCGACACCGGCCAGGTAGGAGCCCTGCTCCTCGGTGAAGGTGATGCTGTCGACGTTGTTGCCCTGCACCACCGAGTCGACGATGCCGAACGTGGTCTTCGGGTACTTCTTGGCGACCTTGTCCATCGAGGCGGCGTAGGCGTAGCCGACACCGATGACGGGGTTGTAGCCGGCGTCGGCCAGGTCGGACAGGCGCTGCTCGCGGTCGGCCTCGGTGTCCGAGGTCTTCGCGGTCAGCTCCTTGACGTCGCCGCCGAACTCCTTCTCGGCCTTGTCGACACCGCGCGCGGCGGAGTCGTTGAACGAGCGGTCACCACGGCCGCCGACGTCGAAGGCGAGACCGACCTTGACGCCCTTGCCGCCGCCCGAGGCGGACGAGCCGGACGTGCCGGACTCCTTCTCGGAGGAGGTGCTGCCACAGGCAGTGGCAGTCAGTGCGAGAGCTGCGGACGCGATACACGCAGCGGAAAGCTTGGCTACCCGGCGCACGGGAAGGCTCCTTCACCTGACCTGAGCGCCTTGGCGGCGCTTGATGTGAGCACCATGGCAGTGCTCCGGCCGAGACGCCCCGGCGGCGTCGGCTTCGCGGCATCGTAACGCGCGTAGATGTCGCAAAAAACCCTCTCGCGAAGCCGTTATCGATTCGAGGCAAACACTGCCTGAACTCGGTGTCTTGGTCTTCTCACACCCTTGTTGCGGACAGTGCACGATTGGCTTGCATCCGTGTTGCGCCGGGCACGGCAGCGGCCCCCGGGCGGCCCGCGAAGGGGCCCCGAGGGGGCCGCCCGCTCAGCTCTTCGACCCGTTGACGTCGAGGAATGCGGCGGCCGTGAACATCTCCACACCCACCGTGATCGCGTGCTCGTCGGCGTCGAAGTCACCCTGGTGGAGATCGCGCACCGTGCGCTCGCCGGGCGGGCGCACCCCGAGCCGGGCCATCGCGCCCGGCACGTGCTCCAGGTACCAGGAGAAGTCCTCGCCGCCGAGGCTCTGCTCGGTGCTCTCCACGGACTTCATGCCGCGCCGGGCGACCATGGCCCGGCGCAGCAGCTCGGTCGACTCCCGGTCGTTGACGACCGGCGGCACCCCGCGCACATAGGTGATCTCGGACTTGGCCCGGTGCAGGGTGGCGACCTCGTCGATCGCCGCGTGCACGATGTCGGGGGCCTCCCGCCAGGCCTCCAGGTCCAGCAAGCGCACGGTCCCGGACAGCTCCGCGTGCTGCGGGATCACGTTCGGGGCGTGGCCGGACTCGATGCGGCCCCAGGTGAGGGCGAGACCGGCGCGGGTGTCGAGCCGGCGGGCGACCAGCGCGGGGACGTCGACGGCGACCCGGGCCACGGCGGTGACCAGGTCGGTGGTCAGGTGCGGGCGGGCGGTGTGCCCGCCGGGGCCGTCGAGCGCGACCTCCAGGCGGTCGCAGGCGCTGGTGATCGGCCCGTGCCGCAGCCCGACCTTCCCGACCTCCACCTTGGGGTCGCAGTGCACGGCGAGGATGCGGCCCACGCCGGTGAGCGCGCCGTCCTCGATGGCGCCCAGGGCGCCGCCGGGCAGCACCTCCTCGGCGGGCTGGAAGAGCAGCCGCACCGGCCGGGGCAGCAGGCCCTTGGCGTGCAGGTCGGCGAGGACCAGCCCGGTGCCGAGGACGACGGTGGTGTGCACGTCGTGACCGCAGGCGTGCGCCCGGTCCGGCACGGTCGACCGGTACGCGCAGTCACTCTTCGTGTCCGGGATGGGCAGGGCGTCGATGTCGGCGCGCAGGGCCAGAAGGGGTACGGACGGGTGCTCACCCTCCGCGAGGCCGATGTCACAGACGAGTCCCGTGCCCGTGCTCAGGACGCGGGGCTTCAGCCCGGCCTCCTCCAGCCGCTCCTTGATCGCGGCGGTCGTACGGAACTCCTGGTTGCCCAGCTCGGGGTGCATGTGCAAGTCGCGCCGGAAGGCGACGAGTTCGGCGTGCAGGGACTCGCTCAGCACGCCGGGGAGCACATCCCCCGGGAGGCCGGCCTCGGACTCTAGGGACATCAATTGCTTCACCCTCTGAAGGGTAGGACGCCCAGCCGGTCAACTACCCCACGATCAACAAAAGTTCAGTCCGTTAGGGGAATAAAATCTGACCGGCGGACGCATGGCGGCGAACTCTGATGGGTAAGACCTCTGTTTCCTCTTCCACGCATACCACGCCTCACCGGGGTCACGCGCGCCATGTCCACGAACCGGACCCCGCCGCGGCCCCCTCGCCGGTAGGGTCCGCCGACGTGAGCGACTCGACCGCGGACTTCCTCCGGACGACCCGTACCTCCTACGACACGATCGCCAAGGACTACGGCGCCTGCTTCCCTCCCGGGGACATCCACCCGCTGGACCGCACCCTGATCAGGACGTTCGCCGAGCTGGTCACGGCGAACGGCTCCGCCCCCGTCGCCGACCTGGGCAGCGGGCCCGGGCACGTCACCGCGCTGCTGCACGAGCAGGGGGTGCCGGTGTTCGGGGTGGACCTCTCCCCCTCGATGGTGTCGCTGGCCCGTGCGGCGTACCCCGCCCTGCGCTTCCACGTCGGTTCGATGACCGCACTGGACCTGCCCGACGCCACGCTGGGCGGTGTCCTCGCCCTGTACTCGATCATCCACCTGCCGGACGAGGAGCTGCCGACGGCCTTCGCGGAGTTCCACCGCACCCTGGTCCCCGGCGGGCACGCCCTGCTCGGCTTCCAGTCCGGCCCCGAGCCCGGCCGGCTGCACCTGACCGAGCGGTTCGGCCACGAGATCGACCTCGACTACTACTGGCGCACGCCGGAACAGGTCGCCGAGGCCCTGACGGGTGCCGGCCTCGAACTGGTCGCGACGGTGCTCCGGGAGCCGTCCGCGGAGGAGAGACGCCCACGGGGGTTCGTACTGGCCCGCCGGGGGTGAGGCGGGGCGGGCGCTAGAAGTGTTCGACCTCCTGGCCGTCGGGGACCTGGTAGCAACCGGAGACGACCATCAGGCTGAGCTTGGGCGGGTTCCTCTTCTTCATCTGGGTGATGTGCACGCCGGCCTTCTGCTCGTCGTTGTCGGCGATCAGGGTGAGGTTCTTGTTCCGGCTGGTGTCGGGGCCGTACTCGACGATCTTCCAGCCCTGCTTCGGCAGCCCTTCCCTGAGGTGCTCCATGGCGGCGTCGAGATCTGCCGCCGAAGCGGGGTAGAAGCTCCACGGGTGGAAGATCTGGAAGTACTTGTCCCTGTCCTTGCCCGGGCACTGCTGCACGCCCGGGCGGCTGTCGGACGCCTTCCCCTTGACCTTGATCAGGTCGTAGATGCCACTGGACACCGTCTCCATCGCATCCGACGCGTCCCGTGAGGTGCTCATACCGGCGGAGCGAATACCGCCGGAAGTGTTGCCGGAGCTGGTGGCAGAACTGTTGTCCGAGCCGCTGACAGCGCTGTTGTCGGTCATACCGCATCCAGTGAAGGTGGTGAGTACGAGGGGTACGGCGAGCACGAGTGCACTCATGGTCATCTTCATGGGCTTGAAGGCCTTCAGCGTCGCCAGATCCATGACCGCCGGTCACCGACCCTTCGCGGTGCCGCCGACCGCCTCGGTGTCCTTGTACTCGGCGCTGATCCTGTTCAACTCCGACTCGACGTCCGCGTCGGTCATCGCCAGGTCGAGGCCCGTACGCTCCAGCAATCCCCCCACTTTGTCGCATCGGCCGCTGACATCGGCGACGTACTTCTTCCAGGAGGCGAACAACTCCGCCTGCGCCGCCGCCGACTGGCATCCTGCGGTGTCGCCCAGCCCCGACTGCCCGTCGTCCAGCTTCCCCAGCGCCTTGGCGATGTCGTCCTTCAGGCCCGAGACGCCTTCACCGGCCGTCGACCAGGCCTTCTTGTCCGACTTCAGACGGTCGTAGCCCACCCCCACCGGGTCCGGGACGTGATTCAGCTGCATGCGAGCGGAACCACGCGCTGCCGCGTCCTCCTTCAGCTGCTCCCACTCGTCCCAAGCCATGCGTGAACGACCTCCCCGTTTCCCCGTTCCCCGTCTACCCGATGCCGGCAACCGGCCGCTGCCGCGCGCACGGTTCGTACATCGGGTGAACGACGGTATCGCTGTGTGATCACGCGGCGCCTGAGTACTCGTACTCATGTCCACGGTCAAGGAGTCCCGCGAACCACGGCTACGCCGGGCTCACCGCCGCCAACCGGTGGACGTCCCGTGCCGTGCCGGTCACGCCGGAGAGGAAGCCCTGGGCGCGGGGGGAGGCGGTGTCGGTGAGCCAGGTCGGGTCGATGTCGCAGACCGCCACGCGCACGCCCGTGCCGGCCAAGGCCAGCGGCAGGGTGTGGACGACCGTGGAGGGGAAGCTGAGGATCGTCCGGCCGATGGGGCCGCGGCGGGCGATCAGTTCCAGCGGGAGGTCCGGGCGGACTATCTCCAGGCCCGTCTCGACGGCCAGGCGGTGCAGTTTCTCGGCGCTCTCACGGCGGTGGGCGAAGTAGCGGGTGGCGCCGTGGGCCTTGGCCAGGCTCCGGACGGCCTCCAGGTAGCGGTCGCCGTCCACGACCCCCGTCTCCACCAGGGAGGTGCCGACCAGGTCGGCGCTCTGGGTGATGCGCGGCGGGCCGAAGCGGGCGCGGGTCCAGGCGAAGTCGTTGGCGGTGACGGTCACGCCGTCCGGGATCTCGGTCACCGGCATGGAGGAGAAGACCTCGACGCGCCTGCGGTCGCTCGGGGTGAGCCGGCGCCGGGCGGAGGAGGAGACCGGCGCGAAGAGCAGGTCGCGGGCGCCGGGCCGGCCGCCCTTGCGGTGCCAGCGGACCAGACGCTCGCCGCGGGCGAGCTGGGCGACGAACTCCATCGTCGCCGTGCCGTCGTCCACGACCACGAGGTCGCGGGCGCGGGTGATGGTCAGCAGCAGCTGTACGTAGCGGGAGAAGGGGTCTCCCATGACGATCCGGTCGGCCCTGCGGAGGGAACCGGCCAGGCCGCCGATGGTGTGGAAGGGCGCGGTCGTACCGCCCCGCGCCTCCTCCCAGCGCACCCGGTACCCCTCGTCCCGGGCCAGGTCCGCCATGCGGCGAAGCTGGCCCCGGGTCATGGGGTCGGTCGGGGACAGCACGACGACGGTGAGCTCCGCGCCTGCCGCCCCCGTCCCGCCCGCCGTCGCCCCCACCGCCGGGAGCCGCCTGGCCTGCGCGGGCACGGCCGCGGCGAGACCGGCGTGCGCGGGACCGGCGTGCGCCGCCCCGGGCTGCGTGGGCAGGGCCGGCGTGGGCACGGAGGCCGTGGCCGGCCCCGCGCCGCCGGCACCGGACGGCGCACCCGGGTCCCCGCGGTCGGAGCCGGACGGCGTGTCGGGGCGTGCGGTGCCGGAGCCCCACGGCCGGGCCGGGTCGGCCCCGCTCGGCGGGACGGTCGGGCCTCGGCCGTGCGGGGGCGGCGGCACGGCCGCGCCGGGAGGCCCGGCGTCGTGCAGGCCGTGCAGGTGTGCCCACTCCAGTACGTTCAGCAGCTGTACCGGGCTCTCCACGAAGGCGAGCGTGCGGGCGGGGTGGCCGGCCTGACCGGCGCGGGGGCTCATCGGCGTACGACCGTCCCGTCGTAAGTGACCTGGATTCACACCGAGACCGGCTCGCCCGCCGCCGCGGCGATCTCCGCCTCGGCGACGACACCGGTGACGCGGCGCAGCTTCTTCATCGGGCCCAGCTCGGAGTCGTAGACCTTCTTGACGCCGTCGCCGAGGGAGGCCTCGATGGTGCGGATGTCACGGACGAGGCGCTGGAGGCCCTGCGGCTCGACCGAGGCGGCCTGGTCGGAGCCCCACATCGCGCGGTCCAGGGTGATGTGGCGCTCGACGAACGTGGCGCCCAGCGCGACCGCCGCCAGCGTGGTCTGCAGGCCGGTCTCGTGGCCGGAGTAGCCGATCGGGACGTTCGGGTACTCCTTCTCCAGCGTGTTGATCACGCGGAGGTTCAGCTCCTCGGCCTTGGCCGGGTAGGTGGAGGTGGCGTGGCAGAGGAGGATGTTGTCCGAGCCCAGGACCTCCACCGCGTGGCGGATCTGGCGCGGGGTGGACATGCCCGTCGACAGGATGACGGAGCGGCCCGTGGCGCGCAGGGCGCGCAGCAGCTCGTCGTCCGTCAGGGAGGCGGAGGCCACCTTGTGGGCGGGCACGTCGAACTTCTCCAGGAAGGCGACGGCCTCGGTGTCCCACGGGGAGGCGAACCAGTCGATCCCCTTCTCCTTGCAGTACTCGTCGATCTGCCGGTACTCGTCCTCGCCGAACTCCACGCGGTGGCGGTAGTCGATGTAGGTCATCCGGCCCCAGGGGGTGTCGCGCTCGATGTCCCACTGATCGCGCGGGGTGCAGATCTCGGGGGTGCGCTTCTGGAACTTCACGGCGTCGCAGCCGGCCTCGGCGGCAACGTCGATCAGCTTGAAGGCGTTCTCCAGCTCACCGTTGTGGTTGATGCCGATCTCGCCGCAGATGTAGACGGGCTTGCCGGGGCCGACCTCGCGCGAACCGAAGGTGCGCAGACGGGAGTTGGTGCTCATCAGGGGGTGTCCTTACTTGGGGAGGGAATCGAGAGAGGGGCCGAGGATCCAGCTGGCGATCTCTCGGATCGCGCCGTCACCGCCGGGGACGGTGGTGACCGCGCGTGCGGCGCCGCGTACGACGTCGTGAGCGCTCGCGACCGCCACGGGCCAGCCCACGAGGGCGAAGCACGGCAGGTCGTTGACGTCGTTGCCGACGTAGAGCACGCGCTCCGGCGCGATGCCCTGCTCCTCGCACCACTGCTTCAGCGCGAGGTCTTTCCGGTCGATGCCGTGCAGCACGGGGATCCGCAGCTTCCGTGCGCGGGCGGCGACGACCGGGTTCTGTTCCGTGGACAGGATCAGCAGCTTCAGGCCGCTCCTGCGGAGGGCCGCGATGCCGAGGCCGTCGCCGCGGTGCACGGCGACGAACTCCCGTCCGTCGGAGTCGATCAGCACCCGGTCGTCGGTCTGGGTGCCGTCGAAGTCGAGTACGACCGCGTCCACGTCGTCGGCGGTCGGCAGCGAACCGGGCCGGTCCGCGTCGAAGAGGGGCGCGAGGGCGCGGGCGCGGGCCAGGTCGTGCGGGTCGTCGACCTCCAGCACCCGGGCCGGGTCGGTGCGGACCAGCTCGGTGTGGCCGAAGAAGCGGTGGTGGTGCTCGCGGAAGCCGGCCGCGTCCATCGCGTAGGCGGCGCCGGTCTCCAGGAAGTCCTGGGGGCGGTCCTGGCGGCGCGGGCGGTAGGACTTGTCGTGGTTGACGCCACGGCCGCCCTCGGTGGGCTCGTCGGCCTCGCGCCAGACGAAGCCGTGGAAGGGCGCCACGGTGACGGCGGTGTCGGCGCCGTTCTCGGCGACCGCGGCGGCGACCCCGTCGATGTCCTCGCGGACGAGGAACGGGCTGGTGCACTGCACGAGCAGGACCACGTCCACGGGGGCGCCGTGCAGCGTCTCGTGGGTGTCCATGGCGTGCAGGACCGCGGCCTCGGAGGTGGCGGTGTCCCCGGCGATGGCGGCGGGCCGCAGCACGACCTCGGCGCCGG
Organism: Streptomyces flaveolus; assembly: GCF_000716535.1. Taxonomy (GTDB): domain Bacteria; phylum Actinomycetota; class Actinomycetes; order Streptomycetales; family Streptomycetaceae; genus Streptomyces; species Streptomyces flaveolus_A. The sequence continues at coordinate 368,122 of NZ_JNWV01000004.1, read as the reverse complement.
CCTCCCGGGCGGCGGCGGCGATGGCCTGGTCGTCGGTGGAGACGACGACGTCGGTCACCAGCCGGCTCGCCCGGCACTCGCGCACCGCGCGGGCCACCAGCGGGACACCGCCCACCGGGGCGAGGTTCTTCGCGGGCACGCCCTTGGAGCCGCCGCGCGCGGGGATCACCGCGAGCACCCGGCGGATCGAAGCGCCTTGGCCCGCTGCCGAGTTGGACATGGGGTCTACTCCTTGGGGTGAGGTCACAGCTCGCCCATCCGCCGGATCACGGGGGCGACCCGCTGGACGCCGTGCCGGTAGGCGCCGCGCGCGGCCCGGCGCACGATCTGCCGGACGGGGCCGGGTGCCTTGTCGGCGGCGGGCGCTCCGGGCAGCGGTACGCCGTCGGGGCCGAGGTGGTGGCGGGCGAGGATGCCGGGCAGGTAGCCGGGCGCGGTCTCGGGGGTGTAGTAGGGCGTGAGGGGCGGCAGCCCGCCCGGCCGGTCCAGCAGCTCGGCGATGCGCTCGCGGGCGCCGTCGAACGCGGTGGCGTACGAGCCGTCGGCCGCGACGCCCTGGCGGGCCACCCACTCCTCGTCCGGCACCGGCCGGTGCCCGGCGTCGAGCTGGTCCCAGGAGGCCAGGCAGCCGGAGCCGGTGAAGTGGTGGTTGCCGAGCACCTCACGGACCCCGAGGTCGGTGAGGACGGCCGTCGGGATACGGCGGTGCAGGGCCTCCAGGGCGGCCGTGGAGCTGACCGTGACCAGCAGGTCGGTGCGGTCCAGCACCTCGCCCATGTGCCCGTACACCAGACGGAAGTTGGCCGGCAGGTCCTGGCCCTGGGCCAGCTTCTGGTACGGCAGCTCCTCGATGTGGGTGGTGTGCTCGCCGGGCTTGGAGCGCAGCTTGAGCAGCACCTCACGCTCGGGGTGCTTCCGGGCGTGCTCGACGAGGCGGTTCAGCAGGTAGGTGCGGTCCCGGCGGTTGTCCGGGACGGACGGCTGGACCGCGAACACCACGGTGTAGGGCTCGTGTTCGCCGGCGTACGGCTCACCGCCGAGGAAGGGCAGCGCGACCTCGGTGACCGAGGAGGCGTCGGCGCCCACGCCCTCGTACACGGCCCGGAACCGGTCCGCGTCGTGGCGGGAGTTGGCGAGGACGAGGTCCGCGCCGTGCCGCAGCAGCAGCCCGTCGGTGAGCTTCTCGTAGACGACGCCGACATAGCCGGTGACGACCACGGGACGCTTCCCGGAGCCCCAGGCGGCGCGCAGCCCGTGCAGCATCGCCTGCACTCCGCCGCCGACCAGCGCGAGCACGAGGACGTCGTACCGGTTGTCGGGGTCCTCGCTCATCGCGCGCAGGAACTCGACGCCGGTGACCTCGCGCAGGGAGTCGGCCTGGACGCCGACTTCCTTCAGCTGGCGGGCGGTGGGGGTGGCGCGTCCGCGCAGGAGGTAGCCGTCGAGCCGGACCTCGGCAGCCGCGGGAGTGAGGCGCTGCGCGGTGAGCGCGCCCCACTTCCACCGGGTGTCGGAGTCCGCGAGGACGGCGACCCGCAGGGACTTCGTTGCACTTGCTGGCACGTCGAAGACGCTAGGAAGCGATTCCGAGGTTCCGCCCAACCCGAATGCAACAAACGGTTAACAGCACATCGCCGAATGGCGAATCGGGCCGCGACGGGCGCTGGAAACAGCCTGGTTCACAGCTTCGCCACGTGCCGTTCACCCGGTATCAAGCAGGCCGTCAAGACGAATGACGGGCCGCGCCCTAACGTCCCTGACGTGGTCAAGCTCTCCGTCATCGTGCCGTTCTACAACGTGCAGCAATACGCGCCAGACACGCTCAGGAGTCTGAAGTCGAATGCGCGTGAGGACTTCGAATTCATTCTCGTCGACGACTGCTCCCGCGACGGGACACCAGAGATTCTCGCGCGTGCGGAGCGCGAGCTGCCGGGCGCCGTCCTGGTCCGGCACGAGCAGAACGGAGGGCTGGCGACCGCGCGCAACACCGGGATCGACCGGGCGCGCGGCGAGTACCTGACCTTCCTGGACGGCGACGACTGGCTCGCCCCCGGCTACTACCCCAGGCTGCTCGCCGCCGTCGAGGAGCTGGGCTGCGACTTCCTGCGCACCGATCATGTGCAGTGCACCGCCCGGGCGCGCAGCGTGCACCGGGTGCCGGTGGGCCGGCGGAACACGGTGATCAGCCCGCGGGAGGCGATCCTGCCCGCCGACCGGTCCACCTCGGTGGACTACGCGTACGCGTGGGCGGGCATCTACCACCGCCGGCTGGTGGACAAGGGGCTGCTGCACTTCACCGACGGGCTGCGCACGGCCGAGGACCGGCCGTGGATCTGGAAGCTGCACCGGGAGGCGGAGTCCTTCGCCGCGGTGAGCCTGCTCGGCGTGTTCTACCGGCGCGGGGTCGCCTCGTCGCTCACCCAGATCGGCGATGTGCGGCAGCTCGACTTCATCCGGGCGTTCGACCAGGTCATCGCGGAGACGGCGGCGGACCGGGAGGCCGACGTCCTGCTGCCGAAGGCCGTCCGTACCTATTGCGCGATCATCTCCCATCACCTGGGATCCATCGAAAGGTTCGAGCCGGCGGTGGCGAAGAAACTGAAATCCCTGAGTGCCGCCGCACTGCGGCGCATGCCGCAGGACGTCCTGGACGAGGCGCTGGACTCCATGGACCTCCAGCGCGCCACCCGGCTGCGCCGGCTGCGCCGCCGTCCCGCCCCCGCGGGGGCCGCCGCGTGACCACCCAGATCTTCCAGGCGTCGACGCTGTACGGCACGGCCACGCTCGCCGCCGCCCTGGACTCCGGCTGCTTCCGCCCGGCCGACCGGCGGATCCTGCTGGTCTGCAACAACGCGGCCACGCCCGAGACCTCGCCGGCGCTGGACGAGATGCCGGGCTTCGAGCGGCTGCGGGACCGGTTCGACGACGTGGTGTCGTACAACGAGGCGATCTTCCCGTTCCACCCGGGCGGCTGGGCGCCCCGCGGCGACGACCTGCCGCTCTGGGAGCGGTACTTGCGCCACGAGTGGCAGCTCGGCACCGACGACGTCGAGCTGGCCGTCGAGTCGATCCAGGTGAACCCGTCGCTGGCGCTCGCGCAGATCTTCACCGGCGCTCCGGTCACCGTGTACGCCGACGGCCTGATGAGCTACGGCCCCACCCGCAACAAGATCGACCCGCTGGTCGGCACCCGCGTGGACCGGGTCCTCCACCTGGACCTGGTGCCGGGTCTGAAGCCTTTGCTGCTCACCGAGTTCGGGGTGCCCGGCGAGGTCCTGCCGACGGCCGCCTTCACCAAGGTCCTCGCCGGACTCGCGTCGCTCGGCGACGAGTTGCCGGACATCCAGGAGCCCGCGCTGCTGCTGGGCCAGTACCTGTCCGCGCTGGACATCCTCACCGCCGAGCAGGAGGAGAACCTGCATGTGCGGATGCTGAAGGGCGCCGCCGCGCTCGGTCACACCACGGTGGTGTTCAAGCCGCACCCGTCGGCCCCGGCCCGCTTCACCCGCTCCCTGGAGCAGGAGGCGGAGAAGCTGAAGGTCGAACTGACCGTGCTGGACTCGCCGGTGCTCGCGGAGGTGCTGTACCAGCGGATGCGGCCGGCGCTGGTCGTCGGCTGCTTCTCCACCGCCCTGCTCACCGCGTCCGCGCTGTACGGCCTCCCGGTCGCCCGGGTCGGCACCGACCTGCTGCTGGAACGGCTGACGCCGTACGAGAACAGCAACCGCGTGCCGGTCACCCTCGTGGACGCGCTGCTGCCCGAGCTGACCGACAAGGCGGCCGTCACCGGGCAGCGGCAGGGCATGGACGTGGAGACGCTGGGCGCGCTGGTGCGCGCGGTGGGCTTCGCGATGCAGCCGAAGATCCTTCCGAGGCTGCGCGCGGAGACCGAGAGCTGGCTGGCGGGGAACCTGAACGAGCGGACCCTGCGCTACTTCAAGCGCAAGCGGCTGACCTCGCTGGCCCTGCCGGGCGGGGTGCCGTCCCAGCTGTCGTTCCTCCCGCGCAACGCGACGGTCCGCCGGGTGGCGCGCAAGGCGCGCGGTCTGCGCAAGGCCGTACGGCGCTGAGCGACCCGTGGGACAGGGCGGGCCCGGACCGGGCCCGCCCTGTCCGCTACCGGCGGAGGATGCCGCGGATGCGGGCCGCGTTCTCCTCGGTGACCTTCCACAGCAGCTCCTGCCGGTCGTGCACGTCGGCGACGGTCCGGCTGTGGTGGTCGAGGATGTGCAGGGCCCGCTCGGTGAGGACCGCGCCCAGCTCTCGCTCGTGCACCGACACGCCCCACTCGGGGCGCTCGATGTCGCTCAGGAAGTACGCCATCTTCGGGTGCGAGATCAGGCTGACGATGGGCGTGCCGACGCCGAAGGGGATCATCCCCGCGTGTCCGCGCATGCCGATGACCAGCCGGGTCCTGGCGTACGTCTCGCGGATCGCGTCGTTGTCGAAGTCGTACATCGGGATGACCGGCAGCGAGATGCCGTGCTCGCGGCGCAGGTCGAAGGCGATCCGCTCGTCGTCCAGGGAGTGGGCGACGCACCGCACCTCGGTGTGGGCGCCGATCGCGCGGACGGCCTTCGCGATCTCGGCGAGGAAGTGGCCGTAGTCGTGGCCGAAGCGCAGGCCCGCGCGGTCGTAGGCCGCGTTGAGCAGGACGGTGTCCTCGCGGTGTGACGGGTCGGTCCAGCCGGGCAGCAGCTGCCGCATGACCGTGGTCGGGCAGGGCTGGAAGACGACCTTGTCGTGCAGGTCGGCCGGGAGCAGCGAGCGGACCCTGGCGATGGAGCCGTGGTTGCGCAGGCCGAAGAACGCCGACTTCTCCACCAGCAGCCGGAGGCTCTCGTTGAACCGCCGGGCCCGGTAGGACTGTCCGTCGAAGGCGTTGAAACCGACCGCGAACACCATGATCGGCACGTCGATGGCGTCGAGGTGCGCGTCGGGGACGTTCCACTGCCAGGCGCTGTTGCCGTTGGGCATGGTGTCCGGGATGAACAGTCCGCCACCGCCGATGACCAGGCCGCGCCGGGCGTTGACCCGTTCCAGGGCGGCCTGGTCGAACAGTCGGTGGGCGTGGACGGAGTGCCAGCGCCGGGAGGTGGTGTCGGCGCCGAAGGCGAGCCGGACGCTCTCGGGCAGCAGCTTGTCGCCGGCGTTGCCCTGCCGGTCCATGTAGAAGGCGACGTGCGCGAGCTGGTCCTCGGCGCTGCCCTGCTCCTGGGAGGGCACGGCGGCGGCGCGCTGGGCCCACAGCCGGCTGGAGCGATGGGTGGGGTCGACGGTGAGGCCGGCGGTGGCGTACCGCAGTGCCTCGGTGTTGTCGCCGTGCACCCAGGCGATCTGCGCGAGGCGGGCGTAGGCGGTGGCGGCCCGGTTGGGGGCGGCGGTGGCCATGAGGAGCTGGGTCTTCGCCTCCTCGTAGCGGGAGACGCTCATCAGGGCGTGCCCGAGGATCTCGTGCGGCCAGGCCTCGTCCAGCGGGATGCGGACGCCGGACAGGATGTCGACGGCGTCCTGGTACTCGCCGGCCGCGATGTGCGCGGCGGCGACCTTGCGGGCGGCCTCGACGTCCCCGGTGCGCCGCACGTGCGGGGTGCCGTAGTGCACCAGCAGGTCGTGGTGGAGGCCGCCCTTGGCCACGCAGGCCGCCTGGAACTCGGCGTCGCCCAGGTCGAACTCGCGCCAGCGCTCCTCGGCCTGCGCGTACCCGGCCTCGCCGCCCTGCCAGGGCTTGTGCCGTCCGGTGAAGTGCAGGATCGCGGTGTCGTCCGGGACCGGCAGGTCGCCGGAGAGGCGCCGCTTGACGAAGTTGTAGCGGGCGTCGAGGCGCACGAAGTCGCCGTCCAGGACCGCGTTGAGGATGCCCTGGTCGTGCTTGTCGAGTTCGTAGGCGCCGCTGCGCCCGACCTGGTCCAGCCTGGCGCAGAACGCGTCGGACAGGTACTCGCGCTGGATGACCAGCAGCCCGGAGTTGAGCTTGTGCTGCCCGTAGAAGAACTGCGGCACGGCGGCCAGTCCCTCGCGCAGCTTCAGCAGTTCGCCCAGGTCGCCCAGGACGACCATGTCGGTGTCCAGGGTGATGACGGTGTCGTAGTCGCGGATCCTGAAGACGTCGAGGATGAAGTACGCCTTGCGGACCAGGTAGTTGTCCTGGTCGCCCTTGGCGTAGGAGTCGTAGCGGGCGGCGTCGACGCGGCGCAGCACGATCCGGGGGTGCAGGGCGCGGATGCGGCGATCGAGGCTGGTTTCAGGTCGTCGTGGAGGACGATGAAGTCCTCGCAGACGCCGGGGTTGGACAGGGCGAGGCTGCGCAGCAGGGCGAGGAAGCCGGGCAGGTAGTTCTCGTCCACGAAGCTCGCGAACGCGATGCGGCGCTTGCCGGTCAGGGCCTGCGCGGAGGTGTCCGGTACGACCGGGCTGGCGGTGGTGGTCATCGCAGGGAGATCCTCATGTCGGTGACGCTCTGGGCCCGGTCCATGACCCATGCCTTCTCGCTGGTGTATTCGTGCACGGAGGTGATGGCGAGCTTCATCGCCTCGGGCACCCGGTAGGCGCCGGACTCGTAGAAGTCGAAGCCGATCAGGTCGAGCCTGGGGCTGACGTCGAGGAAGTCCAGCAGCCAGAGCATGTTGAAGCCGGTGGTCGGGATGGCGGGCCAGGCGTCGGTGCCGAGGCGGCCGATGGTGCGGACGGGCCAGCGCAGCGACTCGTCGCCGAGGTTCTGCTGGGCGCCGGGCACCAGGCGGTTGCGCAGGCTGTGCTTCCAGTCGCCGGAGACCCCGCCGAAGACGAGCCGGGTGGTCACCGGCTTGTCCCAGTTGAAGCCGTGCTTGTGGATGGTGGCGTGGATGTCGGTACGGCCGCCGGTGTGCTTCGGGTCGATCCGGTACGAGTTGAAGCGCACGACGAGGTCGTAGCCGTCGATCTCGGCGCCCATGCCGCTCTCGCCGACGCGGCCGGAGTTCGCGACGAGGCAGATCGACTTGCCGGCGATCTGGTTGCGGAACTCGCCGAGGCTGATCCAGCGGACCCCGCCGATCGTGGGGTCGGCGACGGGGCCGCGCATGCGGACGCGGCGCTGCTCGGCGTAGAGGGCGATGACCTCGCCGAGGTCGTCGCCGGGGATGCCGGTGCGCAGGTCCAGGTACTGGCTGAGGAGTTCCTGCCGGTCGGCGACCGGGGCCTGATCGGCGGCGAGCGCGAGCAGCGCGCCGACCAGCCGGGGTTCGGCCGCCTCCCAGTCGCCGGCGGCGTGCAGGGCGAGGCCTTCGGCCCAGACGTCGGTGGCGGGCCCGGTGGCGAAGTCGGCGGCGCGCGGGCACCGGCGGCGCAGCAGGTCGAGCAGTTCGCGTTCGCGTTCCGCGGCCCGGCGCAGCCCGGTGACACGGGCGGCGACGCCGAATCCGTCCTCGGTGGTCAGCTCCAGGTAGCGCTCGTAGGCGGCGACCGCCTCGGGTTCCTCGCCGAGCGCCTCCAGGACGCGGGCGCGCAGCCGCCAGCCGGCGCGGGAGTTCTTGCGGTGGGCGAGGACGGTGTCGCCGATCCGCAGGGCGAGGTGCAGTTCGTCGTCGTAACCGCACTCCAGGGCCTTGTTGCCGGCGGCCAGCAGGGCGTCCAGCAGGTCGCCGGGGATCCCGCCGGACGGGGCGGGGGTGCCCTTCACGGCCCGCTTGAGCAGGGCGGTCGCCCCGCCGGACGAGGCGGGCGCGGGGGCGGTGACGCCGGTGGTGCCGACCACCACGAGCACCTTGCGCAATTGCTCGGCCAGTTCCGTGCGGCGGCGGTCGAGGCTGCCGACGAGTTTGCCGCTGTGCACGGCGCAGGCGCGCAGACAGTCGTCGAGCTCCCCTCCACGCACGGGTGCCCGGCGGGCTTGGACCCTTGTCATGACTCTCCTGTTTTTTCCCGGAAGCGTGGGGGGATGGAGAAACTAGGAAGGTAAATCAACGGACAGGTGAACGAACATGGTCCGGCAAGCGAATCGTTGGCTTGTCAACCAAGTCATTTCTGTGATTCGCCCAGGCACCGATGAAACGATTGCTCTCGGAGTCAGATCTTCACCAGAAAGACAAAGACGATTAACGCCAGTCGGGTTGGGTGCCGAGAACCATGCCTGTTTCCTCCTCCGTCCTCGCCGCCGTGCCCGCGCCCCCGGTCCGCGGAACGGCCCATGAACGCCAGAGCCGTCTGCACGCCTTGGACGGACTGCGACTGCTGGCCGCGCTGATGGTCTGCCTCTACCACTACGCCGGACGCGGCGGCCCGGTCTCCGCGTCCTGGCACCAGAGCCCGGCCCATGTCTTCCCGACCCTGTCCCAGATGGCCACCTACGGCTGTCTGGGCGTGCAGTTCTTCTTCGTCATCAGCGGTTTCGTGATCTGCATGAGCAGTTGGGGCCGCACCCTCGGCGACTTCTTCCGCTCCCGGGTCGCCCGCCTCTACCCCGCCTACTGGGTCGCGCTGGTGCTGGTCACCGCGGCGGCCGTGGCGCTGCCCGTGGTCGTCCACCCGGTCCGGCCGGACGAGTTCCTGGTCAACCTGACGATGCTGCAGCAGCCGATGGGCGCCACCCGCGTCCTCGGCGTCTGCTGGACGCTCTGGGTGGAGGTCCGCTTCTACGCCCTGTTCGCCCTGTTCGTCGTCCTACGGGGTGTCACCTACCGCCGGGTGGTGCTCTTCTGCTGCGTGTGGACGCTGGCGGCGGTGGTGTGCCGCACCTCCGGCAACGCGCTCACCGGCCAGTTGGTCATGCCCGAGTACGCCCCCTTCTTCGTCGGCGGACTGGCCCTGTACCTGATCCACCGCTTCGGCGGCGACCTGCTGCTGTGGGGCATCGTCGCGGTGTCCTGGCTGCTGGGACAGAGCACCGCCACCCGGAGCCTGTGGCACGCCGGCGCGCAGGGCGACTTCCACCGCAGCCCGTACGTCATCATCGCCGTCGTCACCCTCGCCTTCGCCGCCGTGGCCGCGGTGGCGGTGGGCTGGACGCGGTGGGCCTCCTGGCGCTGGCTGGTCACGGCCGGCGCGCTGACGTACCCGTTCTACCTGGTCCACGAGCACCTGGGCTGGTTCGTCATCCGGGTGCTGCACCGGGGGCTCGGGCTGTCGCCGTGGCCGACGCTCGCCGTGACCGTGCTGGGCATGCTGGCGCTGGCGTGGCTGATCCACCGGTTCGTGGAGAAGCCGTTCGGCCCCCGGCTGAAGCGGGCACTGAAGAAGGCCCGTACGCCAGCGGCGACCGCCCTCAGCTGATCCCGTACCGCGCCTCGATGCCGGCGACGACGAGCGCCAGCCCCTCCTCGAACCGCCGGTCGTAGTCGTCGAAGAGCAGCTTCCCGGCCTCGGCGGCGAGCGGGAAGCCGGCCAGGCGCCGGGCACGTTCCTCTATGTCGTACCCCTCCCGGCGCTCGCCCGGGAGGGGCCGTACGCCCTGCTCCTCGGTGACGAAGCCGATGGTGTACGCGTACATCGCCCGGCCCGCGTCGACCGCCTGCACGAGGCTGAGGCCGGCGTCCGTCAGCGCCCGCAGGTTCGCCTCCAGCTCCCGGGCGTGCTCGGTTCCCGTGAAGCGCGAGCCGCTGAACACCTTGGCCCCGTCGCGGTAGCCGAGCAGCGCGGCCCGCAGCCCGCGCTGGGACTTCAGCAGCCGCTCCCGCCAGGTGTCGGCGGGACCGAAGGCGGTCCCGGCCACCATCCGCCGGTACATCTCCGTCGCCATCTCGTCCAGCAGCGCCTGCTTGTCCTTGAAGTGCCAGTACAGGGCGGGCGCCTTGACGTCCAGCTCCCGGGCGATGGCACGCAGGGTCAGCCCGTCCAGGCCGACCTCGTTCAGCAGCCGCAGCGCGGTGTCGGCGACTCGTGCGCGGTCCAGGGGCGTGCGCTTCTCGGAACTCACGCTTGACAGCTTAACAACGTTAAGGGCACGCTCGTGGGCGACATCACTTAACGCTGTTAAGGGGATATGCCATGGATGTACTGATCGTGGGTGCGGGCCCGACGGGCCTGACACTGGCCCTCGACCTCGCCCGGCGCGGGGTGGACGCACTGGTGGTGGAGCGGGGGGAGGCGCTCTTCCCCGGTTCGCGCGGCAAGGGGATCCAGCCCCGCACCCAGGAAGTCTTCGCCGACCTGGGCGTCCTGGAGGCGATCCGGGCGGCCGGCGGCCCCTACCCGCCCCGGCTGATCTGGCGGGACGGCCAGCGGCTCGGCGACCAGCCGATGTTCGAGGAGATCCCGGCGGACGAGGGCACGCCGTACACCGATCCGCTGATGGTCGCGCAGTGGCGGACGCAGGAGGTGCTGTACACGCGGCTGACCGAACGGTACGGGGCAGGCCGGGTCGTCTTCGGCCGGGAGGTGACCGGTCTGACGCAGGACGCGGAGGGCGTGACGGTGTCGTGCGCCGACGGTACGACCCTCCGTGCGGCCTACGTGGTGGCGGCGGACGGCGGCCGCTCGGCGGTCCGGCGCGCACTGGGGGTGGGCATGACCGGGGAGACGGTCGATCCGGTGCCGTTCCTGGTGGCGGACGTACGGGTGCGGGGCCTGGACCGGGACCACTGGCACACGTTCCCGGGGACCGGCGGCAGCGGCCTCGCCCTGTGCCCGCTAGCCGGCACCGACTACTTCCAGCTCCTGGCACGCCTACCGGAAGCCGAGGAGGCCGACCTGTCCCTGGACGGCATCCGCAAGCTGGTCGCCACCTCCACGCACCTGGACGCCGACGCCGTCACGGAGCTGCGCTGGGCCTCCGACTTCCGCCCGCGCGCCGCCCTGGCGGACCGGTTCCGGGCGGGCCGGGTCTTCCTCGCCGGCGACGCGGCCCACGTCCACTCCCCGGCGGGCGGCCAAGGCCTGAACACCAGCGTCCAGGACGCCTACAACCTCGGCTGGAAGCTGGGCGCGGTGCTCCGGGGCGGAGCACCGGAAGCCCTGCTGGACACGTACGAGGAGGAGCGCCGCGCGAACGCCGCCGCCATGCTGGACCTGTCGACGGGGGTCCACCGGGGAGAGATCAAGCGGGGCCGGGCGACGGTCCAACTCGGCGTGGGCTACCGGGAGTCGTCCCTCAGCGTGGACACGCGCGGGACGACGGAGGGCCTCCGCGCGGGCGACCGCGCCCCGGACGGCACGGTGGCAGGCGTCCGCCTCTTCGACGCGTTCCAGGGCCCGCACTGGACTCTGTTGGGAGCGTCGCCGGCGGGGGTGCGCTCGCTCCCCACGGCCCCGCGGTCATACGGCGAGGGCGTCTTCCTGATCCGCCCGGACGGGTATGTGGGCTGGGCGGGAGAGACGACGGAGGGCCTGGCGGACTACGCGAAGAAGACGGGAGCTTTCACAACGCCGTAGGGGAAACCCCCGTCTCCGGCGATTCCAGCGAGCGATCAGGCGAGCGAAAGCTTCACCGCGAACCCCAGGAACAGCGCACCCGCCGCCGACGTGGCGGTGGCCGACAGCCCCTTGCGCCGCCGGAACGCCGCGGCCAGCCGCGTGCCGCCGAATATCAGGGCGCTGAGATAGAGCGCGCTGGCGAGCTGCGCGAAGGCGCCGAGGACGACGAAGGAGAGGGCCGGGTAGGCGTAGCCCGGGTCGACGAACTGCACGAAGAAGGCGACGAAGAAGAGGATCGCCTTGGGGTTGAACAGGCTGACGACGAGCGCGCGGCGGAAGGGCCGCTCGTCCGTGCCCCGGGCGGGCGCGGCCTCCTCGACGGCCCGCTCCCGCCGGGTCCGCCACATCTGCCGGGCGGCCCGCAGCATGCCGATCGCCAGCCAGCTCAGATATCCGGCACCGGCGTACTTCACGATCCCGAACAGCAGCGCGTTCCCCTGGAGCAGCGAAGCGACACCGGCCGCGGACAGCGTCATCAGCACGGTGTCCCCGCACCACACACCGGCGGCGGCCGTGTAACCGGCCCGCACACCGCGGCGGGCGGCCACGGAGAGGACGTAGAGGGAGTTGGGGCCGGGCAGCAGCACGATCAGGATCAGGCCCGCGAGATAGGTGGGGAGGTCGATGACGCCGAACATGGAGGGAGTGTCGCACGGGGCTGTGACACCCGGTCCTCCGCCTCCGGAAGGGCGCCCAGGGGCTCAGAAGGTGTCGCTCGGCACGTGGCTCCCCCAGACCTCGCGGAGCGCCCCGCAGACCTCCCCCACCGTCGCCCGCGCCCGCAGCGCCTCCTTCATCGGGTACAGGACGTTGTCCTCGCCCTCCGCCGCCTTCCGGAGCGCGTCCAGTGCCCCGGTCACCGCGGCCCCGTCGCGTCCGGCCCGCAGTCGGGCCAGGCGTTCGGCCTGGCGCGTCTCGATCGCCGGGTCCACCCGCAACGGCTCGTACGGTTCCTCCTCGTCCAGCCGGAAGCGGTTGACCCCGACCACCACCCGGTCACCGGAGTCGGTCTCCTGCGCGATGCGGTACGCGTTCTTCTCGATCTCCGCCTTCTGGAAGCCCCGCTCGATCGCGGCGACCGCCCCGCCCAGGTCCTCCACCCTGCGCATCAGGTCGACGGCCGCCTCCTCCACGTCGTCCGTCATCCGCTCGACCGCGTAGGAACCGGCGAACGGGTCCACCGTCGCCGGTACGTCCGTCTCGTGCGCCAGCACCTGCTGCGTCCGCAGGGCCAGCCGCGCGCTCTTGTCCGTGGGCAGCGCGATGGCCTCGTCGAAGGAGTTGGTGTGCAGGGACTGCGTGCCGCCGAGCACCGCCGCCAGGGCCTGGACGGTGACCCGGACCAGGTTCACCTCCGGCTGCTGGGCCGTCAGCTGGACCCCCGCCGTCTGGGTGTGGAAGCGCAGCATCAGCGACTTGGGGTCGCGGGCGCCGAACTCCTCCCTCATCACCCGCGCCCAGATCCTGCGCGCCGCCCGGAACTTGGCGACCTCCTCCAGCAGCGTCGTACGGGCCACGAAGAAGAACGACAGGCGCGGAGCGAAGTCGTCCACGTCCATGCCCGCCGCCACCGCCGTGCGGACGTACTCGATGCCGTCGGCGAGGGTGAACGCGATCTCCTGCACCGGGGACGCGCCCGCCTCGGCCATGTGGTAGCCGGAGATCGAGATCGTGTTCCACTTCGGGATCTCGGCGGTGCAGTACCGGAAGATGTCCGCGGTCAGCCGCAGGGACGGCTTCGGCGGGAAGATGTACGTGCCCCGGGCGATGTACTCCTTCAGGACGTCGTTCTGGATCGTGCCCGTCAGCCGGTCCGCGGTCACCCCCTGCTCCTCCGCCACGAGCTGGTACAGCAGCAGGAGCAGTGCGGCGGGCGCGTTGATCGTCATGGACGTCGAGACCTGGTCCAGCGGGATGCCGTCGAAGAGCACCCGCATGTCCTCGACGGAGTCGATCGCCACGCCCACCTTGCCGACCTCGCCGTGCGCGAGGGGCGCGTCGGAGTCGTGGCCCATCTGGGTGGGCAGGTCGAAGGCGACGGACAGGCCGGTGGTGCCGTGGGCGATCAGCTGCCGGTAGCGGGCGTTGGACTCCGCCGCCGTGCCGAAGCCCGCGTACTGGCGCATGGTCCAGGGCCGGCCGGTGTACATGGTCGGGTAGACCCCGCGGGTGAACGGGTACGCGCCCGGTTCGCCCAGTTTCCGGGCCGGGTCCCAGCCGGTCAGGTCGGCCGGCCCGTAGACCGGCTCGATCGGCAGGCCCGACTCGGACCGACGTGCCGACTGCTGTGCCATCGCTGCCTCCGCGCGGTAGGACGGGTACTCCTCACCATGCCCCGTAGTTCGGCGGCGGTCACGCGGGGAAGCATCCCGGGCATGAGGATCCCGGGGAGATCTGCCGCTCTGCTCGCCTCGGCCGCCGCACTCGCCGCGCTCTGCGGGTGCACCGTGCAGCCGGCGGGCGCCGATGGGAAACAAGGCCTGCCGGTCCATGTGGAAGTGCCGAGCGGTGCGCGTTCCGGCACCGCCCGGAGCAGTCCGGGGTCCGGCCCCGCCCGGACGGCACCGGCCGCCCCGCCGACGGCCACACCGGCCGCCCCGCCGAGCGTCACGCCCGCCGCGCCCGCCGTGCCCGCGCCGCGGGTGCTGTGGTCGCGCGGGGACGACGGGCCGGCCGTGCGGGAACTCCAGGCGCGGCTGCGCCAGGTGGCCTGGCTGGCCGTGGGGCCGACCGGGTCGTACGACGGCCCGACCGAGCAGGCCGTCAAGGGCTTCCAGGGCAAGCGCGGGCTGCCCCGGACCGGCGCGACGGACGCCGTCACCTGGCAGCGGCTGGTGGCGATGACGCGTCCGCCGGGCAGGGCGGAGCTGTATCCGGGGGCCGGTCAGCCGGCCGCCGCACCGGATCCGCGCTGTCTGACCGGGCGGGTGCTGTGCATCAGCAAGACCAGCCGGACCCTGCGCTGGATGGTCGACGGACGGACCCTGTCCACGATGGCGGTGCGGTTCGGCGCGCAGTACACCCCGACCCGCGAAGGTGTGTTCACCGTCTACTGGAAGTCACGGCACCATGTGTCGACCATCTATCACTCGCCGATGCCGTACGCCATGTTCTTCAGCGGTGGCCAGGCGGTCCACTACTCGTACGACTTCGCGGCGCGCGGCTACGCGGGCGGTTCCCACGGATGCGTCAACGTCCGGGACGAGACGGCGATCGCGCGGCTCTTCGCGCAGGTGAGGATCGGCGACAAGGTCGTCGTGTCCTGGTGAGAGGTCCTGCCGAGGGCGGTGGCTTGCGGGGCGCGGGCGGGACCGGGGGAACGTGTCCCGCCCGCGCCAGGTGCACGAGCCGCGGGTACGGGGGGAACCCCGGCTCCGTGCGACGGCCGATGACCAGTCGGCTCACTCATTACTGCGTCACGGGCTCCAGAAACGTCACACCTCGCGCCGAAATATTTTCGGTGCTCGCAAAAGCGCAGGTCAGACGGGGTGACGTGGATCAGAGCGCGGTGTACGTCGGAGTCGGTGACGCCGTCGTGGAGCCGTTGCCGGATGCGCCGGGGTGCGCGGGCGCGTAGGCCGAGGGAGCGGGGGCTGCGCCATCGCGGTGCAGGCCGCCGCCCTTGCCGCCGCCGCCCTTGCCTCCGCCCTTGCCGCTGTCCTTGCCACCGTCTTTGCCGCTGCCGCCCTTGCCGCCGCCCTTACCAGCGTCTTTGCCGTTGCCCTTGCCGCCGCCCGGGCCGGCCGGGCCGTCGTCGCCCTTGCCCTTGCCCCCGTCCTTTCCGCCGTCCTTGCCCTCGCCCTTGCCGTTGTCCGAGCCCTGGCCGGTGGTGTTCCCGCCGCTGCCGCCGCTGTTCGCGCCGCCCGTGCCGCCGGAGGCGGAGTCACCGGCGCCCAGCAGCACCTTGCAGTACGTGGTCACGCGGCCGGGGCCGCCCGCCAGGCGTTCCAGGGCGCGCTTGCGGCCGGCGTCCAGGTCCTTGCCGTCCCGCAGCGCACGACAGGCCGCGGGGGCGCCGAGCCACCCGGTGCCGGACGTCGCGGAGGGGGCTCCGGAGCCGGGTACGGCGTTCCGGCCGGCGCCGTCGTCCGTCCCCGCGGCCTCGTCGTCGGTGCCACCGCTCCGCCCACGCGTACCGCCGTCCGGTGCGCCCGTCCCGGTCCCGTCACCCGGTGCGGACGGTGAGGCGAGCGGCTGTCCGGTGGTCGTGTCGGGGGACACGGAAGTGGCGGGGCGGGGGTGCTCGTCGTCGAACGGCGTGGGCAGCACTCCGCTGCCGGCGGCCACGGCGACCCCGCCGAGCGTGCCCGCGGCCACCGCCGCGGCGAGGGCCAGGCGCACCGGTCGGCCCCGGCGGGAGCGCCGGGTGCGGATTCCGGTACGGGCCGGGGCGCCGATGCGGACCAGGCCGGCGTCGGTGCCGCGTGCGGGGGTGCGGGGGGCGGCGGGGGCGTGCGCGGCGGCGGTGCGCTCCGCCTCGGCGGCCTCGCGGACCTTGCGGAACGCGGCCAGGGCGGCCTGCTCGCCGGGCAGTTCACCGGGTGCGGGCGCCGCCTGCTCGGACAGCGCGCCGAGCGCCCGGGAGAGACGTTCGGCCTGGTCACGGGCGGAGGGGTCGACGGCTTCCAGTGGCTCACCGCGCAGCAGGCGTTCCGCCGTCTCCCGGTTCAGCCACTTGTACTGCTCGTCGGCCATCACATGTCCTTCTGCGTCCGCGCACGCGTATGCGTCACAGTTGCGGACGTCACCGCGCCCCGGCGCGGTTCTCTTTGTGGGGGGAGCGCGTCGAGTCCGCCCGCCGATTCCGGATCGGCGCCGATCAGCTCCGCGAGGCGCTTCAGACCACGGTGGGCGGCGGTCCGGACGGCGCCCGCGCGTTTGCCGAGGGTCTCGGCGGCGGTCTTGGCGTCGAGGCCCACGACCACGCGCAGGACGACCGCCTCGGCCTGGTCCTGCGGGAGCCGGGCGATCAGGGAGAGGGTGCTGTCGGTGGCCAGGGCCTCGATGGCCTCGCCGGCCGTGTCGGACTCGGCGGCGCGGCCGGTCAGCTCGGTCTCGTCGCCACCTATGGCGGGGCGGCGGCCCCGCATGCGTATGTGGTCCAGGGCGCGGTTTCGCGCGATCCGGGCGGCCCAGCCGCGGAACCGGTCGGCGTCACCGCTGAAGCGGTCCAGGTCGCGGGCGATCTGGAGCCAGGCCTCGGACGCGACGTCCTCAGCGTCCAGGTCGCCGACCAGGGTGCGGACGTATCCGAGCAGGCGCGGGTGCACCGCGCGGTACACCGTACGGAACGCGGTCTCGTCTCCGTCCTGTGCCGCACGCACCGCGGCGGTCAGCTCCGCGTCGTCCCCCAGCACCGTACTCCCTTTACGCCTGTCTTCGGTCGGCGCGAAAGGCACGTTACGGCGTGAACCGCTGCTCGTCCATGTCTGTAGAAGATGCAACTAACTCGTGACCGGGTTCGGATGTGCGCAGCGTGAGGCCGGGAGGGGGTCGCGATGTGGCCGCGGTGTGGCGGGGTGTGACAGAAACCGCACCCGCGGCGCTGAAGAGAGTACGGGCCGCGCGCGGCCCGTCCGCGCGACGGCCGGGGCCTCTCCTGTGGGGGGTGGCGGCCCCGGCCGTTGCCTTCGCGGGTCGGCCGATGCCTTACGGCTTGCCGCCGGAGGAGTCACCGCCGGCCGCCTTACCTCCGGCCGCTGCGCCGCCGGCCGAGTTCCCCGCGGCCGCGTTCCCCCGGCTGCCGCCACCCTTGCTCTCCCCGCTACCGCTGTCAGCGGTACTGCCGGTGGTGCCCGCATTGCCGGTGGTGCCGGTGTTGCCGGTGTTGCCGGACGTGCCCGCGTCGTCGGTGTTCTCGCCCTGCTTCCGCTCCGAGCGAGCGGCGCAGTAGGCGGCGACCTTCCCTGCTCCCCCCGCCGCCGTGACGAGCCGCTGCCAGGCCGCCGTGTCCAGCGCGCCGCCGCGTTCCCCGGCCCGCGTGTAGGCGCGGCAGCGGGCGAGGGTGTCCTGGGCGGCGGCCGACTGCCCGGGGCGATCCGCGGACGGGGTGTCCGCGGGCCCGGCTGCCGGGGCGTCGGCCGAGGCGGACGGAGTGCTCGCCGCCGGTGGCGTGGACCGTGGCGATCGGCTCCGGTCGTCGTCGTGCGTGCCGGACCCGGCGGAGCCGATGGCCGCGACGGCGACTCCGCCCAGCGTGAGGCTCGCCAGCGCGAGCGAGAGAGTGGTCCGCAGCGAGCGGCGGGCGGGTGCCGGCCGCCCGGGCCGCCAGTCGTCCCGGGCGCGGGTCCGCGCGTCGTGCGCCCCCGCGTCGCGCGCGGCGCGGAAGGCGGCGACGGCGCCGCGCTCGGCCTCGGCGTCGACGCGGTCGGCGCGCAGCGCGGCGGCGAACCGCGTCTCCAGCCCGGAGGCGTCCGCCGGGTCCGGCGCGGCGACGGCACCGCCGGGGTGCGCACGCCGACGACCGGCCGGTCCGCCGCCGCTGCGCCGTTCACCCATGCCCGTTCCCGCCCTCATCCGGTCCACCCGGAACTCCGTACGCCGATCCACCCGCGCCCACCCGCCGAAACCCCCGGCGCCCACACCTGTCGGCCGTCACGGCCGCGCACCCGCGCCCGCCGGTCGTCACAGCCCCGCGCCCGAACCGGCGGACCAGCGGAGCCGTACGCCCACCGCACCCGAGCCCCAGAGCCACCCCGGCCCAGAGGCCCCCGGCGCCGGAAGCCAGGCCCCGAACACCGCTTCCGCCGACGCCGGAGACGTCCGCGGAGCCGACTCTCCACGCCCGTACATACGTCCCGCACCCGTCGGCACGTTCACCCCGGCTCACTCCGCGCCGGCGGATCCGGGTCCGCCGTCCCGTCCGTGCCGAGCTGGCGGGCCAGGCGCCGCAGGCCCCGGTACGCGGCCGTACGGACGGCGCCGGGGCGTTTGCCGAGGACGCGGGCCGCGGCCGGGCCGTCGAGGCCGACGACCACCCGCAGCAGCACCGCCTCGGCCTGGTCCCGGGGCAGCGCGCGGACCAGTTCCAGCGCGCGTTCGGTGGAGAGCGACTCCAGGGCCTGGTCGTGGGTGCTGTGCCGGCCGGGCAGCTCCAGGGCGTCCTGCTCCAACTGCGCCGCCCGGGGCCGTACCCGCTGCCGACGCAGATGGTCCAGCGCGCGGTGCCGGGCGATGGTCGCGGTCCAGCCGCGGAAGCCCGCGCCGTCGCCCCGGAACCGGCCGAGGTCACGCGCGATCTCCAGCCAGGCGTCGGAGGCGACGTCCTCCGCGTCGTCGCCGACCAGACCCCGCAGATAGCCCAGCAGGCCGGGCTGCACGATCCGGTAGGCCACCGCGAACGCGGTCTCGTCGCCGTCCTGGGCCCGCGCGACGGCCGCGCCCAGTTCCCCGTCCCGCGGTTGCGGGCGGCGGGGTACCCCTCCCTGGCCCAAGACCGTCCTCGTTCGTGCCGAGTTCCTGGCCACTGCGTGGCGCTTGCCTCACGGTGCGACACGCTCCGGCCGTGTCCCCGCCCTCCACGATCATCAGCGTCGGCCCCGACGGAAGTGTCACAGCCGGGCCGTGACCGGTCAGCCGGGGGCGGTCGCGTCCCGGCACAGCAGCCGCAGCGAGCCGTGGCCGGCGTAGCAGCGGCGGGCCTCGTCGACGGGGTCCCACAGCCGGCCGTCGGGGGTGCGCACCCAGTGCTCGCCGCCGGTCGCCCACCACTCGGCGCCGGTCTGCCGGACGATCACCTCGCCGGCGTAGGCGCCGAAGCCGCGCAGCACGCTCTCGACGGCCGCGTACGGCGGCCCCTCGCGCCGTATCTCCTCGATCATCCGGTCCACCCGCCACAGGCTCTGCGCCGAGTAGTCGAGCCGTACGCGCGCGCCCTCGCGCATGGTCGCCACCGCGTCCGCCGCCCACCGCACGGGCTTGGTCGCGGCACTCGGCCTGGTCTCGTGCTGTGCTGCCTGGGACCGGGCGGCCGCCTGAGCTGTCACATGAGTCGTCACTTGGGCTGTCACATAGGAAAGAGCGAGCCGGGGCGGAGTTCCGTCACCGTGGTTCGAAACGTTTCTCCCGACGTTCGGCCAACCGTCGCAGGACCACCCCACGTCCGCCGCACGAGGGTCACAGACCCCCCTCACGCACCCGGTTCCGCGACGCTGCGCGCCCGGCGCGAGACCACTGCGCGCAACACCCGGCGGCCCTCCACCGACACCTCCAGCGCCCGGCGCAGCCCCTGCGCGCCGTGCCCCGCGAGGAGTTCCAGGACGGCGGCCTGACGGCGCAGCTCGGCGGCGACGAGCGGCGGCAGGCCCGCCGTGTCGCCCGCGCGCCCGGCGCCGAGGCCGTCCGGGGCCGGGTCGCCGTCCGCGGCGGGGTCGAGCAGCCGGTGGACGCGCAACGAGGCGACCGAGCAGGCGTCGGCCCAGGCCCGTACCGCGCCGGCGGTGCGCTCGGCCGGGGCCGACTCCAGCATGCGCCGGGTGAGCCGCGCGGCCTCGTCGTCGGCGGGGTCCGCGGGGCCGAGCGCGGTGCGGGCCAGGGCCAGGTCCGCGGACCAGTCGGAGTCGTCGGCGAGGCGGGCCCACAGCGGGCGCAGCAGCTCGTCGGCAGCGCCGAGCAGCGGCAGACACCGATCCGAACAAGCCAATCCACTGGCGGCCAGTGCGCGTTCGTCGGCCTGTGCGATCAGTTCCACCAGGCTCATGGATGCCTCCCTCGCCAGGGCGCCGACCGGTACGGAGCCCGCATTTCCCCTTACTGCGTGCGACGGCGCGGGAGTGTCACAGCGGAGGTATTCAGCCAAAGGCGACAGTGGCGGGCGGTCAGCCGAAGGCGGGGGCGGGCAGCTCGCCCGAGAACACCTTGCGCTCCTGCATACGGGTCAGCCGGACGACCACCACCATGGCGAGGACGGCCGCCGCGATGTCGATCCCGTCGGAGAACAGCATCACCCGGGCGGCGTCGCGCAGTTCGGCCGCCGTCTCGGCGTTCCGGGACGTGGTGTACGCGTACCGGCCCGCGACGAGGCTGATGATCCACAGCGTCCACCAGGCGTCGACCGGCGTGTGCCCGGACCGCGTGCCCCAGGGGGCGCTGGCGTCCCAGCTGTCGGCGACGATCCGGCGCGGGAACCAGAGGTTGACGACCGGGCAGAACCAGCCGCCGATCGTCCAGCCGCGCTTCATGCGGTGCCGGGAGGCGTCGAACACCTCGGCGTTCACCCGGACCCGCCACAGCCAGCACAGGTAGACGACCACCGTGGCGACCAGCGCGACCACCTGGGAGACGCCGGCCACCGCGTAGAGCGCGTCCGCGCGGTCGGCCCGGCCGACGACGCCGGCCCCGGCGGCGCCGTCGGCGATGTCGCCGGCGACGTCGAGTTCCAGCAGGTCCGCGCAGCAGGCGAACAGGTCGGTGGCGATGACGAGCCCGAGCAGTACGGCGGTGGCCCGGCCGAGCGCGACCGGCGAGCGCAGCCAGGCGCCGGGCGGCGTAGGGTACGGCGACGCGGGGTACGGCGGTGTGGGCATGGGCGAGGTCATGGCGGAGTCCCCCCGAGAGATGAGAGCCGGGCCGGTGCGTCGGCTCTCCCCGAAGCGACGCGCGGCCACCGGTGACGGACGCGCGCGTTCCGAGGACGCGCGCGGACACCGGAACATAGGGGCGGACGCCGCCGTGCGTCCACTCGGTTCTCAGCCCAGCCGGTCCGCCAGCTCGCGGAAGCCGGCCCAGGACAGCGGGGGCGTGCCCGGGTCCCACAGCTTCTGCGCGGTGGCCCGCAGCGGCATCCGGATGCCGGCGGCGACCTGTGCCTGCGTCTGCGCGTTCGGGAAGTCGGACCAGACCGCGAACGAGCCGCCCAGGATCTGCCCGTCGTAGCGCTCCGGCACGGCGGTGGTGCCGCGCAGCACGCGCGGGCTCCACTGCTCGTAGATCCGCTGTCCGGTCGGGTAGACGAAGGTCTGCGGCTGCCCGAGCACGTAGTAGAGGAACTCGTCGTTGTAGTTGAGCACCTTCCGCCCGGCGCTCAGGTACTCCACGGGCTGCCGGGCGCCGATCTCCTTGCCGGTCCAGTAGGCGACCCGGATGTCCGGGTCGGGCCGCACGGAGGTGTCGCGGTAGAAGCCGTCGTTCCACGCGCGGACGGTCCGGTCGTGGGCGCGGACGGTGGCCGCGCGGTCGTTCAGCCAGCCGGTGGCGAGGTCGGCGACGGTCGCGCCGGCGCCGAAGGCCTGCCGGGCGGCGGCGGCCAGCTGGGGATACGAGGCCTGCGGGTCCCTGACGGTCAGCGCCTGGTACTCGTCCCCGCCCAGGTGCCACTGGTCGCCGGTGAAGAGCCCGGCGTACTCGTCGAGCAGGTCGTCGACGATCCGCGCGGAGGCGTCCTTGGAGATGTCGACGGCGCCCCGCGTCGGCACCCCGCTCGCGTTGCGCAGCTGGAGGTCCGGGTGGGCGGCGATGACGGCGCCCAGGTGCCCCGGCGAGTCGATCTCCGGTACGACGGTGATGTGCCGGCTGTCCGCCAGCGCCACGATCTTCCTGACCTGGGCCTTGGTCAGATGGTCCTTGGAGACGATCTCGGGGTGGCTGCTGGACTCGATCCTGAAGGCCTGGTCGTCGGAGAAGTGCAGGCCCAGCTCGTTGAACTTGAGGTCCCCCAGCTCGCGTATCCGGTCCTCGATCCAGGTCTCGCCGTACGGCTTGCGGGCGATGTCCAGCATGAACCCGCGCACCGGCTTGGCGGGCTCGTCCTTCACGACGCCCTCGGGTGCCGTGCCGCCGCCGTGGACCTCCTGCTTCAGGGTGCGGGTGCCGTAGAACACGCCGGCCTCGCCGGGCCCGCTGATGTCGACCCGCCCGCCCCGGACGGTCATGGTGTACGACTCCTGGTTCCCGCCCCCGCTACCGAGCGCCAGCCGCAGATCGCCCGCCCGCACGTCGTCCTTCTCCCCCGCGTACCGCAGCCCCAGCTCGCCGGCTATGAGGCGCCCCTCGTCGGCCAGCCCGGGGTCGCTCACCACCACGCGGCCGCCCGGCCGCGGTGTCCAGCCGGGTCCGCGCGCGGGGGTGTGGGAGCGCACCGCGGGGATCGTGCGCGGTGCCCGCGACAGGGGATAGGACCGGCTCGGGCTGGGACTCGCCGACGGTGTGCCCGGATCGCCGGCACCGGTGCCGGCCGCCCGGCCGGACGACGACCGCGCCGCGCTTCCCTCCGGCTTTCCGCCGCTCCCGTCCGACGAGGCCCACACGCCGACGCCGGTGCCGAGCGCGATGGTCCCGACGAACGCGGCGGCCACCACCGCCCGCTTCCGTATCACCTGCCGCGCCGGGCCCCGGCGCCTGTGCCTGTGCTGGATCACCCTGCCAACGTACGACCGATCGCCCGCTCGGCTGTCATCCAGGCGTTCCGAAACTCTCCCGTCCGGGTGAATTTCAGGCATCCCTCGGACACAGCCTGACCACTCTCGATAACCTGAGGCCACACTTTTCACAGCATCCCCTGCCACACCACATGTGACGCGAGGACCCACGCTGCCCGCCCACCGCCTGCCGTATCTCCCCACACCCCTCGACGCCTTCAACACCGCACCCGCCGCCGAGGCCCGCACCCTTCTCCTGCACTGCCTGCACAGCCTGCGCTGGTCGCACCGGATCGCGGACCACCGCCCCTACCCGGACCTGGACGCCCTGCTGGCCGCGGCGGACGAGGCGACGTACGACCTCTCCCCCGGCGATCTGGCCGAGGCCCTGGCCGGCGAGTCCCTCCCCGAGCTGCCCGAGGGCACCTACTCGGCGGCCCACATGGCCCTGAGCGCCGCGCACGCCGCGTACGAGGCCCGATTCGGACACGCGTTCGTCATCTACCTGGGCGATGTCGCCCCGGACGAGGTCATCGACCACATCCTCGAAGCGATCCGGTCACGATTGGCGAACGATCCCGAAGAGGAACGGGTGGTGGCGGCGGACGAGCTCCGGCGCCTCGCGCGGGGACGGCTGCTGACCCTGCTCAGCGGCGTAGGGCTGTGTTCGATTTGTGGCTACCGCCACGTGGGCGCGACCAGCCCAAACGCCCCCGCACCCGGCAAATGACAGTCGAATCCGCCGCGGCGACCGCACCCGCTAGCCCAACCGCGTGCCACTTTGATCACACCGGTAGGCCCCCCGTAAGCACCACGGCGGCACGTGGATACCATGCAGAGGGCCGGTGGACCGTACCCGGCCGGGCCCGACCGACAGTGAAGCCGGCGCGGCCCTAGTCCCCGCTCCCGGAGGGTTCTTCCGTGCCGGCTGGAACGCTGTACCGCGGCCGGGAAGGAATGTGGTCCTGGGTGGCTCACCGAGTCACCGGCGTCCTCATCTTCTTCTTCCTGTTCGTTCACGTGCTGGACACCGCTCTCGTGCGTGTATCCCCCGAGGACTACGACAAGGTCGTAGCCACGTACAAGACGCCGATCGTCGCGCTGCTGGAGTACGGCCTCGTCGCCGCCATCCTCTTCCACGCGCTCAACGGCCTGCGCGTCATCGCCGTCGACTTCTGGTCGAAGGGCCCGCGCTACCAGAAGCAGATGTTCTGGACCGTGATGGGTGTCTGGATCGTGCTGATGCTCGGGGCGATCTACCCGGTCCTCGGCCACGCCTACCGTGTCCTGTTTGGGAGCTGACGCCGATGTCCACGACTGAAACCGCGGCCTCGGGAGTCGGCCCCGTCGAGGGCGCCCCCGTCTACACCGTCGACAACCCGGCCCCGCTGATCGAGGCCCCGCGCAGGCGCACCAAGAAGTCCCCGAAGTCGACCCGGGGCAACTTCGAGCTGGCGGCCTGGCTCTTCATGCGCCTGTCCGGCATCGTGCTGGTCGTCCTCGTCATCGGCCACCTGCTGATCCAGCTCGTGCTGGACGGCGGCGTCTCCAAGATCGGCTTCGCCTTCGTGGCCGGCCGCTGGGCGTCCCCGTTCTGGCAGGTCTGGGACCTGCTGATGCTGTGGCTGGCGATGCTGCACGGCGCCAACGGCCTGCGCACGATCATCAACGACTACGCGGAGCGCCCGAACAGCCGGCTGTGGCTGAAGGGCCTGCTCTACACCGCCACGGTGTTCACCATCCTGCTGGGCACGCTGGTGATCTTCACCTTCGACCCGAACATCCGCTAGGCACGGGGCTGCGAGAATCATGAAGATCCACAAGTACGACACCGTCATCGTCGGCGCCGGTGGCGCGGGCATGCGCGCCGCCATCGAGGCGACGAAGCGCAGCCGCACCGCGGTCCTGACCAAGCTCTACCCCACCCGCTCCCACACGGGCGCCGCGCAGGGCGGCATGGCCGCCGCGCTGGCCAACGTGGAGGAGGACAACTGGGAGTGGCACACCTTCGACACGGTCAAGGGCGGTGACTACCTGGTCGACCAGGACGCCGCCGAGATCCTGGCGAAGGAGGCCATCGACGCCGTCCTCGACCTGGAGAAGATGGGCCTGCCGTTCAACCGGACGCCGAACGGCACCATCGACCAGCGCCGCTTCGGCGGGCACAGCCGCAACCACGGCGAGGCCCCGGTCCGCCGGTCCTGCTACGCCGCGGACCGCACCGGCCACATGATCCTCCAGACGCTGTACCAGAACTGCGTCAAGGAGGGCGTGGAGTTCTTCAACGAGTTCTACGTCCTGGACCAGCTCATCACCGAGGTCGACGGCGTCAAGCGCTCCGCCGGTGTCGTCGCCTACGAGCTGGCGACCGGCGAGATCCACGTCTTCCAGGCGAAGGCCGTCATCTACGCCTCCGGCGGCACCGGCAAGTTCTTCAAGGTGACGTCGAACGCCCACACGCTGACCGGTGACGGCCAGGCGGCGGTCTACCGGCGCGGCCTGCCGCTGGAGGACATGGAGTTCTTCCAGTTCCACCCGACCGGCATCTGGCGCATGGGCATCCTGCTCACCGAGGGCGCCCGCGGTGAGGGCGGCATCCTGCGCAACAAGGACGGCGAGCGCTTCATGGAGAAGTACGCTCCCGTCATGAAGGACCTGGCGTCCCGTGACGTGGTGTCCCGCTCCATCTACACGGAGATCCGCGAGGGCCGTGGCTGCGGTCCCGAGGGCGACCACGTCTACCTGGACCTGACCCACCTGCCGCCGGAGCAGCTCGACGCCAAGCTCCCGGACATCACCGAGTTCGCGCGGACCTACCTCGGCATCGAGCCGTACACGGACCCGATCCCGATCCAGCCCACCGCGCACTACGCGATGGGCGGCATCCCGACGAACGTCATGGGCGAGGTCCTGGCGGACAACACCACGGTCGTCCCGGGCCTGTACGCGGCCGGCGAGGTCGCCTGCGTGTCCGTGCACGGCGCCAACCGGCTCGGCACCAACTCGCTGCTGGACATCAACGTCTTCGGCCGCCGCGCGGGCATCGCCGCCGCCGAGTACTCGGCGAAGGCCGACTACGTCGAGCTGCCGGACGCCCCGGAGTCCTTCGTCGTCGAGCAGATCGAGCGGCTGCGCACCTCCACCGGCAACGAGCGGGTGGCGACCCTGCGCCGCGAGCTGCAGGAGACCATGGACGCCAACGTCATGGTGTTCCGCACCGAGCAGACGATCAAGACGGCGGTCGAGAAGATCGCCGAGCTCAAGGAGCGCTACAAGAACGTGGCGATCCAGGACAAGGGCAAGCGTTTCAACACGGACCTGCTGGAGGCGATCGAGCTGGGCAACCTGCTCGACCTGGCCGAGGTCATGGCGGTGTCGGCCCTCGCCCGCAAGGAGTCCCGCGGCGGTCACTACCGCGAGGACTACCCGAACCGTGACGACGTCAACTTCATGCGCCACACCATGGCGTACCGCGAGGTCGGCGCCGACGGCTCGGAAACCGTCCGTCTCGACTACAAGCCGGTCGTCCAGACCCGCTACCAGCCGATGGAGCGTAAGTACTGATGGCTACCCCTGTTCTGGACAAGGCGGACGCGGCCGGCCAGCCCGAGCCCGGTTTCGCCGACTCCCCCTACATCACGGTCACCTTCCGCATCCGCCGGTTCAACCCGGAGGTCGCGGCGGAGGCCACCTGGGAAGACTTCCAGCTGGAGATCGACCCCAAGGAGCGGGTCCTCGACGGCCTCCACAAGATCAAGTGGGACGTCGACGGCACCCTCACCTTCCGCCGCTCGTGCGCGCACGGCATCTGCGGCTCGGACGCGATGCGGATCAACGGCAAGAACCGCCTTGCCTGCAAGACGCTGATCAAGGACATCAACCCCGAGAAGCCGATCACGGTCGAGCCCATCAAGGGCCTGACGGTCCTGAAGGACCTGGTCGTGGACATGGAGCCGTTCTTCCAGGCGTACCGGGACGTCATGCCGTTCCTGGTCGTCAAGGAGACGAACGAGCCCACCCGGGAGCGCTACCAGTCCCCGGAGGACCGCGAGCGCTTCGACGACACCACGAAGTGCATCCTCTGCGCGGCCTGCACCTCCTCCTGCCCGGTGTTCTGGAACGACGGCCAGTACTTCGGTCCGGCCGCGATCGTGAACGCCCACCGTTTCATCTTCGACTCGCGTGACGAGGCCGGGGAGCAGCGCCTGGAGATCCTCAACGACCGTGACGGCGTGTGGCGCTGCCGCACGACCTTCAACTGCACGGACGCCTGCCCGCGCGGCATCGAGGTCACGAAGGCGATCCAGGAAGTGAAGCGCGCCCTGATCACGCGCCGCTACTGATCCGCGGACACGCCTGGAGCACCTGGGCCCCGCCTCCGGTTCCGTACCGGGGGCGGGGCCCTTGTCGTCCAGGCGTAAGTGCCGTCCAGGGCGGTCGCAGTGGCGTGTCGGAGTCCCGACCTGGACCCGGGCTTCCCGCAGTGAACCACTGACGGGGTCCACCTCCAGAGCCCCACCGGAGTCCGCTCCGGTGGGGCTCCTCGCTTCCCGGGGGCAAGAATCCTAATGTGACGACATGTCAGACGAAGAGTCGTACGAACTGCTCGGTTTCGACAACGTGCTGCTCCCCGTCGGCGACCTCGGCGAGGCCGTCGCCTTCTACGAGCGGGCCGGATTCGCCGTGGGCTTCCGGTTCGACGAGGGCGGCATCGCACAACTGAAGGTCGGCGGGGAGACGCCCGGCATCCTGCTGCGCGCCGAGGAGGAGCTGCGGCAGCGGACGCCGCCCTGGCCCTCGCCGCGCGTCTGGCTGGAGGTGCCGGACGCGCGGGCGGCGGCGCGAGAGCTGGCCGCCGCCGGCATCGAACCCCTGGACGAGGTCTTCCCGGTGGCCACCGGCTGGACGGTGGAGATCGCCGATCCCTGGGGGAACATCCTCGGCTTCACGGACTACACCAAGCGCCCGGCACTGGGCCGCAGAGCCTGAGACCCCCGTCACCGCACCTTCAGTTGAACGTGTTCAAAAACAGGTCTACAGTCATGCCTGTCAGCGTTTTGAACGCGTTCAAGAAGGGGTGGGGCATGGACCGCACCGTCATCGCCTACGTCATCTACCTGGTCGTCAGCATCGCGTTGACCGTCTGGGTGGCCCGCACGCTCAGCCGCAACGGCCGGATCTTCCTGGCGGACGTGCTGCGCGGCAACGAGAAGCTCGCGGACGCCGTCAACCACCTCCTGGTGGTCGGCTTCTACCTGGTCAACCTCGGCTTCGTGGCGCTGTACCTGGGGGACGACGAGACGATCGAGGACACCCGCGGCATCTTCGAGGCCCTGTCGACCAAGCTGGGCGTGGTCCTGCTGGTGCTCGGCGTGATGCACCTGGGCAACGTGTACGTGCTCAACAAGATCCGCCGGCGCGGGGTCATGGAGCGGGAGCAGGTCCCCCCGGTCGCCCCGCAGGAGTGGATCGCCCCGACGGCCGGGGCGTGACGGCCGTGACCGGCACGACCGCCGTGACCGGGACGGAGGGCCGGGGTGCCGCGGACGCCCCGGTCCGGGGGCTGACCGTCCTGTACGACGCCGAGTGCGCCCTGTGCGCCCATCTGCGCGACTGGCTGGCCCGCCAGCCCCGGCTGGTCCGGCTGGAACTGCTGCCGGCCGGCTCGGCCGAGGCCCGCAGCCGCTTCCCCGGGCTCGACCACGCCGCCTCCCTCGACGAGGTCACCGTCGTCGGCGACTCCGGGCAGGTCTACCGGGGCTCGCGCGCCTGGATCGTCGTCCTGTGGGCGCTGCGCGAACACCGCCCGCTCGCACACAAGCTGGCCGGGCCGGCCGGCGCCGGACTGGCCCGGGGCGCGGTGCTCGCGGCCGCGAAGTGGCGGGAGGCGCAGGGGCGGGGGGCGCAGTGGGGCGGCCAGGTGTACCGGCGGGCGGACGGCTGGTCGTACCACCCGCGTACGGGCTGGACCCACTCCCCGCCGTCCTGCTCCGGCGCCGCCCCCGCCACTCGTTAGGCTCCTACCGTGCCCGCGAAGAACGACGGCCCCGAAGCGGCCGGCCCCCAGAGCAGCAAGTCCGAGCAGACCCGTGCGCTGATCCTGGAGACCGCGATGCGGTTGTTCCAGGAGCGCGGGTACGACAAGACGACGATGCGGGCCATCGCCAAGGAGGCCGGGGTCTCCGTCGGCAACGCCTACTACTACTTCGAGGGCAAGGAACACCTGATCCAGGGCTTCTACGACCGGATCGCCGCCGAGCACCAGGCGGCGGTCCGGGAGGTCCTGGACCGGGAGACCGACCTGGAGGCGCGGCTCGCGGGCGTGCTGACCGTGTGGCTGGACATCGCCCGCCCGTACCACGAGTTCGCCGTCCAGTTCTTCAAGAACGCCGCCGACCCCGACAGCCCGCTCAGCCCCTTCTCGCCGGAGAGCGAGCACGCGCGCGAGCAGGCCATCAGCGTGCACCGGGAGGTGCTGGCCGGCTCGAAGTCGAAGGTGGCCCCCGAACTGCGGGACGTCCTTCCGGAGCTGATGTGGCTGGCCCAGATGGGTCTGGTCCTGTACTGGATCTTCGACCGCACGGAGGGGCGGGAGCGCAGTTACCGGCTGGCGCGGCGGGGGGCCCGCCTGACCGCCCGCGGTGTCTCGCTGGCCCGGTTCCGGGTGTTGCGGCCCCTGGTCCTGGAGGTCCATGAGCTGTTCACGGACTTCCTGCCGGGGATGACGAAGGTCCTGCCGGACCCGGGGCGGGAGGGCGAGTGATCACTTGCGGGTCAACGCGCGGGAACAGGACGCCCGGGGTTCCGGCTGCCTACGATGATGCTCTCGACACCAGCCCCTAGGAGGCACGCGATGTCCGCTGCATCCGTCGAGCAGCCCTTCGACGCCGACGAGCCGTTCTCCCTCACGGCCATCGCCGACGAGATCATGGAGCGCCATCCGGGCTACCGCGTCGAGATCATCGGAGGCCATCTCCTCGTGACCCCTTCACCGGATGCCCCCCACGCCCGCGTTCTGACCGATCTCATGATCCCCTTCCTCGCCGCCGGACTGCACGGCGTGGAGACCGAGGTACTCCAGAGCGTCGCGATCAAGCTCCCTACCGGGGCCGAGGACTACTGCATCCCCGACCTGGTCGTCGTGGACGCCGACATCGACGACCACTTCATCGAGAACAACGCCTACGACCCGGTCTGCTTCCGCCTGGTGCTGGAGGTGACCTCCGGCAACTGGCGGGACGACCTGAAGACCAAGGTCGGCGCGTACGCCGAGGCCAAGGTGCCCGTCTATCTCGTGGTCGACCGCAAGCACCAGCGCCTCCACGTCCTCACGGAGCCCGCCGGGAGCGAGTACACGAACCACCGTGTCCACGCCCCCGGCGAGACGGTGACGCTGCCCGACTCGATCGGCGCCGAGGTCGCGCTCGACGTGGAGCAGATCATCAAGGCCGGGCAGAAGAAGGCCGACTGATCAGATCCAGGTCAGCCGCCACAGCCGGAACACGCCCGTGCCGTCCGACAGGTACTGGCCGCCGCCCACGTCCTCGGTGCTGACCACGTACTCCTTGCGCTGCCAGAGCGGGATCAGCGGGACGTCCTCGGCCACGTCCGTCTGGATGTCCTTGAAGTCCTTCGCGGCCCGGGTGCGGTCGGCGTACTGCCGGCTGTCCAGGATGAGGTGGTCGACCAGCTTGTTGCTGTACCCGGTGCTCATGGTGGAGCCGGTGCCGACGAGCGGGCCGCCGAAGGTGTCCGGGTCGGGGTAGTCGGCGACCCAGCCGACCGCCCAGGCGTCCATCTTCCCGGCGGCCCAGCGCTTCTGGAAGTCGGTCCACTCGTAGCCCTTGACGTCCACCTTGAACAGGCCGCCCGCCTCCAGCTGCTTCTTCAGCTCCGCGGACTCCTCCGCACCCGCGCCCCGGCCGATGCCGTAGCCGAGGGTGAAGCGGACCGGCAGGCTCACACCGGCCTCGGTGAGCAGCCGGCGCGCCTTGTCGGTGCTCTGGGTCGGGTAGGAGTCGAAGAACGACGTGGTGTGGCCGGTGATGCCCGTCGGGATCAGCGAGTACAGCGGGTCGACCGTGCCCTCGTACACCGTCGTGGCGAGCTGCTCACGGTTGACCAGCCAGGCCATCGCCCGGCGCACCCGCACGTCGTGCAGCGGGGAACCGGAGCGGGTGTTGAGGTACAGGTTGCGGGTCTCGGCGCTGTCGGACTCGGTGACCCGCTGCCCGGGATCGCTCGGGTTCAGCTCGGAGAGCACGCCCGGCGGCAGGGTCCGGGTGGCGACGTCGACCTTCCGGCCCTTCCACGCCTGGTCCAGCTTCGCGGAGTCGGCGTAGTACCGCAGCTCGATCGGACGGCCGACGCCGCTGAGATAGCCCTTGTAGTGCTCGTTCGGCGCGAGGTCGGCCTTCTGGTCCTTGGCGTACGCCGTCAGCGTGTACGGCCCGGTGCCGTCGACGGCGGTGCCCGTGCGCAGAGCGTCGGCGGGGTACTTGTCCTTGTCCACGATCGAGCCGGCGCCGGTGGCGACCTTCTGCGGGAAGGTGGCGTCCGCGGACGAGAGGTGGAAGGTGACGGTGTGTTCGTCGTCGGCGGTCACCGAGGCGAGCGTGTCGAACAGGGACGCCGGGCCGACATCGGAGTTGATCTTCTTGACGCGCTCGAAGGAGTACTTCACGTCCTCGGCCGTCATGGCGCGCCCGCTCGGGAAGGTGATCCCCGAGCGCAGGGTGCACCGGTACGTCCGGAGGCCGCTGCCCTCGAACGCGCAGCTCTGCGCGGCGTCCGGGACCGGTTCGACCCCGCCCGGCTCGAAGGTCAGCAACGACTGGAACACGTTGCTGAACAACGCCCACGAACCGGCGTCATAGGCGCCGGCCGGGTCGAGTGCGGTGACCGCGTCCGTCGTGCCGACGGTGATGGTCTTGTCCTTGTCCTCCTGCGACGGCAGCAGCTGCCGGCCGCCGATCCCCACGACGGCCAGCACAAGCAGCGTCACGAGAATCCGCATGCGAACAGATCGCATGGTGGTGCCCTCCCCAGGCCCGTCAAGGCCCTACCCCTGGCCCAGCATGAATCGGCCACTCCCCTAAGTGGCGCGGCTCACCTAATCACACCGGTTTCACTGCGGGGAAGGGCTTTCTGACCAGTTGTGAAAGAACTTACCG
Source organism: Streptomyces flaveolus (assembly GCF_000716535.1). Classification (GTDB taxonomy): domain Bacteria; phylum Actinomycetota; class Actinomycetes; order Streptomycetales; family Streptomycetaceae; genus Streptomyces; species Streptomyces flaveolus_A. Next base: position 336,207 of record NZ_JNWV01000004.1, on the reverse strand, counting down.
AGGCGTTGTTTTCCGCCGGGTTTCACAGCTCGTCCACAGGCGTGGGAGCCGGTCGAGCGGGTGGCGGCTCACGCGCGTGTGGCGGCCAGTTCGATCACCGTCACGTCCGACGGCGCCCCCACGCGCGTGGGCGGGCCCCAGGCACCCGCGCCTCTGCTGACGTACAACTGCGTGTCGCCGTAGCGGTCGAGACCGGCGACCGTCGGGTTGGCCGCGGCGGCGAGGAGGCTGCCGGGCCAGAGCTGGCCGCCGTGGGTGTGGCCGGAGAGCTGGAGGTCGACGCCGTGGCGGACGGCCTCGTGGATCTGCACCGGCTGGTGGGCGAGCAGCACGCACGCGCGTGCCGGGTCCCGGTCGTCGAGCGCCTTGGCGAAGTCGGGGCCCTGGCCCTCGCTCTCGCCCTGGACGTCGTTGACGCCGGCCAGGTCGAAGTACGGCAGCTCGGTGCGGGCGTTCTGGAGCGGGTGCAGGCCGAGGTCGCGGACCTCCGCGATCCACTGCTCGGCGCCGGAGAAGTACTCGTGGTTGCCCGTGACGAAGTACGCGCCGTGGCGGGCGCTGAGCCGGGCGAGGGGCGCGGCGGCCGGGCCGAGGTCCTTGACGCTGCCGTCGACCAGGTCACCGACGACCGCGATCAGGTCCGGCTGGGTGGCGTTGACCGTGTCGACGACCCGCTGGGCGAAGCCGCGGCCGAGGACGGGGCCGAGGTGGATGTCGCTGACGACGGCTATGCGGAAGCCGTTCGCTGCTCGCGGGAGTTTGGCCAGCGGGACGGTGACGCGTCTGACCCGGGGGCCCCGGAGGACTCCGTAGGTGCCGTGGCCCACTGTCGCCACGGCGGCGGTCGTGACGGCACCGGCGAGCAGGCGGGAGACGACGAGACGCCGGGTGGGTTCTTGGACGCCAGGTTCCGGTGCCCGTTCCGGTGCCGGTGCCTGTGCCGGTGGTGCCGGTGCCTGTGCCGGTGCCTCAGTGACCGCCCCAGGGGGCTCCGCCCCCTGGACCCCCGGCCCCTGCCCACCCACCACCCGACTCGGTCGGCCGAGAGGCGAAGCCACGGGGTCCGGACTCGGGCGGCCGGAAGGTGAAACCGCAGCGTCCGGACTCGGGCGGTCGGGAGCTGAAGCGACCCGGTCCCGGATCGGGCGGTCGGAAGCTGAAGCGACCGGGTCCGGGCTCGGGCGGTCGGAAGGTGAAACCGCAGCGTCCGGACTCGGGTGGTCGGGAGCTGAAGCAACCGGGTCCCGGCTCGGGCGGCCGGAAGGTGAAACCGCAGCGTCCGGACTCGGGCGGTCGGGAGCTGAAGCAACCGGGTCCCGGCTCGGGCGGCCGGGAGCTGAAGCAACCGGGTCCGGGCTCGGGCGGTCGGAAGGTGAACCCGCAGGGTCCGGACTCGGGCGGCCGGAAGGTGAACCCACAGCGTCCGAGCTCGGGCGGCCGGAAGGTGAAGCCACGGCGTCCCGGGGTGAGGGCGGGACGCGTCGGCTCAGGCGGTTGAGAAGGGGGCGTACGGCCTCGGCCGCCAGTACTCCCAGCAGTAGGTACAGCGCCAGCGCCAGCCACAGGAAGCCCGGCCAGGCCAGGGAGCGCTGGAGCCAGAAGGGCGCGCCCGTGCGTTCGGCCACCAGGGCTCCGGCCGTCAGGACCGGGCCGGTGACGAACAGTGCCGTGCCGGCGCGACGGGCCGGGCCCGGGCCGCGTGTGGTGTCGCGGACCAGGCGCCGCCACACGTACCGGTGCAGGCCCGCCACGACCGCCAGGACGGCCAGGGCGACGAGCGCGAAGACGATGACCACCCCGACCGGTCCCCCGCTATGAGTTCCGGCGCAGTGCGCGCAGACCGCGCAACCCGATGACCCCGATGACCGTCCCCAATACGAAGGAGACGACCGCCAGCAGCAGATGGACCCAGAAGTACGCGGTCGGGTGACCGTCGTCGAAGGCGAGCCCGCTGCTGTCCTTGACCAGGTTCTTGACGAAAGTGACCCAGATGACCCAGGACCACACCCCGAACGCGAGCAGGAACCAGGAGACCGGGCGGCTGAGCTTCATGAGTCCAGTATCGCCGTCCCGTGTCCGGTTCCGTGTCGGGGGTGGGGCGGGACGCGGGACTTCGCGGGCGGGTGCAGGTACTTTCTCGACCGTGTCCGCACCGAAGACGACCGTCAGGCGATCCCTGCTGGTCACCTCCGCCACCCTGCTGTCCCTGTCCGTCACCGCGCCCGCCGCCCTCGCCGCGCCGACCCCCTCCACGACCCCGACGGCCACGCCCCCGGCCCAGATGTCCACCGTGGGCGGCGCCCGGCTCGGCATGCCCGGCACGCAGGTCAACCTCGCCCCCGGCGTGCCGGTCCTGCCCAAGGACCTCACCGCCCGCTCCTGGATCGTCTCCGACGCCGAGTCCGGGGAGGTCCTCGCCGCGCACAACGCGCACTGGGCGCTGCCCCCGGCGAGCACGCTGAAGATGCTGTTCGCGGACACCGTGCTGCCCCGGTTTCCCAAGGGCACCCAGCACAAGGTGGCGCCCTCGGACCTCAAGGGCGTGGGCGTCGGCTCCAGCGTGGTCGGGATAAAGGAGGGCGCCACCTACTCCGTCCACGACCTGTGGCTCGGGGTCTTCCTGCGCTCGGGCAACGACGCCGTGCACGTGCTGTCCCAGATGAACGGCGGCATCAAGCAGACCGTCCAGGACATGCAGGACCACGCCGAGGAACTCCAGGCGCTGGACACGCACGTGGTCTCACCGGACGGCTACGACGCCCCGGGTCAGGTGTCGTCGGCGTACGACCTGACGCTGTTCGCCCGCTCCGGGCTCCAGAAGAAGGACTTCCGCGACTACTGCTCGACGGTGAGCGCGAAGTTCGGCTCCGCCGAGATCCGGAACACCAACCGGCTGCTGAGCGGCGACACCGACGTCCCGGTCTACCAGGGCATCGCGGGCGTGAAGAACGGCAACACCACGCACGCGGGCGCCACCTTCACCGGGGTCGCCGAGCGGAACGGCAAGGTGCTGCTGGTCACGGTGATGAACCCGGAGAAGCGCGAGCACAACGAGGTCTACAAGGAGACCGCGAAGCTGTTCGACTGGGGCTTCCAGGCCGTCGGCAAGGTCAACGCGGTGGGCGAGCTGGTGCCGCCGAAGAGCGCCGCGTCGGCCACCCCGCAGCCCGGCCCCAGCACGTCCGCCGCGCAGGACCCGGGGCAGGGGTCGGTGCAGGCGGCCGGGAGCGGCGGGCCGGGGGCGAAGCCCGTGGCGAGCGCCGCCGCCGGGTCCGGCTCCAGCGGGGTCGGCATCGCCCTGGCCGTCGCGGGCGGGCTGCTGGTGCTGCTCGGCGGCGGGGCGTTCCTGGTCAACCGCCGATGGCCGCTGCCGGACCTGATGCGCCGTCGGGCGCGTCCCTGAGGTCCGCCTCCTTGCTCGGCGTCGCCGTCCAGGCGGCGCAGAACAGGACCAGTTTGGCGGTGAAGTTGATCCACAGCAGCAGTGCCACGGGGACGCCGAACGCGCCGTACATGCTCTTCGCGGCGACCCCCTGGATGTAGCCGCTGAGGAGCAGCTTCAGCAGTTCGAAGCCGATCGCGCCGAGCAGCGCGGCGACCAGCAGGCGGCGGCGCGGCGGCTCGACCCCGGGCAGCAGGGTCAGGACGTAGAGCAGGACGAGGAAGTCGGCGAGCACGGCGACGGCGAACGCGGCGATCTGCAACAGGACGCTGCCCCAGCTGTGTTCGTCCAGGCCGATCCGCCGGGAGATCAGGCCGACGGCGGCCGAGGCGAGGGTGGACGCGGCGAGGGTGACCAGCAGGGCGCCGCCGAAGCCGAGCAGGATGCCCGCGTCCTTGGCCTTGGTGACGACCGGGTTCTCCTCGCGGTCGGGCAGCTCCCACACCGCGCGCAGGCAGTCCCGCACCTGGCCGACCCAGCCGATGCCGGTGAACAGCAGGACCGCGCCCGCGATGACGCCGACCGTGCCCGCGTTCTGCACCAGGGAGGTGAGGTCCAGTTGGTCGGACAGGCCCGGGAACTGGTCGGCGATCCGGTGCTCCACGGTCTTCTGGCTGGCCGGGCTGAGCGTGGCGGCGGCGATCGCGGCGGCCACGGTCAGCAGCGGGAACAGCGCCACGAAGCTGACGAACGTCATGGCGGCGGCCAGCCGGGCCCATTTGACCCGGTCCAGCCGCTCGTAGCACCGCCACGCGTGCGTGAGCATCAGCCGGGTGACGATCGGCCCGATGCCCGGGAGCCTCTTCAGCCAGTCCATGATCCGACTGTGCCCGCTGCGCATGGGCGTCAACACCGCGTTTCTTCAGCGGAACGGTCATATGTGAGCGATACGGTCGGCTGTCATGAAGGACGCCACCGATCTGCCCCAGTCCCTGCTCGTCCTCGGCGGCACGTCCGAGATCGCGCTGGCCACCGCGCGCCGGCTGATCGTCCGCCGCACCCGCACGGTGTGGCTGGCGGGCCGCCCCTCCCCGGCGCTGGAGAACGCCGCCGGGAGCCTGCGCGCGCTCGGCGCGGACGTGCACACCGTCGCCTTCGACGCGCTCGACCCCGAGTCCCACGAGGCCGCCCTCGGCAAGGTGTTCGCCGACGGACCCGTCGACATGGTGCTGCTCGCCTTCGGCATCCTCGGCGACCAGGCGCACGACGAGCGCGACCCGGTGCGGGCCGTGCGGGTCGCCCAGACCAACTACACCGGGGCCGTCTCGGCCGGCCTGGTCGCCGGGCGTGCCCTGCAAACCCAGGGCCACGGCTGCCTCGTCGTGCTGTCCTCCGCCGCCGCCGAACGCGCCCGCCGCGCCGACTTCATCTACGGCTCCAGCAAGGCCGGCCTCGACGTCTTCGCCCAGGGCCTCGGCGACGCCCTGCACGGCACCGGCGTCCGCGTCATGGTCGTACGCCCCGGGTCCGTCCGGACGGGAAAGACGGCCGGCGGGATGTGGACGCCGCTCACCAGCACACCGGAGGCGGTCGCCACGGCCATCGAACTGGGCCTGCGCCGCCGCTCGGAGACGGTGTGGGTGCCCGGTGCGCTCCGTCCGCTGATGGCGGCCCTGCGGCACGCGCCCCGTGTGGTGTACCGCCGGCTGATGGCCTAACGGCTGGCGATCGTGCCCCGTTCCACTTCCGTGTGGCCCGGCTGGGGCGGTACGACGGGCCCCCCGAAGGTGTACTCGCGCAGCTTGCGCCAGACGCCGTCGGCGCCTTGTTCGTACAGCGCGAAGCCGGTGCACGGCCATTCGGCCGCGAAGTCCGCCAGTTCCTCGAAGGCGCGGTCCATGGCCGCGTCCTCGATGCCGTGCGCGACGGTGACGTGCGGGTGGTACGGGAACTGCAGCTCGCGCGCCACCGGCCCGGAGTCCTCCCGGATGCGCTGCTGGAGCCAGGCGCACGCGTCGGCGCCCTGGACGACCCGCACGTAGACCACCGGCGACAGGGGCCGGAAGGTGCCGGTGCCGGACAGCCGCATCGGGAACGGCCGGCCGGCGGTGGCGACCTCGGCGAGGTGCGCGTCGATCGCCGGCAGGTCGGCCTCGTCCACCTCGGTCGGCGGCAGCAGCGTGACGTGCGTGGGGATGCCGTGAGCCGCGGCGTCGCCGAAGCCCGCGCGCCGCTCCTGGAGCAGGCTGCCGTGAGGCTCCGGGACCGCGATCGACACGCCGATCGTTACGGTCCCCACGTCGTCTCCTGTCGTCGCATCTGTCGTCTTCTCGGCCGTCTCGTCCCGGCCGTCGGCTATCGACTGTACGGCCACGGATGTCCTTCGGGCAGGCGCAGCGGAAGTGATGTGCAGCGCTCTGCCCGCGCGGACCCGTGCGGTCGTACGCCTCAGTGCTTGGCCGGGAGGAAGCCCACGCGGTCGTACGCCTGCGCGAGGGTCTCGGCGGCGACGGCACGCGCCTTCTCGGCGCCCTTGGCGAGGATCGCGTCGAGCGTCTCGGAGTCGTCCAGGTACTGCTGGGTCCGCTCGCGGAACGGCGTGACGAACTCGACCATGACGTCGGCGAGGTCGGTCTTGAGCGCGCCGTACATCTTGCCCTCGTACTCCTGCTCCAGTGCGGCGACGGTCTTGCCGGTGAGCGTGGAGTAGATGGTGAGGAGGTTGGAGACGCCCGGCTTGTTCTCGGCGTCGTAACGGATCACCGTGTCGGTGTCGGTGACGGCGCTCTTGACCTTCTTGGCCGTGGTCTTCGGCTCGTCGAGGAGGTTGATGAGGCCCTTCGGCGTGGACGCCGACTTGCTCATCTTGACCGTCGGGTCCTGGAGGTCGTAGATCTTCGCCGTCTCCTTGAGGATGTACGGCTTCGGGATCGTGAAGGTGTCGCCGAAGCGGCCGTTGAAGCGCTCGGCGAGGTCGCGGGTCAGCTCGATGTGCTGGCGCTGGTCCTCGCCGACGGGCACCTCGTTCGCCTGGTACAGCAGGATGTCCGCGACCTGGAGGATCGGGTACGTGAAGAGGCCGACGGACGCCCGGTCGGCGCCCTGCTTGGCGGACTTGTCCTTGAACTGGGTCATGCGGCTGGCCTCGCCGAAGCCGGTGAGGCAGTTCATGATCCAGGCGAGCTGGGCGTGCTCGGGGACGTGGCTCTGCACGAAGAGCGTGCAGCGGTCCGGGTCCAGCCCGGCGGCCAGGAGCTGGGCTGCGGCGAGCCGGGTGTTGGCGCGCAGTTCCCTCGGGTCCTGCGGGACCGTGATCGCGTGCAGGTCGACGACCATGTAGAAGGCGTCGTGGGACTCCTGGAGGGCCACCCACTGGCGGACGGCGCCGAGGTAGTTGCCGAGGTGGAACGAGCCGGCGGTGGGCTGGATGCCGGAGAGCACGCGAGGTCGGTCATTCGCCATGCCCCCATTCTCGCAGAGAGCCCGGGTGGCTCGGTGCGTGGGGAACTGCGGACCGTGACGGGCTGGTCGCGCAGTTCCCCGCGCCCCTTTCGGGGGCGCTTCAGCCGAGGTCGACCTCCGGGTACAGCGGGAAGCCCGCCACCAGGTCGGTGGCTCGCTGGGAGATCTCCTGGGCGACCTTCTCGTCCAGGACGTGGGCCGCCTTCGACGGGGCGCCGGACTTGGTGGTGCCCGGTTCGGTGGTGGTGAGGACGCGGTCGATCAGGCCCGCCACCTCGTCCATCTCCGCGGTGCCGAGGCCGCGGGTGGTGAGCGCCGGGGTGCCGATGCGGATGCCGGAGGTGTACCAGGCGCCGTTCGGGTCGGCCGGGATGGCGTTGCGGTTGGTGACGATGCCCGAGTCGAGCAGGGCGGCCTCGGCCTGGCGGCCGGTGAGGCCGTAGGAGGTGGCGACGTCGATCAGGCAGAGGTGGTTGTCGGTGCCGCCGGTGACGAGGGTGGCGCCGCGGCGCATCAGGCCCTCGGCGAGGGCACGGGAGTTGTCCACGATGCGCTGGGCGTAGTCCTGGAAGGCGGGCTGCCGGGCCTCGGCCAGGGCGACGGCCTTGGCGGCCATGACGTGCGGGAGCGGGCCGCCGAGGACCATCGGGCAGCCGCGGTCCACCTGGTCCTTGAGGGAGTCGTCGCACAGCACCATGCCGCCGCGCGGGCCGCGCAGCGACTTGTGGGTGGTCGTGGTGACGATCTGGGCGTGCGGGACCGGGTCGAAGTCGCCGGTGAGGACCTTGCCCGCGACCAGGCCGGCGAAGTGCGCCATGTCGACCATGAGGGTGGCGCCGACCTCGTCGGCGATCTCGCGCATGATCCGGAAGTTCACCAGCCGGGGGTACGCGGAGTAGCCCGCGACGATGATCAGCGGCTTGAACTCGCGGGCCTGGGCGCGCAGGGCCTCGTAGTCGATCAGGCCGGTGGCCGGGTCGGTGCCGTAGGAGCGCTGGTCGAACATCTTGCCGGAGATGTTCGGGCGGAAGCCGTGGGTGAGGTGGCCGCCGGCGTCCAGGGACATGCCGAGCATGCGCTGGTTGCCGAAGGCCTGGCGCAGCTCGGCCCAGTCGGCCTCGGTCAGGTCGTTGACCTGGCGGGCGCCGGTCTTCTCCAGGAAGGGCGCCTCGACGCGGTCGGCGAGGACGGCCCAGAAGGCGACGAGGTTGGCGTCGATGCCGGAGTGCGGCTGGACGTAGGCGTGGCGGGCGCCGAAGAGTTCGCGGGCGTGCTCGGCGGCGAGGGACTCGACGGTGTCGACGTTGCGGCAGCCGGCGTAGAAGCGGCGGCCGACGGTGCCCTCGGCGTACTTGTCGCTGAACCAGTTGCCCATCGCGAGCAGGGTCGCCGGGGAGGCGTAGTTCTCCGAGGCGATCAGCTTGAGCATCTCGCGCTGGTCGGTGACCTCCTGGCCGATGGCGTCGGCGACGCGCGGCTCGACGGCGCGGATCACGTCCAGGGCGGCACGGAAGGCGGTCGACTCGGTGGAGAGGGAGGCGGAATTCTCGGGCATCGGGGGACCTCCGGACGGTGTGCGTACAGCGTTCACGTTCGGCCCAGGCGCACGGCACTCTTCCCGCTCGGGCCGCTCCCTGATGGTCCGTCCCATCCCAGCGCGCCAGTCACGGCCCTCGCGTCAGCCTACCGGGCGCGCCGCGCGGGGCAGGTCCCGCGTCCACCATGCGAGCGAGGATAAGAAGGAGGTCACCGTCGAGTCCGCGTCGTCTCCGGGAGTGGCCGTGACCGCTGCAGAGGACCTCATCGCCGCCGCCGACGCGCACTGCGCGCCCACCTACGACCCGCTGCCGGTGGTGATCGCCACGGGCGAGGGGGCGTGGCTGACGGATGTGGCGGGGCGGCGCTATCTGGATCTGCTGGCCGGCTACTCGGCGCTGAACTTCGGGCACGGCAACCGGCGGCTGGCCGAGGCGGCCCGGCGGCAGCTCGACCGGGTGACGCTGACCTCCCGCGCCGTCCACCACGACCGGTTCGCCGCGTTCTGCACGGAGCTCGCCGAGCTGTGCGGGATGGAGATGGTGCTGCCCGTGAACACGGGCGCGGAGGCGGTGGAGAGCGCGGTGAAGACGGCCCGGAAGTGGGGCTACCGGGTGAAGGGGGTGCCCGGGGAGATGGCGAAGATCGTCGTGGCGGGCGGCAACTTCCACGGTCGTACGACCACGGTGATCAGCTTCTCCACCGATCCGGAGGCGCGGGCGGACTTCGGGCCGTACACGCCGGGGTTCGAGATCGTGCCGTACGGGGACCTGACCGCGATGCGGTCGGCGCTGACGGAGAACACGGTGGCCGTGCTGCTGGAGCCGATCCAGGGCGAGTCGGGGGTGATCGTGCCGCCGGCCGGTTATCTGGCCGGGGTGCGGGAGCTGACCCGTGAGCGGAACGTCCTCTTCGTCGCCGACGAGATCCAGTCGGGCCTGGGGCGCACCGGGCGGACCTTCGCGTGCGAGCACGAGGGGGTCGTGCCGGACGTGTATGTGCTGGGCAAGGCGCTGGGCGGCGGGATCCTGCCGGTGTCGGCGGTGGTGTCGAGCGCGGCGGTGCTCGGGGTGTACCGGCCGGGCGAGCACGGGTCGACGTTCGGCGGGAATCCGCTGGCCTGCGCGGTGGCGCTGGAGGTGATCGCGATGCTGCGGACCGGCGAGCACCAGGAAAGGGCGGCGCGGCTGGGCGAGCGGCTGCACGGGAAGCTGGGCGAGCTGCTCGGCGCGGGCGGGGTGACGGCGGTGCGGGGGCGGGGGCTGTGGGCCGGGGTGGACGTCTCCCCGGCGGTGGGCACCGGGCGGGAGGTCTCCGAGCGGCTGCTGGCCCGTGGGGTCCTGGTGAAGGACACCCACGGGCCGACCGTCCGGATCGCGCCGCCGCTGGTGATCGGCGAGGAGGACCTGGACTGGGGGGTGGAGCAGCTACGGGCGGTGCTGTCCGGGGGCTGATCAGTGGAGGGGGAAGTCGGCGCCGTGCTCGTCGGCGGGCCGGGGTCCGAAGATGCGCCGGTCGGACTCCTCGATGGCCACGTCGTTGATGCTGGCCTCGCGGCGGAGCATCAGGCCGTGCTCGTCGAACTCCCAGAGCTCGTTGCCGTAGGAGCGCCACCACTGGCCGTCGGCGTCGCGGCACTCGTACTGGAAGCGGACGGCGATGCGGTTGTCGTGGAAGCTCCACAGGCCCTTGCGCAGCGCGTAGTCCCGCTCGCGCTCCCACTTCTCGGTGAGGAAGGCGACGATCTCCTCGCGGCCGGTGACGAACCGGTCCCGGTTCCGCCAGACGGAGTCCGGGGTGTAGGCGAGGGCCACCCGGTGGGGGTCCCGGGTGTTCCAGGCGTCCTCGGCCGCCTGCACCTTCTGCAGAGCGGTCTCCAGGGTGAACGGCGGGTAGGGCGGGCGGTCTTCGGACACGGTGACCTCCTCGGTCGGAGCGACGTTGAGAACGACCGTTCTCCGTTGATGGGACTACGATAGAGAACGCCCGTTCTCGACGTCAAGGAGATCCGATGCCCGCCGCCGTCACCGAGGAACAGAACAGCCTGGACCGCGAAGCGCTCCTGGACGCGGCGGAGCGGCTCTTCTACGCGCACGGCATCCAGGCGGTCGGCATGGACCGGGTCCGCGAGGCCTCCGGCCTGCCCCTGAAGCGGATATACCGGCTCTTCGCGACCAAGGAGGACCTGGTCGTCGCCATGCTCAGGCACCGCGACCGGCGCTGGCGCGGGGACCTCGCCGCCCACGTGGAGAGCGTCCAGGACCCCCGCGAACGGGTGCTCGCGGTCTTCGACTGGCTCGCCGCGTGGTTCGCGGAGCCCGGCTTCCGCGGCTGCGCCTGGATCAACGCCCACGGCGAACTCGGCTCGTCGTCCGAGGCGGTCCTGGCGGAGGTCCGCGCCCACAAGCGCGCCTTCCACGACCAGCTGACGGCCTGGGTCCGCGCCACCGGCGCGCCGGTGGCCGAACCGGTCTTCCTGCTCGCCGAGGGAGCCGTCGTCACCGCGGCCGTCACCGGCGACCCGGCCCCGGCGGCGCACGCGCGGGCGGCGGTGGAGACGCTGCTGGGGCCCGCTGAGGCGACCGCCGGCTAGAGGATCACGTGGGGCAGGAAGCGGGCGTACTCGTCGGTGATCAGGCCCGTGGACTCGCGGATGCCGAGGCCCGCGGGTTCGTCCCGCACGACCCAGGCGCCCAGGACCACGTGGTTGCCGTCGAAGGCGGGGAGAGGGGCCAACTGCTGGTAGCAGCAGGGCTCTTCGCGGAGGACCGGCGGGGCGCCGGGCTCGTGGACGGTGACGCCCTCGCCCTCGCGGCCGAGCAGGGGCTTGGCCACGTAGCCGGTCGTGCCGGCCAGTTCGCGGGGGCCGTCCAGGTAGGCGGGGAGGAGGTTCGGGTGGCCGGGGTACAGCTCCCAGAGGATGGCGAGGAGCGCCTTGTTGCTCAGGAGCATCTTCCAGGCCGGTTCGATCCACAGGGTGCTGCCGGTGCCGCCGCCGTTGTCCAGGGTGTCCAGGACGTGCCCGCCGAACGCGTCCGTGGTGAGCCACTCCCAGGGGTAGAGCTTGAAGATGCCGCGGATGAAGCGGAGTTGGTTGTCGACGAAGCGGCCGGAGAGGCTGTCCCAGCCGATCTCCTCCATGGCCAGCCAGTCGGTGGTGAGGCCGGCCTGTTCGGCGGTCTCCTTCAGGTAGGCGACCGTCATCAGGTCCTCGCCGAGTTCATCGGCCGAGGAGTGCGCGAAGTGGAGCGGGCTGCCGGGAGGGAGCAGCGCGGACTGGGCGCGCCAGGCGTCGACCAGGCGTTCGTGCAGGGAGTTCCACTGGTCGGCGCCGGGGAAACGGTCCTCCATCCAGAACCACTGCGGGGAGGCGGCCTCCACCAGCGAGGTCGGGGTGTCGGCGTTGTACTCCAGGAGCTTCGCCGGTCCCGTGCCGTCGTAGCGCAGGTCGAAACGGCCGTAGACGGACGGGAGTTCGGCACGCCGGTGCCAGGCCTCGGTGACCGCGGCGGCCACCCGCGGGTCGGTGATGCCGAGGTCCGCGAGACGGTTCTCGGACACGATGTGCCCGGCCGCGGCCAGGCACATGCGGTGGAGTTCCTCGACGGTCTCCTCCAGCGTCTCCACCTCGTCCAGGGTGAAGACGTAGTAGGCGCTCTCGTCCCAGTACGGGCGCAGCGAGCCGTCGGGGTGGCGGGTGAGCGGGTAGACCAGGCCCTGCGCCTCCACGGTCTGCTGCCAGCCGGGGCGGGGTGTGGTGGTACGGCGTTCCATGTGCGTGTTGTCGTCAGCCGCCGGAGCTGCCCTTGCCGCCGCCGAAGCCGCCGCGGTGGACTCCGCCGCTGCCGCTGTGGTGGTCGTCGTCATCGCCGGAGGAGCCGCCGCCCGAGCCCTTGCCGGGCTTGGTGAAGGAGCCGCCGTCGACCCAGCCGTTCTTCTCGTCGCCCTCGTAGTACCAGGCGGCGTCGGCCTTCTTCCTGACGGTCGTCTTCCTGCCCGGCGTCTTCTTGCCCGCCGTCTTCCCGGACGCGCCCGTGGTCTTGCAGTTCTTGTCCGAGACGACCTTGTACCCCTTGGCGAGGTTGTAGCTGTCCCGGTCGACGCAGCGCTTGTCCGGTTCGGACGAGCAGGCGGTGAGCGCGGCGGCCAGCAGGCCGACGCCGCCGAGGACGACCGTGCCGGAGCGGAGTGGTCGGCGTGTGCGGTCCATGGTGGTGTCTCCCCCGTCGGATTCGGATGCCCGGATTCGGATGCCCGGATTCGGATGCCCGGATTCGAATGCCGTGTTCGGCGGCCAGCCTAGAGATCGGTGTGAGTATTCCCCTCGGTGGGGCCTCGATCTGCCGCTCCCCTAGAGTCACTTCGTGCTGTTTGGAATGGTGTGCGCCGTTGGCGCGGCGGTCTGCTTCGGTACGGCGACGGTGTTGCAGGCGGTGGCTGCGCGGGCGGCGGGCGCCGAGGGGGCCGGCGGCGGGGACGCGGCGCTGCTGCTGCGGGCCCTGCGGCAGTGGCGGTATCTCGCCGGTCTCGCGCTGGACGGGCTGGGCTTCCTGCTCCAGATCGCGGCCCTGCGGTCGGTGCCGATCTACGCGGTGGGCGCGGCGCTGGCGGCCAGCCTCGCGGTGACGGCGGTGGTGGCGGCGCGGCTGCTCCGGGTCCGGCTGAGCGGGGTGGAGTGGGCCGCCGTGGGGGTGGTGTGCGCGGGGCTGGCCATGCTGGGGCTGGCCTCGGGCACCGAGGGCGACCGGGGCGGACCGGACTGGCTGCGGTACGCGATGGTCGCGGCGGCGCTGGGCGTGCTGCTGCTCGGCGGTGTCGGCGGGCGCCTGTCCGGCCGGACCCGGGCACTGCTGCTGGGGCTCGGCGCCGGGTTCGGGTTCGGGGTGGTGGAGGTGGCGGTACGGCTGATCGACTCCCTGCGGGTGGGGGGTCTGCTGGCCAACCCGGCCGCCTACGCGCTGCTGCTCGGCGGCGGCGCCGCGTTCCTGCTGCTCACCTCGGCCCTCCAGCGGGGCTCGGTGACCACCGCGACGGCCGGGATGGTGCTCGGCGAGACGATCGGGCCGGCCGCGGTCGGGGTGGTCTGGCTCGGGGACCGTACGCGGGAGGGGCTGGGATGGCTCGCCGCGCTGGGGTTCGCGGTGGCGGTGGTGGGGGCGCTGGCACTGGCCCGGTTCGGGGAGGCACCGGTGGAGTAGGTCCGCCTCGGGTTCGTCCCGCCGGTGCGGGTCGTGTGGGACCGGGCGGGAGGTTTCCCGCGCCCCCGATCGCGCCGACCGTCTCTCATGGCAGTACCCGGCACAGTGCCTCCAGCGCCCCGGCCCACGCGCTGTCCGGTGGTGTGCCGTAGCCGACGACCAGGGCGTCCAGTGGGTCGGTGACCGCCTGTGGGTGGCGGTGGTAGGAAAGACCGTGCAGGGCCAGGCCCTGCCATGCCGCCGCCTGGACCACCGACCCCTCCGTGCCGGGCGGGAGCCGCAGCACCGCGTGCAGACCGGCCGCGATCCCCGTGACCCGCACCTCCGGTGCCCGCTCGGTGACGGCGGTGGCGAGCGCGTCGCGGCGGCGCCGGTAGCGCAGGCGGGAGGAGCGGACGTGGCGGTCGTACGCGCCGGAGGTGAGGAACTCCGCGAGGGTGAGCTGTTCCAGCACGCCGACGGTGTCGGCCTGTCCCTTGGCCGAGGCCGCCTCCGCCGCCAGCGCCGGCGGGAGCACCATCCAGCCCAGCCGCAGCCCGGGCGCGAGCGACTTGCTGGCCGTGCCGAGGTAGACGACCCGGTCGGGGGCGAGGCCCTGCAACGCGCCGACGGGCTGGCGGTCGTAGCGGAACTCACCGTCGTAGTCGTCCTCCAGGACCAGGCCGCCGGTGCGCCGGGCCCAGGCGACGACGGCGGCCCGCCGGTCGGGGTGCAGGGCCGTGCCCATGGGGAACTGGTGCGCCGGGGTCAGCAGCACCGCGCCGGCGTTCCCCGGCACGACGGGATCGGTGCCCAGTTCGTCGTACGGCAGCGCGGGCGTGGCCAGGCCCGCGTTCCGCAGCAGCGCCCAGTGGACGTCCAGGCCGTACGACTCCACGGCCACCGTCCGCACCCCACGGGCCCTCAGCACCTTGCCGAGGATGGTCAGGGCGTGCGAGAAGCCCGCGGTGATGAGGATGGTGTCGGGGTCGGTGCGCACGCCGCGGGCCCGGGCGAGGTAGCCGGCGAGGGCGGTGCGCAGTTCGGGGCGGCCGCGCGGGTCGCCGTAGCCGAAGGCGCGGAAGGGGGCCGTGGCCAGGGCCCGGCGGGTGGCCTTCAGCCACTCGGTGCGCGGGAAGGCGGCGAGGTCGGGGGTGCCGGGGACGAGGTCGTGGAGGGGCCGGGCGGGGGCCCGGTGCGAGGTCACCGGGGTGGTGCCGGGGGACGTTCCGGCGGCGGGGGCCGTGCGGGTGCGGGAGGGCGCGCCGGTGCCGGGCGTGCCGGGTGCCACTCGGGTGCCGGAGCCCTGGCGGGCCGTGAGCCAGCCCTCCGCGACCAGGTCGGCGTAGGCCTCGGCGACGGTGTTGCGGGCGATGCCGAGGTCGACGGCGAGGGAGCGGGAGGACGGCAGCCGGGTGCCGGGGGCGAGCCGGCCGGAGCGGACCGCGTCCCGCAGGGCGTCGGTCAGCCCCCGGCGCAGGCCGCCCGACCCGCTCGGTTCGAGGTGCAGGTCGACGCCCAGAGTGGCCCACGATTCCGCCATGGAAATGGACCATACTCCTGGGCTGCCCCGCTCCTAGGGTCGAGGCATGACCACTGCACAGGAAACCGTCGAATACGCCGCCGAAGAAGCCCCGCGCCTGCCCTGGACCGAGCACGCCCCGGACGTCTACAAGGCCATGATCCGCCTGGACAGCGTCGCCAAGCGGGGCCTTGACCCCAAGCTGTACGAGCTGGTGAAGATCCGCGCCTCGCAGCTCAACCACTGCGCGTTCTGCCTCGACATGCACACCAAGGACGCCCTCGCGGCCGGTGAGAGCGTCGAACGGGTCGTGCAGCTCAGCGCCTGGCAGGAGTCCCGGCACTTCTACACCGAGAAGGAGCTGGCCGCGATCGAGCTGACCGAGGCGGTCACCGTCCTCACGGACGGCTTCGTGCCGGAGGAGGTGTACGAGCGGGCCGCCAAGCACTTCGAGGAGGCCGAGCTGGCCCAGCTCGTCGCCGCGATCACGGTGATCAACGCCTGGAACCGGTTCGGCGTGACCTTCCGGATGACCCCGGGCCACTACCAGCCCGGTCAGCACGGGTGAGCCGTAGCCCGGCGCCGGACAAGGCCGAGCGGTTCCGCGCGCTCCACCGGGGGCGCGCCCCGGGGGACCCGCTGGTGCTGCCCGGTCCCTGGGACGCGGCGAGCGCGCGGGTGCTGGAGGCCGCCGGTTTCCCGGCGCTGGCCACGCCCAGCGCCGGGATCGCCGCGTCCCTCGGGTACGCGGACGGGACCACTCCGGCCGACGAGATGTTCGCGGCGGTCGCGCGGATCACGCGGGCCGTGGACGTGCCGGTGTCGGCGGACGTCGAGGGAGGGTACGGGCTCGGCGCGGAGGAGCTGGTGGAGCGGCTGCTGGAGGCCGGGGCCGTCGGATGCAACCTGGAGGACTCCGACGGTGGCGTGCTCAAAAACCCGCACGAGCACGCCCGGTTCCTCGCCGAGGTCTGTGCGGCGGCCGCCGGGCGGCTGTTCGTCAACGCCCGCGTGGACACCTTCGTCCGCGGCGACGGCGATCCGGAACGGGCCGTCGCGCGTGCCGCGTTGTACGTCGCGGCGGGCGCGGACTGTGTGTATCCGATCCTCGCCCCCGCCGACGTACTGCCCCTGCTGCGGGCCGGGATCCAGGGCCCGCTGAACGCCCTGGCCGCGCTGGACGGGGACGGCCCCGCGCCCGCCGTGCTCGGCGGACTCGGGGCCACCCGGATCACCTTCGGGCCGGGCCTCCAGCGGCGGGCCGGAGCCGCGCTGCGGGAGGTCGCCGGCGTCATCCTGGCCTGACGCCGGTCAGGACAGCCACTTCTTCCACACGGCGGGGTGGCTGTCCACCCACTTCTTCGCCGCCTCCCGCGGGTCCAGCTTCTGTTCGGCGATCATCAGGGAGACCTCGTTCTGGTCCTGTGTCGTCCACCGGAACTTCTTCAGGAAGGCCGCGGCCTTCCCGCCGGACTTGGCGAAGTCGGCGTTGAGGTACTTCTGGAGTGGGGTGTGCGGGTAGGCGCAGGCCACCTTCGCCGCGTCCGCGTCGCAGCCCTCCTTGTACGGCGGCAGCTTCACCTCCGTCATGGGCACCTTCTCGAACAGCCACTGGGGCGAGTACCAGTAGGTCAGGAAGGGCTTCTTCTCCTTGGCGAACTGCTTCATCTGGGTGATCTGCGCCGCCTCGGAACCGGCGAAGACCACCTGGTAGTCCAGCTTGAGGTTCTTCACCAGCGCCTTGTCGTTGGTGACGTAGGACGGGGAGCCGTCCATGAGCTGGCCCTTGCCGCCGCTCTCCGCGGTGCGGAAGAGCGAGGCGTACTTGTTCAGGTTGCGCCAGTCGGTGATGTCGGGATGCTCCTCGGCGAGGTACGTCGGCACGAACCAGCCGATGTGCCCGGTCACCCCGAGGTCGCCGCCGGGCGCGATCGTCTTCTTGTCCTGGACGTACCGCTTCTCCTGGTCCGGGTGGCCCCAGTCCTCCAGGAGGGCGTCGACCCGGCCCTGGCTGAGCGCGTCCCAGGCGGGCACCTCGTCGACCTGGACGGTGTCCACGCGGTAGCCGAGCTTGTGCTCCAGGATGTACTGGGCGACGGCCACGTTGGACTGCGCGCCCACCCAGGACTGCACGGACAGGGTGACCGACTTCGCGCCCCCGGCGTTCGCGAAGGGCGAGGCCTGCCTGGTCATGTCGGCGGCGCCGCAGCCGGTCGCGGTCAGCAGCACCAGCGAGCCCAGCAGGGCGGTCGTACGTCGTCGCATGTCAGGCTCCCTTCTTCGCGCGCCGCTCGGTCGGCTGGGTCACCCGGTCCAGCATCAGGCCCAGGCAGACGATGGCGGCACCGGCGACCAGGCCGGTCGCCAGGTCGCCCTGGGCGAGGCCGAACGCGACGTCGTAGCCGAGGGCGCCGCCGCCGACCAGGCCGCCGATGATGACGACGGCGAGGACCAGGACCACGCCCTGGTTGACGGCGAGCAGCAGGGCGCGACGGGCCAGCGGGAGCTGCACCTGCCACAGCTGCTGGCGGCCGGTCGCGCCCAGCGAGCGCGCGGACTCCAGCGCGGCCTGGTCGACCTGGCGCAGGCCCTGCGCGGTGATCCGGACCACGGCCGGCAGGGCGTAGACGACGGCCGCGGCGACGGCGGGCGCGCGGCCCACGCCGAACAGCGCGACGACCGGGATCAGGTACACGAACTGCGGCATGGTCTGGAACACGTCCAGGACCGGGCGCAGGGCGCGTTCGACGCGGTCGCTGCGGGCCGCGGCGATGCCGGTCGCGAAGCCCAGGACGAGGGTGACGGCGACGGCGGCCAGCACCTGGGAGAGGGTGTCGAGCGACGGCTCCCACACACCGAGGACACCGATCGCGGCCATGGCGAGGACGGCGGTCAGCGCGGTGCGCCAGGTGCCGATCAGCCAGGCCAGGGCGGCGACGACGAGCAGCACCGACCACCAGGGCAGCCACTGCAGGCCGTCGCGGACCGGGTCCAGGACCCAGGTGGTGAAGTGGCCCGCCCAGTCGGCGGTGCCGCCGACGACCGGGACGCCGGAGTACAGGTGGGCGGTCATCCAGTCGACGGCCCGGTTGACCGGCTCGGCGATGCCCAGCGTCCAGCCGGCGGGCCAGTCCGGCGCGCCGAGGAGGCGGGTGGCGAGGGCGACGGCCACGGTGACGGCGAGGGCGTACGGCCAGCCGATCGTACGGGGGCGGGTGGTGCCGTCCCCGGCGGCGGCGGTCACCCGGTCCAGGACCACCGCGAGCAGCACGATGGGGATGCCGGCCGCGAGGGCCGCGCCGACGTCGACGGAGGCGAGGGCCTGGTAGACGCGGTCACCGAGACCGCCCGCGCCGATGACGGCGGCGATCACGGCCATGGACAGCGCCATCATGATCGTCTGGTTGAGGCCGAGGAGGAGTTCCTTGCGGGCCAGCGGGACACGGGCGGTCAGCAGCCGCTGGCGACGGGTCGCGCCGAGCGACTCCACGGCCTCCAGGACTTCGGGGTCGGCGCCGCGCAGGCCGAGCGCGGTGAGGCGGGCCATCGGCGGGGCGGCGTAGACGACGGTGGCGAGCACGGCCGCGGGGACGCCGATGCCGAAGACCAGGACGACGGGGAGGAGGTAGGCGAAGGCCGGGAGCACCTGCATGGTGTCCAGGACCGGGCGCAGGGCGCGGTCCAGGCGGTCGGAGAGGCCGGCGCCGAGGCCGAGGAACGCGCCGACGACGACGGAGGCGAGCACCGCCACGACCATCAGCGCGAGGGTCTGCATGGTCGGCACCCACATGCCGAGGGCGCCGCAGGCGAGGAAGGCGACGGCCGTCCCGGCGGCCAGGCGGACACCGGCCACGCGCCAGGCGAGCAGGGCGGCGAAGGCCGTCACGCCTGCCCAGCCGGCGGCGAGGAGGGTGAGGTAGACGGCGCGGACGGCCCAGATGACGGCGTTGCTGACGTAGCCGAAGAAGTACAGGAACAGGGGGTGGCTGTCCCGGTTGTCGATGACCCAGTCGCTGGCGGTGGTGAGGGGTTTGTCGAGGTGGACCGTCAGCGCGTGCGGCCAGGAGCCGTTGCCCCAGTGGTTGAGGAGCGGCAGGAGGACCGCGGTGAGGAGGGCGAGCAGGAGGAGCTTGCCCGCGGCCCGGCTCTTGAGGACGCGGGGTGCGGCCGTGCCGGGGGTCGGGATGCTGAGCGTTGCCATCAGACGGCCTCCGGGGTGGTGCGGGGGCCGGGTGGGGTCGCTTGCCCGCGCGGGCCGGGTGCCGCCTTCTTCGGGACGGGCGCCGCCCCGGCGGCACGGCTGCCCGCGGCTACGGCGGCCTTGTCGTCCCTCGCCGGCGTGGGTGTCGTCGTGTCCACGCCTGCCACCACGCCGAGCAGTCGCTCCTGGTCGATCACGCCGAGGCAGCGGCCCTTGTCCATGACACGGGCCGGGGTGCCCGCGCGGGCCACCGCCTCGATGGCCTCGGCCACCGTGGCCTCGGGGCGTACCGCGGGGCCGCCGGCCGTCTCCGCGGCGGAGGCCGGGCGCATCGCCGTACGCGCCGTCATCACCTGCTCGCGCGGTACGTCCCGGACGAACTCGCGGACGTAGTCGTCGGCCGGGCTGCCGACGATCTCCTCGGGGGTGCCGAGCTGGACCACCTGGCCGTCGCGCATCAGGGCGATGCGGTCGCCGAGCCTGAGGGCCTCGGTGAGGTCGTGGGTGATGAAGACCATCGTGCGGCCCTCCTCGCGGTGCAGGCGGGCCACCTCGTCCTGCATGTCGCGGCGGATGAGGGGGTCCAGCGCGCTGAACGGCTCGTCGAAGAGCAGCACCTCGGGGTCCACCGCCAGCGCCCGGGCGAGACCCACCCGCTGGCGCTGGCCGCCGGAGAGCTGGCCGGGGCGGCGCTTCTCCATGCCCTCGAGGCCGACCTTGGCGATGAACTCGGCGGCGCACTCGCGGCGTTCGGACTTGCCGACGCCCTGGATCTCCAGGCCGTAGGCGACGTTGTCGAGGACCGTGCGGTGCGGGAGGAGGCCGAAGTGCTGGAAGACCATCGCGGCCCGGTGCCGGCGCAACTCGCGCAGGCGGGCCTTGTCCATCGCGCGGACGTCCTCGCCGTCGATGGCGATCGTGCCCGCCGTCGGCTCGATCAGGCGGGTCAGGCAGCGGACGAGGGTGGACTTGCCGGAGCCGGACAGGCCCATGACGACGAAGACCTCGCCCTTGCGGACGTCGAAGGAGACGTCTCGGACGGCGGCCGTGCAGCCGGTGCGGGAGCGGAGTTCGGCGGGGCTCAGCGTGCCGAGTTCCGGGTCCGCCGGGACGCGCTCGGGCTTGGGGCCGAACACCTTCCACAGTCCGGACACCGAGAAGACGGGCTCGGTCGTGGTGGGCGGCTTGCGGGTGGGGACGGTGAGACTCATCGGACACCTCCGATCAGGTCGACGGCCTTCTCCCCGACCATGAGCACCCCGATCATCGGGTTCACGGCGGTCATGGTCGGGAAGACGGACGCGTCGGCGATGCGAATGCCGTCGAGGCCCCGGATCTTCAGCTCCGGGTCCACTACGGCGAGTTCGTCGTCGGCGGCGCCCATCTTGCAGGTGCCGGCCGGGTGGTAGACGGTGTGCGCGACCTTGCGGGCGTACTCGCTCAGCTCGGCGTCGCCGAGGATCTCGGGGCCGGGGCAGACCTCGCGCTTGAGCCAGCCGGCCAGCGGTTCGGTCTTCGCGATCTCCCGGGCGATGCGGATGCCGTCGACGAGGGTCCGCGCGTCGTAGTCGTCCTCGTCGGTGAAGTAGCGGAAGTCGAGCGCCGGCTTGACGGCGGGGTCGGCGCTGGTCAGGTAGAGGCGGCCGCGGCTCTTCGGCTTGGGGATGTTGGGGGTCATCGAGACGCCGTACTGCGGGCGTTCGTAGCCCAGCCGCTCCGGGTTGTCCGTGAACGGGATCTGGTAGAAGTGGAACATCAGGTCCGGGCCCGCGTGTGCGGGGTCGCGGCGGACGAACAGGCCCGCGTCGGAGTCCATCGCGGAGTTCTCCGGGATCGGGCCGTGGGTCTCCCAGACGATGACCGACTCGGGGTGGTCGAGCAGGTTCTCGCCGACGCCCGGCAGGTCGTGCGCGACGGGGATGCCGAGCGCTTCGAGGTCCTTGGCGGGGCCGATGCCCGAGTGGAGCAGCAGGCGCGGGGAGTCGACGGCGCCCGCGCACAGCACGACCTCGCCCCGGGCGCGGATCAGCAGTTCCTCGCCGTCCTTGGTGCGCACGTGGACGCCCTCGGCCCGGGTGCCGTTCAGCTCCAGCTTGTACGCCCAGGTCTCCAGGAAGAGACGGAGGTTGGGGCGTTCGTCCATCACCGGGTGCAGGTACGCCACCGACGCCGAGGAGCGCTTGTTGTTCTCGGGGTGGTAGGCGAGGTCGAAGAAACCGACGCCCTCGGTGAACGGCTTGCGGTTGAAGCCCTCGACCCGGGGTACCCCGAGCGCCGACCGGGCCGCGTCGACGAAGTCGCGGGCGATGGCGTTCCGGTCCTTCTCGTCGACGGAGACGATGTTGTTCTTGAGGCGGGCGAAGTAGGCCTCCATGGGGACGGCGCCCCAGCCCTTGGCGCCGGCCTCTTCCCACTCGTCCCAGTCGGAGGGCAGGGGCTTGAACGAGATGAGGGTGTTGTGCGAGGAGCAGCCGCCGAGGACGCGGGCGCGGCTGTGCCGGATGTGGGAGTTGCCGCGGGGCTGTTCCACCGTCGGGTAGTCGTAGTCGAGTTCGCCGCCGAGCAGGCCCATCCAGCGGCGCAGGGTGAGGACGTCGTCGCGGCCGACGTCGCTCGGGCCGCCCTCGATGACGGCGACGGTGACGTCGGGGTTCTCGGTGAGGCGGGAGGCGATGACGGAGCCCGCCGTGCCGCCGCCGATGACGACGTAGTCGTAGACGTGGGGAGTGTGGGACATGGGGGTGCTGCTCCAGGTGGGGACGTACGGCCTACGGGGTGGGGCTCAGCCGGCGAACCAGCGCACCGGCCTCGGCGCGAGGTTCTGGTAGACGTGCTTGGTCTCGCGGTACTCGGCGAGGCCGGCGGGCCCCAGCTCGCGGCCGGTGCCACTCCTGCCGAAGCCGCCCCACTCCGCCTGCGGCAGGTAGGGGTGGAAGTCGTTGATCCACACGGTGCCGTGGCGCAGCCGGGCGGCGACCCTGCGGGCCCGGCCGGCGTCGGAGGTCCAGACGGCGCCCGCCAGGCCGTACTCGGTGTCGTTGGCGAGGAAGACGGCCTCCTCCTCGGTGCGGAAGGTCTCGACGGTGAGGACCGGGCCGAAGACCTCCTCGCGGACGACCTTCATCTCGCGGTGGCAGGCGTCGAGGACGGTCGGCTCGTAGAACCAGCCGGACTCGGGGCGTTCCGCTGACGGCTCCGGCCGCTTGCCGCCGCAGCGCAGTACGGCACCCTCGTCGAGCGCGGAGGCGACGTACGCCTCGACCTTGGCGCGCTGCTGCTCGGAGACGAGCGGACCGCACTCGACGCCGTCGGCCGTGCCGCGGCCGAGCCTGATCCGCTGGGCCCGGCGGGCGAGTTCGGCGACGAAGCGCTCGCGGACCGACTCCTCGACGATGAGGCGGGCGCCGGCCGAGCAGACCTGGCCGCTGTGGATGAAGGCCGCGTTGAGGGCCTGGTCCACGGCGGTGTCGAAGCCCTCCTCGGTGGCGCAGGCGTCGGCGAAGACGACGTTGGGGTTCTTGCCGCCGAGTTCGAGGGCCACCTTCTTGACGGTGGGCGCGGCGGCCTGGGCGACCTTGGTGCCGCTGGCCAGGCCGCCGGTGAAGGAGACCAGGTCGACGTCGGGGTGCTCGGCGAGCCGGGCGCCGACCGTGTGCCCGGGGCCGGTGACGAGGTTGGCCACGCCCGCGGGCAGGCCGGCCTCGGCCAGCAGGTCGATCAGGGCGATGGTGGTCATCGGGGTGATCTCGCTGGGCTTGATCACGAAGGTGTTGCCTGCGGCGAGCGCCGGGGCGATCTTCCAGCTCGCCTGGAGCAGCGGGTAGTTCCAGGGGGTGATCAGCGCGCAGACGCCGACCGGTTCGTGGACGACCACGCTGTGGATGTCGGGCGAGCCCGCGTCGACGACCCGGCCCTGGGCCTCGGCGGCGACCAGGTCGGCGAAGTAGCGGAAGGCGTCGGCGACGCAGGTGATGTCGACGCGGCCCTCCTCGACGGTCTTGCCCGCGTCCCGGCTCTCCAGCAGGCCGAGCTCCTCGCGGTCGCGCACCAGCAGGTCGGCCACGCGGCGCAGCAGGGCGGCGCGCTCGGCGACCGGGGTGCGCGGCCAGGGGCCGTGGTCGAACGCGTGCCGGGCGGCGGCCACCGCGCGTTCGGCGTCCTTCTCGTCGCCCTCGGCGACCACGGCGAACGGCCGGGCGTCCGCGGGGTCGAGGATCTCCCGGGTCGCGCCGGAGATCGCCGCCAGCCACTCGCCGCCCGCGTGGATGGTCGCCCGGGCGTGTCGTTCCGTTCTGTCCGCCATGATCGGTGTCGCCTTCCGTTTTCGATCCGTTCCCCTGCGTGACAGGGCTGTCTCGGCTGGGGACCGTCGCCGCCTGCCCAGGGCCTCCGCGTCGCATGCGCAATCGGTGGCCGAAAGTGCGCCGCGTCACTGAAAATGCGGCCGAAAAGGGACAAAAGTAGGGTGAAGAGGGGGGTCGGGAGGTGGCGCGATGGCTCGTCGATCGCGGCTCTGTGCGGGGGCAAGCATCACCGCGGCCCTGCTGACCCCGCTCGCCCTCCCCGGTACGGCCCCCGCCGCGCCCGTCACGGCCCCCGCTCCGGCCGCCACCGCACCCGCTCTCCCGGCCCCGGCCCGCTCCGACGGCGCCCCGAAGGCCCCCACCGACGACGGCCCCAGCGCCCGCGCCCTCGCGGAGGCGGCGCGCAGGAATCTGCTCAAGGCGCGCTCGGTGCACCTGAAGTTCACGGATCACCGCGCGGGCGCCGACCGGACCGCCCCGGCCTCGCTGGAACTGACGCTCGACCGCTCCGGCAACTGCGTGGGCAAGCTGGTCATGGGCGCGGACGGCGGCAGCGTCGCGCTGGTCAAGCGGGGCGACCAGGTGTGGATGAAGCCGGACACCGCCTTCTGGAAGGCGCAACTACCGGGCCGCCAGGGCGATGCCGTGGCCGCCCGACTGAAGAACCGCTATCTGCACGGCTCCACGAAGGACACCGTGCTCAGGGCCATGTCGGGCACCTGCGACCTGACCGCCTTCCAGAAGACGGCCGCCGCCGACTCCTCCCCGCACACCGCGCTGACCAAGGGCGAGGAGACGAAGGTCGACGGCACGAAGGTGATCCCGCTGACCGGCACCGAGCACGGCGGGAAGAAGATCACCCTCTACGTCACCTCTGCCACCCCCCACCGCCTGGTCCAGGCCACCCGGCAGGGCGCCGGCACCGACGAGGACCTGACCTTCACGGGCTACGACGAGCCGGTGCCGTCCGCCACCCCGGCCGCGGCGCAGTCCGTGGACATCTCCGAGCTCCAGCACGAACTAGAGCACACCTGACCCCTGGAGCATCAGTTCCCGTACGCAGCCGCGCAGCCAGGCGTGGGCCGGGTCGGCGTCGTGCCGCGGGTGCCAGGCGTAGCCGATGTCGACGGCGGGCAGCGGGAGCGGGATCTCGAAGGTGACCAGGCCGAGGGCGTCGGCCAGCGGGCGGCCCCACTGGCTGAACAGCCCGATCAGGTCGGTCTCGCGCAGCACGAACAGCGAGGCCGGGTAGGTGCCGACGCTGCCCACCACCCGGCGCTCCAGACCGAGTCCGGCGAGGGCGTCGTCGATCGGGCCGCGTTGTCTGCCGCGCCGGGAGACGATGAGGTGCCCCGCCGCGCCGGCGAACCGCTCGGGCGTCAACTCGCCCTCCAGCAGCGGGTGTCCGGCCCGTACGACACCCAGCATGCGGTCCTGGCGGACCGTCTCCACATGCACCTCGGGCGCGACCGAGTCGATCACCCCCACCTCCAGGTCGGCGGTGCCCTGGCGCAGGAACGGGGCGTCGACGTGGCTCTCGCTCAGGAAGCGCAGGCGGATGCCGGGGGCCTCGCGGGCGGCGCGGGCGAGGAGGGCGGCGCCGTGGACGGCGGCGATGGCGTCGTGGCCGAGGATCGTGAAAGTGCGGGTGACCTCGCGCAGGTCGGTGTCCCGGCCCGGCGTGAACAGGGCGCGGGCCCGTTCCACGACCGCGCTCACCTCGGCGCGCACGGCGAGCGCGTGCGGGGTCGGCACCATCCGGCGGCCGGCGCGGACCAGCACCGGATCGCCGAGCGCCTTGCGGATGCGGCCCAGGGTGCGGCTCATCGCCGGCTCGGACAGGTGCAGCCGACGGGCGGCGCCCTGCACGCTCTCCTCCTCCAGCAGCACGTCCAGCGCGACCAGGAGGTTCAAATCCAGGCCCGTGGATTGCGTCATGTGCAGGTATCCCTTGCGAAGGTTGCACTGGAAAGCAGGTATGGCACGAGCCTACGGTGAGAGCGCATCCCACACCACCCACCAGCTCCCGGGAGGAGCCGTGCCCGCGCACGCCCTGAAACGCTCGACCCTGCTGACCCTGTGCGCCTGCGTGCTGGTCGCGCAGAGCATGGTCGCCGCCATCAACCTGCTGATACCGCAACTGGGTTCGTCGGACCTGCACCCCACCCACACCGAGATCCTGTGGACGGTCGACGCCTACGTCATCGTCTTCGCGGGCCTGCTCATCCCGGCCGGCGCGCTCGGCGACCGGCACGGCCGCAAGGGCGCCCTGCTCGCCGGCCTCACCCTGTTCGCCGCGGGTGCCGCGACCAGCGCGCTCGCCCCCGGTCCCGCTCTGCTGATCGCCGGCCGGGGCATCTCCGGCGCGGGGGCCGCGCTGATCACCCCGGCGACGATGTCCATCCTGGTGCACCTCGCCGGGCCCGAGCGGCGCGCCCAGGCGATGGCGTCCTGGACGCTGGCCATCGGGCTGGGCGGCATGGCGGGCAACCTGGGCGGCGGCCTGGTCGGCCAGTACCTGTCCTGGCGGGCGCTGTTCGCCGCGATGGTGCCGTTGGCGGCCGTCCTCGCCGCCGCGGTCGCGGTCACCACCCCGCGCACGGCCCGCTCGGCGCAGGGCAGCCCGGACCCGGTCGGCACCCTGCTGCTCACCGCGGGCCTGGTCGCCGTGCTGTTCGGCATCATCGAGGGCCCCGGCCACGGCTGGGCCTCACCGCGCATCCTGACCGCGTTCGGCGTGGGGGCCCTGCTGGTGGCCGCCTTCACGGTCCACGCCCTGCGCTCCCGCGCCCCGCTGTTCGACCCGCGCGTCTTCCGCTCCGGCGGGCTGCGCGCGACCACGCTGGGCCTGGCGACCGGATTCTTCGGCCTGTTCGCGCTGTTCTTCGTCAACTCGCAGTATCTGCAGGAGGTCAAGGGCTTCGCACCCGCCGTGACCGGGATCGCGATCGCGCCGCTGATCGTCGGCATGGCCCTGGTCCCGAAGTTCGCCGCCCGCTGGTCGGCGCGTCCACGCCCGGTCGTCGGCACCGGGCTCGCCCTGATCGGCCTGGGCCTGCTCGCCGCGTCCACGGCGGACGCGCACACGCCCTACGCGCTCTACGCCTGCTGGCTGCTGGTCATCTCGGCGGGCACGGGGCTGGCCATGCCCGCCCTCACCCTGGGCGTCGTCCTGTCCCTCCCCCCGCACCAGGCGGGCCTCGGCTCCGGCCTCGGCACCTCGGCCCGCGAGATCGGCGCGGCCCTCGGCGTCGCCGTCGCCGGCACGGCCCTGGCGGGCCACGCCGACTTCGCGAGCGGGATGGGCCCGGCGCTGCGGACCGTCGGAGCGGTGGTCCTGCTGGCGACGGCCCTGGTCGTCATGGGCTACCGCCCGGCCGGACGCGCCTCCCGGACGGCCACGGGCACGTCGGCGGCGAAGGAGCCGGTGGCCTGAGCACACCGGGGTCGCCGCCTCGGCGAACGCAGCGAGGTCCCCTTCCGCCACCGCGGAAGGGGACCTCGTGTGTGGAGCGCCGGGCAGGCCTTGCACCTGCATCTCCCCGCAGGAAGCGGGGCGTCTTTCCTTGGACCACCAACGCATCACCTGGTGCCGGGTTTTCCGGCGGCCGGTGCGTGATCAACTATAGCGCACCGGCGCCGGGTGACACCACGTCGGATCAGATGAGGCCGAGGCCGCGGACCGCCTCGCGCTCCTCCTCCAGCTCCTTGACGGAGGCGTCGATGCGGGCGCGGGAGAACTCGTTGATGTCCAGGCCCTGGACGATCTCGTACTTGCCGTCCTTGCAGGTGACCGGGAAGGAGGAGATCAGGCCCTCCGGGACGCCGTAGGAGCCGTCCGACGGGATGCCCATGGAGGTCCAGTCGCCCTCGGCGGTGCCGTTGACCCAGGTGTGGACGTGGTCGATCGCGGCGTTGGCGGCGGAGGCGGCGGAGGACGCGCCACGGGCCTCGATGATCGCCGCACCGCGCTTGGCGACGGTCGGGATGAAGTCCTCGGCCAGCCACTTCTCGTCGTTCACGACCTCGGCGGCGTTCTTGCCGGCGACCGTGGCGTGG
This sequence comes from Streptomyces flaveolus, assembly GCF_000716535.1. Classification (GTDB taxonomy): domain Bacteria; phylum Actinomycetota; class Actinomycetes; order Streptomycetales; family Streptomycetaceae; genus Streptomyces; species Streptomyces flaveolus_A. The sequence continues at coordinate 308,564 of NZ_JNWV01000004.1, read as the reverse complement.
AAGATGTCCGGGTACTGCGTGGCGGAGTGGTTGCCCCAGATGGTGAGCCGCTTGATGTCGGAGACGCTGCTGCCCGTCTTCTTCGCGAGCTGGGTCAGCGCGCGGTTGTGGTCCAGGCGGGTCATCGCGGTGAAGCGCTCGGCCGGGACGTCCGGGGCGGCGGCCTGCGCGATGAGCGCGTTGGTGTTGGCCGGGTTGCCGACGACGAGGACCCTGATGTCGTCCGCCGCGTGGTCGTTGATGGCCTTGCCCTGCGGCTTGAAGATGCCGCCGTTGGCCTCCAGCAGGTCACCGCGCTCCATGCCCTTGGTGCGCGGGCGGGCGCCCACCAGCAGGGCTACGTTGGCACCGTCGAAGGCGACGTTCGGGTCGTCGGTGATGTCGATGCCCTGCAGCAGCGGGAAGGCGCAGTCGTCCAGCTCCATGGCCGTGCCCTCGGCGGCCTTCAGGGCCGGGGTGATCTCCAGGAGGCGCAAGCGGACCGGCACGTCCGCGCCGAGCAGCTGGCCCGAGGCGATGCGGAAGAGCAGGGCGTAACCGATCTGGCCGGCCGCGCCGGTGACGGTGACGTTCACGGGAGTGCGGGTCATGGCGTTCTCCGTATGACAGCTGGCGGTGGGGCGTCACTGCCCCGGGCGGATGATCGATCTCTTGGCGTCAAGAGAGATCCAGCGGTCAGGCTATCGCGCATCCGGCAGGTGAGACGTCCAGGGCCGTGTGGCTCACCCCACAAGGGGATCATGGGGGACGTATCGCCTGCCGGGCGTGCGCGGAGGGGTGTGAAGAGGCGGCCGTCCGTCCGGGAGAGGGGGGACGGAGACGGCCGCCGGTGGGGGTACCGGCGTACCGGACTCCCGTGGGGGGACACCGTTCGCGTGCCCAGGTTCCGGCTCCTTATGCGCCGCCTCCGGAAATTTCCCCTCCGTTTCTTCGGCCCCGCCGGCGCGCGACGGACGCGGCTACTCCGTGCAGCCGGTCTCGCCCGAGGCGAGCGTGGCGCAGGCCCTGGCCTGTGCCGGGTCGCGTACGGCGATCATCGGGGTGTAGCCGATGGTGTCCCCGGCGGCGGTGATGTCGCCCGTCTGCCGTACCTCGCCCACGGTGACCCGTACGGTGTCGCCCGGCGCGCCGCTGGTGATCCGGCCCCAGGCCGTGCCGCACGCCTTGCTGTAGCGGACCTCCAGGGTGGTGGTGCCCACGGTGGCGGTCTTGGCGGTGCTCACCAGGTCACCGCTGCACCCCATGGCCTCCGCGTCCTTGCCGGTGCAGGCGGCGCCGGCGCACTTGACGCCGGGGGGCGGGCTCGTCCGTGCCCGGGCGGACGGCGAAGGTGACGTGGCCGCACCCGCGTTCGGGTTCCCGTCCCCGCCCCGATGGGTGAGGAGGAAGACCCCGGCGATGAGCGCCCCGACACCGACCAACCCCGCGAGGAACATCACCACCTGCTGCCGGTGCGCGGACCACCGACCGGGGCCTCGGCCGGCGGGGGCGCCGGGGGCCGTGCCAGGGAGGCCCGGGGTGCGGGCGAGCGCGGTGGTCGGGGCTTCGGCGGGAACGCCCGGGGTCCGGGGGGAGGCAACCGGGGTCCCGACGGTGAGGCCCCGGGGCCAGGCAGAGGTGCCCGGGGCTCCGCCGGGGGCGTCGGGGAACCGGGCGGACCCGCCCGGGGCTCCGGCCGGGACGTCCGGGGTCCGGGCGGTGCCGGCGGGGGTGTCGGGGCTCGGGGCGGAGGAGGCCGGAGTCCGCGCCGGACCGGACGGACCGGGCCGGGTGCCCGGGCGGACGCTCGCCTTCGACGGACCCCGGTAACCGGCCAGCCCCCACGAGTTCTTGACGGGCGCGTCATCGTCACCGACGGCGGTACGGGAGTCGGCGCGGGACGCAGCACCGGACTTCCGACCGCCCGCTGACCCCGAGTCACCGCCCGCCGCCGCACCCCGGCCACTCACCCTCGCCGCGACCGAGCCGTCACCGGTACCGGTGCCGCTGCCACTGCCCGAATCGCCGCCGGAACCCGTGCCCGAGTCACCGCCGGTTCCCGTGCCGTTCGGTGCGCTGTCGCGGATGTCGGCGTCCGAGTTCGTCGGCTGGGCCGGGATCGTCGGCGAGACCCCGGCGGGGCCGGTGATCCCCAGCGCGGCCGCGAGGCCACCGCCCTCCCCGGCACGGGGTCCCGCACCCTTCTCGCCACCCTTGCGATCGGCCGCCCCCACGGACGTCCTCCCGGCCGCACCACCAGCCGGCCCCGCGGCACCGCCGGTCGCCCCCGTGGGCACTCGCCCGGCCTCTCGTGGCGGTCTGGCGAGGGCGCCCAAGGCCGCCCGGGACTCCGTCACGTTGATGGCCTGGATCATGTGGTCGTCGTCCGACTCCGCCCGGCTCCAGGATCGTTCGGCCCGTTCCCACAGGGTGGTCAGGGGTCCGGGGTCGGTGCCCGTGGCCTCGGCGAGGGCGATGACCGCGCCCTTGGGAGCGAGGAGCCGGCCGCCCAGGTAGCGCTCCCAGGACGTCCTGCCGTAGCCCGTGCGGTCGGCCAGCGTCGCGGTGCTCAGGCCACCGCGGTCGGCCAGTTGCCGCAACCGGACGGTGAGCTCCCGCATCTGCGGGTCCAGATCCTCCGGCAGCGCTTTCCACCGAGGCATCGCCTACCCCCTCTTCCCCTCTTCCCCCGTCTTCCTTGCAGGTCGCGCGGTACGCGCTGACCAAAGGATGCCAGGACGGCGGTCAACCGCCGGGGGTCACCAGCCCCGTCTCGTACGCCAGCACCACCGCCTGCGCCCGGCTGCCGAGGTCGAGCTTGGTCATGGTCCGGTTGAGATGGGTCTTGACGGTGGCCTCGCTGATGTAGAGGCGGTCGGCGATCTCCAGGTTGGACAGGCCCCGGGCGGTGAGTTTGAGGACCTCGACCTCGCGGGAGGTGAGCACGCCCAGGTCGGGCGGGGGCGCGGTGTCGGCGGGGGCCTGCTGGCGGGCGAAGGCCTCCACCAGGCGCCGGGTGACGCTGGGCGCGAACAGGGCGTCGCCGCCGTCGACTGCCGTGACCGCCGCCAGCAGCCGCTCGGGGCCGGAGTCCTTCAACAGGAAACCGGAGGCACCGGCCCGCAGCGCGCCGTACACGTACTCGTCCAGGTCGAAGGTGGTCAGCACCAGGACCCGGGGCGGCCGGTCGGTGGCCTCGGCGAGGATCCGCCCGGTGGCCTCGATGCCGTTGACGCCGGGCATCCGGATGTCCATGAGGACGACGTCGGGCCGGGTCTCGGCGGCCAGCCGCACGGCCTGCTCGCCGTCCCCCGCCTCGCCCACCACCTCGAAGCCGGACGCGGCGTCCAGCAGGCCGACGAGTCCGGCGCGGATGAGGAACTGGTCGTCCACGACGAGCACTTTGATCATTCCGTACGGTCGTCCCCCCGGCCGTGCGCCGTCCCTTACCGCTCCGCTTCTCGCGCACCCCCGCGGTCGCGTTCGGCGGCCGAGGTCGGCAAGGTCAGCAGGACCTCGTAGCCGCCCTCGGTGCGTGGGCCGACTCTGATCGTCCCGCCGTAGAGCGTGGCCCGCTCCCGCATGCCAATCAAGCCGTGACCGCCACTTGTGCGCATTCTGTCCGGATCTGCCCCCTCACCGTCGTCGGTGACGCGGACGGTCAGCTCCTGGGTGCCGTACCGGAGTTCGACGCGCGCCTGTGCGGGGCCGGCGTGTTTGAGCGCGTTGGTGAGGGCCTCCTGGACGACGCGGTAGGCGCACAGTTCGACGCCGGGCGGCAGCGGGCGGGCGGTGCCCTCGACCGTGAGGTTCACGGGCAGGCCGCCGGCCCGGACCCGGTCCACGAGTTCGCCGAGCCTGTCCAGGGTGGGCATGGGGGCCCGCTGCGGGGCCTCGGGGTCCTCCTCGCGCAGCACCTGGAGCATGCGGCGCAGTTCCTCCAGTGCCTCCCGGCTGGTGTCGGCTATGGTGCCGAGCGCGCCGCGCGCCTTGCCGGGGTCGGAGTCGAAGACGAACCGGGCGAGCCCTGCCTGCACGGAGATGACCGACATGTGGTGGGCGACGACGTCGTGCAGTTCACGGGCGATCCGGCCGCGTTCCTCGGCGACCGCGCGGCGGGCCCGCTCGGCGTGTTCGGCGCGCAGCCGCCGGGTGAGTTCGGCGCTGCGGCGGGCCAGGTACCCGAACCAGACGAGCACCGAGCTGTAGAGCAGGGCCTGGCCGACCACGGACGCCATGGAGGGGCTGTGGCTGACCACGCCGGCGTACACCCAGACCGCGGAGGTGCAGGCGGCGCAGGCCAGGGCGGTGCACGGCGGGCGGACGGAGGCCACGGTGTACAGGGCGAGCATGGCGCCGAAGGTGCACACCACCGGCCAGTGGCCGAGGCCGATGTAGACGCTCGCGGCGGCCTCGACGACCGCGAAGACGGCGACGGGGTGGAGGCCGCGCAGAGCGACGGGGAGGTGGGCGAGGGCGACGAGGGCGTAGGCGCGGGCGTCGAGTTCCGGCCATCCCTGCGCCCGGGACTCCTGCGCGACCAGGACGGCCACCACGGCCATGGCCACCGCGATCAACGTGTCCACGACGAGCGGGCGGGGGGTCCTCAGTCGCATCGCCGCAGGGTAACCCGCACGAGCGCGCCCGGGAGTCAACCGCGCGCGGTACCGCGGAAGTTGCAGCTGCCGCCCGCCGTACGCCCCCGCACACCACGGCGGTTCGGCCCCGGACACGGCGGTGGCCCGCGTCCCCCGGGGGAGGCGCGGGCCACCTGTCGTACCGGTCGCGCTACTTGTCGAGCGTGAAGTGCAGGATGTCCTTGAGGAAGGGGATCTGCAGCCACGGCTTGGGCTGGGCCATCATCGCGAGCAGCACGATGGCCAGGCCGAGGATGCCGTACGTGACGATGTCCGTGAAGCGGGAGCGGACGGCGAGCATGCCGACGCTGGGCAGCATCCAGCGCATGACCGCGCCGGCCAGCAGGGCGGCGCCGATCAGCAGGGTGCCGTAGCGGAACACGTCGAGCGCGGTCAGCAGCAGGCCGAGCGCCACCGTCGACAGCACGACGAGCATGGGCCACTGCCGGGCGGGCGCCGGGGCGTCGCCGGCCGCGGCCCGGCCGCCGCCCTCGGGGCGTGCGGTGTCCCTGGTGAACAGCGGGAAGCGGCGGGTGACGCGGCGCGGGCGCCCCTCGGCGTCAGGGGCGCTGATCGCGTCGCGCGCGGTCGGCTCCGCGGGTCCGCGGGTGTCCTCAGCCGGCACTGCGCTCCGCCGCCTCGACCACGTTGACCAGCAGCAGCGCCCGGGTCATCGGGCCGACACCGCCGGGGTTCGGGGAGATCCAGCCGGCCACCTCGGTCACGTCCGGGTGGACATCGCCGACGATCTTGCCCTCGGCGTTGCGGGAGACGCCGACGTCCAGGACGGCCGCGCCCGGCTTGACGTCCTCGGCGCGGATCAGGTGCGGGGAGCCGGCCGCGGCGATGATGATGTCGGCCCGCTTCAGGTGGGCGGAGAGGTCACGGGTGCCGGTGTGGCACTGGGTGACGGTGGCGTTCTCGCTGCGCCGGGTGAGCAGCAGCGGCATCGGGCGGCCGATGGTGACACCACGGCCGACGACCACGACCTCGGCGCCCTTGATCTCCACGCCGTGGCGGCGGAGCAGGGTGAGGATGCCGTTGGGGGTGCAGGGCAGCGGGGCCGGCTCGTTGAGGACGAGGCGGCCGAGGTTCATCGGGTGCAGGCCGTCGGCGTCCTTGGCCGGGTCCATCAGCTCCAGGACGCGGTTCTCGTCGATGCCCTTGGGCAGCGGGAGCTGGACGATGTAGCCGGTGCAGGCGGGGTCCTCGTTCAGCTCGCGGACGACCGCCTCGATCTCCTCCTGGGTGGCGGTGGCGGGCAGCTCGCGCTGGATGGAGGCGATGCCCACCTGGGCGCAGTCGCGGTGCTTGCCGGCGACGTACTTCTGGCTGCCGGGGTCGTCCCCGACCAGGATCGTGCCGAGGCCGGGCGTGACGCCCTTCTCCTTCAGGGCCGCCACGCGGGCGGTCAGATCGGACTTGATCTCGGCTGCGGTGGCCTTGCCATCGAGAATCTGGGCGGTCATGGTCCCATCCTCGCGGATGACCCGGCCCCGGTTCCAATCCGGGTGTCACGCCTTGATCAGTGATGTTGCACTTGCACAACACCTGACGCCTTTGGCTGGACAAGTAAGAGCCTGTTAAAGAACGATGAGCGGACAGTGCCGCGGGCAGTACCGGGGGGACGGACCGCATCTGTAGAACTTCCTCCGAACCGTGCCGCGCGTCGTCCCCGCACTTGAGCAAACGGAGGAAGACCGCCATGAGCTTTGGCGACCCCAACAACCCGTACGGCCCGCCGCAGGGCCAGCAGGGCGGCTATCCGCAGCAGGGCCAGCCCGGATACGGCTACCCGAGCGCCCCGCAGGGCCAGCCCGGATACGGCTACCCGGCCGCGCCGCCGGTGCAGCAGCCGTACGGCTACGGGGTGCCGATGGAGATGCCGGGCCTGATCAAGACGGCGCGGGTGCTGCTGTTCATCCTGGCGGGCTTCCAGTACCTGGCCGGTCTGTTCCTCGGCATCGCCGCCGGTGCCGCGCAGGACGTCTCCAACGGCATCGGCTCCGGTGACGACACGAGCATCGCCACCGGCGCGCTGATCGCGTTCGCGCTGCTGATGCTGGCGCTGGGCACCCTGTCGATCTTCCTGGGCGTGAAGTTCAAGAAGGGCGGCGGCGGCATCCGCGTCACGACGATCGTGTACGCGTCGCTGATGCTGCTCGGCAGCCTCGTGAACATCGTCAACGGCGGTGGCGGTTCGGCGACGTTCGGCGGGATCATCTCCCTGGCCTTCGCGGGCATCATCCTCGCGTCCATGGTCAACGGCTCCGCCTCGGCCTGGTTCAACCGCCCGCGGTACTGAGCTTCCCGGCACCACTCCTGGGCCGCGTCCCGTCCGCCGGACGGGGTGCGGCCCGGTGTCGTTTCCGGCGGCTCACTGGTCCAGGTAGGCCAGCACGGCCAGGACGCGGCGGTTGTCACCGTCCGTCGGGAGGAGGCCGAGCTTGGTGAAGATGTTGCTGATGTGCTTGGCGACGGCCTTCTCGGTGACGAACAGGGCCTGGGCGATGCCCGCGTTGGAGCGGCCCTGGGCGACGAGTTCGAGGACCTCGCGTTCGCGTTCGGAGAGGCTGCCGACGGACGCGTCGCGCTCCTTGCGGACCAGTAGCCGGGAGATGACCTCGGGGTCCATGGCGGTGCCGCCCGCGGCCACCCGCTGGATGGAGTCCAGGAACTGGCCGCCGTTGGTGACGCGGTCCTTGAGCATGTAGCCGACGCCCCGGCCGCCGCCGGCGAGCAGTTCGCGGGCGTAGAGCGGTTCGACGTACTGGGAGAGCAGGAGCACCGGAAGGTCCGGGTTCCGCTTGCGTGCGGCGAGGACGGCGCGCAGCCCCTCGTCGGTGAAGCTCGGCGGCAGCCGGACGTCGACGACGGCGACGTCCGGCTGTTCCCGGTCCAGCGCTTCGAGCAGGTCGGTGCCGTTGTCCACGGCGGCCACCACGTCGTGGCCGTAGGCCCCGAGCAGGCGGATCAGCCCGTCCCTCAGGAGGAAGTGGTCTTCGGCGAGGACAATACGCAAGGGATCTCCATCGTCGCCGTCGTCGGCCCGCCCACGGGACTGCTCACGGCCAGCACGCCGTCGAAGGTGGCGAGCCGGCGCTCGATGCCGCGCAGGCCGGTGCCGCGGGAGGCGTCGGCACCGCCGTGGCCGTCGTCGGTCACGGTGATGTGCAGCATCCCGCGATCGTAACGAAGGTCGATCCAGGCCCGGCCGGCACCCGCGTGCTTCGCGACATTGGTGAGGATCTCGGATACGGCGAAGTAGGCGGCGGACTCGACGGGCATCTCGGGGCGGGCGGGCAGGTCGACCCGGACCTCGGTGCGCACCGGGCAGGTCATCGCCAACGCCCGTATCGCGTCGGCGAGTCCGCGGTCGGCGAGGACCGGCGGGTGGATGCCGCGGACGAGGTTGCGCAGTTCCTCCAGCGCCGCCGAGGACGACTGCCGTGCCTCGATGAGCAGGGCGCGGACGGCCTCGGGGTTGCTCTCCAGCAGGTGCTCGGCCGCGTCCAGCGTCATGCCCATGGCAACCAGACGGGCCTGGGCGCCGTCGTGCAGATCGCGCTCGATCCGGCGGATCTCGGCCATCTGCGTGTCCACCGCGTCGGAGCGGGTGGCGGCCAGGTGCTGGATCCGGCTGGCCATCATCTCGCTCTCGCTCGGCGCCAGCATCGCCCTGGTGTAGAGCGCGTGCAGACGTACCACGCGCGGAGCCGCCCACAGGGCCAGCGGCAGTTGCAGCAGCCCGAGGACGCCGGCGAGCACCGCCGTGGCCTGGCCCTCGATCGGGATGAACTGGTACCACAGGCCGTCCCACTCCGCGGACAGCGGCACCCCGAAGAAGGCGAGGAAGACGCCCCAGGCGCCGCTGAGGAACAGCGCCGGCGGAAAGAAGGCGAGGAAACCGCCGGCGATCGGGTCCGTGAGCACCCAGACGTACTCCCGCCGGGTCTGCGGGTCGCTCATGATCCAGCGGTGGCGGGCGACGACACCGGAGGCTCCGGCGGGCGCGGGCGGCAGCGGTCCGGGCGGGCCGGGGATCTCCACGCCCGCCCAGCGCCGGGCGAGTTCCCGCTGCCGCGCGGCCAGGTCGCGCACGCCCTCCATGGCCCGCGGCACCATGCCGAGGCCGGGACCGACCAGGCTGATCGCGCCGGACACGGCGAGCGAGCGGCCGAGGGCCGCCAACGACATCCAGCCCAGGGTCACCACCCGGCGCAGACCCGTCAGTCCGGCCGGCACCGAGAATCCTCTGATCGCGTCCGGCGGGCGGGTCCCGCCGAGCTGCATCGTGCGGTCGTCCACGCGACTCGCTCCTTCCTGGCCTTGCTCCGCCGCGCGCGGCGCCGGTGCCGTACGTCTGTCGTGGTCCGAGGGGCGCACTCATTGTGGTGGCGGAGGGGCCGGGAAAGCGGTGGTGAAAACCCCCCTCTTGCGGCCCTTCCCGGCCAACTCCCGTCAGGGGGCGACGAACAGCGAGAGCGGGTCGGCCACGCAGGCGGCCCGGGGCTCCCCTCGGCCTCCACCGTCATGCGGACGGCGGCCAGGTGCGCGGGGGCGGGGCAGGCTTGGTGCGTGCCTGGAGCTCGAGACATCGCCGACCGTCGCGCGAGCGGTCGGCCGGGGCCGCTTCCGGACGGGTGGTGTCCGGATACGGCCGAGTCCCGCCCGTCGCGGACGGGCGGGACTCGGCGGGGGAAGCGGGTGCGGCTCAGTGGAAGAAGTGGCGCGTCCCCGTGAAGTACATGGTCACGCCCGCCTTCTTGGCGGCCTCCACGACCTGCTCGTCACGGATCGAACCGCCCGGCTGGACGATCGCCCGGACACCGGCGTCGATGAGGATCTGCGGACCGTCCGGGAAGGGGAAGAAGGCGTCGGAGGCCGCGTAGGCACCCCGGGCCCGCTCCTCGCCGGCCCGCTCGACGGCCAGCTTGCAGGAGTCGACGCGGTTGACCTGGCCCATGCCGACGCCGACCGAGGCGCCGTCCTTGGCCAGCAGGATCGCGTTGGACTTCACCGCACGGCACGCCTTCCAGGCGAAGGCGAGCTGGGCCAGCTCGTCCGCGTCCAGGGCCTCGCCGGAGGCCAGCGTCCAGTGGGCCGGGTCGTCGCCCTCGGCCTGGAGCCGGTCGGCGACCTGGAGGAGGGCGCCGCCGTCGATCGGCTTGACCTCGACCGGGTGCGCCGGGCCGTCGGGGCAGCGCAGCACGCGGATGTTCTTCTTCTTGGTGAGGGCCTCCAGGGCCCCCTCCTCGTAGTCCGGGGCGACGATGACCTCGGTGAAGATCTCCGCGACCTGCTCGGCCATCTCCTTGCTGACCGGCCGGTTCACGGCGATGACTCCGCCGAACGCGGACAGCGGGTCGCAGGCGTGCGCCTTGCGGTGCGCCTCGGCGACGTCCGCGCCGACCGCGATGCCGCACGGGTTGGCGTGCTTGATGATCGCGACACAGGGCTCGGCGTGGTCGTACGCGGCACGGCGGGCGGCGTCCGTGTCCGTGTAGTTGTTGTACGACATCTCCTTGCCGTGGAGCTGCTCGGCCGCCGCGAGCCCGCCCTCGCCGGAGGTGTAGAGGGCGGCCGGCTGGTGCGGGTTCTCGCCGTAGCGCAGGGTGTGCGCGCGCCCGAGGCTGGAGGCGATGAAGTCCGGGAACTGCGAGTCGTCCGCCGGCGCGTAGGACGAGGCGAACCAGGAGGAGACGGCGATGTCGTACTCGGCCGTGTGCCGGAAGGCCTCGGCCGCCAGCCGCTTGCGGGCGGCGAGGTCGAAGCCGCCGTCCTTCACCGCGGCGAGGACGTCGGCGTACCGCTCCGGGCTGGTGACCACGGCCACCGACGGGTGGTTCTTGGCGGCGGCGCGGACCATGGACGGGCCGCCGATGTCGATCTGCTCCACGCACTCGTCGGGCGAGGCACCGGAGGCGACCGTCTCACGGAACGGGTAGAGGTTGACGACGACCAGGTCGAACGGCTCCACGCCCAGCTCGGCGAGCTGCTCGCGGTGGCTGTCCAGACGCAGGTCGGCGAGGATGCCGGCGTGCACCTTCGGGTGCAGGGTCTTCACCCGGCCGTCCAGGCACTCGGGGAAGCCGGTCAGCTCCTCGACCTTGGTGACCGGGACGCCGGCGGCGGCGATCCGCCCGGCCGTCGACCCGGTGGAGACCAGCTCCACACCGGCCTCGTGCAGCCCGCGGGCCAGCTCCTCCAGGCCGGTCTTGTCATAGACGCTGACGAGCGCGCGACGGATGGCCCGCTTGTTGCTCTCGGCGGTCACTGGATAACTACCTTTCGTCCCTCGATGCGATAGCCGTTGCGGGCGAGCCGCCCCACGACCTCGACGAGCAGCCTTCGCTCGACTTCCTTGATGCGCTCGTGCAGCGCGCTCTCGTCGTCCTCGTCCCGCACCTCGACCACGCCCTGGGCGATGATCGGGCCGGTGTCGACGCCGTCGTCGACGAAGTGGACGGTGCAGCCGGTGACCTTGGCGCCGTACGCGAGCGCGTCACGGACTCCGTGGGCCCCCGGAAAACTGGGCAGCAGGGCCGGGTGGGTGTTCACGAACCGCCCGCCGAACCGCGCGAGGAACTCCTTGCCGACGATCTTCATGAACCCGGCGGAGACGACGAGGTCGGGCCGGTGGGCGGCCACGGCCTCGGCGAGGGCGGCGTCCCACTCCTCGCGGGATCCGTGGTCCTTGACCCTGCACACGAAGGTGGGGATGCCGGCGCGTTCGGCGCGGGCCAGCCCCTCGATGCCGGTGCGGTCCGCGCCGACGGCCACGACCCGGGCGCCGTACGCCTCGCCGACGGCGTCGATCTCGTCCAGCAGCGCCTGCAGATTGGTGCCGGAACCGGAGACCAGCACGACGAGGCGCTTGGCTGCCGGGTCGGCGGAGGTGGCGGCCACGATGGGGCCCTTTCTGGGGTTGCGATCCGTGTACGGCCGGTTTCGTACGGCCGGTTTGTACAGTCGTACGAATGCTTCACGCCCCCGGATACGGGGAAGTCTACGAAGCGGCCGACCGTCAGCAACGATACCGGCACTCGGGAAGGGGCCCCCGGGACGGGTGCGCGGCCGGAAGGTAGCGTTCGCAAGGAGACACGAAGGAGCAGCCTCGGGAACCGGGTCGTCGTGCGGTGCGTTCACGGGGTGGAAGCTCAAGTCGGACTGCCGTAGTCACCTAGGGGAAGACGCTCTTTTGATGCCCGATCGCAGCCTGCGACTCCTCACGTTCCCGCCGCGCCCGGCCCAGGGAGGCGAGCGTGGCGCCGCGCTGCTGCGGGAGCGCCCGACCTCGCCGCCCACGGAGTCGCCGCGGGGTGGTTCCGGCCAGGGGGGCGCCGGCCGGTCAGGCTCGGGGCACGGTGGCTCCGGACAGGGCGGCTCGGGGAACGGTGGTTCCGGGGCGGGTGGCGAGCGGCAGGACGACAACCCGTTCGCGCCGCCGCCGGAAGGCGCTCCGGACCAGCTGTGGTGGCCTCGTCACCACGGGGGTCCGTCCGGCCCGGGGCAGGGTCACGGCCAGGCTCCCGGCTCGGGGCACGGCGGTCACGGGCCGGGACACGGGTCCGGCCCGGGGCAGGGCCAGGCTCCCGGGCAGGGCCCTGGCGACGGTCAGGGGACCGGTGGCCACGCTCCTTGGGGCAGTCAGTGGAGTGACCGGCAGCCCGGCCGCTCCCCCGGCGGCTTCGGCGAACGCCCGGGCGGCGGCCCCCAGGGCCCCGGCGGACCAGCCGGCCCCGGCATGCGCTGGGACCCGACGGACCCGGCCCAGCGCCGCGCGCGGTACGCCCTGCTCTCGGGCATGTGGGCGGTCTTCTTCGCCCTGTTCAGCTGGCCCTACGTAGCCCTGCTGCTGGGCGCGCTCTCCCTGTACTGGGGCATCAGCGCCCTGCGCGCCAAGCCTCGCCGGCCGTCCCCGGACGCCCCGGCGACCCCGACCGCCCCCTCCGCTCCGGCCGGCCGGCCGCAGACGACGGCGGCCGTCGGCGGCCTGGTCACAGCGGGCCTGGCACTGGTCCTGGTGGCCTCCACCTTCACCGTCCAGCTCGTCTACCGCGACTACTACACCTGCGTCAACGACGCCCTCACCCACGAGGCCAAGCAGTCCTGCAACACCCTGCTGCCCCGCGAGCTGCGGGGCGTGCTGGGCACGGAGAACAGCTGAGGCCTCCCACGGGCGCCGGGCTCAATCGGAGGAGCCCGCGCGGGGGCCGGGGTCGGGGCCGGGGGCAGGGCTGAGACCGGGGCGGGACTCGGGGCGCCGGTCGGCGTCCGGCTGAGGCTCGGCGTGCGCCCCTGGGCGTACCTCGGCGTGTGTCTCCGGGTGCGGCCGGGGCGGGGTGTCGGGGGCGGCGCCCTCGGGGGCGTCCTCGCGGGCGTTCTCCGCAGTTCCTGTCGCCTGCTTCAGGGCAGCCCAGCGGGAGGCACGGGCGATGTCGTCGTGCCAGCCCGCAGTGAACGGCTCGGCGGCCGGCGCCGGGGTCGGGTACGAGGTCGGGAACGCGTCGTCGGCGGGAAGGACCTCGTACAGGTCCTCCTCGTCCTCTCCGGTGGCACCGGTGACCGGACCCGCCACCACCCGAGCGGCCGTGCCCCCCTTGTCCGCGTCCTTGCCGCGGCCCCACACCTTGAGCCGGCCCGCGGTCCCGCCCACGGAGTCCCCGCGCGCCGTACCGCCGTCGGTCACGGCGGGCCCGCCCGCGCCCCGCACCGCTTCGCCGGCGGCCTGACCCGCGTCCGGGCCCGTGGCCGCCGCCTCCCCGGCGTCCGCCGTGGTCCCCGCCTCCGCGCCCTCGCCCGGCTGCCCCGTCTTCGCCGCGGCCGTCGGTGTCCCACCCGCCGCACCGCCCTCCGTCGCCTCCGTCGACGCCACCGTCCCGGTACCGCCCTTCCCCGCGACCGCGGGCGTCCCCGCCCCCGTACCACCGTTCGCCTCGACCGCGAGCGCTCCCAGCCCCGTACCGCCCTTCCCTCCGGCCGCAGGAGTCACCGCCCCCTTGCCGCCCTGCACGCCCTGTGCGCCCTTCAGGGCCGTGGCCCCCGGCTCCGCGCCCTGGGCCGGGACGCCGTCGCGGCGCCGCAGCCAGGTGCGCAGCCGCCAGGCCCGGGCGATCAGGGCCACCGGCAGCGCGAACACCAGCGTCCAGGCCCCGGCCGCGCCCCCGGTCTGCCACCACAGCGGGCCGAGGCGGGACAGCGCGGCGACGCCCAGGGGGCCGCCCGCCAGCACGGCGAGCAGGGCGAGGACCGCCGCGCAGACCAGTGCCGTCAGCAGCACCACCCCGGCGGTACGGCCGGCCGACCAGCGGGCCCGCGCCGGCCCCCCGGCCTCCGGCCGGCGCACGGCCGCCCGCGCCACGAACCACCCCGCCGTCATCCCGGCCACCGCCGGCACCAGCGCCGCCGCCCAGTTCTCCGGCGTACCGGCGCCGGGCTCCGGCACCGCGGCCAGCAGGGGGAACGGCGGCAGCAGCGGCGCCGGGTCGGAGGCGAGCGGGTGGACCACGTGTCCGGCGCCGAGGAGGAAGCCGGGGCCGAGCGCGTAGGAGGCGGCCCAGACCGCCGCGTTGGGGATCAGCGCGATACCGAGCAGCAGTACGGCGAACCGTCCGGTCCAGCCCTCCGTCAACTGGAGGAAGGAGGCCCTCGCGGGCTCGCCGTGCCACACCAGTGACACGCCGACCAGCAGCGCACCGCCTCCGAACAGCACCGTCGTCGCGGCACCGGCGGCACGTACGGCCGCACCCAGCCGCGCCCGTTCGTCCGTGCCGAACACCAGGCGCCGCACCGGTCCCGGCACCACCACCAGCACGCTCAGCACCGGCTCGCGCGGGCGGCCGTACGCCGACCACACCCCGGCACCGGCCGCGCTCGCCGCGACGAGCGGCAGACACACCGTCACCCAGGTCCACTCGGGGTGGAGTTCACCCCGGGAGCAGTACAGCGCCGCGGCGGCGCCGACACCCAGATAGCCCAGGACCACGCCCGTCCACGCCGTACGCGCCCGCACCGGTGGCGGACCGTCCGGTTCGGTGGGCGCGTCGGTGGCGTCCCGCGCCGCCCGGTACAGCAGCCACAACGGCAGGGCGAGCAGCAGCAGCGGGGTGACGCCGACGGGCATGGGCGCGCCGGAGAGCGTGTCGGTGCGGGTCAGTTCCACGCCGTGCGCCAGCAGCCACAGGGCTGCGGCGATGTGCAGCGCGCCGTCCGGTCCGCTGTCCGGATAGGGCGAGCTGACCCACAGCATCATCACGAGCACGGCGAACGAGGCGAGGCCCAGTCCGGCCGCGACGGCACCGCCCAGCAGGCCCGCGGCGAGTCCGGGTGAGCGGTCGCGCATCCGGTTGGCCAGAGGCGACATCGAGGAGCGGCGAGCGGTCATCGGGATCACGCTCGCCATGCTCCCAACGACACGCGCTTTCCCGTCGTAACAGGCGAACCTCCGAAGTGTCGCTCAATATACGTTTATGTTCTTTTTCGTACAGAAGGGTGCATGGTGACGACACAGAGCCCCGAGCCGACGGCCCCTCAGAACCGTTCGCCCGAGGCGTGCCTGACGGCCGAACAGGCACCCTCCCTGACCCCCGCTCAGGCCTTCGACGCGCTGTACGCCTTCTGCGCCCCCGCCCTCGTACGCCAGACCTATCTGCTCACCGGGCGCCGGGAACTGGCCCGCGAGTCCGTGGAGCGGGCCTTCCAGCTCGCCTGGCAGCGCTGGCCCGAGGTGGCCCAGGACCGTGACCCGGCCGGCTGGGTGCGGGCGGTCGCGTACGACTGCGCGCTCTCCCCCTGGCACCGCTTCCGCCCCCGCTACCGCTCCCCGGAACCCCCGCCCGCCGACCCGGCCGACCAGGCCCTGCTGAACGCCCTGCTCAGGCTGCCGGCGTCGTACCGGCGCACGCTCGTCCTGTACGACGGTGTGGGCCTCGACCTGCCGGAGACCGCGGCGGAGACGGAGGCGAGCACACCGGCCGCCGCGAACCGGCTGATCCACGCCCGCGAGGCGGTGGCCGCGCTGCTGCCGGAACTGGCCGATCCGCAAACGCTGCACCGCCGCCTGCTCGAACTGGCCTCCAGGGAGCGGCTGCGCGCGGAGAAGTCGACGACGGTACGGACCGGCTGCGAACGCCGGAACGTCTTCTGGACCCGGGCGGCCATCGCCTTCACCGTGACGATCATCGGCGCGACGACCCTGACGCTCCGCACCGCACCGACGCGCTACGAAGCCCCGGTCGCCCCCGCCCAGGCGGTGCACGGCGTTCCGCCGCCGGCCGGCCTGGGCCCGCTGTCCCCGCAGGAGCAGAAGCTGCGGACGAACCTCCACCGAGCGGAGACGAGCGGACCGGAGAGACTGGCACCGGAGCCGAGGTGAGCGGTGGCGGTCCAGGAAACGTCGGTAGGCCCGCCCCGGGCGAGGGGACGGGCCTACCGACGTGTGGAGCGGGAAGCTCAGGCGCTCAGGATCTCCCGGGCCAGCTTCGCCGTCTCGGTCGGGGTCTTGCCGACCTTGACGCCCGCGGCCTCCAGGGCCTCCTTCTTCGCCTGGGCGGTGCCGGACGAACCGGAGACGATGGCGCCGGCGTGGCCCATGGTCTTGCCCTCGGGCGCGGTGAAGCCCGCGACGTAACCGACGACCGGCTTGGTCACGTTCTCCTTGATGAACGCGGCCGCGCGCTCCTCGGCGTCGCCACCGATCTCACCGATCATCACGATCAGGTCGGTGTCGGGGTCGTCCTGGAACGCGGCCAGGGCGTCGATGTGCGTGGTGCCGATGATCGGGTCGCCACCGATGCCGACGGCGGTGGAGAAGCCGATGTCCCGCAGCTCGTACATCATCTGGTACGTCAGCGTGCCGGACTTCGACACCAGACCGATGCGGCCCGGCTTGGTGATGTCGCCCGGGATGATGCCGACGTTCGACTGGCCCGGGGTGATGATGCCGGGGCAGTTCGGGCCGATGATCCGGGTCTTGTTGCCCTTCTTGCCTGCGTACGACCAGAAGGACGCCGTGTCGTGCACGGCGATGCCCTCGGTGATCACGACGGCCAGCGGGATCTCGGCGTCGATGGCCTCGACGACCGCGTCCTTGGTGAACTTCTCCGGCACGAAGATGACGGAGACGTTGGCGCCGGTCTTCTCGATGGCCTCCTTGACGGTGCCGAAGACGGGTACCTCGGTGCCGTCGAAGTCCACGGTCTGACCCGCCTTGCGCGGGTTCACGCCGCCCACGACGTTCGTGCCGTCACCGAGCATGAGCTTGGTGTGCTTCATGCCGGTGGCGCCGGTCATGCCCTGGACGATGACCTTGCTGTCCTTGTTGAGCCAGATAGCCATGGTGGTTTGAGTCCTCGTCCTCGTGCTTACTTGGCGGCGGCCAGCTCGGCGGCCTTGTCGGCCGCGCCGTCCATGGTGTCGACGCGCTGCACCAGTGGGTGGTTGGCGTCCGTGAGGATCTTCCGGCCCAGCTCGGCGTTGTTGCCGTCGAGGCGGACGACGAGCGGCTTCTCGACCTTCTCGCCGCGGTCCTCCAGGAGCTTCAGGGCCTGCACGATGCCGTTGGCGACCTCGTCGCAGGCGGTGATGCCACCGAAGACGTTCACGAAGACGGACTTGACGTCCGGGTCGCCCAGGATGATCTCCAGGCCGTTCGCCATCACCTGGGCGGAGGCGCCGCCGCCGATGTCCAGGAAGTTGGCGGGCTTGACGCCACCGTGCTTCTCACCGGCGTACGCGACGACGTCCAGGGTGCTCATGACGAGACCGGCGCCGTTGCCGATGATGCCGACCTCGCCGTCGAGCTTGACGTAGTTGAGGTTCTTCTCCTTGGCGGCGGCCTCCAGCGGGTTGGCCGCGGCCTTGTCGTGGAGCGCCTCGTACTCGGGGTGACGGAACTCGGCGTTGTCGTCGAGCGACACCTTGCCGTCGAGCGCGATGACCTCACCGGAGGCGACCTTCGCGAGCGGGTTGACCTCGACCAGGAGGGCGTCCGACTTGATGAAGGTGTCCCACAGCTTGACCAGGACGTTGACGACCTTGTCCGCGACCTCCGCCGGGAACTTGGCGGCCTCGACGATCTCGCGGGCCTTGGCCTCGTCCACACCGTCGATCGGGTCGATCGCGGTCTTGGCCACGGCCTCCGGACGGGTGGCCGCCACCTCCTCGATCTCCATGCCGCCCTCGACGGAGGCGATGGACAGGAAGGTGCGGTTGGCACGGTCGAGGAGGAAGGAGACGTAGTACTCCTCGAGGATCTCCGGAGCGGTCTCGGCGATCATGACCTTGTGGACCGTGTGGCCCTTGATGTCCATGCCGAGGATGTCCGTCGCGCGGGCGACGGCCTCGTCCGGGGAGGCGGCCAGCTTGACGCCACCGGCCTTGCCGCGACCACCGACCTTCACCTGCGCCTTGACGACGGACTTGCCGCCGAGCCGCTCGGTGATCTCGCGCGCCGCCTCAGGCGTGTCGATGACTTCACCGGCCAGCACCGGTACATCGTGCTTGGCGAAGAGGTCCCTCGCCTGGTACTCGAACAGGTCCACGCGCTTCCGTCCCTATCAGTGATCTCGCGGTTCGTTGGATGCGTGGGCGTGCCGCGAAGGGCAACGTGACGTCCGCTGTCACTAGGGAAGCGCACACGGTGTCCGAGCGCGCGGCATGTCCGTCTCGCAGGTTATCGCTGCTTGCGGGGGCCCTCTAAATCGCGGGTCACACCTGAGCGGTGATACCTGTCACATGATGCCGGTTTTCCTGGCACAGCGTGCCGCCTCCGCGTGCGGTACGGGCGTTGTGCGAGGCCTCACCGGGCTGGGGTGTACCCGGTGAGACCCCCCTGGCGGCCCCGGGGGGCCCGGGGCCGGGGCGCTTGATCCCCACCCCAATGGGGACCACCCGCCCCATCCGCGAGGCTCCGCCCGGACGAGCCGACGGCTTTCGACCCACCCGGGCCGGCCACCCCGCGGAGCTGTGCGCGGCGCAGTGCTGTGCGCACCGCCCACTCGGGATACCGGGTGCCCCCTCCGGCCCGGTGTCACGCCGCCCGGTCTCACGCCGTCCGGTCTCACCCCGTCTCCGGTATCGGCAGGGGTCGTTTCTCCAGCGCGGCGGCCATCACCTCGGGGAACAGGTCGGGCGTGCAGGCGAAGGCCGGTGCGCCGAGCGCGGCGAGCGCCGCCGCGTGATCGCGGTCGTACGCGGGCGCCCCCTCGTCCGACAGCGCGAGCAGCGCCACGAACTGCACGCCGGACGCCTTCATCGCCGCGACCCGCTTGAGCATCTCCTGGCGGATACCTCCCTCGAAGAGATCGCTGATCAGCACGACGACGGTCTCGGCCGGCCGGGTGATCTGCGCCTGGCAGTAGGCGAGCGCCCGGTTGATGTCCGTACCGCCGCCGAGCTGGGTGCCGAAGAGCACGTCGACCGGGTCGTCGAGCTGGTCGGTGAGATCGACGACCGCCGTGTCGAAGACGACCAGCCGGGTGCTGAGCGACCGCATGGAGGCGAGGACCGCCCCGAACACCGACGCGTACACCACGGACGACGCCATCGACCCGGACTGGTCGATGCAGAGCACGACCTCCTTCTTCACCGACCGCGCGGCCCGTCCGTAACCGATGAGCCGCTCCGGTACGACCGTGCGGTGCTCGGGCAGGTAGTGCTTGAGGTTGGCCGCGACGGTGCGGTTCCAGTCGATGTCGTGGTGGCGCGGGCGGGTGATCCGGGCGCTGCGGTCCAGGGCGCCGGTGAGGGTGGCCCGGGTGCGGGTGGCGAGCCGCTTCTCCAGGTCCTCCACCACCTTGCGCACGACCGCGCGGGCCGTCTCCCGGGTCGTCTCCGGCATCGCCTTGTGCAGCGAGAGCAGCGTGCCGACCAGGTGTACGTCGGCCTCCACGGCCTCCAGCATCTCCGGCTCCAGCAGCAGGGAGGCGAGGCCGAGCCGGTCGATGGCGTCGCGCTGCATGACCTGGACGACGGAGGACGGGAAGTAGCGGCGGATGTCCCCCAGCCAGCGCGCCACGGACGGTGCCGAGGCACCGAGCCCGGCCGACCGGTCCCGGCTCGTCCGCGGCTTGTCACCCCTGCCGTCGCTCCTGCCGTAGAGCGCGGCCAGCGTGCCGTCCATCGCCGCGTCCCGCCCGGACAGCGCGTACCCGGTGCCGTCGGCCTGGTCCCCGCCGAGCACGAGCCGCCACCGCCGCAGCCGCTCCCGCGCGGGGTCAACGGCCGCGGCCGACGCCGTCGGCTCGACCGCGGTGGGGGACGTGACCGAGCTGTCTGTCGAGGTGGCGGTGGTCGTGGTGACGATCGTGGCGGAGCTGTCCATCGTGGCGGTGGTGGCGGTGGTGACGATCGTGGCGGAGCTGTCCGTCATGGCGGTGGTGGCGACCGTGGCCGAGCTGTCCGCCATGGCGGTGGTGGCGACCGTGGCCGAGCTGTCCGTCGTGGCCGTCCTGTCTGTCCTGTCCGTCATGTGCCCACCCCCGTGAGGCAGTCGTCGTGCGTCGAATCGGATGCCGTCTCGTGTACCGCTTCGCGCGTAGCGCCGGGTGGCGGGGTGCGCGCCGGGGCGTGCGGCGAGCCGTGCGCCGGGGCGGGCACCGTGTCGACGCCCGCGTCCAGGCCGAGCAGCAGCCGCAGCACCGGGAGCACGGCGTCGGCGCGGTCGGTGTCCGGTTCGGCGGCGAAGCCGGGGATCGCGGCTCCCTGGGCGGTGGCTCCGCCGGGCCGGCCTCCCGGGCCACGCCGGACCAGTTCACCGAGGGTTCTGCGCACGCCCGGCTCGTACGCCGCGAAGGTGCGCCGCAGCAGCGGCAGTACGTCCGTGAAGGCGTCCGCCGGAACCCCGGTCAGCCAGGTGTCCAGCAGGGCGAGCAGCCGCTCGTCGTGCACGAGCAGCAGGCCGCCCCCACCACCGGCGAAGCCCTCCACCCAGGCGGCGGCAGCGGCGGGCGGCGTGCCCGGCGACAACGCGAGCCCCATCAGCCGGGCCGCCTCCTCGGGCGCCAGTGCCCCGTCGTCCAGCAACAGCCGCACGGCCCGGCCCCGGATGACACCGGGCGCGGTGTCCCGCAGGGACAGCACCCGCAACACGGCCCGCCAACGCTCCCGCAGCCCACCGCCGCCGGCAACCGCACCAGCACCATCGCCGGCCGCCCCCGCGGTCACACCGGCGCCGTTCCCGCCCTCACCGGCACCATCGCCGGTCGCACGCACAGCCGGGCCGGCGCCTTCCCCGCAGGCTCCCGCAGGACCAGCGGCGCCATCACCAGCCACCTCCGCAGCCGCACCAGTGCCTTCCCGTGCCCCTTCCGCAGCCGCACCGGCGCCCCCCGCGGCCACGACGTCAGACCCACGAGCGGCATCGCCGGTCAGCCCCGCCGTCGCACCGGCGCCTTCCCCTGCCACTCCCCCGGACGCGCCGCCGTCTTCCTCACCGTCTCCCGCAGGGCCAGCGGCGCCATCACCGTCCACGTCCACAGCCGCACCGGTGCCCCTCTCGTCCGCCCCAGTGGACACCCCGGCCAGGCTCTCCATGAGTAGCCCCACCGCCGTGTGCACGGCGTCCACGTGGCCGCGCATCTCCTCCGCCGCGTCGGTGTCGAGTGCGACGCAGGCCGGGGGCAGCCCGACGAAGACGCGTTCGGCGAGGCCCGCCGCGACCTCGGCCAACGCGCCGGTGTCGGTGCCGCGCACGTCGCCGTAGCGCAGCGAGCGGACCAGGGCGGGCAGGGCCTGGGCGAGGTGGCCGACGTCGGTGTCGAGGGCCGCCCGGTCGGCGAGCACCCGCATGACCACGGGCAGCGCGTCCGGCAGCCCGGCCAGCAGGCACTGCTCGGCGAGCGCGGCGACGTCGGCGAGTGCTTGCGCCGCCAACGCGTCCGCCTCCGCCTTGGCCCGTGCCGCCGCGTGGACGGTCGTCCCCCACACGCCCGCCTCGGCGACCCGTACCGACAGCTCGGGCTCCCAGCGCAGCCGCCAGGTCTCCCGGAACGTGCCCGTGCTGCCCCGGGACCGGGCCGGTTCGCCCCAGGCGACGCCGAGCAGCCGCAGCCGGTGCAGCAGCCTGCTGCGCGCGGCGTCGGTGTCCCCGCGCAGATCCAGCTCCAGCTCGCGCTCCAGCGCCTCCGGCTTCAGCCGCAGCGACCGCTGCTGCCGGGCCAGGTCCCGCTGCAACGGCACCGCGGGCGCCGACTCCGGGACCTCGCCCAGGACGTCCCCGACCACCAGCCGGTCGTGCACCAGCGCCAGCGGCACGTCCGAGCCGTCGCACAGCACCGCCCGTACCGCGTCGGTGGTCTCGCCCAGGCCGGGCAGCGGACGGCCCCGCAGCACGGCCAGGGTCTCCGCGAGCCGTACGGCCTCGATGACGTGCGCGGAGGACACGATCCGGTCCTCCTCGCGCAGCAGCCCGGCCGCCTTGGTCAACCACCGCTCGACCGGCCGGTCGGGGGCGTGGAACAGATGCCCGTACCAGCCGGGCGCGTCGATGCCGGCGCCATAGCCGCCGGACCGGGCCAGCCTGCGGTGCGTCCACGGCACCCAGGTCAGGTCGGTTCTGACCCTGGGCAGGCCCTTGAGCAGCGCCCGGTCGGCGGTGACGGTGGTCCTCTCGCCCAGCGCGGGCACGTGCCAGGCCCCGCAGACCACGGCCACGGCGTCACCGAACTCCTTGCGCGCGTCCCGCAGCCGGAGCCGCATGTGCGCCTCGCGGACCAGGTCCCGGGGGCGCCCGCCGGCGCCGTACCGCTCGCGCAGCGCTCCCATGGCCTCCGCCACCGCCGCGAACGGCGCGAACGGGTCGCGGGCGCCCGGCCCCCGGTGCTCGACGACGTCCTCCCACCAGCGCTCGGGATCGTCGTACCCGGCGGTCTCGGCGAGCACGGCGAGGGGGTCGACGCGGGGGTCGGCGCGGACCTGGTCGCCGTGACCGGAGCCGGGTGCGGGCCCGGGCTCTCCGGCGTCGTCCCCGTCCTCGTGACCGGACTCGTCCGCTTCCTTCTGCCACGCCAGCGTGTGCGTGGCCGGCAGGTCGATGAAGCGGGCCGGTACGCCCTGTTCCAGCGCCCATCGGATGGCCACCCACTCGGGGCTGAACTCGGCGAACGGCCAGAAGGCCGAGCGGCCGGGCTCGTCCACGGCGTGGGCGAGCAGGGCGACCGGGGGCCGCAGGCCGGGGTCGGCGGCCAGCGGGATGAGTGCGTCGGCCTCGGGCGGGCCCTCGATCAGCACGGCGGCCGGCCGGGCGGCGTCCAGCGCGGCCCGCACCGCGCGCGCGGATCCCGGCCCGTGGTGCCGCACCCCGAGCAGCAGCGGCCCGGAGGCGCGGGCCGTGCTCCCGCCGGGGCCGGTCACGCGCTCACCTCGCGGCAGGCGCGGTAGAAGTCGGTCCAGCCCTCGCGCTCGCGGACGACCGTCTCCAGGTACTCCTGCCAGACGACCCGGTCGGCCGCCGGGTCCCGGACGACGGCGCCGAGGATGCCGGCGGCGACGTCTCCCGGCCGCAGCACGCCGTCGCCGAAGTGGGTGGCGAGGGCGAGGCCGTTCGTGACGACGGAGATCGCCTCCGCCGTGGACAGGGTGCCGCTGGGCGACTTCACCTTCGTCCGGCCGTCGGCGGTGATGCCGTCGCGCAGCTCGCGGAAGACGGTGACCACCCGGCGGATCTCCTCGATGCCGTCGGGCGCGGCCGGCAGGTCGAGGGAGCGGCCGAGCTGCTCGACGCGCCGGGTGACGATGTCGACCTCGGCGTCCGCGCTCTCCGGCAGTGGCAGCACCACGGTGTTGAAGCGGCGGCGCAGGGCGCTGGAGAGGTCGTTGACCCCGCGGTCGCGGTCGTTGGCGGTGGCGATGAGGTTGAAGCCGCGGACCGCCTGGACCTCTTCGCCCAGCTCGGGGATGGGCAGGGTCTTCTCGGACAGGATCGTGATCAGTGTGTCCTGCACGTCGGCCGGGATGCGGGTCAGCTCCTCGACCCGTGCCGTCATGCCCTCGGCCATGGCCCGCATGACGGGGCTGGGCACGAGCGCGTCGCGGCTCGGCCCGTGCGCGAGGAGCCGCGCGTAGTTCCAGCCGTACCGGATCGCCTCCTCCGGAGTGCCGGCCGTTCCCTGTACCAGCAGCGTCGAGTCACCGCTCACGGCGGCGGCCAGGTGTTCCGACACCCAGGTCTTGGCGGTGCCGGGCACGCCGAGCAGGAGCAGGGCGCGGTCGGTGGCCAGCGTGGTGACGGCGACCTCGACGATGCGGCGCGGGCCCACGTACTTGGGTGTGATCACCGTGCCGTCCGGCAGGGTGCCGCCGAGCAGGTACGTCGCCACCGCCCACGGCGACAGCTTCCAGCGGGCCGGGCGCGGGCGGTCGTCCTGGGCGGCGAGCGCGGCGAGTTCGGCCGCGAAGGCCTGCTCGGCGTGCGGTCGCAGTGCCTGCGCGGTCTCGTCGCGGTCGGGTGCGGCGGTCGTCGGTTCCACGGACACAGACATGGCTGAGGCCCCCTCCAGCTCGGCCGGTTCGGATCTGGCATCCACCGTGCACCACGCCACTGACAATCGCTCTGACCAGCACAAACGTGCTCGCCGGGCCGATTGTCAGTGGCGGGACCTACCGTCGGAGACATGACTGAGCAGGGGGTGCGCTGGACCGCGGACCAGGTGCTGGCACTGGCGCCTGACGCCGCGTCACGCAAGGCGGGGAGCAAACTCGCCGCGGCCGGGCCGTGGTCCGGGGCGGGGAGCGGAGAGGGGACGGTGTGGGGGCTGTGCAAGGGCAGCGGCAGCAGGCCGTACCAGACGGTGGTGGACCTGGCCGACGCGGCGGGACCGGCGTACAAGTGCAGTTGCCCGAGCCGTAAGTTCCCGTGCAAGCACGCGCTCGGGCTGCTTCTGCTGTGGGCGGGCGACGACGGCGCGGTGCCGGCCGCCGCGCAGCCACCGGAGTGGGCTGGGCAGTGGCTCGCGGGCCGGCGCGGGCGTGCCGAGGCCAAGCGGGCGCGGGACGAGGAGGGCTCGGCCGCTCGGTCCGCCGATCCGGAGGCGGCCCGACGGCGGGCCGAGCGCCGGGCCGAGCGGGTCACGGCGGGCGCGAGCGAGCTGGAGCAGCGCCTGGCCGACCTGTTGCGCGGCGGCCTGGCTTCGGCCGAGCACGCGGGGTACGGCCTGTGGGACGAGACGGCGGCCCGCATGGTCGACGCCCAGGCGCCGGGACTGGCCGCGCATGTCCGGGAATTGGGGGCGATCCCGGCGTCCGGCGCGGGCTGGCCGGCGCGGCTGCTGGAGGAGTGCGCGCTGTTGCACCTGCTCGACCAGGGCTGGCTGCACCACGACCGGCTGCCGGACGGCCTCGCGGCCACGGTCCGCTCCCGGCTGGGCCTGCCCGCCACGCCGGACGGCCCGCCGGTGCGCGACCGCTGGCTGGTCCTCGCGCAGTACGACACGGTGGACCCGAAACTGACGACGCGCCGGATATGGCTGCACGGCGCCGAATCCGGCGGTACCCGGCTGCTGCTGTCCTACGGAGCGGCCGGCCGGGCACCGGAGCTGTCCCTGCCCGTGGGCCTCGCCCTGGAGGCGGAGCTGACGGCGTACCCGGGAGCCGGCCAGTCCCGGGCCGCCCTGGGCGAGCGGTTCGCCCCGCCGTCCCCGGCCGCGTTCCGCCCACCGGGCGTGACGACGGCCGAGGCGGTGGCCCGGTACGGCGAGGCCCTGCGCGGCGATCCGTGGCTGGACGCGGTGCCCGTGACCCTGGACCGGGTGACACCGGTCCCGGACGGCGAGGGATGGCAACTGGCCGACGCCGACACGGAGACGGCCCTGCCGGTGACCCGGGCCGCCCGCTCCCGGCCGGGCCTGTGGCGGCTGGTCGCCCTGTCCGGCGGCGCCCCCGTCACGGTCTTCGGCGAGTGCGGCCACCGCGGCTTCACCCCGCTCACGGCCTGGGCGGAGGAAGAGGGCGAGGCGGTGCCGCTGTGCTGACCCCGGCGGGCCAAAGCGGCAGTGAAGAAGGCGGAAGGAAAGAACGAGGGGAAGGGAACGCGATGAACGGGGCACCGCCCAGCGACGGGACACCGACCCACGGGGACGCGGGCAATGCGGGGAACTCCCGGGCGAGTTCGATGAACACCGCGAAGACCGCGAACACTGCGAGCACCGCGGATGACTCGATCGACTCCTCCGCGAACCCCTCACAGGCCCTGGCGGCAACCCCCTCACCGGACCCGGCGCCCTCCCGGCCGGCCCCAGCGGCCTACCGGCAGGCGCCGGCTCCCTCCTGGGAAGACCTGGTCACCACCGCGCTTCTCGGTACCGACCGGCGTGCCCCGGCACACGTCGAACCGGGTCGCCCGGCCCCGATGGCACTGCTCGACGCGGCGGCCGTGGCGACCGTACGGCGGCGGGCCGGGCTGCGGCCCGCGCGGGCGGCGCGGCGGCCCGACCCGGCGCCCGCCGACCCGCGCCCGGCCCTGCCCGCACCGGCGGTCCGCCGACTCACCACCCTGCTGGCCGACCGGTCCGGCGGCGCGGGCGGCGGCCGGCGGGGCAGCTCCCCGGACCTCATGGAACTGCTCCCACAGTGGCTCGCGGCGGCCAACGCCCACGGGTACGCGGCACCCCCGCAGCTGCTGCCCGCGCTGCTGAACGCGGCCCGGGGCCGCACGGACCTGCGTCCGGCGGCGCTGGCGTTCGCCGGTCCGCGCGCACTGTGGCTGGCCCGGCTGAACCCGGACTGGCGGTTCGCCCTGCGCGCGGCCCCCGGCGGCGGCGCGGCACTGCCCGACCCTCGGGACGCCGAGGCGGTGCGCCGGCTGTGGGAGGAGGGGCTGTTCGCCGAGCGGGCGGCGCTGCTGGGGGCCCTGCGCGCCCGCACGCCCGCACTGGGCCGCGAGCTGCTGGCGTCGACGTGGGCGACGGAGCGGGCGGAGGACCGGCTGATGTTCCTCGACTCGCTGCGCACGGGCCTGTCGGACGCGGACGAGCCGTTCCTGGAGCAGGCGTTGGGCGACCGCAGCCGCAATGTCCGGGCGACCGCGGCGGAACTGCTGTCGGCGCTGCCGGACTCGGCGCTCGCCGCCCGGATGGCCGTACGGGCCTCGGCGTGCGTGGCCCTGGACCGTACGGGGAGCACGCCGGCGATCGTGGTGGAGGCGCCGCTCGAATGCGACGCGGGCATGGAGCGGGACGGTCTCGTGGCCGCACCGCCCGCGGGCCGGGGGGAACGGTCGTGGTGGCTGGGCCAGTTGGTGGAGGCCGCCCCGCTCGGCACCTGGTCGCAGCGGCTCGGCGGGCGCACGCCCCAGGAGATCGTGGCCCTGCCGGTGACGGACGGCTGGCAGGGTGAGCTGCACGCTGCCTGGTGCCGGGCGGCGGTAAGGCAGCGGGACGCCGCGTGGTCGCGGGCGCTGCTCGGGTCGCCGTCGGCACCGGAGGCGGGCGGACCGGGCGCGGTGTCCCTGGCGGAGCGGGCGAAGCTGCTGGCCGCGCTGGGGCCGGCGGAACGGGCCGCGTGGGTCGCCGGGTTCATCGCCACGCACGGCCTGTCAGAGGCGTTCCAGTTGCTCGGGGTGTGCGCGGTCCCCTGGGCTCCGCCGCTGGGCCAGGCGGTCGTGGACGCCCTGAACATTGCCCGGGACGCGGGCAGTTACCCGTGGAGCTTCAGCGGGGTGATGGGCCTTGCGGAGCGCTGCCTGGACCCGGCGGAGGCCGTCCGGCTGGAGGCGTTGCTGGCGATACCCGACGAGCGGGAGGACGCCGCGCCGGGGGCCGGCGGGTACTGGGCGGAGGCGTTCCAGCGGCTGGTCACGACCCTGAGGCTGCGGGCGACGATGACCCGGGAGCTGACCCCGCCCACCCCGGCCACAACACCGCCGGAAACGCCCGCACAGCCACGGGAGGCGGCCGCGCAACCGGCGAAGAGAGACACCCAGCCCCCGGAAGCAGCCGCATGACGGCCCTCGGGCAGCCGCGAACCGGGCGGAAGCGCCCGCGTGAACAGCCGAAGGGCTGGTGGACCGGGCGGAAGCGCCCGCGTGAACAGCCGAAGGGCTGGTGGACCGGGCAGAAGCACCCCCCGCAAACAGCCGAAGGGCTGCCGCGGACCGGGCAGAAGCAGACCCGGAACCCCGGAAAACGGCCCCGCAGCCCACGGGAGCAGCCGCGTCAACCAGGCGAAGACAACCGCGCAACCGCCGAAACGCCGGCGCAACGGCCCCAGGACAACCGCAGACCGGACGGAAACGGACCACAACCTCGAAAACACCCGCCAGCCGCGGGAGGCAGTCGCAGTCGCGTCAACCAGGTGAAGACAACGACGCAACCGCCGAAAACACCCGCGCACCACGGGAGGGCAGCCACGTCAACCAAGCGAAGACAACCACGCACCCGCGTAACGGCCTTAGGACAGCCTCAGGCCGGGCGGAGCAACCGGCAGCCGCCGGAAGCGGACCGCGACCGCCGACGGCAGCCGTTCAGCCCCCCGAGGCCGCCGGCTGGCGGACGTTCTCCCGGACCCACTCCACGATCGACGCGGTCGTCGCCCCGGGGGTGAAGATCTCCGCGACGCCCTTCTCCTTCAGCGGCGGGATGTCCTCGTCCGGGATGATGCCGCCGCCGAAGACGAGGATGTCCTCGGCCTCCCGCTCCTTCAGCAGCTCGATGACCGCGGCGAACAGCGTGTTGTGGGCGCCGGAGAGGATGGACAGGCCGATCGCGTCGGCGTCCTCCTGGATGGCGGTGTCGACGATCTGTTCCGGCGTCTGGTGGAGCCCGGTGTAGATGACCTCCATACCGGCGTCGCGCAGGGCCCGCGCGATGACCTTGGCCCCACGATCGTGGCCGTCGAGCCCCGGCTTGGCGACCACCACGCGGATCGGACCGGCTGCCACACCCATCACTGCCTCCATCAAGCGACCACGGAAGCGATCGCTTCCGTCCGTATCGACAAGTACCGCACTTTTGGCGCGTTCCGCCACCGTCGCGAAGTGAACGAACGTTATCTCCAGCATCTCGCAAGCGGCAGTTTTACGGTGCGCGGCGAGGGGGAAATCACATGGTGGGACATGAGGGCACACGGGGGTCGAGCCGTCCCCCGGTGTGCCGACAGGAGGTCGGCCCATGAAGGTCACCGGGGTTTTGCCGCTCTTCCTCCCGCTCTGCCGCCGTCTGTGGCCCGGCAGACTGGCCGGACTGTCCATGACGCTGCTGCGGGCGACGGCCCTGGAGGCGGCGATCCTGGCGGGTCACCTCCTGCTGTATCCGACCGGCCTGGTCCAGGAACGGCGCTCCGGCGCCCTGCCCGCGCCGGACGGCGCCGCCCGGCTGCCGGTCCGCCCCACCACACCGGTCGTGCTGCTGCACGGCTTCATCGACAACCGTTCGGTGTTCGTCCTGCTCCGCCGCACCCTCGCCCAGCACGGCAGGCACCGCGTGGAGTCACTCAACTACTCCCCGCTGACGTGCGACATTCGCATAGCGGCCGAGCTGCTCGGCCGGCACATCGAGGAGATCTGCGAGCGCACCGGCAGTGCCCGGGTCGACATCGTCGGGCACAGCCTCGGGGGCCTGATAGCGCGCTACTACGCTCAGTGCCTGGGCGGTGACCTGCGGGTACGCACGCTGGTCACCCTCGGCACACCGCACTCCGGGACCCGGGTGGCGCCCCTGGCGGACGCGCACCCGATCGTGCGGCAGATGCGGCCCGGCTCCGCGGTGATCGAGGAGCTGGCCCGGCCCGCGCCCGGTTGCCGGACCCGCTTCGTGAGCTTCTGGAGTGACCTGGACTCCCTGATGGACCCGCTGGAGACGGCCTGCCTGGTCCACCCCGACCTGGACGCGCAGAACATCCGGGTGACCGGCATCGGCCATCTCGCCCTGCCCGTGCATCCCGCCGTGGCGGCCGGGATACGCGAGGCGCTGGACACCCCGCACTCCGGGGACCGGGCCGCCGACGGCCTGACGGTGGCCTGAGTCCGGCTGCGGGCCGGATCGCCGAGCCCGTACACAGCCGACGCATCGCCGACGCACAGCCCGTACCTCGCCGATCGACATCGAACATTCTTCGAACGCAAGGCCAAGCTCGCGCCCTGGGGCCCCGAAACACAGCCGAATGCCCCTTTCCGGCCCACGCGAAACAGGCCGAAGATTGTCGCGCCCAGGTACCGCCGGGTACAGTCGCCGCACTGCTCTGGCAGCCCCTGTTGTCGAGGCGAAAGAGAAGTTGGTGAACGATCGTCACCCGTCGGGGACCATGACCACCCCGGCCCCGGCTTCCGATGCCTCCACCGCGCACTACGCGCCGTACGGGGCACAGGAAGCTCCCTACGACGACCTCACCACGTACGGCGGTTACGACGCCACTGGTTTTGCCGGTGAGCCCGGAAGCACCTCGGCCTTCCACACCGACCCGCTCTTCGGCAGCCTTCCGGGCAGCGAGCAGACCACCGGCGCCTACGACACCACGCACTGGCAGACCGGCACCGCCCAGACCCCGGCCTACGACCCGTACGCGGCGCAGCAGTACGCCACGTACGACTCCGGTGTCTACGACAGCACCGCCTGGACCGTCCCCGCGCAGGCCACCGGGAACGACGTCAGCGGCCAGTGGGACTCCAGCGCCTGGGTGCAGCCGGACTCGACCGGCGGCGCCGACCCCACCCAGCAGTGGGAGTGGGGCACCCAGACCTTCGACACGGGCACGTACGACGCCACGCAGTGGAACTCCGTGGGCCAGAGCGTGCCGACGCAGTCCGAGCCGGGTGGCGAACCGTTCGATCAGCAGGCCACCGCGACCTTCGAGGCGGTCGGCGATCCGCAGACCACGTTCGAGCAGTCGGGCGACCCGCAGGCGACCGCGACCTTCGAGCACGTGTCGTACGAGGACACGGCCTTCGACGAACAGCCCCCCGCTGAGGGCGAGTCGGACTCCACCGGCGAACTGCCCGCCGTGACCGGCTTGCTGGACGAGCAGGAAGAGGTCACCCCGGCGCCGACGACCCGCGCGGGCTCGCGTGGCGGGGCGCGCTCACGGCGCCGTACGCCCGCCAAGCGCTCCGCGCTGCTGACCGTCGCCGTGCCGTCGGCCTGTGTGATGGGGGTGGCCGGGATCGCCGCCGCCTCGGTCGGCGCATTCACCGACGACTCCCAGGACACCGCCACCACCGCCTCGGACGCGCAGCCGGTCAAGCCGTCCGTCGCCAACAGCAAACTGGACAGCCAGCTCAAGACGCTCTCCGCCGGGGCCGACGACTTCGCCGACCGGGCGAGCCGTACGCAGGAGCGGATCGACCTCAAGGCGCAGCAGGAGCTGGAGAAGAAGAAGGCGGCGGCGGAGGCCGCGCTCAAGGAGCGGCTGCGGCCCAAGTTCGCGCTGCCGGTCGCGCAGCACGGACTCAGCGCCTACTTCGGCCAGGCGGGCATCAACTGGATGTCGGTGCACACCGGCATCGACTTCCCGGTCTCCTACGGCACCACGGTGATGGCCGCCACCGACGGCACCGTCACCACCAAGTGGAACAGTGCCTACGGCAACATGATGATCGTGACGGCGAAGGACGGCACGGAGACCTGGTACTGCCACCTCTCCAGCTACACAGTCGCCTCCGGTACGACCGTCAAGGCCGGCCAGCCGATCGGTCACTCCGGCAACTCCGGCAACTCCACCGGTCCCCACCTGCATTTCGAGGTGCGGCCGGCGGGCGGGGCGGCCATAGACCCGCTGCCGTGGCTGCGGAGCCACGGACTGAATCCCACGTAGACCCAGGGGCCCCGCTGCTCAGCGGGGCCCTTTTCAGTCCGCTACAGCTTCTCCACCGGCGCGTACCGCAGCAGCAGCCGCTTCGGTTTGGTGTCGCCGAAGTCGATCGTCGCCTCCGCGTTCGCGCCCGTCCCCTTCACCGCGACGACCGTGCCGAGCCCGAACTGGTCGTGCGTGACGCGGTCCCCGACCGCCAGCGCGACCACCGGCTTCTCCGCCGTGCGCCGTGTGGCGAAGCCGGGCGCGCCCGACGCCGAGGAGCGCGAACGGGTCGAGGACAGCGAGGCGGCGATCCCGGACGCCGGCCCGGAGGCCATGGGCGCCGTCGCCCCGGTCCGCTTCCACTCCACGTGGGCGGGCGGGATCTCCTCCAGGAACCGGGAGGGCGGGTTGTACGACGGCTGGCCCCAGGCGCTGCGCATCGCCGACCGCGTGAGGTAGAGCCGCTCCCGCGCACGCGTGATGCCGACGTACGCCAGGCGCCGCTCCTCCTCCAGTTCCTTGGTCTCGCCGAGGGCGCGCATGTGCGGGAAGACGCCGTCCTCCATGCCGGTCAGGAACACGACCGGAAACTCCAGGCCCTTGGCGGTGTGCAGGGTCATCAGCGTGATGACGCCGTCGCCGTCCTCCTCGTCCGGGATCTGGTCGGAGTCGGCGACCAGGGCGACCTGCTCCAGGAAGTCGGCCAGGGTCCCCTGCTCACCCTCGCCCCGCTCCTGCTCGAACTCCAGGGCCACAGCGGCGAGTTCCTGAAGGTTCTCGATCCGGGTCTCGTCCTGCGGGTCGGTGGAGGCCTGCAACTCGGCCAGGTAACCGGTGCGCTCGAGGACGGCCTCCAGCACGGTGGCCGGTCCGGCGCCGGACTCGACGATCGTCCGCAGGTCCTCCATCAGCGTGTTGAACCGCTTGACCGCGTTGGTGGACCGCGCGGCCATGCCGTAGGCCTCGTCCACCCGCTTCAGGGCCTGCGGGAAGCTGATCTTCTCGCGCTGGGCGAGGGCGTCGACCATCGCCTCCGCGCGCTCGCCGATGCCCCGCTTGGGCACGTTGAGGATGCGGCGCAGCGGCACCGAGTCCTCGGGGTTGGCGAGGACACGCAGGTAGGCGAGGACGTCCCGGACCTCCTTGCGCTCGTAGAAGCGGACACCGCCGACGACCTTGTAGGGCAGGCCGACGCGGATGAAGATCTCTTCGAAGACACGGGACTGGGCGTTGGTGCGGTAGAAGACGGCGACGTCTCCCGCGCGCGCGTGGCCCGCGTCGACCAGGCGGTCTATCTCCTCGGCGACGAACTGGGCCTCGTCGTGCTCGGTGTCGGCGACGTACCCGACGATCCGGGCGCCCTGGCCGGCGTTGGTCCACAGGTTCTTCGGGCGGCGGGACTCGTTGCGCTCGATGACCGCGTTGGCGGCGGACAGGATGGTCTGCGTGGAGCGGTAGTTCTGCTCCAGCAGGATCGTCGTCGCGTTCGGGTAGTCCTCCTCGAACTGGAGGATGTTGCGGATCGTCGCACCGCGGAAGGCGTAGATCGACTGGTCCGCGTCACCCACGACGCAGAGTTCGGCGGGCGGGGTGTCGTACTCGCTGGGCGGGGTGTCCTCATCGTGTTCCCCGGTGCCGACGAGTTCCCGCACGAGCGCGTACTGGGCGTGGTTGGTGTCCTGGTACTCGTCCACCAGGACGTGCCGGAAGCGGCGGCGGTAGTGCTCGGCGACGTCCGGGAAGGCGCGCAGCAGGTTGACCGTCGTCATGATCAGGTCGTCGAAGTCCAGCGCGTTCGCCTCGCGCAGCCGCGACTGGTACAGGGCGTAGGCTTGCGCCAGGGTCTTCTCGAAGCCGTCGGTGGCCTGGGCGGCGAAGTCCTCTTCGTCGATCAGCTCGTTCTTCAGGTTGCTGATCTTGGCGCTGAAGGACTTCGGCGGGAAGCGCTTGGGGTCGAGCTCCAGGTCGCGGCAGACCAGGGCCATCAGGCGCTTGCTGTCGGCGGCGTCGTAGATCGAGAACGACGAGGTGAAGCCGAGCTTCTTGCTCTCGCGCCGCAGGATGCGCACGCACGCGCTGTGGAAGGTCATCACCCACATCGCGTTCGCGCGCGGGCCGACGAGCTGCTCGACGCGCTCCTTCATCTCGCCCGCGGCCTTGTTGGTGAAGGTGATCGCGAGGATCTGGCCCGGGTGGACGTTTCGCTCGGCGAGCAGGTAGGCGATGCGGTGGGTCAGCACGCGGGTCTTGCCGGAGCCGGCGCCGGCGACGATGAGCAGCGGGGAGCCGGCGTGCACGACCGCGGCGCGCTGGTTCTCGTTCAGCCCCTCCAGCAGTGCCGCCGCGTCGAGGACGGAGCGGGGGGCGCCGTCGCGGTAGTAGCCTCCCCCGCTCTCGGCTTCGCTCGAGCGGGGGGACCCCCATCGCTCCGGTGGCACGTCGAACTTCCCGCCGAACAGATCGTCCGGAAGCGGCTCCGGACCGTGATCGTCCTCGGGCGGCGGCGGAGTTTCCTCCTCGTGCCCGCGAGGGGTCTGGAGGTCCGCCAGGAAGCTGTCGTCAAAGAGGCTGCTCATCGCTCTACGAGTCTAGGGCGCCCCACCGACAACCGGTCGCGGTCCCCGGAACATGGCGGCTCCGGACGAGAGTTGATCTTCGCGTCCATCAGGGGCGCCGACCACTCACGCACCGGAAGCACCTGGTCACCCGTACGTGAATGTCCTAGCACCCAGAGAAAAGGTCACGGAAATGTATCGGACAAACCGCGCACCAACCTTCACAGAAGACACACGAGTTGGCTAGGTTTCCGTCAGGCCGCACGACCCCACTCCGGCGAACGTCGCCGGGCCGCGCGGCCTCCGCCGAATCCGGCGCGCCCCGCACGGTGCCCGGAGCCGGGGACCCACCGATCCTGGGGTGAATCGGCCGACTCCCGCCCGGGACGACGCCGTAGGGCAACCCTTCCGAGCACCCGCCCGCACCCTCCCCCCTGAGGGAAGGCCTGGGTACCCCCACCGCTGACCCCGGTAGGCGGCAGTACGGAAGGAGTCGCCTCCCTTGGCGTCGCACCGCAAGCCGCGCCCCGGCGGAACCCAGGGAGCGGGCGCCCGCACCCCCGCTCTCGCCACCGCCGCCCTCACCTCCGTGGCCGTGCTCTCCCAGACGGCCGAGGCCACGCCGGCGTCCACCCCGGGCCGACCGAGCCAGGAGGAGATCGAACGCAAGATCGACTACTTCTACCGCCGAGCGGAATCGACGGCGGAGACGTCGACCACGGCGAGGGACGGGGGCCGGGGCGGCCGGGGGGCCGGGCGAGCCGACCGGGACGCTGGGCGGGCCGGCCGGGGGGCCGGGCGAGCCGACCGAGACGCTGGACGGGCCGACCGGGGGGCCGGGAGGACCGATCGGGACGCTGGACGGGCCCACCGGGGAGCCGGAGGTGCCGATCGGAGGGCCGAGAAGGCCGAGAAGGCCGACCGGGGGGCTTGGCAAACCGGACGAGGCGCTGGGAGTGCCGACTGGAGGAACGGAAGCGGCGACCAGGAAACCGGGCGGGTCGATCCAGGGGCCGAGTGGGCCGGTCAAGGGTCCCGGTGGGACGGCCAAGGGCCCGGGCGGGGTGGCCAAGGGCCCGGGTGGGACGGTCAAGGCCCCGGGTGGGACGACCAGGGCCCCGGGTGGGACGACCAGGGAACCGGCAGCGTCGACCGGGAAGCCGGGCGGGGCGGACGAGGCGCCGTGT
This sequence comes from Streptomyces flaveolus, assembly GCF_000716535.1. GTDB lineage: Bacteria > Actinomycetota > Actinomycetes > Streptomycetales > Streptomycetaceae > Streptomyces > Streptomyces flaveolus_A. The sequence goes on along the minus strand of NZ_JNWV01000004.1, from coordinate 273,482 downwards.
GGGCCGGACGGGGAGGAGCCGGCCGGGCCGCGCGGGCCGGGTGGTCCAAGGGGGCTGAGGGAGGTGAGCCGGTCGAGTCGGCTGCGGTCCCACGACGACCGGCGGACAGCCTCCAGCGCCTCCGGGACGAGGTCGCCCGCCGCGCTCAGCACCGGGGGCTCGCCGGACAGCGGGCCATGATTCCGGGCCACGACGGCGGTGTGCCGACCGGGCGCGCCGTGGTGCCGGGCCAGGGCAGCACTGTTCCGAACGGGGGTGCTGTGAGCTCCGGCCAGGACGGCACCGGTCCGACCGGGGGCGCTGTGAACCCGGGCCGAGACGGCACTGTTCCGACCGCGCAGGCGATGCTGCGGGCCCAGGGCGGCACTGTCCCCACCGGGCACGCGGCGCTTCCGACCCAGAACGGCAGTGTGCCGACCCAGCGGGTCATGATCCCGGCCCAGCGCGGCACGATCCCGGCCCAGCGCGGCACCGTCGGCGCCGGGGGCTCGGCCATGACGCCGCCCGCCGGGGCCCCCGCCTTCGCCCACCCTGTAGGGGACACGACCGTTCCCGCGCCCCTTCAGGACACAGATGTCGCCGCGCCCACTCCGGGTACGGTCGCCGCCCCGTCCACCCCGTCCACCCCGGACACCACCGCCGTCCTGCCCACGTCGGACATCATCGCCGCGCCGCCCGTGAACCGTCAGGCGGAGGCGGCCGCGAGAGGCCCGAAGGCGGCCAAGGCAACCGTGCAGAAGAAGCTCGCCCACGCGCGCGTGCTGCTGTCCCAGCGGACGGCACCTACCACTGCCGGGACTTCCAACGCCACGGCTTCCACAGCCATGGCGCCCACGACCGCGACTTTCATGACTGCGCCTTCTCCCGCGGCACCTGCCACCCCCACGGCATCCATGGCCGCACCCTCCACCACCACAGCCTCCACTGCCGTGCCATCCAGCCCCACGGCTTTCGTGACCGCCACTCCCACGGCCACGGCTGCCACGCCCACCCCTCCCACGACCACGCCTGCCACCGCCACACCGGACGCCACCGCAACCTCAGGCGCCACCACGCCGTCCGGCACCTACGCGACCAAGGCCAAGAAGGCCATCGCCTTCGCCCGTGCCCAGGTCGGAAAGCCGTGCGTCTGGGGCGCCGCAGGCCCCGGCTCCTACGACTGCGCGGGGCTCACCCAGGCCGCCTGGAAGTCCGCCGGCGTCACCCTCCCGCGGACCGCGCGCGAGCAGGCCTACGCCGGCACCCCGGTCGCCCCGGCCGACGCCCGCCCCGGCGACCTCGTCTTCTTCCACGACGACGCCGGCCACGTCGGACTCTGCACAGGCGACGGCATGATGATCCACGCCCCCAGGCCGGGCGCGTACGTCCGCGAGGAACCGGTCTCCGGAATCGAGGCGGCCGTCCACAGCGTGGTGCGGCCGGGCTGACCCCGGCACGGACCGAGGGTCAGATCCAGGGGACAGTGATCAGGTCCAGAGAACGGCGCTCAGATCGAGAGGACAGCGATCAGGTCCAGAGGACGGCGATGAAGATGTTGGCCGTGGTCAGCAGGCCGACCAGCCCGAAGAGGCCCTTGTCGATCCGCTCCTCGTCGCGCTTCACATAGACCAGGCCGAGGATCACGATCAGCAGGGCGAGCTTCACGCCGATCTTGATGTTGTTGACGTGGTGGTCGTCGGCCTGGTTGAGGCCGACGAGGGCCACGCCGGTGACCAGCATGGTCAGCGCGCCGTGCAGCATCCCGGGCACGAACCGGGCCGTGCCCTGGCCCATCGCCTTCATCTGGGTGAGGAAACCGCCGAGCAGCGCGGCGATGCCGATGATGTGCAGGCCGACGAAGAGATGGATGAGTACGTCCATGGAGCCGGAGCCTAACCAGCCCCCCACGACCCACCTTCCACCGGGCCCGCCACCCCAGCCTTCACCGAGCCCCCCGTCCCACCCCGCACCAGGCCCTCATCCCGCCCCGCAGCAGGCCCTTAACCCACCCGTCACCACCTTCAGCGACTCAGCCCTCACCACCCCCAGCGACTCACCCGCACCACCCCAAGCAACCCTCTGTCACCGACCCCGGCGACCCTCCGTCACCAGGCCCGCCCAGTAACACGGCAGCCCGGCAGCCTGGCCCGCCTGACGTTGCATATATGCGCCCCATAGCACTTCACGTCCCCCGCCAGTCCCCCTTTCCGCTCTTCGGTCAGCACGCTCCGTAAAGGCGACGACACCAGTCGACCCGCACGGTCACATACGGTCACGTCCCGGTCCGTCCAAGCCAGTTCCGTACACCGCGTTACCTTCTCGTCACCGTCCGGCCTAGCGTCCTCCCCCAGGTGACCGGCTTCCCACCGCCGCCCGGACCAGGGGCGGCAGTCGGCCACCACCGCCGAGAAAGGCCCGGCGGCGGCCCGCTCCCCCTGTGCGGGCCGCCGCGGGGCGTATCGACCGCTCGGTCGTGCGAGTCGTACGGAAGGACGTGACGGTCCAGGTGGCAGCGCACCGCAAGCGCCCGCAACGCCCGCTCAGCGGCCATACGGCACGGACGGCCGCCACTCTCGCCCTGGCGGGCGCGGCCACCGCGACCGCCTTCGACGGGACGGGGCACGCCGAACCACAGCTGACGCCGGCGCAGGTGAAGGCCAAGGTGGAGACCTTGTACCGGGAGGCCGAGGCCGCCACCGAGAAGTACAACGGGGCGAAGGAGAAGGCGGACGCCGGCCAGCGGCGGCTGAGCGCGCTCCAGGACCAGACCGCCCGCAAGCAGACGCGGCTCAACTCGGCCAGGGAGGCGCTGGGTTCGTTCGCGGCGGCACAGTACCGGGACGGCGGCATCGACCCGGCCTGGCAACTGGCCCTCTCCAGCGACCCGGACCGGTACCTGGACGGCGCCGCGTTCGCGGAGCGGGCCGGTGACCGGCAGGCCGCCGCGGTCTCCCGGGTGCGTCAACAGCTACGGGAGATCGAGCGGTTGCGCGGTGCCGCGCGCATCGAGGTGAAGTCGCTGCGGTCGCGGCAGGCGGAGCTGAGGCGGCAGAAGAAGACCGTCACCGGCAAGCTGGACGAGGCCCGACGGCTGCTGGCGCGGCTGACCCCGCCGCAGCGGACCGAAGTCACCGGTGCCGGCGGCACGTACGCCCACGTGTCCCGGTCGGCCACCGACGCGCGGCAGCCGCTGGCGCGGCCCGGGTCCGCCCCCGCCCCGACCTCTCGCGCGGCGGCGGCCGTCGCCTACGCCTACAGCAAGCTCGGCAGCCCCTATGTGTGGGGTGCCACCGGCCCGAACGCCTTCGACTGCTCGGGGCTGGTGCAGGCCGCCTACCGCTCCGCCGGCATCTCCCTGCCCCGCACCACCTACGCCCAGATCGACGCGGGCCGGCGGGTCTCCCGCTCCGAACTCCAGCCGGGGGACCTGGTGTTCTTCTACTCCGGGATCAGTCACGTCGGCATCTATGTGGGCAACGGCCAGATGATCCACGCCCCCAACCCGTCGGCACCGGTCCGTCTCGCCCCGATCGACCAGATGCCGTTCGCCGGGGCGACCAGGGTGGAGTGAGGGGCGGCTGCGGGGCGAGCCCCGGGCGGGGCCGTAGGGGTCAGACCAGTCGGCGTGCGGTCGCCCAGCGTGTCAGTTCGTGCCGGTTGGACAGCTGGAGCTTGCGCAGGACCGCCGAGACATGGGACTCGACCGTCTTCACGGAGATGAAGAGCTGCTTGGCGATCTCCTTGTAGGCGTAGCCCCGGGCGATCAGGCGCAACACCTCGCGCTCCCGCTGGGTGAGGCGGTCCAGGTCCTCGTCCACCGGCGGGGCGTCGGTGGAGGCGAAGGCGTCCAGGACGAACCCGGCCAGCCGCGGGGAGAAGACGGCGTCGCCCTCCTGGACGCGGAAGATGGAGTCGACCAGGTCGGTGCCGGTGATGGTCTTGGTGACATAGCCGCGGGCGCCGCCACGGATCACCCCGATCACGTCCTCCGCCGCGTCCGACACGGACAGCGCGAGGAAGCGGACCGGCTGCTCGGCGTCCGCCATCAACGCCGCGCACCGGCGCAGCACTTCGACCCCGCCGCCGCCGGGCAGGTGGACGTCGAGCAGGACCACCTCGGGCCGGGTGGCGGTGATGACGGCGACCGCCTGGTCGACGTCCGCGGCCTCGCCGACCACCTCGACCCCGGTCTCGGCGGTCTGGCCGATCTCGGCCTGGACGCCGGTACGGAACATGCGGTGGTCGTCCACCAGCACCACCCGTACGTGCCGCCCGCCCGCGCCGCCGCCGGTCCGGCCGGACTCGGTCGGCTCCGCCGCTCCCGCCGTGCCGTTCGCCTCGGTCGCGTCGCTCATGACGTCTTCTCCGCCCTCTCCATCTCCAGCTCGACCTCGGTACCGCCGCCCGGCACCGCCCGCAGCCGGGCCGTGCCGCCGTTGCGCTCCATGCGGCCGATGATCGATTCTCTGACACCCATGCGGTCGGCGGGTATCGCGTCGGGGTCGAAACCGGGGCCGCGGTCCCGCACGGACACGAAGACCGTCCTTCCCTCGACTTCGGCGTAGACCTGTACGGCACCGCCCTCGCCACCGTACTTGGCGGCGTTCACCATCGCCTCGCGCGCGGCCTGCATCTGTGCGCCGGTCTTCTCGTCGAGCGGGCAGTCGCCGACTATCACGACCTCGATGGGCACGCCGTGCTTGTCCTCCACCTCGGCGGCGTTGCGGCGCACCGCCTCGGCGACCGTGTCCGGCTCGTCGGCCTCGTCCTTGCCGGTGCCCTCGGGCTTGTACAGCCAGGTGCGCAGGTCCCGCTCCTGGGCGCGGGCGAGGCGGCGCACCTCGCCCGCGTTGTCGGCGTTGCGCTGGATCAGGGTGAGGGTGTGCAGCACGGAGTCGTGGACATGGGCGGCGACCTCGGCGCGTTCCTGGGCGCGGATGCGCATCAGGCGCTCCTCGGACAGGTCCTGGGTCATGCGGACCAGATAGGGGCCGGCGAGCAGGGTGATGCCGACGAGGACGGCGAGCGCGGCCTGCAGGACGGCGCCGAGGTGAGCGGTCGAGCCCTGGAGGACGAAGATGGCGGAGACACCGGCCGTGACGAGCAGCACGCCGCCGGCCGCGCGGAGCAGGGTGAGGGTGCGGCGCCGGCGGCCGGCCTCGGCCCAGCGGGCCCGGCGGGCGTTGTCCGCCTGGCGCCAGACCAGGGCGACACCGGCGGCGACGAGCACGGCCGGCACCAGGTACGCCTTCGTGGCGCTGCCCAGGTTCACGCTGCCGACGAAGACCACGGACACGATGACCATGAGGAGCAGCGCGACGATCTGTCCCCGGTCCGGCTTGCGGGCCACCAGTTTGCGGCGGCCGTCCGGCGAGGTCTCCGTGCCCACCAGCGACGGCTTCTGGTCGCCGACGCCGCCGATGCCGAGCGGCACGAAGAACCAGAACGCGGCGTACAGCAGCGCTCCGAGTCCGTCGGCCATGAACAGGCCGACGAAGACGAGCCGCACCCACACGACGGGCAGCCCGAGATGCCCGGCGAGGCCTCGCGCCACTCCGCCGAGCCAGCGTCCGTCGCTGCTGCGGTAGAGCTTGCGCGGGGGCCGCGGGTCGTCGAGTGGCAGGCTTGCGGCTTCCGGCATGCCAACGATGGTCACACGAGCGGCGAGAGGGAGCATCAGGGTCGGCCCCCGAGACGCCCCTGATCTTCCGTCGGGGCCGGTCGGGGTGGGCGGTTCGGCGGGCGTTGCGCGGCGGTCCGTGCCGCTCGAACGCTTCCCCACTCCGTCTCAGGGCCGATTTCAGGGTTGGCCCAGGGTCGTCCCGGCTGCCGCCGCGGCGGCCGGGCCGTCACCATGGACGCATGACGGATCACGAGCACGCCGCGACGGGTCCGGGACCCGGCCCCGGCCCGCGCCCGGACCCGGGCACCGGGCCGACGGATGCCGCGCCCGCCGCGACGGAGGAGACGGGAGCGGCCGGCGCCGGCCCCCACTCCTCCCCGCACGAGCCGGAGCGGCAGGAGGGCAGCGAGGTGCCCGACCGGTTCCGGCGCGACCGCCGGCACAAGATGATCGCGGGCGTGTGCGCGGGGCTCGGCCGCCAGACGGACATGGACCCCGTCATCTTCCGGATCACGCTGGCCGTGCTCTCCGCGACCGGCGGTCTGGGCCTCATCTTCTACGGCTTCGTCTGGCTCCTGGTGCCGTACGAGGACGAGGAGGAGAACGAGCTGCGCAAGCTCTTCACGGGCCGGGTGGACGGCCAGGCGCTGGCCGCCGTGCTGTTCGCCCTGGTCGGCTGCGGGATCTTCCTGACGATGCTGCGGAACGGCGGGGTGCTGGCGTTCGCCACGGTGCTCTCGCTGCTGCTCGCCGGCGCGGGGTACTGGTCGCGGCGCCGCGGCGCCCCCGACCCCGATCCCCTGGCCGCCCAGGCCGCGGCCGACGCCCCGCCGGAGGCCCAGGCGCCGCCGGTCGTCACGACCTACCCCTCCTGGTGGCGGGACCCGATCGTCAAGGACGGCACCCACGTCGGCGGCACCGGCTATCTGTGGGGGCCCGGCGACGCCCGCGACCGTGATCTGACCTCGGTCGTGGACGTCGGCATACCCAACCCCTGGACCCACCCCGGGGCGATACGGACGCCGCACGCCGCGCCCCCGAGACCGCGCGGCCCGCGCTGGATCGGCGGCTGGGTGTTCCTGCTCGCCCTGCTGGCGGGCGGCCTGGGCACGGGGCTCGGCTGGGAGACGCACCCGCTGGGCACCAGCCTGCAGACCGGGCTGGCGTGCGCGCTCGCGGTGTTCGGGCTCGGCATCACGCTCAGCGCGTTCCTGGGCCGCACCGGGGCCGGCACGGTGTTCCTGGCGCTGGTCACCGCGGGGCTGCTCGCGGGAGCGGCGGCGCTGCCCCGGGACATCACCACCGACTGGCGGGAGACGTCCTGGAAGCCGGTCGCGGCGGCCCAGGTGCGGTCCGGGTACGACCTCGGCACCGGGCGGGGCACCTTGGACCTGTCCCGGGTGCACCCGGCCAAGGGCCGGACGGTCTCGACGGACGCCAGGGTGGGCGCGGGACAGTTGAAGGTGATCGTGCCGGCGGACGCGGCGGTGCGGCTGAGCATCGATGTGGGGGTGGGCGACATCCGGTTGCCCGGGGACAGCGGAAAGGACGTGGACGTGCAGCCCGGCAGGCACAGGGAGCTGACGCTGGCGCCGGCCAAGGGGGCCCGGACGGGCGGCACGCTCGATCTGACGCTCGGCGTCGGAGTGGGACAGGTGGAGGTCAGTCGTGCTGCGTCATGAGTTCCAGCCCGGGAAGCTGGTCGCCGGGCTGTTCCTGACCGCCACCGCTGTGGCCTTCGCGGGGGACGCCGGCGGTCTGTGGGAGACACCGTGGTTCGCGGTCGTCCCGCTGGTCGTGGGCGGGCTCTGCCTGGCCGGCGCCACGGCGGCGCTGACCCGGGGGATACGCAGACGGGGCGGCGCGGAGGACGGTCAGCGGTAGCCGCCGGTCGGTCGACGCCGGGCCCGCCAGGCGGCGTCGACGGAGAGGTAGGGGGTTCCGGCGAGGATCAGGGGGAGCCAGGCCATCAGGTAGGCGAGGTCGTTGCCGTAGTAGTAGGGGGTGGTCGCCCAGCTCACCGTCAGCCAGAGGCTGAGGGAGATCAGCGCGCCGCCGAGTGCGGCCAGCCGGCCGAACAGGCCGAGCAGGATGCCGATGCCGACGGCCAGTTCACCGAGGGCGATGGCGTAGCCGAAGCCGACCGGGCTCTTCAAGGCCAGGTCGACCAGGGCCGGGATGGCGGCGGAGTCGCGGGCCGCGCGCATGGTGTCGCCGACGGAGCCGGCGCCGCCGGACTTCATGAACGCGCTGTCGGTGAGCTTGTCCAGACCGGCGTAGACGAAGGTGATGCCCAGGAAGACGCGCAGGGGCAGCAGGGCGTAGTGCCGGGCGGTGTCCCGCCAGGTGTGGTGGTCTCCCAGCCGAGTGGTGTGCATGTCCGTCCGCATCCCGTGAGTCATCGCTGCCAGCCGCCTCTCGCCCGACGAAGCACCTCTCACGTGACCATACGTATGACGAAAGGAGCCCGTTCAATCCTGTCCTGAACGATTTTCCGGATTTTGGGCGTCCACGTGAACGGTGGGGGCGGTGTTCCCGTGAGCCTCTCACGGGCCTCACGTGGCCTTGCGGGCGATGCGGTTCAGGGCGAGACCCAGGCGGCGGTCGGGCGGCCCGTCGGTCGGTCCGGTCAGCCCGATCTCCTCCGCCAGTCGTCGCAGGTGGACGTCGACCGCGGACTCCACGTGCTCGGCCAGTGCCGCCGCGGCCTGCGGCACCCGCTGACGCGCCAGGAGACCCGTCACGACGGCAGCCACGGCGGCCGGCCACCAGAAGCACCCGAGCACGGCATAGCAGGCGGCCCAGGCGGAGCCCATGACGGCGGTGTCGAAGCGGGCCCGGACGGTGCGCAGCTCGGTCCGGACGTCCTCCGGCAGCACCATCCACAGCCGGGGCCAGCAGGCGGCGAGGTCGATGCCGTACTGGGCGTCCACGCGGACGACGGTGGCCGCGAGCCGGTCGCCGGTGTAGGTGGGGCGTGCCGGCCGCGCGAGCGCGATGTGGTCACGGCGGACGGTCAACGCGTCGATCTTCTGCCGGACGTCCGTTGTCCGGTCGCGGGCCGGACGGGTGGTGCGCAGCCGGTCGATGTCTTGCTGGAGGTCGTCCCAGTGGCGTGCCCGGCGGGCGGTCAGCCGGTGGGCCAGGGGGCGGAGCGGGCGGGGCCAGTCCCCCGTCCAGATCCGTACGGCGCCGTCGCCGCAGATCCGTACCAGCGTGCCGACGGCCACGGCGGCGAGGACGAGGACCGCCGCGGCGGCGAGCTGTTCGCCGGTGGGCCAGTGCCCCGCTGTGGTGGCCCAGTGGCCGACGCGCCTGCGGAGCAGGGACCAGTCGAGTGCGTGGGCGTGGCCGAGGACGGCGCCGGTGGCGGTGGCTCCCACGAACAGCAGGCCGGGGGCCGCCAGCGCGGTCAGCCACTTCTCGGCCAGCTTCTCGCCGAGTCCGTCGAGGACCGGGGCCACCGGTCATGCCTCCACGACGCGCAGCGGCAGGTCGTGCAACCAGCAGCGTCCGCCTGCCGGGATGGTGCCGCTCGGCCGCCGGGGCTCGTTCAGACCGCACCAGCCTTCGGGGCAGCGGTAGACCTCGCCACCGGCGCGGGGCACGGCACCGGGGAGGAGGGAGTCACCTGGTTCCCATCCGCGTACGGCGCTCTCGGGGCCGGTCAGGACGTGCTCCGGTACGCCCAGGGCGTCGATCGCCTGTCGCACCGTAGCCGTGCCGTCGAGCACGGACCGCACGGCGGCGCGCAGTGCGGCTCCTTCCTGCTCCTCGGGCAGCCATTCGAGCGCGGCGCAGAAGCCGGCGCGGAGTCTGCGTTCGTCGTCCACCGGGCAACTCCTCATACTCCGTGGTGAATGACCGAGCCCCAGAACAGCGGATCGCGGTAGCGGCGGTGGCCTCGCAGCACGCCGATGGCCCGGTGCAGGGCGACGGCGGCGGGCGGGGTGCCGGGGGCGGCGAGATGGCGGTAGACCTCTCCGGCGAGCAGGGGGCCCATCCGGTCGTCGACGGTCCACAGGCTTCCGATCACCTGCCGGTAGCCGCAGAGCTGGAAGGCGGAGGCCACCGAGATGACCTCGTCGGCCAGTTCCTCGCCGGGTGCGGCGCTGTGGCAGGCGGAGAGGTAGGCGAACCGGGCGTCCGTGAGCCGCTCCCCCGCCAGTTCGCGCAGGGTGAGTTCCCCGCCGTGCAGGAGCAGCCGGCTGCGCGCTGGGTCCCCGGGGTCCCGTACGCCGTGGCAGGCCAGGTGGGCGTGGGTGTGTCCGCGCAGCGCGGCCAGTACCGCCCGGGGTGTGGCCTCGGTGCCGCGCAGCACGTCCCGGCGGCCGGGCAGTTCACCGATGACGGCCAGCTCGTCGTCCAGGGCGGCCAGCGGGGGATGCGCCCCGCCGGCGTCCACGGCCACGGCCAGGAGGGAGGCGGGGTGCTCGCCGGTGGGCAGCGAGCGGGCGTGCAGCAGGGCACCCAGGGTGGGGGTGAACGAGGAGACGACCCGGTCGTGGGTGTACACCGGTCCGTCGGGCCCCTCCTCCAGCACGGCGGCGTGCAGCGGGAGGAGGGACAGCACCCCGGTCGGGCACCACCACAGCCGGGGCAGGGGCGTGCCGGGGTCCGCCGGTCCGGCCAGGCCCAGGTGGGCGAGGACGGGACGCACGAGGTGGGTCCCGAGCCAGCGCAGCGTGTCCTTCAGCTCCCTGTCCCCTCGCAGGCGCTCACGGCCCGTCGCCTCGCGGAGCCGGGTCACGGCGGTGCGGAAGACGCCGGCGCGCCGGCCGATCTCGTCCTGGGTGACGTCGAGCGGCAGCACGTCCACGCGGCCGGGTCCGCCGGGCGGCCGGGTCAGGAGCAGCACGAAGCAGCCCCACGCGGACACGTTGATCACGGCCACGGGTCCGTCCGCCGCGGCCTCGCTCAGCCGTTCCCAGCCGAGCGGCTCCTGGAAGTCCTCCCACTTGTCCAGGGCGCGGATGTCCCTGACGACCTGGTCGAACTCGGCCGCCGCCGCTTTGCGTTGCTCGGGGCCGCGCTGCCGTGCGACCAGCTCGGCACAGACCCGTTCGAAGCGTTCGGCGAGTGCGGGCGAGGCGGCGGCGAGGTCGTCGTGCCGGCCGCGCAGCCGCAGGGCCTGGGCCAGCAGGACACCGCGCCCCTGTTCCAGCCGGACGAGTGCTTCCTGGGGCCGTTCGGCCATGACGGAGGCGGTGGCCGCGACGGTGGCCAGGGAGGACACCTCGCGCAGCCGGGTCTCCTGCGACTCCCGGCCCAGCGCCGGACCGGTCAGCTTGGGCAGCAGTTCGGTCAGCGCCAGGCGGAAGCCCTCGCGGGCGAGGTCCAGGGCGCCCAGCGTGACCGCGTGGATGCCCCACCCGTAGGCGCAGCGCAGGCGGGTGCGGATGTCCTCGGTGGGCGTGAGGGCGGTGGCGCGGTACTGGTCGATGGCGTCGGCGATGTCCCGTTCGTCGCCGAAGAGCGCGCTCCACTCCGCCAGCAGGTGGGCCAGCTCCATGCGCGCGAGCTGCCGGGTGGGTCCGGTGCCCGGGGAGCCGTCCGCGATGCGGCGCAGGATGACCTCGGCGCGGCTCAGATCCGCGGGCCGCTGCCGGTGCGTGCCCCGTCTGCGCAGGGCGACGGCCAGCTTGACCGCCATCACGAGGTGGTCGTGCTGGGCCGGCGGCGTGGCGGTCACGGCGAAGGTCAGGTGCTCCACGGCCTCGTCGAGGTCGGCCTCGCGCTCGTACCGGTCGAACCGGGCGGTGAGGACGGCGGCCAGGTTGGTCAGCCGCTGGGGGTGGGCCGGCGAGGCGGCCAGGGCGGGGTCGCAGCCGTCCCGGACGGCGCTCGTGGCCGCGTCGAGGTCGGCGGGGTCGTGGGAGTGGACGTACCGGTCGAGCTGGGCGAGGCCGAGGAAGGAGGCGACCGACGCCCGGCTCTCGGCGTCCAGTGCCTCGCTCGCGAGCGCGGCCCGCAGTTCGGTGACCGAGGCGTCCAGGTCGGTCAGCTCGCCCGTGCTCTCGAACCGCATCCGCAGCACCTGCCCCAGTTCGGCACGGCGCAGGCTGCGCTCCGGTTCCCGGGTCGCGGACGTGGCCAGGGCCGTGCGCAGCCGGTCGATGGCCGCGTCGAGGCGTTCCGGGCCGCCGTCCCGCATGTACGCGGTCACCTCGGCCGCCGGGCTTCCCTCGTCCGGCGTCCGGGGCGGCGCCTTGGCCAGCGCCGACGCGAGGCCGGCCAGCATCGCGTCACGGAACTGGTCGTCGGCGGGCAGTTCGGCGAGGGCCAGGCGCATGAGGCCGATCCCGCGCGCTCGCGCGTCCTCCGGTCCGACGCCGAGGTCGGACATCGCGAGGAGGCCGGTGCCGAAGCCGTAGGCGATGTGCGGCCCGGACTCCCCGCCGCGGGCTTCTTCCCAGGCGTGCGCCAGGAGCGCGCCGGCCACCAGGACCGCGTCCGGGTCCTTCTCGCCGGTGCCGGCGGCGAGCAGCGCCCTGCCCACGGCGTGCACGGTCTCGTACGGCGGCACGTCCCCCGGCGGGTGCTCGGCGAAGGCGTCCCGCAGCGGCTGCGGGACGGCGGCGGGGCGCACCGCGTGCACGATCCGGAGGAGGAAGGTGCACGCGTGACCGTCCCAGCTCTCCCCTTCGGGCAGATGCCGCGCGCGTTCCAGGTAGTAGGCGGCCGCCAGGTACACGACGTCGAGGACGTCCGGGTCCGCGGCGGCGTGCGCCGGGGTGAGCCGGTCACGGTGGTCGAAGACGTGCGTCGCGATGTTGCGGTGGGTCTCCGGGGCCAGCACCTCCGCCGGTGCGACGAACGACCACAGCCTCAGCGCGTCCGGTTCGGACATCGCCGCACGGATGGCAGCGCGTATCCGCGCGCTCAGTTCCGGCATCCCCGTACCCCCCAACCGCTTCCGTGTCGCCGGGCGCGGTTGGCGGCAACTGTATCGAGGATCACGGCAGGAGCCGGGTGAAAGCCCGAAACCCCGTCCGCCGACGCGACGTTCACTCCCTCACCCGATCACTCCGTCACCCGTTCACTCCCCCACCCGTTGCGCTCCCCCACCCTTTCGCTCCCCCACCCGTTTCACTCCGTCACCTGCACGACGCACCGGTTCGTCGCCACCCCGGCCGCGGTCACCACCTGCACCTCCACCGCACCGGGCTCCACCTCGGCCGGCACGGGCACGGTCAGGGCGTTGTCCGTGGGGTTGCGGAAGCCGCCCGTGACCGGGACCAGGGGGACGTGGACGTCGACCGCGCCGATGCGGACGACCATGCGGGAGAGCCGGTCGGCGCTCTGGGCGCCGGGCGGGACGAATCCGCTGCCGCGGATCTCGATGTCGTCGCCGGTGCGGATCGGGCCGTCGAGGTCGCCGGGTTCGCGGGCGCGGACCACCGAGAGGATCACCGGCCGGCCGCCCTCGGCGTACTTGCCGGCCAGGTAGGTCGCGGCCGAGATCAGTACGATCACGCCCAGGCCCCAGGGCAGGTCGGGCAGTTGGTCGGGGCGGCGGGCCAGTCGTACGGCGGCGAACAGCAGGGCGACGGCGCTGATGACGACGTACTGGATGTCGGTGAAGGCGCCCCGGCCGGAGTCGTCGGTGAGCAGGTCGGCGGCGCGCGGACGGTGGGCGGGGATCTTCTGCAGCCGCTGGGCGAGGATGCGCACGCCCACGACCCGGCGGACGAGGACGGCGACGCCGCACACCACGGCGAGGACGGTCACCACGCCCGCGCCGCGCGCCAGGTCGAGGCCGGAGAGCAGCGCGTCGCGTTCGGCGTGGTCGGAGGCGGCGGCCAGGCGGGCGGCCAGCAGCAGAACGGCGTACGCGACGAACAGGACCCAGCAGGCGGCGACGGCGCGGGAGGTGGAGACGCGGTTGTCCTCGCCGATCACCGGTGCGAGCGCTCCGCCGCGCGCCCGGTGGAAGAAGCAGGCGGCGGTGAGCGCGGCGGCGACGGCGAGCGCGGCGAGCAGGGCCGCGGTGCGGGCGCCGGTCCAGCCCGCGCCGATCGCGGTGAGCGCCTCGACCAGCAGCAGCGCGGTGACCGCGCCCCACACCGCGTACACCGTCCGCAGCCACAGCCGGGCCAGCCGGACCGCGCCCTCGGCCCTGCTCTGTTCGGCGACGGCCTCGGCCCGCTGGGTCAGTTCCTCGGAGACCCACTGACGGGACGCGGAGGCCGAGTGGGCCACGGCCGCCGGCAGTCCCCGGCCGGCGGCGAACTCGTCGCGCCGGCGCAGGAACGCGGCGACGGCCCGCCGGTGTCCCTCGCGGGCGCCGTGCGGACAGTCCCCGCAGGCGCAGCCGCCCTCGTGGACGCCCTCGGCATCCGTGTGCCCTCTCGCCTCCTGCACCGCCACGTCCGACGCCCGCCTTCCCCGCGACCTGCCGATCCGGCCACCGGCACCCGTGGTGGGCATGACGGCCGGGCAACTCCCCCGTGATGACAGCGAATTGTGCCCTACGCCGGGCCCTGCGGGGCGCCGGGGCCGGGTCACCGGGGGTGAAGCCGGTACCGCCGTGTTGACCCGGCGGCGGACCGGCCCCGGACGGCACCGCCGCGGTACGTCAGCCGAGCAGGTCCGGCTCGCTGCGGCTGATGTGCTGCCACAGGGGCTGGTAGTTGATCCAGGCCACGAGGTCGCCGCCGAGCTGTTCGCGGGTGGCGACGGCGAGCTTGTGGTCGATGAGCACCGGCCGGCCCGCCGCCCTGGCCAGGAGCTGCACCTGGCAGGACCGGTCCAGGGACAGGAACCACCAGGCGGCCGCGTCCACCGAGTCGCCGACGGTGAGCAGCCCGTGGTTGCGCAGTACGAGGGCCTTGCGGGAGCCGAGCGCGGTGGCGATCCGGCGGCCCTCCTCGGCGTCCACGGTGACGCCGGTGTAGGCGTCGTACAGGGCGAGGTCCTCGTAGAAGGCGCAGCTCTCCTGGGTGATGGGGTCGATGAGGTCGCCGAGGGCGGCGAGGGCGCGGCCGTGCACGGAGTGGCAGTGGGCGACGGCGACGACGTCGGGGCGGGCGGCGTGCACCTGGGCGTGCACGGTGAACGCGGCCTGGTTGACGTGGTAGCGGCCCTCGACGACCTGCCCGTCCTGGTTGGCGAGGACGAGATCGCCGACGGTGACGTGCTTGAACGACATCCCGAAGGGGTTGACCCAGAAGCAGTCGGTGAACTCCGGGTCCCGAACGGTGATGTGGCCCGACACCCCGTCCTCGAACCCCGCCCGCCCGAAGATCCGCAGGGCGCCCGCGAGCCGCTCCTTGCGGTGTTGGCGTTCGTCCTCGGCCGAGTCGTGCATCGGCGGCATGGCGAACTGAAGCTGGTCGGTGGGCAGCGGCAGGGGCGGAGTGGGCCCGTGCATGGATCCTCCCGTTCGGGGTTGTGGTACGGCCGGAAGGTACCGTCGGGCAGCGCAAAAAGGCAGAGCTGTGCTGTAAAGATGCCGTGCGCTGCGCATACCGGACAGGAGATGTCGGGATTGCCGGGGAGGGTGCTCCGTATGACCCCTGTGAACTGGGCGGCCTTCACGACCGCCGCGCCCGCACTGGCGGCGACCGCGCAAGAGCGCTTCGGCGCCCACCGGCACCATGTCCTCGCGACCCTCCGCAAGGACGGCTCGCCCCGCACCTCCGGGATCGAGGTCCGTTTCCTGGGCGGTGAGCTGTGGCTCGGCATGATGCCGGGCTCGATGAAAGCCCTCGACCTGCGCCGCGACCCCCGGTTCACCCTCCAGGCCAACCCGGGCGCGGGAACGGACATGGGCGGCGGCGACGTCCGGATCGGCGGCCGGGCGTACGAGGTCGAGGACGGCGGGGCCAGGGCCGCGTACGTGAAAGAGGTGGAACCGCCGCAGCCGTTCCACCTCTTCCGCACCGAGCTGACGGAGGTCGTACGGACCTACGTCGAGGACGACACGTATCTGGTCACCCAGGTCTGGAAGCCCGGTGAGCCCCTGCGCACGCTCAAGCGCGCCTAGGGACTACTCCCACTCGATCGTGCCCGGCGGCTTGCTCGTCACGTCGAGGACGACTCGGTTGACGTCACGGACCTCGTTGGTGATGCGGGTGGAGATCCTCGCCAGCACGTCGTACGGCAGCCGCGACCAGTCGGCCGTCATCGCGTCCTCGGAGGAGACCGGGCGCAGGACGATCGGGTGGCCGTAGGTGCGGCCGTCGCCCTGGACGCCCACGCTGCGGACGTCGGCGAGCAGGACCACCGGGCACTGCCAGATGTCGCGGTCCAGGCCGGCCGCGGTCAGCTCCTCGCGGGCGATGGCGTCGGCCTCGCGCAGCAGGTCGAGGCGCTCCTTGGTGACCTCGCCGACGATGCGGATGCCGAGGCCCGGGCCCGGGAAGGGCTGGCGCTGGACGATCTCCTCGGGCAGGCCCAGCTCCTGGCCGACCATGCGGACCTCGTCCTTGAACAGCTTGCGCAGCGGCTCGATGAGCTTGAACTCGAGGTCCTCGGGCAGGCCGCCGACGTTGTGGTGCGACTTGATGTTCGCGGTGCCGGTGCCACCGCCGGACTCGACCACGTCCGGGTAGAGGGTGCCCTGGACCAGGAACTCCACGGCCGGGCCCTCGTCGGCGATGATCTCGGCCTGCGCCTGCTCGAAGACGCGGATGAACTCGCGGCCGATGATCTTCCGCTTCTCCTCGGGGTCGCTGACCCCGGCGAGCGCCTTGAGGAAGCGCTCCTCGGCGTCGACCACCTTGAGCTGCACGCCGGTGGCCGCGACGAAGTCCTTCTCGACCTGCTCGGTCTCGCCCTTGCGCATCAGGCCGTGGTCGACGTACACGCAGGTGAGCTGGGAGCCGATGGCCTTCTGGACGAGGGCGGCGGCGACGGCGGAGTCCACGCCGCCGGACAGGCCGCAGATCGCGCGCTTGTCGCCGACCAGCTCGCGGATGGCCGCGACCTGCTCATCGATGACGTTGCCGGTGGTCCAGTTCGGCTCCAGGCCGGCACCGCGGTAAAGGAAGTGCTCCAGCACCTGCTGGCCGTGCGTGGAGTGCATGACCTCGGGGTGGTACTGGACGCCGTAGAGCTTCTTCTCGTCGTTCTCGAACGCGGCGACCGGGACGACGTCCGTGGACGCGGTGACCGCGAAGCCCTCGGGGGCGGCGGAGCAGGCGTCACCGTGGGACATCCACACGTGCTGCTCGGCCGGGGTGCCCTCGAAGAGGGTGGAGGAGTTCTTGGCGACGTGCAGGTCCGTACGGCCGTACTCGCGGGCACCGGTGTTGTCGACCGTGCCGCCGAGGGCCTGCGCCATGAGCTGGAAGCCGTAGCACATGCCGAAGACGGGGACGCCGGCCTCGAAGATCTCGCGGTCGAGGGTGGGGGCGCCCTCCTCGTACACGGACGAGGGGCCGCCGGAGAGGATGATCGCCGCGGGGTTCTTGGCGAGGATCTCGGCGACCGGCATGGTGCTGGGCACGATCTCGCTGTAGACCCGCGCCTCGCGGACGCGTCGGGCGATGAGCTGGGCGTACTGCGCGCCGAAGTCGACGACCAGGACGGTGTCGGGAGTGGCGGCAGACTGGGTCGCTGATGACACGGGGTGCCTTCTGGTGGTCGGGCGGGGGCCTGTGCCTCCGATTCTAACGGGGTGGCCGGGGGACCTCCGAGGGAAGCCGCCGTGGCATACTGACCGCATGCGCAAGCACTCGACCTTCGTCTTTACCTATGGCACCCGGCCCGCCGGCTGCCATGGTCGTGCTGCTTGAGCTGACGCCAAGCGACTTCCCAGGCGCCCCGGGCCGACAAGGCCCGGGGCGTCTGTCGTTTCTCCGGGCCGTGTCGTTCCGGGGCACTCATCACAGCGAGGAGCCCGACATGACCACCACCGCACCGGACGCCGCCCCGGACGCGATCATCGCCGACGCCCGTGAGCGCATCGACGCGCTCGACGACCGGATCATCGGGCTCGTGCAGGAGCGGATGGCCGTCTCCGCCGTCGTCCAGCAGACCCGTATCGCCTCCGGCGGCCGGCGGGTGCACCTGTCCCGTGAGATGGAGATCCTCTCCCGCTACCGGGACGCGCTCGGCAAGCCGGGCACCAGCCTCGCCATGACCCTGCTGGAGCTGAGCCGGGGTCGTATCTGAGTTCGGTCCCGCTCTCACCCGTACGGCGCGTGACCGGCCCGCGCACCGCTTCGTTGAGGTGGGTGTCCGTGCCAGCCAGGGGCGGGCCCGAAAGAACCACGCGTGGCTCGCTGGAGCGATGAGGCGTACGGGTCGTGCCGTACGCCGTGGGACCTCGCTCCAGGAAGTGACCGGACGGCAGGGGACAGCAGCCCGGTCACACAAGAGAACGGCCGGCTCCGGGGACGCCCGGGGTCGGCCGGCGGAACACCGACAACTGCAGACAGGCCACAGGGCACAGGAACCAGCGGCGCAACCCCCGGCGCCGCTCCCCGGCACCGGCGCTGCCCTGACGCCGGTGCTGACTGGAAGAAGGGCCCCGCGGCCTCTCCGTCCCGCGGGGCCCTTCGTCATGCCCACACCCCCATGGCGTGACTCAGGTCACATGTAAATCCCGGTTCTCCTGAGCAACCCTTCACGCTTTTCGCTGATCAAACCTGCCGGATCAAGAAACGCTGAGAGGGACCTGCCTTCGGAGGGGGATGCAGGTCCCTCTTCGCCGTTCCGGTCACTTCTTCGGCGGTACCGCCGGCATCCCCAGGAACGGCAGCCGCAGCGCGCCGAACGCGTCCGCCGGGACCGCCGGGGACCGCGGCTCCACCGGCTTCAGCCGCTCGTACGCCGCTCCGGGCGCCGGCCGCGGGTCCTCCTCGCCCTTGTTCGGCCAGAACGACATCGCCCGCTCGGCCTGCGCGGTGATCGTCAGCGACGGGTTCACGCCCAGGTTCGCCGAGACCGCGGCGCCGTCCACGACCGAGATGCCGGGGTGGCCGTAGAGCCGGTGGTACGGGTCGATCACGCCCGTCTCCGGGGAGTCGCCGATGGGGCAGCCGCCGAGGAAGTGCGCGGTGAGCGGGGTGCCCATCAGCTCGCCGACGTTGCTGCCGGCGAAGCCGTTGATCTCGGCGGCGAGCGCGGAGGCGGCCTCGGTGGCGGCCTTGATCTGCTTGGGGTTCGGAGCGCCGTGCCCCTGCCGGGCGGTGAGCAGGCCCCTGCCGACGCCGCCGGGCTTGAGATATGTGGTCAGCGAGTTGTCCAGCGACTGCATGACCAGGCCGATGATGGTCCGCTCCGACCAGCGCCGGTTGGACAGGGACCGGGCGACCAGCAGCGGGTGCCGGGCCGCGTTCGCCAGCCAGGCGAGGACGCGCGAGGAGCCTTCGGCGTACGGCACCTGGAGGATCGACAGGCCGCCCATCGAGTTGGAGCCCTTGCCGTACCGGACCGGCTCGATGTGGGTGTTCTCGTCGGGGTGGATCGAGGACGTGATGGCGACGCCCCGCGTGAAGTCGGCGCGCGGCGCGCCGGTCGCCCTGCGGTAGCGGCGGTTGTCGGTCTGCGCGCCGACCAGGGCCTCGGAGTTGGTGCGGGTCAGGTCGCCGAGCCGGGCGGACAGGTGCGGCAGCTGACCGCCGGCCTTCATGCGGTGCAGCAGGGTCTGGGTGCCGTAGGTGCCGGCCGCGAGGACCACCTTGCGGGCGGTGAAGAGCCGGCCCTCGCCCTTCTTCTTCCGGTCCGTCGGCAGGGTCGCCACCGCGTAGCCGCCGCGCGAGTCGTCCGTGACGGACACCACCGTCGTCATGGGGTGCACGACCGCGCCGGCCTTCTCGGCGAGGTACAGGTAGTTCTCGTTGAGGGTGTTCTTCGCGCCGTGCCGGCAGCCGGTCATGCACTCGCCGCACTCGGTGCAGGCCTTGCGGTCGGGCCCGGCCCCGCCGAAGTACGGGTCGTTCACCTGCTCGCCGGGCCGGGCCTTCGCCTTGCCGTCCCCGTCCTTGCCGTCACCGAAGAACACGCCCACCGGGGCGAGATGGAAGGTGTCGCCGACGCCCATCCGCTCGGCCGCCGCCTTCAGGTGGACGTCGGAGGGGGTCATGGTGGGGTTGAGCCGCACGCCGAGCATGCGCCGGGCCTGGTCGTAGTACGGCTTCAGCTCCTCCTGCCAGTCGGTGATGTGCCGCCACTGCGGGTCCTCGAAGAAGGGCTTCGGCGGCACGTAGAGGGTGTTGGCGTAGTTGAGGGAACCGCCGCCGACGCCCGCGCCGGCCAGCACCATCACGTTGCCCAGCAGGTGGATGCGCTGGATGCCGAACATGCCGAGCTTCGGGGCCCAGAGGTAGTTCTTCAGGTCCCAGGAGTTCTTGGGCAGCGTGGCGCGGGTGAAGCGGCGTCCGGCTTCCAGTACCCCGACCTTGTACCCCTTCTCGGTGAGCCGGAGGGCGGACACCGAGCCGCCGAAGCCGGAGCCGACGATCAGGACGTCGTAGTCGTAGGCGTCTTGCGGCACGTGCACTCCTCGTTGAGTCGCGGCTGCGGGTCGTCCGTGGCAGGTCGCGCGGTTCCCCGCGCCCCGGGTAGGTCAGCGGAACCGGAATGCCTTCATGAGCTTCAGACTCGTGCTCATGAAGCGGGCGTAGGACTCGTCGTCCATCCCCAGCGAGGGCGCCATCGGCAGCAGCCGCTGCTGCGCCACCGTCTGGGCCTCCGTGTACTTGAGGATGCCCTCGGAGCCGTGGCGGCGGCCCAGGCCGGAGTCCTTCATGCCGCCCATCGGGGACTGGACGCTGCCGTAGGCCGGGGCGTAGCCCTCGTTGACGTTGACCGTGCCGGTGCGCAGGCGGGCGGCGACGTCCCGGCCGCGGCGGGCGTCGGTCGTCCACACGGAGGCGTTCAGGCCGTACGGCGTGGCGTTGGCGCGTTCGACGGCCTCGTCGTCGCTCTTGAACCGGTAGATCGAGACCACCGGGCCGAAGGTCTCCTCCTCGCAGACGGCCATGGAGGTCTCGACGCCGTCGAGGATGGTGGGCTCGAAGAAGTAGGGGCCGATGTCGGGGCGGGCCACCCCGCCGGCGATCACCTTCGCGCCCTTGGCGACGGCCTCCTCGACGTGCCGCTGCACGGTCTCCAGCTGGCGTTCGCCGACCAGCGAGCCCATGTCGGCACCGTAGGCGAGGGAGTTGCCGAGCCGCATGGCCCTGGTGCGGGCGGCGAACCGCTCCAGGAAAGCGTCGGCGACGGACTCGTGGACGTACAGCCGCTCGATGGAGATGCACAGCTGGCCGGCGGAGGAGAAGCAGGCGCGGACGGCTCCGGCGGCGGCCTTCTCGATGTCGGCGTCCTCCAGCACCAGCATGGCGTTCTTGCCGCCGAGTTCGAGGGAGACGCCGACCAGGCGGGAGGCGGCACCGACGGCGACCTCGCGGCCGGTGCGGGTGGAGCCGGTGAAGGAGACGTAGTCGGCGTGCTTGACCAGCTCCGGGCCGACGACCGGGCCCTCGCCGAGGACCACCTGGAAGACGCCCTCGGGCAGGCCCGCCTCGATGAGCAGGTCCCGGGCCCACAGGGCGGTGAGGCAGGTCTCCGTGTCCGGCTTCATCACCACGGCGTTGCCGGCGGCGAAGGCGGGCAGGGCGTCGCCGACGGACAGCTCCAGCGGGTAGTTCCAGGGAGCGATCTGGCCCACCACCCCGCGCGGGTGGCGCAGTTCGGTGACCTTCGTCAGCGTCGGCATGGCGCCCGCGTGCCGCTTGGGCTTCAGGTACGCGGCGGCCCGGCGGCCGTAGTGGCGGGCCGCGACGGCGACGGCCTGCACCTCCTCGTGCGCGTGCAGCCGGGCCTTGCCGGTCTCCAGCTGGATCAGGTCGAGGACCTCGGCCTGCCGCTCCAGCACCAGGTCGTGGAAGCGGAGCAGGACGGCGGCGCGCTGCCGGACCGGGACCTTCGCCCACACGGCCTGGGCGGCGCGGGCCGCCGCGAAGGCCTCGGCGACGTCCTGAGCGGTGGACTCCGGCAGGTCGGCCAGTTTCTCGCCGGTGAACGGGGTGTGGTTGGCGGTGCGGCCGGAGCCGGCCACGCCCTTGGTGAGCTGGGCCACCAACTCCGGGGTGACCACGTCGGCGGCGGTGCGGGCGCCTTCGGGCGCGGGCGCGAGCGGGTTGGTACCGGCGGTGTCCGGGGCCTGCGTGTCCGTCATGACGCGCAGGGTATGCCGCGGCGGAGGCTTTGTGTACCCGTCGGTAACGGGGATTCACCGAGTGCTCACACACTGCCAGTGGTCACTGGCAGCGAATGCGCTGATCAGCCCGTTGGGGCGGGAGCGCCGCGCGGTCAGTCGACCTCGGATTTTCTCGCGAGGAGGAGACCGAGGGCGGTGAGGGGGGTGCGGCGGGGGGCCGGTGCGGGCTCGGGTTCGGGCTCGGGTGCGGGTACCGGGTGGGAGGCCGGAACGGGCTCGGGTGACGGCCCGGCGGCCGGCGGGCCGGGTTCGCGCGCCGGTTCCGGTACGGCGGTGAGCCCCAGGAAGTCGCGGAGCGCGGCCTCCACCTCCGCCGCGTCCGGCCGGGCCACCGGATCGTCGGCGTGCAGCCGGTCCAGCAGCGGGCCCAGCGGGCCGGGGTCCGTGTCGCCCAGGGTCGCGCGGAGCAGGGCGCCGAGGGACCAGAGGTCGGAGGCCGGGCCGGCGCCGGGCCCCGCCGCCCGCTCGGGGGCGACGAAGCCGGCGGGCGCGTCCGCCGCGTGCCCGTCGCCGATGCCGAAGTCGGTGAGGACGACGCGCCCGGTGCCGGATTCCAGCAGCACGTTGGCCGGTTTGAGGTCCCGGTGCACGATGCCGACGGCGTGGGCGGCGCGCAGCGCGCCGAGCACGGCGAGCCCGATGCGCGCGGACTCTCCGGCGGGGAGCGGGCCGCGGCGCAGCACCTCGCGCAGCGACTCGCCGGCCACCAGCTCCATGACGATCCAGGGGATGCCGTCCTCGGTGACGACGTCGTACACCGTCACGGCCGAGGGGTGCCGCACCCGGGTGGCGGCGCGGGCCTCGTGGTGGAGCCGGTGCGCGATGCGCCGGATGTCCTCGTCGGTGGCCGGATCACCGGGCAGCAGGGGCTCCTTGACGGCGACGAGCGCCTCCCCCTGTTCGTCCCGGGCGCGCCACACGGTCCCGGCCGGCCCGGATCCGAGGCGCCCGGACAGCCGGTAACGACCGCCGATCAGACGTGCGTCGGGCGGGTGTTCGCCGTCTTCGGTCATGTCACATCAGTACCGTGCGCACGACGCCGTTGTCGAAGCGGGAGGTCGGAAACGGGTCCCGGGCACGGGGCCGGGCGGTCACGCGGCCCACCGGTGCAGGCTGAAGCCGTGTGCGGCCTCGCGCACCTCCACCGCCCCGGCCCCGCCGAAGTGCGCCGGAACCACCCACGCCCGTTCCTGCGCCGCCCGTCGCAGAAGCCGCTGCCGGGTGCGCGCCGCCTGCGCCGGGTCGAGGCAGAAGCAGCTGCTGCACTCGGGCCGCAGGATCTGCACCGGGCTGTGCAGCAGGTCGCCGGTGAACACCGCCCGTTCGCCCCGGGATTCGACGTGCAGGACGCAGGAGCCGGGGGTGTGACCGGGGGCCGCTTCGAGGACGAGGTGCCCGTCGATCCGGTGCCGGTCCTCCCACACCACGCTCTGCCCGGCCCGGTGCACGGGCGCGATGCTGTCCTCGTAGATCAGCCGGTCGTCGGGGCGCGTGCCGCCGCCGTATCCGCCGGCGGGCCCGAAGTGGTGGTCGTCGGGGGCGGGGATCAGGTACCGGGCGTGCGGGAAGGCCGGCACCCACTCGCCGGCGGCGTCCACGGTGTTCCAGCCGACGTGGTCGCCGTGCAGGTGGGTGTTGACGACGACGTCGACGTCCTGCGGACGCACCCCGATCCGCTCCAGGCGCTCCAGGAAGTCGCCCCGCCGCCGGTGGAAGAGCGGATTCCCGGGGCGCTCCCGCCCGTTGCCGACGCCGGTGTCGACCAGCACCGTCCGCCCGCCGGTGCGCAACACCCAGGTCTGGAGCGTCACCACGGCACGGTCGCCGCCGGGCTCCCGGTGGTCGGGGACGAGCTGCGCCTCGTGGGCGTCCCACACCTCGGGGCCGCAGTCCGGGACGAGGGCGGTGGCGGGCACGTACGGTCCCTGCCACTCGACCACACGGAACACCTCGACGTCGCCGATCGCGAAGCTCTGTGCGTTGTCAGCCATACCGATGACCCTAGGAACCCTGAGTGAGCGGACCAATGCTCCTCCGGCTCGATCGAATACGCAGGCGTCTCATACGCCGCCGTCTCCGGCACAGGGGTCTTCTACACTGTCGTCCCATGGATGTGGTGAGTGACGCGATCTCCGCCGTCCGCGTGGGCAGTCCGTCCTCGAACCGGCTCCGGGTGAGCGGCGACTGGTGCGTCCGGCTGACGCCGTACGAAGGGGCGGGCTTCCACGTCGTCCTGAGCGGCTCCTGCCTGCTCCTGCCGGACGGGGGCGGCGATCCGGTGGCCCTGGGTCCGGGGGACGTGGTGCTGCTCCCGCACGGAGCGGGGCACGTGCTGGCGGACGCGGCGGCGGGGGCGGCCGAGCTACGACGGGCGGTGCCCTTCGAGGAGATGCGGGACACGGACGTACCGCGTACCGGGCCCGGGCCCGAGGTGGAGCTGCTGTGCGGCAAGTACCGCCTCGACCGCAGCCGCACGCACCCGCTGATGGCCGAGCTGCCGCAGGTGGTCCATCTGCCCCACCGGGTCGGCGGTCACCCCGAACTGCGTACGGCGGTCGACCTGCTGGCCCGTGAGCTGGACGAACGCCGCCCGGGGGCCTGCCTCGCGCTGCCGAGCCTGCTGGACCTCCTGCTGATCTACCTGGTCCGGGCCTGGATGGCCGAGGCGGACACGGGCGCCTGGCCGGCGGTCCTGAACGACCCGGTCACGACGGCCGCGCTGCGCGCCCTGCACTCCGATCCGGCGGCACCCTGGACGGCCGGCCGGCTGGCCGCCGAGGCGGGCGTCTCGCGGGCCACGCTGGCGCGCCGCTTCACCAAGCTGGTCGGCCGGCCGCCGATGGCGTACCTCACCTGGTGGCGGCTGACCCTGGCGGCGACCCGGCTGCGCGACTCCGACGCCCCGCTCGCGACGGTGGCCCGGGAGACGGGGTACGGCAGCCCGTACGCGCTCTCGCACGCGTTCAGCCGGGAGTTCGGGACCACGCCGGGCAGATACCGGGAAGAGGTGACGGCCCGAGCCCGGTGGCGGAACCACCAGGGATGACCCGGTGGGGCGCGGCTCGGCCCCGCCGTGGCCGTCAGGGCTTCCTGATCTCCAGGTTGGCGATCGCCGCCTTCGCCACCTCTCGGCCCCGGGCGGCGAAGTCGCCCTTGGCCGGGTAGTCGACGGCCAGTTCGTACATGTCGCCGGACGTGCTGCGGTAGTAGAAGATCCGCATTTCGCGGGGGCGTCTGTACTGGTCGACGCCCGGATGGGTGACGGTGTTCCGGGCGGCCTGCCGGCCGTGGTACGTGGCCTCCGCGTCCGGGGCCGTCTTCGTGGCCTCGTTCATGCCCAGGCTGTAGTCGCCCTGGCTCTTGAACTTCTCGTTGTCGTCGTACATCTGGGCCCGCGCGCTGGACTTGATCCGGTCCAGGGAGTCGTCCGCCTTGCGGTCCAGGTGCAGCCGGATCCAGATGCCGCCGCTCCAGTCCCAGTACGTCACCCAGTTCCTGTCGCTGTCGTCCTTGTCCGGCCGGGCCACCTGATAGCCCGCGGGGACGGCGAGCGTGACGCCGAGTTCGCTCTCCGGTTTCTTCGTCCAGCCGTCGGGCAGCGGCCCCGTGGAGGGGTCGGCGAGGACGAGGTACCCGGCGGTGACGGCCGCCGCGACCGCCGCCGCACCGGCCGAGAGCCAGGCGGTACGGCGCCGGCGGCGGGGGCGCGGGCCGGCCGGGGGCGCCGCCGGAGCGGGGGGCGCCGGGGGCTCGGCCGCCGCCGTCAGCAGGACGCGCGCCCGGTCGGCGGACGGGCGGTGCGCGGGGTCCTTGTGGAGCAGCCCGTTGATGACCTCGGCCAGCGGGCCGGAGGCGGACGCGGGCGGGGCCGGGACGGCGTTGAGGACGGACTGCAGGGTGGCCGGCGTGTTGCTGCGGCGGAAGGGGGACACGCCCTCCGTCGCCGTGTACAGCACCACGCCCAGGGACCACAGGTCGCTCGCCGGGCCGGGCCGCTGCCCCAGCACCCGTTCCGGCGCGATGAACTCGGGCGAGCCGACGAAGCCGCCGGTGTCCGTGAGCCGCGGGTCGCCCTCGATCCGCGCGATGCCGAAGTCCGTGAGGACCACCCGGTCGTGCCGGCCGAACAGGATGTTCTCGGGCTTGACGTCCCGGTGCAGGACGCCCGCCGCGTGCGCCGCCTCCAATGCGCCGAGCACCTGGAGGCCGATCCGGGCCGCCTCCCGCGCGTCCAGCGTGCCGTCCCGCAGCACGCTGCCGAGGGTGCGGCCGTGCACCAGCTCCATCACGATCCACGGGCGGCCGTCGACGACCGCGACGTCGTGCACGTTCACCACGGCCGGGTGGTCGAGACGGGCCGCCGCGCGGGCCTCGCGGCGCATCCGCTCGAAAGCGTTGGCCTGTTCGCGCTCGGGCAGGTGGTCCGGTACCCGGGGCTCCTTGACGGCGACCTCGCGGTCCATCATCTCGTCCTTGGCCCGCCAGACGGTGCCCATCCCGCCGTGCCCCAGCTTGCCCAGCAACCGGTAACGGCCCGCGACGAGCCGGCCGGTGTCCGGGTCCGCGGGAGGCTCCCCGACCGGCCCCGGCCCCGGCAGCACGGGCACCGGCTGCTGCGGCTGCGGCTGCGGCTGCGGCTGCGCAGCGGTCCGGGGTCGGGGCGGTCGCAGAACAAAGCTCGTCGTGTCGTCGGCCGCGTGGCCGGTTCCCCCGTCACTGCTCATGCGTCATCTCTACCGTGCCCCGCCGCCCGCATCCACCGGGAGGCCGAACCGGTCACACACCCGTGACCGAGAACGTGTCGACCGCCACGTCGAAGTACTCCCGCGCCTCCCGCACCTTCCCGACCGGCGCCGACACCCACACGTCGTACAGCCGGCCGTTCTCCTCCCAGCACAGGTCGTAGGTGTGACGAGGGCCCTCCGCCGCGCTGAAGCCGTCCCAGGTGAATTCCCAGAGCGCAGCCGGGTGTCCGTGGTGCGTGGTGCGGACGACCCGGCCGTCGTGGTAACCGGGATTGGTGGAGGGGCCGTCGGCGGCGGAGCGGTTCATCGCCGCCTCGGGGCCGCCCGGCTGGGATCCGCCGACCCTGACGCCCAGGCGGAAGGTCTCGCCCGGCGAGAGGTAGAAGACGCGCTGACCCTGCGGGCTGCGGGTGAAGTCCTCCGGTACGGCGAGGGAGAAGCCGGCCGGGTCACGGGCCGTGCGGTAACCGGAGGGCGCGGTGCGCGAGTCGGCGCTGGGGGTGGGCGACGGCGTGCGGGGCGGTGCCGGCCGGGTTCCGGTGGGCGACGGGGGGACGGCCGTACCTCCCGGGCCCGTGCCGGTCGGTGACGGGGACACCGCCGTGCCTCCCGTGCCGGTCCGGGTCGCCGGACTCGTCGCCGTACCGCCCGGGGTGCCGCCGCCCCCGTCCCCGTTGCCGTGCAGCAGCAGTGTCGCGGCCGACACGCCGGCCCCGGCGAGCGCGGCGACGAGCAGTGCCGCGACCAGGAGCCCGCGCGGGGACGAGCGCGCCGGGGGCGGTTCGAGCGACGGCCGGACCGGGGTGGTCGGCAGCGGTCCGGCGTGGGGCAGGTCCCACTGCGTCGGCGTGTACGGCGCCGGGGACTTCGGCGTGAGGCTCCCACCGATCCGGTGGATGAGCCCACCGCCGTGCGCACCCGCCGGGCCCGGGTCGCCCGGCGCGGGCGGCGTCCGGCCGGTCTCCAGGTACGTCCACAGCATCCGCTCGGCGTCCGCCGCGCCCAGCCGCCGGTCCGGGTCGCGCTCCAGCAGCCCCAGCACGACGGGCAGCAGGGGCTCGGCCTCGGCCGGCGGGCGGATGTCGTCGGAGACGACGGCGTGCAGGATGCCGCCGAGCGAGTCGCGCCGGAACGGCGACTCGCCGCTGAGCACCGTGCACAGCAGCGCGCCCAGCGACCACAGATCGGACTCCGGCCCGGTGCGCAGCCCGGACATCCGCTCCGGCGCGGTGTACTCGGGCGAACCGACGAACGCGCCGGTCTCGGTGAGCGTGGTGGCGCCCTCGACCTGGGCGATGCCGAAGTCGGTGAGGACGACCCGGTCGGTGCCCGACTCGATCAGCACGTTCGCGGGCTTGATGTCCCGGTGCAGCACCCCCGCCTCGTGCGCGGTGCGCACCGCGCTCAGCAGGGCGATGCCGATCCGCGCGGCCTCGACGGCGCCGACCGGTCCGTCCCGGTCGATCCGGTCGGCGAGCGAACCGCCGTCGATCAACTCCATGACGAGATACGGCCGTTCGTCCTGCTCCACCACGTCGTGCACGACGATGATGTGCGGGTGCCGTAACTGGCAGACCGCGCGTGCCTCGCGGAACGTACGGTCACGGCGGCGGCGGGCGTCGTCGTCCGGGAGCGCGTCGTCGGGCAGGAGTTCCTTGACCGCCACCTGACGGCCCAGCACCTGGTCGCTCGCCCGCCACACGACGCCCATGCCGCCGCGCCCGATGCGTTCCTCCAGGCGGTAACGGCCCGCGATCAGCCGGAAGCCGGCTCCCTCGGTCCCCATGCGCCCATCATGCCGCACGGGACCCGTGCCCCCCGGGACGCCGACCGGCCAAGACACACCGGTCAGCCTGCCATTTTCGGCCGACTCGGCCGCCGCCGATGGCGGTTCAGCCCTCCTTCGGCTCCTGCCAGCCGCGCAGCACCCAGGTGAACTGCTCGCTGGTCGTGGCCCAGTCCTCGGCCGGCGAGGACATGTAGAGGGCGTACTCGGTGCCCTGGCGCGAGAAGTACGTCTCCTCGACCGCGTGCCGCGGCCCGGGGACGTACGGCGGGTCCTTCTTCAGCGCGGTCCAGGTGTACTCCCACCGGGCGCCCTTGCGGTCGCGGTAGATGTTCTCCTTCATCGTGACGCGCTGGTAGTCGACCAGCCGCTGGAGCTGCTGCTCCAGGTCCTGCTGGTGGGAGAGGGGGTCGGCGAAGTCCGGTGAGCCGTCGATGGCGATGCGGACGAAGTGCTTGCCGTCGTCGGGCGTGTAGTCGATCTGCTTGAGGTCGCCCTGGATGCCGTACACCTCGCGCTTCCAGCCCTTGGGCAGGGCGAGGCTGAAGCCCAGCGGGTCGTGGTACGTCCTCCAGCCTGCGGGGATCGTGCCGTCGGCCTGGGCCGTGTGGCTGTCGGCGGGCGCCGGGCTCACATCGCCGCCGGCCCCGGGGTTCTGGCCGCCCCAGTGCTGGAGCGCGACCGCTCCGGCACCGCCGAGCACCGCGGCCACGGCGACGACCAGCGCGAGGGTGCGCAGCCGCCGGCGGGGCCGGGCGGGCGCCGTCCCTCGGACCGGGAACGCGCCGACGGAACCCGCTTCGTGCGCGGATGCGGGGGTTCCGGGTTCGTACGCGGAGTTGGGTGGCCCGGATTCGTAGCCGGAGGTGTGCGACGCGGAACCGTACGCGGCCGTCGAGCCGCCGGAACGGTAGCCCTGGCCGGAGGAGTTCGCGCCGTAGCCCTCGCCCGACGCGCCCGGGCCGTAGCCGGGAGCCGCTGTCCCGGAGCCGTAGCCGGTGGCCCGCGTCCCGGAGCCGTAGCCCTCGCCGGACGTGCCCGAGCCGTAGGCGGTGGCCGCCGTACCCGAGCCGTAGCCTCCGCCCGTCGTGCCGCCGCCGTGGCCGGGCGGGGGCGTGCCCGGGCCCTGGTGGCGGCCGGTGGCTGAGGGTATGCCCGAGCCCTGGGTCGGGACGAAGGCCTGGGCAGCGCGCGGCGCGCGGCCCTCCGCCGCCTCGGCGAGCATCTGCTCGGCCTCTTCCGCGCCCGGCCGCCGGGCCGGATCCTTGCGCAGGAACGCGGCGATGACCGGAGCGAGCGGACCGGCGTGGCGCGGCTCGTCCGCCTCCTCCTCGACGACCGCCTGCATGGTGCTCAGCGGCGAGGTGCGCCGGAACGGCGAGCGCCCCTCGACCGCCGTGTACAGCGTGGCGCCCAGCGCCCACAGGTCGGAGGCCGGGCCGGGGTCGTGGCCGCGCACCCGCTCGGGGGCCAGGTAGTCGACCGAGCCGACGACTTCTCCGGTGCGGGTGATGGTGGTGTCGCCCTCGATCTGGGCGATGCCGAAGTCGGTGAGCAGGACCCTGCCGTCCGTACCGAGGAGGACGTTGCCGGGCTTGACGTCGCGGTGCAGCACCCCGGCGGAGTGCGCGGCGCGCAGCGCCCGCAGCACCCACAGCCCGATCCGCGCGGTCTCCGCCGGCTCCACGCGGCCCCGCTCCTTGACCGTGTCGGCCAGCGAGGCGCCCTCGACCAGCTCCATCACGATCCACGGGCGGCCGTCGTGTTCCAGGACGTCGTGCACGGTGACGACGGCGGAGTGGTTGATGCGCGCGGCGGCCCGGGCCTCGGCCCGGGTGCGGGCGAGCAGCACGGACCGGTCGCTGTCGGAGACGTAGAGCGCGGCGGTCAACTCCTTGACGGCGACCTTCCGGTGCAGCACCTCGTCGTGGGCGCGCCACACCCGGCCCATGCCGCCGCTGCCGATGGAGTCGGCGAGCCGGTAGCGGCCCGCTATGAGCAGGCCCTGCATCTGATTCACGTTGCCCCGCAATGCTCTTGACAGGGCCAGACTAAGGACCGGCCTGCCCCCAGGGAACCAGCGGGGTGCCAAGGAAACCGCACTGTGACGATGGTCATTTCCGCGCGAGACGGGAAACCGCACGGGCGGCGCCCGGCCCCGGATACACGCTGCTCAACCGGTGTAGCGATACGTCTCGGTAGCCTGCTCGTACAACCGCGTCACCTCGTCCCGCTGCGCCTCCGGACCGCGCACCTGGACGACGTGGTAGCGGCCGTTCAGCAACAGCGCCATGTTCCGCACGAACAGGTCGCGTCCCTGCCCGTCGGTCCAGGTGAACTGCCCCTCGGCCATGGTCCGTCCGCCCACCTCGATGGTCCGCAGCCCGGTGGCCGTGGCCCAGCTGGAGGCGCGGTACGGCTGGAGTTCGCGCTCCTTGTCCCGCTGATAGACCATCGGATCGCTGCCGTACGCGGACGTCCCGTCCCGCCCCGGTACGACGATCAGCTCGAAGTTCCCGTGCGCGTAGACCACCTGGCCGCTGCCGTTCTTCGGGGTGCGCGCCCAGCCCTTGGCGACGGCGACCTGGAAGCCGTCCGGGTCCTTGCGCAGGGTGAACCCGTCGGGAACGGCGGGGTCCCCGCCCGTCTGCGTCTCGGTCGCGGGCGCGGAGGCGGAGGGGGCACCGCCCGGCGCGCTCTGCCCGGTGGACGGCCGCTGGGTGTGTGACGGCGCGGGGCCGGTCTGCCCGGCGCTGCCGGTACGGTCGCCGCCCGCCGCGCCGCTCTCGCCCTGTTTCGGCATGAAGAGCATCGCGTACGCGATCGCGCCGGCCAGCAGGAGCAGGATCAGCAGGAGCAGGGTCCGGCCGAGGCTGCGCGGTGAACCCGTGCCCTCCCGGGCCCGCTTGTGCCGGCCGTGCGGATGGGCGGCGGGCAGCCCGGCGCGGCGCCGGCGCACCAACTCGCCACGGCGCCGGACGATCGGCAGCCGGCTCGGGTCGGCGGGCGGTGTGGGGACGACATGGGTGCCGGCGTCCGGCTCGGGCGCGGACCGCACCAACGACCGCAGCCAGCCGCTCAGCTCCTCGACGTCCGGCCGCTCGGTGGGGTCCTGGCGCAGCAACGACTCCACGACCGGCCGCAGCGGCCCGCACTCCTCGGCGAAGGCGGGCGGCTCGGCGCACACCAGCTGCACCAACTCGGCCGTGGACTCCTCCGGGTACGGCGCGTGCCCCTGCACGGCGCGGAACAGCAGCGCGCCCAGCGCCCACAGGTCCGTGGCCGGGCCGATCGGCGCAGCGAGCTGCCAGTTCTCGTGCACGGGCCCGGCCTGCTCCGGCGCCCAGCGCTCGGTCACCGGCCCCACCACGGTCATCCGCACCTGCCGCGCCCGCTCGGCGGCAAGCGCGGTCCCGGGGCCACGACGCACACCCCCGGGCTGATCCCAACCACCGCCCGGCGAACCGGGAAGACCGGCGCCGGAGGCAGGGGCGGGAACCGTGCCGGAGGCAGGGGCGGGGGCGGTGCCCGATGCCGGGGCGGGGGTGAGTTCGGAGTACGGCGGGGTGCCGTCCGGATAGCCGGAACCGGACGCTCCCCGCGCCTGCCGACCCCGCTCACCACCCGGCGCCGACACGGGTCCTGGACCGTAGCCCTGGCCAGGCGCCGATGGCTGCCGCCCCGGGCCGTATCCCTGAACCGGCACGGAGGCGTGCCTGGCACGGGGGTCCGCCGAAGACGCCCCCGGACCGTGTCCCTCGTCCGGCGCCTGACCCGGTGCGGACGACTGCCCGGTGCCGGGGTCCGCGGCCGGGGAGCCGGGGCGGGGTGCGGCGCCGTGCCACGGAGCGCCGCGCACCCCGTAGGGGTCCGCGATCCGGCCGGGCGGCGCCGTGCTGCCGGTGCCCTCGCCGGAGGCGTACGACGGTCCCGCGCCGGTGTCGGTGTCGTCGTCGGCGGGTGGCCGCGCGCCGGGCAGGGCGGCGCGTGCGTCCTGCTGGACCTCGTGCACCCGGGCGGCGGCTCGGGCGCCCGCCCGGTACGCGGCGATGGCCCCGGCCCGGGCGGCCCGGATGTCGGCACCGCTCTCCAGGGCCGGCCGGCCCACCGCACCCGCGACTCCGTTCGCTCCCGGCGCCGGGAGCCCCCCGGCCGCCCGCGCCTGGATGGCGGCCCGCCGCGCGGCCTCGGGATCGACGTCCGCGGCCGGCCCCCCGCCCGCCCCGCTCGTACGGCCACCGGAACCCGCGGAGACCTCGCCGGCTCCCGCGCCGGGGCCGAGGCCCATGGGTCCGCCGCCGACGGAGCCCGGCTCGGTGCCGAACCCCTCCCCCGTCCCGCCGTCCTGGCCCTCGGGAGCCGGCACCGGGTCGTACCCGCACAGCGCCTCCTCCGCCGCGCCGGCCGCGAGGCCGGTCAGCATCACGCGGCCGTCCTCGCAGACGAGGACCGTGCGGACGGTGATGTTGCGGTGCACCCAGCCATGGGCGTGCAGCACCCGGAGCGCCATGAGCACGTCGGAGGCGACCTCGGCCGCCCGGTACGGCGTCAGCGGCCGTTCGGTGAGCAGGGCGGCCAGCGGACGCGCGTTCACCAGCTCGCTGACGATCCACAGGGACCCGCCCTCGGCGAACACGTCGAAGACCTGGTCCAGCCGGGGATGGTCGGGGATGCCGGCCGCCGCCTGCGCGGCCTCGACGGCGCGGCGCACCGCCGGATCGGCGGGCTGCCGGGTGGCGGTCCTCGTCTCCGGTGCCCGGCGGGAGGCGCGCTCCCGTGCGGTGAACCCGGCGGGCAGCCCCTCCGCGTCGAGCACCTCGGCCTCGACGACCTCCGGCAACGGCACCTGCCGGACCAGGACTTCCTGACCGCTGTAGGTGTCGAAGGCACGGGTCTCGGTGAGTTCGTACTCGTCGGACGGCGGCAGTGGCAGGCGGTAGCGGTCGGCGAGCACCCGACCCGCGTAGTCGTCCACTTTGCCTCCCCCGGCCGCCCGGTTGGTCACATCCGTTCGCCTCACGACCCGTTTCGCACACGCATACGGCCGCGTACGGTCCGCGACCTTCACGATACGTGCCGGAGGCAACCCGCACTGAGAGGATGACGGATTCTCACGCACCAAACCGGCGCACGACGCCTACGACTTGGGCTTGAAGGACTTCGTCAACGTCTTCCAGGTGTCCTTGCGCAGTTCGCCGTGCCAGTCGGCGTCCTTCGCGGTGTACATCAGTGCGTAACCGAGGTGGTCGTTCACCACGAAACCCCGGTCGATCGTGCGGTACTCGGTGCCGCCCTCGACGTAGGTGAACTCCCAGTCGGCGGTGTTCCAGTCGCGGTAGTCCACCTGCTCGATGCGGATCCTGTGGTACTGGGAGCGCACCATGTAGCGCTCCTGGTTCCGCCAGTCCGCCACCGGGTCGTCCTTGGGCGTGCCGGTCCAGGCGACGAGCAGCTTCTGCCCGGCGGGCCCGGTGTAGCGGTCACCGGCGGCGCCGCTGGTCTGGTATTCCCATCCCTTGGGCAGCCCGATCGAGTAGCCCTGGCCGCCCTTGCGGGTGGAGACCACCGGAGCGCTCCCGTCGTCCTTCGAGCCGGAGGAGCCGGAGCCGTCGCCGGAGTCGGAGTCGGAGTCGGCGGACCGGCTCGCCCCGGCGTCCGGCGTCGACCCGGTGCTCGCGGAGGCCGAACTCCCTCCGTCCGTCCGGGGCCCGGTGTCCGTGCCGCCGCCCGTGCCCTTGTCCCGCTTGGCGGACGCGCCGGCGCTGGCCGCGGCCTTGGCCCCGCCGCTCTTGTCGCCCTTGCCGTCGTCGCCGTTCAGGACCAAGGCCAGCACGGTCCCGAGCACCGCGAGCACGACCACCACGGCGATGATCAGCAGCGTGCGCCGGGGCACCACATCGGTCAGCGGCGCCCTCGGCACCGGCCGCGTCGGCAGGTCAAGGTCCGGCGGCGGCACCACGGGCCAGCCGGAACTCTGCTTGTTCGCGCTGGAGTTCGGCACACCGGCGGCACTCGATGCCGGACCGCCCGGCCGCGCGGCGGAACCGGCCCCCGGCCCACCGGAGAACCCTGGCCGCGAGCCACCGGACGTCCCGGGCCGCGCACCACCGGGAACCGCGCCTCCGGCGCCCCCGGCGCCCTCCGTGCCGTCCGTCCCCGGCGCGGCCGGCTCGCTCCCGCTCCTGGTCCGCACGGAAGCCGCCGCCGTGGCCGCCCCGGCCGCCTTGCGCACCGACCGCAGGGCGCCGCGCAGCTTCTCCCCGGCCTCCTCGCCCCGCTTGCCCTCCGGCCCGCCGGACTGCGCCGGCAACGGCACCACCTGCGTGGCGTCCAACGGCTTCGGCTCGGGCGCGCGGATCACCGCGTTGAGCATGGCCCGGGCCCCGGCGTCGTCCAGCCGGTTGGCCGGATCCTTGGTCAGCAGGCCGTAGATGACGTCCCGCAGCGGGCCCGCGTTCTTCGGTTCCTCCAGGGGCTCGGTCATCACCGCGGTGAGCGTGGCGATCGCCGAGCCCTTGTCGTAGGGCGGGGTGCCCTCGACCGCCGCGTACAGCAGGCCGCCGAGCGACCAGAGGTCGGCGGCGGGGCCCGGCTTGTGGCCACGGGCCCGCTCGGGGGAGATGTAGGAGGGCGCGCCGACGAGCATGCCGGTGGAGGTGATGGACGGGTCGCCCTCGACCTGCGCGATGCCGAAGTCGGTGAGCACGACCCGGCCGTCCTCGGCGATGAGCACGTTGGACGGCTTCACGTCCCGGTGCAGGATGCCCTCCCGGTGCGCGGAGCGCAGCACGTCGAGGATGGCGAGCCCCACCTCCGCGGCGCGCTTCGGCTCCAGCACGCCGTCCTCGCGGATGACCTCGGCCAGGGACTTGCCCTCGACCAGCTCCATGACGATCCAGGGCCGGTCGTCCTCGTCGACCACGTCGAAGACCGTCACCGCGCTGTTGTTGCGGATCCGGGCGATCGCCTTGGCCTCGCGCAGGGTGCGCGTGATCAGGCGCCGCTTCTCCTCCTCGTCGATGTTCGACGGGAACCGCAGCTCCTTGACGGCGACCGTCCGGCCCAGGGTCTCGTCCTCGGCGCGCCAGACCGTGCCCATACCGCCACGGCCCAGCACGTCTCCCAGCCGGTACCGCCCCGCGAGGAGACGCCGCTCGTTCTTGTCCTGACGAGTCTCCTGACGAGATGTACCCGCCCGCTCCGCCTCCGACATGCGTCCCCTCATACAACCCGCCCTGACAGAGCCTCCATTGTCTCTCACCCGACAAGTGGCCGACGCCCAGGGTGCCCCTGGCCCGGACCCGCCCCCGCCGCGTCGGCAGCCCCTCTGAAGCGGACGTTCCGCTTACCGGGATGATGGGTCGTAAGAAGGGAGGAACCGGTATGCCGCCGCTTGGGACAGTCATGTCCATACCGGTGCCCCTGATCCTGCCGCTCACCCCTGCCGCCGTCCACAACCCTCCCAGAACGCCTTCCGGAGCATCTCCCCGGCGGCGGCCACGGACGCGGTCCTGCCGCTGCTCGTCAGCGACGGCAGGGCACCCGCCGCGGCCCTGCCGGCCCTGGACACCGACGCGGACGGGCACCGCTTCCGCCACGCCGCCGCCGGCGGCCGGGGCATCGCCCGCGCCGACCGCTTCCGGACCGGCAGCGTCACCCAGACCCTCGTCGCGACGGTCGTGCGCCGGCCGGTCGGGGAGCGCCGGCTCTCCCTGTCCGACACCGTGGAGCACCACCTGCCGGGACCGCTCCGCGGGCGCGGCACCGACGGCCGGCGCATCACCCTGCGGGCGCCGCTCACCCGCACCGGCCGACTGGCCGACTTCACCCAAGCCGCCCGGGGCGCCGTGCCCCTGACCTCGCTTCAGGCCGCACCCATCGCTCTCGCCCTCCCCGCCACTCCTACTCCAGGCACCAATTACGTCCTGCTCGGCCTGGCCGTCCGCCAGGTCACCGGTCACTCCTGCGCCGCCGACGGCTCCGACGTCACCGAGCTCGACCCGCGCGTGGCCGGCGCGACGGGTGAGCTGATGACCACACCGGCCGGCCCGGAACATCCGTGCCGCACACGGCTCGTACGGCATGGGGCTGTTTCCGGTGAAGCCGCCGTGCGGCACCACGGTGTGGGGGCACGACGGCCGGACATCCGGGAGCTACGTGCGCAGCGCAGCCACCGCCGACGGCCGCCGGGTCCTCACCTTCCGGGTGAACACGGACGCGATCGCAGACCCGCACCTCGAACCCGCGCTGCTCGCCGCCGAGTTCTGCCCTCGCACCTGGTAGAACGGCTCGGGTTCGAGCAGAGATCCCGGAAACGGCCACTCGTTCGAGTGAACGTCAGTCGCCGCTACAGCGGCACGATGTCGGGCGCGCCCAGCCTCGCGGCGTCCGCCGTC
Source organism: Streptomyces flaveolus (assembly GCF_000716535.1). GTDB lineage: Bacteria > Actinomycetota > Actinomycetes > Streptomycetales > Streptomycetaceae > Streptomyces > Streptomyces flaveolus_A. The sequence continues at coordinate 236,779 of NZ_JNWV01000004.1, read as the reverse complement.
TGGTCGTCCGGCTGGAGCTGGGACTCCCGCTCGGCCTCCACCCGCTTCTCGTAGTGCTCGACCTCGCGGGCGATCTGGTCCTCGTCCCAGCCGAGGACGGGTGCCATCAGCTCGGCCGCCACGCGGGCGCTGCGGGTACCGCGGTCGAAGGTCTCGATGGAGATGCGGGTGCGGCGGGTGAGGACGTCGTCCAGGTGCCGGGCGCCCTCGTGCGAGGCGGCGTACACCACCTCGGCGCGCAGATAGTCGTCGGCGGCCGGCAGCGGCTCGCCGAGCGTGGGGTCGGCGGCGATGAGGTCCAGGACCTCCTCGGCCAGCGAGCCGTACCGGTTCAGCAGGTGCTCCACGCGGACCACGTGCAGTCCGGTGCGCGCGGCTATCCGCGCCCGCGCGTTCCACAGCGCTTGGTAGCCCTCCGCGCCGAGCAGCGGGGTCTCCTCCGTGACACAGTCGGCCACGCGCATGTCGAGCCCGTGCACGGCCTCGTCGACGGCGTCCTTGGCCATCACCCGGTAGGTCGTGTACTTGCCGCCCGCGACGACCACGAGTCCCGGCACCGGGTGGGCGACCGTGTGCTCGCGGGACAGCTTGCTGGTGGCGTCGGACTCGCCGGCCAGCAGCGGGCGCAGCCCCGCGTACACCCCCTGGACGTCGTCGCGGCTGAGCGGCACGGCCAGCACCGAGTTGACGTGCTCCAGCAGGTAGTCGATGTCGGCGCTGGACGCGGCCGGGTGGGCCTTGTCCAGGTCCCAGTCGGTGTCGGTGGTGCCGATGATCCAGTGCCGGCCCCAGGGGATGACGAAGAGGACGGATTTCTCGGTGCGCAGGATCAGGCCGGTGGTGGAGTGGACGCGGTCCTTGGGCACGACCAGGTGGATGCCCTTGGAGGCGCGGACGTGGAACCGGCCGCGCTCGCCGACCATGGCCTGCGTGTCGTCGGTCCACACACCGGTGGCGTTGACGACCTGCTGGGCATGGATCTCGTACTCCCCGCCGCCCTCCACGTCCTGCACCCGGGCGCCGACGACCCGCTCGCCCTCGCGCAGGAACCCGGTCACGCGCGCGCGGTTGGCCACCTTCGCGCCGTAGGAGGCAGCCGTGCGCACCAGCGTGGCCACGAAGCGCGCGTCGTCCATCTGGGCGTCGTAGTACTGCAGGGCGCCGACCAGGGCGTCCTTCTTCAGGCAGGGGGCGACGCGCAGGGCGTGACGGCGGGTGAGGTGGCGGTGCACGGGCAGGCCCCGGCCGTGGCCGCGGGCCATGGACATCGCGTCGTAGAGCGCGACGCCCGAACCCGCGTACAGCCGCTCCCAGCCCTTGTGCTGGAGCGGGTAGAGGAACGGGACCGGCTTGACCAGGTGCGGGGCGAGGCGCTCCAGCAGCAGACCGCGCTCCTTGAGGGCCTCGCGGACCAGGGCGAAGTCGAGCATCTCCAGATAGCGCAGGCCGCCGTGGATCAGCTTGCTGGACCGGCTGGAGGTGCCGGACGCCCAGTCGCGGGCCTCGACCAGGCCGGTGGACAGGCCACGGGTGGCGGCGTCGAGCGCGGTGCCGGCGCCCACCACTCCGGCGCCGACCACCAGCACGTCCAGTTCGCGCTCCGCCATCGCCGCCAGTGCCCCGGCGCGCTGCGCCGGTCCCAGAGTCGCTGTCCTCACCGCTGCCTCCCGCTGTCGCAGACTCGCTCGCGTCGGCCGCACCCGGTGGGCGAAGCCCGGTTCATCCCCTCCTCATGCCCAAATTCTGACCGGGCTGCCCGACTTCAGCCACCACGGGCTCCCGACCTGTGGACAACTTGCGCACAACCGTCGGAAGACACACAAACACAATCACACATAACGGTCATATATGTACCTAGTCTGACAGTGCACTCGCTCGTCTTCTCCACAGCGGTTGCGCACCTGTCCCGCTTCGGCTACTGGGAAGGACGGCCCACTCCATGCCCGCAGACCTCGCCGTCATCGGACTCGGTCCCTACGGCTTGCCGCTCGCCCAGGCCGCCGTCGCCGCCGGCATCCCCACCGTCGGCTATGCCACCGGCCCCGAGGCCGGCTCACTCAGCCCCGCGGAGCTGCGCCGGATGCACTCCGCCGGATTCCGCCCCGTCACCGACCCCGCCCAGCTCGGCCGGGTGCGCACCGCGGTGATCTGCGCGCCCACCCCGCGCGGCGCCGACGGCGGACTCGACCTCACGCAGGTCGAGGCGGCCGCCCGCACCCTGGCCGCACGGCTCCGCCCGCACACCACGGTCATCCTCGAGTCACCGGTGCTCCCGGGAACCACGGAGGAGTTCCTGCGCCCGCTGCTGGAGGAGGGCTCGGGGCTGCGCGCCGGCCGCGACTTCCACCTCGCCTACTCTCCCAGCCGGGTCGACCCCGGCAGCCGCGAGCACACCCCCGCGAGCACCCCCAAGGTGATCGGCGGCCTCACCCCCGCCTGCACCGAGTCGGCCGCCGCGTTCTACGGCCGGCTCACCGACAAGGTGGTACGCGCGCGTGGGCTGCGCGAGGCGGAGACCGTGCAGTTGCTGGAAACCAACTACCGGCACGTCAACATCGCGCTGGTCAACGAGATGGCCGTCCTCTGCCACGAGCTGGGCGTCGACCTGTGGGACGTCATCCGGTGCGCGGAGACCAAGCCCTTCGGCTTCCAGGCGTTCCGGCCCGGCCCGGGCGTCGGCGGGCACGGGGTCGCGCTGGACCTGACCGGGCACGCGACCCGCACCCTGCGCATGGTCGAGCTGGCCCAGCAGGTCAACAGCCGGATGCCCCGGTACGTCGTCCAGCGCGCGGCCACGCTCCTCAACGAACACGGCAAGTCCGCGCGCGGGGCCCGCGTGCTGCTCCTCGGCGTCACCTACAAACCCGACCTCGCCGACCAGCAGGGCACCCCGGCCCAGGAGATCGCCGTACGGCTGATGGGGCTGGGCGCGGCCGTCAGCTACCACGACCCGTACGTGCCCGAGTGGAGCGTCCTGGACCGGCCCGTGCCGCGCGCGGACTCCCTGTACGAGGCCGCCGCCGACGCCGACCTCACGATCCTGCTCCAGCAGCACCGCACGTACGACCTCCAGGGGCTCTCGGTGAAGGCCCAGTTGCTGCTGGACACCCGGGGAGCCACGCCCACGGGGGCGGCGCATCGGTTGTGAAGGGGGCGCGTGGGGGTCTGGGGGCGGCGGGTCGGTAGCGCGGGGGATGCGATCCCAGGGGGTGGGCTGCGGTGGCGTCCCATGGGCGCCCCCTTCCACGATCGCGGGGCCCGGCCCGTGTCCTTGGAAGGGGGCACCCAGCGGAACTGGGTCGCCGATCACGGACACTGCCGCCCCACTACGCCCAGGCATGCGAAAGGGCCGGTCACCCACCATGGATGACCGGCCCTTCCGGCGTCGTGGAGACCGCCCCGGCGACTACCGCCGGTGCTGGCTGTCCGCCACCGTCACCTCGACCCGCTGGAACTCCTTCAGCTCGCTGTAGCCGGTGGTGGCCATGGCGCGGCGCAGGGCGCCGAAGAAGTTCATCGAGCCGTCCGGGGTGTGGGACGGGCCGGTGAGGATCTCCTCGATGGTGCCGACCGTGCCGAGGTCGACCTTCTTGCCGCGCGGCAGCTCCTCGTTGACCGCCTCCATGCCCCAGTGGTGGCCCTTGCCGGGCGCGTCCGTGCCCCGGGCCAGCGGGGAGCCCATCATCACGGCGTCGGCGCCGCAGGCGATGGCCTTGGGCAGGTCGCCGGACCAGCCGACGCCGCCGTCCGCGATCACGTGCACGTACCGGCCGCCGGACTCGTCCATGTAGTCACGGCGGGCCGCGGCCACGTCGGCCACGGCCGTGGCCATCGGGACCTGGATGCCGAGGACGTTGCGCGTGGTGTGCGCGGCGCCGCCGCCGAAGCCGACGAGGACGCCGGCCGCACCGGTGCGCATCAGGTGCAGGGCCGCCGTGTACGTGGCGCAGCCGCCGACGATCACCGGGACGTCCAGCTCGTAGATGAACTGCTTCAGGTTCAGCGGCTCGTGCGAGGACGACACGTGCTCCGCCGAGACCGTCGTACCCCGGATGACGAAGATGTCCACGCCCGCGTCCACGACCGCCTTGGAGAACTGGGCGGTGCGCTGCGGGGAGAGCGCGGCGGCGGTGACCACGCCGGAGTCGCGCACCTCCTTGATGCGGGCGCCGATCAGCTCCTCCTTGATCGGTGCCGCGTAGATCTCCTGGAGGCGGCGGGTCGCCTGCTCGGCGGGCAGCTCGGCGATCTCGTCCAGCAGCGGCTGCGGGTCCTCGTGCCGCGTCCACAGGCCTTCCAGGTTGAGCACGCCGAGGCCGCCCAGCTCGCCGATGCGGATCGCGGTGGCCGGGGAGACCACGGAGTCCATGGGAGCGGCCAGGAACGGCAGCTCGAAGCGGTAGGCGTCGATCTGCCAGGCGATCGAGACCTCCTTCGGGTCCCGCGTACGGCGGCTGGGGACGACGGCGATGTCGTCGAAGGCGTACGCCCGGCGGCCGCGCTTGCCGCGCCCGATCTCGATCTCAGTCACGTTGGTGGCCTTTCCCTATGCGTTGCAGCGCCTTCCAGTATCGCCGACGGGTACGGCAACGGCGGCCCCGGATGCTCCGGGACCGCCGTGGCACGAGCCTCACGCGCGCGTGGGCGCCATGTCTCGCCGCTACTTCTTGCTGCTGTAGTTCGGCGCCTCGACCGTCATCTGGATGTCGTGCGGGTGCGACTCCTTCAGACCCGCCGAGGTGATCCGCACGAACCGGCCCTTGGACTCCATCTCCTCGATGGTGGCGGCGCCGACGTAGCCCATGGTCTGGCGCAGGCCGCCGACGAGCTGGTGCAGCACGTTGGCGAGCGGGCCGCGGTAGGGCACCTGGCCCTCGACGCCCTCGGGCACGAGCTTCTCGTCGGCTGTGACGTCGGCCTGGAAGTAGCGGTCCTTCGAGTACGACCTGCCCTGGCCGCGCGACTGCATGGCGCCGAGCGAGCCCATGCCCCGGTAGGACTTGAACTGCTTGCCGTTGATGAAGAGCAGCTCGCCCGGGGACTCCTCGCAGCCGGCGAGGAGGCTGCCCAGCATCACCGTGTCGGCACCGGCGGCCAGCGCCTTGCCGATGTCGCCGGAGTACTGCAGGCCGCCGTCGCCGATCAGCGGGATGCCGGCGGGACGGGCCGCGAGGGACGCCTCGTAGATGGCGGTGACCTGGGGGACACCGATACCGGCGACGACACGGGTGGTGCAGATGGAGCCCGGGCCCACGCCCACCTTGATGCCGTCCACACCGGCGTCGATCAGCGCCTGGGCGCCGTCGCGCGTGGCGACGTTGCCGCCGACCACGTCGACGTTCACGCTCGACTTGATCTTCGACATCCAGCTCAGGGCGTTGCTGTTGTGGCCGTGCGAGGTGTCGACGACCAGGAAGTCCACACCGGCGGCGGCGAGCGCCTGGGCGCGCTCCAGCGCCTCCGGGCTGGCGCCGACCGCGGCACCGACGAGCAGGCGGCCCTCGGCGTCCTTCGCGGCGTTGGGGTACTTCTCGGCCTTGACGAAGTCCTTGACCGTGATCAGGCCCTTGAGGACGCCCTCGTCGTCCACCAGCGGCAGCTTCTCGATCTTGTGCTTGCGCAGCAGCTCCATGGCCTCGGGGCCGGAGATGCCCACCTTCCCGGTGACCAGCGGCATCGGGGTCATGACCTCGTGCACGCGCCGGGTGCGGTCGCTCTCGAAGGCCATGTCCCGGTTGGTCACGATGCCGAGGAGCTTGCCGGCCGGATCGGTGACCGGGACGCCGCTGATGCGGAACTTCGCGCACAGCGCGTCCGCCTCGGCGAGCGTGGCCTCCGGGTGCACCGTGATCGGGTCGGTGACCATGCCGGACTCCGACCGCTTCACCAGGTCGACCTGGTTGACCTGGTCCTCGATGGAGAGGTTGCGGTGCAGCACGCCGACGCCGCCCAGCCGGGCCATCGCGATCGCCATGCGGGACTCGGTCACCTTGTCCATCGCCGCCGACAGCAGCGGGATGTTCACCCGCACGTTGCGGGAGATGCGGGACGAGGTGTCGACCGCGTTGGGGAGCACCTCGGATGCGCCCGGCAGCAGCAGCACGTCGTCGTAGGTCAGCCCGAGTGTCGCGAATTTACCGGGCACTCCGTCGACGTTCGCAGTCATGACACCTTCCCCAAATGGCCTTGATCGGTGCGGATGTCCATGCTAACGGGAAGCGTCGCTAGCAAATTCCACGGTACGGGGTCGCTTCAGGCTTCGTATGTTCGTACGGAAACGGCGACGCACCTGTTCAGCGCGGGAGCTACTGCGGGCTCCGCGCTGGGGGGTTCACTGTTCGGCGAGCGCCCTCAGGCGGCTCAGGGCCCGGTGCTGGGCCACACGGACCGCACCGGGTGACATTCCCAACATCTGCCCCGTCTCCTCCGCGGTCAAGCCCACGGCGATGCGCAGCAGGAGCAGTTCGCGCTGGTTCTCGGGGAGGTTGGCCAGCAGTTTCTTGGCCCACTCGGCGTCGCTGCTGAGCAGGGCGCGCTCCTCGGGGCCGAGGGAGTCGTCGGGCCGCTCGGGCATCTCGTCGGACGGCACCGCGGTCGATCCCGGGTGGCGCATCGCCGCCCGCTGGAGGTCGGCGACCTTGTGGGAGGCGATGGCGAAGACGAACGCCTCGAAGGGGCGGCCGGTGTCGCGGTAGCGGGGCAGGGCGAGGAGGACCGCCACGCAGACCTCCTGGGCGAGGTCCTCCACGAAGTGGCGCGCGTCGCCGGGCAGCCGGGACAGCCGGGTGCGGCAGTAGCGCAGCGCCAGGGGGTGGACATGGGCGAGCAGATCGTGCGTGGCCTGCTCGTCCCCGTCGACGGCACGATGCACGAGCGCACCGATCGCCCCGTGGGCCGTGCCCGCCTCGTCGTCGCGCATCGGTCCATGGTGCCTTGCGGCCGTCCGGTCCGTCGCATCGTGCTCGTGGTTGTGCACCGAAGCGTTATGAGCAGGTGCGCCGGCACTCATTCCCCGCGCCCTCCCCTTCCGCTCGACCGACTCGTCCCCGAGAGACTCCACACCTCAAGGATGCGGCATCCGCGCCGAAACGAGCAGCGCGCGTCCGGCGGGCCGCCCTGTCCGCGCCCCTCGGGGCGTTCGGCGAGGTGGTGCGCCGGAGTGGTCACGCACCGCGTTCGGCACCGGTGCGCGCCGGGGCGGTCGCCCGTCGACGCGTTCCACCGGATGCGAGCGCTGCTGCCGACTCCCGCGGTGTCCGCGCCGGCTGTACGACGGTTGGCCGCCTGCTTGTACGACGGCTCGCCGCCGGCCTCTGCGACGGTTCGCCCGCCGGTGCGGGACCCGGACGGCCGGGGTGACCAGGGTGGACCGGCACGACCGGAATCACCCGGACGGCCCCGTCCACCGAACGGCACGGCGGCCCGGCACACCGCCGCCCGCACGACCGCGCCCCGCACGGCGCCCGCCCGCAACCACCGGCGGGCACCACGCCCCGGAGACAAAGGAGACCGGATCGCAGGAGGGCGAACCGGGCCGCCCTCGACGAGCGCGGTCGGCCGGCCACCGCACAGGAGCCGCGGGCGCGGACGGCACCGGGACGCCCCGGCGCCGAGCGGCCCGCCCGGCCTCGCACTCGCTAGCGGACCAGTCCCCAGCGGAAGCCGAGGGCCACCGCGTGCGCCCGGTCCGAGGCGCCCAGCTTCTTGAACAGGCGCCGGGCGTGCGTCTTGACGGTGTCCTCGGAGAGGAACAGCTCGCGGCCGATCTCGGCGTTCGAGCGGCCGTGGCTCATGCCCTCCAGGACCTGGATCTCACGCGCGGTGAGCGTGGGCGCGGCGCCCATCTCGGCCGAGCGCAGCCGGCGCGGGGCGAGCCGCCAGGTGGGGTCGGCCAGCGCCTGGGTCACCGTGGCGCGCAGCTCGGCGCGCGAGGCGTCCTTGTGCAGGTATCCCCGCGCACCGGCGGCGACCGCGAGGGCCACCCCGTCGAGGTCCTCGGCGACGGTGAGCATGATGATGCGCGCGCCCGGGTCGGCGGACAGCAGCCGGCGCACGGTCTCGACGCCGCCCAGGCCGGGCATGCGCACATCCATGAGGATGAGGTCGGAGCGGTCGGCGCCCCAGCGGCGGAGGACTTCCTCGCCGTTGGCCGCCGTCGTCACACGCTCGACACCGGGCACGGTCGCGACCGCGCGGCGGAGCGCTTCTCGGGCAAGCGGGGAGTCGTCGCAGACGAGGACGGATGTCATGACCGCCCTCCGCAGCTGATGCGCGTCACCTTGAGCCTCCAGGCTGGTACGGAATCGTCACCTGTGCGGTCGACCGTCTCGGACGCCTGCCCGAGCGCTTGTGTTCTCAACCGCCTCCGCACTCTCAACGACGGTCACTCGAAAGAGTTACGGGCCCGCGTGCCGTCTTCGGCACTCTACGTGAGGGCGTCGACACGGTGCAGACATGCTCGACGGACCCACAACTTTTCATCACAACCTATGCCCCATTCAGCCCCTTTTCTTCCCGTTTCGCAGTGTCCGGGGCTAGATTCGCAATGAGTCATATTTTCATCTCCTTAGACCGGAGATGTACGGTCGTTGGCACCGTATCCGCCCAGAACGGCGACAAGGGGTCACGTAATGGCAGATTTCTCCCGCCTTCCCGGACCGAACGCGGACCTGTGGGACTGGCAGCTGCTGGCTGCCTGCCGCGGGGTGGACAGCTCGCTCTTCTTCCACCCGGAGGGCGAGCGCGGGGCGGCTCGGAGCGCTCGCGAGAACTCGGCCAAAGAGGTCTGCATGAGGTGCCCGGTCCGTGCGGAGTGTGCGGCGCACGCGCTGGCGGTGCGCGAGCCGTACGGCGTCTGGGGCGGCCTGACCGAGGACGAGCGTGAGGAGTTGATGGGGCGGGCACGCAACCGCCTGGTGGCGGCCTCCACCACCAGCGGGGACACCGCTTCGGATCACTGAGGGAAGCTTCGGATCACTGAAGGAACGTTTCTGCAACACCCATAGGCAAAGCATCCACTTCCTTACCGGGCACGCGCGCGCGTGCCCGTGGCCCGTCCGGGCGACCCGCCGTTCCCCAGGCGGTCACCCTTCTGCGAGCGACCCCCTGCGTCTTTGGGCTATCCCTGACCGCGCCCCGCCGCCCGCGCCGCCCGGGCCAGCTGCTCCAGCGTGGCGGACACCGCCGGCACCTGGGCCAGGTCGGGCAGGGTGAGGGCGACGATCTCGCGCCGTACCGCCGGTTCCAGCCGTACCGTGCGCACGCCCCGCGGCCGTACCGACTCCACGGCCAGCTGGGGCAGTACGGCGACGCCGAGACCGGCGCCGACCAGGCCGACCACGGCCGGATAGTCGTCGGTGGCGAAGTCGATGCGCGGGGTGAACCCGGCCCCCTCGCAGACCTCGACGAGCTGGCCGCGGCAGCGCGGGCAGCCCGCGATCCAGGGCTCGTGGGCCAGCTCGCCGATGGCGACGGTGTCCGCGCGCGCGAGCCGGTGCCGTTCGGGCACCAGGGCGACCAGGCGGTCCGTCAGCAGGGGGCGCACGACGAGGTCGTCCCAGTCCTCGGCGACCGCCGCACCCTCGTAGCGGAAGGCCAGGGCGAGGTCGCAGTCGCCTTCGCGGAGCAGTTCCACGGACCTCGGCGGCTCGGCCTCCTCCAGGGAGACGCGGGTGCCGGGGTGGGCCGCGCGCAGGGCGGCCAGGGCGGTCGGGACCAGGGTGGAGCTGCCGCTGGGGAAGGAGACCAGCCGGACCCGTCCCGCACGCAGGCCGGCGATGGCGGCGACCTCCTCCTCGGCCGCGGTGAGCCCGGCGAGGATGCCGGAGGCGTGCCGGACCAGGGCCTCGCCGGCCTGGGTGAGGCGCATCTCGCGCCCGGTGCGGACCAGCAGCGGGGTGCCGACCGAGGCTTCCAGGGCCTTCATCTGCTGGCTGACGGCGGGCTGGGTGCAGCCCAGCTGGCGTCCGGCCGCCGAGAAGGAACCGGTGGTCGCGACGGCGCGCAGGACGCGGAGATGACGGGCCTCGATCACCCGTCGAGCATAAGGCAGCCTTGGGCGGGGTGTCCGATAATGCGTCGACGCTTTGGGACCGGATCGCTTACCGTGCGGGGATGAAGCTTCTCTCGGTCAATCTGGGCAGGCCCCGGCAGGTGTCCTACACGAGTCAGGCGGACGGCCTGACCGGCATCGACAAGCGCCCTGCCGACGGCCCGGTGCGGGTGGCGGCGCCCGGCCCCAAGGGCGTCGGCGCGGGCGGGCTCGCCGGGGACGCGGTGTGCGACACGCGCCACCACGGCGGTGACGACCAGGCGGTGTACGCGTACGCCCGGGAGGACCTCGACGCCTGGGAGCGCGAGCTCGGCAGATCGTTGGCCAACGGTTGCTTCGGCGAGAACCTCACGACGGACGGTCTGGACGTGTCCGGGGCGGTGATCGGAGAGCGCTGGCGGATCGGCTCCACCGTCGTACTGGAGGTGACCTCCGGCCGCATTCCGTGCGCCACCTTCCAGGGCCATCTGGGCGAGCGCGGCTGGGTCAGGAGATTCACGCGGAAGGGCGCAACGGGCGCCTACCTCCGGGTGATCGAGCCGGGTGAGATCCGGGCGGGCGATCCGGTCGAGATCGTGCACCGGCCGGACCACGGGGTGACGGCGGCGATGCAGTTCCGCGCGGTCACCACCGAGCGGGAACTGCTGCCCCGGCTGCTCGCGGCGGGCACGGCGCTGCACTCCGAGACGCTGGCGAAGGCCCGGAAGTACGCGTCCGAACACGGAGCCTGAGACCCGCCGGCCGCGCACCGGGCGCAGCGCGCGGACCGCGGAGCCTGTCGGTCCGGGTCACTACGCTTGGGCCATGACAACGGCTCTGATTACGGGATCGACCGCGGGGATCGGTGCCGCGTTCGCGCGGCGGCTGGCGGCTGACGGGCATGACCTCGTCCTGGTCGCGCGGGACACCAAGCGGCTGCGTGAGCAGGCGACGGAACTGCACGACCGGCACGGCATCGAGGTGGAGGTGCTGACCGCCGACCTGGCGCAGGACAAGGGCATCGAGGCGGTGGCCGACCGGCTCGGCGACCGGAAGAACCCGGTCGACCTGCTGGTCAACAACGCCGGCTTCGGCAACAAGGGCCGCTATCTGGAGGTACCGATGGCGGACGAGCTGCGGATGCTCAAGGTGCACTGCGAGGCGGTGCTCCGGCTGACGTCGGCGGCGGCCGAGGCGATGCGCGAGCGCGGCCGGGGCGGGGTGGTGAACGTCGCCTCGGTGGCCGCGTTCGTCCCGCGCGGCACGTACGGCGCGTCCAAGGCGTGGGTCGTGCAGTTCACCCAGGGCGCGGCCAAGGACCTGGCCGGCAGCGGGGTCCGGCTGATGGCGCTGTGCCCGGGGTTCGTGCGCACCGAGTTCCACGAGCGGGCCGGCATGGGCACGGACAACATCCCGGGCTGGATGTGGCTGGACGCCGACAAACTGGTCGCGGCGGCCCTGAACGACCTCGCGCGCGGCAGGACGGTGTCCATCCCCGACCCCCGGTACAAGGCGCTGATGAGCCTGGTGAAGGTGACGCCGCGCGGGCTGCTGGGCGGGGTCAGCTCCCGGACCGGGCGCAAGTACGGGCCGCAGTAGCGGGCGGGTGGCGCCGCCGTCCCGGTGGGAAAATGGGCGGGACGGTACCGGACCAGGGGGGCCGGAGGCGGCGCATGACCTTCGTACAGCTCATCGAGTGCAGGACGAGCCGGCTGGACGAGATGAACCGGCTCATGGACGACTGGGTGCGGCAGACCAAGGGGAAGCGGACGGCGACGCACGCGGTGGTCGGCACCGACCGCTCGGACGCGTCGCACGTCGTCGAATTGGTGGAGTTCCCGTCGTACGAGGACGCGGTGCGGAACTCGAACCTCCCGGAGACCGACCGGATCTTCCGGGGGCTGGTCGCGCTGTGCGACGAGATGCCGACGTTCACCGACCTGGACGTCGTACGGGACGAGAGCCTGTCCGAGGGCATGGTGCGCGGGTTCTTCGAGGCGCTGTGCACCGAGGGCGAGCTGCCGCCGCTCAACGACCTGCTGGACGAGGACATCCACAGCCATGATCCGCTGAACCCGCAGGACACCATCGGGCTGGACAACGTCCGCGCCGAGTTCCGGATGTGGCGCGGCGCCTTCGACTTCGCGTTCACGGTCGAGGACGTGCTCGCCCAGGGCGACCGGGCCTGCGCGCGCTGGACCTGGTACGCCACGCACCAAGGGGATTTCCTGGGGATCGCGCCCACCGGCAGGCAGGTCACCGCGACCGGGATGACGCTGTTCCGGTTCGGCGACAACGGCAAGATCGCCGAGCTGTGGTGGCAGCACGACCAGCTCGGGCTGATGCAGCAGCTGGGCGCACTGGACACGTTGGAGCAGTAGCCGCGTCGGAGCAGTGGACAGGGCGAAGGCCCGGCCCCCTCGTCGGGGTGCCGGGCCTTCACTCGGAAGCGCTGGGCTCAGTGCGCGTGGCCGTGGCTGTGGCCGTGGCCCGCGGCCTCCGGCTCCTCTTCCTTCTTCTCGACGACCAGGGTCTCGGTCGTGAGCAGCAGGGAGGCGATGGAGGCGGCGTTCTCCAGGGCGGAGCGGGTGACCTTGACCGGGTCGATGACGCCGGCCTTGATCAGGTCGCCGTACTCGCCGGTGGCGGCGTTGTAGCCCTGACCCTTGTCCAGGTCCTTGACCTTGGACACGATGACGTAGCCCTCCTGGCCGGCGTTCTCGCCGATCCAGCGCAGCGGCTCGACCACGGCGTTGCGGACCACGGAGACACCGGTGGCCTCGTCGCCGGACTTGTCGAGGTTGCCGTCCAGCACCTTGGAGGCGTGGACCAGGGCGGAGCCACCACCGGAGACGATGCCCTCCTCGACCGCGGCGCGGGTCGCGGAGATGGCGTCCTCCAGACGGTGCTTCTTCTCCTTCAGCTCCACCTCGGTGGCGGCGCCGACCTTGATCACGCACACGCCGCCGGCCAGCTTGGCGAGGCGCTCCTGGAGCTTCTCGCGGTCCCAGTCGGAGTCGGTGTTCTCGATCTCGGCCTTGATCTGGGCGATGCGGCCCTGCACGTCCTCGGACTTGCCGGCGCCGTCGACGATCGTGGTGTCGTCCTTGGTGACGGTGACGCGGCGGGCGGAGCCGAGCACGTCGGTGCCGACCTGGTCGAGCTTGAGGCCGACCTCCTCGGAGATGACGGTGGCGCCGGTGAGGACGGCCATGTCCTGGAGCATCGCCTTGCGGCGGTCGCCGAAGCCGGGGGCCTTCACCGCGACGGCGTTGAAGGTGCCGCGGATCTTGTTGACGACCAGGGTCGACAGGGCCTCGCCCTCGACGTCCTCGGCGATGATCAGCAGCGGCTTGGAGGAGCCGGCCTGGATGACCTTCTCCAGCAGCGGCAGCAGGTCCGCGATGGCGGAGATCTTGCCCTGGTTGATGAGGATGTAGGGGTCCTCCAGGACAGCCTCCATGCGCTCCTGGTCCGTCACGAAGTACGGCGACAGGTAGCCCTTGTCGAAGGCCATGCCCTCGGTGAAGTCCAGCTCCAGGCCGAAGGTGTTGGACTCCTCGACGGTGATGACACCGTCCTTGCCGACCTTGTCCATCGCCTCGGCGATCAGCTCGCCGACCTGCTGGTCCTGGGCGGACAGCGCGGCGACGGCGGCGATGTCGGACTTCTCGTCGATCGGGCGGGCCGAGGCGAGCAGGTCCTCGGAGACGGCCTTGACCGCGGCGTCGATGCCCTTCTTCAGGGCGGCCGGGGAGGCACCGGCGGCGACGTTCTTCAGGCCCTCGCGGACCAGCGCCTGGGCGAGGACGGTGGCAGTGGTGGTGCCGTCACCAGCGATGTCGTTGGTCTTGGTCGCCACCTCCTTCACCAGCTGCGCGCCGAGGTTCTCGTACGGGTCCTCGATCTCGACCTCGCGGGCGATCGTGACACCGTCGTTGGTGATGGTGGGGGCGCCGAACTTCTTGTCGATGACGACGTTGCGGCCGCGGGGGCCGATCGTCACCTTGACGGTGTCGGCAAGCTTGTTGACGCCGCGCTCAAGGGCGCGACGGGCGTCCTCGTCGAACTTCAGGATCTTCGCCATGGCAGCGGGAGCCCTCTCGGAAATCTGTGGGTGAAAAACGCCGCGCCCCGGGCGCCCGGCTTCTTATCGATCGCGGGGGCCAGGGGCGCAGCTTCAAGCAGAGAGTCGCTTGAGGTGATTACTTCTCGATGATCGCGAGGACGTCGCGAGCCGAGAGGACGAGGTACTCGTCGCCGTTGTACTTCACCTCGGTGCCGCCGTACTTGCTGTAGAGGACGACGTCGCCGACCTTGACGTCGAGCGGCAGACGCTCGCCGTTCTCGAACCGGCCCGGGCCCACGGCGAGGACGGCGCCCTCCTGGGGCTTCTCCTTCGCGGTGTCCGGGATGACCAGGCCAGAGGCCGTGGTCTGCTCGGCGTCCAGCGGCTGGACCACGATGCGGTCCTCGAGCGGCTTGATGGCAACCTTGGAGCTGGCGGTCGTCACGATCCGACCTCCCCCTTCGGAGATCTCACGGGGTTAACTGTCTGAGGTGGCGACCAGGTCGATCCGTCGTCGCGGGTGCCGGACCTGCCCGTCGCGTTTGTCTGGCACTCTCCAGGGGGGAGTGCCAGAGCCGAGACTATGACCGTGGTTAGCACTCGGTCAAGCGGAGTGCCAATTGCCCGCGGCGCGTCGGCCGGATTCGCGGCATGCGGGTCACCGTCCCGGGGACCGCCGTCCCCGGATCCCCGCCGTGGGGCCCGGCGGCCCTCGCCCTCACGCGCCGGACAGGCCGGTTCTCACAGGTAGTCCTCCAGCAGGCCCACCGTGAGGCCTCTCCCCTGCGCCTCCGTCAGCACCCGTACCGTCCGCTCCCACAGGGCCGGGCCGGTCGACTCGTCGGGGCCCACCAGGACGATGTCGCCGGGGCGGAGGTGGTGGGGGCCGTGGGTGTAGGCGAGACCGGCCGGGGTCTGGGCGGCGCGCCACAGGACGAGCGCGGAGATGCCGCAGTCGGCCGCCGCGCGCAGGGTGGTGCGGTCGTAGGAGCCGTAGGGCGGGCGGAAGAGGCGGGGCCGGACGCCGAGGGCGGCGCGGAGGCGGTCCTGCTGGCCGCAGATCTCGGCGCGCTGGCCGGCGTACGGCAGTCCGGCCGGGGCCCGGTGGTCGACGGTGTGGTTCTGGATGCCGGCGCCGAGGGCGCGCAGGCGGGCGAAGTGGTGGTAGCCGGGGGCGGCGACGCTGTCGGTGAGGAACAGGGTGACCGGGAGCCTCAGTTCGCGGACCATGTCGACGAAGCGGGGGTCCCGCTCGGCGCCGTCGTCGTAGGTGAGGAAGACGACCGGGTCGCGGGTGGGGACGTGGTCGACCACGGGGGGCGGGGCGCCGGCCCCCTGGTGCTCGGCGAGCGGGCGGGCCGGGGGCACCGGGGAGCGGGCGAGGGGCCGGGTCAGGCCCCAGGCGCGGTAGCGGTGGTCGGGGGCGGTGGTGTGCGGGCGTACCCCTTCGGCGGCCTTCTTGCCGAGGCGTTCGATGGGGTCGACGGACTGGGCGCAGCCCGTCAGGAGCAGGGCCGCGGCGAGGGCCGCGGCCGGGCCCCGAGCCCGCATCACAGGTAGTCCTCCAGGCGGGCCACGGCGTAGCCCTCGCGCGTGACCTTGTTCAGGAAGCGGCGCATGTCGTCCACCATCGTGCCGTCCCAGTCGTCCCGGCCGCGGAAGTGGGTGAGGACGATGTCGCCGCTGCGCAGCCGCTTGTCGTCCTCGCGGTACTCCCAGTGGTCGACGAAGACCTCCTCGTTCCAGATCGGCGCGTACTTGATGCCGCACTCCTTGGCGGCGACCAGGGTGTCCTGGTTGTAGTTGCCGTAGGGCGGGCGGAAGACGGTGGGCGCCTTGCCGAACTGCTTCTTCATGACGGCCTGCATGCCGCAGATCTCGTCCTTCTGCTCCTCGTAGGACAGGCCCGGCAGGTAGGGGTGGTGCAGGGTGTGGTTGTTGAGGGTGTTGCCGTAGGACCGCATCTTCCGGAAGTAGGCGTAGTCGTCCTTCACCAGGTAGTCGCTGAGGAAGGCGGTGTACGGGATCTTGAGCTCGCGCATCATGGCGAGGAACCGCGGGTCCTTCTCGGCGCCGTCGTCGATCGTCAGGAACACGACCTTGTCCCGGGTGGGGACCGTGGTGAAGACGGGGGGCAGGTCCCAGTCCTCCTGGTGGTCCACCTCGAATCCGTCGCGGGCGGTGATCCTCGGCTTCACCGCGGGTGGCGGCGGAGGCGTGAGCGGGACCTGGTCCAGCCGCCAGCGCCGGGCGGCGGCGGCCAGCCGGGCGTGTTCGGCGGCCCGGCGCGCCGCCGGGTCCTGGGGCTGGGCGGGGCCGCCCTGGCCGGACGCGGTGCGCACGGACTCGGGCCCGGCGCATCCGGAGAGCAGGGTGGCGGCGGCCAGTGTGGCGGCTCCGCCGCAGAGGGCCAGCCGCCGGAGACGAGTCCGACTTTTGTCATTTTGTACTACTGCTCGCATGGTGCCGGATCCTCCCAGGCCCCGGCCCGCGACCCCGGACGACACCGCCGCGGGAGGCGCACCATCCACCGACTGGCCCACAATGACCCGGTGAACGACCTCGCTCTGCTCCTCACCCCCGAAGGCCGCGCCCTCCTCGACGAGGTGCGCGACACCGAGCCCGCGCGGGAGCTGGCCGTGGCCACCCGGCTGCGCCGCGAGCACCCGGCCGAGCTGGTCTCCGCCGCGCTCGGCCAGGCCCGGCTGCGGCAGCGGGCGGTGGCGAAGTTCGGGGCCGAGGACGCCGGGCGCATGTTCTTCACGCCCAACGGGGTCGAGCAGTCGACGCGGGCTTCCGTGGCGGCGTACCGGGCCGGGCGGCTGAAGGAGCTCGGCGTGACCTCCGTCGCCGACCTGTGCTGCGGGATCGGCGGGGACGCCATCGCGCTGGCGCGGGCCGGGATCCGGGTGCTGGCCGTGGACCGGGACCCGCTGACGGCGGCCGCGGCGCGGGCGAACGCCGAGGCGCTGGGGCTGGCCGGCCTGATCGAGGTGCGCGAGGCCGACGTCACGGAGGTGGACACCGCCGGGTACGACGCGGTGTTCGTGGACCCCGCGCGCAGGGGTGGGCGCGGCCGCGTGTTCGACCCGGAGGCGTACTCGCCGCCGCTGTCCTGGGCGGTCGAGACGGCCCTCAAGGCGCCCCGCGCCGCACTGAAGATCGCTCCGGGCATCCCGCACGAGGTGGTCCCGGCCGCGGCCGAGGCCGAGTGGGTCTCCGACGGCGGCGACGTGAAGGAGGCGGTGCTGTGGTTCGGGACCGGGACGCCGGGCGCGGTGCGGGCCACGCTGCTGCCGGGGCCGCGCACGCTGCTCGGCCGCGGACTGCCCGATCCCGGGGTGCGGCCGGTGGGGCGGTACCTGTACGAGCCGGACGGCGCCGTGATCCGCGCGCACCTGGTCGCGGAGGTGGCCGAGGAGGTCGGCGGCGGGCTCCTGGACCCGACCATCGCGTACGTCACCGCGGACGAGCCGCGGCCCACGCCGTACGCCACCGCCTACGAGATCACCGACCGGCTGCCGTTCAACGTGAAGAAGCTGAAGGCCCTGCTGCGCGAGCGCGAGGTCGGCACGCTGACCGTGAAGAAGCGCGGTTCGGCGGTCGAGCCGGAGGAGCTGCGCCGGAAGGTGAAGCCGCAGGGGCCGAACGCGGCCACCGTCTTCCTCACCCGCGTCGCCGGGGCGCCGACGATGCTGATCGGCCGTCCGCTGGGCTGACGCTCAGCCGCACTCACGCGCCCTGCGCAGCAGTAGCTGCCGTTCCCTCCCGTTGTGGGTCAGGGCCGCCGCCCGCAGGAACTCCTCGCGGGCCTCGGCGGTCCGGCCGAGGCGGGAGAGGAGGTCCCCGCGGACGCTGGGCAGCAGGTGGTAGCCGCGCAGCGCGGGCGCGGCGGCCAGGGCGTCCACCAGCTCCAGGGCCGCCTCCGGGCCGTCGGCCATCGACACGGCGACCGCGCGGTTCAGCTCGACCACCGGGGACGGCGCGCGGACGGCCAGCAGGCCGTACAGGGTGGCGATGGCGCGCCAGTCCGTCTCCTCGTACGTGTACGCGCGCGCGTGGCAGGCGGCGATCGCCGCCTGGAGGGTGTACGGGCCCGGGGGGCCGCTCGCGGTGGCCTCGGCGCGGTCGAGGGCCCGGACCCCGCGCGCGATGAGCATGCGGTTCCAGCGGCGGCGGTCCTGGTCCTTGAGCAGTACCGGCGTGCCGTCGGTGCCGGTGCGGGCGGCGGCGCGGGACGCCTGGAACTCCAGCAGCGCGGTCAGGCCGTGCACCTCGGGCTCCTTGGGCATCAGCGCGGACAGCACCCGGGCCAGCCGCAGCGCGTCCTCGCACAGGCCGGGGCGCAGCCAGTCGTCGCCGGCGGTGGCCGCGTACCCCTCGTTGAAGATCAGGTAGATGACGTCCAGCACGGAGCCGAGGCGGGCCTCGCGGTCGGGTCCGTACGGCACCTCGAAGGCGATGTTCCGCTTCGCCAGGGTGCGCTTGGCGCGGACGATCCGCTGGGCGACCGTCGGCTCCGGGACCAGGTAGGCACGGGCGATCTCGGCCGTGGTCAGACCGCCGAGCAGGCGCAGGGTGAGCGCGGTGCGGGCCTCCGGCGACAGCACCGGGTGGCAGGCGGTGAAGACCAGCCGGAGCAGGTCGTCGTCGATGTCGTCCGGGTCGGCCGGCGCGTCGTACGACGGCGGGGCCGTCTCCAGGTCGCGGCCGAGCTCGGCGAGTTTGCGGGCGTAGGTCTCGCGGCGCCGGACCAGGTCGACGGCCCGGTTCCGGGCGGTGGCCATGAGCCAGGCGCCGGGGTTGTCCGGCACCCCGTCCAGCGGCCACCGCTCCAGGGCGGCGACCAGTGCGTCCTGCGCCAGCTCCTCGGCGATGCCGACGTCCCGGACGATCCGGGCCACCCCGGCGATCACCCGGGGCGACTCCAGGCGGAAGACGGTCTCGATGGCGTGCGCCGTGGCGGGCTGTGTGTCCACAGCCCACCATGCAACACCCTGGACGGCGGCGGGCCAAACGGGCTCAGCCCTCGGCGATCTCCCGCAGCTCGCAGGCGAGCCGCCACTCCGGGCCGTGGACCTTCAGGAAGCGCTGGGTCCACTCCAGCGCCTCGGCCCGGTCCTTGCACTGCATGAGCGCGTAGCCGCCGACGACCTCCTTGGACTCGGTGAACGGGCCGTCGGTCACGGAGACCTTCTCCCCGTCCCACTCCGTCCGGACGGCCTCGGCGGACGGGGTGAGCCCGGCGGTGTCGAGCAGCACACCGGCCTTGGTCATCTCCTCGATCAGCTCGCCCATCCGCTGCATCAGCTCCGCGCTGGGCCCCCCGGCGGGGCCCGTGGACTCGTCGACGCGCACGAGCGACAGGTAGCGGGGCATGGTGACTCCTTCGGTCGGGGCGGCGGGTCCGTTCCCGCCGCTCACCCCTTGCGTCGAACGGGAGACACCCGGATCGACACGGTCGCGGAAAAAAGTTCCGGGACTTCCACGGCTCAGCGCAGGGAGGCCCAGAGGTCGTTCGCGGCCGGCTCCTGGGCGACGACCCGGTTGGGGTCGGAGGGTGCCGTGACGACCGGCATGGTCACCGTCCGCACCCGGTCGGCGGTCAGTCCCTTCAGGCTCCGGCCGAGGCTCACCAGCTCGTTCAGGGAGTTCAGGCCGGTGTCGGTGGTGACGCTGGTGGTGACGGCGTCGGCGACCTGGTACAGCCGGGCCGGGTCGGAGAGCAGACCGGCGCCGGACATCTGCTCCAGCAGGGCCTTGACCAGCGTCTGCTGGAGCCCTATCCGGCCCAGGTCGCTGCCGTCGCCTATGCCGTGCCGGGTGCGGGCGAGGGCGAGGGCCTGCTTGCCGTCGAGGTGGTGGGCGCCGGCCTCGAGGTGCAGGTGGCTCTTGTCGTCGTCGATGTCCTGGCCGGTGGTGACGTCGACCCCGCCGAGCGCGTCGACCAGCTTGGCGAAGCCGGAGAAGTCGATCTCCAGGTAGTGGTCCATGCGGACGCCGGTGAGGGTCTCGACGGTCTTCACCGCGCACACGGGGCCGCCCACCGCGTAGGCGCTGTTGAACATGGCGCCGTACGCCGGTGCCGTGCTGCCGCCCGAGGCGAGCGGGCAGGACGGGCGGGTGACCAGGGTGTCGCGCGGGATGCTGACGACGGTGGCCTTCGTCCGGCCCGCGTCGATGTGCACCACCATCGCGGTGTCGGACCGGGCTCCGCCGCTGTCGCCGCCGCCCAGCTCCTGGTTGTCCTCGCCGCTGCGCGAGTCCGAGCCGAGGACCAGGATGTTGAGGGAGCCGGTGGGCAGCGGGGAGGCGTCCGCCGAGGCGGTCGCGGACGGGGTGACCACCGCCCTGGCCGGACGGTCGTCGCCGAGTGCGCTGTCGATGTCGACGCTTCTGATGTTGTGGTCGAGATGCCAGTAGGCCCAGCCGGCCGCCGCCGCGCCCAGCACCAGGGTGCCCGTCAGAGTGAGGCCGACGATCTTCAGCGCTCTCGATCGCCGGCCCACCTGTCTGCCCGCGTCGCCTTGCTCCTCGTGTCGCGTCACGACAGGAACATAAGTCCGAATTATTAGGGGACTGTTAGCGGAAGCCGTCCGAGTCGGTTTTCTTGGGAAATTCTCATCCGAGCGTCACTGTGGGTACCCGATCGCTGCCGCTCCAGCACGCATTGGAACCGAAGGTCACCGAACCGCCGTCCGGCACCGATCCGTTGGAGGAGGCGTTGGCGCGGGAGACGGCCGCGCCCGACTGGGCTCAGGTGGCGTTCCAGGCCTGGGAGATGAACCGGTGCCGGCGGCGCCTCGCAGCCGACTACGTCAACTTCCGGCCACGGCCGGCGCGGTGGTGCTGGACCGCACCACCAGGCTCGTCGCCAGCTCCACCCGGGTCGCCGCCCGCTCCTCCCGCTCGCTCCCCAGCTCCAGCACCAGCCGGGCCGCGGCCTCGGCCATCTCGGTGAGCGGCTGCCGTACGGTCGTCAGCGGCGGGCCCACCCAGCGGGCCACCGGCAGATCGTCGAAGCCGACCACGCTGAGGTCCTCCGGGACGCGCAGGCCCAGCTCACGGGCGGCCTCGTACAGGCCGAGCGCCTGGAGGTCGTTGCCCGCGAAGACGGCGGTGGGCCGGTCCGGGCGGCGCAGCAGTTCCAGGCCCAGGCGGTAGCCCGCGTCGTGGTGGAAGTCGCCGGCCACGACGAGGGAGGGGTCGACGGGCAGCCCGGCCGTCTCCAGGGCGGCCCGGTAGCCGTCGACCCGGGCCCGGCTGCACATCATCCGGGACGGGCCGCTGATCGCGCCGATCCGGGTGTGGCCGAGTTCCACCAGGTGGCGGGTGGCGGCGAGACCGCCCTGCCAGTTGGTGGCACCGATGGAGGGCACGTCCGGGCCCGGGTCGCCGGCCGGGTCCATCACCACGAACGGGATGGAGCGGCTGGTCAGCAGCGCCCGCTGGGACTCGTCGAGCTCGGAGAGCACGAGCACCACGCCGTGCGGGCGGCGGGCGGCGACCTGGTCGGCCCAGGTGCGGCCGGGGGTGAGCCGGCCGGCCGACTCGGACAGGACCACGCTCAGCCCGGCGTCCCGGGCGACGTTCTCCACGCCCCGGATGACCTCCATCGCCCAGGCGCTCTCCAGCTCGTGGAAGACCACGTCGATCAGCGGCGAGCGGGAGGCCTCGGCACGACGGCGCCGGTAGCCGTAGGCGCGCAGCAGCTCCTCGACGCGCGTGCGGGTCGCGGGGGCGACATCGGCGCGGCCGTTGAGGACCTTCGAAACAGTCGGAGCGGAGACCCCCGCCTCACGGGCGATCTCGGCGAGGGTCGCCGTCTGCGTTTCTGCGGGCTTCGAGGGCTTCATGCCCGCGATCGTATCCCCGCGGGAGCGCTCGACGAAGCCCTCGGCATGCCCGGGCCCATCGGAACATTCGAGTGATCTAGCGAAACATTCGTGATCGGGTCCGTGAAACGCGAACACCCCGCCGCCGGGAACCCGGGGGCGGGGTGTCGAATGGAGCGCCGGGCAGGCCTTGCACCTGCATCTCCCCGCAGGAAGCGGGACGTCTTTCCTTGGACCACCAACGCACTGCGTCCGGACCGGTGTTCCGGCCGTTCGCTGTGTGATGATCATAGCGCAGTCGGGGCCGTTCCCCCAACTCAGTCCTCAGCCACCGCCTCGAACCGCCACCGGTGCACGGCCCGGGTCACCAACTCCGGGCCCGGCTCCGGCAGTTCCGGGAGCGGGGCGTCGTACGGCGCGTCCCACCACGTGACGACCAGCACCCGGTCCTGCGGCGCGCGGAAGGTCTCGCGGCGCAACGGCTCTGCGGCGAGGGCCTGTTCGCGCACCCAGGCCAGCAGGTCCGCGCCCCTGCCCTCGGCGGCCCGGGCCTCCCACATCAGGGCGACGGTCACGAGTAGAGATTCTCCTTGCTGACCTCGTGCACGTGGTCGTGGTCGTGACCGGGCACGTGCGGGTCGGTCACCGGCAGGGAGGAGTCGGCCGACAGGTCCCAGCTCGACGCGGACCGGCCCCGGGCGACCATCTCGGCGCCCAGCGCGGCCACCATCGCGCCGTTGTCCGTGCACAGCTTGGGGCGCGGCACGCGCAGCCGGATGCCGGCGGCCTCGCAGCGCTCCTGGGCGAGGGCGCGCAGCCGGGAGTTGGCCGCCACACCGCCGCCGATCATCAGGTGGTCCACGCCCTCGTCCTTGCAGGCGCGGACGGCCTTGCGGGTGAGCACGTCGACCACGGCCTCCTGGAAGGAGGCGGCCACGTCACGGACCGGGACCTCCTCGCCGGCCGCGCGCCTGGCCTCGATCCAGCGGGCCACGGCGGTCTTCAGGCCGGAGAAGGAGAAGTCGTACGCCGGGTCGCGCGGGCCGGTCAGGCCGCGCGGGAAGGCGATGGCCTCCGGGTCGCCCTCCCTGGCGTACCTGTCGATGACCGGGCCGCCGGGGAAGCCCAGGTCCAGCACCCGGGCGATCTTGTCGAAGGCCTCGCCGGCCGCGTCGTCGATGGTCTGGCCCATCGGGCGGACGTCGGAGGTGATGTCCGACGAGAGCAGCAGCGAGGAGTGGCCGCCGGAGACCAGCAGGGCCATCGTCGGCTCGGGCAGCGGGCCGTGCTCGAGCTGGTCCACGCAGATGTGCGAGGCGAGGTGGTTGACGCCGTACAGGGGCTTGCCGAGCGCGTAGGCGTACGCCTTGGCCGCCGAGACGCCGACGAGCAGGGCGCCCGCGAGGCCGGGGCCCGCGGTGACCGCGATGCCGTCCAGGTCCTTGGCGCTGACCCCCGCCTCCTTCAACGCGCGGTCGATGGTGGGGACCATCGCCTCCAGGTGCGCCCGGGACGCCACCTCCGGGACGACACCGCCGAAGCGGGCGTGCTCGTCGACGCTGGAGGCGACGGCGTCCGCCAGCAGGGTGGTGCCGCGGACGATGCCGACGCCGGTCTCGTCGCAGGAGGTCTCGATGCCGAGGACGAGAGGTTCGTCAGTCATTGATATCGGTTCCTTGTACTGAGGCGGAGCCCGCGGCCGAGCCGCTGCCGGGTTCCGTGGTCAGGCGCATCACCAGGGCGTCCACGTTGCCCGGCTGGTAGTAGCCGCGCCGGAAGCCGATGGGGGTGAAGCCGAAGCGCTCGTAGAGCTTCTGGGCGGGAAGGTTGTCCACCCGGCATTCGAGCATCACCTCGTGGCACTCGAACGCGGTCGCGGCGCGCAGCAGCTCGGTCAGCAGACGGGCACCGAGGCCGGTGCCCTGGTGGTCGCGGGCGACGGCGATGGTCTGTACGTCGGCCAGGTCGCCGGCGGCGGCCAGGCCCGCGTACCCGACGATCCGGCCGCCGGCGGACTCTGCGACGAGGTAGCAGCGGGTGGCCTCGGGGCCCCGGGAGTGGGCCAGCTCGGACCAGAACATGCCCCGGGACCAGGCGTCCTCGGGGAACAGGTCCCGTTCCAGCTCCAGGACCGGGTCGATGTCCCACCAGCGCATCTCGCGCAGTCGGGGAGGTGCCGGCTGTGTCACTTGGGGGTGACCACCTTGTAGTTCTTGGGGACCTGGGCGTCCGGCCGGCGCAGGTACAGCGGCCGGGGCGCCGTGAGTTCCTCGCCCGCGGCCAGCTTCTCCGCGGCGAGCGAGGCGAGGGCGGCGGCGGACACGTACTCGGGCTCGTGGGCGCGCGGGAACGTGTCCGGGTAGAGCAGCGCGCCCGCGCCGACCGCCGGAAGGCCCGCGACCTGCTCGGCGATGTCGGCCGGGCGGTCGACGGCCGGGCCGGTCAGCCGGGTCCGGGAGTCGGCGTAGGTGGCCCAGTAGACCTCCTTGCGCCGGGCGTCGGTCGCCACGACGAAGGGGCCCTTCTCGATGTCGGCGGCGTAGGCGAGGCCGTCGAGCGTGCAGAGGCCGTGCACGGGGACGCCGAGCGCCAGACCGAAGGTGTCCGCGGTCATCAGGCCGACGCGCAGGCCGGTGTAGGGGCCGGGCCCGGTGCCGACGACGATCCCGGTGACGGCCTCCAGTTTCAGTCCGGCCTCGGCGAGGACCCGGTCGACGGCCGGCAGCAGCAGCTCTCCGTGCCGGCGCGCGTCCACCTGGCTCGACGAGGCGATGACGTCGGTGCCGTCGTGCAGGGCGACGGTGACGGCGGGTGTTGCGGTATCCAGAGCGAGCAAGAGCACGCGAACAGCCTACGGCGCCCGCGCCGCCCGCAGGGTCGTCCGGGACGGACGGTCACCGACTGCTACGGTCTGTACGAAGTACGACATATGTACCGGATGACGGCACGAGCAGAGGTGGCGCAGGTGGCAGGGACCAGCTCGGGGATCGTGGCCGCCCTCACCGCGGCGGCGCTGGGAACGGTCGGTTTCCTCGCCTACCGGGCCCAGGCGACCGTCCCGGCGAGCCTGGGCGCGGGGCCGGCGGTGCACGCGACGCCCACGTCCAAGGCGCCCCGGGACCGGCACAACCCGACCGCGCTGCCGAGCGGTTCCGGAACGGGTGAACGGGTCGTGTACTCGGTGGACGACGACCGGGTCTGGCTGGTCACGCCCGGGAACCGGGTGCAGCGCACCTTCCCGGTGCGGCCGGGCAGCGTCGACCCGCCGGTCGGCACCTACTGGGTCACGTCCCGCTCCAACACGGCCACCGGCACCGACAGCATCCCCATCGAGCACGTGGTGCGGTTCACCACCGTGGACGGGGTGGCCATCGGGTTCAGCGCGGCGGTGGACGGCGGTGCGGAGGGCATGGCGGCCGACTCCGGCGTGAAGACGGGCGGCATCCGGGAGACGCGGGCGGACGGGAACGCGATGTGGAACTTCGCGACGATCGGCGTGAGGGTCGTCGTCATCCGCTAGGCGTCGTGGCGGGGTGCGCCGTCGGGCGTCCGCGGGTTCGTCGCGGCGGGTCGCGCGCACGCGGCGGCGGTCGCGTGATCGGCACGGCCCCGCGCCCCCTCGGGGCGCGCCTCCGGGGCCCGGGGTGGACGGGAGACCGCCTTCGCCGCCTCGCACGAGGCCAGCAGTTGGTGCATCGATACCGGTTGTACTGCGGCCATGGACGCCTCCTGACGTGCGGGGGCGGGTGTACTTAGGCATGCCTAAGTACGGGGTGGCTCCCATGTGACCACGCCCGGGGCGTCCTGCGCAATATGTTGCCGACGGCTTGTCGGAACGTGTCGGCGGTCTCAGCCGGACAACGGCTCCAGGTCCGCGTCGGACCAGCGTTCGCCCAGGCCGGTCACCGTCACGTGCCGTACCTCGTCCGTGGTGTCGCCGACCGCGCGGTGGATGACCACCTGGAGGCGGTCCTCGGTCAGCTCCTCGACCTTGCCCTCGCCCCATTCCACGACGATCACCGAGTCGGGCAGCGAGACGTCGAGGTCCAGGTCCTCCATCTCGTCCAGGCCGCCGGAGAGCCGGTAGGCGTCGACGTGCACCAGGGGCGGGCCGTCCCCGAGGGACGGGTGCACGCGGGCGATCACGAAGGTCGGCGAGGTGACCGCGCCGCGCACGCCCAGGCCCTCACCGAGCCCGCGGGTCAGCGTGGTCTTGCCCGCGCCCAGCTCGCCGGTGAGCATCACCAGGTCGCCCGCGCGCAGCAGCTTGGCCAGTCGGCGGCCCAGCTCCCGCATCTGTTCCGGGGAGGTGACGGTCAGCTGGGTCTCAGCGGGGTCGTACGGTGCTGCTGGTGCTTCCATAGCCACTTACGGTAGCCCCTGCGGGCACCGCACCCGCGCGGGTGAGCAGGTCGGCGAGGCGGTCGGTGACCACTTCCGGGTGCTCCAGCATCACCAGGTGTCCCGCGTCCGGCACGAGCACCAGCTCGGCGTCGGGCAGCAGGTCGGCGATGGCCTCGCTGTGCTCGCTGGGCGTGACCAGGTCCTGGACGCCGGCCAGCACGAGCACCGGTATGTCCCGGAAGCAGACCAGCGCCCCGGTCTTGTCGTGGTCGGTGAAGGCCGGGTAGAACTCGGCGACCACGTCGATCGGCGTCGACTCGATCATCCGCTCGGCGAAGCGCTCCACGGCCGGGTCGACGTCCCGGCCCGCGAACGAGTACCGCTTGATGATCCCCGCGAACAGGTCGGCGGTGGCCCGGCGCCCCTTTTCCACCCACTCCGCCTGCTGTCCGAGCGCCTTCAGCACCCCGGGGAGGATCCGGCGGACCGCGTTGACGCCGGCCACCGGCAGCCCGAAGTTGACCTCGCCGAGCCGCCCGGACGACGTCCCGACGAAGGCGGTGGCGACGACCCGGTCCCGGATCAGCTCGGGGTACTCCGCGGCGAGGGCCATCATGGTCATGCCGCCCATCGAGTGACCGACCAGCACCACCGGCCCGTCCGGTGCGGCGGCGTCGAGCACGGCCTTCAGATCGCGGCCGAGCTGGTCGATGGTGACGGGCACCCGGTCCCGGGTCTGGGCCACGCCCCGCCCGGAACGCCCGTGACTGCGCTGGTCCCAGTACACGGTCCGCACGACCCCGCGCAGGGCCGCCCGCTGGAAGTGCCAGGAGTCCAGGCTGAGGCAGTAGCCGTGGCAGAAGACGACGGTGACCGGGGCGGGCGCCTTGCGGCCGAAGAGCCGGCGCCGGCGCGGTGAGACGTTGGGACCGACGTCGGGCTCGGCCTCGTCGACCTCGTAGTACAGCTCGGTGCCGTCGTCGGCGTACGCCTTGCCGGGGGTGCCGCGCAGGGTGCCGTACGGGCCCGCCGCGTCGAGCGCCAGCCGGGCCCTGCGGCGCATCCCGCGCCCCACCGTCATCCGCTCGATGGCGACACCGGCCGCCGCTCCCGCGGCGAGCACGCCTATCGCGGCACCGGCGATGCCGGTCGCCCTGCGCCAGCTCCCGGCCGCCCCCGCGGCGGAGGCGGCGGCCGCGGAGGCGACGACTTCCGCCACGACCTCCGCGCTGCTCTCGCTCACGTACCGCTCCTCTTCGCCGTACTGCAGTTCGCCTGGGTGGGTGCCGCCGCGGAACGGGTTACCCGAGTTCTTGCACGTTCACGTGAATGCGCTCACATGGACGCGTTCACGTGGACGCGTCCACATAGACGCGCGGAACGCGCGTTCCGATGCGTGTGACGATCTCGTACGCGATCGTGCCGCAGGCCTGCGCCCAGTCCTCGGCCGTGGGCTCACCGCGGTCACCGGGCCCGAACAGCACGGCCTCGCTGCCCTCCGGGGGCTCGTCACCGCCCAGGTCCACCACGAACTGGTCCATGGCGACCCGACCGGCGATCGTCCGCCACTTGCCGCCGACCAGCACCGGGCCGGTGCCCGAGGCGTGCCGCGGGATGCCGTCCGCGTATCCGACCGGCACGAGGCCGAGCGTGGTCTCGCCGGGCGTGACGTAGTGATGGCCGTAGCTGACGCCGTGCCCGGCCGGGGTGCGCTTGACCAGGGCCAGCGAGGCGCTGAGCGTCATCACCGGGCGCAGCCCGAAGTCCGCCGGGGTGCCCAGCTCCGGGCTGGGCGAGATGCCGTACAGGGCGATGCCCGTGCGGACCAGGTCGAAGTGGGACTCGGGGAGGGTGAGGGTGGCCGGCGAGTTGGCGATGTGCCGCACCTCGGGCCGTACGCCCTGGCCCTCGGCGTACGCCAGCATCTCGCGGAACCGGGTGAGCTGGGCGGCGATGGACGGGTGCCCCGGCTCGTCGGCGCACGCGAAGTGCGACCACACTCCGGTGACGCGGACCAGCCCCTCGGCCTGCGCGCGCAGGGCGGCGCCGACCAGCTCGGACCAGTCCTCCCCCGGCTGGCAGCCGTTGCGGCCGAGTCCGGTGTCGGCCTTGAGCTGCACGCGCGCGGGGCGCCCCGCCGCACGGGCGGCCTCGACGACCTCCCGCAGGGCCCACATGCCGCTGAGCGAGACGTCGATGTCGGCCTCGATCGCCTGCCGCCAGGGCCCGCCCGGCACCCACAGCCAGCACAGGACGCGGCCGGGCAGCCCGGCCGCGCGCAGCGCGAAGGCCTCCTCGGGCGTGGCCGTGCCGAGCCAGCTCGCGCCCGCCGCGAGGGCGGCGCGGGCACACGGCACCGCGCCGTGACCGTATCCGTCGGACTTGACGACGGCCATCACGGCGGCGCCCCCGGCCCGGGCGCGCAGGGCCCGCACATTGGCGCGCAGGGCGCCCAGATCGATCTCGGCGCGGGCGCGCAGGGCGGCGGTCGGCACAGCTGCTGTCTCACTCATGGCACCCCCAGTCTCTCAGAGCCGCCTCCCGCGGGACGTGGGCCGGGTCCCGCCGTCGCGCCTCCGGCCGACCACGGGGCCCCCGGTACGCGGGCGCTGCACACGCAGTTCCCCACGCCCCCAGGGAGTTTCACCACCGCCGACCCCACCGCACCGCCCCACTGCCCCCCGCCCCAGGGGAGTTGCACCACCCCCGGCCACAGCAGCGAGACCACCCCGCCCCACCCCCGGAGGGAACCGGCTCCGGTCAGTTCTGTACGTCCCTCCACGCCTGCGGGATGTGTGACGCCACGTCATGCGCGCCCGTCGGCGCGCCCTCCGCGGCGAACCGTCCCGCCAGCCCGTGCAGGTACGCCGCCGCGCTCCCCGCGTCCGCCGCCCCCAGCCCCGCCGCCAGCAAGGACCCCGCCAGCCCGGACAGCACGTCCCCGCTCCCGGCCGTGGCCAGCCACGGCGTTCCCGTGGCGTTCACCCGCACCGGCCCGCCCGCGAAGTCGGCGACCAGTGTCGTCGACCCCTTCAGCAGCACGGTCGCCCGGTACACCGCCGCCAGCTCCCGCACCGCGGCCAGCCGGGCCGTCTCGACCTCCTCGCGCCGCACCCCCAGCAACGCGGCGGCCTCCCCCGCGTGCGGGGTCATCAGCGTCGGCGCCGTACGCCGACGTACCGCGTCCCGGTCGGCCAGCCGCAGCCCGTCCGCGTCCAGCAGCACCGGCACGTCCGCCTCCAGCACCTCGGCGACGGTGGCCGTGTCGTCCCCGGCGCCGGGCCCGACCACCCAGGCCTGCACCCGCCCGGCCTTCGCGGGCCCGGCGTCCGAGACGAGGGTCTCCGGGAAGCGGGCGATGACCGCGTCCCCGGCCGGTCCGACGTACCGCACGGCCCCGGCCCCGCCCCGCAGCGCGCCCGACACCGCCAGCACGGCCGCCCCGGGATAGCGAGCCGATCCGGCGGCGATCCCGACCACCCCGCGCCGGTACTTGTCGCTCTCCCCCGTCGGCAGCGGCAACAGCCGTGCCACGTCGGCGTGTTGCAGGGCCTCCAGTACGGCGTCGGCGGGCGGCGGTTCGAGACCGATGTCGACGAGCCGCACCACTCCCGCGTACTCCCGCGCGGGATCCACCAGCAGCCCCGGCTTGTACGCGCCGAAGGTGACGGTCAGGTCGGCCCGGAGCGCGGCCCCCCGCACTTCCCCGGTGTCCGCGTCGACGCCGCTGGGCAG
Organism: Streptomyces flaveolus; assembly: GCF_000716535.1. GTDB lineage: Bacteria > Actinomycetota > Actinomycetes > Streptomycetales > Streptomycetaceae > Streptomyces > Streptomyces flaveolus_A. The sequence continues at coordinate 206,766 of NZ_JNWV01000004.1, read as the reverse complement.
GTCCACGGCGACGACGGCGGCCCGGGACCGCGCCACCACCCCGGCGAGCCGCTCGGCGTCCGGCCGCAGCCCGCCCTTGCCCCCGATCCCGACGATCCCGTCCACCACCAGGTCGGCCCGCAGGACCAGTTCGTCCGAAGAGGCGGCGCAGTCCGCGGTGACGACCGTGCCACCCGCCCGCCGCAAGGCCGCCAGACCGCCGCCATGGGCGCGTCCGGGCGTCAGCAGGACGGCCGTCACCCCGGCGCCGCGCCGGGCCAGCCGGGCCCCCGCGTACAGGGCGTCCCCGCCGTTGTCGCCGCTGCCGACGAGCAGCACCACCCGGCTGCCGTACACCCGCCCGAGCAGTTCGGCGCAGGCGGCGGCCAGCCCGGCGGCGGCCCGCTGCATCAGCGCGCCCTCCGGCAGCCGTGCCATCAACGCCCGCTCGGCGGCCCTTACCGTCTCCACGCTGTACGCAGTACGCATGGCACCGAGTCTGCCCCGTAACCCCCACCGCCCACACCCGGGCCGGGGGCCGGTCAGCCCTCGGCGACCACCACGGCCGAGGCCACGCCCGCGTCGTGACTGAGCGACACGTGCCAGGCCCGCACGCCCAGCTCGGCGGCCCGCGCGGCCACGGTCCCCTTCACCCGCAGCCGCGGCTGCCCGGTGTCCTCCACGTACACCTCGGCGTCGGTCCACTGCAGCCCCGGCGGCGCGCCCAGCGCCTTCGCCAGCGCCTCCTTCGCGGCGAACCGGGCCGCGAGCGAGGCGATGCCGCGCCTGTCCCCGCTGGGCAGCAGCAGCTCCCGCTCCACGAACAACCGGTCGGCCAGGCCCGGCGTCCGCTCCAGGGACGCCCGGAACCGGTCGATCTCGGCGACGTCGACGCCCACCCCGATGATGCTCATGCCGAGCACCCTACGACCCCGGTGACAGGCGACACGGCGACACCACGTCGGACCCCGGGCGCCGCGCGGCGGCCGGAACGCGCGCTCTACGCTTCCGGCATGACGTCGTCGCATGCCTATCTCTCCGACCTCTTCTCCCTGGACGGCCGTGTCGCCGTGGTGACCGGAGGCAGTTCCGGTATCGGGCGGGCCATCGCCGGGGCGCTGGCCCGGGCCGGGGCGAGCGTGGTGATCGTCGCGCGGAGGAAGACGGAACTGGTCGCCACCGTGGACGAGTTGGTGGCGGACGGCTGCCGGGCGGCCTGGGTCAGCGGTGACCTGGGCACCCGCGACGGCGTGCGCGCGGCGGCCGAGGAGGCCGCGGCCGTCTTCGGCGAGCCCGACATCCTGGTCAACTCCGCCGGGATCAACCTCCGGCCGCCGCTGGAGGAGTTGGGCGAGGACGTCTGGGACACCACCATGGCGGTGAACCTGGAGGCCCCGTTCCTGCTCGGGCAGCGGTTCGGCCCCGGCATGGCCGAGCGGGGCTTCGGGCGGATCATCCACATCACCTCCCAGCAGGCGCACCGCGCCTTCGTGCAGAGCGGCGCCTACGGTGTCTCCAAGGGGGGTCTGGAGTCCCTGGCCCGCTCCCAGGCCGAGGCCTGGTCACCGCACGGCGTCACCTGCAACACCCTGGTGCCGGGCTTCGTGCTGACCCCGCTCAACAGCCGGCTGCAGGCCGACCCCGGGAAGGTGGCGGCCCTGGCCGCACGCACGATGGTCGGCCGCAACGGCCTCGCCGAGGACTTCGCGGGCGCGGCCGTGTTCCTGGCCGGCCGCGCCTCCGCCTACATCACGGGCCAGTCGATCCACGTGGACGGCGGCTTCTCCGTCCACTGACGAAGTCGCGCGCGGAGAAACCCCGCTCGGCGAGGCCCCGTCCCCTCACTCCACCGTGACCGACTTGGCCAGGTTGCGCGGCTGGTCCACCTCGTTGCCCCGGGCCGTGGCCAGCTCGCAGGCGAAGACCTGGAGCGGGACCGTGGCCACGAGCGGCTGCAGCAGGGTGGGCGTGGCCGGGATGCGGATCAGGTGGTCGGCGTACGGGACGACCGCCTCGTCGCCCTCCTCCGCGATCACGATCGTCCGCGCTCCCCGCGCCCTGATCTCCTGGATGTTGGAGACGATCTTGTCGTGCAGGACCGACCGGCCGCGCGGGGACGGGACGACGACGACCACCGGCACGTCCTCCTCGATCAGCGCGATCGGGCCGTGCTTCAGCTCGCCGGCGGCGAAGCCCTCGGCGTGCATGTAGGCCAGTTCCTTCAGCTTGAGCGCGCCTTCGAGGGCCACCGGGTAGCCCACGTGCCGGCCGAGGAACAGCACCGTGTCCTTGTCGGCCAGCGTCCGCGCCAGCGCCCGCACCGGCTCCATGGTCTCCAGGACCCGCTCGACCTCCTCGGAGATGCGGGACAGGTCCTTGATCACCGCCTGGATCTCGTCGCCCCACTTGGTGCCCCGCACCTGGCCCAGGTACAGCGCGACCAGGTAGCAGGCGACCAACTGAGTCAGGAACGCCTTGGTGGAGGCGACGGCGACCTCGGGGCCCGCGTGCGTGTACAGCACCGCGTCCGACTCGCGGGGGATCGTCGAGCCGTTGGTGTTGCAGATCGCGAGCACCTTCGAACCCTGCTCGCGGGCGTGCCGCAGCGCCATCAGGGTGTCCATGGTCTCGCCGGACTGGGAGATGGCGATCACCAGCGACTGCGCGTCCAGGATCGGGTCCCGGTAGCGGAACTCGCTGGCCAGCTCCACCTCGCACGGGATCCGTGTCCAGTGCTCGATGGCGTACTTGGCGATCAGGCCCGCGTGGAAGGCCGTACCGCACGCGACGATGACGACCTTGTCGATCTCGCGCAGCTCGGAGGGGCTGATCCGCACCTCGTCCAGGGTCAGCGAGCCGGACGGATCGATGCGCCCGAGCAGCGTGTCGGCGACCGCCTTGGGCTGTTCGGCGATCTCCTTGAGCATGAAGTAGTCATAGCCCCCCTTTTCGGCCGCCGAGGCGTCCCAGTCCACGTGGTAGGAGTGGACCTCGGCCGGGCGGCCGTCGAAGCCCGTCACCGTGACGCCGTCGCGCCGCAGTTCCACCACCTGGTCCTGGCCCAGCTCGATCGCCGACCGCGTGTGGGCGATGAACGCGGCGACGTCGGAGGCCAGGAACGCCTCGCTCTCTCCGACGCCCACCACCAGCGGGGAGTTCCGGCGGGCGCCGACCACCACGTCCGGATCGTCGGCGTGCACCGCGACCAGCGTGAACGCGCCCTCCAGCCGCCGGCACACCAGCCGCATCGCCTCGGCGAGGTCGGCGGTCGCCGAGAACTCCTCGGCCAGCAGATGGGCGACGACCTCCGTGTCCGTCTCGGAGCTCAGCTCGTGGCCGCGCTCGGCCAGTTCGGCGCGCAGCACCGCGAAGTTCTCGATGATGCCGTTGTGGACCACCGCGACCCGGCCCGCGTTGTCCAGGTGCGGGTGCGCGTTGGCGTCCGTGGGGCCGCCGTGCGTGGCCCAGCGCGTGTGCCCGATGCCGGTCGAGCCGGCCGGCAGCGGCCGTTCGACCAGTTCCTTCTCCAGGTTGACCAGCTTCCCGGCCTTCTTCGCGGCGGCCAGCCCGCCGTCCGCGAGTACGGCGACACCCGCCGAGTCGTAACCCCGGTACTCCAGTCGCTTCAGCCCGGCCATCACGACATCGAGCGCCGACTGCGACCCTACGTATCCCACGATTCCGCACATGAGCGGCAGCCTACGGGCCGACAACGATCAAAAACGGGCTCGGCCTGCCCGAAATCGGAAATTCCCACCGTCGTACGAAGGCCCGTGACGGCCGGGACCGCGTGCGTGACGGACCCCACCCGCCGTGCCGTTCAAACTCCGTTAACAATGGACTGTGATCTCACCGGTCTCCTCGATGCCCCGGAGCGCCCACCGGCACAGGCCGGAGGCGACTCCCTACGTCGACCTCACCCGCGCCGAGTGGAGCGCGCTGCGCGACAAGACACCGCTGCCGCTCACCGCCGAGGAGGTGGAGAAGCTCCGCGGTCTCGGCGACGTCATCGACCTGGACGAGGTGCGGGACATCTACCTCCCGCTCTCCCGGCTCCTCAATCTCTACGTCGGCGCCACGGACGGCCTGCGGGGCGCGCTGAACACCTTCCTCGGGGAGAAGGGCTCCCAGTCCGGCACCCCGTTCGTCATAGGGGTCGCCGGCTCGGTCGCCGTGGGGAAGTCCACGGTCGCCCGCCTGCTCCAGGCCCTGCTCTCCCGCTGGCCCGAACACCCGCGCGTGGAACTCGTCACGACGGACGGCTTCCTGCTGCCCACCAGGGAGTTGGAGGCCCGCGGCCTGATGTCGCGCAAGGGCTTCCCCGAGTCCTACGACCGCCGGGCCCTCACCCGTTTCGTCGCCGACATCAAGGCCGGCAAGGGCGAGGTGTCCGCGCCGGTCTACTCGCACCTCATCTACGACATCGTGCCCGGCGAGAAGCTCACCGTCCGCCGCCCGGACATCCTCATCGTGGAGGGACTGAACGTCCTCCAGCCCGCGCTGCCCGGCAAGGACGGACGCACCCGGGTCGCTCTCGCCGACTACTTCGACTTCAGCGTGTACGTCGACGCGAGCGTCGACGACATCGAGAACTGGTACCTGAGCCGCTTCAAGAAGCTGCGCCAGACGGCGTTCCAGAACCCGGACTCGTACTTCCGCAAGTACACCCAGGTCTCCGAGGAGGAGGCCCTGGACTACGCCCGCACGCTCTGGCGGACCATCAACAAGCCCAACCTGGTCGAGAACATCGCCCCGACCCGCGGCCGGGCCACCCTCATCCTCCGCAAGGGCCAGGACCACAAGGTCCAGCGCCTCAGACTCCGCAAGCTGTAGCGGTACCGGTTGGATGGGCACCATGCTGCATCTGCGCCTGATCACCCCCGTGGAGCGGACCGACGAGGTGGTCCGTCTGATCGAGACGACGGTCGGCACCACCCATCTGGTGGTCCTGCCCGGCGCCGCCCGCGACCCCGCGGGAGACCTCGTCCTGTGCGACGTGGCCCGTGAGGCGGGCGACGAACTCATCGCCGGACTACGGCGCCTGGGCCTGGACGACACCGGCTCGATCGCCATGGAGACCATCGACCTCTCCCTGTCCCGGCGCGCCGACGAGGCCGAGGCCGAGGCGCCGGGAGAGGGCGCGGACGCGGTGCTGTGGGAGGGCCTGACCGAGGCCACCCACGAGGAGTCGACGCTGTCGGTCACCTACGTGGCCTTCATCACCCTGGCCACGATGATCGCCGCCTGCGGTGTCGTACTGGACAACGCGATCCTGATCGTGGGCGCGATGGCGGTGGGACCGGAGTTCGGCCCGCTGGCCGGTATCTGCACGGCCCTCGTGCGACGCCGTCCGCGCCTGGCGTGGCGCTCGCTGACCGCTCTGCTGGTGGGCTTCGCCGTGGCGATGGCCCTGACCGCGGGGTTCAGTCTGCTGATGGACGCGGTCGGCCTGTTCAGCAAGGCCCGGCTGGAGGCCGACCGCCCCAACACCGGCTTCATCTACGCGCCGGACTGGTTCTCGTTCGTCGTCGCCGTGCTCGCGGGGATCGCCGGCACGCTGTCGCTGACGTCCGCCAAGTCCGGCGCCCTGGTGGGCGTCGCCATCTCCGTGACGACCGTACCCGCGGCCGCCAACGCGGCCGTGGCGCTGATCTACGACGACACCCACCAGTCCGCACGCTCCTCGGAACAGCTCCTGCTGAACCTGCTGGGCATCGTCCTGGCCGGAACGCTCACCCTGCTCGCCCAGAAATCCTTCTGGAAGCGGCACCGGCAACGTCCCTAGGGGCGCGGCCCGCGACGCACGGCCGCCACGCCCCCGGACCCGGAACTATCCGAGCGCGGACTTCACCGCGTCGGCCAACCGCCCGGCGACGGACCGGGCCTGCTCGATGTCGGCGGCCTCGACCATCACCCGCACCAGCGGCTCGGTGCCCGAGGGACGCAGCAACACCCGTCCCGTCTCCCCGAGTTCCCGCTCGGCCTCGGACACGGCGGCGGCGAGGTCGGCCGACGTGCGCACCCGCGACTTGTCCACGTCGGGCACGTTGATCAGCACCTGCGGCAGCCGCTCCATGACGGAGGCCAGCTCCCGCAGCGTACGGCCGGTCTCCGCGACCCGGGCCGCCAGCAGCAGCCCGGTCAGCGTGCCGTCACCGGTGGTCGCGTGGTCGAGGACGATGACGTGCCCGGACTGCTCGCCGCCGAGGGCGTAGCCGTGCTCCTTCATCTCCTCCAGCACGTACCGGTCGCCGACGGCGGTCTGCACGAGCCGGATGCCCGCGCGTTCCATGGCCAGCTTGAAGCCGAGGTTGGACATCACGGTCGCGACGACGGTGTCGGAGCGCAGTGCGGAACGCTCCCGCATCGCCAGCGCGAGCACGGCGAGGATCTGGTCGCCGTCGACCTCGTCACCGGTGTGGTCCACGGCCAGGCAGCGGTCGGCGTCGCCGTCGTGTGCGATGCCGAGGTCCGCGCCGTGCTCGACGACCGCGGCCTTGAGCTTGTCCAGGTGGGTCGATCCGCAGCCGTCGTTGATGTTGAGGCCGTCCGGCTCGGCGCCGATCGTGACGACCTGGGCGCCGGCCCGGGCGAACGCCTCCGGCGAGACCCCCGAGGCCGCGCCGTGCGCTTCGTCCAGGACGATCTTGAGCCCGTCGAGCCGGTTGGGCAGCACCGCGAGCAGGTGGGCGACGTACTGCTCGAAGCCCTCCGCGTACGACCGCACGCGCCCGACGCCGGCGCCCGTCGGACGCTCCCACGGCTCGCCGTGCCGGTGCGCGTCGTAGACCGCCTCGATCCGGTCCTCCAGCTCGTCGGCGAGTTTGTGGCCGCCGCGCGCGAAGAACTTGATGCCGTTGTCCGGCATGGCGTTGTGACTGGCCGAGAGCATCACGCCGAGGTCGGCGCCGAGCGCTCCGGTCAGGTGTGCCACCGCGGGCGTCGGCAGCACGCCGACGCTCAGGACGTCCACGCCCGCGCTGGCCAGGCCGGCGACCACCGCCGCTTCCAGGAACTCCCCGGACGCGCGCGGGTCCCGCCCGACCACCGCCGTCGGCTTGTGGCCCTCGAAGGTGCCCGCCTCGGCCAGCACGTGCGCCGCGGCGACGGAGAGGCCGAGCGCCATCTCGGCCGTCAGATCCGCGTTGGCGACACCGCGCACGCCGTCCGTGCCGAAGAGTCGTCCCACTTGTCCTCCTGAGGAAGCGTCCTTGCTGCCGGGAATGATGGCAGACGCCATGCGATCCGATCACACAAGCCTTTGAGCGTCTTGTGTCGTTATACGCCCTTGGCGGGGATAAACGAACGCCCCGACGGCACAAGTGGCGTGCCGCCGGGGCGTTCGGAGTACGAGCAGGCAGCTGCTGGTTAGCGCTTGCTGTACTGCGGGGCCTTGCGGGCCTTCTTCAGACCGGCCTTCTTCCGCTCGACCGCGCGGTCGTCGCGGCGCAGGAAGCCGGCCTTCTTCAGCGGGCCACGGTTGTTGTCGACGTCGGCCTCGTTCAGCGCACGGGCGACACCGAGACGGAGCGCACCGGCCTGACCGGAGACACCGCCACCCGCGATGCGGGCGATGACGTCGTAACGGCCCTCGAGCTCCAGGACCTTGAACGGCTCGTTGACTTCCTGCTGGTGCACCTTGTTCGGGAAGTAGTCCTCGAGGGTGCGACCGTTGATCTTCCACTTGCCGGTGCCCGGGACGATCCGGACGCGGGCGATGGCGTTCTTGCGGCGGCCCAGGCCGGCGGCCGGCTGGGGCTCGCCGAAGCGGGAGGCCAGGGACTCCGAGGTGTACTCGCCCTCGACGGGGACCTCGGACTCGGTGGTGTAGCTGTCGATGTCAAGCTCTTCGAGCGGCTGCTCGGCAGTGGTCTCGGCCACGATTCTCCTCAGATTCTCTTCAGTCTTAGGGGGTGGCCGGACTTACTGCGCGACCTGGGTGATCTCGTACGGCTGCGGCTGCTGCGCGCCGTGCGGGTGCTGGTCACCCTTGTAGACCTTCAGCTTCGAGAGCATCTGACGGCCCAGGGAGTTCTTGGGGAGCATGCCCTTGACGGCCTTCTCGATGGCCTTCTCGGGGTTCTTGTCGAGCAGCTCGTCGTAGCGGACGGAGCGCAGACCACCCGGGTAACCGGAGTGGCGGTACGCCATCTTCTGGGTCCGCTTGTTGCCGGACAGGTGCACCTTGTCGGCGTTGATGATGATGACGAAGTCACCAGCGTCGACGTGCGGCGCGTAGATCGGCTTGTGCTTGCCCCGCAGGAGGGTCGCAGCGGTGGTGGCGAGACGGCCCAGGACAACGTCCTGAGCGTCGATGACGTGCCACTGGCGCGTCACATCGCCGGGCTTGGGGCTGTACGTACGCACGGTTCGTAGCCTTCGCTTCGAGTGAATGGTCCTAAACAAGGTCACCGAAACGATCACGACAGCCTTGACCCACGGCGGCGACGCAAACCGCGTGCGTGGGGTCGCTGGTCATCGGCCCGGTGGACCGGTGTAAGGGCCCGTCCCGTGAGAATGAGCAAGCCAATACACAACGAAGAAGTAGAGTACCGGGCCGCCCCCGGACGGGTCAAAACGAGGCAGGCCGCCACACGGACCCCGCACCACCCGCCCCCCGTCTAAGATGCGCCCCATGAGTAACGGGCAGGGGGGTCCCCAGTCTCAGTGGGATCCCTGGAAACCGCAATCCCAGCAGCCGTGGAACGGCGGAGCCGACGACGGGACCCCGGACTGGGCCGCGCTCGCCGAGGCCTCCGAGACGCGGAACAAGCGCCGCAAGCTGCTGTTCATAGCCGGCGGCGCGCTCGCCACCGTCGCGATAGGCACCGCGGTCGCCATGGCCGTCGTCTCCGCGAACGGCGGTGACCCGCAGGCCGGTCCCAGCAACCTGCCCGCCAGCGGATCGCTGCCCGGCACGGGCACCGCGACGCCGTCCTTCGCGCCCACCAGCGCGCCGCCGCCGCTGGACCCCACGGACTTCATATCCAGCGCCAAGAAGGACACCGCCCCGCTGAGCCCGGACACCCTGTTCCCGGGCAAGCAGCTGACCGTGGGCGGCACGGTGTACAAGAAGGGCCCGGCGGCCGACACCAAGAGCTGTGCCACCGCCACCGGCGGCACCCTCCCCAAGATCCTCACCGGCAACGGCTGCACCCGCCTGATGCGCGTGACCTACACGAACGGCGGCATCGCGGTCACCGTCGGCGTCGCCGTCTTCGACGACGCGGCCCAGGCCACCAAGGCCAAGGCCCAGACCGACGACCGGAGCATCGTGCGCTCGCTGTTCGGCAAGGCCGTCAAGCCCTTCTGCGACGGCGCGTTCTGCCGCTCGACCAGGAACGCCTACGGCCGCTACGCCTACTTCACGATCTCCGGCTTCACCAGCGGCAAGGACGTCACCACCAAGGACACCAAGGTCTTCGCCGCCGGCAACGACCTCGCCCAGTTCACCGCGAACCAGATCCACCGCCGCGGCCAGGTCCAGGCCTCGGCAGCCGCCCAGTAGGCGGGCGCGCGGCTACTGCCGCTTCAGCCGTAGCCGCAGCGGCACCACGGCCGACTCCAGCTGGGTGCGCAGGGTCATCTTGGAGGCACCCTCCGTGCGCTCGGCGAACCGGATCGGGACCTCCACGGCCGTGTGCCCGGCGCGCACGGCCTTGTACTTCAGCTCCACCTGGAAGCTGTAGCCCGCGCTGTCCAGGGACGACAGGTCCACGTCCCTGAGGGTCGCCGCCGACCACAGGTTGAAGCCGGCCGTGATGTCCTGGATCTCGGTGCCGAGGACGGCGCGCGCGTACCGGTTGGCGAAGCGGGACAGCAGCACCCGGTGCGCGCCCCACCGCTCGTCCAGGGAGCCGCCCTCGACGTACCGGCTGCCCACGACGAGGCCGGCGCCCGAGGCGAGAGCGGCCTCCAGCATGCGGGGCACGGCCTCCACCGGGTGGCTGCCGTCGGCGTCCATCTGGACGACGTACGCGGCGCCCTCCGCCAGCGCGGCGGACATCCCGGCGGTGTACGCCCGCCCCAGCCCGTCCTTCTCGGTGCGGTGCAGCACGCTCATCCGGCGCCGCCCGCCGCTGTTGTACTCCGCCGCCAGCTCCTCGGCGATCCGCCCGGTGCCGTCCGGGCTGGAGTCGTCGACGATCTTCAGATGCAGCCCTTCCAGCGGCAGCCCGAGCACCGCCTCGGCCATCCCCGGCAGGTTCGCCGCCTCGTTGTACGTCGGCATCACCACGGTGACCGGCAGCTCGTCCTGTGCCATCACTGTCCCTCCCCTGCGGGCGCCGGAGTGCCCAGCGCGCGGAACCGCCAGCCCGCCGCGGCCCAGCGGTCCGCGTCGAGCACCCCCCGCCCGTCCACGATCCGGGGACGGGCCACCAGCGCCGCCGCCCGCCGCGGGTCGATCTCCCGGAACTGCGGCCACTCGGTCAGATGCAGCACCAGGTCGGCCCCGCGCAGCGCGTCCTCCACGGTCAGCGCGTACCCGAGCAGCGGGAACGCCTTGCGGGCATTGTCCATCGCCTCGGGGTCGTGGACGGTGACGTCGGCGCCCTCCAGTCGCAGCCGGGCCGCCACGGCCAGCGCCGGCGAGTCCCGGATGTCGTCGGAGCCGGGCTTGAAGGCGGCACCGAGGACGGTGACCCGGGCGCCGAGCACGTCCGACCCGCACAGCTCGCGGGCCAGCTCCACCACCCGGTCCCGGCGCCGCATGTTGATCGCGTCGACCTCGCGCAGGAGGGTGAGCGGGACGCCCAGCTCGTCGGCGCGGTGCGCGAAGGCGCGGATGTCCTTCGGCAGGCAGCCGCCGCCGAAGCCGATCCCGGCGCGCAGGAACTTCGGGCCGATCCGGTCGTCGTGGCCCAGCGCCTCGGCGAGGGTGCGCACATCGCCGCCGGCCGCCTCGCAGACCTCGGCCATCGCGTTGATGAAGGAGATCTTGGTGGCGAGGAAGGCGTTGGCGGCCGTCTTGACCAGCTCGGCGGTCGGGAAGTCCGCGGTGACGAGCGGGGTGCCGGCGGCGAGGACCGGGGCGTACACCGCGCGCAGGATCGTCTCGGCGCGGGCGCTTTCCACGCCGAACACCAGCCGGTCCGGCCGCAGCGTGTCCTCGACCGCGAAGCCCTCGCGCAGGAACTCCGGGTTCCAGGCGACCTCGGTGGCCTGGGTGCGCGCCAGCCGCTCCGCCGTACCGACGGGCACGGTCGACTTGCCCACGACCAGCGCGTCCGGCGCCGCGTGCGCGGAGAGTGCGGCGAAGGCCGCGTCGACGTGGCTCAGGTCGGCGGCGCCGGAGTCCGCGCGCTGCGGGGTGCCGACGCACACGAAGTGCACCTCGCCGAAGGCACCGGCCTCGGCGAAGGAGGTGGTGAAGCGCAGCCGGCCGGTCGCGGTGTGCCGCGCGATCAGCTCGGGCAGGCCGGGCTCGTGGAAGGGCACGCGGCCGGCGCTCAGCGCGGCGACCTTCTCCGGGTCGACGTCGACGCCGAGCACGTCGTGGCCGAGTTCCGCCATGCAGGCGGCGTGGGTGGCACCGAGGTAGCCGGTGCCGATGACGGTGAGCCGCAAGGGAACGGCCTTTCTTGCTTCGGATGCTTCGGGTGCGTCAGGAGGTCTTGACCCAGATGCGGTAGTGACCGGTGCCGCTGGAGTTGCGGAAGGGCAGATCGGCGAGGAGCCGGTAGTGCGGATTGCCCTTGACCGCGTCCGCGACGACGGTGTCCACCCGTGGGTTGGTGAGACCGTCCAGGACGATCAGGTCGAACTCGCCGTCGCGCAGCGCCGCGCGGTAGGCGGCGTCGCCCTTGTGGTACGTGCCCTTCTTGTCCGTGTACTCCAGGGCGAAGACGCCCTGCCACTGCCGGTGGCTGGTCCTGTCGCGCAGGTAGTAGACGGGCACCTCGGGCGTCGAGGCGAGGTAGTGGCCCTTGCGGTCCACGTGGGAGTCGATGACCTGGATCATCTTCGAGGAGTCGGGCCAGACGCCGAAGCGCCAGTCCGCCTGCTGGATGCCGAGGCAGAGCGTCGCCGTCCACAGCATGATGCCGAGCTGGGGGTAGCGGAAGTGCGCCCCGATCAGCCGGGTCACGCCGACACCGGCCATCGGCGCGGCGAACAGCAGGCCGAAGCCGACGTGCTTGAACAGCGAGACCACGGTGCCCAGGTGCACCTGGTAGGCGGGTGCGAGCAGCGCGGTGCCGCACAGCACCAGCCCGAGCAGGGCCCGCCAGCGCCAGCCGGGGTTGCCGAGCCGCTGGGCGACCGGCGACTCGTTCATCCGGCTGCGCCGCACATAGGACAGGGCGCCGCCGACGGCGGTGAGGAACATCAGCCCGCCCCACTGGGCCGACCGCTGGAGCAGGAAGGCGGCGGTGTCGGAGCCGTGGTCGCGGTTGGTGGTGGTCTGCCGCACACCGGCGAGCAGATCGGTGCTGTACATGCCGGCCGCCAGCAGGGCGCCGATGCCGAGCGCGAGCAGCAGCATCCGCAGGAAGGCCTTGCCGCTCTTGTGCGGCCAGCCGGTGAGCAGCGCGAGCACGACGATCGTCGGCAGGTACAGGGCGGACGCGTACTTCACGCCGACGGCGAGGACGGCGACCGGCGCGGCGAGCAGCACGGCGGCCACGGGCGCCCGGTCGGTGCGGACGACGATCCAGGTGGCCAGGGCCAGCAGGAACACCGCGGCGGCGTCGTAGGTGGCGAAGTACCCCATGACGACGGTCGACTGCACCACGGCGAACAGCGCCGCGCCGGCCAGCGCGGCCCGCTCGTTGAACAGCCGCCGGGTGAAGGAGTACAGCAGCGCGGTGGTGCCCAGCATGAAGGCCAGGCTCAGGACGCGGGCCCCGGTGAGCCCGAAACGGTCGTCGACGACGGCGGCGAGCACCGGGTAGAGCTGCGGCGAGCCGGAGAAGTACGCCCCGTAGTCGATGGGCAGCGGGGTGCCGTGCAGCAGGTGCCGCAGTTCGGCGTGGCCGGCGGCCAGGTACAGGGCCTCGTCCTGGAACGCCGTGTTGGACAGGCGCAGCGGGAGCACCGCCTGGACGGCCAGGACGAACAGCAGCACGGCCCGGCTGACCCAGGCGCGCCGCCGGCTGGCGGCCATGTCCCAGCCGACCTCGGGCGTCTCGGGCACGGTGTACCCGGGCTCGGCGGGCGCCGGCGGCTCGGCCACCGGGTGCGGGGCGTGCGTCGGCTGGTCGTCCTGCTGCTGGTACGGATAGGTCCGGGGGTCGTAGTCGTACCCCTGGGGGACTTCGTAACCCTGTGGCTCGGCGTAGCCATGGGGCTCGGCGTAGCCCTGGGGTGTCTCGTGCCCCTGGGGCGTGGCGTAGCCCTGTGGTGCCTCGGGCCCCGGGGCCTGCTCGTGGCCCTGGGGCCGGCGCGGCGCGTACCCGTCGGAGTTGAACCAGCCGCCCTGCGGGTCGTCGTCCGCGTACGGGTCGTACGGCTGCGGGACGTAGTACTCGGGTCGTGAACTCATGACGGCTTCCGTACGTCGAAGCCGAACCGGTCGTCGGCGGCCAGGCGTCTGAACTCCTTCAGCGCCAGTGGGCTCGCCTCCAGCCGCCAGTCGGCGCGCTTCTTGTGGTTGAACCAGACGAAGCCGAGCATGTCGTCGTCCGCCGCGACGCCCGCGAACAGGTTGCGGATGTCGGCCCGCCGCCGTTCGCCGGGCATGGCGCCGGTCTCCAGGAGCAGGAGCGGCTTCTTGGTGAAGGTGCGGACCCGGTCGCGGGTGGTCCCGAAGACGCTGTCGAAGGAGTTGTCCTGGCCGGCGGTGAAGTAGCCGATCATTCCGACCCAGTCGACGTAGGCGTCGCCCGGGTAGTACGGCTTGAGCTTCACGTCCGGGACCGGGTTGACGATGTTGGGCGACCAGGCCCAGATGACGTTGGTGGCGCCCGCGTCCACGAAGGTCTGGTGGATGTGCCGCCAGGCGGCGACGTACTGGGCCGGGGTCACGTCGTTCGTGCCCCACTTCTCCCAGTGGCCGTTGAACTCGTCCGCGAAGTCGATCACCACGGGCAGGTTCAGCTTGCGGACCGCGGCCGCGTACTCCTTGATGTACGGGTCCGACTTGCCCGCCGCTATGTCGGCGACCGGGGTGTCGAAGGGCTCCCAGGACATCAGCGTCAGCGCGCCCTCGGCCCAGGCGTTGCGCACCCCGGTGGCGTCGAAGCCGTCGCCCCAGCCGGCGTAGTACTCGACCAGGTTCGGCTGCTTGCCGGTCATCTTCGTGTACGCGTCGACGTTCTTCATGGAGTTCGGCGCGCCGGGCACCGCGGCGCCGAAGTACTTCTTCGCCGGCTTCAGCAGGGGGGTGACGTCGTAGGGGACGTCCTGGCCGGAGCCGGCCGTGGCGTGCGGGGCGGACGTGCCGCCGCCGGACGCCGGCGAGTCGCCCGAGTCGTCGCCGAGCAGCGAGCAGCCGCTGAGCGCGAGGACGCCGACGAGGACGCCGGCCAGCGCGGCGCGGACCGGACGGCGGCTGCGGAGACGTGCCGCACGGACATTGCAAAATCGTTTCGTCAGTAGCATCAGGCGGCCTCCGCCCCCGAGCGCGGCTGGACCAGGACGCGACCCACGACCAGTGCGTAGAACAACCCGGAGGACAGGATCAGGGCGAAGTCCGGGGCGTTCATGGTGAACGTCCGGTACACCGCTGCGGTGACCCAGATCAGCGCCGTGCCTCCGCTCCAGGCCCACATGCCGATCCAGAAGCGCCGCGTCTTGTTCTTCTTCGCGCCGGAGGAACCGGTCGGCTGCCAGCCCATCCGGTTCTTGCGCAGGATGTCCCAGATGGCGAAGACGTGCGCCCAGCCGTACATCATGCGGGCCGCCCACGCCTCCAGGCGGTACGGCGCCCGGTGCCACATCGGGAAGACGATCGTGGTGTAGAGGATGCTGGGCAGCACCAGGAGCAGATGCTCCACCTTGAGCTTCTCCGGCATCATCAGCAGCAGCACGATCGGGATGACCGGCGCCGCGAAGGTGAACAGCGCGGTGTGGATGTAGTAGAAGAACCCGGACATGTAGCACAGCCGGCTGGAGAGCTTGATCTTCGCCCGCCAGAACTTGCGGCTGCCGAGCAGGCTCATCGAGCCCGAGCACCAGCGGTACTGCTGGTTGAAGAAGGCGCCCGCGGTGTCCGGGCACACGCCCGTGGAGACCGCGACCGGCACATAGCGCAGGTCCCAGCCGAGTCCCCGCAGATCGAAGCCGGTGTGCACGTCCTCGGAGTGCTCGATCAAGGTGGTGCCGCCGTTGGTCTCCAGGGCCGCCCGCCGGTAGATCGCGCAGGAACCGACGCAGATGGCGCCGTCGCTGCCCTGCCGCGACACCTGCACGGACCGGTAGAACAGCTCCTGCACCGCCCCCGCGCCGCGCTCGATCCAGTTCTGCGAGTCGAGCACCCGGAAGTACTGCGGGGACTGGACGATGCCGATCCGCGGATCGGCGTCCATGTACGGCAGCAGCTCCTCCAGCAGATCGGCGCGCGGGGTGAAGTCGGCGTCCAGGATCAGGATGTACTCGCCGTCGGACTGGGCGAAGCCGAAGTGGAGGTTGCCGGCCTTCTTGAACCAGCCCCGGTTCTCCCGGGTGCCGTAGCGGAACCCGAAGTCCCGGGCCATCGCCGCCAGCTCCGGACTCGCGCCGTCGTCCAGCACGAACGGCACACAGACCCCGGGGTACCGGTCGGCCATCGCCCGCACGTGCCGCCAGGTGTTGTGCAGCACCTCGATGGGCTCTCCGCACACCGGCAGGAACACGTCGACGGACGGGTAGACCTCGGGCCGCCAGTTCTGCACCAGCCGCCGGTGGTGGGCGATGTCGAAGTCCCGGGTGAATCCGTTCACCCGCAGCGACACCAGGTAGTAGATCACCGTGAACACCAGCAGCGGGGTGTAGATCCACAGCACCGGCGTGGACTGCGCCAGCTTGAACTGGCTCACCACCAGACAGCAGAAACTGACCAGCGAGCTGATGGTCAGGATCCACAGATGCCGGTGCGCGTAGGAGTACTTCTCCCGGTCCGTCGGCGGCAGCGGCAGCAGTCCGAGCGCGGGGTTCCCGCCCCGCGCGGCCCGTCGCCGCCCACCACTCTGGCGCGCCGCGCGACGCCCCCCGGTCCGCACGGGACCCACTGAAGTCATGCCTTGTCCAACCCCGGGCGTATCGGCCCGTCGACCCCCCAGCCAACCCCGGCCACCCCTGTCGAACATCTGGCCGGGAGGCGCAACTGTAACCGAGCGGTATGAAACGCGTAAGAGTTGGTAAGGGGGTTACGCCTGGTAAGTCCAGACATGAGGCATAAGATCAGCGAAATGCAACGTAACTAACAGGTTTCGCAGCCCGGCGCTCCGGGAAGCGACCGCTTGTTCCGGGCCTCCTTGCTCCGGGCCGCCAGCAGTTCGTCGGCCGGATAGCCGACCTCCTCCAGCGTCAGCCCGTGCGGACGTACGACATGCACGGCGGAGTCCCGCACTCCCGCGGCCAGCACCTTCCCGGGCCACTCGGGCCCCCGGTGCCCGTCCCCGACGAACAGCAGCGCGCCGATCAGCGACCGCACCATGTTGTGGCAGAAGGCGTCCGCGCGCACGGTGGCGGTGATGATCCCGTCATCCCCCCTGACCAGGCTCAGCTCCTGGAGCGTGCGGATCGTGGTCGCCCCTTCCCGCCTCTTGCAGTAGGCAGCGAAGTCGTGCTCCCCGAGCAGCGCCCGGGCGGCCTCGTTCATGGCGTCCACGTCGAGCGGCCAGTCGTGCCACAGCACGTGGTTGCGCAGCAGCGGGTCCACACCGCCCGGGTTGTCGGTCACCCGGTAGGCGTACCGCCGCCAGACGGCCGAGAACCGCGCGTTGAAACCGCTCGGCGCCTCCCTGAGCGCCCACACCCGCACGTCCCTCGGCAGCCGGCCGGCGAGCCGCTTGAGCAGCTTCTCGTGATGCTCACGCCAGACACCCTCGGGCAGATCCACGTGCGCCACCTGCCCGCGCGCGTGCACCCCGGCGTCGGTCCGCCCGGCGACCGTCAGCTCATAGGTCTCCCGGGACCGGGTCACCGTCCGCAGGGCGTCCTCGATCTCCCCCTGCACGGTCCGCCTGCCACCGGCCTGCTTGGCCCAGCCGTGGAAGTCGGTGCCGTCGTAGGACAGGTCGAGACGGAGACGGACATGGCCGGGCTGTACTTCGTCACTCACGTACAGATCCTCTCAAGTACGCGAAAGCGGGCCCGCCCCGAAGGGCGAACCCGCTTCCCGCGTCAGGCAGAGCCTCAGGCGTCCTTGGACTCCTCGGCGGGAGCCTCGGTCTCCTCGACCTTGGTCTCCTCGGCCTTGGCCTCCTCGGCCTCCTTGACCGCACGCTTGGTGGCGGCCTCGGCCTCACCGGTCGCCTGCTGGGCGACCGTCAGCGCCTCGACCAGCTCGATGACGGCCATGGGCGCGTTGTCGCCACGGCGGTTACCGATCTTGGTGATGCGGGTGTAGCCACCGGGACGGTTCTCGTACCGCGGGCCGATCTCGGTGAAGAGCGTGTGGACGACGCTCTTGTCCGTGATGACCTGAAGCACCTGGCGGCGGTTGTGAAGGTCGCCCTTCTTCGCCTTGGTGATCAGACGCTCGGCGTACGGACGCAGACGGCGCGCCTTCGCCTCGGTGGTGGTGATACGGCCGTGCTCGAAGAGGCTCTTCGCCAGGTTCGCGAGGAGCAGCTTCTCGTGCGCGGCGCTGCCGCCCAGACGGGCACCCTTGGTGGGCTTCGGCATGGTTCTTCTCCTGTGTGTCTGCCCCGGCCGTATCAGGTACCGGGGTCAGTATCCGAGCGAGCGGTTGCTCGTCGGAGATCCGGGGCGTCCCCGAAGGGGCGCCCCGGAAGGGGCGCGGGGAACTGCGCGGCCAGCCACAACCGGCCCGCAGAAACAGTACGGCCTCCCCGCGGAGCGCTCAGTACTGCTCGGTCTCCACGAAACCGGCGTCAGCGTCGTCATCGGCACCGAACGCGTCCGCGGCGGCGGTCGGGTCGAATCCGGGCGGGCTGTCCTTGAGGGCCAGGCCCATGCCGGCCAGCTTCGCCTTGACCTCGTCGATGGACTTCGCACCGAAGTTGCGGATGTCCAGCAGGTCGGCCTCGGAGCGCGCGACCAGCTCACCCACGGAGTGGATGCCCTCACGCTTGAGGCAGTTGTACGACCGAACGGTGAGCTCCAGCTCCTCGATCGGCAGCGCCAGGTCGGCGGCGAGCGCGGCGTCCGTCGGGGACGGACCCATGTCGATGCCCTCGGCGTCGATGTTCAGCTCGCGCGCGAGACCGAACAGCTCGACCAGCGTCTTACCGGCGGAGGCCATGGCGTCACGCGGACGCATCGCCTGCTTGGTCTCGACGTCGACGATCAGCTTGTCGAAGTCGGTGCGCTGCTCGACACGCGTGGCCTCGACCTTGTACGTGACCTTCAGAACCGGCGAGTAGATCGAGTCGACCGGGATACGGCCGATCTCCTGGCCCACCTGCTTGTTCTGCACGGCGGAGACGTAACCGCGGCCACGCTCGACCGTCAGCTCCATCTCCAGCTTGCCCTTGCCGTTGAGCGTGGCGAGGACGAGGTCGGGGTTGTGCACCTCGACACCGGCCGGGGGCGCGATGTCGGCGGCGGTGACCAGACCCGGGCCCTGCTTGCGCAGGTACATCACGACCGGCTCGTCGTGCTCCGAGGAGACGACCAGCTGCTTGATGTTGAGGATCAGGTCGGTGACGTCCTCCTTGACGCCCGGCACGGTGGTGAACTCGTGCAGCACGCCGTCGATCCGGATGCTGGTGACAGCGGCACCGGGGATCGAGGAGAGGAGGGTACGGCGGAGGGAGTTGCCGAGGGTGTAGCCGAAGCCCGGCTCCAGCGGCTCGATCACGAACCGGGAGCGGAACTCGTCGACGACCTCTTCGGTCAACGAGGGACGCTGAGCGATCAGCATGTGTGGATCAGATCCTTCTTTCGTGGACGCCCGCTATTTGACGTCCGACGGAAACCGCGCCCGAGAAAAGCGCGGGTACTGCAAGGGTACGGGCGGCACGACCCGAAAGAGCCGTACCGCCCGCGACCAGCGACCTGCGAAGCGTCAGACGCGACGACGCTTCGGCGGGCGGCAGCCGTTGTGCGGGGTCGGGGTGACGTCCTGGATGGAGCCGACCTCGAGGCCCGTGGCCTGCAGGGAGCGGATCGCGGTCTCACGACCGGAACCCGGGCCCTTGACGAACACGTCGACCTTGCGCATGCCGTGCTCCTGGGCGCGGCGGGCGGCCGACTCGGCGGCCATCTGCGCGGCGAACGGCGTGGACTTCCGGGAGCCCTTGAAGCCGACGTGGCCGGCGGAGGCCCAGGAGATCACGTTGCCGGACGGGTCCGTGATCGAGACGATCGTGTTGTTGAACGTGCTCTTGATGTGCGCGTGGCCGTGAGCGACGTTCTTCTTTTCCTTGCGGCGCACCTTCTTGGCAGCGCCCTGACGTCCCTTGGGGGGCATCTACAAACTCCTAGAGGGAGGTGGTCGGTCCTACAGCGAAGACCGTGGACAGGTGTCCGCTGCGGACTACTTCTTGCCCGGCTTCTTCTTGCCGGCGATGGCGCGACGCGGGCCCTTGCGGGTGCGGGCGTTGGTGCTGGTGCGCTGACCGCGGACGGGCAGACCGCGACGGTGACGGAGACCCTGGTAAGTGCCGATCTCGACCTTGCGGCGGATGTCGGCCTGGATCTCGCGACGGAGGTCACCCTCGGTCTTGATGTTGTTGTCGACGTACTCGCGGATCGCGACCAGCTGCTCTTCGGTCAGGTCACGAACGCGGGTGTTCGGGTCGACGCCGGTCGCAGCCAGCGTCTCCTTCGAGAGGGTCCGGCCGATGCCGAACACGTAGGTGAGGGCGATCTCCACGCGCTTGTCGCGCGGGATGTCGACACCGGAAACGCGTGCCATTCAATGGCTCCTGGTGAATCTTCGGAGGTCTTCCACAGAACCGGCTCCCGGCCGCCGTACTAGGTACGAACCGGGTCCCCGGCCTCCGAACCGGGGGTGTCGAGCTGGTTGGCTCGGGCTCTGCGTATGAACATATTCAGCTCGCGTCGCGCGAAAACTCTGCGATAGAGGTGCAGAGGGTGATGGTCGTGCGTCAGCCCTGGCGCTGCTTGTGGCGCGGGTTCTCGCAGATGACCATGACCCGGCCGTGACGGCGGATCACCCTGCACTTGTCGCAGATCTTCTTGACGCTCGGCTTGACCTTCATGGGGTGAGGTTCTCCGGGTCAGTGCCATCGCACCGGGCGGGCCCGGGGCGCGGGCAAGATCTACTTGTACCGGTAGACGATCCGGCCACGCGTCAGGTCGTACGGAGACAGCTCCACCACGACCCGGTCGTCAGGGAGGATGCGGATGTAGTGCATACGCATCTTGCCGCTGATGTGTGCCAGGACCTGGTGGCCGTTCTGGAGCTCGACCTTGAACATGGCGTTCGGCAGAGACTCGACGACAGTGCCCTCGATCTCGATGGCACCTTGCTTCTTGGCCACGCTTCGCCCTTCGAATCGACTACCTTGATCGACTCTCAGGCGATCCCTGGGATCCCCTGGCGGGAGCATGCGGACATGCGGGTGCACGAGAGCCGACGAGTCAGTCTACGTCGGCGCACCCGGAAAGGCGAATCGAGGAAGTCTGCCCCATGCGGGTGATCCCTATGCGAGCGGGTCGGGAGCAGCCGTGACGCCGTACTCGGCGAGCTTCGCCCTGCCGCCGTCGGGGGCCGTCAGGACCAGGGGGCCCTGGTCGGTGAGGGCGACGGAGTGCTCCCAGTGGGAGGACCAGGTGCCGTCGGTGGTGATCACCGTCCAGTCGTCCGACAGGACCTCGGTGCGCGGGGTGCCCAGCGACACCATCGGCTCGATCGCGAGGCAGAAGCCCGGGACCAGCTTGGGGCCCTTGCCGCGCCGGCGGTCGACGTAGTTCAGCAGGTGCGGGTCCATGTGCATCTCGGTGCCGATGCCGTGGCCGCCGTAGTCCTCGATGATCCCGTACCGGCCGCCGCCCGGCTTGGGCTGGCGGCGGATGTACGTCTCGATCGCCCGGGAGATGTCGACCAGGCGGTTGCCCTGCTTCATGGCCGCGATACCGGCCCACATCGACTCTTCCGTCACCCGGGACAGCTCGATCAGCTCCGGGGCGTGACCGGAGCCCACGAACGCGGTGTAGGCCGCGTCGCCGTGCCAGCCGTCGACGATCGCGCCGCAGTCGATGGAGATGATGTCGCCGTCCTTGAGGACGACGTCGTCGGAGGGGATGCCGTGGACGACCACGTCGTTCACCGAGGTGCAGATGGTCGCGGGGAAGCCGCCGTAGCCGAGGAAGTTCGACTTGGCGCCGTGCTCGGCGAGGACCTTGCGGGCGACCTCGTCCAGGTCCCTGGTGCTGGCGCCCGGCACCGCGGCCTCGCGCGTGGCCGCGTGGATGGCGGCTACGACCAGGCCCGCCGCCCGCATCTTCGCGATCTGCTCGGGGGTCTTGATCTGCACCATGAGGGGCCTGCGCTCTCCGTCACTCACATCGACTGGGGATACCTGTACAACAGTACGGCCGCGGCGCCCCGGGCAGGGCACCGCGGCCGGAAGGGCCGGGAGCTACTTGTCGGCCTTCTCGCGCTTGAGGGCCTCCAGCGCCCGCCGCGTGATCTCGTCGACCGGGCCCAGGGAGGAGATCGTCACGACCAGGCCCTGCGCCTTGTAGTAGTCGATGATCGGCTCGGTCTGCGTGTGGTAGACCTCCAGCCGCTTGCGGACGGTCTCCTCGGAGTCGTCGTCGCGCTGGTACAGCTCGCCGCCGCAGACGTCGCAGACGCCCTCCTGCTTCGGTGGGCTGTAGGTCACGTGGAAGACGTGGGAGGAGTCGTTCCGGCAGATGCGCCGGCCCGCGATGCGCTTGACGACCTCGTCCTCGGGGACCTCCAGGTCCAGGACGGCGTCCAGCGTGATGCCCTCGGTCTGCAGCAGCTCGTCCAGCGCCTCCGCCTGCGAGACGTTCCGCGGGAAGCCGTCCAGCAGGAAGCCGTTCTCCGCGTCCGGCTGCTCCATGCGGTCCTTGGCCATCGCGATCGTCACCTCGTCGGGAACGAGGTTGCCGGCGTCCATGTAGGACTTCGCGAGCTTGCCCAGCTCCGTCTGCCGACTGATGTTGGCCCGGAACAGGTCGCCCGTGGAGATGTGCGGGACGGCCAGCGTCTCAGCGAGCCGGACGGCCTGCGTTCCCTTACCGGCACCCGGCGGCCCGACGAGGACGATACGCATCAGCGGAGGAACCCTTCGTAATTGCGCTGCTGGAGCTGGCTCTCGATCTGCTTCACCGTCTCGAGACCGACACCCACGATGATCAGGATGCTGGTCCCGCCGAAGGGGAAGTTCTGGCTTGCTCCGAAGCCCACCAACGCCAGTGTCGGTACGAGAGCGATCAGACCCAGATACAGCGAACCCGGCCAGGTGATCCGGTTGAGCACGTAGCTCAGGTACTCAGCGGTCGGTCGGCCAGCCCGGATGCCCGGGATGAAGCCACCATACTTCTTCATGTTGTCGGCTACTTCCTCGGGGTTGAAGGAGATCGCCACATAGAAGAACGCGAAGAAAACGATGAGCAAGAAGTACGTAGTGATGTAAATCGGGTGGTCGCCCTTGGTGAGGTTCTGCTCGATCCAGGTCTTCCAGCCCGACTTGCCCCCCGCGAACTGCGCCACCAGCGCCGGGATGTAGAGCAGCGAGGAGGCGAAGATGACGGGAATCACACCCGCCTGGTTCACCTTGAGCGGGATGTAGGTGGACGTGCCGCCGTAGGAACGGCGTCCGATCATGCGCTTCGCGTACTGCACCGGGATGCGGCGCTGAGCCTGCTCGACGAAGACGACGAGCCCGACCATGACCAGGCCCACCGCGATGACGGTGGCGAACTCGATCCAGCCGCCGGCCAGGGTGCCCTGCTTCTTGATGGCCCACAGCGCGGACGGGAAGGTCGCGGCGATCGAGATGAACATCAGGATCGACATGCCGTTGCCGATGCCGCGGTCGGTGACCAGCTCGCCGAGCCACATCACGACGGCCGTACCCGCGGTCATGCAGATGACCATGGTGATCGTGGTGAAGATCGCCTGGTCCGGGACGATGCTCGTGGCGACCGAGCAGCCGCTGAAGAGCGCGCCGCTGCGGGCGGTGGCGACCAGGCCGGTGCCCTGGAGGATGGCGAGCGCCACGGTGAGGTAGCGGGTGTACTGCGTGATCTTCGCCGTGCCGGCCTGGCCCTCCTTCTTCAGGGCCTCCAGGCGCGGGATGACCACGGTCAGCAGCTGAAGGATGATGCTGGCCGTGATGTACGGCATGATGCCGAGCGCGAAGACCGTGATCTGCAGTAGCGCACCGCCACTGAACATGTTCACGAGGCCGAACAGGCCCTGGTTGCCCTGGGCCTCGTTCACACAGGTCTGGACTGCCTTGTAGTTCACGCCGGGGATCGGGATGTGGGTACCGACCCGGTAGACCACGATGATGCCCAGCGTGAAGAGCAGCTTCTTGCGCAGGTCGGGCGTCCTGAACGCCCGGGCGAACGCGGTGAGCACGGTGCCTCCTGCGACCCCCGCGCAACTGCGTCAAGGGTGACGGTCTGAGTTCGACGAATACGAAAAAGAACAGTGCAGGCCACCTTACCGGCGACACTGCCCCCCTAGGAACGACCAACCGGGGATACCTCATTGTGAGGTATCCCCGGTCGGGACCGTTTACGTCATCGAGGCGTCGTCCGAAGGACTCAGACGAGCTCGGTGACCGTGCCGCCGGCGGCGGTGATCTTCTCCTTGGCGGAGCCGGAGACGGCGTCGACCGTCACCTGCAGCGCCACGGAGATCTCGCCCTGGCCGAGGACCTTGACGAGGCTGTTCTTGCGAACGGCACCCTTGGCCACCAGACCCTCGACCGTGACCTCGCCACCCTCGGGGTAGAGCGCGGCCAGCTTGTCGAGGTTCACGACCTGGTACTCGGTCTTGAACGGGTTCTTGAAGCCCTTCAGCTTCGGGAGGCGCATGTGCAGCGGCATCTGGCCGCCCTCGAAGCGCTCCGGAACCTGGTAGCGGGCCTTGGTGCCCTTGGTACCACGACCGGCCGTCTTACCCTTCGACGCCTCACCACGACCGACACGGGTCTTGGCGGTCTTGGCGCCCGGGGCGGGACGGAGGTTGTGGATCTTCAGCGGGTTCTGCTCCGCCATGATCAGTCGACCTCCTCGACCGTCACGAGGTGGCGGACGGTGTGCACCATTCCGCGGAACTCGGGGCGGTCCTCCTTGACGACCACGGTGTTGATCCCCTTGAGACCAAGCGACCGCAGGGTGTCACGGTGGTTCTGCTTGCTGCCGATGTAGGACTTGACCTGCGTGATCTTGAGCTGCGCCATGATTACGCACCCGCCCCGGCACGCGCACGCAGCAGGGCCGCGGGAGCGACGTCCTCGAGCGGCAGACCACGGCGGGCCGCGATCTCCTCGGGACGCTGCAGACCCTTCAGGGCCTCCACGGTCGCGTGCACGATGTTGATCGCGTTGTCGGAGCCGAGCGACTTCGACAGCACGTCGTGGATACCGGCGCACTCCAGCACGGCACGCACCGGACCACCGGCGATAACACCGGTACCGGGGGACGCGGGCTTGAGCAGCACGACGCCGGCAGCCTTCTCACCCTGGATGGGGTGCGGGATGGTGCCCTGGATCCGGGGGACCTTGAAGAAGTGCTTCTTGGCCTCCTCAACGCCCTTGGCGATGGCGGCCGGCACCTCCTTGGCCTTGCCGTATCCGACACCCACGGTGCCGTCACCGTCGCCCACCACGACCAGCGCGGTGAAGCTGAAGCGACGACCACCCTTCACAACCTTGGCGACGCGGTTGATCGCGACGACGCGCTCGACGTACGCGGTCTTCTCGGCGGCAGCAGCGCCGCCGTCACGGCCCTTCCGGTCCCGCCGCTCGCCGCCACCGGCACCGCTTCCGCGGCGCTGGGGTCCAGCCATTGGATTACCTCTCTCTTTCCGCTAGCTACAAGCGGCTCAGAACTTGAGCCCGGCTTCGCGGGCGGCGTCCGCCAGGGCGGCGATGCGCCCGGCGTACTGGTTGCCACCACGGTCGAACACGACGGCCTCGACACCGGCGGCCTTGGCACGCTCGGCGACCAGGGCGCCGACCTGCTTGGCCTGCGCGGACTTGTCGGCCTCGCCGCCACGGATCGACGCGTCCAGGGTGGACGCCGACGCCAGGGTGTGGCCCTTCAGGTCGTCGATCACCTGCGCCACGATGTGGCGGTTGGAGCGGGTCACGACCAGACGGGGGCGCTCCGCCGTACCGGCGATCCGCTTGCGGATCCGGATGTGACGGCGCTTGATCGCGGCGCGCTTGTAGGCGTCGCCCTTGAGGATCTTCTGCCCGTATGCCATGGCTTACTTACCCGCCTTTCCGACCTTGCGGCGGATGACTTCGCCCTCGTACTTGACGCCCTTGGCCTTGTACGGGTCGGGCTTGCGCAGCTTGCGGATGTTGGCCGCAACCTCGCCGACCTTCTGCTTGTCGATGCCCTCGACCGAGAAACGGGTCGGGGACTCCACCTTGAAGGTGATGCCCTCGGGGGCCTCGACGACGATCGGGTGGCTGTAACCGAGAGCGAACTCCAGGTTCGAACCCTTGGCGGTCACTCGGTAACCGACACCGCTGATCTCGAGCTTCTTCACGTAACCCTGGGTCACGCCGGTGATCATGTTCGCCACCAGCGTGCGGGAGAGGCCGTGCAGGGCCTTGCTCTGACGCTCGTCGTTCGGGCGCAGCACCTGAAGGGTGCCGTCCTCGCCCTTAGCGATGTCGATCGGCGCGGCAACGGTGTGGGTCAGCGAGCCCTTGGGGCCCTTGACCGAGACCGTGCGGCCGTCGATGGTGACGTCCACGCCGGCGGGAACCGCGATGGGGAGCTTGCCGATGCGCGACATAGCTGTTTCCTCCGTTCCCTTCTGCTACCAGACGTAGGCGAGGACTTCCCCACCCACGCCCTTCTTGCCGGCCTGCTTGTCGGTGAGGAGCCCGTGCGACGTGGAGATGATCGCCACGCCGAGGCCGCCGAGCACCTTCGGCAGGTTGGTGGACTTCGCGTACACCCGGAGACCGGGCTTGGAGATCCGCTTGATGCCCGCGATGGAGCGCTCACGGTTGGGGCCGAACTTCAGCTCCAGGACGAGGTTCTTGCCGACCTCGGCGTCCTCGACCTTCCAGCCCGTGATGAAGCCCTCCTGCTGGAGGATCTCCGCGATGTGAGACTTGATCTTGGAGTGCGGCATCGACACCGAGTCGTGGTACGCCGAGTTCGCGTTCCGCAGACGCGTCAGCATGTCTGCGATCGGATCAGTCATGGTCATGAATTGGCCTGTGGCCTTTCTCGCCGGGGTTTCCTATATGCGCCATCCCTCTCCCCATACATGGACGGGACGGGTGCGGTGCGGGGACCTACGGCGTAGTAAGTCGTTCAGGGCGGCAGAGGCCCAACCCTCCTAGCCTAAGCCATGAGGGCAGGCGCCCCTGCCGTCCCGGTTGCTTACCGAGAGGTCCAGGAATCCCTAAAAGTGGGGATTACCAGGAGCTCTTGGTCACGCCCGGCAGCTCGCCACGGTGAGCCATCTCACGAAGGCACACGCGGCACAGGCCGAACTTGCGGTACACGGAGTGGGGACGGCCGCAGCGCTGGCAGCGGGTGTAGCCACGCACACCGAACTTGGGCTTGCGAGCAGCCTTCGCGATGAGAGCCTTCTTCGCCATCTCGCTCACGCCTCCTTGAACGGGAAGCCGAGGTGACGGAGAAGGGCACGGCCCTCTTCGTCGTTGGTCGCCGTGGTCACCACGGTGATGTCCATACCCCGGACGCGGTCGATCTTGTCCTGGTCGATCTCGTGGAACATGACCTGCTCCGTGAGACCGAAGGTGTAGTTGCCACGGCCGTCGAACTGCTTGGGGGACAGGCCGCGGAAGTCGCGGATGCGCGGCAGCGCGAGCGACAGGGTGCGGTCCAGGAACTCCCACATGCGGTCGCCACGGAGCGTGACGTGGGCACCGATCGGCTGGCCCTCACGCAGCTTGAACTGCGCGATGGACTTGCGGGCCTTGGTGACGGCCGGCTTCTGACCGGTGATCGTGGTGAGGTCGCGGATGGCGCCCTCGATCAGCTTGGAGTCGCGGGCGGCGTCGCCCACACCCATGTTGACCACGATCTTGACGAGGCCCGGGACCTGCATGACGTTCTCGTACTTGAACTCGTCACGCAGCTTGCCCGCGATCTCCTCGCGGTACTTCTGCTTCAGACGCGGAGTGGTGGTGGTAGCCATCAGATGTCCTCACCCGTCCGCTTGGCAACGCGGATCTTGTTGCCCTCTTCGTCGAAGCGGTAGCCGACACGCGTGACGACCTTCTGGCCGTCCTTCTCCACGACCAGCTGAACGTTGGACACGTGGATCGGGGCCTCGGTGGTCACGATGCCGCCGGCCTGCGAACCGCTGGCGGTCGGACCGGCCTTGGTGTGCTTCTTGACCCGGTTGACACCCTCGACCAGGACACGCTCCTCGCGCGGGTAAGCGGCAATGACCTTGCCCTGCTTGCCCTTGTCCTTGCCGGTGATGACCTGGACCAGGTCGCCCTTCTTGATCTTCATGCTTACAGCACCTCCGGAGCCAGCGAGATGATCTTCATGAACTTCTTCTCGCGCAGCTCACGCCCGACCGGGCCGAAGATGCGGGTGCCGCGAGGGTCGCCGTCGTTCTTCAGAATGACAGCGGCGTTCTCGTCGAAGCGGATGTACGAGCCGTCCGGACGGCGGCGCTCCTTGACGGTGCGAACGATGACCGCCTTGACGACGTCACCCTTCTTCACGTTGCCACCGGGGATCGCGTCCTTGACGGTGGCGACGATGACGTCACCGATGCCCGCGTAGCGGCGACCGGAGCCACCGAGCACACGGATGCAAAGGATCTCCTTCGCACCAGTGTTGTCGGCGACACGCAGTCGCGACTCCTGCTGGATCACGTCTATCTCCTGATCGTCTGCCGGTTCCCGGCAGGGGCTGCCCTTTCAGGGGGAGCCCCTGCCGAGCCTGGCGGAACTGACCTGCGGGGTCTGCCCCGCAGGAATTACTTGGCCTTCTCGAGGATCTCGACGACGCGCCAGCGCTTCGTCGCGGACAGCGGCCGGGTCTCCATGAGGAGGACGCGGTCGCCGACACCCGCAGCGTTCTGCTCGTCGTGGGCCTTGAGCTTGTTCGTACGGCGGATGACCTTGCCGTACAGCGCGTGCTTCACACGGTCCTCGACGGCGACGACGACGGTCTTGTCCATCTTGTCGCTGACGACCAGACCCTCACGGGTCTTGCGGAAGCCTCGGGCTTCGGTGTTCTGCTCAGTCACGTTGCTCTCGCTCATCAGGCGCTCTCCACCGTCTCGATGCCCAGCTCGCGCTCACGCATCAGGGTGTAGATCCGCGCGATGTCCTTGCGGACGGCCTTCAGCCGACCGTGGTTCTCGAGCTGACCCGTCGCCGCCTGGAAGCGGAGGTTGAACAGCTCTTCCTTGGCCTCGCGGAGCTTCGCCAGAAGCTCCTCGTTGCCCAGCTCGCGCAGCTCGGACGCCTTGGTACCGGCCGACATCACGCTTCACCTGCCTCGCGCTTGACGATCCGGCACTTCATCGGCAGCTTGTGGGCCGCACGCGTCAGCGCCTCACGGGCGATCTTCTCGTTGGGGTACGACAGCTCGAACATCACACGTCCGGGCTTGACGTTGGCGATCCACCACTCCGGAGAACCCTTACCGGAACCCATGCGGGTCTCGGCCGGCTTCTTGGTGAGGGGACGGTCCGGGTAGATGTTGATCCAGACCTTGCCGCCACGCTTGATGTGGCGGGTCATCGCGATACGAGCCGCCTCGATCTGGCGGTTCGTCACGTAGGCCGGGGTCAGCGCCTGGATGCCGTACTCGCCGAACGCAACCTGCGTTCCACCCTTGGACATACCGTTGCGCTTCGGGTGGTGCTGCTTGCGGTGCTTGACCCTACGGGGGATCAGCATGACGGTCAGGCCTCCGTTCCGGTGCTCTCAGCCGGAGCGGCGGCGGGAGCCTCGGCCTTGGGGGCCTCGGCACCGGCAGCCTGCTGCGGCTTGCGACCGCGCCGCTCGCCACCGCGGCCACCACGGGCCGGGCGGTCGGCGCCACCGCGGGCCGGGCGGTTACCCGCACGGGCGGCAGCGTTCTCGGCGCGGACCTCGGCGATGTTCTTGACGTCGCCCTTGTAGATCCAGACCTTCACACCGATGCGGCCGAAGGTCGTCTTGGCCTCGAAGAAGCCGTAGTCCACGTTCGCACGGAGCGTGTGCAGGGGCACGCGGCCCTCGCGGTAGAACTCCGAGCGGGACATCTCGGCGCCGCCGAGGCGGCCACCGCACTGGATCTTGATGCCCTTGGCGCCGGCCTTCATGGCGGACTGCATGCTCTTGCGCATGGCCCGACGGAAGGAGACGCGGGAGGAGAGCTGCTCGGCGACGGCCTGGGCCACGAGCTGAGCGTCGGTCTCGGGGTTCTTGACCTCGAGGATGTTCAGCTGGACCTGCTTGCCCGTGAGCTTCTCGAGGTCACCGCGGATGCGGTCGGCCTCGGCGCCACGGCGGCCGATGACGATGCCCGGACGAGCGGTGTGGATGTCCACACGCACGCGGTCACGGGTGCGCTCGATCTCGACCTTGGAGATGCCGGCGCGCTCCATGCCGGACGTCATCATCCGACGGATGGCGACGTCTTCCTTGACGTAGTCCTTGTACAGCTTGTCGGCGTACCAACGCGACTTGAAGTCGGTCGTGACACCGAGCCGGAACCCGTGCGGGTTTACCTTCTGGCCCATTACCGGGTTCCTTCCTTGCTGCTGACGACCACGGTGATGTGGCTGGTCCGCTTGCGGATCCGGTAGGCACGGCCCTGGGCACGCGGACGGAACCGCTTCAGGGTCGGGCCCTCGTCGACGTAGGCCTCGGAGATGAAGAGGCTGTCGACATCGGTGTGGTCGTAGTTGTGCGCGGCGTTGGCGATGGCGCTGTCCAGCACCTTGCCCACCGGCACCGAGGCGGCCTGCGGAGCGAATCGCAGGACGGCCTGGGCCTCCGTGGCGTCCATGCCACGGATGAGGTCCACCACGCGGCGGGCCTTCATGGGCGTGACGCGGATGTACCGCGCCTGGGCCCTGGCTTCCATGGTTGTCCCTTCAGTTACTTACGTGTCTGAATGCGATCCGCTACTAGCGGCGCTTCGACTTCCGGTCTTCCTTGACGTGGCCCCGGAAGGTGCGCGTCGGCGAGAACTCGCCGAGCTTGTGGCCGACCATCGACTCGGTGACGAACACCGGGATGTGGGTCTTGCCGTTGTGCACCGCGATCGTGTGGCCGAGCATGGCCGGGACGATCATCGAGCGACGGGACCAGGTCTTGATGACGTTCTTGGTGCCGGCTTCGTTCTGCGTGTCCACCTTCTTCATCAGGTGGTCGTCGACGAAGGGCCCCTTCTTCAAGCTACGAGGCATCTCAACCCGTCCTTAGCGCTTCTTGTTCGTCTTGCGGCGGCGGACGATGTACTTGTTCGACGCCTTCTTGGGCGAACGAGTACGGCCTTCCTTCTTGCCCCACGGGGACACAGGGTGGCGACCACCGGAGGTCCGGCCCTCACCACCACCGTGCGGGTGGTCAACCGGGTTCATGACCACACCACGGACGGTCGGGCGAACGCCCAGCCACCGCTTGCGGCCCGCCTTGCCCCAGTTGATGTTGCTCTGCTCGGCGTTGCCGACCTCGCCGACGGTGGCGCGGCAGCGCACGTCGACCAGGCGGATCTCACCGGACGGCATACGCAGGTGGGCGTAGGCGCCCTCCTTCGCGAGCAGCTGCACGGAGGCACCGGCGGAGCGGGCGAACTTGGCACCGCCACCGGGACGGAGCTCGATCGCGTGGATCGTGGTACCGACCGGGATGTTGCGGAGGGCCAGGTTGTTGCCCGGCTTGATGTCGGCCCCGGGACCGTTCTCGACGCGGTCACCCTGCTGCAGGTTGCGCGGGGCGAGGATGTAGCGCTTCTCGCCGTCGGCGTAGTGCAGCAGCGCGATGCGCGCGGTGCGGTTGGGGTCGTACTCGATGTGCGCGACCTTCGCCGGCACGCCGTCCTTGTCGTGACGACGGAAGTCGATCACACGGTAGGCGCGCTTGTGTCCGCCACCCTGGTGGCGAACGGTCACACGACCGGCGTTGTTACGGCCGCCCTTGCTGTGCAGGGGACGGACCAGCGACTTCTCCGGCGTGGACCGCGTGACCTCGACGAAGTCGGCGACGCTGGCGCCACGACGGCCCGGCGTAGTCGGCTTGTACTTGCGGATTCCCATTTCTCAGTCCTCGTCCGATATCGGACGATCCGACCCGCTTACGCGGTCGGACCGCCGAAGATGTCGATACGGTCGCCCTCGGCGAGGGTCACGATCGCGCGCTTGGTGGCCGCACGCTGGCCGAAGCCGGTGCGGGTCCGCTTGCGCTTGCCCTGGCGGTTGATCGTGTTGACCCCGGTGACCTTGACGTCGAAGACCGCCTGAACGGCCTGCTTGATCTGGGTCTTGTTGGCGTTCGGGTCGACGATGAACGTGTACTTGTTCTCGTCGAGGAGCGCGTAGCTCTTCTCGGAGACGACCGGCTTCAGCAGGACGTCACGGGGGTCCGTGTACGACTTGCTCAGCGGGGTCTCGACGGTGTTCTTGCCCTCGGTGGCGTGGCGACGCGCCTTGGCGACGCGCGCGGCCTTGGCGGCCTTGGCGGCCTTCGAGGCGATAGCGGGGTGACGGATGGCCATCAGACCTCGCTCCCTTCGGTGTCGTTGGCCTTCGGGCCGGCGACGAAGGACTCGAAAGCGGCCTGGGTGAAGACCACGTCGTCCGAGACGAGAACGTCGTACGTGTTCAGCTGGCCCGGCTCCAGGATGTGGACCTGGGGCAGGTTGCGGGCGGACAGCCACGCGGCCTCGTCGGCGCGGTCGACGACCAGGAGCAGGTTCTTGCGCTCCGAGATCTTGCCGAACAGCGACTTGGCGGCCTTGGTGCTGGGGGTCTCGCCCTCGACCACGCCGGAGACGACGTGGATGCGGTTGTGACGCGCCCGGTCGGTGAGGGCACCGCGCAGGGCGGCGGCCTTCATCTTCTTCGGGGTGCGCTGCGAGTAGTCACGCGGCACGGGACCGTGCACGACGCCACCACCGGCGAACTGCGGCGCGCGGGTCGAACCCTGACGGGCGCGACCGGTGCCCTTCTGGCGGTACGGCTTCTTGCCACCACCACGGACTTCGCCACGGGTCTTGGTCTTGTGCGTGCCCTGGCGGGCAGCGGCCAGCTGCGCGACGACGACCTGGTGGATCAGCGGAACGCTGACCTTGGCGTCGAAGATCTCCGCGGGGAGCTCGACGGAACCGGCCTTGTCGCCCGCCGGCGAAAGGATGTCAACAGTGCTCATCGGTTACCTCAGGCCCCCTTGGCCGCGGTGCGGACCAGGACGAGGCCGCCGTTCGGACCGGGAACCGCGCCCTTGATGAGCAGCAGACCCTTCTCCGCGTCAACGGCGTGGACGGTCAGGTTCTGGGTGGTGACCCGCTCGTTGCCCATGCGACCCGCCATGCGGAGGCCCTTGAACACACGGCCCGGGGTGGCGCAGCCACCGATGGAACCGGGGGAGCGGTGCTTGCGCTGGGTGCCGTGTCCGGCGCCGAGGCCACGGAAGTTGTGGCGCTTCATGACACCGGCGAAGCCCTTGCCCTTGCTCTTGCCGGTGACGTCGACCTTGGTACCGGCCTCGAACACCGCAGCGGTGATCTCCTGGCCGAGCGTGTACTCGGAGGCGTCCGCGGTGCGGATCTCGACGAGGTGACGACGCGGGGTGACGTCGGCCTTGGCGAAGTGGCCCTTGAGGGGCTTGTTCACCTTGCGCGGGTCGATCTCGCCGAAGGCGATCTGGACCGACTCGTAGCCGTCAGTGTCGTTCGTACGGACCTGGGTGACGACGTTGGGCCCGGCCTTGACGACGGTGACCGGAACAACGCGGTTGTTCTCGTCCCACACCTGCGTCATGCCGAGCTTCTCGCCCAGGATGCCCTTGATCTGCTTAGCCATTCTCAGCCCACCAGCCTCAGAGCTTGATCTCGATGTCGACACCGGCCGGCAGGTCGAGTCGCATCAGAGAGTCAACGGTCTTGGGGGTCGGGTCGAGGATGTCGATCAGGCGCTTGTGCGTGCGCATCTCGAAGTGCTCGCGCGAGTCCTTGTACTTGTGCGGCGACTTGATGACGCAGTACACGTTCTTCTCAGTGGGCAGCGGCACCGGGCCCGCGACCGACGCACCAGTGCGGGTCACCGTCTCGACGATCTTCTTCGCCGAGGAGTCGATGACCTCGTGGTCGTAGGCCTTGAGCCGGATGCGGATCTTCTGTCCCGCCATGGCTACTCAGTAGTCCTGTCTCTTCTCACGCTCTGGACCCGGTGTTTCCTGCATCCCTCGTTCTCCGACCCACGCGGTCGGGCGTGTCGCGCTCCCGCTGACACAGATGTCCCTTGTTCGAACATCCCTGCGGGATTGACACGGCCCTTCCGGAACCGCGGACCGGGGACCTCGGGCCCACCGGGCGCCTGGCCGGTGCCGCGCCCACGCTTCCCGGAAGATTCCCGTACGTCCGCCCCAGTGCTGCCCGAGGGCAGTTAGGACGACGAGTACTGTGGGACTCGCTTCCGGTCCTCCCGGCGGGAGGCGCGCAGCATCAACACTCGACCGAGCAACTCGGACAGTCTGCCATATGGGGCAGCTCCTCCGCCAATCGAGCCGAAGAGATTACCCCGGGAGTGATGTAGGTCAAACCCGGGTGCTGCCGCGTCGGGACCACAGCCCGGCGATCACAGTTTGAACAGGGCCCCGCGCCATATCCACCCCATGCGGAGGACCGCCTCCTGGAGGGGCGTCTTCAGCTCTGCGGAATCGAAGCGGAAGTCCTCCGTCATCCGGAGCCTGCCGTCGCTCCCCCGGTCGACCGTCCAGCGCCGCGAGACGGTCCTGACCTGCCCGCGGGACTGCTCCTTGGACAAGGCCAGCCTGGGCGTTTCGCCGACCCAGGTGACCTCCCACTCCCGGTCGAGAGCGCGGACCTCACGACGCTCCGGGACCAGACGCATCCGGATCTCAAGGGTCCGGCTCACCTGGGTCCGGGCGAAGAAGGTGTGCCAGGCGGGTTCCCGGACGCGCCATTCCGCCACCAGCTCGGCGCCGTCGGCGGCGCCCTCGCGCACGGTGTACGGCACGTCCGGCCCGCCGACCGCGAGCAGCGCCGCCCGCACCTCCCCGGGCGACCGTGCCGCGACCCCGCTGTCAGGGCGCCGGGTGCCGGTGAACAGATCGAAAAGCCCCATCAGAAGAACCGCCTGCGAATGGTCGACTACTGCTCGGTCCGGGCGGACCAGATACACCTGGGACTGCATGAGGTCACGGCGCACCCCGCCCACGAGGGCCGAGAACCTCAGCCTCTGCGTCAGGGCGGGGGCGTCGTCGGAGCCGACCTCGCTCCGGTTGACCACGGCCACCGACTCGGCGACTAGGTCATTAGCGTGCACCTGCCAGAGTAGCGACAGCCCATGAAGCTAGGAGACCGAGCCGGCCGAGGGCCCCGGAGCGGGACCGGAGGGCGGTGGGCCCCACTGCCGGGGCGGGGCCCACACGACGGCAAGCCGGGGGTCCCCACGGGTACGGATTCCACAGGCACCCCGCCCAGGCGGGGGCGCCGGGGTTCTCGGAGTCGCGGACGTGGATGGTGGCCAGGGACGCGGCGGCGACTTCCAGTTGCCGCTCTAGGTCGTCGGCGCGGCCCTCGCCGACCGCTGGGGCGTCGCCCACGGACGGCATCCGGCCAAGACCGTCTGGGCCGAGGTCGCTCTCACCGCACCGGAACCCGACACCTCGTGCTCCGGCGCCATGGGCGGCTTTCCCCAAGGAACAACGAGGTGAAAGAACCCCGCCAAGCCCCACCCCTCCCGCCCACGGCGCTGACTCACCCGCGAGGGTGAATACGTCCAACTCGGCTGGATTTCGGGCGGGTTGCCTGCCTTACGCTCGGCGCGACAGGACCGTACACATGCGTCGGCCCTCGCCGGGAGTAGCGATCCCGAGCGAGGGCCTGACCACCGAGGAAGGCTCCAACTTCCCGATGGATGTTGAAAACCCTAGCGCGCCCACATGCGCCGCGTCCCCCGTTACCGCCGACAACCACCCGAACCGGGCCCCTCACAGCGGCGGGCTCATCCACGACCACACCCGCCACACCACACGGTTCACGGTGATCGGCAACCACCTCGCCCAGCACCCGGACCTCTCGCTCCTCGCGATCGGTCTGGCCTGCCACATCCAGTCGCTGCCGCCCGGCGCCCGCGTCGACATCAAGACCCTCGC
The DNA here is from genome assembly GCF_000716535.1 of Streptomyces flaveolus. Classification (GTDB taxonomy): domain Bacteria; phylum Actinomycetota; class Actinomycetes; order Streptomycetales; family Streptomycetaceae; genus Streptomyces; species Streptomyces flaveolus_A. The sequence goes on along the minus strand of NZ_JNWV01000004.1, from coordinate 171,214 downwards.
CGCCCGCTTCCCCGAGGGCGCGACCCGTATCGCCGCCGCGCTGCGCGAGCTGGAGGCCCACGGCTACCTGCGCCGCGAACGCACCCGCGTCCCCGGCGGCCGTATCGTCACCCGCACGATCTCCTGCAACCAGCCGGGCCACCGGCGTGAGGCGTCCGAGGCCCCGCGAACGCGCCGGGCGGCCACCGCGGCGCAGCACAAGCCCGCCCGCCGCGCGGCCCTCCCCGCCGTACCCGAGCCCGCGTACCCCTCCCCCGCCCTCCTGCGGGCGGCCACCGGCGTCCTCTCGGACCTGCGCCGCACGGACCCGCGCCTGCTCCTGTCCGCCACCGAGACCGAGCACCTCGCCCCCGGTGTCGCGGCCTGGCTGGAGCGGGACCTCACCCCCACCGCCGTACGCCACGCACTGACCACGGGCCTGCCGGAGGAACCCCTGATCCGTCCGGCCGCACTCCTGGCCCACCGCCTGGCGGCCGGACTCCCGCCCCTTCCCCCGTACCGCGCACCCGAACCGCCCCCGACCGTCCGGCACCCTCTCCAGACCTGCGACGGCTGCGACCGCGCCTTCCGCGCGCCACGACCGGGCCGCTGCCGCGGCTGCCGAACCCGCCTCCAGGAGTCCGCCTAGCATGAAAGCGACGATCCTTGCCCCTGGGCACAGACGAGGAGCGAGCGCCATGACCATCGCACCGGGCAACGCGCGGCGGGGCGCTTTCCACCGCTACCGAGCCATGCGGGATTTCGTGCAGTCCGCGGACGACATCCTGCCCGGCAAGTTCGAGATCACCCAGGAAGGGATCGTCCACGACACGACGGCGCCCGTCGGTCCGCATGAGCTGACCACTGTGCACCTGCGGAGGCGTCTGGAAAGGGTGATGCCAGAGGAGATCGTGGCTCACACCGGCGAACCGGATGTCGAGGACGAGTCCCAGGGCCTCATGCGCCGACCGGACATCATGGTGATCACCATGGAGGACATGGACGTCCCGGGTTGCTTCGATCCCCGCACGCTCATCGCCGCCATCGAGATCGTCTCCCGCTCCAACCCGGACAACGACTGGGTGGGCAAGGTCCGCGACTACCCCCTGATGGGTGTCCCGGTCTACGCGGTCTTCGACCCCCGCACCGGCACAGGCGCCGTCTTCACGGACATCCACCCCACTCCGGCCGGCCCCCGCTACGCCACACGCAAGGACTTCGTCTATGGCGAGGACGTGACGATCGCCGACTGGACGATCTCGACGGAGGGTCTGCCGCTCTACGGGTGACCCTCCCCCACCCGCGCGCTCTCCAGCGGCCCCAGATACAGCCGCGGCAGCCCGCCCGTGTCGATGAGCAGGCGTTGTACGACCACCGTCGGGTCCACCATCCAGAACTTCAGCCGGTGGACGCCCGGCTTCGTCACGGCGTGCGTGGTCGCCGTCGCGTTGACGTTGTCCGAGGTGTGGCGGGCCCACACCGTGTTCAGCGCGCCGTCGTCCGCACCCGTCGTGATGTCCACGGTCCGGATCGGGCCGTCGTCGAGGGAGATGCCGTAGCGCAGGCCCGCGACGCCGGGGACGGCCGGGTTGCGGGGGGACAGATGGGCCCAGACCGTCACCTCGCCGGGAGCGGACAGCAGCGTCACCTCGTACTCCAGGCGAGGTGAGTCGCCGCCCGGAGTACGGCTCGGGGACGTCACCGGCCACGGGGTCACACCCGCGCCGGTCCGGCCGATGCCGTCGATACGGCGCCACTGCCCGACCGCCCGGTCGTAGTGCCCGGCGTCGATCGCCACGTAGCCGCCGGCCTCCACGAAGCCCCGCACCCGCACCCCCGACGGGCGTTCCGCCACACAGCGGACCGGGACCGACGCACCCGCCCCGTGGACCGTCAAAGTCGCCTCCGCGCGCCCGGCCGGAGCCAGGGACCAGTCCACCTCCACCTCCAGGCGGACCTGCTGGTCCACCCGGCCGCGCGGGCGGGCCACCCGCAGCCAGGGCGCCGAGACCGAGACCTCGTACGGGAAGGGCGTACGGCCCCGGTTGAAGATCTCCACGTACTGCCGGGGGCGGGTCTGGTACGGGCTGAACGGTGGCAGCGACGCGGCCGAGGAGGAACCTCCCGGCCACCACTCCCCCGCGTCCTCGGCCCCGTCCACGGACACGCCCAGCTCCGCGCCCGAGGGCACCTCGATGCGCCTCACCGCGGGGAACAGCACATCCGGCAGCGCCACGTTGTCCTTCTCCGGCTGCTGCCACCCCGCATTGGGGCCGTAGCGCTCGACGTCCCCGTAGTCGATGTGCGGCTGGGTCTGGAAGCCCTGCCATTTCCCGTCGGCCACACGGGAGTTGAAGCGGTCGGCGAGGGCGAGGTCCTGGCCGAGGGCGGCCTCCGCCTGCGCCGCGCGGTCGTTGGTCGCGGCCCGGCCCTGCGCCGCGTACAGCAGGTTCGTGAACTCCGCTTCCCGCAGCGCGTACAGGTTCGCGGTCGCCGTGACCGCGTAACCCGCCAGTTCGAACCACGCGTCCCGCAGCTTCCCCGGCAGTCTGCGCTCGACGCGTTCCGCGCGGCGCCCCAGCGCGCGCCACTCCTCGGTGACCCGTTCCAGTTCCCGGTGCGCGAAGTAGTACGGGCTCTGCTGGTCGTCGTACACGACCTGATCGCCGGAGAGGGTGATCCGGCGGTTCAGCAGCTCCGGCTTGCGGCGGGCCTGGAGCCGTCCGTAGGTCGCCAGCAGGGACGCGATCTCCTTCGCCTGTGCCTCGCCGAAGTTCTGGCGGGCGTAGCGCTCCTCCCACGCGCCGAGGCGCTCCAGCGGCCAGGCGTCGGGATTCCAGGCGTAGCCGAGGAAGAACTCCGTCGGCAGTTCGTTGCCCTTCAGGTCGCCGACGTTGGCCACCCACAGGCCGTGGTTGCCGTAGGCGTGCGCCTGGTGGAGCTGGTCCCAGACGTTCCTGAGGTTGGCGGTGTCGACCCACTTGTAGTTGCGGCCGGCGCCGACGTAGTCGAAGTGGTAGTAGAGGCCGTAGCCGCCGGTGCGGGGGCTGTCCGGGTGCTTGCGGATGTTGCCCCAGTTGTCGTCGGTGAGGACCACGGTGACGTCGTCCGGGGCGCGCAGGCCGCGGTCCCAGTAGCGCTGCACCTCCTTGTAGAGGGTCCAGACCTGGGGGGTCTCGGCCGCCGGCCTGCCGGTCACCTCCTCGATGATGCGGCGCTGGTCGGCGATGATCTGCTGCATCAGTTCGATGCCGTCGCCGTCGGGCAGGCCGGTGTCGCCGTTGCCGCGCATGCCGAGGGTGACGACGCCCTCGAAGCCCTGGTCGACCATGCGCTGGATGCCCGCGCGCCAGTACGCGCGGATCGCCTCCGCGTTGCGGCGGTACGACCATTCGCCCGTGCCCCCGTAGGGGTCGGTCCCGGAGCCTGCGTGCCGGTTCCACTCCTCGATGCCCCGCATCATCGGCGCCTCGTGGGACGTGCCCATGACGATGCCGTACTCGGCCGCCCGCCGGTGGTTGTCCGGGTCGTCCTCCGCGAACGCCCGGCCCCACACCGCCGGCCACAGGTAGTTGCCCTTCAGGCGCAGCAGGACCTCGAAGACCTTCGTGTAGAAGTCGGCGGTGAAGCCGCCGGGGTAGCTAGGTGCCTTCCCCGGGCCGAAGTACGCCGGTGCCCAGGTGCCGAGCGCCGGGTTCTCGTCGTTGATGAAGACGCCCCGGTACTTCACCGCCGGGGTGCCCTGGGTGAAGCGGCCGGCCTTCACCCACACCGCGTCGCGCCGGGCCGGCGGCACGTCGGCCCACCAGTGCCAGGGCGAGACGCCGATGCCGTACGAGACGTCGTACGCCCCGAAGATCGTGCCCCGCGGGTCGCTGCCCGCGATGACGAACGCCCGCTCCACGCCGGGCATCGGGTGCTCCACGACCGTCTGCAGCGAGGTCTCCCACCTGCCCCGTACGCCCGTGACGTCGAGCCTTCCGGACCGGATCAGGCCGTCGATCAGCGGGCTGCGGCCGATCGTGCCGAGGAGCACCGGGAAGCGGCCGATCGTCGTGCCGGGGCGGACGCCGGTCACGCGCGCGAGGTCGTCCCGGAGGTCCCCGGCCACCCGCACGACCCCGGGGTGGTCCTCCGCGCTCACCACCACGGGCGCGCCGACCAGGGAGAACACCCCGCCCGTGAACGAGATGTACGCCCCCGGGTCCGTCACCCGGAGCCCGTCCCCCGTGGCGGCGGACGCGGTCCCCGAGGCCCCCACGGGCATCGCGGCCAGCCCGGCGCCCAGGACCGTCCCGCCGAGCACCGTCCTACGGCTGACGTGCGCAGACGACATACCTCACCCCTCCAGTACCTCCAGCACCTATTTGCTCACCGGCATGACAAATAGTGGAGGGAGGCAGGGGCGGGGGGAACGGGTCGTACGCGCCGAATAGTTTCGAAGCCGTCAGTACGCCGTGCTCGCGAGCATGGAGCCGTCCTCCGGCACCAGATTGTTCGCGCTGAGCAGGTTGCCGCCCGGCGGGAGGCCGATCGACCTGCGCTGCGTTCCGATGCCCGGGTCACGCACCGACACGGTCAGGGTGTAGGCCGGCTGCCCGGTGATGGTGTTGGAGGAGTCGATCGGCGGCTCGAGCCTCTTCCTCACGGTCTCCGCGTCCTGCCCGGGGCACAGTGCCTCCAGCGGCAGGGACACCTCGGCGCTGCCACCGGTGCCGGACTGCGTGGCGGAATCCCAGGTGACGGGCAGGCCGTGCGCTCCGCCGACCAGCCCGTCCGGGCCCTCGATCTCGACGGCGACGCCCTCGCCGCCCAGGGTCCGCGACAGCTTCAGCGATCCCTCGGGGCCCGGCGCGAAGAGCAGGCCGACGGTGAAGCGGCCGGGGGCGCGGGACAGCTTCTCGTAGCCGTAGGAGCCGAGCACGAGCTGCGGACCGGGCCGCGAGTCGGCGGACTGCGCCGCGGGGGGTGCGGACGCGTCCGCGGGCAGCGGGAAGTAGTGGTAGCCCTTGGCTCCGCACCGGCCGCCGTCGGAGAACCCGCCTCCCGGCAGCGCGATGGTGCGGGCCGGACCCGACGCGGCCGGGGCGCCCCGGTCGAACAGGCCCTGCTGCCAGGCCATGGCGATCACCACGGCCGCCACCGCCAGCCAGGGGACGACGGTCTGCAGCGCCGCGTGTATCAAGGTCCTCTTCCTCACCCGGAGAACCGTATGCGGTCGCGGGCGGGGAAAGACGAAGAGGCCCGTACGACCGGAGTCGTACGGGCCTCTCGCAGGTCGAGACCTTCGGGTCGGGAACTGACCCCCAGGCCGTCAAACCGCAAGCAAGCGGAACTTACTTGACGATCTTGGTGACCTGGCCGGCGCCCACGGTGCGGCCACCCTCACGGATGGCGAACTTCAGGCCCTCTTCCATGGCGACGGGCTGGATGAGCTCCACCTTCATCTCGGTGTTGTCACCCGGCATGACCATCTCGGTGCCCTCGGGGAGGGTCACCACGCCGGTCACGTCCGTCGTGCGGAAGTAGAACTGCGGACGGTAGTTGTTGAAGAACGGCGTGTGGCGGCCACCCTCGTCCTTGGAGAGGATGTAGGCCTGCGCCTCGAACTCGGTGTGCGGGGTGACCGAGCCCGGCTTGATGATGACCTGGCCGCGCTCGACGTCCTCGCGCTTGATGCCACGGAGGAGCAGACCGACGTTCTCACCGGCCTGGCCCTCGTCGAGCAGCTTGCGGAACATCTCGATGCCGGTGACCGTGGTGGTGGTCTTCTCGGTCTTGATGCCGATGATGTCGACGGTCTCGTTGACCTTCAGGACACCACGCTCGATACGGCCGGTGACGACCGTACCGCGACCGGTGATGGTGAAGACGTCCTCGATCGGCATGAGGAACGGCTTGTCGACGTCGCGCTCCGGCTGCGGGATCGACTCGTCGACGGCCTTCATCAGGTTGAGGACGGAGTCCACCCACTCCTGCTCGCCCTCGAGGGCCTTGAGCGCGGAGACCTTGACGACCGGAACGTCGTCGCCGGGGAACTCGTACTCGGAGAGGAGCTCACGGACCTCGAGCTCGACGAGCTCCAGGATCTCCTCGTCGTCCACCATGTCGGCCTTGTTCAGGGCGACGACGATGTACGGAACGCCGACCTGGCGGGCCAGGAGCACGTGCTCCTTGGTCTGCGGCATCGGGCCGTCGGTGGCGGCGACCACCAGGATCGCGCCGTCCATCTGCGCGGCACCGGTGATCATGTTCTTGATGTAGTCCGCGTGACCCGGGCAGTCGACGTGGGCGTAGTGACGCGCCTCGGTCTGGTACTCGACGTGCGCGATGGAGATGGTGATACCGCGCTGACGCTCCTCGGGCGCCTTGTCGATGTTGTCGAACGGGGTGGCCTCGTTCAGGTCCGGGTACGCGTCGTGCAGCACCTTGGTAATGGCGGCCGTGAGGGTCGTCTTACCGTGGTCGATGTGACCGATGGTGCCGATGTTGACGTGCGGCTTAGTCCGCTCGAACTTCGCCTTCGCCACTGGGGTCCTCCTGTGGAGTGGTTCTGTACGCCTTACTTCATCGGCGCCAGGTGATCTTTGCTGTAAAGGCCCGGAACCCGGGGCAAACACTCACGATTGCGGACGTTTGCCCCTGGAGGCTCCGGAGTCAAGCCTACGGCGTGTGAACGCGGTGCGTTACTCGCCCTTGGCCTTCGCGATGATCTCCTCGGCGACGTTCCGCGGAACCTCGGCGTAGGAGTCGAACTGCATCGAGTAGCTTGCGCGACCCGACGTCTTGCTGCGGAGGTCGCCGACGTAGCCGAACATCTCCGACAGGGGCACGAGGCCCTTCACGACGCGGGCACCAGCCCGCTCCTCCATGGCCTGGATCTGGCCACGGCGGGAGTTGATGTCGCCGATGACCTCGCCCATGTAGTCCTCGGGCGTGGTGACCTCGACGGCCATCATCGGCTCAAGGAGCACAGGGCTGGCCTTGCGCGCGGCCTCCTTGAAGGCCTGCGAACCGGCGATCTTGAACGCCAGCTCGGAGGAGTCCACCTCGTGGTAGGCACCGTCGAGCAGCGTGACGCGGACACCGGTCATCTCGTAACCGGCGAGGATGCCGAACTGCATGGCCTCCTGCGCACCGGCGTCGACCGAAGGGATGTACTCCTTCGGCACGCGGCCACCGGTCACCTTGTTGACGAACTCGTACGAGGCGTCGCCGCTCTCGATCGGCTCGATCGCGATGATGACGCGGGCGAACTGACCGGTACCACCCGTCTGCTTCTTGTGGGTGTACTCGACCTTCTCGACCGCCTTGCGGATGGTCTCGCGGTACGCGACCTGCGGCTTGCCGACGTTGGCCTCGACCTTGAACTCACGGCGCATACGGTCGACGAGCACCTCGAGGTGCAGCTCGCCCATACCGCCGATGATGGTCTGGCCGGTCTCCTCGTCCGAGTGGACCTGGAAGGACGGGTCCTCCTCGGCCAGGCGCTGGATCGCGACGCCCAGCTTCTCCTGGTCGCCCTTCGACTTGGGCTCGATGGCGACCTGGATGACCGGCGCCGGGAAGTCCATGGACTCCAGGATCACCGGGGCCTTGTCGTCCGACAGCGTCTCACCGGTGGTGGTCTGCTTCAGGCCCATGACGGCGACGATGTCGCCGGCGCCCACCGACTCGATCTCCTCACGCTTGTTGGCGTGCATGCGGTAGATCTTGCCGATGCGCTCCTTCTTGCCCTTGACGGAGTTCAGCACGGAGGTGCCGGACTCCAGGCGGCCGGAGTACACGCGGACGAAGGTCAGCTTGCCCAGGTGCGGGTCGCTCATGATCTTGAACGCCAGCGCGGACAGCGGCTCCTCGTCGGACGGCTTGCGCTTGATGACCGTCTCCGGGTCCTTGACGTCGTGGCCCTCGATGGCCTCGATGTCGACCGGGGACGGCAGGTAGCGCACGACCGCGTCGAGCAGGGGCTGGACGCCCTTGTTCTTGAACGCGGTGCCGCAGAACACCGGGGTGACGGTGGTGCCGGTGCCCTTGCCGGACGCGATGGTGATACGACGGATCGCGGCGTACAGCTGCTCCTCGGTGGGCTCCTCGCCCTCCAGGTACAGCTCCATGATCTCTTCGTCGTTCTCGGCGACGGCCTCGACCAGCTTGCCGCGCCACTCCTCGGCGGCCTCGGTGTGCGTGGCGGGGATGTCGACGGTGTCGTACATCTCGCCCTTGGTCGCCTCGGCCGACCAGACCAGGGCCTTCATCTTCACCAGGTCGACGACGCCCTTGAAGTCCGCCTCGGCACCGATCGGCAGCTGCATGACCAGCGGCTGCGCGCCCAGACGGTCGGAGATCATGTCGACACAGCGGTGGAACTCGGCACCGGTGCGGTCGAGCTTGTTGACGAAGCAGATCCGCGGAACGCCGTAGCGGTCCGCCTGACGCCACACCGTCTCGGACTGGGGCTCAACGCCGGCGACGCCGTCGAACACCGTGACAGCACCGTCGAGCACGCGCAGGGAACGCTCCACCTCGACGGTGAAGTCGACGTGACCCGGCGTGTCGATGATGTTGATGGTGTGGTCGACGTCTTCCAGCGACCAGTGACAGGTGGTGGCAGCAGAGGTGATCGTGATGCCACGCTCCTGCTCCTGCTCCATCCAGTCCATGGTGGCAGCGCCGTCGTGGACCTCACCGATCTTGTAAGACACACCGGTGTAGAACAGGATCCGCTCGGTGGTGGTCGTCTTGCCCGCGTCGATGTGGGCCATGATCCCGATGTTTCGGACCCTGGCCAGGTCAAGTGAAGTGGTAGCCATAAGGCTTCAGTCTTCTCTCGGTCTCGATGTGGGTAGCGACTACCAGCGGTAGTGCGCGAAGGCCTTGTTGGACTCGGCCATCTTGTGGGTGTCCTCGCGCTTCTTCACGGCCGCACCGAGGCCGTTGGAGGCGTCGAGAAGCTCGTTGAGGAGACGCTCGGTCATGGTCTTCTCGCGACGGGCGCGGGAGTAACCGACCAGCCAGCGCAGCGCCAGGGTGTTGGCACGGCCGGGCTTGACCTCGACCGGGACCTGGTAGGTGGCGCCACCGACACGGCGGGACTTGACCTCGAGGGTCGGCTTGATGTTCTCAAGAGCGCGCTTGAGCGTGATGACCGGGTCGTTGCCGGTCTTCTCGCGCAGGCCCTCCATGGCGCCGTAGACGATGCGCTCGGCGGTGGAGCGCTTGCCGTTCAGCAGCACCTTGTTGATCAGGGAGGTCACCAGAGGAGAGCCGTAGACCGGGTCGATGATGACCGGGCGCTTCGGGGCGGGGCCCTTACGAGGCATTCTTACTTCTCCTTCTTGGCGCCGTAACGGCTGCGAGCCTGCTTGCGGTTCTTGACACCCTGGGTGTCGAGCGAGCCGCGGATGATCTTGTAGCGAACACCCGGCAGGTCCTTCACACGGCCGCCGCGCACGAGCACGATGGAGTGCTCCTGCAGGTTGTGTCCCTCACCCGGAATGTAAGCGGTGACCTCGATGCCGCTGGTCAGACGCACACGCGCGACCTTGCGGAGGGCCGAGTTCGGCTTCTTCGGGGTGGTCGTGAACACACGCGTGCAGACGCCACGACGCTGAGGGGAACCCTCGAGTGCGGGCGTCTTGTTCTTCTCGACCTTGTCCTGCCGGCCCTTGCGGACCAGCTGCTGGATCGTAGGCACTACTTCTCCGGTTTCTGTGTGCCGATGGGTACAGCTAACCTGGAACGTCGCCGACCCACGCGGTCGGGTGTGTCGAATCCGCCAGACTCCCGCCGCAAGGCGAAAAGGGCGCAGATTACGGTGGCCGCTCGCGGCTCGCCATGCGGTTTGCAGGCACGCACAGGAGCCAGGGCACACCCCAGGCACAAGGTATGAGCGTACCTACCTCATTCGCTGCGGTCAAAACAAATGGGGTGAGCAGCGACACGCCAGGCCTTGACAGGGCCGGCATCCTCGATCATCCAAACTCCGGCCAGGGTACCGCTCCGTGGTAGTCCTTCCGCCGGCAGTACAGCCGGGCAAGGGCAGCGCCGCTCCCGGAGCGGCCGTAGCGAGCCGCCTCGGCGGAGCGGGGGCCCTCTCAGCCCTGCCGGAGCATCACCCCCCAAGAGCCACCAGGACGGCGGCGGAGAGCGCGATCCAGGGCCGCAAGCGGTCCACGCAGGGGAAGACGGTGCGAGCGCTCCAGCCGAACACCACGGCGGCCGCCGGACCGGGCCGCGTGCGCTGCCGGCCCAGGCCCGGGGGCACCACCAGGGGCGGCCGTCAAGTCGCGGAAGACACGGGTCGCTTCCCGCAGATGTTCCCCCAACATCCGTGTCACACCGACCGCTTGGCCCGCACGGAACACGTGTCCGAGCACGCCGAAGGGCGGCCACCCCGTAACGGAGTGGCCGCCCCTCAGTTCAGGCTGCTCGCTTACTGGTTGTACGGACCGTAGTCGTAGTCCTCCAGCGGCACGGCCTGGCCGGAGCCCGTGCCGAACGGCGAGTAGTCGATGTCGTCGTAGCCGACGGCCGAGTACATCGCGGCCTTGGCCTCCTCGGTCGGCTCGACCCGGATGTTGCGGTAGCGGGACAGACCCGTACCGGCCGGGATGAGCTTACCGATGATGACGTTCTCCTTGAGGCCGATGAGCGAGTCCGACTTGGCGTTGATCGCCGCGTCGGTGAGGACTCGCGTCGTCTCCTGGAAGGACGCCGCCGACAGCCAGGACTCCGTGGCCAGCGAGGCCTTGGTGATACCCATGAGCTGCGGACGACCGGAGGCCGGGTGACCGCCCTCCTGGACCACACGACGGTTCTCCTGCTCGAAGCGGGAGCGCTCGACCAGCTCGCCGGGCAGCAGCTCGGCGTCGCCGGACTCGATGATCGTCACGCGGCGCAACATCTGCCGGATGATGATCTCGATGTGCTTGTCGTGGATCGACACACCCTGCGAGTTGTAGACCTTCTGGACCTCGCCGACCAGGTGGACCTGGACGGCACGCTGACCCAGGATGCGCAGCACGTCGTGCGGGTTGGTGGCACCCACGGTGAGCTGCTGGCCCACCTCGACGTGGTCGCCCTCGCGGACCAGGACCTTGGCACGCTTCGAGATCGGGTACGCCGTCTCGTCACTGCCGTCGTCCGGGGTGACGACGATCTTCTTGGTCTTCTCGGTCTCCTCGATCCGCACGCGGCCGGAGGCCTCGGAGATCGGGGCGACACCCTTCGGGGTACGGGCCTCGAAGAGCTCGACGACACGCGGCAGACCCTGGGTGATGTCGTCACCGGCCACACCACCGGTGTGGAAGGTACGCATCGTCAGCTGGGTACCGGGCTCACCGATGGACTGGGCGGCGATGATGCCGACCGCCTCACCGATGTCGACCAGCTTGCCGGTGGCCAGCGAACGGCCGTAGCACATCGCGCAGGTACCGACGGCGGACTCGCAGGTCAGGACCGAACGGGTCTTGACCTCCTCGACGCCACGGCCGACGAGCTCCTCGATGAGGACGTCGCCCAGGTCGGTGCCGGCCGGGGCCAGCACCTGGCCGTCGACCACGATGTCCTCGGCGAGGCAGCGCGCGTACACGGACGTCTCGACGTTGTCCGTCTTGCGCAGCACGCCGTCGGCGCCGCGGTCGGCGATCCGCAGCTTGAGGCCACGGTCGGTGCCGCAGTCCTCCTCGCGGATGATGACGTCCTGCGAGACGTCGACCAGACGACGGGTGAGGTAACCCGAGTCGGCGGTACGAAGGGCGGTGTCCGCCAGACCCTTACGGGCACCGTGCGTGGAGATGAAGTACTCCAGCACGGACAGGCCCTCACGGAACGACGCCTTGATCGGACGCGGGATCGTCTCGTTCTTCGCGTTCGACACCAGACCACGCATACCGGCGATCTGACGCATCTGCATCATGTTGCCTCGTGCACCCGAGTTCACCATCATGAAGATCGGGTTGGTCTTCGGGAAGTTGTCGTTCATCGCCTCGGCGACCTCGTTGGTCGCCTTGGTCCAGATCGCGATGAGCTCCTGCGTGCGCTCGTCCTTGGTGATCAGACCGCGCTCGTACTGCTTCTGGACCTTCTCGTCCTGCGCCTCGTAGCCCTTGACGATCTCCTTCTTCGCCTCGGGAACGACGACGTCGGAGATGGCCACGGTGACGCCGGAGCGGGTCGCCCAGTAGAAGCCGGCCGCCTTCAGGTTGTCGAGCGTCGCCGCCACGATGACCTTCGGGTAGCGCTCGGCGAGGTCGTTGACGATCTCGGAGAGCTGCTTCTTGCCGACCTCGTAGTCGACGAACGGGTAGTCCTCGGGCAGCAGCTCGTTGAAGAGCGCGCGGCCCAGCGTGGTGTTCAGCCGGAAGCTGTCACCCTGCTGCCACTCCGGCTCGCCCTCCTCGCGCGCCGGCGGGGTCCAGCCGCGCGGCGGGATGGTGCCCACCGGGAAGCGGATGTCCACGCGCGACTGCAGCGACAGCTCGCCGGCGTCGAACGCCATGATCGCCTCGGCCACGGACGCGAACGAACGGCCCTCGCCCTTGACGTCACGCATCTCGCCGTCGGTGGTGAGGAAGAACAGACCGAGGACCATGTCCTGGGTCGGCATCGTCACCGGACGGCCGTCGGCCGGCTTGAGGATGTTGTTCGAGGACAGCATCAGGATGCGGGCCTCGGCCTGCGCCTCCGCGGACAGCGGCAGGTGCACGGCCATCTGGTCACCGTCGAAGTCCGCGTTGAACGCGGTGCAGACGAGCGGGTGGATCTGGATGGCCTTGCCCTCGACCAGCTGCGGCTCGAAGGCCTGGATGCCGAGGCGGTGCAGGGTGGGAGCACGGTTCAGCAGCACCGGGTGCTCGGCGATGACCTCTTCGAGGACGTCGTACACGACGGTGCGGCCGCGCTCCACCATGCGCTTGGCGCTCTTGATGTTCTGCGCGTGGTTCAGGTCGACCAGGCGCTTCATCACGAACGGCTTGAACAGCTCCAGCGCCATCGCCTTGGGCAGACCGCACTGGTGCAGCTTGAGCTGCGGGCCGACGACGATGACGGAACGCGCCGAGTAGTCGACTCGCTTACCGAGCAGGTTCTGACGGAAGCGGCCCTGCTTGCCCTTCAGCATGTCCGACAGCGACTTCAGCGGACGGTTGCCGGGGCCCGTGACCGGGCGGCCACGACGGCCGTTGTCGAAGAGCGCGTCGACGGCCTCCTGGAGCATGCGCTTCTCGTTGTTCACGATGATCTCGGGGGCACCGAGGTCGAGAAGGCGCTTCAGGCGGTTGTTGCGGTTGATGACACGGCGGTACAGGTCGTTCAGGTCGGAGGTCGCGAAGCGGCCACCGTCCAGCTGCACCATCGGACGCAGGTCCGGCGGGATGACCGGGACGCAGTCCAGGACCATGCCCTTGGGGCTGTTGGAGGTCTGGAGGAACGCGGAGACGACCTTCAGCCGCTTCAGGGCACGGGTCTTCTTCTGGCCCTTGCCGGTGCGGATGATCTCGCGGAGCCGCTCGGCCTCCTCCTCCAGGTCGAAGGACTCCAGGCGCTTCTGCAGCGCCGCGGCGCCCATCGAGCCGTCGAAGTACGTACCGAAGCGGTCACGCAGCTCGCGGTAGAGCAGCTCGTCGCCCTCCAGGTCCTGGACCTTGAGGTTCTTGAACCGGTTCCACACCTCGTCGAGGCGGTCGATCTCGCGCTGCGCGCGGTCGCGCAGCTGCTTCATCTCGCGCTCGGCACCCTCGCGCACCTTGCGGCGCACGTCGGCCTTGGCGCCCTCGGCCTCCAGCTCGGCCAGGTCGGACTCGAGCTTCTTGGCGCGGGCCTCCAGGTCGGCGTCCCGGCGGTTCTCGATCTGCTGGCGCTCGACCGAGACGTGCGCCTCCAGGGAGGGCAGGTCGCGGGTACGGCGCTCCTCGTCGACGTACGTGATCATGTACGCGGCGAAGTAGATGACCTTCTCGAGGTCCTTCGGCGCCAGGTCCAGCAGGTAGCCGAGGCGCGAGGGGACACCCTTGAAGTACCAGATGTGCGTGACGGGGGCGGCCAGCTCGATGTGGCCCATCCGCTCACGACGCACCTTGGCGCGCGTGACCTCGACGCCACAGCGCTCGCAGATGATGCCCTTGAAGCGGACGCGCTTGTACTTGCCGCAGTAGCACTCCCAGTCCCGGGTCGGACCGAAGATCTTCTCGCAGAAGAGTCCGTCCTTCTCGGGCTTGAGGGTGCGGTAGTTGATGGTCTCGGGCTTCTTGACCTCGCCGTGGCTCCACTGACGGATGTCGTCAGCGGTGGCCAGGCCGATCCGGAGCTCGTCGAAGAAGTTGACGTCGAGCACTATGCGTCAATCCCTCTCAGGGTCGTAAGTCTGTGGTCTGAAACGGGGGCCTGGGGGTCGGCGGGGCCCTTGTGGGTCAGGGCCCCGCCGGACTCCCGTCAGACCTCTTCGACGCTGCTCGGCTCGCGCCGGGACAGGTCGATACCGAGCTCCTCCGCAGCGCGGAAGACGTCCTCGTCGGTGTCGCGCATCTCGATGGACATGCCGTCCGAGGACAGCACCTCCACGTTGAGGCACAGGGACTGCATTTCCTTGATGAGCACCTTGAAGGACTCGGGAATGCCGGGCTCAGGGATGTTCTCGCCCTTGACGATGGCCTCGTAGACCTTCACACGGCCGGTGACGTCGTCGGACTTGATGGTCAGCAGCTCCTGGAGGGCGTACGCGGCGCCGTAGGCCTCGAGGGCCCACACCTCCATCTCACCGAACCGCTGGCCACCGAACTGGGCCTTACCACCCAGCGGCTGCTGGGTGATCATCGAGTACGGACCGGTCGAACGGGCGTGCAGCTTGTCGTCGACCAGGTGGTGCAGCTTCAGGATGTACATGTAGCCGACCGAGATCGGGTCCGGGAACGGCTCACCGCTACGGCCGTCGAACAGCCGCGCCTTACCGGTCGGGAGCACCATGCGCTCGCCGTCCCGGTTCGGGATGGTGTGCTGCAGCAGACCCGCGAGCTCGTCCTCACGCGCACCGTCGAAGACCGGGGTGGCGACGTTGGTGCCGGGCTCGACCTTGTCGGCGCCGATGACCTGCAGGCGCTGGGCCCACTCCTCCGCGAGGCCGGAGACGTCCCAGCCGCGGCTGGCGAGCCAGCCGAGGTGGATCTCCAGGACCTGTCCCGGGTTCATTCGGGACGGCACACCCAGCGGGTTGAGGATGATGTCGACCGGGGTGCCGTCCTCCAGGAACGGCATGTCCTCGATCGGCAGGATCTTGGAGATGACACCCTTGTTGCCGTGACGGCCGGCGAGCTTGTCACCGTCGGTGATCTTGCGCTTCTGCGCGACGTAGACGCGGACCAGCTGGTTCACGCCCGGCGGCAGCTCGTCGCCCTCCTCGCGGTCGAAGACGCGCACGCCGATGACCTTGCCGGTCTCGCCGTGCGGCACCTTCAGCGAGGTGTCACGGACCTCACGGGCCTTCTCACCGAAGATCGCGCGCAGCAGGCGCTCCTCGGGGGTCAGCTCGGTCTCACCCTTCGGGGTCACCTTGCCGACGAGGATGTCACCGGCGATGACCTCGGCACCGATGCGGATGATGCCGCGCTCGTCGAGGTCGGCGAGGACCTCCTCGGAGACGTTCGGGATGTCCCGGGTGATCTCCTCGGGGCCGAGCTTGGTGTCACGGGCGTCGACCTCGTGCTCCTCGATGTGGATCGAGGAGAGGACGTCGTCCTGCACGAGGCGCTGCGACAGGATGATCGCGTCCTCGTAGTTGTGACCCTCCCACGGCATGAACGCCACGAGCAGGTTCTTGCCGAGCGCCATCTCGCCGTTCTGGGTGGCCGGGCCGTCGGCGAGGACCTGGCCCTCGACGACACGGTCGCCCTCGTTGACGATGACCTTCTGGTTGACCGAGGTGCCCTGGTTCGAACGGGCGAACTTGGCCAGGCGGTACGTGATGTACGTGCCGTCGTCGTTGGCCGTGGTGATGTAGTCCGCGGAGACCTCCTGGACCACACCGGCCTTCTCGGCCTTGACGACGTCGCCGGCGTCGACGGCGGAGCGGTACTCCATGCCGGTGCCGACGAGCGGGGCCTCCGACTTAATCAGCGGAACGGCCTGGCGCATCATGTTCGCGCCCATGAGGGCACGGTTGGCGTCGTCGTGCTCCAGGAAGGGGATCATGGCGGTCGCGACCGACACCATCTGGCGCGGCGAGACGTCCATGTAGTCCACGTCCTCGGGGCCGACGTAGTCGACCTCGCCGCCACGGCGGCGGACGAGCACACGGCTCTCCTCGAAACGGAGGTCGTTCGTCAGCGGCGCGTTGGCCTGCGCGATGACGAAGCGGTCCTCCTCGTCGGCGGTCAGGTAGTCGACCTCGTCGGTGACCTGGCCGTCGATGACCTTGCGGTACGGGGTCTCGACGAAACCGAACGCGTTGACCCGGCCGTAGGAGGCGAGCGAGCCGATCAGACCGATGTTCGGGCCTTCAGGCGTCTCGATCGGGCACATGCGGCCGTAGTGCGACGGGTGCACGTCACGGACCTCGAAGCCGGCCCGCTCACGGGAGAGACCACCCGGGCCAAGAGCCGACAGACGGCGCTTGTGGGTGAGACCCGACAGCGGGTTGTTCTGGTCCATGAACTGGGACAGCTGGCTGGTGCCGAAGAACTCCTTGATGGAGGCGACGACCGGCCGGATGTTGATCAGGGTCTGCGGCGTGATCGCCTCGACGTCCTGGGTCGTCATCCGCTCGCGGACGACACGCTCCATACGCGCCAGACCCGTGCGGACCTGGTTCTGGATGAGCTCGCCGACGCTGCGCAGACGACGGTTGCCGAAGTGGTCGATGTCGTCGGTCTCGACGACGACCGTCTCGCCGTTGTCACCGGTGGTCTCGGTCTCGCCGGCGTGCAGCTTCACCAGGTACTTGATCGTCGCGATGATGTCCTCGACGGTCAGGATGCCCGCGTCCAGCGGGGTGTCCGTACCCAGCTTCTTGTTGACCTTGTAGCGGCCGACCTTGGCGAGGTCGTAGCGCTTGGGGTTGAAGTACAGGTTCTCCAGCAGCGTCTGCGCGGCCTCACGCGTGGGGGGCTCGCCCGGACGCAGCTTGCGGTAGATGTCGAGCAGCGCGTCGTCCTGGCCCTGGGTGTGGTCCTTCTCCAGGGTGGCGCGCATCGACTCGTAGTCGCCGAACTCCTCGAGGATCTGCTCGGTCGTCCAGCCGAGCGCCTTCAGCAGCACGGTGACCGACTGCTTGCGCTTGCGGTCGATACGGACACCGACCATGTCGCGCTTGTCGATCTCCATCTCCAGCCAGGCACCCCGGGACGGGATGATCTTGGCGGAGAAGATGTCCTTGTCGGACGTCTTGTCGATGGTGGAGTCGAAGTAGACACCGGGGGAACGGACCAGCTGCGACACCACGACACGCTCGGTGCCGTTGATGACGAAGGTGCCCTTGTTCGTCATGAGCGGGAAGTCGCCCATGAAGACGGTCTGGGACTTGATCTCGCCGGTCTCGTTGTTGGTGAACTCAGCGGTGACGAAGAGCGGGGCGGCGTACGTGAAGTCGCGCTCCTTGCACTCGTCGATCGAGTTCTTGGGCGGCTCGAAGCGGTGGTCCCGGAACGTCAGCGACATCGACCCGGAGAAGTCCTCGATCGGGGAGATCTCCTCGAAGATCTCCTCCAGACCGGACTTGGTGGGGACGTCCTGACCGTTCTCAAGAGCCTCCTCGACCCGAGTCTGCCAGGCGGTGTTGCCGAGCAGCCAGTCAAAGCTCTCGGTCTGCAGCGCGAGCAGGTTCGGAACCTCGAGGGGCTCCTTGATCTTTGCAAAGGAGATGCGCAGCGGGGCGGTGCTGGCGCCGTTGTTCGTATTCGCGGTCGAGGCAGTGCGCGAGGCGGCCAAGAGGGGGTCCTTCCGAGGGCTCGGACTCACTACGCGCGTACCGGTCCCTCTCCCGCATACAGGGACGGAAACCCCAGGTCAGGGGGGCTTCGGTCGACTGTGCTCGAGTGAGGGCAGACCCCTGGTGACGGGCAGGGGACAGCTAACAGGCAGCGCAAAGGGTCAGTGTAGCCACTTGGCACACTGATGTCCAGTGCGGGTTTTCGAAGACCCTCGTTGTCCTCAACGCCCTTGTCAACGCCCTCGGCATGCCGCCCTCAACGCACGTTGATACTGCCCTCTTCGTCGCCGATCCATGCCTCGGATTCGGATCCTTGTGACGACGCGTCCTGAGAATTGCGCGCTGCGTGCGGTTCGTCAAGGGTTCCTTGCCGGAACCGGAGCATCGGGAGACACGACGAAGATCACCTTACCCCCCGCGAACAGAGGTGCAAGGCAGCCCAGGCCGGACCCCGGGGAACGCCGAAGGGCGACCACCCGGATGGATGATCGCCCTTCGGTGCGTTCGCGTTACAGCCCTACGGGGCCGTTTCGGCGGTCGCGAAGGTCTTACTTGACCTCGACGGACGCGCCGGCGCCCTTGAGGGCCTCGGCGGCCTTGTCGGCCTGCTCCTTGTTGACCTTCTCGAGGACCGGCTTCGGGGTGCCGTCGACGAGGTCCTTGGCCTCCTTCAGACCCAGGGAGGTCAGCTCACGCACGACCTTGATGACCTGGATCTTCTTGTCGCCGGCGCCGGTGAGGATGACGTCGAACTCGTCCTTCTCCTCCTCGGCAGCGGCCTCGGCGCCACCAGCGGCACCGCCGGCGACGACGACCGGCGCGGCAGCGGCGGCGGTGACGTCGAACTTCTCCTCGAAGGCCTTCACGAACTCGGAGAGCTCGATGAGGGTCATCTCCTCGAACTGGGCGAGCAGGTCTTCCTGGCTGAGCTTCGCCATGATGGCGGTCCTTCCACTCAAATCGGCAGGTGCCGGATGTACTGGGTAAGGCGGGCGTACGTCGGCCCGCTGCGACCCGCGCCGTTGGTGCGGGTCAGAAAGCGAGCCGAATTACTCGGCACCGCCCTGCTCGGCCTGCTTGGCGCGCAGCGCGTCCACGGTGCGGACGAGCTTCGACGGCAGCGCCTGGAAGACGGAGGCAGCCTGGGACTGCTTCGCCTTGAAGGCACCGGCCAGCTTGCTGAGCAGAACCTCGCGGGACTCGAGGTCCGCAAGCTTCTTGATCTCGTCGGCGGACAGCGCCTTGCCGTCAAGGACACCGCCCTTGATGACGAGATTCGGGTTGTCCTTGGCGAAGTCACGGAGACCCTTCGCCGACTCCACCGGGTCACCGGTGACGAAGGCGACGGCCGTCGGACCAGCGAAGAGCTGGTCGTCCAGCGTGATCCCGGCCTCGTTGGCCGCAATCTTGGTCAGCGTGTTCTTCACCACGGCGTACTGGGCGTTCTCACCGAGCGACCGGCGCAGCGTCTTGAGCTGCGCCACGGTGAGACCGCGGTACTCGGTCAGCACGGCGGCGTTGGAGCTGCGGAACTTGTCCGTCAGCTCCGCAACCGCGGCAGCCTTGTCGGGCCTCGCCATAGAGCCTCGGCCTCCTTCCGGGTGATTCGGACCGCGCGGACCCGAAGGAGGACTGGGGAAAACGAAACGCCCCGGCGCAGGCGCACGGGGCGGACTCGACCGGCCGCACACGCGCTCGGCGCGCGTACTCCGGGAGTTCTTCCACTGTCACCTGCGCGGGTCGCCCACTTTTCAGCGGATCCTTCGGCCACCGCACCCTCGTTCGAGCGCGCGGCAACGACCAGCGGTCTTTGGCTTCTCGAAGAGAGTACGGGACGGGGGCTCCGTCGAGCAAATCGGCCGTTTGGGACCGGTCCGGCCGGGGCAGGGCAAGTCCTCCGCCCGCAACGGACCGGGCCCCCTGAGAGGCGCTGAGCGCGTCTCAGGGGGCCCGGAGGGCCGTCGGGCGGGTAGGTCAGGAGGCCGCGCCGGTGCCGCCCGTCAGCGTGCCGCTGGACTTCATCATGTCCGCGAAGTCCTTGGTGTCGCCGGCCGGGGGCGCCTCGGCGGTGACCTTCACGCCGTAGTCGGTGTAGAAGGACGTGTTGGTCATGGCGCCGTTGGCCGTGTCGGCCTTCTCGGTCTTCTTGACCAGGAGGTTCTCGTCGTTGATCCAGATGTCGACGGTGTCGGTGGTGACACCGGCCTGGCTGAGCTGCTTCTTCAGGGCCGTGAGCTGCTCGGCGCTGAGGTCGCTGGTCCGGCCGGCGAGGTCGGCGACGTTCAGCGTGCCGGAGTAGTGGGTGGTGTGGACGCCGGAGATCGTCTCCTCGCCGACCTTCTTGACGTCGCCGGAGGCCAGCAGCATCTTCACGGACTGGTTCGGCGTGGCGTTCTGGATCTGGTCCTTCATGTACGAACCGGAGGCGCCGCCGAGCTTGGCGAGGTCGTCGTAGGAGTACTTGATCCAGTGCTTGCCGCCGCCCGCCTGCTGGGCGAAGGCGTCGCTCATGTGCGCGTAGTAGGCGTCCGGCAGGTACCGGGCCTCCATGGACTGCGTGCCGGCCTTCTTCATCATCTCGGCCATCTGGCCGCCGGTGTAGGTGATGGTGAGGTTGCCCTTGAGGCCGTCGCCCCAGGTGAGGGCGCCGTTGGCGGTCATCGACATGAGGTCGCCGATGGACGTGGTGGAGCGCACCTTGGCGGAGTCGGCCTTGTCGGTGGACTTCTCGGCGGAGCGCAGGGCGGCGATGGGGCTGACGTGCGTCACGGTCTTGCCGGCCGCCTTGTCACCGCCGTCCTTGCCGGAGTCGGAGGAGCCGCACGCGGCCACTCCGGTCAGCGCGGCCACCACCGCTGTGGAAAGGGCCGCCCGGCGCACGGTCGTGCTCATCATCTGATCCCACCCCTAATGCCATGATGCGTGTCCTGTGCCTGCACCGTATGCCAGGCCACTGACAGTCGTGCGAAAGGTCGCACAAAGAAAGGACGGGCCCGGAACCTGCAAGGTTCCGGGGCCCGCCCTTTTCTTTACGCGTACCTGACGCGGCTACCGGGCTGAGCTGCGGGCTCAGACGGCGGCCGGGTCCTCCTCGACGAGGAGGTTACGGGTGCGGTTCGGGTCGACCGGGATGCCGGGGCCCATCGTGGTGGTGATGGCGGCCTTCTTGATGTAGCGACCCTTGGCGGCGGACGGCTTCAGACGGAGGATCTCCTCCAGCGCGGCGCCGTAGTTCTCCACCAGCTTGGCGTCGTCGAAGGACGCCTTGCCGATGATGAAGTGCAGGTTCGAGTGCTTGTCGACGCGGAACTCGATCTTGCCGCCCTTGATGTCGGTGACGGCCTTGGCGACGTCGGGGGTGACGGTGCCGGTCTTCGGGTTCGGCATCAGACCACGCGGGCCGAGGACGCGGCCGAGGCGGCCGACCTTGCCCATGAGGTCCGGGGTGGCGACGACGGCGTCGAAGTCCAGACGGCCCTTCGCCACCTCGTCGATCAGTTCGTCGGAGCCGACGATGTCGGCGCCGGCGGCCTCCGCGGCCGCAGCACGGTCACCGGTCGCGAAGACCAGGACCCGGGCGGTCTTGCCGGTGCCGTGCGGAAGGTTCACGGTGCCACGGACCATCTGGTCGGCCTTGCGCGGGTCGACACCCAGACGGAAGGCGACCTCGACGGTGGAGTCGAACTTGGTCGTGGAGGTCTCCTTGGCCAGACGGACGGCCTCGAGCGGGGCGTACAGCTTCTCCCGGTCGACCTTGGCGTCCGCAGCGCGGAGAGCCTTGCTGCGCTTGCTCACAACTTGCTCCTGTGGGTTCTGAAGGAGTCGTGGTCCCTGGGCCGAGCAGGCCCTGCCACGTGCGACCGGCTACGGCCGCATGACTGCTTGGGGGGTTGGGGTCAGCCCTCGACCGTGACGCCCATGGAACGCGCGGTACCGGCGATGATCTTCGCGGCGGCGTCCAGGTCGTTTGCGTTCAGGTCGGCCATCTTGGTCTGGGCGATCTCGCGGACCTGCGCCTCGGTGATCTTGGCGACCTTGGTCTTGTGCGGCTCGCCGGAGCCCTTCTCGATGCCCGCGGCCTTGAGGATCATCTTCGCGGCCGGCGGCGTCTTGGTGATGAAGGTGAAGGAGCGGTCCTCGTAGACCGTGATCTCCACCGGGATGACCCAACCGCGCTGCGACTCGGTCGCGGCGTTGTAGGCCTTGCAGAACTCCATGATGTTGACGCCGTGCTGACCCAGCGCCGGGCCGACCGGCGGGGCCGGGTTGGCGGCGCCGGCCTGGATCTGGAGCTTGATGAGCCCCGTGACCTTCTTCTTCTTGGGAGGCATAGCTCTCCGGGTCCTTTCGGTTCGGGTCCTGCCCGCTCCCGGGGACCACCCGGATGCAGGCATACCGCACAACGATAACGGGTATAGATGCGCGGCCAAAAACCGTGCAGGTCAGGAGGGCTTAACCAGCCCGCCTGACCTGCGCGGAAGCGGTACGTCCAGAAAAGATCTAGTTCTTCTGGATCTGGTCGAAGGAGAGCTCGACCGGCGTCTCGCGGCCGAAGATCTCCACCAGGCCCTTGACCTTCTTCGAGTCGGGGTTGATCTCGTTGATGGTCGCCTGCAGGGTGGCGAACGGGCCGTCGGTGACGGTGACCGAGTCGCCGACCTCGAAGTCCAGCACCTGGACCTCGACCTTGCGCTGCGGGGCGGGCTTGCCCTCGGCCTCGGCGGCCTCGCGAGCGGCCTTCTCCTCGGCCTCCGGGGCGAGCATCTTGACGATCTCGTCCAGCGTCAGCGGGTACGGGTCGTAGGCGTTGCCGACGAAGCCGGTGACGCCCGGGGTGTTGCGGACGACGCCCCAGGACTCGTTGGTCAGGTCCATGCGGACCAGGACGTAACCCGGCAGCTTGTTCTGCTTGATCGTCTTGCGGTCGCCGTTCTTGATCTGGACGACCTCTTCCTGCGGCACCTCGGCCTGGAAGATGTAGTCCTCGACGTTCAGCGAGACGGCGCGCTGCTCCAGGTTGGTCTTCACGCGGTTCTCGTAGCCGGCGTAGGTGTGGATGACGTACCACTCGCCGGGCAGGGTGCGCAGTTCCTCGCGCAGGGCCTCGACCGGGTCCACCGGAGCGGCGGGCTCTTCCTCGGCGGCCTCCGCGACAGCGGCCTCTTCGTCGGCCTCGTAGGCCTCGTCGGCCTCTTCGTCCTCGTCCTCGGCGTGCAGGGCGGCCTCCTCGGCCGGCTCACCCGCCTCGGCCTCGGCAGCCTCGAACTCGTCCTGCTCGTCCGCGCCCTCGACGATGTCGAGCTCGTCGTCCACCGTCTCGGCAGCCAGCCCGCGGGGCTCGGTGGCGTCGTCGTTCAGGTTCGGGTCAGACACGATGGCTGCTTCTTCCTGGATACATAGGGGTGGAACATGCGAAAACGGGCGCCGGTACCACGGCGCCCTTCGCTCTTGGCTCAGCCGAAGACGTACTTGGCCGCGTGGTTGAGCCCATAGTCAATCACGGTCACCAGGGCGATCATGATGGCGACGAAGAAGATCACCACGGTGGTGTACGAGGTCAACTGGTTGCGCGAGGGCCAGACGACCTTGCGGAGCTCCGCGATGATCTGGCGGTAGAAGGTGGCCAGTCGCTTGAGCGGGCCCTTCTTGGCGCGCTTGCCGCCCTTGCGAGTCCGCTTCTTGGACTCGGACACCTCGTCCTGGGCGTCAGGCGTGTCGATGGAGCCCACGGCGTCCGTCATAGTCCTCACCTGATCCCGGGTCGTGGCCGTGCCGCGCCCGGTTTCTGAGCCGCACGGCGGTGCATTGCAGTACGTACATGCGCACACATCCTGGCGGTGTGTGTAGCAGGGCCGGAGGGACTTGAACCCCCAACCGCCGGTTTTGGAGACCGGTGCTCTACCAATTGAGCTACGACCCTTTGTGTGTCCCCCAACGTACCGCATCCGACCGGGTGCCCGGTGTGCACCTGCTCGGTGGCGGCTGCTGAAGGCCAACGAGGTGAGAGTGTACGTGTTCCGGGGCCCGGCGTCGAACAGAAAGAGCCCGTCCGGGGCCACGTGGCCATAGATCGTCCTGGCCGGGGCCCGGATTCGGACCCGTGTTCACGCCTCGACCCTTCCTGTTCAGTCTGTGAAACCCGTGTGCCGGGCTCATTTCCGGTCTGGAACGATGGGCCGCATGAGCGCTGCAATCCCTCCCACCGAGCGCCGGGTCTCCGCCCGAGTCGGCGCGATCTCCGAGTCCGCCACCCTCGCCGTGGACGCCAAGGCCAAGGCCCTGAAGGCCGCCGGGCGTCCGGTGATCGGCTTCGGCGCCGGTGAGCCCGACTTCCCGACCCCGGACTACATCGTCGAGGCGGCCGTCGAGGCCTGCAAGAACCCCAAGTACCACCGCTACACCCCGGCCGGCGGCCTGCCCGAGCTGAAGGCGGCCATCGCGGCGAAGACGCTGCGCGACTCCGGCTGGGAGCCCGACGTCTCGCAGATCCTGGTCACCAACGGCGGCAAGCAGGCCATCTACGAGGCGTTCGCCGCCATCCTCGACCCGGGTGACGAGGTCATCGTCCCGGCGCCGTACTGGACGACCTACCCGGAGTCGATCCGCCTGGCCGGCGGTGTCCCGGTCGAGGTCGTCGCCGACGAGACGACCGGCTACCGGGTCTCGGTCGAGCAGCTGGAGGCGGCACGCACGGAGAAGACGAAGGTGGTGCTCTTCGTCTCCCCGTCCAACCCGACCGGCGCCGTGTACACCGAGGCCGAGACCGAGGCGATCGGCCGCTGGGCCGTCGAGCACGGCCTGTGGGTGCTCACCGACGAGATCTACGAGCACCTGGTCTACGGCGACGCCGCCGCCGTGTCCCTGCCGGGGCTCTTCCCGGAGCTGCGCGACAAGTGCATCGTGGTCAACGGTGTGGCGAAGACGTACGCCATGACCGGCTGGCGCGTGGGCTGGGTCATCGGCCCGAAGGACGTGGTCAAGGCCGCGACGAACCTCCAGTCGCACGCCACCTCGAACGTCTCCAACGTCGCCCAGGTGGCCGCGCTGGCCGCCGTCTCCGGTGACCTCGAGGCCGTGGCGAAGATGCGCGAGGCCTTCGACCGGCGCCGCAAGACCATCGTGCGGATGCTCAACGACATCGAGGGCGTGGTCTGCCCGGAGCCCGAGGGCGCGTTCTACGCCTACCCGTCGGTCAAGGCGCTGCTCGGCAAGGAGATCCGCGGCAAGCGCCCGCAGGACACCGTCGAGCTGGCCGCGCTGATCCTGGAGGAGGCCGAGGTCGCGGTCGTCCCGGGCGAGGCCTTCGGCACGCCGGGCTACGTGCGGCTGTCGTACGCGCTCGGTGACGAGGACCTCGTCGAGGGCGTGAGCCGCATCCAGAAGCTGCTGGCGGAGGCCAGGGACTGAGTCGTCCATTTCTGGACAGGGGCACCTCCGGATCTCCGGAGGTGCCCCTGTTCGTTTGTGCGAGCAAGACCACGTACGGGGAAACGGCTACCGGGACGGCGGGGACGTACGGCAGGATCTGGGAATGGAGCGTGTACGTGATCTCTCTGAGCTTCCGAAAGCCCATCTGCACCTGCACTTCACCGGCTCGATGCGACCGGGCACCGTCCTGGAACTGGCCGACAAGTACGGCGTCCGGCTGCCCGACGCGCTGACGGAGGCGCTGACGAGCGGGGAACCGCCGAAGCTGCGGGCCACGGACGAGCGGGGCTGGTTCCGCTTCCAGCGGCTGTACGACGCCGCGCGCTCCTGCCTGCGCGAGCCGGAGGACATCCAGCGCCTGGTCCGGGAGGCCGCCGAGGAGGACCTGAGGGACGGGTCGGGCTGGCTGGAGATCCAGGTGGACCCGACGTCGTACGCGCCCCGGCTGGGCGGTCTGATCCCGGCCCTGGAGATCATCCTGGACGCGGTGGACACGACCTCGCGGGAGACCGGGCTCGGCATGCGCGTTCTGGTCGCCGCGAACCGGATGAAGCACCCGCTGGACGCGCGCACGCTGGCCCGGCTGGCGGTGCGCTACGCGGACCGTGGCGTGGTCGGCTTCGGGCTCTCCAACGACGAGCGGCGGGGCATGGCGCGCGACTTCGACCGGGCCTTCCACATCGCGCGGGAGGGCGGTCTGCTGTCGGCCCCGCACGGTGGCGAGCTGACCGGCCCGGCGTCGGTCCGGGACTGCCTGGACGACCTGGACGCCACGCGGATCGGGCACGGGGTGCGGGCGGCCGAGGACCCCCGGCTGCTGAAGCGGCTGGCCGACCGGGGCGTGACCTGCGAGGTGTGCCCGGCGTCGAACGTGGCGCTCGGCGTGTACGAGAAGCCGGAGGACGTGCCGCTGCGCACGCTCTTCGAGGCGGGCGTGCCGATGGCGCTGGGCGCCGACGACCCGCTGCTGTTCGGCTCCCGGCTGGCCGCGCAGTACGAGATCGCCCGCCACTCCCATGACTTCACGGACGCCGAGCTGGCGGAGCTGGCCCGGCAGTCGGTGCGCGGTTCGGCCGCCCCGGAGGAGGTCAAGGCGCGGCTGCTGGCCGGCGTGGACGACTGGCTGGTGCGCCCGGCGGCCTGAAGTGGGCGTAGGGCGGATAGGGCTTGAAGCAGATCATCACCTCGACGGGGTGCCCGCCGCCGGGCGGATCGACCAGGTGCAGGAACGACCCCAGGTACGCCATGCGTCCTTCGGCGACACGGTCCTGATACGGCCCCCGGCCCGCCGCGTCCGCGAACAGGTGGCCGTCTCCGCGAACAGCTCCCGGTGGCCGAAGAGGAAGAGGGTACGCGCGTGCGTGACGTGCCTGAGGTCGCTCCGGCAGCCGGCCCGGTCGCGGCGCTCGCTCCAGGCGGCGGCGTCCCGTGCGGTGCGGGCCTCGTCGGTGCGGACGGTCAGCGGGGTGCCCTGCCGTAGTCGGCGGCGCAGGCCGGGCCACTGGCTGGGGCGCAGGCCGAGGCTGTCGTGGGCGAGGACGAGGTCGACCAGGTCGCCGACGCCCTCGTCGGGCGGGACGCCGTCGCGCAGCGGCACGTGGACGATGGTGTGCGGGGAGCGGGCGGCGAAGGAGAACAGACCGGCGAGCCGGTTCAGCCCGTCGTGGTCGCCGAGCAGCATGCCGACGGGGTCGGGGGCGCGCAGCGAGGTGTGGCGCAGGGTGTGCCGGGGCTGCACGATCCGGTACTCGTGCGGCCCGGTGCGGGGCCGGAACTCGCGCAGCCTCAACCGCATCGGCGGGGCCTCATGTGCGGTGCCTCATGGCGTCAGGGTCCCGGGTCGACCGGCGCGTCCGCAACGGAGATTCCGCCCAGCAGGGTGCTCGCCAGGCGGGCGGCGAACTCGTCCACGGGCGGGCGTTCGCCGGTCTCGGTGGCGTCGTAGGCGAACGCGCGCTGGGCGCAGGCGCCGAGGAGGAGGGAGGCGGCGGCGTAGGTGTCGGCGTCGGCGCGGACCCGGCCGGCGGCCTGTTCCGCGCGGAGGTAGGCGTCCAGGCCCTGGATGGGCAGGTGCGGGCCGGAGCCGATCGCGCGCAGCGCCTCGTCGTGGCGGCGCTTGAGCTGGGTTTCGGCGTAGAGGGAGGCGGCGATCGGGAAGCTCTGCTCGTAGAAGAGGGCGGCCTGGCGGGCGATCTCGGTGAGGTTCTGGGCGAGCGTGCCCTGGCCCGGTGCGGCGGCGAGGCCGCTGAGCAGCGGGGTGAGGCGGGGCAGGCGTTCGGTGAGGACCCGTACGAACAGCTCTTCCTTGCTGTCGAAGTACTTGTAGAGGGCCGCTTCGGAGCAGCCGGCCGCGCGGGCGATCTCCTTGGTGGTGGCGCGGGCGAGGCCGACGGTGAGCATCAGCTCGTGGGCCGCGTCGAGTATGCGGACACGCGCCGGCTTCGTCTCCATGGAGCTCCGATCGGGCTTGACGGGTGGGTGAGTGTTTACCCACTCTAGTCGGGGAGAGGGGTGAGTAAGTACTTACCCACCTGAGTAGGGGGAAGGTCGGCATGAAGCTCACTGTTTTCGGCGCCACGGGAGGGATCGGCCGGGAGCTGGTGCGCCAGGCCCTGGACGCCGGTCACGAGGTCACGGCCGTCGTACGGGACCCGGCCCGGCTCACTGTCACCGGCGACCGTCTGGAGGTCGTCCGCAGCGGCCTGGCCGACCCGGAGGAGCTGCGGCCCGCCGTCCGGGGCCGGGACGCCGTCCTGTCGGGCCTGGGCGCGCGCAGCCGCAAGGACGCCGGGGTGGCCACCCGGCTGACCCGTACGGTCCTGGGCGCCATGGAGGTGGAGGGCGTACGCCGGCTGCTCGTGGTCAGTGCCGGCCCGGTCGGTCCCGCCCCGGTGGACGACGGTCCCCTGGACCGCGGGGTGCGGGGCCTGGTGTCGGCGATCCTGAAGGACGTCTACGCCGATCTGCGCGAGATGGAGGCCGAGCTGGCCCGCAGCGGCACGGACTGGACGTCCGTGCGGCCGCCGCGGCTCCAGGACAAGCCGCTCACCGGCCGCTATCGCACCGTCGTCGGCGGCTTCCCGCCCAAGGGCCGCTTCATCGCGCGCGCGGACGTCGCGCACGCGATGCTGTCGATGATCGACGCGAGGGAGACCCTGAAGCAGGGGGTCGGGGTGGCTTACTGAGCGGGCACTGCCCGGAGCCGCCTCCGGAGGCTCCGCGAGCCACTCCCCGAGGCTCCCGGAGCCGCTCTCAGAGGCTGACGCCGACGGTCACCGGCTCGTTGACCAGGGTGATCCCGAAGGCCTCGCGGACGCCGGCGACCACTTCGCGAGCCAGCGCGAGCAGGTCCTCCGTGGTCGCGTCGCCCCGGTTGGTGAGCGCGAGGGTGTGCTTGGTGGAGATGCGGGCGGGGCCGCTGCCGTAGCCCTTGGTGAAGCCCGCCTTGTCGATCAGCCAGGCCGCGGAGGTCTTCGTGCGGCCCTCCCCCGCCGGGTAGGCGGGGGGCTCGACGCCCTCGCCGAGCCGTTCGCGCACGCGCGCGTGGAACGCGGTGAACTGCTCGTGGTCAAGGATCGGGTTGGTGAAGAAGGAGCCGGCCGACCAGGTGTCGTGGTCCTCGGGGTCGAGGACCATCCCCTTGCCGGCGCGCAGCTTCAGCACGGTCTCCCGGGCGGCGGCCAGCGGCACCCGCTCCCCCGGCTCCACACCGAGCGCGCGGGCCGCCTCGGCGTACTTGACCGGCGCGGACAGCCCGCCCGCGTCCTCCAGCTCGAAGCGGACCCGGAGCACGACATGGCGCTCCGGGTCGGCCTTGAAACGGCTGTGGCGGTACGAGAAGGCGCACTCCTCGTTCGTCAGCGTGACGGTCTCGCCGGCCCGGCGGTCGTACGCGATCACCTCGGTGATCGTCGAGGAGACCTCCTGGCCGTAGGCGCCCACGTTCTGGATCGGCGTGGCGCCCGCGGATCCGGGGATGCCGGCCAGGCACTCGATCCCGGCGAGCCCGGCCTCCACGGTGCGGGCGACGGCGTCGGTCCACACCTCGCCGGCCGCCAGCTCCAGGGTGGTGCCGCGCAGTTCGACCCCGCGCGTGGCGATGCGCAGCGCGGTGCCGTCGAAGCCCTTGTCGCCGATGACCAGGTTCGATCCGCCGCCGATGACCAGCAGCGGGGTGCCGCTGTCGTCGGCCTCGCGGACCGCGGCGATCACCTCGGCGTCGGTGGCGGCGGTCACCAGCCGCGTCGCGGGACCACCCAGCCGGAAGGTGGTGAGCGGGGCAAGGGGGGCGTCGTGGAGTACCTGCACGGGCCCAAGACTACGAGACGGGTCGGCGGGGGCCGTGCCGGCGGGAGCCGGGTCTCGCCGGACCGGTGCGGGGTGCGCCGGGCTCCGGAGCCCCGGTCCCGGGGGCGGCGCGCGCCGGGAACATCGGTGGCGCGCGCTGTCCTTGCGCCGGCCGCCGGGCCGCCGGCGAGCGTCGCGCCCGGAAAAGCACCACGCGCGCGTGGACCGCCCTGTGGGCTGGAGGTCCACGCGCGCGTGCGCGGTGCCGTCTCGGCGGCGGCTACGTCAGTCGCCGTGTCACTTCCTCCCAGCTCACCGGGAGTTCGTCGGCGGAGGTCTGCCAGGTGGCGAACCGGACGGCACGCATCTGGGCCGCCAGGGCGCGGGACGTCGGCCGGTGGGCTCCGGAGCGGGCGAACTCCTCGAGCGCGGCGGCCGACTCCCAGGCGGACAGGGTCCAGAAGGTCCGCCGCAGGGGCTGTGCCCTGAGGGTGGCCCCGTAGGCGCCGGGCGCGCGGCCGACCTGTCGCCAGACGGCCGGCGTGCGGACGAGGAAGCGGAGGGCGCCCCACAGGGTGTGGGTCTCGAAGCGCGAGGCGAAGACGTGCGCCTCGGCGCCGGCCGGTGGCGGGGTCGGCACGGTCCAGGGAAGCGTGGGCATCGCGGGCTCCTTGCGCGGGAGTGGCGGGTCAGCGGGCGGCGGTTTCGAGGACCGGCGCGGGCGCTTCCCCGGCCGCGGGTGCGGCGCTCCGGCGGCCGGGGATCACCAGGGCCGCGACCGCGGCGAGGGCGACCACCGCCGAGCCGGTGACCAGGGCCGGCCGCAGACCGTCCACGAAGCTCTGCGCGGACTCGTAACCGCCCTGCGCGGAGAAGATCGACGACATCACCGCGATGCCGAGCGCGCCGCCCACCTCGCGCAGC
This sequence comes from Streptomyces flaveolus, assembly GCF_000716535.1. GTDB lineage: Bacteria > Actinomycetota > Actinomycetes > Streptomycetales > Streptomycetaceae > Streptomyces > Streptomyces flaveolus_A. The sequence continues at coordinate 140,676 of NZ_JNWV01000004.1, read as the reverse complement.
GCGTTGTTCGCGCCGGAGGCGATCCCCTGCTCGTGCGGGCGGACACTGCCCATGACCAGGCTGGCGGCCGGCGCGAAGTACAGGGCCATGCCGACGCCGCTGATGACGAGGGCGGGCAGCTGACTGGCGTAGGAGGCGTCCGTGGTGACCACCCGGGCCATGTAGCCGAGCCCGACGGCCTGGAGGAGCAGGCCCGCGGCGACGACCGGCCGGCCGCCGACCCGGTCGGAGAGGATCCCGGCGACGGGCGCGACGAGCATCGGCATGCCGGTCCACGGCAGCATCCTCAGCCCCGCCTCGGTGGGCGAGTAGCCGAGAACGCCCTGCATGTACTGGCTGAGCAGGAAGATCGAGCCGAACATCCCGACGAACATCAGCAGGCTGGCGGCGTTGATCCCGGAGAAGGCCCGGGAGCGGAACAGCCGCATGGGCAGCATGGGGTGCGCCGCGCGGGAGCTGTAGCCGACGAAGCCCGCCAGCAGCGCCCCGCCCGCGCCGAGCGCGGTCAGCACCACGGGGTCGCTCCAGCCGTCGGCGGGCCCGCGGACCAGGCCGTACACGATCCCGAAGAGCCCGCCGCTGGCGAGGAGCGTGCCGGGGAGGTCGAGGCGGGCGCCGGTGCCGTGGGACTCGGCGAGGCGCAGCCGGGCGAGCGGCAGCGCGGCGAGGCCCAGCGGGACGTTCAGCCAGAAGATCCAGTGCCAGGAGACGTGCTCGGTGAGGCTGCCGCCGATCAGCGGCCCGGAGGCGACGGCGAGTCCGTTCACGGCGCCCCAGATGCCGTACACCGTCCCCCGCCTGGCCGCGGGCACGGCCGCCGTGAGCAGGGTCAGGGTGAGCGGCAGCATCACGGCGGCGCCGACGCCCTGGACCGCGCGGGCGGCGATCAGGGAGCCGATGCCGGGCGCCATGGCCGCGGCGGCGGAAGCGCCGGTGAAGACGGTGAGTCCGGCGATGAACATCCGCCGGCGTCCGAAGCGGTCGCCGAGCGCGGCGCCGAACATCAGCAGGACGGCGAAGGTGAGCGTGTACGCGCTCACGGTCCACTCCAGGTCGTCCAGTGCCCCGCCGAGGTCCTTGCGGATGGAGGGCAGGGCGGTGGTGACGACGAGGTTGTCCAGGGACGCCATGAATCCGGCGACGCTGGTGATGACGAGGGCCCATACGGCGCTGCCGCGCGTCGGGGTGGTGCCGGGTGTTGCTGTCTGTGCCATCGCTCCCCCAGGAATCTTAGTTAGTTATTGCTGACTAACTTTCTCGGGCATGCCCATGCCCTCCGAGACGACGGGGCCAGGCCCCTACGCCTCCAGGCGACCCGTGAGCCGGGCCGACGGATAGAGCCCCTCCCACACCCGGTGCTCGGGCGGGAAACCCATGGCCACCAGGCAGTTGATGAGCATCCCGTGCGCCAGGAAGGCGGTCGTCCCGTCGACGTCCGCACCGAGCGCCAGCCGGACGGTGTCCCACAGCCGCATCCAGCCGGCCCGCACGCTCTCGCCGAACTCCCGGTCGCCCTCCTGCTCCGCGGCGGCCACGGCGATGTACATCTGCATCTGCATCATCAGCCACTCGGGCCGCTCAGCGATGACCTTGGTGTACGCGTTCGCCATGGCGTGCAGGGCATCTTCGCCCCGCAGCCCCTCCGAGGCCTCCTCGAAGGTCCGGATGGTGTCCTCCACGCAGCGTTCGGCCGCCGCCAGGAAGATCGCCTTCTTTCCCGGGAAGAGCCGGAAGAGGTACGGCTGCGAGACACCGACCCGCTTGGCGATGGCCTCCGTGGAGGTGCCGTGGTAGCCGCCGCGCGCGAACTCGGCGGTCGCCGCGCGGATGACGCTCTCGCGTCGCTCCTCTGCGCTCATCCTGGGCATGCGCCAAAGTTAGTACTCAATCACTAACTTCGTCAAGGACAGGTTCGCGGGGCTGTCCGTGAGGTGCGTGAGAACGCCACGGGTAAGGGGCGCCCCGCAGAGAGGGACGCCCCTTACACACCGCATGGGTCGTCAGGCGAGCCGTACGACCGCCCGGGACATGCCCAGCACCTTCTGGCCGGCGCTCATCGCCGTCAGGTCCACCCGTACGGTGTTGTCGTCCAGCTTGGCCGCGACCTTGGCGCTGACCTCGACCAGGGCGCCCTGGTCGTCGTTCGGGACGACGACGGGCTTGGTGAAGCGGACGCCGTACTCCACGACCGCGCCCGGGTCGCCGGTCCAGTCGGTCACCACGCGGATCGCCTCGGCCATGGTGAACATGCCGTGCGCGATGACGTCCGGCAGGCCCACCTCCTTGGCGAACTTCTCGTTCCAGTGGATCGGGTTGAAGTCCCCGGAGGCGCCCGCGTAGCGCACGAGCGTGGCACGGGTCACGGGGAAGGTCTGCGCCGGCAGCTCGGTGCCGACCTCGACCTCGTCGTAGGCGATCTTCGCCGTCATCGCGTCCTCACGCCTCCTCGGCCGCGCGGGCCACGAGCTTGGTCCAGGCGGTCACGACGTGCTCGCCGGCCTCGTCGTGCACCTCACCGCGGATGTCCAGGATGTCGTTGCCCGCGAGGGACTTGATCGCCTCGATCGTGGAGGTGACCGTGAGCCGGTCGCCGGCGCGCACCGGGCGGGCGTAGACGAACTTCTGGTCGCCGTGCACCACGCGGCTGTAGTCCAGCCCCAGCTGCGGGTCCTGGACGACCTGGCCGGCCGCGCGGAAGGTGATGGAGAACACGAAGGTCGGCGGGGCGATCACGTCGGAGTAGCCGAATGCCTTGGCGGCCTCGGGGTCCGTGTACACCGGGTTGGTCTCGCCCACCGCCTCGGCGAACTCGCGGATCTTCTCCCGGCCCACCTCATAGGGCGCGGTGGGCGGGTAGGTCCGTCCCACGAAGGACTGGTCGAGCGCCATGGCCCGGCACCTCCTGATGTCTGCTGTGCTGGCCCCAAATTAGCCGGAAACCGGCCGCGGAATGCGCACGGGGGCGGCGCGGCGGCCGGGTACGGCGGGCTGGGTGCCGAGCCGGTAAAACGCCGTGAGGCCGCCCCCTCGGAAGGGGGCGGCCTCACGGACGAGCCTGTTTATCGCGTCTCGCGGTGCGCGGTGTGCGCATTGCAACGCGGGCAGTGCTTCTTCATCTCAAGACGGTCCGGGTTGTTACGCCGGTTCTTCTTGGTGATGTAGTTCCGCTCCTTGCACTCCACGCAGGCCAGCGTGATCTTCGGGCGGACGTCGGTGGCAGCCACGTGAGTGCTCCTAAGACGAACGGGTGGACTGATTCAACGCAAGAAAGAGTAGCCGATCGAAGGACCGACCCCGCAATCGGCTACTGTCAGTAGCGGTGACCGGACTTGAACCGGTGACACAGCGATTATGAGCCGCTTGCTCTACCGACTGAGCTACACCGCTTTGATGAGATCAGCCCCCGCCTCGCGGCGGGAACCTCTCACACCAGAGCCCCAAAACGGAATCGAACCGTTGACCTTCTCCTTACCATGGAGACGCTCTGCCGACTGAGCTATTGGGGCGAGCGATGAAGACATTACACGGTCCGCCGCCGTTCGCCCAAATCCGTATCCGGCCGCCCGCCGGGACTCCCCCCACAGCCCGCACGGCAGCCCCTTGAACCCCGGGAGGCACGGCGCGATCACCGACGACACGCGCGCATGCGTGTGCGGGCGTCCGTGGCGCCTAACCGCTGGGCGTCTGCCCGGCCGCACGGCGTCTGCCCGCCCGCGCGCGTGGGTGACGCGTGTACCGCCTGGGGCGGACCACGCCGGTACGACTATTGCGCTCCTGCGCGTCCCGCGGGGCTCGTCGCCCTAGGCTCGACTCACTCTGCGTGATCTTGGGGCGGTGGACGGCCCCGATTCCCTCACGCCGGCCCGCCCGCCCCCCGGCCCCCACCCTGGAGCGCGATGCCCGACAGCCAGCCGCAGCCGCAACCGCCGTCGAACTCGTCGGGGTCCTCCGGACCGTCCGACCAGGCCGCGCTCCTGCTCTGCGGGGCACGGCTCACCGACGGCCGAACGGTGGACGTACGGCTGGGCGGCGGGCGCATCGAGGCCGTGGGCACCACCGGCAGTCTCGCGCCGGGCCCGGCCCGGACGGGCGCCGTGCGGGTGGACCTGACCGGTTATCTGCTCCTGCCGGCGCCGGCCGAACCGCACGCCCACGGCGACACCGCCCTGTCCGCCGAACGCCCCGGCCCCGCGTCGTACGCCCCCGAGGACGTCCAGCGCCGGGCCACGGAGGCGGCCCTGCTCCAGCTCGGGCACGGGGCGACGGCGGTACGCGCGCACGTACGCGTGGGCGACGTCCAGGGGCTCGGCGCGCTGGGCGCGGTCCTGCAGGCGCGGCGGTCGCTGCGGGGGCTGGCGGAACTGTCGGCGGTGGCGATGCCACGGCTGCTGACCGGGGTGGCCGGGGCCGACGGGCTCGCCATGCTGCGGGACGCGGTGAAGATGGGCGCCGGTGTGGTGGGCGGCTGCCCGGACCTGGACCCGGATCCCACCGGCTACGTGGAGGCGGTCCTGGAGGTGGCCTCCGAACACGGCTGCCCCGTGGACCTGCACACGGACGCCGCCGACCCGGCCCGGCTCTCCCGGCTCGCGGCCATGGCGGGGGGCCTGCGCCCCGGCGTGACGATCGGGCCGTGCGCCGGTCTCGCGCGCCTGCCCACCGATGCCGCCTCCCGCGTCGCCGACCAGCTCGCGGCGGCCGGTGTGACGGTCGTGTGCCTGCCCCAGGGCGGTTGCGGCGGCGCCGACCGGCGGGGCACGGCGCCGGTACGGCTGCTGCGCGCAGCCGGGGTGCGGGTGGCGGCCGGCAGCGGTGCCCTGCGCGACGTGTCGAACCCCGTCGGCCGCGGCGACCCGCTGGAGGCCGCCTACCTCCTCTCCTCCGCCCACGGCCTGCGCCCCGAGGACGCCTACGACGCCGTGTGCGCCTCGGCACGCGCGGTGCTGGGCCTGCCGGAGGTCCGCGTGGAAGCGGGCTTCCCGGCCGAACTGCTGGCCGTACGCGGCGACCACCTTCCCGGCGCGCTGTCCCTGGCCTACAGCCGGATCGTCGTGCACCGCGGCCGAGTGGTGGCCCGCACGAGCGCGGTCCGCGAGTACTGCAACTCGGCGGCGACAGCGGAACTGGGCCTGCCTCGGCAGGGGCGGGGGGAGCTGTCGTGAGCGACGGCCGGGGAGGGGGGCGGCAGGGGCGGCGCGGGAGCCGGCCGGGGCCGCGGTACCTCGCGGGGCGGTGCGGAGGGCTTCGTGGTGGCGGGGGCTTCGGGGCGAGGCGGCGGACTTCCGGGGCAGCGCAGCGGGCTTCGGCGGCACGGCGGGCTTCGGCGCAGCACGGGGGCTTCACGGCGCGGCGGGCTTCACGGTGGCAGTGGGCACTTCGGCGGCACGGAGTACTTCGGGGCGGCGGGGCGTGAAGTTGTGAGGTGGTGTCGGCGGGTGCGCGCTTGGGGCGCGAACCGGGACGCGTGCGCGCCGTGGAGCGGGGCCGGGAGGGGGCGTGATCGTTCCGCGTCCGCACCAAATGCGCCAGCGCGCCTGATCGTTTGCTGTGCGCCGAGCGGGCGTCGGGGAGAGCGGTGTCCACCGCACGGGCGGCCTTCTTCGGGCGCCGGCATCCGTCCGCGCTTACACGCCGAGCGCGCACTTGTGAGCATCCGGGCATGACCGGGCGCCGGGGCGCGAGCGCGTCTACGGGGCGCTTCGGCACGGCGGTTGACTCGTGCGGCGGATGCGGCTCTCCGGGCGTACGGTCGGTCTCATGCGCATTGTCATCGCTGGTGGTCATGGTCAGATCGCGCTGCGGCTGGAGCGCCTGCTCTCCGCGCGCGGGGACGAGGTGGCGGGCATCATCCGCAAAGCCGAGCAGGGCGACGATCTGCGCGCGGCCGGTGCCGAGCCGGTCCTGCTCGACCTGGAGTCCGCCTCGGTGGAGGAGGTCGCGGCGCACCTGCAGGGCGCGGGCGCGGCGGTGTTCGCGGCCGGCGCGGGCCCGGGCAGCGGCGCGGCCCGCAAGGACACGGTGGACAGGGGCGCGGCGGTGCTGTTCGCGGACGCGGCCCTACGCGCGCGCGTGCGCCGCTTCGTGGTGGTGTCCTCAATGGGCGCCGACCCCGCGCACCAAGGGGACGACGTCTTTGACGTGTACCTGCGTGCCAAAGGTGAGGCCGACGCCTACTTCACCCGGCAGGAGGCGCTGGACTGGACGATCCTGCGCCCGGGTGCGCTGACGGACGACGCGGGCACCGGCCTGGTCCGGCTGGAGGCGCACACGGGGCGCGGCTCGATCCCCCGGGACGACGTGGCGACCGTCCTCGCGGAGCTGGTGGACACGCCGGCGACGGCCGGTCTCACGCTGGAGCTGATCAGCGGTTCGACGCCGGTGTCGGTCGCGGTGAAGTCGGTGGCCGGGAACTGAGCCGGGACGCCGGCCGTTGACCGGTCAAGCGGCCTCGCCTCCCTCGCCCTCCTGCTCGCCCTCCCCGCCATCCCTCCTCGCGCGCCTTGCTGACGAGCCGTAGGAAGTCCCGCCCGCCCGCTGTCGGCCCGTCAGGACTCAGAACAGCGGCAGCTGCCCCGGGAAGTCGGGCACGGCGTAACCGTCCAAGGAAGGCTGCACCGCGCCGAGTTGCGCCGGTTGTCGCGACCCGGCGCAGGAGACGAGTTCCCCGTTCTCCCGCGCCCCGGGCGGGTCGTGCCGTGCGAAGCGGCCCGCGACGACGGCGATGTCGCGGTGGCACACGGGACAGGTTCTGCGTCGGGAGGACATGCCGCCAGTGTGCCCGAGCGGGTGGTCCACGCACCCCTCCCGGGCGACGACGGCGGCGCGATCATCGATCAGGTCCGGGTCTCCGCCTCCCACCGGTCGGGGCCCACTCCCCGCCAGTCGATCAGCGGCGAGTCGGCCACCTCCTCGGGTTCGATCTCCAGCCCCGCCCGGCGCAGGAACTCCACCAGGTCCCGCACGTTGTGCGCGAGGCCGAGGATCTCGCCGTCCACCCGCACCCGGCGACCGCCGGTCGGGGACGGCAGGTGCACGATGATGGGACGTTTCCCGGCCATGGCTCCAGCATCATCCGGACCGGCCGGGCCCGCACCCGGGCCGGTCATTCGAGAATCCCCAGCGCGGTGTCCGGTCGGCACAGCGGGCACGCGGGGACTCCTTCCTCGGTGAGGGCCCGTACCGCCTGCTCCCGGCCGACGCCCTTGGCCCGTCCGCCGGCGCCCGTACAGCCGCCGACGTGGACGTACACCGTGCTCCGGCCGTTGAGACCGCGCTCGATGGCCCACTCCGCGGCGGCGGCCTGCCGGGCGTCGAGACGGCGCTGCCGTTCGGTCTCCCGGCGTTCCTCGTCGGCGATCCACCGGTCCATCAGGGCGAGCTGCCTGGCGGCCTGGTGTTCGACGACGCGGCGGGCGAAGCGCAGCATGTCGAGACGCGTCAGCGGACGGTCCTCGTTCACACGTTCGATTCTAGTGAGGTACGGGGCCGCAGCGCGACCAGTGGTGCCCCTGCCCCGACGGCGGCGCCCCGAGACAACGACAAGAGCCCCGTGATCTGCTCTCGCAGATCACGGGGCTCTGTCCCATGTGGCGGCGCCAGGATTCGAACCTGGGAAGGCTGAGCCGGCAGATTTACAGCGGGCTCAGTTCATGCCCTGCAGCCTGCCACTTCCCTCTACCGCCTCGGCGCCGGGGGACACCTGGGGGAACAGGCGCAGATCCGACCCGTCGTGATCGGGTTTGGTCGCGGCCTACTGACGCCAGCGTTCCCGGTGGTGGCGGACGCAGTCCAGGTCGATCAAGTGCCGAGGGTCGGTTCGCAACGTGCCGGCAGGCTGGCCGCCGCGGATCACCGTCAGGTCGTCTTCGATGACGATGGCGCCGGCGTCGAGCATCACGTGGCAGTTCGGGCACAGGCAGAGGACGTTGCCGGTCGTGTCCGGGCCGTTGTGAGGAGCCCCGAGGGCTCGGATGTGAGCCCCTTCACTGTAGCTACCGCCGGGGACCTCGATGCGCAGGTCGCAGATCTGGCACCGATTGTCGTGCCACTCCTTGACCTGCCGCTTCACGGCGCTGCTCCGAACGATGCGCTGCACGGTCGAGGTGACGCGTTCGGGGGTCTCGTTCCCCGTGACGGCGGCCTCCCCCTCTCCAGGCGCACTCGGGAGCTCCGCCTGCTGCGTCGTCTGGGGCGTGGGCGTGTCGTCATAGGCTTCGAGGCGGAACTGCCAGATCAGGAAGCCATCGATGCCGAGCTTGCTGCCGTAGTTGGTGACCCGGTACAGACCGTCGTACCGGTACCCGGCCGCAGGGGCGTAGGGGGTGCCAGCCTGGTAGCCACGCAGGACGCGGACAGGCAGTCCTTCGAGGTAGCTAGTCACGAGCGCTGCGTTGCCGGAGTCGTCCAAAGTCTGATCGGTCACCTGGTTGCCGGCACCGTCCTGACCACCGTGGCCGGTGTAAACGATGACGTCTCCGTAGTCCTCATCGTCCTTGTAGCCGCCGGACACGACGATGGACTCTGCGCCAGTCTTCTTCGTCCCGCAGATGCCCGCCTGCAAGGGCCTGTGGACACCCGCCTCGTGCGCCTGCCGGCGCGTGCTGAACTCCTGGCCCGCTTCAACGTTGGGTACGTCACCGATCATGGCCACAGCCTGACACGCGACACTGACACTGCCGCAGCGGTTTTCAAGACCGGCCACCGATCAGAGGCGATGCGGCCCATGACCTGGCCGTCCTCCAGCAGTCAGAGGCTGGCCGGCAGGTTCTTGGCCAGAGGATGGCCGCACGCCATGCCGCTGCGAGATCGGGCCGCATCTTTATCAGGTCAATCATGCAGCGTCTTCAGGTCGGTGCTCCCGCTCTGCGCCGCGGTCCGCAGTCCGCTGCCATCCCTGGCTGACCGCTGCCGTTCGTTGCTGTTGGTGTCAGGCGTTGTGTCAGCTGCAACCAATGACCTTGACAAATGCCAGTTCTCCGGGTGTAGCCATAACACGTCCAGTGTGGCAAATCATCTGCGGGGGCCCAGGCCAGAGCGGGGTGGGGGTCATCACCCATGGGCATCGACTGTCAGCGTCGGACGGCCCAGGGACGGCCCAGAGGGCTTGCCCAACCGTCAGCTCACCTGCTTGGCGAAGAGGGCTGACCGGGAGCGAAAGCAGCTGGTCAATAGCCCATCTTGCCGGCACGGTCCTCTGGTTCTGGTGCCGTGGTGAGCTGCCACGTTCCCCAGCTACGTCGCCCGTCCATCCGCGCCAGCTGGACCGTCGACAGACAGTCGGCACAAACTATTTCGGCAAAACGGGCTGCAGGACCCCACTGCGAGTGCCAGCATTCTCCCATGGAGCTGCGTCGCGTCACACTTGAAAACTATCGAGCCTTCCAGAAAGCCGATTGGATACTTCCCACAAGCGGCCTGATCCTCGTATCAGGTACGAACAATAGCGGAAAGTCTTCCCTTCTGTCGGCACTGGATGTCATAGCCGGAACCATTGGATATGAACATGGAGTCGGATATCAAAATGCCGGCTCATTCTCCGCCCCACGCGTGACGGCCACCTTCCGACTGTCTGAAGCAACACGCTCTGACATCCTCAGCAGAATTCGCGGAATTCCGAGCGAGCTCCTTACGGCCGAGGAGATCTTTCAAGAGATCCAGATAGTGTTCGGAATTAGAGCAGGTGAAGGATTCTCCATCTTCGAGATCAAAGCAAGTTGGCCCTCATCCGATCTAGTATGTGTTGCGCGAATCACTTCAGATAAACGCCATGGATACAGTTTTCAGGCAGTCGCACCAGACCAGTCAGGTGCAACTGGAGGCGGCGTCACCCTTTCGGAGCGCTGGGCTTCGAGTAGTTACAGTCCTATGGAGTCGCTGCGGTCGCAGATGCAGGAACTTGTTCCCATTTGGGAGGAGCTAGACCTCTGGCGCTCTAATTTCTATCACTTCAAGGCCCTCCGAGGCGGTTCCCCTCGTTCAGCCAGCCTCGCAAGCGAGCCGCGCCTAGACCCAACGGGCAGCAATCTTCCGGCCGTACTTCTCGATTTGCAAACAAACCGCTTCCAGCTCATGGAGGAGCTCCGTGAGTTGATTTCCCAGATGGTTCCCGATGTTGGGAGGCTGGAAACACCCACGGTAAGTAATACGCTCGAAGTGGCGTTCTCTGATCCTTTTAATCATGGATTCCGGCACAACCTGACGGAGCTAGGAACAGGGGTAGAACAACTTCTGCTCACCCTTGTCGTGGGGCTAACACAGGAACCTCCATCGGTACTCGTAGTGGAGGAACCTGAGACGAATCTGCACCCAGCAGCGCAACGTGCATTGCTCGGCCTATTTAACTCGTGGGCCTCCGACAGGCTAATCATCGCCGCTACACACAGCCCCGTGATGCTCGACTGGACACCCGGAGGTAACCAGCTTTGGCAAGTAACCCGGACTGAAGGTGCCTCACAGCTATCGACGGTTGATGAAGCTCCGCTGGAGCTCCTGCGCTCCTTGGGGGTCCGCCTCTCAGACGTGTTGTCCGCTGATCGGATTCTCGTCGTAGAGGGGCCATCAGATGTAGATATCCTGACCGCCTGGTTTCCGGAGGTGATAAGGAATCCACGGGTATCAGTAATTTCGGGAGGCGGTGGCGATAACGCTAGGCTTGCCGATCTGTTTGCCAGTTGGCTAGCAGAGACTGATCGAATCGGGGCGCGTCGAGTCCTTTATTTGCGCGACCGGGACGAGCTTGCACCGGCAATCATGGATAGACTGTCCCGATCTGAAAGTGTTTACATTCTTGACTGTCGGGAAATTGAAAACTATTTGCTTCAACCACAAGGAATTACCTCCGTTCTGTCGCGTCACTCACCCGTCAAGGAAGTAACCGCCGATACCGTAAGACAAGCGATCCGTCGTAGCACCGAAAAGCTACGTCCAGCCATGGTGATCAATCGAGTTGCGCGGCGAATTGGGAATATTCGCCTCATGGATCACAAGACGCGCGGCGAACTGGCCAGTCGTGGCGTGAGCGAGGACGAGTTCTGGAATTTCATCGAGTCCCGATTGCCCAATCCCGCAACCATGCGGGCAACCGTAAAGGAATATTGGGATATCGCCGAGCAGGAAGTAGGAGAAATGTCAGCAGCACAACTGATTCGATGGGCTCCTGGAGAGGAGATACTCGATGAGATTTACCTTCACTTCCTTGGGCGGCACTTCAAAAAGCGGAGAGATGGGGTGGAATTGGCTTCCGCGATTGGCGGACCTCCTGAGGAATTGGTTGACGTGTTGCATAATTTCATGTCAGACCTGAGAGGCGGAGAAAGCTAACGTGTCACTTACCGTCATAGGTCGGCAGAGCGGCTTTGGGCTGGAGCTGCTTGGGGGGGGGAGTGATCATGGCCCCGTAAGCTGATGGTGAGTCGGGCAGTCTGTGAACCTGCCCGTAACTCACGACGTTGGGGCCGTGATCTTCCAGGCTCCCCAAAAGTGGCTGCATAAAGCCGCGGAGCCGACCGCCCCAGCCACAGAGGGTGTCTTCCACTTCATGCCCGCAGCCGCCGGGCGCGACCAGCCGGGGCGGAGACACGGTGCGGGCTCTTGACCCCGTGAGGAGGTTGCAACCCAGTCACCGACCCACCGCCGGCTGACAGCCTGGCAGCTGGACGGCGCGCCTGGCACGGCGTGTCTTGGCAGAGCTGCGGAGCCCTGCCGATGGATGCCGCAGTTGGCGTGCGGGTGGGGGGCTCTCGGTCGCAAATCGTAGGCCTCGTGTCAGTGGTGCCCCCTACGCTGGCGTCATGGTTAGGGGTGGAATCAATCGTGACGCCGTACTCCAGGCGATGAAGGAGTGCGACAGAGTAGGCCGCGAGGCCTTCCTATCTGATAACGGCTTTGATCAGCCGCGTCAGTTCTACGTTCAACACCAGGGCCGGCTGTATGACGCTAAGGCGATCGCCAACGTGGCCTACCGCCATCAGCACGGCAGCCTTCCTGAGCCTCGAATCAGCGGCGGTAAGGCGCATAGCAACAGAATCCTTGACAAGCTGGACTTTTCCATCATTGACGCCACTCCCGAAACGATCGAGGGGGAGCGAGCTTGGCGTCACGCTGTTTGGGCGCACCTCCGGGCCACAAACACGGATCTGAATAGAGTTGCTCCCAGGGCGCTCCGAGAGTTCGGCGCGTACGGAGGTGGCCAGGGCATCTGGGTGGACGTGGCGAGAACTGGCGCCATTCACGCGGGTGGCGTGGCGGTCGGTGTCCTGCACACCGGAGCTCACTACCCGGACGACCTCACTGAAGACGGCGCGCTCTACCGGTACCCAAAAACCGAGAGGGGTACAGGCCGTGATACGGCGGAGATCGACGCCATGAAGGCGGCTGCGAACCTGAGGCTCCCTATCTTTGTGCTGGCGAAGCCCACGCCTCGCTCAAAATGGCGCATCGTTCGGTTCGCATGGGTTGAGGGGTGGGACGACCAGAGCAGCACCTTCCTGCTGTCGTACGAGGAGGAACCGCCCTCGCAGATCCTCCGCGAGGATCACTCAGACGAGGAACCATTTGGTCTGACAGGTAACGGAAGCCGACAAGAGCGGCGAAACGTCCGCGTTAGGCCCGGGCAGTCACGCTTCAAGCTGCGCGTCTTCCAGCGTTACGCTCCTCGCTGCCCGCTCTCCGGCGTCAGCGTCCCAGAGATGCTGGAGGCAGCTCATTTGTGTCCTGTTGCGGAGGACGGCACGAATGATCCTCGTAACGGCATCCCTCTCAACGCCGCGCTCCACCGTGCCTTCGATGCCTACCTATTTGCCTTTGATCCGGAGACGCTCGATGTAGTCACCCGACCGGGTGGCCCAACGCTTGAGCAAATGGGCATCACGACTCCGCATCTCCGTGGCCTCGCTCGCCCCCCGCACCCCGATGCTCTGCGCTGGCGCTATGAAGAGTGGGTGAAGGAGACCGGTAGCGGTACCAGTTGGCCGGCTGCGGCGCCCTCTTCCGAAGGCACGTGATTCGTAGCCGGGTAGCCATGAAGGCCAGATACAGCCACCGCCCGCCGCAGCAACTAGCTTCGGCGGGCGTTCAGCGGGTGGCACCTCCGGACCCTTCACGCAGCAAGGCCGCGATGGCGTCTTCCGACCAGCGGTCCGATGCACCAGGGCAAGCAGCGACGTAAGAGGCGACCGCATCGGCATCCCAAGCGCCAGCCGTCAGAAGCCCGTGGGCCAGGAAGCGGATGTACGCAGCCGACGGGGCCACCCATCGCACGTCGTTGACCCCCCAAGGGGCGGTGAAAGTGAGAACGGGGAGCCCATCCAATTGGCCGGCGCACACGAGTGTTTCGTACCGTCCGTCTCCCAAGACTGCACGCCCCTCTGTGAGAACGGTGGATAGATCGATTTCTGCTCCAGGCTCCCGGTACATCTCCTGCGCTGCGATGTCTGAGAACTGACCAACCGACACAAGATGGGCTCTGGCCAGCACGCGACCTCGCGCTCCCGGGTCGTAGAAGGCTCGTCCACCACCCCAAACAGGGGACTCCGTAGCGAAGTACATCGCGCCCGTCAGTTCCACAGGGACAGACCGGGACGGCATTGTCGGATTCCGGCACCCGGGGTACTCCCTGTTTGCCCCCGGTGGCCGTCCTCCCTTGATGTACGCAGCCAGACGATCCAGGTGCATGTTGGAACCGTAGGACGTGTACCAGACCTTCTCAGGGTGCCGATCGTTCGGAAATGTCGGATCGATTCTCTTCAGCACTGTCACGCCGGAGGCCTCCTGGGCGACGTCATTCGGCTGCAACGTCGTATGCGATGACATGGCGGTCCCCCGGGAGAATCGTGATCATCACCCGTAGTGGACGGTCGTTCTTGTCGTAGCCGGTGCGCATGTGGACGGCTACAGGCGTTGCAGAGGGCAGGGACAGCTTCTCGATCTCTGCGCGGGTAGGCATTCGCACGGTGATCTCATCCCGATAGCGTGCCTGCACGAGACCGACACTCGCCAAGACGCCACCGGGAGCTGACACATCCTCAGGAAGCATCAGGGGTGTGCCCCGAACTAGTTCCTCGGGGAAGTACGAGTCAGCGAGGGCATAGGGGTCTTGGTCCACTATGCGAATGCGCTCTCGTACAACGGTGAGTGCAGTTTCAGGGTCCAGCTGCAAGCGTGCCGCCACGTCCGCGGGCGGGCGCCGGATCGATACTCGGACCTCCTGCCGAGGTTGACGGCCACTTTCGGCCACAATGCTGGCCCACTGGTCGCCCTGCTGGTCGGACTGATGCCTGGAGCGGGACTCCAGGACAGACCAGTCCCATACGGCCGGCTTGAGGCTACGACGCACGAAGCTTCCGCGCCCCTGACCAGCGATGATGAGGCCTTCCTCGGTCAAGCGCCGTAGTGCCAATCGGACAGTGTTCCGACTCGCGTCATATCGATCCACCAACTCGAACTCGGTGGGGAGTTGGGCACCTGGTTCGAGTTCGCCCCGCTCGATCTGTCCTCGCAGGTCATCAGCGATCCGGTGGTACCTCGGGCGTTGCTCCCTCACGGTTCCTCCCATCATTTGGCTGACTTGTGCCAACAACATACGCCCTTCGCCTTGACGTTCCCAACAACCCTGGGAAGACTCTGAGTTGTTGGTACAACACCACCAACGCTAATGAGTCGCTCCTTACTCCTGACGGGCTGTCACAGTCTGTCTTGGGTGGGACACAGCTCACGGACGCTTTGACCTGCAAGAAGCGCCACAAAGGGCCCCGATAGGGGTCATGAGGCCCCGTCTCGGCGGGGGCGAGGGACCCGGGGCCCTTGGCACTCCCGGAGGGCTTAGACCGAAAGGTCACGTCTCCATACGCCTGAAACGGGAGCCCGTGTTCCCGAAGGAGGACGTCGACCTGCTGGACGCGCAGATCATCACCCTGGACCGCACGCCGAGCGAGCTGGACGAACGCCGCATCCGCCGGGCCCGCCGCCGGGTGCTGACTGAGCGGGCCGCGCTGGCGAACCGCGCGGCCACGGCGAGCCTGCCCGGGGGTGCCGCATGAACCGCCCCACCACCGGCCGGGACCTGGTGGCCGCTCACGCCGAGGTGAAGGCGGAGATCGCGCGAACGGACGGCAAGACCAGCCTTCTGCTGGCGTTCGTCGGCGCGGTCCTCGCCGGGGCCTGGACCGTCGGTCACGACCTCACGCTGGCCTGGCCCGCCCGCATCGCCGGCGGCGTCGGTATGGCGGTGCTGCTCGCGGCGGCCGGTCTGCTGCTGCGCTCGGTCCGCCCGAACCTGAGCGGCCGGCACGGCTTCCCGCTATGGGCCACGCTCACCGCGCAGGAGATCGCCGACACCGTCTCGCGGGACCTGGCCACCGACATCGCCGGCCTGTCCCGCCTGGCGGTCGCCAAGTTCACCTGCCTGCGCCGCGCCGTCGACCTCACCCTGGCGGGCGGCGCCCTGCTCGTGCTCGCGGTCCTGCTGGCGATCGGGGGCGCGGCGTGAAGGCCAAGACCGTACTTCCGGCCGTCGCGATGACGGCCGTCTCGATGGTTCTCACGCTGGCCGTGGTCATGATGTGGCTCGGTGTCGCGATGCCGTGGCCGGTGGCCCTGGTGGTCGGTCTCGGTATCGACGGCGGATGGCTGGCCACCCTCGCCTACGAGCGGCGCCTTGCTGCGCAGGGCGACCACAGCCGGACCGTGACGGCGGTTGGCTGGTTCTTCGGGGCGATCGCGACCGGTGTCCTGGTCACCCATGCTCTGACCGCCGACCATGCGGTGGGCGCGTGGTTGGCCGTGGCGTGGTTGCCGATCGCCGCGAAGGCTCTGTGGCTGGTCCACGGACTGTGGGAGCGGACCGCGCTCACCCCGACCGCGCTCGATCAGATTCAGTCGATCCAGCAGGAAGCGCGGGACGAAGCGGCCGTGGCCCGTGCTCGCCTGCGGGCCGGCGCGGTGACCGAGGAGACCCGACTCACGGCCGTGACCACGGCCGGTGCCCGCGTCGCCCGCGTCCAGGCAAAGACCGCCGGCCACCTCGCCGGCGCGTGGTCGGAGCTGGAAGGGGCCCGGCAGGGTAACGGCACCGGGCAGGCCCTCGCCAGTGTCGCCACCGGGTGGGAGCTGCCCGCCTGGAACACGACACCGACTGCCGCCGCGAATGCGGAGGAATCGACTGGGAACGGCCGAGAACGGTCTATGGCTGACCAGCCGGAATCGACCCCGGCCACGGTCACCCTGACCCGGCTTGTGGTGCCCGATCCTGTGCCGGTCGATCTAGGCAAGCAGGCCACACCGAGCAAGCCGATCCCGGCGGTCGTTCCGGTCGTCCGGCCGGTGCCGATCGAGGCGCCCCCCGCCCGCACCACTCCGGCGGAATCGCCCCGCCCGCGTCGGGTGACCGGCCGGGTTCCGGCTGCTGCGAAGTCGCCCCGTACCCGCAGGACACCTGAGGAGCTGTTGGTTCAGGCGCGGAAGGCGACGGCCGGACTGGACGCCGGGCAGATCACCGCCGAGGGCATCCGCCGGGAACTGCGGACCTCGCCGGCCAACGCCCGCAAGCTGCGTGACGCCCTGCTCGCCGAGCGCGCCGCGTGATGGGTGCCCTGCCCGTCTACCGGTGGCGGCTCGCACCGGACGGCTACGCCACCCGCCGTCAGCTCCGCGCACGCGGGCTGCGGCCGGGTGGTCAGGAGGTGGCGGCGCAGCTCGAACGGCCGCGCCGCCGCCGGGGCCCGCTCATCGCCTACCTGTACCGCGTCGACCTCGCCAATCCGGTCCGCCCGATGACGCCGGCGCGGTGGGCGGCGCTGGCCAAGGCCAACCGTGCCCGCCGCACCTGCCCGAACTGCCGACAGGACGCCGGCTACGTCATCCCCACCTCGCTCGGCACCTGCGTGCCCTGCGCTTCCCCTTCGACCTCGCCGAGGAGTGCCTGACATGGGCAAGCCCGACACCCGCCGCCTGGACAAGGAAATCCAGCGCAACGAACGCAAGCTCGCAGCGGTGCAGAACCGGGAGCTGTGGCCGCTGGACGGTCGCGAGCGCCGCGCCGTGCTGGGCGCGGCCGTCTCCGGTGCGCGCAGCCTGCACCGGGGCAACGGCACCGCCCGTGCGGACCAGCGGATGGACACCGCCTGGCACAGCGCCGAGACCCGGCTGCTCACGGAGATCGCCGCGCTGAAGGCCGAGCGGCAGCGCATCGTCACCGAGGCCGCCACCGCCAAGGCCGCCAAGAAGTCGTCCGGCTGGTGGTGACCGCGCGCACCCTCCGCGCCGGCGCCTGATCGACCTTCACCGCTCGGGGTGGCCGCACCGCGCCACGACCCCGGCCACCCCGAGCGTTCCTCAACTTCCGCCCCCCGATCGGGGCAGTCAGGAGAGCACCGCATGAACGGCAACGTCGTCCACCTCTACAAGGACCCCGACCCCGACTCCCCCGCCGCCGGTGAGGGGTCGACCGTCACCATCGTCACCGACACCCCCACCGCGCCGGCTGCGCCGGTCCTGCCGCTGTGGGTGCGCTCCGGGCGGGCCGTCCGGACAGCCGTCACCCATGAGCAGACCCGAACGGCCGCCCGCGCGGTGGCCCGGCACTCCCTGTACGTGGCCGGCGGTGCCCGGATCGTGGTCCGCCGCGCGTGGGACGGCCGGACCGCCGCCCGCTACGAGCGGATGCTCCGTGCGGCGGAAGCCGCGGGGAACATGGAGGCGGCTGCCGAGTGGGAGGAACGCGGGCAGCGCTTCCGCGAGGCACGTCACCGCCGCCGCATGGACCTGCTGCACTCCCCGCTGGACGCGGCCAAGGGCGCCGCCGTGAGCGCCGGCATGGGCATCGGCGGCCTGGTCCTGCTCGGGATCGCGATGGCGGTGGCCACGAAGGACCCCGCCGACGTCGTCACGCCACTGATGGCCGTGGTCAAGTTCATCAACCTGATGATCACGATCGTGCGGGTGGTGTGGGGGCCGGCCCTGACGATCGGCCCGTTCCTGGCCCTGCTCGCCCTGTGGTCGGTCGGCGCCCACCAGAAGGCCGCACCGCAGTGGGCCCTGCCCGCCAGCGCGCGCAGCGGTGAGGGTGAGCCCATCACTCCGTCGATCGTGGTCAAGGCGCTGCGTGACCTGGGTATCCCGGCCCTGCGCAAGGCCATCACGGAGATGGGCGACGCCGGCGCGTCGATGCTGTCGCCGATCGTGATCGCCGGATGCGGTGTGGAAGTCGACGTGACCCTGCCATCCGGGGTGTCCACCAACGAGGTGCAGGGCAAGCGGCGCAAGCTCGCGGAGAACCTGTCCCGCCACGAGCACGAAGTGTTCATCACCATCCCGCAAGCCGCCCGCACCGTGCGGCTGTGGGTCGCGGACTCCGGCGCGCTGGACGAGCCGATCGGCCCGTCTCCGCTGGTCACCGACGAGACCCTGACCGCCGACTACAAGAAGGGCCGCGCCCCGTGGGGACAGGACCTGCGCGGGGACGCCGCGAGCTTGAGCCTGTACCAGCGGCACCTGCTCATCACCGGCCTGTCCAACCAGGGCAAGACCGCCTCCCTGCGCTCCCTCGCCCTGTGGGCGGCTCTGGACCGCACGGTGGAGTTTCGGATCGCCGACCTCAAGGGCGTGGGCGACTGGGCCATGTTCGACGGACTCGCCACGGTGCTCATCCAGGGCCCGGCGGATGAGCAGGTCATCCAGGCCACCGAGATGGTGGAGGGCCTGGTGGAGGAGATGAACCGTCGCATCGAGGCCCGCCGGACCGATCCGAACGCGGTGTTCCCGCCGCTGCTGGGCATCGTGGACGAAGCCCAGGTGGCGTTCATGTGCCCGGTCAAGGACGAGGACGGCCGGCCCTACGGCGGCAGCAAGGCCACGTCCCGGTACTTCATGGCCGTCCGTAAGGTCCACAACCAGGGCCGGGCCGTGGACGTGCTGATGTGGGAGGGCACCCAGGACCCCACCGACCAAAACCTGCCCAAGCTGGTCCGCGAGGGCGCCCACACCCGCGCGTCCCTCGCTCTGGGCACCGAGTCCCAGGCCCGGATGGCGCTGGGTGACAAGGCCGTGGACGGCGGCGCCGCCCCGCACCTGCTGCGCCAGGGCCTGGACAAGGGAACCCTCGTGGTCGCCTCCGACGGCATCGAGATCCCGGCCGGGCAGGCGTCCATCACCGTGCGCACCCACTACATCGGCGACGACGACGCCCACGCCATCGCCGAGCGGGCCAAGGCCCTGCGCGACGGCGTCACCACCCTGCACACCATCGAGCGTGACGACGCCGAGCGGGACCCGCTCGCGGACATCGCCTCCGTCATCGGTGACGCCGAACGGGTGTTCACGCAGGACATCGTCAAGCGGCTGTCCGTGCTCAACGCGGACGCCTACGGCGGCTGGACGTTCACCGATCTGAAGCGCGTGCTGGAGGCCGCCGGGGTGGAGCCGTACAAGTCGCACGGCCGCATGGTCGTCCGCCGCGACGACGTCACCCGCGCCCTCGCCGACCGCGACGACGAGGGTTCCGCTTCCGCCGCCTGACAACGGGGAGCCACCCCGCGACTGTCCGGGGAGGCGGGGAGAACTCCCCAACCGCCTCCCCGACCCTCATCCCACGCGCTGATCAGCGAAAACATCTTTTCGGGGAGGCGGGGAGGCGCCCAGGTCAGCACCCCTGAAACCCCCTCCACAGCCACCCCTACAGGGGGTGCGTCTGCCTCCCCGAGCGAGCACCGGAAGGGATTCCGCATGTACCCCGAGACCAGCTCCGCCCCGGCCCAGCCGCACGCCATGAGCGACGCCGAGGCAGCCGCCGAGGCCCGCCGGATCATCGCCGACGCCTACGGGCCCACCGCCTACCGCGACGACACCCCCGTGCCCGCCTTCGGCCACACCCCGCCCGTCGCGCAGCCCGGCCGGCCCCCGATGAGCCAGGGGGCCACGGACGCCAGCGTCATGATGCTCGCCGGCGGTGCCACCAGCGTCATGGTGGGTGGCACGGCGGCTGTGCTGATGTACGTCTCGCAGTTCGCCGACCCGGTCGTGTGCGGCCTCGTCTTCGGCGCCCCGACCGCGCTCCTGCTGGCCCTGGCCCGGCTGGTCAAGCGTGCCAAGCCGGCCCCGAACGTCCACCACCACTACGAGGGCCCCGTCTACCAGGACCAGCGCAACCTGCACACCACGACCCGTGGCGTGTGGGCCAAGACCACCAACCAGCAGTAGCAACGCCAAGGGCGGCCCCCGTCTCGCCAAAGTCCGGGGCCGCCCTTGCTTCCACCCATCCAACTGAACAGTGGAGGTCTCCCAGCATGACCCAACTGACCGACATCCGGCGAGTGTCCGGCAATTGGTCGCGCCCCACCCGTGACCTTTTGGGCGCCGCCCTGGACCTCACGGCGGCCGGCGTGCCGGTGCTGCCCCTGCGCAAGGGGAAAGTGCCGTTCGGGAACTGCCGTGCGTGCGCCAACAACGTCTGCGGCGGACGTCCGAACATGAAGACTTCCGGTCCCTGCCAGTGCCCGGCGCCCTGCCACGCGTGGGCTGCCGCCACGACCGACCCGCAGGTGATCACCTCGCCCGCGTGGGCGTCGCCATGGCGTGAGGCTGTCTGCATCGGCTACCACCCCGGCGGCGCCGGGCTGACCGTGGTCGACCTGGACGACGCGGCGGCCGTCGCCTGGGCCCGCAAGACGCTGCCCGCCACCCGGACCGTGCCGACCACGCGCGGGGAGCACTGGATCTACCGGGGCGCCATGGCCTCCCGCAACGCGGTCCGGCCCGGCATCGACATCAAGTCGTCCATGGCCTACGCCCGCTACCTCGGCCCCGGCACCGGCCACATGGCCGACCTCCCGGACGCCGTCCGCGCCCTGGTCGTCAAGGCGCCCTCCCCGGTCCGGCCCGCGCCACACGCCCTCTCAGCGCCTGTACCGGCCGGCGGGGCGCAGTGCCCGCACCGGACACCCACCTACCTGGAGCGCGGCATCTACATGGCCGAGCAGCGCATCGGTGAGGCGAGCAGCCAGGTGCACGCCACCGTCTACCGCACGTTCCTCGCGGTGCTGTCGACGCATGGCCGGTGCGGCTGCCTCACCGACGCCCACGTCGCACGGCTGTTCGCCGCAGCGCAGGCCAAGGGCGAGTCCCCGCGGCACTGCATCGACGCTTGGGCCAACGCCCGCACCCGGCTGGTGATGTAGCCGTGTCCGACGAGGAGAAGACTCCGGCCCGCGAGGTCATCGCGGACTATGCCCAGGCGCACTTCCGGTACTTCCGCACCGCCGACGGCACCGTCTACGCGCAGCGGAACGGGCACCCCGTGGCCCGCCCGATCCGCTCCCAGGGCACTTCGGGCAGCCACCGGCAGGAACTCATGGTCGGCCTGTTCAAGGACGGGATCGGCGTGTTCAACGGAACCGCACTCAAGGAGGCACTGGACTTGATCGAAGCCCTCGCAATGACGGAGGACGTGCAGCCCGTCCACATCCGCGTCGCGCCCGGATTCGACGGCGCGACCTGGCTGGACCTGGGCCGCAGCGACGGACAGTCCGTCCGCATCCACCCAACCGGCTGGGACATCGCCATCCCGGACCCGCGCGAGGTCTGCTGGCGGCGCACCCAGCTCACCGGCGAACTCCCCCTGCCGGCCAAGGACACTGACGGCAAGGGCATCGACCTGCTGCTGAGGCTGTGCAACTTCGCCAACGCGCAGACCGAATGCCTGGCCATCGCCTGGCTGATCGGCTGCCTCGGGCCGTCCGTACCCGTCCCTGCCCCGTTCCTCACCGGCCCGCAGGGCGCCGGCAAGTCCACCGGCGGGCGGATGCTCGTGCGGGTCATCGAGGGCATGAGCGGCGACCTTCGCCGCGCCCCCCGGGACGAGGAGAACCTGATCACCGCGGTGGCGGCCGGATGGGTCACGGCGCTGGACAACCTCTCCCACATGACCCCGGAGCTGTCGGACGCCATGTGCTGCATCGTCACCGGCGCCGAGAACGTCAAGCGGGCCCTGTTCACCGACGGCGATGTCTTCCGCGCCCGCTACCGCCGCCCCCTGCTCCTGACCGGTATCGACGTCGGGGTCATCCGCCCCGACCTCGCAGAACGGCTCCTGCCCCTGCGCCTGGAGCGTCCCAAGGTCCGACGCACCGAGGCGGAGCTCTGGGCGGAGTACGCGGAGGTACTGCCCGTCATCCTCGGGTCCCTGCTCGACGTCACGGTCAAGGTCCGAGCGATGGAGGCGGAGATCCCCACCGACCTGCGCATGGCCGACTTCGCCCACCTGTGCGCGCAGCTCGACGCCGCGACCGGCCTCGGAGCGCTCACCGCCTACCGGGCCAGCCTGGACGACCTCAACGACGACGTGATCGAAGGCGACCTGCTGGCGCAGACCGTACTCAAGCACGCCGAGGACATCGAGCCGGGCGCAGCGCAGCGGATGACCTCCACCGAGTGGCTGCACTGCCTCACCCGCCTCTACACCGGCGAGGACTTCCGCCCCCTGCCCAAGGGTTGGCCCACCACCGGAAAGGTCCTCTCCGACCGCCTCAAGCGCCTCCAGCCCACCCTCGCCGCCCGCGGCGTCCTCATCGACTCCGGCCGCACCAAAGACGGCCGCTACCTTGAAATGACCCGGACGCCGGCCACCCTGCCGCACGAGCAGGGACGGGCATTCTGACCGGCGACCGCCCCCGTACGAGCAAGAAGAGCACCCGCGCGCCCCGCCGAGGCGTGCTCTTCTTGCTGTTCGGCGGCAACGCCGCCCTGCGATTGACGTGCGCGAAGCGCTCCTTCTTCACGCCCTGAGCCGCGCAACACCCACCACAGACACCCCTCCCCTTTTTCCTAAGTGGGGAACGCTGCGTCACCTGCGTCACCCAGACACCGAAAACTGCGGGTGACCTGCACAGACAGGGGTGACGCAGACGGCCCGTCTCTGCGTCACCCCGCGTCACCTGCGTCACCGATGACGGACAGCCTGCGTCACCAATGACGCACACGCAACGCCCTGCGTCACCCAAAAACCGCAGGTCAGAAGCCCGAATGACGCAGATGACGCGGGTGACGCAGAAATCCCCACCTCGGACACACACCCCGCCCAAGGCCAAGCCAAGCGAGGAGTCACAACGATGGCCCGCCCCGAGACGCTGAAGCTCGCCGAAGTGCTGACCGAGATCAAGATGAGCCGCGCCGCCTTCTACCGCATGCGCGCCCGTGGCAAGGCCCCCAAGCTCATCAAGCTGCCCAACGGACAAATCCGTTGCCGCCGCAGCGACCTGGACGCCTGGTGGGTGGAGCACGAGACCGCAGCCTGACCTCCCCCGCACACGAGACATGAGGGGCCCGCATTCAGTGGGCCCCTTTGGAGTTTGCATGTCACTGACCTACGACGTTCGCCTCTACTCCATCGAGGTCCGCAAGGACCGCCCGAAGCGTTACCGTCTCCGCTGGCTGGTCGGGGCGAACAAGCACTCCAAGAGCTACGCCCTCAAGGTTCAAGCAGAGGGACGCCGCTCAGAACTCATGTCCGCCATTCGACGCGGCGACCAGTTCGACGAGGAGACGGGACTGCCCGTCTCCGAGTTGCGCGCCAAACAGGGCTCCATCACCTGGTACGAGCACTGCCGCGCCTACGTGGACCGCAAGTGGGCGCTGGCCCCAGCGAAGTCGCGGAAGAACTACGCCGATGCGCTGGCCACCATCACGCCGGCGCTCGTGAAGACGAAGACCGGCATGCCCGAAGCCGCGCTCATGCGGCGTGCGCTGTACGGCTGGGCATTCAACCGCAACCGTTGGGACGAGACCCCGCCGGACGACGTCGTCCGCGCCCTCGCCTGGATCGCCAAGCATTCGCTGTCGGTGTCTGCCCTGGAGGACCCAGCGACCGTGCGCCTCGCCCTTGATGCCCTGGCTCTGCGCATGGACGGGAAGCCGGCGGCGCCGCGTACCGCCAAGCGCAAGCGGGCATGCCTGAGCGATGTTCTCGGGCTGGCGGTGGAAGAGCAGTACTTCTCCCTCCCGGTCAATCCGCTCACGACCGTGAAGTGGACCGCTCCGAAGTCCGTGGAGGAGGTGGACCCCGAAAGCGTTGCGAACCCTCGCCAGGTGCGCGCGCTCCTGGCCGGGGTGCGCGAGCAGGGCCCCCGGGGACGGCATCTGGAAGCGTTCTTCGGGTGCCTGTACTACGCGGCCATGCGCCCGGCTGAGGCCGCCGGACTGCGAGCAAGCCAGTGTCACCTTCCTGAGACGGGCTGGGGCATGCTCACCCTGAGGCAAGGAGTCGTCCGGGCTGGACGGAGCTGGACGGACGACGGGGCGGCGCACGAGACCCGCCACCTCAAGGCCCGCGCCAAAAAGGACTCCCGGCCGGTGCCCATCCCCCCGCACTTCGTTCGCATGCTGCGGGAGCACATCGCCACCCAGGGCACGGCACCCGATGGCCGGCTCTTCCGGACCAACCGCAACGGCCTGCTGCAAGAGACCGGCTACGGGGAGGTATGGGCGAAAGCCCGTCGAGAGGTGCTGAGCGAGGCGGAGACAGCGTCTCTGCTCGCCCGCCGCCCCTACGACCTGCGGCACGCCGGGGTGTCGTTCTGGCTTAGTTCCGGAGTGGACGCGATGGAGTGCGCTCGTCGCGCCGGGCACAGCATCGCGGTCCTGCACAAGGTGTACGCCAAGGTGCTGGACCAGACACGGGAGCGGGCGAACAGCCGGATCGATGCGGCCCTTCGGGAATGGAACGAGCCGGAGTGATCAACCTCTCCTCCTTCTCACCTAGGAACGTTCCTAGGTGAGGGTCGCCCGGGGGACACCTGGGGGACACACACTGACTGACGTCGGGATACGAGCGGCACGGGGTGAGACACGGCCGCGCTCCGTCCACGGCGAGGCGAACTCAGTCCGACAACGAGAAACCCCCTCTGATCAGGTCAATGACCTGATCAGAGGGGGTTTCCCTCCGTGTGGCGGCGCCAGGATTCGAACCTGGGAAGGCTGAGCCGGCAGATTTACAGTCTGCTCCCTTTGGCCGCTCGGGCACACCGCCGGGTAATGCTGCCGTTTCGAACCCGCTTTCGGCGGTGTTCCCCGGCAACGACGTAAACAATACCCGATGCCTGGGGGTGCTTCGCCACCCGATTGATCTCCACCCGGCTGGGCGCGGGGTGGCTAGGCTGGTGCGGATGCGGACCGGTACCCCACCGGGCCCGGCGGTCGCCGCCGCGCACGCCGGCACGCACTCCATACGCACCCGATACGCACCCGATACGCACCCCGATACAAGGAGCCACAGGACATGGCCGACTCCAGTTTCGACATCGTCTCGAAGGTCGAGCGGCAGGAGGTCGACAACGCCCTCAACCAGGCCGCCAAGGAGATCTCGCAGCGCTACGACTTCAAGGGCGTGGGGGCCTCGATCTCGTGGTCCGGTGACAAGATCCTCATGGAGGCGAACTCCGAGGACCGGGTGAAGGCTGTCCTCGACGTCTTCCAGTCGAAGCTCATCAAGCGCGGCATCTCGCTGAAGGCCCTGGAAGCGGGCGAGCCGCAGCTCTCCGGCAAGGAGTACAAGATCTTCGCGTCCGTCCAGGAGGGCATCTCCCAGGAGAATGCCAAGAAGGTTGCGAAGATCATCCGTGACGAGGGCCCCAAGGGCGTGAAGGCCCAGGTCCAGGGCGACGAGCTGCGCGTCAGCTCCAAGAGCCGCGACGACCTCCAGACCGTCATCGCCCTCCTGAAGGGCAAGGACTTCGACTTCGCGCTGCAGTTCGTGAACTACCGGTAAGAGAGAGGGGTGGGCACCTTGCGCCCCGCAGTGCGGAACCGTGCGGTGCGGTGCCCACCCTCGCGTATTGCCGTGCCGCGCCTGTTGTCGCGCGGCCCGTGTTGCCGCGCCTCGCGTGCTGCCGTGCCCGTGCCCGTGCCGCGCGCTCAGTCGCGTGAGTTGCCGAACAGGATCCGGTAGACGATCAGCAGCACCAGGGAGCCGCCGACGGCCGCGGCCCAAGTGGCGCCGTCGTAGAAGTGCTTGCTGATCGGGTGGTCCAGCCAGCGGGCCGAGATCCAGCCCCCGATGAACGCGCCCGCGATGCCGATGAGGGTCGTACCGATGAAGCCGCCGGGGTCGCGTCCGGGCAGGAGGACCTTGGCGATGGCTCCAGCCAGCAGTCCCAGGATGATCCAACCGATGATGCTCATTCCGTGAACCTGCCCTTCCGCGCTGTGTCCGCACTGTCGGTCCCCTGAGCGTTCTCGCTCCCGGACCCGCGGTGCGCCGTGCGCGTGTTCGTTCCGTGTCGATGAAGAGGACGTCTCGGGTCCACCCGCCGGTTGCCGCGATCAGTAGGGTGCGGCGCATGACACGTACCGATGCCGGGCTGCGCCGGACACTGGGCGTGCGGGACGCCGTGGTCGTCGGCCTCGGCTCGATGATCGGCGCCGGCGTCTTCTCGGCCCTGGGACCGGCCGCGCGCGCGGCCGGGTCCGGGCTGCTGCCCGGGCTCGCCCTCGCCGCCGTGGTGGCCTACTGCAACGCCATGTCCTCGGCCCGGCTCGCCGCCCGCTACCCGGCCTCCGGCGGGACGTACGTGTACGGCAGGGAGCGGCTGGGCGCCTTCTGGGGATACCTGGCCGGCTGGTCCTTCGTGGTCGGCAAGACGGCCTCCTGCGCGGCGATGGCGCTGACCGTGGGCGCGTACGTGTGGCCGGTGCACGCGCACGCGGTGGCGGTCGCGGCGGTGGTGGCCCTGACCGCCGTGAACTACGGCGGCATCCAGAAGTCCGCGTGGCTGACGCGGGGGATCGTGGCCGTCGTCCTGGCCGTTCTCGCGGCCGTGGTCGTGGGGTGCCTGGCCTCGGGGCGGGCCGACGCGGGACGGCTGGACATCGGACTGTCGTCGGGTGCCGACGGGGTACTGCAGGCGGCCGGGCTGCTGTTCTTCGCGTTCGCCGGGTACGCGCGGATCGCCACCCTCGGGGAGGAGGTGCGCGATCCCGCGCGCACGATCCCGCGGGCGATCCCGCTGGCCCTGGGGATCACGCTGGTGGTGTACGCGTGCGTGGCCGTCGCCGTGCTCGGTGTCCTCGGCGCGGGCCGGCTCGGGCAGGCGGCGGCACCGCTGGCCGACGCGGTGCGGGCGGCCGGGGCGCCGGGGCTCGTGCCGGTGGTGCGGGCGGGAGCGGCCGTGGCCGCGCTGGGCTCGCTGCTCGCACTGATCCTCGGGGTTTCGCGCACGACGCTCGCCATGGCCCGGGACGGGCACCTGCCGGGCGCGCTGGCGGCCGTGCAGCCGCGCTTCCGGGTGCCGCACCGGGCGGAGCTGGCCGTGGGCGCGGTGGTCGCCGTGCTGGCCGCGACGGTGGACGTGCGCGGCGCGATCGGCTTCTCGTCCTTCGGTGTGCTGGCCTACTACGCCGTCGCCAACGCCTCGGCCTGGACGCTGAGCACGGCCCCGCGCTCGCGCGTAGTGCCCGCGGTGGGACTGCTGGGCTGCGCCACACTGGCGTTCGCACTGCCCGCGGCCTCGGTTGCCGTGGGCGCCGGCGTGCTCGTGGCGGGCGTGGCGGCCTACGGCGTACGGCGGTGGTGGGCGGGGCGGGAGTGACAGGGAGTGACACACGTCGGCATGCGCCCGGTTTCAGACGTCGGCTAGCGCGCACACCGCGCGAGGACCGGCCGAAGCTGCACGTCGCTTCCTGGCAGGGCGCTCCGGTTCCGCCCCTGCGCGTGATCCGCTGATACTGGCAACAGCGGGCATGCCGGCGGAGCTACCTGGAGAGGTGTCGATCATGAAGGTGTTCAACCTGCTGCTCAACATCCTGTGGCTCCTCTTCTCCGGACTCTGGATGGCGATCGGTTACCTGATCGCGGCCCTGATCTGCTTCGTCCTCATCGTCACCATCCCGTTCGGCATCGCGTCGCTGCGGATCGCCGGATTCGTCCTCTGGCCGTTCGGCCGTACCACTGTGGAGAAGCCGGGCGCCGGAGCGCCGTCTTGCGTCGGCAACGTCATCTGGGTGATCTTCGCGGGCTGGTGGCTTGCGCTGGCTCACCTGATCACGAGCATTCCTCTGTTCCTGTCGATCATCGGGATTCCCTTCGGCTGGGCGAACCTGAAGCTCATCCCGCTCTCGCTCATGCCGCTGGGACAGGAGGTCGTGACGACGGACGAGGCATTCGGCGGACGCTGACCTCGGAACGCCTTGTCGCCGGCACCAATGAATACACTCCCGATGGCGCTCGACAATTGAATTCCGCGGTGGCATTCACACCCGTTCACCGAATCCGGCGTTCCAGAAAACTCGAGACCATTTCCTTTTCCTTCGGCCCGTTCGGCGCGGCCACATTTCTGGCACTCTCCGCTGCGCGACCGGCGTATCGAAAGGCACGGCACATGAGTATGAGCACACAGCGCACCAAGCATGTCTTCGCGGTGACCGCACTCGGCGGCGTTCTCATGGTCGGCGCCGCGTTCAGCGTGGGGAAAGCCCCTTCGGCAGTCGCTCCGGCTCACGCTTCCTCGTACCTCTCTTACCTCTCCTCGTACTCCCAACGGTCGGACCGAGGCTGCGACGAGGTATGGGGGGATGGGGGTTGTGACATCCCCGACGGCCAAGGCGGGCCGGTAGGGGGCGGCGACCATGGTGACGGTCACGACGGGTACTGATCCGACCGGCCGGCTCCAGGAATTCCGGTAATGCAGATGCGGCAGGCCACCGCATCCCTAAGGCGAACGTGACAGTCCGGCGGCCAGGGAACGTTGACACCCGGCCGCCGGACTCTCAAGTTCAGCCGTTGTTGTTATTGTTGTTGTTCGCGCCCCCGCCGCCGCTGTTGTTATTGTTGTTGTTGTTCGCGCCCCCGCCGCCGTTGTTGTTGTTATTGTTGTTGTTCGCGCCCCCGCCGCCGTTGTTGTTGTTGTTATTGTTGTTGTTCGCGCCCCCGCGCCACCCCTGCCGTTGTTGTTGTTGTTATTGTTGTTGTTGTTCGCGCCACCCCTGCCGTTGTTGTTGTTGTTATTGTTGTTGTTGTTGTTCCCGCCCCTGCCGTTGTTGTTGTTATTGTTGTTGTTGTTCCCGCCCCTGCCGTTGTTGTTGTTATTGTTGTTGTTGTTCCCACCGCCGTCGTCGCTCGGCACCACCGCGTGGATGCCGGTAGGTGCCGGGGCGGCAAAGGCGCCCGACGGCGCCAGGGCGCCTCCTGCGGCCAGGGCTGCCGATGCGGCTATCAGGGCCGCGCGCTTGGCATACTTGTTCGCCATGATGATTCCTTTCCGATGGGTATGGACGTCGTAGATCCGCTGTCCATATCGATGCGGGAGGCGTTCGCCGAGGCAGTGCTCCGTCAACTCGGTTCCAGGGAGTTCCGGGTGCTGCTGCTCCGCCGGAGGCCAGGGCAGGCGACACGCTCAGCGCGGAACGGCCGGCGCCGCGGGCCCTGAGAGCCGGGCCTGAAACTCTCTGGCAAGCATGCTCGGCCGAGGTCGGCAGGCGCATCGGGTGAGCACCCCAAGTTCCGCCCGGCACACCCCACCGCACACCCCACCGCACCCCATGCCACGCCCCGGCATCCCACACCCCGACCCCACCAGCAGGCCGGTCTTGATCGGTCTGGATCTTTTGCGCGGCTCCGGCCACGGGGGGAAAATGGCTGGTGATGGACCTTCTAGAGCGAGAGGCCGTGCTCCGGGGCCTCGCCGGTCACCTGAAGGCCGCCGTGAGTGGCCCGGGACGGCTGACCCTGGTCCGCGGCGAGGCCGGTATCGGCAAGACCGCCGTCGTCCACCGTCTCGCCCAGGTGGCCGACCCCCACATCCGGGTCGTGACCGGCGCCTGCGACCCGCTCGCCACACCACGGCCCCTGGGCCCTCTGCTGGACGTGCTCCCGCGTCTGGGCCAGGAGATGCGCACCGCCCTGACGGGCACGCTGACCGGCACCTGCCGGTCCGACGAGGTCTACGACTGCCTGCTCGCCGACCTGAGCGCCTATCCCAGCCTGCTGGTCGTCGAGGACATCCACTGGGCCGATGAGGCCACGATGGACCTGCTGCGCTACCTGGCCCGCCGTCTGCCGAGCGTTCCGGCGCTGGTGCTGGCCACCTACCGCGACGACGAGATCGGCCGCACCCACGACCTGACCGCTCTCCTCGGAACCCTGGCCGGCTATCCGTGGGTGTACCGCTACGATCTGGCCCCCCTGAGCCGCCGGGCCGTCGCCCGGCTGGCCGCCGGACGCGCCGTGGACGCCGCGCAGGTGTATCAGGTCTCCGCCGGCAACCCGTTCATCGTCACCGAGATTCTGGCCGCCCCGGCCGAGCCCATTCCGGCCACCGTGCGCGAGGCCGTGGCAGGTCGCCTGGCGGGTCTGTCGGCCGCGGCGCGCGAGGTGGTGGACGTGCTGGCCGTCCTGGGTGTCCGGGTCTCGCTGCCCCTGCTGGCCGCCATCCTGCCAGCCCCGGAGGAGGCTCTCGACGAGGCCGTGGCCTGCGGAATAGTGCGCTCCCATGGTCAGCTGACCGAGTTCCGCCACGAGCTGACCCGGCTGGCGGTGCTGGATGCCGTGCCCGCCGCCTGCCGTCTGCGGGTGCACCGGCAGGTGCTGGCGGTGATGCGGTCCGGCCCGGTCGCCGAGGACGATCTGCCGATGCTGGCGGACCATGCCGACGGCGCCGGGGACCCGGCCGCCGTGTTGGAGTACGCGCCCGCAGCGGCCGTCCGCGCCGCCGCGCTGGGCGCGCACCGGGAAGCCGCAGCCCAGTACGCCCGTGCCCTGCGGTACGCCGACCGCTTGCCGCCCGAGCAGCAGATCACCCTGATGGAGGGCCATGCGCAGGCCTGTCTCCTGTCCGGCCGGCTGGACGAAGGGGTCGCCTCCTGCCGTACGGCGGTGAGGCTGCGCCGTGCGCTCGGCGACCGCTTGCGCGAGGGGGCGGATCTGCGCCGGCTGTCGTGCTGGCTGTGGCCGGCCGGGCGGGCCGCCGAGGCCAGGGAGACCGGTCTGGACGCGGTGCGGGTGCTCGAAGGGCTGACGCCCGGCCGGGAATTGGCGAGGGCTTACCTGAACCTCTGTCAGCTGGCCTGTCACGAGCACGAGGGCATGGCGGTGGTCGCCGGCTACGCCGAGAAGGCGATCGCACTGGGTGAGCGCTCGGGCGATGCGGGGGTGCTCGTCCAGGCGCGCTTCCATGCCGCCGCGGCGCGCATGCTGAGCGAAGGGCACGGCTGGGAGGACTGCGAGCAGGCGGTGTCCGACGCGATGACGCAGGACCTACCGCTGGACGCGGGCTTGATGACGCTCCTCATGTGCTGGCTGGCCGCGCTGCGGCGGGATGCCGCCCGGTCGGCCGCGGCGGTGAGCCGGGCGGAGACCTACTGCCTGGATCACGACCTGCCGGCCTACCTGCTGTGTGCACGGGCCTGGGGGTGTTGGGGGCTGCTGAACCGGGGCTCGTGGACCCAGGCCGCTGATGCCTCGCAGAAGGTCCTGTCCCACCCGGGCTCGCCACCGGTTGCCCGGACCCTGGCCCTCACCGTGCTGGGCCTGGTGCGGGCCCGCCAGGGCAAGCCCGACGTGTGGCCGCTGCTGGAAGAAGCGGGGAACCTGGTCGACTCGGGCTGCCTGCTGGACACGGGCCTGGGGTGGGAGGCCCGGGTCGAGGCGGCCTGGCTGGCCGGTGATCACGAGAAGGCGCAGACCGAGGGCCGACTCGGGCTGGCCGCGCTGGCGGACCGTACCCATCCCTGGCTGTCCGGTCCCCTGGCCTGTTGGATCCGCCGCGCCGGAGGAGAGCCGCCGCAGGTCCCGGCGGCCGAACCCCATGCGCTGGAACTGGCCGACGACTGGGCCGGCGCCGCGGCGCGATGGGACTGGCTCGGCTGTCCGTACGAGGCCGCGCTGGCCCGCCTGTCCGGCGACGCGCCCGCGCTGCGCCAGGCCCTGGCCGCCTTCGAGGCGCTCGGCGCCCGTCCGGCCGTGGCTCGCACCCGCTCGTTGATGCGGGTCCTCGGCGTCCGTCCGATCCGGCAGGGTCCGCGGCCGGCGACCCGAGCCAACCCTTACCGGCTGACCAACCGGGAGATGGACGTGCTGAAGCTGCTGCACGAGGGTCTTTCGGACGCCGAGATCGCCGCCCGCCTCTACATCAGCCGCAAGACCGCCGGCCATCACGTGGGCGCCGTACTGACCAAGCTGGGCGTCCACACCCGTCACGAAGCCGCGCGCAAACTCCACCACCCCGAGCGCGGATAGGGCTCCGCGACGGATCCGTCACGTCAGCTGAATTTGCAGTTGATGTTCTGGCTGCCGGTGAAGGTGTTGTTCCCCTGTGCGGCCTGCCCCGTCGGGTTGCAGATCTGCTGAAGTGGCGGGATACCCAGAAGCGAGAGGAGACCGCCGCCGCCTTGCCCCTGAGTGCCTGCGAGGATGTTGTTGTTATTGGTGTTGTTGTTCGTGTTCACACCCCCGTTGTTGTTGTTATTATTGTTGTTGTTCACTCCGCCGGCGTTGTTGTTGTTATTATTGTTGTTGTTATTGTTCGTGGTGTTCTGGGTCTCGGTGCCGCCCGTGCCTGCCTGGCCCAACCGGTAGGGGGCCTGGAGCAGAGAGGCAACGCCCAGGCGTGACAGGAGTCCGCTGTCGCCCTGAGCCTGTGCGCCACCGGCGCTGAAGAGCAGCACCGCGATCGCGGCGGTACTGATCGTGGTGAACCGCTTGGTGAGCTTCACTCGGCCAACCTTTCGTCGTCCCTGGTGCCGAATTCTCAGTGGACAGGATGACGACGGCGGCCTTGGAATATCACCAGGCGCGCGGCCTTGCCCCGCGATTTCCCCCGTACAGCCTCAGAGTTTCGCGCGGCTTGCCGGGCCGGAAAACAATGGCCCCCGCAAGGACGAATTCCAGAGTGCATGGTCGGCCGAGACGGTCTTCACCGGGAGCCGCCCGCCATCTTTTCGAGCCGGGCGATCCGCTCGGCCATCGGCGGGTGGGTGGAGAACATCCTGGACAGTCCCTGGCCCGGGCGGAAGGGGTTGGCGATCATCATGTGGCTCGCCGTCTCGATCCGGGGCTCGGGGGGCAGCGGCAGCTGCTGGGTGCCCGTCTCCAGCTTGCGCAGGGCGCCGGCCAGGGCGAGCGGGTCGCCGGTGAGCTGTGCGCCGGACGCGTCCGCCTCGTACTCCCGGGAGCGGCTGATCGCGAGCTGGATCAGGCTGGCGGCGAGCGGGCCGAGAATCATGATCAACAGCATGCCGAACAGGCCGGGGCCGTCGTCGTCGTCCGAGCGGCCGACCGGGATCAGCCAGGCGAAGTTGACCAGGAACATGATCACGGAGGCCAGCGCGCCGGCCACCGAGGAGATCAGGATGTCCCGGTTGTAGACATGGCTCAGTTCGTGGCCGATGACGCCGCGCAGCTCGCGCTCGTCCAGCAGGCGCAGGATGCCCTCGGTGCAGCACACGGCCGCGTTGCGCGGGTTGCGGCCCGTGGCGAAGGCGTTCGGTGCCTCCGTCGGCGAGATGTACAGCCGGGGCATGGGCTGGCGGGCCTGCGTGGACAGTTCACGCACCATCCGGTACAGCGCCGGCGCCTCGAACTCGCTGACCGGGCGGGCGCGCATCGCGCGCAGCGCCAGCTTGTCGCTGTTCCAGTACGCGTACGCGTTCGTGCCCAGAGCGACCAGGACCGCGACGACGAGCCCGGCGCGGCCGAAGAAGCTGCCGATGACGATGATGAGTGCGGACAGTCCCCCGAGGAGTACGGCGGTCCTGAGCCCGTTGTGCCGGCGGTGCACGGTGCGCCCTCCAAGTCGTGCTGCTGGGGAACACTCTGATCCAGTGGACCCTCCCGCTGATGACAACGCCAGGCGGCGGCCACGAGTTCCCCGGTGCGTACGGCGGTGCGCGACGGCCGTACGGGTGACGTGCGGGTTCGGCCACGCGCGCGTGCCGGCACGAGTGCCCCGCGCGCGCGTGACGACTCCTCAGAACAGTCCGCCGGCCGCGAAGCGGAGGACGAGCTGGGGTGCTCCGGAGAGGACGACGCCGATGACTCCCGTGACGGCGAGGGCGGCCGTGACGGGCGCCGGGACCCGGTGCCGGGCGGACTCGCCCTCGGGGGCGCGGAACAGCAGGGCCGTCCACTGGAGGTAGTAGAAGAGGGCGATCACGACGTTGACGGCCATGACGACGGCGAGCCAGCCGAGGCCCGCGTCGACGGCCGCCGAGAACACGGTGACCTTGGCGAACAGGCCGATGACGCCCGGCGGCAGCCCGGCCAGGCACAGCAGGAAGAAGGCCAGCAGGAGCGCGCTGAGCGGGTTGGTGGCGTACAGGCCCCGGTAGTCGCTGACGCGGTTCAGGGCGCGGCCGCGGCCCACCAGGGCGGCCACCGCGAAGGCGCCGAGGTTCACGGCGGCGTACATCAGGGCGTACGCGACCGTGGAGCCGATCGCCTTCTGGGCGTCCTTCGTGTATCCGGCGGCGGCGATCGGCACCAGCAGGTAGCCGGCCTGGCCGACGGAGGACCAGGCGAGCAGCCGTACGGCGCTGTACGCGCGCGTGGCCTGCTGGCGCAGGGCGGCGACGTTGCCGACGGTCATGGTGAGGGCGGCCAGGGCGGCGAGCGCGGGCCCCCAGACGTCGGCGTACGAGGGGAACGCGACGACCGTGACGAGGATCAGGCCGGAGAAGCCGACGGCCTTGCCGACGACGGACAGGTAGGCGGCGACGGGCAGGGGCGCGCCCACGTAGGTGTCGGGCACCCAGAAGTGGAAGGGCACGGCGGCCGTCTTGAAGGCGAAGCCGACGAGGGTGAGGACGACGCCCGCCTGGGCCAGGGTGTGCAGCTGTCCGTCGACGTGCGGGAGGCGCTGGGCGACCTGGGTGAGGTAGAGGGTGCCGGTGGAGGCGTAGACGAAGCTGACGCCCATCAGGCTGACCGCGGTGGCGGTGACCGAGGACAGGAAGAACTTCAGGGCGGCCTCGGAGGACCGCTTGTCGCCGTGCCGGATGCCGACGAGGGCGAAGGCCGGCAGGGAGGCGACCTCGAGGGCGACGATCAGGGTGGCCAGGTCCCGGGAGGCGGGCAGCAGGGCGGCGCCGGCCGCGGAGGACAGCAGCAGGAACCAGAACTCGCCCGCGGGGACGCGCCGCCGCTCGTCGTCCAGGTGGGTGACGGAGAGCAGGGCCGCGAGCAGGGCGCCGCCGAGGACCAGGAACTGGATGACGAGGGTGAAGTGGTCGGCGGTGTAGCTGCACGCGCGCGCGGGGCCGGTGAGGCAGAAGGTGCTGCGGTCGCCGTCCAGGAGGGGCAGGAGCAGCAGGGTGGCCGCGGCCAGGCCCGCGACCGAGATCCAGCCGAGCACGGCCTTGCGGGGCTCCGGCAGGAACAGGTCGGCGACGAGGACGACGAGTGCCACGACGGCCGCGAGGGTGGGCGGGGCGATCGCGAGCCAGTCGACGGACTGGACCAGCGACTCGGCAAGCGGCTGGGCGCTCATCGGGTGCCTCCTGCGAGGAGCTGCTGCACGGCCGGGTCGGTCAGGCCGAGCAGGGCCTTCGGCCACAGTCCGGCGAGGACGGTGAGGGTGACGAGCGGGGTCCAGGCCGCGAACTCGTACCCGTGGACGTCGGCGAGCTTCGGCACCTCCCGCTCGGCGCCGCCCATGCAGACGCGGCGGACCACGATCAGCATGTACGCGGCGGTGAGCAGGGTGCCGAACGCGCCGATGGCCATGAAGGTGAGGAAGGCGGGGCGGCTGAGGCCGGCGGCGGGGCTGAAGGAGCCGAACAGCGCCAGCATCTCGCCCCAGAACCCGGCGAGTCCGGGCAGGCCGAGGGAGGCGACGGCACCGAAGGCGAGCAGCCCGCCGAGGCGCGGGGCCCTGCCGTAGAGCGCGGCGCCGGTCTTCTCGGCGAGGGTGTCGAGGTCGGTGGTGCCGGTGCGGTCCTTGAGCGCGCCGACCAGGAAGAACAGCAGGCCGGTGATGAGGCCGTGGGCGATGTTGGCGAACAGGGCGCCGTTCACGCCGGTCGGGGTCATGGTGGCGATGCCGAGCAGGACGAAGCCCATGTGGCCGACGGAGGAGTACGCGATCAGGCGCTTGAGGTCGCCCTTCGCCCCCCGCTTGGCCAGGGCCAGGCAGGCCAGGGACCCGTAGATGATCCCGACGACGGCGAGCGCGGCGAGGTACGGCGCGAAGGTGCGGAAGCCGTCCGGCGCCACCGGCAGCAGGATGCGGACGAAACCGTACGTACCCATCTTGAGCAGGACACCGGCCAGCAGCACCGAGCCGACGGTCGGCGCGGCGGTGTGGGCGTCCGGCAGCCAACTGTGCAGCGGCCACATCGGCGCCTTCACCGCGAGCCCGATCCCGATCGCCAGAACGGCGATGACCTGCACGGACGTGGTCAGCGACCGGCCGTTGTCAGTGGCGAGTGCCACCATGTCGAACGTGCCCGCCTTGATTCCGATCAGGAGCAGGCCGAGCAGCATGACCACGGAGCCGAGCAGCGTGAACAGGATGAACTTCCACGCGGCCCGGGTCCGGCCCTCGCCGCCCCAGCGGGCGATGAGGAAGTACATCGGGACGAGCACCATCTCGAAGGCGAGGAAGAACAGCAGCAGGTCGAGGACGGCGAAGGTCGCGAGGGTGCCGGACTCCAGCAGGAGCAGCAGGGCGACGAACGCCTTCGGGGACGGGCCCGACGGCGGCTTGGAGTAGGAGTAGAGCGCACAGAGGAAGGTCAGCAGCGCGGTCAGGACCAGAAGGGGGAGGGAGATGCCGTCGATGCCGAGGTGGATCCGCACGTCGAGTGCGGGAATCCAGCTGATGTCGGTCGTGGCCTGCATCTTCGACGGGTGGTCGTGGTCGAAGCCGAGCGCGAGGACGATCGCGGCGACGAGGACCGCGCCGGTCACGGTCACGCCGTGGCGCAGCACGGCCTGCTCGGGCGACTTCCCCTTCAGTCCCGGCGGGGCCGGGAGGAGAGCGGCGGCGGCGCCGAGGAGCGGGCCGACGACGACGAATGCCAGAAGGAACTGCATCACGGACTCGTTGATATCGATCACGCCTGCTCACACTCCCGTGGCGACGAGGAGGACGGCGACCGCCAGGACGACGGTGCCGGCGAGCAGCGCGCTCACATAGGTCTGCACATTGCCGGTCTGCGCCCGCCGCACGGCGGCCCCGAGCAGCCGGGGCACGGCGGCGGCACCGTGTACGTAGGTGTCGACGACCTCGCGGTCGAGGAACCGGACGAGACTCGCCCCGGCCTGGACCGGACGGACGAACAGCGCCCTGTACACGGCGTCCAGGTGGAAGCCGGCGGCCGCGGGCCGGTGCAGTGGGCCGAGCAGCAGCCGTGACGGGTCCGCCGGGTCGGGGGCGTAGGCGATGTCGCCGTAGGCCGGCTCGTGGGTGGCGATGGCCTCGGCCTCGACCAGTCCGGCGTCCTCCTCGGGGTGGGCGGCGACCGCGCCCAGCGGGGTGCGGGCGGCGAGCTGGGTGGTGCGCTGCCAGCAGCCGTAGGTGAGCAGCCCGCCGACCAGGGCGAGGCCCGTGCCCAGGACGGAGGTGAGCAGGGTGGGGGTCAGGTCGCGGCCGTCGAACCAGCCGGGCAGTGCGCGGTAGGCGAGCCCGCCGAGAGCGAGGGAGGGGACCGCGAGCACCCAGAGCACCACGGTCATCGTCAGCGGCTGGCGGCCGTGGTCGGGGACCTCGGCACCCCGGCCGCGGAAGGCCAGCAGCCACAGCCGGGTGGCGTACGCGGCCGTCAGCAGGGCGGTGAGCAGTCCGGCGACGAGGACGATCCAGCCGGCGGCGCCGGGCGCGTGCTCGGTGTGGCCGGAGGTCACGTGCTCGGCGGCGCCGAGGACGGACTCCTTGGAGAAGAAGCCGCTGAAGGGCGGGATCGCGGCTAGGGCGAGCAGCGCCACGGTCATCGTCCAGTAGGCGTCCGGGATGCGGTCGCGCAGGCCGTGCATGCGGGACATGGCGGCAAGCGAGTTGGTGCCGGCGGCGTGGATGATCACGCCGGCCGCGAGGAACAGCAGCGCCTTGAAGGCGCCGTGCGACAGGAGGTGGAAGACGGCGGCACCGCGGTCGCCGACGGCGAGGGCGCCGGTCATGTAGCCGAGCTGGCCGATCGTCGAGTAGGCGAGGACGCGCTTGATGTCGTCCTGGGCGAGCGCGGCGAGACCGGAGCCCGCCATCGTGACGGCGGCCATGACGGCGAGGACCACCATCGCGGCCTGGGAGGCCTCGAAGAGCGGGAGGAGACGGGCGGTGAAGTAGACACCGGCGGCGACCATCGTCGCCGCGTGGATCAGCGCCGAGACGGGCGTCGGGCCCGCCATCGCGTCCGGGAGCCAGGTGTGCAGCGGGAACTGCGCCGACTTGCCCGCGACACCGGCGAGCAGCAGCAGCGCGATCACCGTCGGGTGGTCGATGCCGCCGCTCGCGACGGCGCCGAGGACGCGGGTGATGCGGAACGACCCTGCGTCGGTGGCCAGCGCGAACAGGCCGATGAGGAAGGGCACGTCGCCGAGCTTGGTGACCAGGAAGGCCTTCAGGGAGGCGGCCCGGGCCTCGGGGGTCTCCCAGTAGTGGCCGACCAGGAAGTAGGAGCAGATGCCCATGACTTCCCAGCCGACCAGCAGCACGATCAGGTCGCCGGAGTAGACGACCAGGAGCATCGCGGAGGTGAACAGGGAGACGAGAGCGGCGTACGAGGGGTAGCGCGGGTCGTCCCGCAGGTAGCCGGTGGAGTAGATCTGCACGCAGGCCGCGACGAACGCGACCAGGACGGCGACGAGCGCGGCGAAGCCGTCGATGTGCAGGGCCAGCTCGATCGGCACGGACCCGGTGGGCGTCAGCTCGGTGTGGGCGTCGACGGCCGCGTCGCCGCCCTGCCGTGCGGCGACCAGCGCGGCCAGCGCCAGGGAGGCCAGCGGCGGCAGCACGGCGAGCGGGCGGACGAACCCGGGCGCGGTGCGGCCGAGCAGCAGGCCGGCCGCGGCGCCCAGGAACGGCAGGAGGGGGACGAGGGCGGCGAGGGTGGTCGTGGTCACGCGGTGGCCTCAGCCTTCTCGGCCGCGGAGGTGCCGGGGCCCCCGGTGTCGGGGCCCGAGGCCTCGGGGCCCTCGGCGGTGTCGCGGAGCTTGTCGATGTCGGAGGTGCCGCGGTTGCGGTAGACGGCGAGCACGATCGCCAGGCCGATGCCGATCTCGGCGGCCGCGATGGCGATGGTGAACAGGGTCAGCGCCTGGCCGGAGTGCAGGGTGTCCTTCGCGGCGCGGCTCAGCCAGACGTCGAAGGCGACCAGGTTGAGGTTGACGGCGTTGAGCATGAGCTCGACCGACATCAGGACCAGGATCGCGTTGCGGCGGGCGAGGACGCCGTACAGGCCGGTGCAGAA
Source organism: Streptomyces flaveolus (assembly GCF_000716535.1). Lineage (GTDB taxonomy): Bacteria > Actinomycetota > Actinomycetes > Streptomycetales > Streptomycetaceae > Streptomyces > Streptomyces flaveolus_A. The sequence goes on along the minus strand of NZ_JNWV01000004.1, from coordinate 101,298 downwards.
GAGGAGGGCGGAGAGTACGGCGGGGTAGGCGAGGTGCATCAGCGGACGCCTTCCTTCCCGGGGACCGCGGGTGCGGCGGCCGTATCCGCCCTGGCCTTGCGGGACAGCACGATGGCGCCGACCAGCGCGGCGAGGAGCAGCACGGACAGGGCCTCGAAGGGCAGCACCCAGTGCCGGAACAGGCTGGCGCCGGTGACCTCGGTGGTGCCGGCGGCCGGGCCGTCCAGGTCGATCCAGGTGGTCCGGAAGGCGTCGGCGACCACCCACACCAGGGCGACGGCGGCGGCGCCCGCGACCGTGAGGGCGGCCCAGCGGTTGCCGGAGTCGGCGTCCGGGGAACGGCCGATGGGGGCCTTGGTGAGCATCAGGCCGAACAGCAGGAGGACGACGACGGAACCGACGTAGATCAGGACCTGCACCCAGGCGATGAACTCTGCCGTGAGCAGCAGGTACTCCACGGCGAGGCCGCCGAGCGCTACCACCAGCCACAGGGCGGCGTGCACCAGCTGCCGGGTGGTGACGGTGACCAGCGCGGCGCCGAGGGTGACCAGGCCGACGAGCAGGAACGCGATCTCGACGCCGGTCGGGGACAGGAAGCCGTGCGGGTCGGCGGCGGCCACGGTGGCCGTTGCGGCGGCGGGGGTCACGACTCCACCTCCCGCTGCTCCGCCGGCTCGGCCTGGGCGGCGGCCAGCTTCTCGGCGGTCTTGCGGGCGGCGGCGATCTCCTTGGGCTCCTCCGCGCCCGGGTCCAGGGCGGGCGGCGCCGGCACGGTCCACATCCACTCGCGGAGCTTGTCCCGCTCGTGGGTGAGGTCGCGGATGTCGGTCTCGGCGTACTCGAACTCCGGGGACCAGAACAGGGCGTCGAAAGGACAGACCTCGATGCAGATGCCGCAGTACATGCACAGGGAGAAGTCGATCGCGAACCGGTCGAGGACGTTGCGGCTGCGCTCGCGTCCGCCGGGGGCGGCGGGCGGGACCGTCTCCTTGTGGGAGTCGATGTAGATGCACCAGTCCGGGCACTCGCGGGCGCACAGCATGCAGACCGTGCAGTTCTCCTCGAACAGGCCGATCACGCCACGGGTACGGGGCGGGAGTTCGGGCAGGGCGTCCGGGTACTGCTCGGTGACGTGTTTCCTCGTCATCGTGCGGAGGGTGACGGCCAGGCCCTTGGCGAGGCCGCTGCCGGGGATGCGGGGACGGGAGGGTGGGGTCGGCACAGCCATGGTTAGCTGATCACCACCTTGACGATGCCGGTGAGGGCGATCTGGGCGAGGGAGAGGGGGACGAGAAGCGTCCAGGAGAGCTTCTGGAGCTGGTCCTCGCGCAGCCGCGGGTAGGTGACGCGGAGCCAGATGACCAGGAAGGCGAGGATCGCGGTCTTCAGCAGGGTCCAGACCCAGCCGAGGCCGTCGGCGCCCCACGGGCCGTGCCATCCGCCCAGGAAGAGGACGGTGGTCAGGCCGCACAGGACGACGATGCCGGCGTACTCGGCCAGCAGGAACAGGGCGAAGCGCAGGCCGGTGTACTCGGTGTACGCGCCGAAGATGATCTCCGAGTCGGCGACCGGCATGTCGAACGGCGGGCGTTGCAGCTCGGCGAGTCCGGCGACGAAGAAGACGATCGCGCCGACGATCTGCCAGGGCAGCCACCACCAGTGGAAGGCGTGCACGATGCCGGGCAGGGAGACGGTGCCCGCCGCCATCGCGACCGAGGCCACCGCCAGCAGCATCGGGAGTTCGTAGGCGAGGAGCTGGGCGGCCGTGCGCAGGCCGCCGAGCAGGGAGAACTTGTTGGCGCTGGCCCAGCCGGCCATCAGCGAGCCGAGCACGCCGACGCCCATCACGGCGAGCACGAAGAACACACCGGCGTCCAGGACCTGGCCGACGGCGCCCTCGCTCGGGCCGATGGGGATGGCGAGGAGGACGAGGAGGTACGGCAGCAGGGCCACGGCGGGGGCGAGTTGGAAGACGCGGCGGTCGGCGCCCGCCGGGACCACGTCCTCCTTCTGCGCGAACTTCACGCCGTCCGCGATGAGCTGGGCCCAGCCGTGGAAGCCGCCCGCGTACATCGGTCCGAGCCGGCCCTGCATGTGGGCCATCACCTTGTGCTCGGTCTGGCCCACGATCAGCGGGAACGTCAGGAAGACGACGAAGACGACCAGAAGTCGCAGGGCGACGTCCAACGCGCCGTTCACTGCGGGCCTCCTGCGGGGTCGTCGGGGGTGGTCGGGTCGTTTTCGGGGGCGTCGGGGCGCGGCTCCGGGGCGCGTGCTCCCTCCGGCTCCGGCTCGTTGCCCGGTGCCGGCTGCGGCTGCGGCTGCGGCTGTGCGGACTGCTCCGGTTCGGGTTCCGCAGACCGCTCCGGCCCGGCTGCCTTCCTCGGCTCCGGTTCAGCGGTGGGCTCCGGCTCGGCGAACGCCGGGCGGGCGTGGTGCCAGGGGGCGTCGGAGCTGCGCGGCGCGGTGCTCCTACGGGCGGGGCGAGCGCCACCGACCGGTCCGGCCGACTCCGCCGGTCCCGTCGGCTCTGTCGGTCCCGCCGACTCTTCCGGTCCCGTCCGCTCTGCCGGTTCCGTCCGCTCCGTCGGGGCCGGTTCCGGCGCCGCCTGGGCGCGCTGCGAGGCCGAGCCCTGCGAGGCGCTGCGGGCGCGGCGCGGCCGGGCGGACGCGGGCGGCGGGCCGGGCTGGTGCGCCACCGAGGCCTCGGCGGCCGGCCCTTCCGTGGGCCCTTCCGTCGCTGCCCGGGTGGCGTCGCCCTCGGTCGCGGCCTGCTTGCGCGTCGCCGCGTCCTCGTCCCGCGCCGCCACCTGGCTCACCGAGCCCTCGCCGGCACTCCGCGTCCGACGCGGCCGGCCAGGAGCACCGGCAGCGGCACCCGCACCAGCGGTCGCACCAGCCTCCCCGGCCCCGCCCGCGGCAGCGGCCTGGCTGGCCGAGCCCTCCGAGGCCGAGCGGGTGCGCCGCGCCGGACGCTCCCCCGCCGCACCTCCCGCGGTGCGGCCCGCCGCCCTGGCCGGGCGGGTCGGGGCGGGTGGGAGTTGGCCCTTCAGGGGGCCCCACTCGTTGGGGTCGGGTACGCCCGGGGGCAGCATCTGGCGGCGTTTCGGGCCGCCGTGTTCGGACTCGCCGGGTTCCTTCGCGCCCGGCCAGGCCTTGGCGACGCGGGCGGCGAGGACGAAGTCCTTGCGGAGGGGGTGGCCCTCGAAGGTCTCGGGCAGGAGGAGGTGCTCCAGCCCCGGGTGGCCCTCGAAGACGACGCCGAACATCTCGTGGGTCTCGCGCTCGTGCCAGGCGGCGCCCGCGTAGACGCCGACGGCGGAGGGCAGGGCCGGGGCGTCGTGCGGCACGGTCGTGCGGACGAGGAGCCGGCGGACCGGGTGCAGGGCGACGACGTGCGCGCAGACCCGGAAGCCGGTGCCCGGCTCGTCGACCGCGCTCAGCCAGTCGAAGTAGGTGCAGGACAGGGTCGTACGGGCCGTCTCCAGGGCGGTGAGCCAGGCGGACGGCGGTACGTCCACGGTCAGGACGTCGTAGGACTCCTCGGCCGTGGCGTCCGTACCGAAGAGTTCCTCCGCGGGGGCGGGCAGCCAGCCGGCGGCCGTGCTCATCGTGTGCCCCCTTCACCCGCCGGCGCCGGGGGCCGCACCAGGCCGCTCTGGAGGGCGGCGGCGGACGGCCGGGCGGGCCCGTTGCCGTACCGCTCCCCCAGCGACTCGCGGGCGATCTTCTCCTGGAGCTTGAGGATGCCCTGGAGCAGCGCCTCGGGGCGCGGCGGGCAGCCGGGGACGTAGACGTCGACGGGGATGATCTGGTCGACGCCCTTCGTCACCGAGTACGAGTCCCAGTAGGGCCCGCCACAGTTGGAGCAGGCGCCGAAGGAGATGACGTACTTCGGCTCCGGCATCTGCTCGTACAGGCGCTTGACCGCCGGGGCCATCTTGTCCGTCACCGTGCCCGAGACCACCATCAGGTCGGCCTGGCGGGGGCCCGGCGCGAACGGGATGACGCCGAGCCGGATGAAGTCGTGGCGGGCCATCGACGCGGCGATGAACTCGATCGCGCAGCAGGCGAGGCCGAAGTTGAACACCCAGAGCGAGTAGCGGCGGCCCCAGTTCAGGACGACCTTCATCGGCTCGGGGGCGAGGCGGGCGAGCGCGCCCAGCCGCTTCGGCTCCGGCAGGTAGACGGACTCGGTGGCCGAGGGGTTCACGTCCATGCCAGGACGCCCTTCTTGTATGCGTACAGCAGGCCGACGGCGAGGAAGCCGAGGAAGACGAACATCTCCACCAGGGTCGTCGCGCCGTAGCCGGGAGCGGCGAAGACCGTCGCCCAGGGGAACAGGAAGATCGAGTCGACCGCGAAGATCACGTACAGGAAGGCGTAGACGTAGTAGCGGACCTGCGTGTGGGCCCAGCCCTCGCCGACGGGGTCGACGCCGCACTCGTAGGTCAGGAGTTTCTCCGGTGTCGGCACGACCGGGCGCAGCAGGCGGCCCGCGCCGAAGGCGACCGCGACGAAGAGCACGCCGATGAGGGCGAGCAGTCCGACCACCGAGTAGGACCGGAAGTAGCCGGCCGCGACGACGTTCACCGCGGCGTACGACGAGTCCCCCAACGTCTCCCGCACCGTCCGTCCCTCGCTCCCTGACCTCATGACCTTTACGCACGGGAGTCTAGGCCCTGATAAAGAACCGGTAAGCAGCCCGTCAGGCCGTGAGACAGTCGGTACCCGGGCGTGAGACAGCCGGTACCCGGATGGGGTGGGGTTTTCCCCCGGCGGCGGAGGGCGGCGTACCGCATGGCGTGGACGGTGCCGCGCACGGCAGGCTGATCAGCATGACCGCTCCCAGCCCCGCCGCCGACCGGACCGGCGGCACCGACGAACGTGACGGCCGTGCCGGAAACGGCGGACACGACGGACACGACGGCCTGCACCGGCTGCCGCCGCCCCGGCCGGCCTATGAGGCCCACACCTGGAAGGAGATCGCGTATCTCCTGCTGAACCTGCCGGTGGCGCTGTTCGGGTTCACGTACGCGGTCACCGTGCTGGTGGCCGGCGGCACCCTCACCCTCACCGTGATCGGCCTCCCGCTGCTGGCGCTGTCCCTGCTGGGCGCCCGCCAGCTGGGCAAGCTGGAACGGGCCCGGGCCCGGAAACTGCTCGGGGTGCGGGTGGAGGAGCCGTCGCCGCTGCCGCTCGCCAAGGGCGGGGGCCCGGTGCAGCGGCTGTGGATGGCGCTGAAGGACCCGGTGGGCTGGCGGACGCTGCTGTACGACGCCATCCGGCTGCCCTGGGGCATCCTCACCTTCGTGACGGTGCTGACCTCGCTGTTCGTGCTGTGGCCGGTGCTGCCGTACCTCGCGCGGGGCATGACGAACCTGGACCGGGCGATGGTGCGGGGGCTGCTGTCACCCTCGGACGAGCTGGAGCGCCGGATCGCCGAGCTGGAGTCCGACCGCGGGATCGTGGTGGACACGGCGGCGGCGGATCTGCGCCGGATCGAACGGGACCTGCACGACGGGGCCCAGGCGCGGCTGGTCAACCTGGCCATGGGGCTGGGCCTCGCCAAGGAGAAGCTGCTGGAGGACCCCGACGCGGCGGCGGCGATGGTGGCGGAGGCGCACGGCGAGGTGAAGCTGGCCCTCCAGGAGCTGCGCGACCTCGCCCGGGGCATCCACCCGGCCGTGCTCACCGACCGCGGCCTGGACGCCGCCCTGTCGGCGGTGGCCTCGCGCTGCACGGTGCCGGTGACGGTGACCGTGGACCTGCCGGCCCGGCCTGCGGCGGCCATCGAGGGCATCGCCTACTTCACCGTCTCCGAGCTGCTCCAGAACATCAGCAAGCACAGCGGGGCCCGGTCCGCCACCGTCGACGTCTGGCGCACGGACGAGCGGCTGCTCATCCAGGTCCGCGACGACGGCCGCGGCGGCGCCCGGCTGGACGGGGGCAGCGGGATGCGGGGCCTGGCGGACCGGCTGGGCGCGGTGGACGGCCTGTTCGTGGTCGACTCCCCCGCGGGCGGCCCGACGGTGGTCACGGCGGAGCTGCCCTGGCGCGACCGGCAGGAGTAGCCCCCGCCCTCGTATGGCTCGGGAGTAGCCCCGCCCGCACAGGGCCGGCCGACGCCGCCACGCGCGCGTGAGACGCGGAAACGCCTCACGTGCGCGTGGCGGCGTTTCCGCACCGCGCGTCGATGGCGCCCACGGGCTGACCACGGCACTACGGCCGAGCGGAGCGCAGGGGTGGGGAAAACCCCCCGTCCAAGACGCCGACGGACTCCATACCCCGGGAACGCCCGGCGGACGACCCTGGATGTACGGCAGGACCGCCGCCGGAACGAGGAGAACGGGACGACACCGATGGTCACGGACTACGGACAGGGGTACGCCACCCGCAGCGAGCCGCGGCACCGGCTGCCCGCCGGGCTGCGGGCGCCCTTCGAGGCGCGGAGCCGGCGGGAGTTCGGCTACGTGCTGCTGAGCCTGCCGGTGGCGACCGTCCTGTTCAGCTGGACGGTGACGATGGTCACGCTCGGCGCGGGCCTGCTGGTGACCTTCCTCGGCATCCCGGTGCTGGCGGCGGCGCTCGCCGGCTGCCGGGGCTTCGGCGTGCTGGAGCGGGCGCGGGCGCGCGGCCTGCTCGGCCTGGAGGTGGCCGACCCGGAGCCGCTGCGGCCGCGCAAGCCGGGCGCGGCGGCCTGGATGGGCGCGCTGCTCAAGAGCGGTGCCTCCTGGCGGCACGCGCTGTACGCGCTGGTGCAGTTCCCGTGGGCGGTGTTCTCGTTCTCGGTGGCGGTGACCTTCTGGTCCTGCGGCTGGGCGCTGCTGACCTATCCGCTGTGGTTCTGGGTGTTCCCGGCGTACGCCGGCGAGGGCGGGATCCAGCTGTACGGCGACGCCCACCACAGCGTCTATCTCGACAACCCCTTCGAGATCACCGTCACCGCGCTGATCGGGCTGGTGTTCACGCTGGCGACGCCCTGGCTCGTACGGGCCCTGACGACCGTGGACGGGCTGCTCGTGCGCGGGCTGCTCGGGCCGTCGCCGCTGTCGGCCCGGGTGGTGGAGCTGGAGTCGGACCGGGGGGTCGTGGTCGACACGGCCGCCGCCGATCTGCGCCGCATCGAGCGGGACCTGCACGACGGCGCGCAGGCCCGGCTGGTGAACCTGGCGATGGATCTGGGGCTGGCGAAGGAGAAGCTGCGGGAGGACCCGCGGACGGCGGCGCGGATGGTGGAGGAGGCGCACGGCGAGGTGAAGACGGCCCTCCAGGAGCTGCGCGACCTGGCCCGGGGCATCCACCCGGCCGTGCTCACCGACCGCGGCCTGGACGCCGCCCTGTCGGCGGTCGCCTCCCGCTGTGCGGTGCCGGTGAGGGTCGAGGTCGACCTGCCGGCCCGGCCGGCGCCCGCCATCGAGGGCATCGCGTACTTCACCGTCTCCGAGCTGCTCCAGAACATCAGCAAGCACAGCGGGGCCCGGTCCGCCTCCGTCGACGTCTGGCGCACGGAGGACCGGCTGATGCTCCAGGTGACCGACGACGGCGTGGGCGGTGCCGACGCCTCCGGGGGCTCCGGGCTGGCCGGTCTCGCCGCCCGGCTGGACGCGGTGGACGGCATCCTCGTGGTGGACTCCCCGGCGGGCGGCCCCACCCGGGTGATCGCGGAACTGCCCTGGCGCGGCTGACGGCCGGAGCGGCGGGAACGCCGTACGCCCCTCGCGCCGTACGACGACCCCCGCCGCCGAGAACACCCCCGCACGGTCCGGCCGCGTCCCCGGTATTCCCCCGATATTCCCCTCGGTCCGGCGGCGGACCGGGGGGATTGCTGGAATGCTGGACCCCCGGAGGACGCCCCGGGCGGACGGCGTCGCGGGGGATCGGGCTTGGGGGGCCGTAAGAATCGTGGAGGACAGGGTGCGGGTGGTCATCGCCGAGGATTCAGTGCTGCTGCGGGAGGGCCTGACCCGGCTGCTGACCGACCGCGGGCACGATGTCGTGGCGGGCGTCGGCGACGCGGACGCGCTGGTGAAGACCATCTCCGAGCTGGACGAGCGGGGTGAGCTGCCCGACGTGGTGGTGGCGGACGTACGGATGCCGCCGACGCACACCGACGAGGGCGTCCGGGCGGCCGTACTGCTGCGCCGGCTGCACCCCGGGCTCGGGGTGCTGGTGCTGTCGCAGTACGTCGAGGAGCGCTATGCCACGGAACTGCTGGCCGGTTCCAGCCGGGGCGTCGGCTATCTGCTCAAGGACCGGGTGGCGGACGTCCGGGAGTTCGTGGACGCGGTGGTGCGGGTCGCCGAGGGCGGTACGGCGCTGGACCCGGAGGTGGTCGCGCAGCTGCTCGGCCGCAGCCGCAAGCAGGACGTGCTGGCGGGGCTGACGCCCCGGGAGCGCGAGGTGCTGGGGCTGATGGCGGAGGGGCGGACGAACTCGGCGATCGCCCGGCAGCTGGTGGTCAGCGACGGCGCCGTGGAGAAGCACGTCAGCAACATCTTCCTGAAGCTCGGCCTGGCCCCGAGCGACGGGGACCACCGGCGGGTTCTGGCCGTGTTGACCTACCTGAACTCCTAGCGGGCCGGTCCGGTGTCAGCCCCCCGTCAGCGGCGCGCCGGCCGCTCCCGGCTCGGTGTGCGGCGGGTACCCGGGAGGTGGGCCCCGAGCGATCCGTAGGGGGCGACCGGGGGTCCGGACGGGAGCCGGAGGAGAGAACCTGTACACGCGCGGGGAGCGCCTTGACCGGTGCTCAGGCGATGCGGGACATGATGTGCACACAGCGCGACAGGCCGTCTCGAAATGTCGTCCAATCCTCGGATGGCCTCGGGAAGGCGACCCTAACCGACGTAGGGTTGATCCTGGGATGGTCCGTGGGACGACCAGGCCCCGGACAGCCGCCTCGAAGGAGGTCCAGTTCAGTGACCAGCCAGGTCAGCAGCCCAGCGGAGCAGACCGACGGAACCGTCGTGGGAGAGCAGCGCAAACCGGGCGGCGCGAAGGACGTGCGGCGCCTGGACCGGGTGATCATCCGGTTCGCGGGGGACTCGGGTGACGGCATGCAGCTCACCGGGGACCGTTTCACCTCGGAGACCGCTTCCTTCGGCAACGACCTCTCCACCCTCCCGAACTTCCCCGCCGAGATCCGCGCCCCCGCCGGCACCCTGCCGGGTGTCTCGTCCTTCCAGCTCCACTTCGCCGACCACGACATCCTCACCCCCGGTGACGCGCCGAACGTCCTGGTCGCCATGAACCCCGCCGCCCTGAAGGCCAACATCGGCGACCTCCCGCGCGGAGCCGAGATCATCGTCAACACGGACGAGTTCACCAAGCGCGCCCTGCAGAAGGTCGGGTACGCCAGCGACCCGCTCCAGGACGGCTCGCTCGACGGCTACAGCCTCCATCCGGTGCCGCTGACCACGCTGACCGTGGAGGCGCTGAAGGAGTTCGACCTCTCCCGCAAGGAGGCCGAGCGCAGCAAGAACATGTTCGCGCTGGGCCTGCTGAGCTGGATGTACCACCGGCCCACCGAGGGCACCGAGAAGTTCCTTAAGTCGAAGTTCGCGAAGAAGCCGGACATCGCGGAGGCCAACATCGCGGCCTTCCGCGCGGGCTGGAACTTCGGCGAGACGACCGAGGACTTCGCGGTCTCCTACGAGGTCGCGCCGGCCACCAAGGCCTTCCCGGTCGGCACCTACCGGAACATCTCCGGCAACCTCGCCCTGGCCTACGGCCTGATCACCGCGTCCCGCCAGGCGGATCTGCCGCTGTTCCTGGGGTCGTACCCGATCACGCCGGCCTCGGACATCCTGCACGAGCTGAGCAAGCACAAGAACTTCGGCGTGCGCACCTTCCAGGCCGAGGACGAGATCGCGGGCATCGGCGCGGCGCTGGGCGCGGCGTTCGGCGGCTCGCTGGCGGTGACCACGACGAGCGGCCCCGGTGTCGCCCTGAAGAGCGAGACGATCGGTCTCGCGGTCTCGCTGGAGCTGCCCCTGCTGGTGGTGGACATCCAGCGCGGTGGCCCGTCGACGGGTCTGCCGACCAAGACCGAGCAGGCCGACCTGCTCCAGGCGATGTACGGCCGCAACGGCGAGGCGCCGGTGCCGGTGGTCGCGCCGAAGACCCCGGCCGACTGCTTCGACGCCGCCCTGGAGGCGACCCGGATCGCGCTGACGTACCGGACGCCGGTGATGCTGCTGTCGGACGGCTACCTGGCCAACGGCTCCGAGCCGTGGCGCATCCCCGACCTGGACGAACTGCCCGACCTGCGGGTGCGGTTCGCCTCCGGCCCGAACCACACGCTGGAGGACGGCACCGAGGTCTTCTGGCCGTACAAGCGGGACCCGCGGACCCTGGCCCGGCCGTGGGCGATCCCGGGCACCCCGGGCCTGGAGCACCGCGTCGGCGGCATCGAGAAGCAGGACGGCACGGGCAACATCTCCTACGACCCGGCCAACCACGACTTCATGGTCCGCACCCGGCAGGCCAAGGTCGACGGCATCGAGGTCCCCGACGTGGAGGTCGACGACCCGGACGGCGCGAGGACCCTGGTCCTCGGCTGGGGCTCGACCTACGGCCCGATCACGGCGGCGGTACGGCGGCTGCGCGCGGCCGGCGACTCGATCGCCCAGGCCCACCTGCGCCACCTCAACCCCTTCCCGCGCAACCTCGGCACGGTTCTGAAGGGCTACGACAAGGTCGTCGTCCCCGAGATGAACCTCGGGCAGCTCGCCACCCTGATCCGGGCGAAGTACCTGGTCGACGCCCACTCCTACAACCAGGTCAACGGCATGCCGTTCAAGGCGGAACAGCTCGCCGCGGCGCTGAAGGAGGCCATCGATGACTGACGCCACCAACGGGCTGCTGCAGCTGGTCCCCAAGGCCGAGGCCAAGCAGTCGATGAAGGACTTCAAGTCGGACCAGGAGGTGCGCTGGTGCCCGGGCTGCGGTGACTACGCGATCCTTGCGGCCGTCCAGGGCTTCATGCCGGAACTGGGCCTGGCGCGGGAGAACATCGTCTTCGTCTCCGGCATCGGCTGCTCCTCCCGCTTCCCGTACTACATGAACACCTACGGGATGCACTCCATCCACGGCCGTGCCCCGGCCATCGCGACGGGCCTGGCCTCCTCCCGCCGGGACCTGAGCGTGTGGGTCGTCACCGGTGACGGCGACGCGCTGTCCATCGGCGGCAACCACCTGATCCACGCCCTGCGCCGCAACGTCAACCTGAAGATCCTGCTGTTCAACAACCGGATCTACGGCCTGACGAAGGGCCAGTACTCGCCGACCTCCGAGGTCGGCAAGATCACCAAGTCGACGCCGATGGGCTCGCTGGACGCGCCGTTCAACCCGGTGTCGCTGGCGATCGGCGCGGAGGCGTCCTTCGTGGCGCGCACGATCGACTCGGACCGCAAGCACCTGACCGAGGTGCTGCGCGCCGCCGCCGAGCACCCGGGCACGGCGCTGATCGAGATCTACCAGAACTGCAACATCTTCAACGACGGCGCGTTCGACGCCCTGAAGGACAAGCAGCGGGCCGAGGAGGCGCTGATCCGGCTGGAGCACGGGCAGCCGATCCGGTTCGGTCCCGACGGCGCGAGAGGGGTCGTGCGCGACGGGCGGACCGGCGATCTGAAGGTGGTGACCGTGACCCCGGAGAACGAGGCGGAGGTCCTGGTGCACGACGCCCACGCCGCGTCCCCGACCACGGCGTTCGCCCTGTCCCGGCTGGCCGACCCGGACACCCTGCACCACACCCCGATCGGAGTCTTCCGCTCCGTCGAACGGCCGGTCTACGACACCCGGATGGCCGAGCAGCTCGACACCGCGATCGAGCAGCACGGCAAGGGTGACCTGGCCGCGCTGCTGGCGGGCGGGGACACCTGGACGGTCGTCGGCTGATCCGTCCTCCGGTTCAGGAGGCCCGGGACTGGTTCTCCCGGGCCTCTTCGTATGCGCGGCGGTCCTCTTCGTGTGCGCGACGGCTCTCGTCGTAGGCCCGGCGGGCCTTCTCCACCGCGTCCATGCGGTGGTGCGTCCACTGGGCGAGGGTCCGGACCTGCTCCGCCGCCTCGCGGCCGAGGTCGGTGAGCGAGTAGTCGACACGCGGCGGGATGACCGGCTTGGCGTCCCGGTGGACCAGGCCGTCGCGCTCCAGGGTCTGCAGGGTCTGGGTGAGCATCTTCTCGCTGACGCCCCGGCCGCCGTTGCCGCTGATCGCACGGCGCAGCTCGCTGAACCGGTACGGCCGCTCCAGCAGCTCGATGAGGACGAGGACGCCCCAGCGGCTGGTGACGTGCTCCAGGACCAGGCGGTGCGGGCACATCGCCTCGGCGTCCACCACGTTCTTGCTTACCGACATACCAGTACCTTACTTCAAAGTGGGTACTTTCGCTGAGTTAGTGCAGCTCCTAGGGTGAGTGACATACCCACCGAGAAGGAGCCACCCCCATGAGCATCGTCGTCACCGGAGCCACCGGACACCTCGGCCGCCACGTCGTGGAGCAACTGCTGGAGAAGGTCCCGGCCGCGCAGATCACCGCCGTCGTGCGCGACGAGGCGAAGGCCGCCGACCTCGCCGCCCGCGGCGTGAAGCTGGCCGTCGCCGACTACAACGTCCCCGAGACCTTCGACGGCTTGTTCGCCGCCGGCGACAAGGTCCTGCTGATCTCCGGCAACGAGTTCGACAAGGGCCGGGTGGGGCAGCACACGGTCGTCATCGAGGCGGCCGAGGCGGCCGGCGTGGCGCTGCTCGCCTACACCAGTGCCCCGGGCACCCTGACGGCCGCGCTGGCGGACGACCACCGGGCGACCGAGCAGGTCCTGCTCGCCTCCGGCCTGCCCTACAGCCTGCTGCGCAACGGCTGGTACCACGAGAACTACACCGAGAACCTGGCGCCGGTGCTGGAGCACGGTGCGGTCGTGGCCGCCGCCGGTGACGGCCGGGTCTCCTCGGCCGCCCGCGCCGACTACGCCGCCGCCGCGGTCGCGGTGCTGACCGGCGAGGGTCACGAGAACTCGACGTACGAACTGGGCGGCGACGAGGCGTGGAGCTTCGCCGAGTACGCGGCCGAGCTGAGCCGGCAGACCGGCAGGGAGATCGTCTACAACCCGGTCCCGGTGGACGCCCTCACCGGCATCCTGACCGGCGCCGGGGTGCCCGCGCCGGTGGCCGGGATCCTGGCCGGCGTGGACGCCTCGATCGAGAAGGGGGAGCTGGTCGTCTCCTCCGGCGATCTGTCCCGGCTGATCGGCCGCCCGGCCACGCCGCTCGCGCAGGCCGTCACCGCCGCGCTCAAGGGCTGACACGGACGAGCCGCCCCGGATGTCATGACCGTATGGCGATACGAGCATGACATCCGGGGGCGCCCGGCGTTACCTTCGTCCTCGTGCGTCCACGCCGGACGCGCGGGCGAGAAGGAGGGGACGTGGCCGGGACGTCCGAGGGTGAGCACCGCACAGGCCTGCTGAACGGCTTCGCCGCCTACGGGATGTGGGGCCTGGTGCCCCTGTTCTGGCCGCTGCTCAAACCGGCCGGCGCCCTGGAGATCCTGGCCCACCGCATGGTGTGGTCCCTGGTGTTCGTCGCCGCCGCGCTGCTCTTCGTGCGCCGCTGGGCCTGGGCCGGAGAGCTGCTGCGCCAGCCCCGGCGGCTCGGCCTCATAGCCGTGGCGGCCGCTGTCATCACCGTGAACTGGGGCGTCTACATCTGGGCGGTGAACGCCGGCCATGTCGTCGAGGCCTCGCTCGGCTACTTCATCAACCCGCTGGTCACCATCGCGATGGGCGTGCTGCTCCTCAAGGAGCGGCTGCGGCCCGTGCAGTGGGCTGCGGTCGGCGTGGGCCTCGCCGCCGTCGTCGTGCTGACCGTGGGCTACGGCCGCCCGCCGTGGATCTCCCTCTGCCTCGCCTTCTCCTTCGCCACCTACGGGCTGGTGAAGAAGAAGGTGGACCTCGGCGGTGTCGAGTCGCTGGCCGCCGAGACCGCCATCCAGTTCCTGCCGGCGCTCGGATACCTGCTGTGGCTGACCGCGCACGGCGAGGCCAGTTTCCTGAACGAGGGCGCCGGACACGCCGCCCTGCTCGCCTCCACGGGCATCGTCACCGCCCTCCCGCTGGTCTGCTTCGGCGCGGCGGCGATCCGCGTGCCCCTGTCCACGCTGGGCCTGTTGCAGTACCTGGCCCCGATCTTCCAGTTCCTGCTCGGCGTCCTCTACTTCCACGAGGCCATGCCGGCCGAGCGGTGGGCCGGGTTCGCGCTGGTCTGGCTGGCGCTGATCCTGCTCACGGGCGACGCGCTGCGGTGGGCGAGGCGACCGGCAAGGCTCACCGTGCCGGCGGCCCGCACGATCGGGACATCGACGTCGGCTTCGACTTCGACTTCCGCTCCGGCTCCGGCTCCGGCATCGACCCCGGCAGATGCCTGACCCGAGGGGCCCACGTCACCCGAGTGGGCGGAGTGATCCCCTCCGCCGGCGCGTCCGGCTATAAGTGGGAGCCATGACCACTCAGGCGCCCGCCCCCCTGCACTGGAAGCTCGTCATCGACGCGGCCGACCCGCACGCACAGGCCGACTTCTGGGCCGCCGCGCTGCACTACACCCCCGAGGACAACAGCGCCCTCGTCGAACGGCTGCTGTCCGTCGGCGCGCTGTCCGGGGAGGCCACCGTCGAGTACCACGGGCGGGCCGCGTTCCGTGACCTGATCGCCGTACGACACCCCGACGACCCGTACGACCCCGAGACCGGCACTGGGCTCGGACGGCGGCTGCTGTTCCAGCGGGTACCGGAACCGAAGACCGGGAAGAACCGGCTCCACCTCGACGTCCACGCCGGACCGGAGCGGCGCGCGGACGAGGTGACACGGCTTCAGGCGCTGGGCGCCCGGGTGGTGCGGGAGGTGAAGGAGCCCGCGGGCCAGTGGGTGCTGATGGCCGACCCTGAGGACAACGAGTTCTGCGTGCAGTGACCCCGGGCGCGCCTGCTCGGCGCGCAGCCGGTCACGCCTGCGCCGCCGCCTTCGCCGCGCGGTCGCTCAGGCGGACCATGCGGGCGCGGGCGGACTCCAGCAGGCCCGTGTCGTCCGCGGCGGGGCCCGGCTCGGCGGCGAGGTCCGTCCACAGGTCGATCAGGTCGCGCCCCAGCCGCAGGCCCTCCTCGGGGTCGCGCACCGCGCGCCAGGCGGTGGCCGCGCTGCGCACGTTGTCGTAAGCGGCCTCCCCGTCCCGTGCCTGCCGGCGCAGCCCGGCGACGTCCAGGGACAGCCGGAAGGCGCGGACCGGGTCACCGGCCAGATAGGCGATGTAGGCGGACAGCTCGCGCAGGTGCAGCGCCTCGGCGTGGCGCGGGCCGAACACGGCGGACGCCTCGGCGAGCGTCCGGTCGGCCAGTTCCGCCGCCGTGTCGATACGGCCCGACCGCACGGCCTCGTTGATCCGGCGCAGCGGCTCGGTGAGCAGCTCCGCACCCTCTGCGGTCTCGGTCAGCGGCCCGTCCCCGAGCACCTCCTCGGCGACCGCGTCGAACCCGCGGGCCGGGGTGGGGGTGGGGGCGGAGGGCTCCGGCGGTACGGCGGCGAGGGGGCTGTGGGCCGCGGGGCTCCGCGTGTCCGTGTCGGACTCGTTCATCACCGGCGCCGGTCCGAACTGCCCGGTCGGGGCCTGCCCGGTGCCCGGCGTCCCGGCCGCCGCCGGCCGCGGGGCCACCCGGACCGCCTGCCCCGTCACCCGGCTGGAGCCGTCCGCCGAGACCTCCAGGGGGACCACGCAGCCCGCGAGGTCGTCGTGGACCGTGGCGCGTATGGGCGCGCCGACGCTGATGGCCAGGCGCTGGAGGTGGTTGAGCACGGCCTGCTGGATCTCCTCGCCCGGTGCCGGCACGACGGACGCCCCGTCCACCGACGCACGTCCCGCGCCGGAGACCCGGACGGACACCGTCGCCGCGGACCCCACGGGCTGCCGCGGCCGCTTCTTCTCGAAGCTGACTCCAGCCATCGGTGTCCCTCACTCCCCCGGCGTCGCGATCCGGTCGTACGTGTCCTGCCCACCAGTGTGTCCGCTCCCCCGCGGTTTCCACGTCACCGCGACGTCACAGCCTCGCACCAGCCGCACCCTGGCGCAGGCTGAATGCATGTGCATAGAATGCACGCGCATTCAATCGCGGTACGACATGACGCATCTGGGGGACCCATGAGCCGCCGCTTCCTCTTCGTCCTGGGCAGCGCCCGAGAGGCGGGCAACACCGAACAGCTGGCCCGGGAGGCCGCCGCACAGCTACCCGGCGACGTCGAACAGCACTGGATCCGCCTCGCCGACCACCCCCTGCCCGACTTCGTCGACCTGCGGCACGACAGCGACCACGTCCGGCCGTCCTCGGACACCCCGGCCGGCCTGCTGCTGGACGCCACGCTGGCGGCCACGGACATCGTGATCGCCTCGCCGCTGTACTGGTACTCGGTGTCCAGCCTGACCAAGCGCTACCTGGACTACTGGTCGGCCTGGCTGCGCACCCCGGGCGTCGACTTCAAGGCGGCGATGGCCGGCCGGACCCTCTGGGGCATCGCCGCGCTGGCGGACGACGAGCCGTCGGTCGCCGACCCGTACGCCGGCACGCTCAACAACTCGGCCGCCTACCTGCGGATGCGCTTCGGCGGGGTGCTGCTCGGCAACGGCAGCGCGCCCGGCGACGTACGCAAGGACACCGAGGCGCTGGCACGCGCGAAGACGTTCTTCGCGCAGGACGCGCCCCTCGCGCGCTTCCCGTACGAGACCGCCGGCGCCCCGCTCCGGTGAGCGGGCGCTAGGCGTTGATGTCCTTCGCCGTGAACCGCGCCCAGGCCGCCGCGCCGAACACGGCCGCGTACAGCCCCTGGAGACCCAGGTTCTTCACCAGGTCGTCCCAGTAGACGGGGTCGCGCATCAGATCGGCGAAGGACAGCCAGTAGTGCGAGAACAGGTACGGCTGGAGCGCGTGCAACTGGGGTATCTGGTCGACGATCTGCACGGTGATGAGCAGGCCCACCGTGGTCGCCATCGCCGCGATGCCGCTGTTGGTGAGCGTCGACACGAACAGGCCGAGGGCGGCCACGCCGACCAGTGAGGCCGCGACGACCAGGGCGATCAGCAGGGCGCGGCCGAGCCCCTCGGCGAAGCTGATCCGGGTGCCGGAGATCGTCGTCAGCTCGCCGAGCGGGAAGAGCAGCGCGCCGACGAGCAGCGCCGAGACGGCGACGACCAGCGTGGCCAGCAGACAGAAGGCCAGCACGGTCGCGTACTTGGTGAGCAGCAGCCTGGTGCGGCCGGCCGGGGCGACCAGCAGATAGCGCAGGGTGCCCGCGCCGGCCTCCCCGGCGATCGCGTCGCCCGCGACGACGCCGACCGCCATCGGCAGGAAGAACGGCAGGGTCGCGGCCAGCGCGGTGAAGACCAGGAACAGGCCGTTGTTGGTGATCTGCGAGATGAACGCCGGGCCCTCGCCGCCGCCTCCGCCCGCCGGCCCGCCGCCCCGCGTCTCGATCTTCACGGCGATCCCGACCAGCACCGGCACCGCGGCCAGCACCCCCAGCAGGGCGAGCGTGCGCCAGCGGCGGACGGTGGTGACCAGCTCGCTGCGCAACAGCCCGAGGGTCCACAGCGGGTTCGGCCGGCGCCCGGCGCCCGCCTGGAGCACATCAGCCCGCGACATCGAAGCCCTCCCCGGTCAGCGCCACGAACGCGTCCTCCAGCGAGGCCCGTTCGACGGTGAGGCCCCGGACCCGGACGCCCGCCGTGACCAGGGCCGCGGTCACCTCGGCCAGATCCCGCGCGGGCGGCTCACCGGTGACCCGGTCGCCGTCGGCCGCCACATCCCCGACGCCCAGTTCCTTCAGCACCCGCGCCGCCTCGGCCGGGTCCGGGGTGGTCACCACCAGCCGGCCGCGCGCCCCGGCGGCCAGATCGGCCACCGCGCCCTGGGTGACGAGCCGGCCCTGGGCCATGACCGCCGCATGGGTGCACACCTGCTCGATCTCGTCGAGGAGGTGGGAGGAGAGGAAGACGGTCGTGCCGTCGGCGGCCAAGTCCCTGATCAGGGTGCGGATCTCGCGCATGCCCTGCGGGTCGAGGCCGTTGGTGGGCTCGTCCAGGACGAGCAGTCTGCGCGGCTGGAGCAGCGCGGCGGCCAGCCCCAGGCGCTGTTTCATGCCGAGCGAGTACGCCTTCGCCTTCTTGCCGGCGGCGGCCGCGAGACCGACCCGGTCCAGTGCCGCGGCGACGCGGGCGCGCCGGGTGCGCGGGTCGGCGGTCGGATCGGCGGCGTCGTAGCGCAGCAGGTTGTCCCGGCCGGAGAGGAAGCCGTACAGGGCGGGGCCCTCGATGAGGGCGCCGACCTGCGGAAGGACCGTACGGGCCGCGCGCGGCATCGGCCGGCCGAGCACCCGGGCGGTGCCCGCGGTGGGCTCGATGAGCCCCATCAGCATGCGGATCGTGGTGGTCTTGCCGGAGCCGTTCGGGCCGAGGAAGCCGAAGACGCTGCCCGCCGGGACGGTCAGGTCCAGACCGTCCACGGCGAGCTGTCCGCCGCGGTAGCGCTTGGTGAGGCCGCGCGTGGCGATCACGCTCGCCGTCGCGTCGTCCGGGTCCCGCTGCGTGGCGGACGGTTCGTCCATCGGCTCCCCTCGGTTCATCCGGTGCGTCTCATCCGGTGCGGTGTGCCCGGGCGGTCACTTCCCCGCGTCGGCCGCCTTCACCAGGGCCTCCTTGGTCACCGCGCCGGCGTACACCTTGCCGTCGTCGGTGATCAGGGCGTTGACCAGGCGGGTGGAGAAGACCGTGCCCTTGCCGAACTTCCCGGAGACCGGTTCGCCGAGCGAGCCGAGGAAGCCGCCGAGGTCACCGCCCTGGGAGCCGGTCGGCAGGCCGCCCTTGGCCCCGGTGTCGAAGGTGGCGACGGACGTCCAGCCCTTGCCCAGCACGTTCAGCCCGTCCATGCCCTCCAGGCCCCCGGCGAAGTCCTCGCCGTGCTTCGGGGCCTGCTCCCGGGCCTCGGCCGCGTCCTTCCCCTCGGTGACCTTCGCGCCCTTGGGCGGCGTGAAGTCGAAGGTGGAGGCGGCCGGCCGGGCGAAGGAGACCTGGGTGAAGCCCGCGTCGAGCACGGCGGCGCCGCCGCTCCTCGGGGTCAGCGTGAACTTCAGCGGCATGCCGGTCTTCGCGTCCACGGCGATGCTGATCGCACCGACCGTGGTGCCGGACTGCTTGGGCCGGATCAGCAGCTTGTAGGCGTCGCGCCCGGCGACGTGGGCGGTGCCGTCGACGGTGACGGACGTGGTGTCGTCCACCGACTTCAGGGCCTCGTCGGCGAAGTCCTTGGGCGTGGCCGGCGGCTCGGCCTCACGGTCCTTGCCGGAAGCGGCCCCCGTGGAGTGGTAGACCTCGTTGCTCTTGCTGTCGTAGCCCCAGACGTCCTTGCCGTCGTGGATCAGGCTGTACTCGGCGCCGCTCTCCAGCAGCGACAGCTTCTGCCGGTCCGGGCCGTCGGCGGCGACGCGCAGGGTGTGCGTGCCGGAGACCAGCTCGGTGAGCTTGGCCTGCGGGTCGGCGGAGGAGCCGTCGTCCGAGCCGCCCCGGCCCGCGCCGGACATCAGGCCGTCCTCCAGGCCGCCGAGGTCGGGCAGGCCGAGGTCGGTGCTGACCTTCACCGTGCCGGACAGCTGCTGCACGTCCGACTTGGCGATCTTCTCGATGAGCTGCTGTGCGCTGATCTTCGGCAGGTCGGGGTCACCGGAGTCGGCGAGCGCCGGGACCAGCCCGATCGTGGCCGCCGCCACCCCCACCACCGCGACCGGCACGGCGTACCGGGCGGCCTTGCGCCGGCCGGAGCGCGGCTGCTCGTCCCGTGCGGCGCCCACTGCGTCGTCGGATTCGTACGGTGCCATGTGTGCCTTACCTCCGTCGTCGGCGGCGGCTGTCCTCACGCTGGTCCGCTGGTCCACCCTGAGCCGCCATTCTCACCCGAATCGGTGAGGAGTGGTGATTTCCGTGGTGTCCATCTGACCAAATCGCCCGTGAACAAGCGTCAGACCTCGGAGCCAACTCCGTCTACACCTGCGGTATGACACCCGGCGGCGGATTCTCCACCCGACCCGTAGGGGTCGTGCCGGACACCGGCGCCCGTACGGGTGACCGGCACGGTCAGCCGGCGCGGTGCACGACCGCGTCGCACAGCTGGAGCAGCGCCGCCTTGGCGTCGCACTCGCGCAGCGGGGCAAGCGCGGACCGCGCCTCCTCCGCGTACCGCACGGTGTCCCGGCGGGCCTGCTCCAGCGCGGGGTGCGCGCGCAGCGCGGCCAGCGCCTCGGCGTGCCGGGCGTCGTCGCTGAGGTCGGAGTCCAGCAGCTCGCACAGCGCGACGTCCTCGGCCAGCCCCAGCCGGGCGGCCCGCTCGCGCAGCCGGAGCACCGGCAGGGTCGGGATGCCCTCGCGCAGGTCGGTGCCCGGGGTCTTGCCGGACTCGTGGGAGTCGGAGGCGATGTCCAGGACGTCGTCGGCGAGCTGGAAGGCGACCCCGAGCCGTTCGCCGTACTGGGTGAGCACGTCGACGATCCTCTCGTCGGCGCCGGACATCATCGCGCCGAACCGGCAGGACACCGCCACCAGGGAGCCCGTCTTGCCGGCGAGCACGTCCAGATAGTGCTCGACCGGGTCTCGGCCGTCCGAGGGACCCGCCGTCTCCAGGATCTGGCCGGTGACGAGCCGTTCGAACGCGAGGGCCTGCACCCGGACCGCCTCGGGACCGAGGTCGGCGAGGATCTGGGAGGCGCGGGCGAAGAGGAAGTCGCCGGTGAGGACCGCGACGGAGTTGCCCCAGCGCGTGTTGGCGCTGTCCACGCCACGCCGTACGGCCGCCTCGTCCATGACGTCGTCGTGGTACAGCGTGGCCAGGTGGGTCAGCTCCACGACGACGGCCGACGGCACCACGCCCGGCGCGTAGGGGTCGCCGAACTGGGCGGCGAGCATCACGAGGAGTGGCCGGAACCGCTTCCCGCCCGCACGCACGAGGTGCTGCGCGGCCTCCGTGATGAACGGGACCTCGCTCTTGGTGGCTTCGAGCAAGCCTTCCTCGACAGCCGCCAATCCGGCCTGGACATCGGCTTCCAGAGCCTGGTCCCGCACGCTCAGCCCGAACGGCCCGACGACGGTCACGAGGGGTCTCCTGTCTGCTGGTGTCTGCTGGCGGTTACACGGTTTGTCGATAGGTCGCTGCCATCACTCAAGTCAGCGTATCCGGTCCTCTTTCGATCACCGATAGCGCCCACCGGTCCAGCCCGGGCGATACCGGATCATGACCGGCATGGTTTTGATCACACGGTGTGAACGGATATTTATCCATATAAGAGTAATCCGGACACTCTGCCCTCACCTGGACAACGACGCGCCCCGCATGCCGGGTTCCACCATCAGCCCGACTTCAGGCGTGAATCCCCCTAATCCCCCATGTCCGACTTAAAGCTGTTTGCTATTTCGTGAATTGGGTCACGCGTCCGGCTGACCCGGCCCCCTGGCCGGACCCCTCGTGACCCCTTGCGCCGTCGGCGAGTTGAGGATTGGCAACCGCAAAGGATCAAGCACCTCATACACCGTCGATCAAGGTCAAATCGCACGTTGTGCGAATCCAGCCCTTGTTCCCGACATGTGCTCTCGCATACGTTCCGGGCCGTCGGGCGGACGCCGAATCCTGCCGCCGCCCGCATACCCATCGACGAACTCATTCGCACGGCAGGAGCGGGGGACCCAGGTAAGCCGCCGGTCCGCACGGCACACGCCGTGCCGGGACGGCTCGGGGTGAAGCCATGCCTCCGTCAGGGGCACGGCCGGGCACCTCCCCGCCCGAACCCGACAGCTCACCTCGCAGGCGCCGGAGAGGAACGACCCCATGTCTGCTGTCGCTCAGCCCCGCCGTACCCGGAACAGCCGCCTCGTCCGCGCGCTCACCGCCGCCGGCACCGGCGCCGCCGTCCTCGTGCTGCCGCTCATCGGCGCGACCAGCGCCTCCGCGGCCCCGGCCACCGCCACCACCGCCGCCACCACCCCCGCCGGCTACCCGAACAACCTCGACGGCTGGATCCGCGAGTCGCTCGCGATCATGGCCGAGAAGCGGATCCCTGGCACCTACAACGGCATCTACCGCAACATCATCCGCGAGTCGTCGGGCAACCCGAAGGCCATCAACCTCTGGGACTCCAACGCCGCCAAGGGCATCCCGTCCAAGGGCCTGCTCCAGGTCATCGACCCGACGTTCAACGCCTACCACGTGGCCGGAACGTCCTTCGACATCTACGACCCGGTCGCCAACATCACCGCCGCCTGCAACTACGCGGCCGCGCGGTACGGGTCCATCGACAACGTGTTCGGCGCGTACTGACCGACACCGCCACCGGCGGCCGGGCCCGGGCCGGGGCGCCACTGACATTCCGGTCAGTCGGTCGGGAACAGTCCTTCGAGGACGACGGCGATGCCGTCGTCCTCGTTCGACAAGGTGATCTCGTCGGCCACCGCCTTGAGTTCGGGATGCGCGTTGGCCATGGCGACACCGCGCCCGGCCCAGTCGAACATCGGGATGTCGTTGGGCATGTCACCGAACGCGAGAGCCCGGTCGGCGGCGATCCCGAGCCGTTCGGCGGCCAGCGCCAGCCCGGTCGCCTTCGTCACCCCGCACGGCTGGAGCTCCACCGTGCCCGGCCCCGACATGGTGACCGACGCGAGCGAGCCCACCGCCGCCCGGGCCACGGCCGCCAACTCGTCGTCGGACAGGGTGGCGTGCCGCAGCAGCACCTTGCTGATGGGCGCGGACCACAGGTCGTCCCGCCGGGCGACCCGCACCGCGGGCAGCGTCGGGTGGGGCATCCGGTAGCCGGGCTCGATGAGCGTGAGCCCGTCCACGCCATCCTGGTCGACCGCCGCGTAGACCTGCCCCACCTCCGCCTCGATCTTGCCGAGCGCGGTCTCGGCCAGCTCCCGGTCCAGCCGGACCGACCACAGCAGGCGGTCGGTCCCGGCGTCGTAGACCTGGGCCCCCTGCCCGCACACCGCGAGCCCGGCGCAGCCGAGGTCCGTGAGCAGCGGCCTTACCCGCGGGGCCGGGCGGCCCGTCACCACCAGGTGCCGGGCGCCGGCCCGCGCCACCCGCGCGAGCGCGGCGAGGGACCGGTCCGAGACGGTGTCGTCGCCGCGCAGCAGCGTCCCGTCCAGGTCAGTGGCGATCAGTGCATATGCCGGGGTGGGTGCCATGATCAGAGAATACGGACAGGTCGGCCCGCCGACTCACCTGTCATTCCCCGCACTTACGTGCCGCTCCCGCCCAACCCCTCGCCGTGGACGGCGCGGTGGGCGGCGCCCGGCCGTGGGCAGGCGGAGCTCCCGGCCGAAGCGGGCGCGCTGGTGCGGCACTGCCCAAGACACGCAGCTCAGCCGTAACGTGTGGCCCGACCACATGGAACGCATCGCCATGCATGGCCCGGATGAGAGCGAGGCAGCACCCCATGCCCCCCTTCGACGTCCCCGAGGGCGACCCCTTCGGTCCGCACAACCTCCCCTACGGCGTGTTCTCGCCCTCCGGCAGCACCGAGCGGAGGATCGGCGTCCGGCTCGGGAACCACGCCCTCGACGCGGGCGCCGCGGCCGCCGCGCTCGGCTCGCCCCACCAGCCGCTGCTCGCCCGGCCCACCCTCAACCCGCTGCTGGCCGCCGGCCGCTCCACCTGGTCGGACGTACGGCGCGCCCTCACGTCCTGGGTCACGGACCCGGCGCACCACGCCACCGTCGAGCCGCTGTTCCACCCCCTCTCCGAGGTGACCCTGCACCTGCCCTTCGAGGTCGCGGACTACGTCGACTTCTACTCCTCGGAGAACCACGCCCGGAACGTCGGCCAGATCTTCCGCCCCGACGCCGAGGACTCCCTCACCCCCAACTGGAAACACCTCCCGATCGGTTACCACGGCCGCTCCGGCACCGTGGTCGTCTCCGGCACGGACGTCGTACGGCCGTCCGGGCAGCGCAAGGCCCCGGCCGACCCCGCGCCCGTCTTCGGCCCCTCGATCCGGCTGGACATCGAGGCCGAGGTCGGCTTCGTCGTGGGCGTGCCGTCGCGGCTCGGCAGCCCCGTCGCGCTCGGCGACTTCCGGGAGCACGTCTTCGGGCTGTGCCTGCTGAACGACTGGTCCGCGCGGGACATCCAGGCCTGGGAGTACGTCCCTCTCGGCCCCTTCCTCGGCAAGTCCTTCGCCACCTCGGTGTCGGCGTGGATCACCCCGCTGGACGCGCTGGAGCACGCGCGCGTGGCGCCTCCGGAGCGCACGCACCCGCTGCTGCCCTACCTGGACGACTCGGCGCCCGGCGCCGAACCCGGCGGTTACGACCTCCGCATCTCGGTCGCGGTCAACGGCCACGTGGTCTCCGAACCGCCCTTCTCCACCATGTACTGGACCGCCGCCCAGCAGCTCGCCCACATGACCGTGAACGGCGCCTCGCTGCGCACGGGCGACCTGTACGGCTCCGGCACGGTGAGCGGTCCCACCGAACGCCAGCGCGGCTCCCTGCTGGAACTGACCTGGAACGGCCGCGACCCCCTCGAACTCCCGGACGGCAAGCGGACCTTCCTGGAGGACGGCGACGTGGTCACCCTGTCGGCGTGGGCCCCGGGCGCGGACGGCCACCGGGTGGGGCTGGGCGAGGTCAGCGGGCGAGTGGTATCGGGCTGACGTCCCGGGGGTTGCGGAGCGAGGAAGTCGGGCGGGTACGCCGAGCGAGCCGGGTGACCCGCCCGACGACCGGGTAGCTCGCCCGACGGACCGCTCGGATGCGGTGACGGTCACGGACCTGCACCGGTCAGACACGGCGGGAGTCACGGGCCTTGGCCGGTCCGGCTGATCGGTGTCGACACCTGACTCCGGCCGCCCGTCTTCGTCATACTGACGGGGACACGCACCACGCGCGAGCCGCCGTCGCGTGACGCGTGCCCGGCACCACCGTCACCCGCACACCTCTCCGACCAGAACCGGAGCCCCGGCATGACTGTCTGCCTGCTCCTGCTGAGCGTCGTCGCCCTGACGGCCGCCGTACCGGCGCCGCGCGCGCTGACCCGTGCCGCCTGGACCGAGCGGGAACCCGTGGTCGCACTGTGGGTGTGGCAGTGCCTCGTCGCCACCGTCCTGCTGTGCTGCCTGACCGCGCTGGTCCTGGGCGCGGCGGCCGTCTTCCACACCGTCCGCGACCGCGTGTTCGCACCCGCCCCGCCCGCCGTCACCGCCGCGTACGACCTGTCCACCGCGCCGGTGTGGGCCGCCGCGCTCACCGTGCTGCTGGCCTGTGGGGCCGCCTGGACGACGGCGATGCTGGCCCGCGAACTCGTCGAAGCCCGCCGCAGCCGGGTCCAGGCCCGGGCGCACCTGCGCGAGCGCGCCCCCGAGCTACCGGCCGGGCTGCCGGCGGCGCGCGGCCCGATGCTGGTGCTGGAGGACGAGTACCCGGACGCCTGGTGGATGCCGGGGCACCCGCCGCAACTGGTCGTCACCACAGGGGCGTTGCACCGCCTCACCGACCTTCAGCTCGACGCCGTCCTCACCCATGAGCGCGGGCACGCGCGCGCCCACCACGACTGGCTGCTGCACCTGTCCACCGCCCTCGCCACGGGCTTCCCCCGCGTGCCGCTCTTCGCCCACTTCTGCGACCAGACGCACCGCCTGGTCGAACTGGCCGCCGACGACACGGCCTCCCGGCGCTGCGGGCACCTCACCACGGCCCTCGCCCTGATCGAGCTGAACCAGCACCGGGGTGTCCTGTCCTGCGACTCCAGCCGTCGTCTCCTGGGCGAGCGCGTGGACCGCCTGCTGGAGCCGCCGCCACGGCTGCTGCGCCGGCACCGGGCGCTGACGACGACGGTGGCCGCGCTGGTACCGCTGCTCCCGCTGCTGATCACCTTCGCCCCGGGTTTGACGGCACTGTCCTGAGGGGCTGGTACGCCGTCCCGAGGGTCTGGCGGCACTGCGCTGGCCCGTCCCGGTCGTCCCCGGTCACCCGGTCATCACCGGCTACATCCAGTCGTCCGGTTCCGGCTCGTCCGACGGCTCGGGCCAGTCGGCGTCCTCGATGTCGGCGGTGTCGGCGGTGTCGGCGGTGGCCGGGGCGTCGGCGGCAGCCGGGGCAGCCCCGTCGAGGGAGGCCAGCACCTGGAGCACCCCTTCGCCGTACGTGGCCAGCTTCTTCTCGCCGACGCCGTTCACCGTGCCCAGCTCCCGCACCGAGCCGGGCCGCCGGGTCACGATCTCGCGCAGGGTGGCGTCGTGGAAGATCACGTACGCCGGGACGCCCTGTTCGCGGGCCTGTTCGGCGCGCCAGGCCCGCAGGGCCTCGAAGGCGGGGAGCAGCGCCTCGGGCAGCTCGTCCGCGACGGCCTTGGCCTTGCGGTCGCCCCCGGAGGAGCCGGTGGACCGCGACCGGGAGGCGGTCGGCTTCTTCGGCTCCTTGCGCAGCGGCACCTCGCGCTCGCGCCGCAGCACCGAGCCGCTCGCCTCGGTGAGCACCAGCGTGCCGTACTCCCCCTCGACCGCGAGGAGCCCCTGGGCCAGCAGCTGCCGGACGACCCCGCGCCACTCGCCCTCGGAGAGATCCTGGCCGATGCCGAAGACGGACAACTGGTCGTGGTCGAACTGGATCACCTTGCCGGTGCGCTTGCCGAGCAGGATGTCGACGATCTGCATCGCGCCGAACTTCTGCCCGCGCTCCCGCTGCAGCCGCACCACCGTGGAGAGCACCTTCTGCGCGGCGATGGTGCCGTCCCAGGTCTCGGGCGGGGTGAGGCAGGTGTCGCAGTTGCCGCAGGCCGCGGCCTCGGGGTCCTGACCGAAGTAGGCGAGCAGCTGGCCACGGCGGCACTGGGCGGTCTCGCACAGGGCGAGCATCGCGTCGAGGTGGGCGGCGGCCCGGCGGCGGAACGCCTCGTCGCCCTCGCCGGACTGGATCAGCTTGCGCTGCTGTATGACGTCGTTCAGGCCGTACGCCATCCAGGCCGTGGACGGCAGACCGTCGCGGCCCGCCCGGCCGGTCTCCTGGTAGTACCCCTCGATCGACTTGGGCAGGTCCAGGTGGGCGACGAAGCGTACGTCCGGCTTGTCGATGCCCATGCCGAAGGCGATGGTCGCGACCACCACCAGACCGTCCTCGCGCAGGAACCGGGCCTGGTGCGCCGCGCGCGTGGCCGCGTCCAGGCCCGCGTGGTACGGCACCGCCGCGATGCCGTTGGTGTCGAGGAACTCCGCCGTGCGCTCCACCGAGTTGCGCGAGAGGCAGTACACGATGCCGGCGTCGCCCGCGTGCTCCTCGCGGAGGAAGGCGAGGAGCTGCTTCCTGGGGTCGGCCTTGGGCACGATCCGGTACGAGATGTTGGGCCGGTCGAAGCTGGCGACGAAGTGCCGGGCCGTCGGCAGGTTCAGCCGCTGGGTGATCTCCTGGTGGGTGGCGCGGGTGGCCGTGGCGGTGAGGGCGATCCGCGGGACGTCCGGCCAGCGCTCGCCGAGCAGGGAGAGGGAGAGGTAGTCGGGGCGGAAGTCGTGGCCCCACTGGGACACGCAGTGGGCCTCGTCGATCGCGAAGACGGAGATCTTGCCGCGGGAGAGCAGGTCCAGCGTGGCGTCCACGCGCAGCCGCTCCGGCGCCAGGTACAGCAGGTCCAGCTCGCCGGCCAGGAACTCGGCCTCGACCATGCGCCGCTCGTCGAAGTCCTGGGTGGAGTTGATGAAACCGGCGCGCACGCCGAGGGCGCGCAGGGCGTCCACCTGGTCCTGCATGAGGGCGATCAGCGGCGAGACGACCACGCCGGTGCCGGGCCGGACCAGGGCCGGGATCTGGTAGCAGAGCGATTTGCCGCCGCCCGTCGGCATGAGGACGACGGCGTCGCCGCCCGCCACCACATGCTCGATGATCGCCTGCTGCTCGCCCCGGAAGGCGTCGTAGCCGAAGACCCGGTGCAGCGTGGCCAGCGCCTCGCTGTCGGCCGCGCCCGGCCCCTCGGTCACCTGTGCCATCTCGCTGATCCCGCCCGTCACGCCCATCGTCCTGTCCCCCGTCGGTCCCCCGTGTGTCGTCTCTCGACCGCTGCCTCCACCATAGGGGTCCGGACCGACAGCCCCGGAGTTATCCACAGGCTCGGTCGTTTCCGTACGGCATCGGTCAGCCGCGGCCGACGTGCCCCAGAGAACGCCGCTGCCCGGCGCCCTCCTGCGAGGGTGCCGGGCGGCGGCTCGGGTGACGCGGGCGTCAGCGCACGAAGACTCCCGCCTGGTTCGCCAGGTCCAGGAAGTACTGCGGCGCCACGCCGAGGACCAGCGTGACGGCCACGCCCAGGCCGATCGCGAGCATGGTCAGCGGGGACGGGACCGCGACGGTCGGGCCCTCCGGTCGCGGCTCGCTGAAGAACATCAGCACGATGACACGGATGTAGAAGAACGCGGCGATGGCCGAGGAGATCACACCGATCACGACCAGCGGGGCCGCGCCGCCGTCCGCCGCCGCCTTGAACACGGCGAACTTCCCGGCGAACCCGGAGGTCAGCGGGATGCCGGCGAAGGCCAGCAGGAACACCGCGAACACGGCCGCCACCAGCGGCGAGCGACGGCCGAGGCCCGCCCACTTCGACAGGTGGGTCGCCTCGCCGCCCGCGTCGCGCACCAGCGTGACCACGGCGAACGCGCCGATCGTGACGAAGGAGTAGCCCGCCAGGTAGAAGAGCACCGACGACACGCCGTCCTTCGATGTGGCGATCACACCCGCGAGGATGAAACCGGCGTGCGCGATGGACGAGTACGCCAGCAGCCGCTTGATGTCGGTCTGGGTGATGGCCACGACCGCACCGCCCAGCATGGTGATGATCGCCACGGCCCACATGACCGGCCGCCAGTCCCAGCGCAGGCCGGGCAGGACGACGTACAGCAGGCGCAACAGCGCGCCGAATGCGGCCACCTTCGTCGCCGCCGCCATGAAGCCCGTCACCGGCGTGGGCGCCCCCTGGTAGACGTCGGGCGTCCACATGTGGAACGGCACCGCGCCCACCTTGAACAGCAGGCCCATCAGGAGCATGGCGCCGCCGATCAGCAGCAGCGCGTCGTTGCCCATGGTGTTGGCGAGGGCCGGGTCGACGTCGGTGACGGTGCCGTCGACGACCTGGGCGATGCGCCCGTACGACATCGAGCCCGCGTAGCCGTACAGCAGCGCGATGCCGAACAGGGTGAACGCGGAGGCGAACGCGCCCAGCAGGAAGTACTTGACCGCGGCCTCCTGCGACATCAGCCGCTTGCGGCGGGCCAGCGCGCACAGCAGGTACAGCGGAAGGGAGAAGACCTCCAGGGCCACGAACAGGGTCACCAGGTCGTTCGCCGCCGGGAAGATCAGCATGCCGCCGACCGCGAAGAGCAGCAGCGGGAAGACCTCCGTGGTGGTGAAGCCCGCCTTCACGGCGGCCTGCTCGCTGTCGCTGCCGGGCACGGAGGCGGCCTGCGCCGCGAAGGAGTCGACCCGGTTGCCGTGCGCGGCCGGGTCCAGGCGCCGCTCGGCGAAGGTGAACAGGCCGACCAGGCCCGCCAGCAGGATCGTGCCCTGCAGGAAGAGGGCCGGGCCGTCGACCGCGATGGCGCCCATCGCCGCGATGTGCGCCTTCGTGGTGCCGTACCCGTCGGCCGCCAGCGCGACGACCGCGGCGAACGCGGCGCACAGGGCGACGACGGACACGAACACCTGCGCGTAGTAGCGGGACCGGCGCGGCACGAACGCCTCGATGAGCACCCCGACCAGCGCCGCGCCGATGACGATCAGCGTCGGCGACAATTGTCCGTATTCGATCTTCGGCGCGTCGATCTTCGAGATCGGTTCGGCCGCGGTTGTCCACAGGCTGTGGACGGCTGCTGCGCTCACTTGGCCGCCTCCACCTCGGGCTTGGGGTCCTTCTTCTGGACGTCGGACATGGTCTGCTTGACCGCCGGGTTGACGATGTCCGTCACGGGCTTCGGATAGACGCCCAGGAAGATCAGCAGCACGATCAGCGGGGCCACGACCACCAGTTCACGCACGCGGAGGTCGGGCATCGCCGAGACCTCCGGCTTCACCGGGCCCGTCATGGTCCGCTGGTACAGCACGAGCGTGTACAGCGCGGCGAGGACGATGCCGAAGGTGGCGATGATGCCGATCACCGGGTAGCGCGTGAACGTGCCGACCAGGACCAGGAACTCGCTGACGAACGGCGCCAGTCCGGGCAGCGACAGGGTGGCGAGGCCGCCGATCAGGAAGGTGCCGGCGAGCACCGGGGCGACCTTCTGCACGCCGCCGTAGTCCGCGATGAGCCGGGAGCCGCGCCGGGAGATGAGGAAGCCGGCGACCAGCATCAGGGCGGCCGTGGAGATGCCGTGGTTGACCATGTAGAGCGTGGCGCCGGACTGGCCCTGGCTGGTCATCGCGAAGATGCCCATGATGATGAAGCCGAAGTGCGAGATCGACGCGTAGGCCACCAGGCGCTTGATGTCCCGCTGGCCGACGGCGAGCAGCGCGCCGTAGACGATGCTGATGAGCGCCAGGACGAGGATGACCGGCGTCGCCCACTTCGACGCCTCCGGGAAGAGCTGGAGGCAGAAGCGGAGCATCGCGAAGGTGCCCACCTTGTCGACGACCGCGGTGATGAGGACGGCGACCGGGGCGGTGGACTCCTGCATGGCGTTGGGCAGCCAGGTGTGCAGCGGCCACAGCGGCGCCTTCACCGCGAAGGCGAAGAAGAAGCCGAGGAACAGCCAGCGTTCGGTGCTGGTCGCCATGTGCAGCGAGCCGTTCGCGCGGGCCTCGGCGATCTCCGTGAGCGAGAAGTTCCCGGCGACCACGTACAGGCCGATCACCGCGGCCAGCATGATCAGACCGCCGGCCAGGTTGTAGAGCAGGAACTTCACCGCCGCGTACGACCGCTGGGTGGCGGCCGTCTCCTCGCCGTGCTCGTGGGCACGGTCCCCGAAGCCGCCGATGAGGAAGTACATCGGGATGAGCATGGCTTCGAAGAAGATGTAGAAGAGGAAGACGTCGGTGGCCTCGAAGGAGATGATCACCATCGCCTCCACGGCCAGGATCAGCGCGAAGAAGCCCTGGGTGGGCCGCCAGCGGCGGCTGCCGGTCTCCAGCGGATCGGCGTCGTGCCAGCCGGCGAGGATGATGAACGGGATCAGTACGGCGGTCAGCGCGATCAGCGCCACCGCGATGCCGTCGACGCCCAGCTCGTACCTGACCCCGAAGTCCTTGATCCAGGCGTGGGACTCGGTGAGCTGGTAGCGGGAGCCGCCCGGGTCGAAACGGACCAGGACGGTGACCGCCAGGGCGAGCGTGGCGAGCGAGACGACCAGCGCCAGCCACTTGGCGGCGGTGCGCCGGGCGGCCGGTACGGCGGCCGTGGCGACCGCCCCGAGGGCCGGGAGCGCCGCCGTCGCTGTCAGCAGGGGAAAGGACATCGGTATCAGACCGCCCTCATCAGCAGGGTCGCGGCGACCAGGAGTGCCGCGCCGCCGAACATCGAGACCGCGTAGGAGCGGGCGAAGCCGTTCTGGAGCCGGCGCAGCCGTCCGGACAGGCCGCCGAAGCCGGCCGCCGTGCCGTTGACGACGCCGTCGACCAGGGTGTGGTCGAGGTACACCAGGGAGCGCGTCAGGTGCTCGCCGCCGCGCACCAGGACCACGTGGTTGAAGTCGTCCTGGAGCAGGTCGCGGCGGGCCGCGCGGGTGAGCAGGGAGCCGCGCGGGGCGACGGCCGGGACGGGCTTGCGGCCGTACTGGGCCCAGGCGATGGCGACGCCGATGACCAGGCAGACCATGGTGGCTCCGGTGATCACCCCGGCACTGAGCGGCGAGTCGCCGTGGTCGTGACCGGTGACCGGCTCCAGCCAGTGGAGGAAGCGGTCGCCGATGCTGAAGAAGGCACCGCCGAAGACCGAACCGACGGCGAGGACGATCATCGGGATCGTCATGACCTTCGGGGACTCGTGCGGGTGCGGCTCGGCGTGCTCGCCCCGGATCTCGGCGGCGGGCTCCACGCTGGGCTCCGCCGGGGACGGGGTCGGGGCGTTGCGCCACCGCTCTTCTCCGAAGAACGTCATCAGCATCACGCGCGTCATGTAGAAGGCGGTGATGGCCGCGCCCAGCAGGGCCGCGCCGCCGAGGATCCAGCCCTCGGTGCCGCCCTTGGCGAACGCCGCCTCGATGATCTTGTCCTTGGAGAAGAAGCCGGACAGGCCGGGGAAGCCGATGATGGCGAGGTAGCCGAGGCCGAAGGTGATGAACGTGACCGGCATGTACTTGCGCAGGCCGCCGTAGCGGCGCATGTCGACCTCGTCGTTCATGCCGTGCATCACGGAACCCGCGCCGAGGAACAGCCCGGCCTTGAAGAAGCCGTGCGTCACCAGGTGCATGATCGCGAAGACGTAGCCGATGGGGCCGAGGCCCGCCGCGAGGACCATGTAGCCGATCTGCGACATGGTCGAGCCGGCCAGTGCCTTCTTGATGTCGTCCTTGGCGCAACCGACGATCGCACCGAACAGGAGCGTGACCGCGCCGACGACCGTGACGGCCAGCTGCGCGTCGGGGGCGGCGTTGAAGATGGCCCCGGAGCGGACGATCAGGTAGACGCCCGCGGTCACCATCGTCGCCGCGTGGATGAGGGCGGAGACCGGGGTCGGGCCCTCCATGGCGTCCCCGAGCCAGGACTGCAGCGGCACCTGGGCGGACTTGCCGCAGGCGGCGAGCAGCAGCATCAGGCCGATCGCCGTGAGCTTGCCCTCGGAGGTGTCACCGGTGTGGCTGAGGACCGGGCCGAAGGCGAAGCTGCCGAAAGTGGTGAACATCAGCATGATCGCGATCGACAGGCCCATGTCGCCGACGCGGTTGACCAGGAAGGCCTTCTTCGCGGCCGTGGCGGCGCTGGGCTTGTGCTGCCAGAAGCCGATCAGCAGGTACGAGGCGAGACCGACGCCCTCCCAGCCGACGTACAGCAGCAGGTAGTTGTCGGCGAGCACGAGCAGCAGCATCGCCGCGAGGAACAGGTTCAGGTAGCCGAAGAAGCGGCGGCGCCGCTCGTCGTGCTCCATGTACCCGACCGAGTACAGGTGGATCAGCGAGCCGACGCCCGTGATCAGCAGGACGAACGTCATGGACAGTTGGTCCAGGCGGAAGGTCACGTCCGCCTGGAAGCCGGCCACCGGGACCCAGCTGAACAGGTGCTGCGTCAGGGTCCGCTGCTCCACGCCCTTGCCGAGCAGGTCGGCGAAGAGGACGAGGCCGAACACGAAGGAGGCGGCCGACAGGAGCGTGCCGATCCAGTGGCCGACGCGGTCGAGGCGCCGGCCGCCGACCAGGAGGACGGCCGCTCCGAGCAGGGGCGCCGCGATGAGCAGCGCGATCAGGTTCTCCACGATTCTTCCGACCCCTTACAGCTTCATCAGGCTGGCGTCGTCGACCGAGGCCGAGTGGCGGGCACGGAACAGCGACACGATGATCGCGAGACCCACCACGACCTCCGCGGCGGCGACGACCATCGTGAAGAAGGCGATGATCTGGCCGTCGAGGTTGCCGTGCATCCGGGAGAAGGTGACGAACGCGAGGTTGCAGGCGTTCAGCATCAGCTCGATGCACATGAAGACCACGATGGCGTTGCGCCGGATCAGGACGCCGGTCGCGCCGATCGTGAACAACAGGGCGGCGAGGTAGAGGTAGTTCACCGGGTTCACTTCGACGCCTCCTCGGGCCGCTTGAACGTCTCCGGCTCGACCGCCCGGCGCTCCAGGCGCTCCTCCGCGCGCTGCTCCAGCGCCCGCAGGTCGTTGAGGGCCTCCGCGGACACGTCACGGATCTGCCCGCGTGCGCGCAGCGTCTTGTTGACGGTCAGCTCGGACGGGGTGCCGTCGGGCAGCAGGCCCGCGATGTCCACGGCGTTGTGCCGGGCGTAGACACCGGGGGCGGGCAGCGGCGGGAGGTGCTTCCCCTCGCGGACGCGCTGTTCGGACAGCTCGCGCTGCGTCTTGGCGCGTTCGGTGCGCTCCCGGTGGGTGAGCACCATGGCGCCGACCGCGGCCGTGATGAGCAGCGCGCCGGTGATCTCGAAGGCGAAGACGTACTTGGTGAAGATGAGGGACGCCAGCCCCTCCACATTGCCGTTGGCGTTCGCCCTGCCGGTGCCGTTGAACTCCTTCAGGGAGGCGTTGCCGATGCCGGCGAACAGCAGGACCCCGAAGCCGACCCCGCACAGCAGGGCCAGCCAGCGCTGGCCCTTGATGGTCTCCTTCAGGGAGTCCGCGGCCGTGACGCCGACGAGCATCACCACGAACAGGAACAGCATCATGATCGCGCCGGTGTAGACGACGATCTGCACGATCCCGAGGAAGTAGGCGCCGTTGGCGAGGTAGAACACCGCCAGGACGATCATGGTGCCGGCGAGGCAGAGCGCGCTGTGCACGGCCTTCTTCATGAAGACGGTGCACAGGGCGCCGATCACCGCGATCGTGCCGAGGACCCAGAACTGGAAGGCCTCACCGGTGGAGGTGGCGTAGGCGGCGAGATGCTGCGTGCTCATCGGCCGATCACCTTCTCCGAGGCCGGCTCGTCCTCGCCGAAGGTGGAGGCGGCCTCCTGCGGGACCTCGCCCTTGGAGGCGGCCACCTGGCGGACCGTACCGGGCGCGGCCTGCGTCACCAGACCGCGGTAGTAGTCCTGTTCGTCCGTCCCCGGGAAGATCGCGTGCGGCGTGTCGACCATGCCCTCTTCCAGACCGGCGAGCAGCTGCTCCTTGGTGTAGATGAGGTTGGCGCGGCTGGAGTCGGCCAGTTCGAACTCGTTCGTCATCGTCAGCGCGCGCGTGGGGCACGCCTCGATGCACAGCCCGCACAGGATGCAGCGGGCGTAGTTGATCTGGTAGACGCGGCCGTACCGCTCGCCCGGCGAGTAGCGCTCCTCGTCGGTGTTGTCGGCGCCTTCCACGTAGATGGCGTCGGCGGGGCAGGCCCAGGCGCACAGCTCGCAGCCGACGCACTTCTCCAGGCCGTCCGGATGGCGGTTGAGCTGGTGCCGTCCGTGGAACCGCGGAGCCGTGGTCTTCTTCTGCTCCGGGTACTGCTCGGTCAGCCGCTTCTTGAACATGGCCTTGAAGGTCACGCCGAAGCCGGCCACGGGGTTCTGGAAGCCGGGCTTGGTCTGCCCGGACTCCTGAGGCTCCTCAGCCATCGGACGCCTCCTTTCCATCCGAAGATCCGTCACTGACAGTGTCCGGTCCACCACTGACAATCAGCTCCCGCTCACCCCACCGGGGGCGGCGCCTCGGCACCGACGGCAGCTCCTGTCCGGGCAGCGGCGGCACGGGGAACCCGCCCGCCATCGGGTCGAAGGCCGGCTGCTCGTCGGCGGGTTGTCCGGCCGGCTTCGCCTTCTCGCGGAACATGTCGGCGACGAAGGAGATCAGCAGCAGGGCGAGGACACCGCCGCCGACGTAGAGGGCGATGTCGGCGAAGTCGTAGTTCTCGTTGCGCAGGGCGCGGACCGTCGCGACCAGCATCAGCCAGGTCACGGAGACCGGGATGAGGACCTTCCAGCCGAGCTTCATCAGCTGGTCGTAGCGCACGCGCGGGAGCGTGCCGCGCAGCCAGATGAAGAAGAACAGCAGCAGCTGGACCTTGATGACGAACCAGAGCAGCGGCCACCAGCCGTGGTTCGCGCCCTCCCAGAAGGAGCTGACCGGCCAGGGGGCGCGCCAGCCGCCGAGGAACAGGGTGGTCGAGACGGCCGAGACCGTCACCATGTTCACGTACTCGGCGAGCATGAACATCGCGAACTTGATCGACGAGTACTCGGTGTTGAAGCCGCCGACCAGGTCGCCCTCGGACTCCGGCATGTCGAAGGGGGCGCGGTTGGTCTCGCCGACCATCGTGACGATGTACAGGATGAAGGAGACCGGCAGCAGCAGGATGTACCAGCGGTCGTGCTGCTGCTCCACGATCGTGGACGTCGACATCGACCCCGAGTAGAGGAACACGGAGGCGAACGCGGCGCCCATGGCGATCTCGTACGAGATCATCTGCGCGCAGGAGCGCAGGCCGCCGAGGAGCGGGTAGGTGGAACCGGAACTCCAGCCCGCGAGCACGATGCCGTAGATGCCGACCGAGGCGATGGCGAGGATGTAGAGCATCGCGATCGGCAGGTCGGTGAGCTGCATCGTGGTGCGGTGGCCGAAGATCGAGATCTCGTTCCCGGCCGGTCCGAAGGGGATCACCGCGATCGCCATGAAGGCCGGGATGGCCGCGACGATCGGCGCGAGGACGTAGACCACCTTGTCCGCGCGCTTGACGATGAGGTCTTCCTTGAGCATCAGCTTCACGCCGTCGGCGAGCGACTGGAGCATGCCCCAGGGGCCGTGCCGGTTGGGGCCGATGCGCAACTGCATCCAGGCGACGACCTTGCGCTCCCAGACGATGGAGAACAGCACGGTCACCATCAGGAACGCGAAGCAGAAGACGGCCTTGACGACGACCAGCCACCAGGGGTCGCGGCCGAACATCGAGAGGTCTTCAGCGGCGAGGTACGGGCTCATGCCTCCACCTCCTTGGGGGCCACTTCGGCGACTGCCGCCGGGCCGATGCGGACGAGGGAGCCGGGCCGTGCCCCGGTGTCGGAGGCGACGCCGGCACCGACGGAGTTCAGCGGGAGCCAGACCACCCGGTCGGGCATCTCGGTGATCTGCACGGGCAGCCCGACCGTGCCGGCGGGGCCGGTGACGGTGAGGACGTCGCCGTCCGCGACGCCCGCCTCGGCGGCCGTCGCGGCGGACACGCGCGCGCGTGCGGCGTGCCGGGTTCCGGCGAGCGCCTCGTCGCCCTCCTGGAGGACGCCCTGGTCGAGCAGCAGCCGGTGCCCGGCGAGCACGGCCTCGCCGGCGGCCGGGCGGGGCAGCGCGCCCGCGATCTCCATGGGTCCGGAGGCGCGGGGGCCGTCCCAGGGGCCGAGCCGGTCGATCTCCGCGCGCGTGGTGCGCAGATCCGGCAGGCCGAGCTGCCGGCGCCCGTCGGCGCCTTCGACACCGTCCATGGCGTCGGCGAGCATGTGCAGCACGCGCGTGTCGGTCGGCGCGAGCGGACGGGTCATCTGGTCGGGCTTGAGCGCGGCCTCGAAGAAGCGCACGCGGCCCTCCCAGTTGAGGAAGGTGCCCGCCTTCTCGGCGACCGCGGCGACCGGCAGGACGACGTCGGCGTGGGCGGTGACCTCGCTGGGCCGCAGCTCCAGCGAGACCAGGAAGCCCACGTTCGCCAGCGCCTCACGCGCGCGTGCCGGGTCGGGCAGGTCGGCGACCTCCACACCGGCGACCAGGAGCGCAGAGAGTTCGCCGGTGGCGGCGGCCTCGACGATCTGGTGGGTGTCGCGGCCGTGGCGCGCCGGGAGTTCGGCCAGGCCCCAGACCGCGGCGACCTCCTCCCGCGCGCGCGGGTCGGTCGCCGGGCGGCCGCCCGGCAGCAGCGACGGCAGCGCGCCCACCTCGACGGCGCCGCGCTCACCGGCCCGCCGCGGGATCCACACCAGCTCGGCGCCGGTCGCGGTCGCGGCGCGCAGGGCGGCGGTGAGTCCGCCCGCGACACCGGCCAGCCGCTCCCCCACGACGATGACGGCGCCCTCGGTGCGCAGGGCCTCGGCGGCGAGCGTGCCGGGCTCCTCCAGGCCGACGCCGCTCGCGAGCGCGTCCAGCCACTCCGTCTCGGTGCCCGGAGCGGCCGGCAGCAGCGTGCCGCCCGCCTTCTCCAGTCCCCGGGTGGCGTGCGTGGCCAGCGCGAACACCCGCTGCTTGCGCTTGCGCCAGGCCTTGCGCAGCCGCAGGAAGACGCCGGGTGCCTCCTCCTCCGACTCGAAGCCGACCAGCAGGACGGCGGGCGCCTTCTCCAGGGAGGTGTACGTGACGCCCGTACCGTCGAGGTCCCGGCCGCGGCCGGCCACCCGGGCCGCCAGGAAGTCGGCCTCCTCGGCGCTGTGCACGCGCGCGCGGAAGTCGATGTCGTTGGTGTCGAGCGCCACGCGCGCGAACTTGCTGTACGCGTAGGCGTCCTCGACGGTCAGCCGGCCGCCGATGAGGACACCGGCCCGGGAGCGGGCGGCGCCCAGGCCCCGCGCGGCCGCTTCCAGGGCCTCCGGCCAGGAGGCGGGCTCCAGGACACCGTCGGCGTTGCGCACCAGCGGCGTGTCGAGGCGGTCCTTCATCTGCGCGTACCGGAACGCGAAGCGTCCCTTGTCGCAGACCCACTCCTCGTTGACCTCGGGGTCGTAGGCGGCGAGCCGCCGCATGACCTTGCCGCGCCGGTGGTCGGTGCGGGTGGCGCAGCCGCCGGAGCAGTGCTCGCACACCGACGGGGAGGAGACGAGGTCGAAGGGGCGGGAGCGGAACCGGTAGGCGGCCGAGGTGAGCGCGCCGACCGGGCAGATCTGGATGGTGTTGCCGGAGAAGTACGACTCGAACGGGTCGCCCTCGCCGGTGCCGACCTGCTGGAGCGCACCCCGTTCGAGCAGCTCGATCATGGGGTCGCCCGCGATCTGGTTGGAGAAGCGGGTGCAGCGGGCGCACAGCACGCACCGCTCGCGGTCGAGCAGCACCTGGGTGGAGATCGGTACGGGCTTCTCGTAGGTCCGCTTCTTGCCGTCGAAGCGGGACTCGGCGCTGCCGTGCGACATCGCCTGGTTCTGCAGCGGGCAC
Organism: Streptomyces flaveolus; assembly: GCF_000716535.1. Lineage (GTDB taxonomy): Bacteria > Actinomycetota > Actinomycetes > Streptomycetales > Streptomycetaceae > Streptomyces > Streptomyces flaveolus_A. The sequence continues at coordinate 62,540 of NZ_JNWV01000004.1, read as the reverse complement.
TCGCCGCCCTTGTCGCAGACCGGGCAGTCCAGCGGGTGGTTGATGAGCAGCAGTTCCATCACACCGTGCTGGGCCTTCTCGGCGACCGGCGAGGTCAGGTGGGTCTTCACGACCATGCCGTCCGTGCACGTGATCGTGCAGGACGCCATCGGCTTGCGCTGGCCCTCGACCTCGACGATGCACTGGCGGCAGGCGCCGGCCGGGTCGAGCAGGGGGTGGTCGCAGAAGCGCGGGATCTCGATGCCGAGCTGCTCGGCGGCCCGGATGACCAGGGTGCCCTTGGGCACGCTGATCTCGATGCCGTCGATCGTCAGCGTGACGAGGTCCTCCGGCGGGACCGCCGCCTCTCCCCCACCCGCGGGAGCACTGGTGGTCACGGTCATGCGTTCACCTCCGGGCGATCCGCCCAGGCCGTCGACTTGGCCGGGTCGAAGGGGCAGCCCCGGCCCGTGATGTGCTGCTCGTACTCCTCGCGGAAGTACTTCAGCGAGGAGAAGATCGGGGACGCGGCGCCGTCGCCGAGGGCGCAGAAGGACTTGCCGTTGATGTTGTCGGCGATGTCGGCGAGCTTGTCGAGGTCGGACATCACGCCCTTGCCGGCCTCGATGTCCCGCAGCAGCTGCACCAGCCAGTACGTCCCTTCGCGGCAGGGTGTGCACTTGCCGCAGGACTCGTGGGCGTAGAACTCGGTCCAGCGGGTCACCGCCCGCACCACGCAGGTCGTCTCGTCGAAGCACTGCAGCGCCTTGGTGCCGAGCATGGAGCCGGCGGCGCCGACGCCCTCGTAGTCGAGGGGGACGTCGAGGTGCTCGTCGGTGAACATCGGCGTGGAGGAGCCGCCCGGCGTCCAGAACTTCAGGCGGTGGCCCGGCCGCATGCCGCCGCTCATGTCGAGGAGCTGGCGCAGCGTGATGCCGAGCGGGGCCTCGTACTGGCCGGGGCTCGCGACGTGGCCGCTGAGCGAGTAGAGCGTGAAGCCCGGGGACTTCTCGCTGCCCATCGACCTGAACCAGTCCTTGCCGTTTTGCAGGATGGCGGGAACCGACGCGATCGACTCGACGTTGTTCACCACAGTGGGACAGGCGTAGAGGCCTTCCACCGCAGGGAAGGGGGGACGGAGCCGCGGTTGACCACGGCGGCCTTCGAGCGAGTCGAGCAGTGCGGTCTCCTCACCGCAGATGTACGCGCCGGCGCCGGCGTGCACGGTGAGCTGGAGGTCGAGTCCGCTGCCCAGGATGTTCTCGCCGAGGTAGCCCGCCGCGTAGGCCTCGCGCACGGCCTCGTGCAACCGCCGCAGAACGGGGACGACTTCACCCCGCAGATAGATGAAGGCATGCGACGACCTGATGGCGTAGCACGCGATCACGATGCCCTCGATGAGGCTGTGCGGGTTCGCGAAGAGGAGCGGGATGTCCTTGCAGGTGCCCGGCTCCGACTCGTCGGCGTTGACAACTAGATAGTGCGGTTTTCCATCACCTTGCGGGATGAACTGCCACTTCATCCCGGTCGGGAATCCCGCGCCGCCGCGGCCCCGCAGCCCGGAGTCCTTGACGTACGCGATCAGGTCGTCCGGTGACATGGCGAGGGCCTTGCGGAGCCCCTCGTACCCCTCGTGCCTCCGGTAGACGTCCAGAGTCCAGGACCGGTCCTCGTCCCAGAAGGCCGACAGCACGGGTGCGAGCAGCTTCTCCGGGCTCGGGTCCTTGACCTCGGATACCACGGTCATCACTCACCCTCCTCGGCGGTAGGCCCCGCGGGGTGGGCGGGGTCGGAGGCCGATGTGTCCTGCGGCGCGTCGTGGGAGCTGAGGTGCTCGGCCGGCGACGGCTCGTGCACCTTGTCCTGCGGTTCCTCGTGCGGACCTCCGCGCGGATGGACCACGCGCGCGGGTGCGGTCTCTCCCTTCGCCAGGCGGAGGCCCACCAGCGACGCGGGTCCCGCACTGCCGCCCTCCTCGACGGCCCCGGGCCGCTCGTCGGGGAAGCCGGCCAGAATCCGCGCGGTCTCCTTGAAGGTGCACAGGCGTGCCCCGCGCGTGGGCTGCACCGGGCGTCCCGCCCGCAGATCGTCGACCAGGCGCTTGGCGCTCGCCGGGCTCTGGTTGTCGAAGAACTCCCAGTTGACCATCACGACCGGTGCGTAGTCGCAGGCCGCGTTGCACTCGATGTGCTCCAGGGTGACCTTGCCGTCGTCGGTGGTCTCGCCGTTGCCGACGCCCAGGTGCTCCTGGAGGGTCTCGAAGATCGCGTCGCCGCCCATGACCGCGCACAGCGTGTTGGTGCAGACGCCGACCTGGTAGTCACCGGACGGCTTGCGCCGGTACATCGTGTAGAAGGTGGCGACGGCGGTCACCTCGGCCGTGGTCAGGCCCAGCATGTCCGCGCAGAACCGCATGCCGGTGCGCGTGACATGGCCCTCCTCCGCCTGCACGAGGTGGAGCAGCGGCAGCAGGGCGGACCGGGAGTCCGGGTAGCGCGCGATCACCTCGCGCGCGTCCGCCTCCAGCCGGGCCCGGACGTCGTCCGGGTAGGCGGGCGCGGGCAGTTCGGGCATGCCCAGGCTGACGCCCCGCTCGGAAGAAGAGGTGGTCACCGGTCGACGCCTCCCATCACGGGGTCGATGGACGCGACGGCGACGATGACGTCGGCGACCTGGCCGCCCTCGCACATCGCCGCCATGGCCTGCAGGTTGGTGAAGGACGGGTCGCGGAAGTGGACCCGGTAGGGGCGGGTGCCGCCGTCGGAGACCGCGTGCACCCCGAGTTCGCCCTTGGGCGACTCGACGGCCGCGTACGCCTGTCCCGGCGGGACCCGGAAGCCCTCGGTGACCAGCTTGAAGTGGTGGATCAGGGCCTCCATGGAGGTGCCCATGATCTTCTTGATGTGGTCGAGGGAGTTGCCGAGTCCGTCCGGCCCCAGGGCGAGCTGGGCGGGCCAGGCGATCTTCTTGTCGGCGACCATGACCGGGCCGGGCTGGAGCCGGTCCAGGCACTGCTCGACGATGCCGAGCGACTGACGCATCTCCTCCAGGCGGATGAGGAAGCGGCCGTAGGCGTCGCAGGTGTCGGCGGTCGGGACGTCGAAGTCGTACGTCTCGTAGTCGCAGTACGGCTGGGTCTTGCGCAGGTCGTGCGGCAGGCCGGTGGCGCGCAGGATCGGGCCGGTCGCGCCGAGGGCCATGCAGCCGGCCAGGTCGAGGTAGCCGATGTCCTGCATGCGGGCCTTGAAGATGGGGTTCCCGGTGGCGAGCTTGTCGTACTCCGGGAGGTTCTTCTTCATCTTCTTCACGAACTCGCGGATCTGGTCCACCGCGCCGGGCGGCAGGTCCTGGGCGAGTCCGCCGGGCCGGATGTACGCGTGGTTCATGCGCAGGCCCGTGACCAGCTCGTAGATGTCGAGAATCATTTCACGATCACGGAATCCGTAGATCATGATCGTGGTGGCGCCCAGCTCCATGCCGCCGGTGGCGATGCACACCAGGTGGGAGGACAGCCGGTTCAGCTCCATCAGGAGCACCCGGATGATCTTGGCGCGCTCGGTGATCTGGTCCTCGACGCCGAGCAGCTTCTCGACGGCGAGGCAGTAGGCGGTCTCGTTGAAGAAGGACGTCAGGTAGTCCATGCGGGTCACGAACGTGGTGCCCTGCGTCCATGTGCGGTATTCGAGGTTCTTCTCGATGCCGGTGTGGAGGTAGCCGATGCCGCAGCGGGCCTCGGTGACCGTCTCCCCCTCGATCTCCAGGATCAGGCGGAGCACTCCATGGGTGGACGGGTGCTGGGGACCCATGTTGACGACGATGCGCTCGTCGTCGGCGCGGGCCGCGGACTGGACGACCTCGTCCCAGTCGCCACCGGTGACCGTGTAGACGGTGCCCTCGGTGGTCTCGCGTGCGGACGCGGCCGACGCGGCGGATGCTGACTGCGTGCTCACGAGTACGACCTCCGCTGGTCCGGAGCCGGGATCTGGGCGCCCTTGTACTCGACGGGGATGCCGCCGAGGGGGTAGTCCTTGCGCTGCGGGTGGCCCTGCCAGTCGTCCGGCATCATGATCCGCGTCAGGGCCGGGTGACCTTCGAAGACGATGCCGAAGAAGTCGTACGTCTCCCGCTCGTGCCAGTCGTTCGTCGGGTAGACGGGGACGAGCGACGGGATGCGCGGGTCGCTGTCGGGGGCGCTGACTTCGAGGCGGATCAGCCGGTTGTGGGTGATCGAGCGCAGGTGGTAGACGGCGTGCAGCTCGCGGCCCTTGTCGTTCGGGTAGTGGACGCCGCTGACGCCGGTGCACAGCTCGAAGCGCAGGGCCGGGTCGTCGCGCAGGGTGCGGGCGACGCGGACCAGGTGCTCGCGTTCGATGTGGAAGGTCAGCTCGTCGCGGTCGACGACCGTCTTCTCGATGGCGTTGCCGGGGAGGAGTCCCTGTTCCTCCAGGGCGCCCTCCAGCTCGTCGGCGACCTCGTCGAACCAGCCGCCGTAGGGCCGGGTCGCCGGTCCCGGGAGTCGGACCGAGCGGACCAGGCCGCCGTAGCCGGAGGTGTCGCCGCCGTTGTTGGCGCCGAACATGCCGCGCTGGACGCGGATCTCCTCGCCGCCCTGGCCGCGCTGGCCGGGGAGGTTGGAGGCGGAGAGGTCCTTCTCGGGGTTCACCCCGTTCGCGGAGCCGTTCGCCCCGTGGTTCCCCTGGGTGCCGTTCGCGTCGCTCACCGCAGCAGCCCCTTCATCTCGATCGTGGGCAGGGCCTTGAGCGCCGCCTCCTCCGCCTCGCGGGCCGCCTCCTCGGCGTTCACGCCGAGCTTGGAGGACTGGATCTTCTGGTGGAGCTTGAGGATCGCGTCCATCAGCATCTCGGGGCGGGGCGGGCAGCCGGGCAGGTAGATGTCGACCGGGACGATGTGGTCGACGCCCTGGACGATCGCGTAGTTGTTGAACATGCCGCCGGACGAGGCGCAGACGCCCATGGAGATCACCCACTTGGGGTTGGGCATCTGGTCGTAGACCTGCCTCAGGACGGGCGCCATCTTCTGGCTGACCCGGCCGGCGACGATCATCAGGTCCGCCTGGCGCGGTGAGCCGCGGAAGACCTCCATGCCGAAGCGGGCCAGGTCGTAACGGCCGGCGCCGGTGGTCATCATCTCGATGGCACAGCACGCGAGGCCGAAGGTGGCCGGGAAGACGGACGCCTTGCGCACCCAGCCCGCGGCCTGCTCGACGGTGGTCAGCAGGAAGCCGCTCGGCAGCTTTTCTTCGAGTCCCATGTCGTTAAAGGCCCCTCAGTCCCATTCCAGGCCGCCGCGCCGCCATACGTACGCGTACGCGACGAAGACGGTGAGCACGAAGAGCAGCATCTCCACGAGCCCGAAAATCCCCAGGGCGTCGAAGGTGACGGCCCAGGGGTAGAGGAAGACGATCTCGATGTCGAAGACGATGAAGAGCATCGCCGTCAGGTAGTACTTGATGGGGAAACGCCCGCCGCCGGCCGGCGTGGGGGTCGGCTCGATGCCGCACTCGTAGGCCTCGAGCTTCGCGCGGTTGTACCGCTTCGGACCGATCAGCGTGGCCATGACCACGGAGAAGATCGCAAAGCCTGCCCCGAGGGCTCCCAGTACGAGGATGGGCGCATACGCGTTCACCGCTCCTCGCTCCTCTCAGTCGGCACTGACTGCTGGCGGTTGCACTGGGCTCACATCCGCCCCACCGGTCCCACGAACCCCGCTCGCCCCGGCGAAGATCGCGAACATGTGAAGCAGGTCACAAGCCCAACTGCCTCGCATCTTATGCCCGCCGCTCTGTGATCTGCGACACGGGGTATTACACAAGCTTTGTGATCTCCACCACCTGACGAAGGATCATGAAGTCGGATGATGGGTGATCTTCATACCCGAAGCGTTCAGTTGATCACCAGAAGTGACAATCTCGCACGTCACCGCAGGCCGGAGGGGGCGTCTCCATATCAAGAGACTTCCGACGCATGCAAATTGGCGATGGACGCGGAGGGCTGATAGTGGGGCGCGTTCATACCTCGGAGGGAGTCCGTAGCGGGGTGTGGACGCGGTCCGGGGCACGTGCACGCGTTCACGAGCCGAGCAGGCGTCGGACGCCGCTATTCCGGTAATCGTTCCGTGACCTCCGCCACATTCATGAGAGGTCCATGAGAACCGGGCTTGGCCAACGAACCCAACCAGTGGTAGGCGGAGGGCAATTCGGACGTAATGATCAAAGACCGTGATCAAGGGCTTGATCACGGGCGTCCACAATGTCCGTTACGGCGTCAATAAAGAGCGACACGCCCGGGATTCCGGGTCTCGATTGAACAACTGTGGCGCAGCACACGTTTCTTGAAGATATGAAGGAGCCCCTGGTACCGGTTGTTCCCATGTCCCACACCGCTCACATACGCAGCCACCGGAAGCCCCGCCGCAGCGCGTCGACCCTCGCGATGCGGGCCGGAGTTGCCGGTGGCGTCCTCGGCACCCTGGCAGTCGCCGGGGCGTCCGGCTCGGCGAACGCGGCCGAGCCGGTGACGCAGACCCTCGAACTGCCCACCCTGACGGCCGACCTGGCCGCTCAGGCGGCCCAGTCCGCGGACGCCACCGAACAGGCCGCCGCGAACTACCAGCTCCAAGCCGAGCGTGACGCGGCTGCCGCGAAGGCCGCGAAGCAGGCCAAGGCGGACCTCGCCGACGCCAAGAAGAAGGCGGCGGAGGCCAAGCAGAAGGCCCAGGAGGCCGCACGCAAGGAGGCCGCCGCCCGCGCCTCCCGCACCGCGGAGCGGACCACTCTCTCCACCACGGCGGACGTCGGCTCCACCACCACGTCCACCTCCACCTCCACCAGCACGTCCACGGCCACCGGTTCGGCGGCGGCCGTCATCAGCTTCGTCAAGGCGCAGGTCGGCAAGGCGTACGTCTCCGGCGCCACCGGCCCCTCCGCCTACGACTGCTCCGGCCTGGTGCAGACGGCCTTCAAGCAGGTCGGCATCAGCCTGCCGCGCGTCTCCCAGGACCAGTCGACGGCCGGCACCCAGGTCTCGCTGAGCAACCTCCAGCCGGGCGACATCCTGTACTGGGGCAGTGCGGGCAGCGCGTACCACGTCGCCGTGTACGTCGGCGACGGCATGTTCGTGGGCGCGCAGAACCCCTCCAGCGGCGTCGTGGAGCGCCCGCTGTCGTACGACCCGCCCACCGGGGCCGTGCGGGTGCTCTGAGCGCACTCCGCACCTCTCGCACGCGTAGGGCCGCAGCCGCTCGGGGGCAGCGGCCCTCGTGTCGTCCCTGACATGCTCTGCTCGGGCCGCCGCCCGGTGGCCCGTCGCCGAGCGAAGGAGTCCACGCGATGCCACGCGTGTTCGTACAGGGAAGTCCAGCCGACCACTACCCGCGGTACGCCCCGGAGGCCGCGCGGGGTGCGGTGCGCCGCGTCACCGAGGTCGGTGAGGAGGTGCTGCACAAGCCGTGCCGGGAGGTCACGGAGTTCGGTCCCGACCTCGCCGCGCTCATCGACGACATGTTCCGCACCATGTATGTCGCCGACGGGGCGGGACTGGCGGCCAATCAGGTCGGGGTGGATCTGCGGCTGTTCGTGTACGACTGCCTCGATGACGACGGAGTCCGACATGTCGGGCACGTCGTCAATCCGGTGCTCGAAACGCCCACGACCGGGCGACGGCTGCTGGACGAGGGTGAGGGGTGCCTGTCGGTGCCGGGTGCCGTGATGGCCGTACCGCGGCCGGACCGGACCGTCGTGCGCGGGCAGGACAGGGACGGCAACGCCGTCGTCGTCGAGGGCACCGGGTACTTCGCGCGGTGCCTGGCCCACGAGACCGACCACACCGACGGGTACGTCTATCTGGACCGGCTCTCGAAACGGGACAAGAAGGACGCGCTGCGGCAGATGGCGGACCAGCGGGACGCGGTGTACGCCCGCCGGGCCGCCAACGCCGCGGCTTTCAGCGCCTAGTCACGCCTTCGGGGCCACCTTGCTCAGACCGTTGATGATGCGGTCCATCGCGTCGCCGCCCGTCGGGTCGGTGAGGTTCGCCAGCAGCTTCAGGGTGAACTTCATCAGCAGCGGGTGGGTCAGACCGCGCTGGGTGGCGATCTGCATGACCTTCGGGTTGCCGATGAGCTTCACGAAGGCGCGGCCGAGCGTGTAGTAGCCGCCGTAGGTGTCCTTGAGGACGCGCGGGTAGCGCTGGAGGGCGATCTCGCGCTGGGCGGGCGTCGCGCGCGCGTGGGCCTGCACGATGACGTCGGCGGCGATCTGGCCGGACTCCATGGCGTAGGCGATGCCCTCGCCGTTGAAGGGGTTCACCAGGCCGCCGGCGTCGCCGACGAGCAGCAGCCCGCGCGTGTAGTGCGGCTGGCGGTTGAAGGCCATGGGCAGGGCGGCGCCACGGATCGGGCCGGTCATGTTCTCCGGGGTGTAGCCCCAGTCCTCCGGCATGGAGGCGCACCACGCCTTGAGGATCTCGCGCCAGTCCAGCTCCTTGAAGGAGGCGGACGTGTTCAGCACGCCGAGGCCCACGTTCGACGTGCCGTCGCCCATGCCGAAGATCCAGCCGTAACCCGGCAGCAGGCGGTCCTGGGGGCCGCGGCGGTCCCACAGTTCCAGCCAGGACTCCAGGTAGTCGTCGTCGTGGCGGGGGCTGTGGAAGTACGTCCGGACCGCGACGCCCATCGGGCGGTCCTCGCGGCGGTGCAGGCCCATCGCCAGGGAGAGGCGGGTGGAGTTGCCGTCGGCGGCGACGACGAGCGGCGCGTGGAAGGTGACCTCGCGCTTCTCCTCGCCGAGCTTGGCGGTGACGCCGGTGATGCGGCCGGTGCGGTCGTCGACGACCGGGCCGCTGACGTTGCAGCGCTCGTACAGCCGGGCGCCGGCCTTCTGGGCGTTGCGGGCGAGCTGCTCGTCGAAGTCGTCGCGCTTACGGACCAGGCCGTAGTTCGGGTAGGCGGCGAGATCCGGCCAGTCGAGCTGGAGCCGGGAGCCGCCGCCGATGATGCGCAGGCCCTTGTTGCGCAGCCAGCCGGCCTCCTCCGAGATGTCGATGCCCATGGCGACGAGCTGCTTGACCGCGCGCGGGGTGAGGCCGTCACCGCACACCTTCTCGCGCGGGAACTCGGTCTTCTCCAGGAGCAGGACGTCGAGACCGGCCTTGGCGAGGTGGTACGCGGTCGTGGAGCCGGCTGGCCCCGCGCCCACGACGATCACATCGGCGGTGTGGTCGGAGAGGGGCTCGGTCACGGCGGGATCTCCCCAAGGTTCGAAATCTGCGTGCCGACCGGCACTGGACATGGGCAGTCTATTCAGCGGACTTCATCGCCTGGCTGAAGGGCTGCTCTGTGAACCGACCTCTCCCCGCGGTACGGCTGCGCGTTCCCACGCACGAGGACGCGGTCGCCTGGCACCGGATCTTCGCAGACCCGGAGGTGATGCGGTTCCACGGCGGCAGGCCGGCGGGGCTGTCGGTCTACGAGGAACTCACCGCGCGCCAGCGGCTGCACGACGCCGAGCACGGCTTCTGCCTGTGGACCGTGCTGGACGAGTCAGGGGAGGTCATCGGCTTCACCGGCGCGCAGCCGTGGCGGCGGGACTGGGGCCCGGTCGGCGAGATCGAGATCGGCTGGCGGCTCGGGCGGGCGCACTGGGGCAGGGGGTACGTGACGGCGGCGGCGCGGGAGACGCTCAGCCGCGTGCGGGAGGCCGGGGTGCCGGGGGTGGTGGCGCTGGTCCTCCGGGGCAACGAGCGGTCGATCGCGGTGACCCGGCGGCTCGGCATGGAGCCGGCGGAGACCTACGCGCACCCCACGCTGGACGAGCCGGTCCTGAGCTTCCGACTCCGCTTTCAGCACTCTCAGTAGTCATCTGTCACAGAAAGACATCGGCGCCTTCCGGGTGGGACGGGCGAGAGTTACCCTTCCAGTACCGCTGGGGGTGACATCTGTGCGTATAACACCCAAAACACCCGAAGTGCGCGTCCCGCGTCTGGTCGGTCTGATGGCCGTGGACGCGCGCGAAACGGCCAGGGCGCGGGGTCTGTTCCTCAACGCGCCGGACCGCCCGGAGTTCCACCGCACCGTCGTCGACTACGTCGTGCGCCAGTATCCGCAGCCCGGTGCCGAGGTGCCGCCGGACTCGATGGTGTACGTGTGGTTCGACTTCGGTGAGGGCGAGGGCGGCGGAGGCGTGCGTGAACCACGCGTTCCGCGACCCCCGACGGGCGGACTGCAACGGGAGCTGGAGCAGCCCGGCGACCCGTACGCGGTGGCCGGATTCAGCTCTTCCTGAAGCTTTCCTCGAAGCCCCGGCCCGCCCGGGGCCCGCCGCCCGCTACTCCTTGAAGCCCCGGTGCAGCGCGACCACCCCGCCGGTGAGGTTGCGCCACGCCACCTTGGCCCAGCCCGCCTTGCGCAGCCGTTCGGCGAGCGCGGGCTGGTCGGGCCAGGCCCGGATGGACTCGGCGAGGTAGACGTACGCGTCCGGGCTGGAGGACACCGCGCGCGCGACCGGCGGCAGGGCCCGCATCAGGTACTCGGTGTAGACGGTCCGGAACGGCGCCCACGTCGGGTGGGAGAACTCGCAGATCACCACGCGTCCGCCGGGCCGGGTGACCCGGTACATCTCGCGCAGCGCCGCGTCCGTGTCCTGCACATTGCGCAGCCCGAAGGAGATCGTCACCGCGTCGAAGGTGTCGTCCTTGAAGGGCAGCCGCGTCGCGTCACCCGCCGTGAACGGCAGCCAGGTGTGCTTCTTCTTGCCGACCTGGAGCATGCCGAGGGAGAAGTCGCAGGGAACGACGTACGCGCCCGTCCGCGCGAAGGGCAGCGAGGAGGTGGCCGTCCCGGCGGCGAGGTCCAGGACCTTCTGCGCGGGGCGCGCGTCGACCGCCTTCGCCACCTCCTTGCGCCAGCGCCGGTCCTGGCCGAGCGACAGCACGTCGTTCGTCAGGTCGTACCGTTCCGCCACGTCGTCGAACATCGAGGCGACTTCGTGCGGCTGCTTGTTCAGGGAAGCGCGGGTCACCCGCCCATTCTTGCAGCCCGCCCTCCCGGCAGGAGCGTCGGCTTCTTGCGTGCCGCGACGTCCTCCACCCACCCGCAGGCCGGCACGAAGAAGGCGATCAGCACCCAGCCCACGCCGAACAGGAACCACTGGCTGTCCAGCGGGAGGTACGCCTCGAAGGCCGGCACGTTCCAGAGCCGGTCGATCAGCGGGACGGCCAGCACCAGCGCGATCTGGTGCCACAGGTAGATCGTCACCGCGCGGGCGTTGAAGACGGTGACCGCGCGGTCCAGGCGCCGGAACCGGGTCAGCCGGGCGAAGTCGATCCGGAAGCGCGCCTTCGCCCACATCAGCGGCAGCACGAACCCGGCCGACCAGAAGGCCTGCGCGAGGGGGTTCTCGTCCAGGTCGTACGTCCCGGAGTCCGCCTGGTGCGTGAAGGCGTACCAGGCGCCGTAGCCGAGGGCCGCGAGGGACAGGACGGCCACCGAGGCCGGCTTCGCCCGCTGGAGCACGCCGTCGCGGTGGGCGAAGCCGAGCAGCCAGCAGCCCAGGTACGTCGACAGGTCCCACAGGGCGCTGCCCAGCCGGCCGTCCGGGTCCGCCCAGAGGAAGTTCAGCACCAGGACCGGCGCGAGGGACAGCAGCAGCACCGGGACCGGGGCGAGCCGGAAGACCCGCAGCAGCAGCGGGGAGAGCAGCACGAACCAGAGGTAGGTGCGCAGGTACCAGAGGATCTCCCAGGCCTGCTCGCCCCACGCGTCGCCCGGCGGGTCGCCGAGCGGGACGACCCAGTAGACGATCTGGCGGCCCGGCATCCAGCCGTGGAGCAGCATCGCGAGCACCACGAAGAGGCCCCAGAACCAGAACGGGGGCAGGAGCCGTCTGAGCCTGCTCCTCAGGACCATAGGGGCCGGGCGTTCCAGGGACTTCGCCATCAGGGTGCCGGCCAGGGCGAACATGACGCCCATGGAGGGGAACACCAGGCCGCACCAGGCCCACCCGAAGGTGTGGTACGTCACCACCCTGACCAGCGCCAGGGCCCTGAGCGTGTCGAAGTAGCGGTCGCGTCCGGCCGGCTCCGCGCGGGACGGTCCCGCGTCGGGAGCGGCCGCGGTCCTGCTGTGCGCTCCCATCTCAGCCCGCCCCCGCCGGTGTCCCGACCTCGCCCGTCCGCTTCAGCTTCTGCCAGCGCAGGCGGCCGCCCGTGAGCGCCGTGACGCAGGAGTGGATGAGGACGAGGTACATCATCTGGCGGTAGGCCAGTTGCTGCAGGGGCATCATCAGGAGGTAGCGGTACTTCTCCCGGTCCAGGCGGAAGGCGTAGGCCGCGCAGAGGAGTTGGACGCCCAGTACCGCCAGCCAGGCCAGCAGCGCCGCCCGGAGATCGACGAAGATCATGGAGTAGACGGTGAAGACGTCGATGAGCGGGGCGAAGAGCGGGGTCACCACCTGGAAGATCACCACCAGCGGCATGCCGACGCGGCCGAAGCGGCCCGACGGTCCCCGGTCCGTCAGGGACTTGCGGTGCTTCCACAGGGCCTGCATGGTGCCGTACGACCAGCGGTAGCGCTGGGACCAGAGCTGCCCCAGGGAGCCGGGCGCCTCCGTCCAGGCCCTGGCGTGCTCCTGGTAGACGACCCGCCAGCCCGCGCGGTGCATGGCGATGGTGATGTCGGTGTCCTCGGCGAGGGTGTCCTCGCTCATGCCGCCGACCGCCAGCACGGCGTCCCGGCGGAACGCGCCGATCGCGCCCGGGATGGTGGGCATGCAGCGCAGCAGGTCGTACATGCGCCGGTCGAGGTTGAAGCCCATCACGTACTCGATGTGCTGCCAGGCCCCGATCACCGTGGTGCGGTTGCCGACCTTGGCGTTGCCGGCGACCGCGCCGACGGACGGATCGGCGAACGGCTGCACGAGCTGCCGTACGGTGTCCGGTTCGAAGACCGTGTCGCCGTCCATCATCACGACGATGTCGTACGACGCGTTGCGCACGCCGTTGTTCAGGGCGGCCGGCTTGCCGGCGTTCTCCTGGCGGATCACCCGGACGTTCGCCATGCCGAGCGACTCGGCAGCGTCGCGCGCGATCCGCGAGGTGCCGTCGGTCGAGCCGTCGTCCACCACGATGATCTCGATCGGGTGGGTGCTGCGCGCCAGTGACTGAAGGGTGTGGGCGATGCACTCCTTCTCGTTGTACGCCGGGACGATCACGCTCACCGGCCCGGTGACCGGAGGGCCCCAGCCGAACCGGCGTCCGTTGCGCTGCCGGTGGTGGCGGCGGGCGAGGACCAGCATCATCCCGAACCGGCCCAGCACGGCCACACCGACGATCACCAGCCCCACCGACAGCGCGGGCACGGTCCACTCCGCGACGGCCACGGCCGCGACCAGGGCCTTGCCCTCGTACAGGGTCAGGCCGGTGGCCTTGTGGTGGGCGGCCTGGAGGCCGGGACCGGTCGGCGTGCCACCGCCCGCCGTCTGCCGTTGCGCCGCGCGCTGCCGCTCCATGACCCCGCTGATGGTGGTGAAGGTGTAGCCCTTCGCCTTCATCTTCTCGATGTACTCCGGCAGCGCCGCGATCGTCTGCGAGCGTTCGCCGCCCGCGTCGTGGAAGAGCACCGAGGCACCCTGCGTGCCCTTCGGGGTGGCCCACCGCACGATGTCGGAGACGCCCGGCCGCTTCCAGTCGTCGCTGTCGGTGTCGACGAAGACGCTGGTGTACCCGTCCTTGCCGAGCCTTTCGTAGACGGGCCAGCTGTAGTCGTCGATGGCGTCCGTCTCGGAGGAGTACGGCGCCCGGAACAGGGTCGTGGTGATGCCGGCCGCGCCGGCGAGGGCGAGCTGCGTCTGCTCCATCTCGCGGTCGACACGGGACGCGGACTGGTACGACAGGTCGACGTGCGTGAAGGTGTGGATGCCGACCTCGTTGCCCTGCTCCACCATCGTCCGCACGATGCCCGGGTAGCGGGACACCATCGAGCCGACCAGGAAGAACGTGCCGGGGACGTCGTACTTCCGCAGGATCTTGAGGACCTGGGGCGTCCAGGTCGGGTTCGGGCCGTCGTCGAAGGTGAGGGCGATGGTCTTGGCGGGGACGGAGACCGTGGTGGCCCGGCCGCCCCGGAAGGTGAGGATTGGGCCGCCGTCGAGGATCGCGTCCGGGACCTCGCTGGAGTCGGCCCCGCTGCGCACGCGCTGGTCGCCGCCGACCTCGGCGCGCAGATACCCGTCGAGCAGCATCACGCAGGTCAGCGCGAGCAGGAGCAGCAGGGCGAGGATGACGCGGGGCCGTTGCAGCGCCGCGGCCCTGCCTGCCGCGCGCTCGATGCGGGTGGGCGCGCGCCTGCGGCCCCGGGACGTCGGAGTGTTCATGACTGCCGCTGCGCTCCGGTCAGTTGGCGCCCGCGCCCGCGGAGGCGGAGACGGACGGGGTCGTGGACGCGGTGGGGGAAGCCGTCGGCTGGAGGGTGTTCGGCGGGTCCGCCTGGCGGCCGGTGCCGCCCTCCGGCCGTAGCAGGCCGGGCGCCCGGCCGCCGTCGGCGCCGGTGCCGAAGGGCAGCAGGGACGAGGGGTTCAGGGAGGTGCCCCAGCCCGTGAACGCGGCGGCGAGCACGCCCGCGTAGGCGAGGCAGACGGCGCCGAGGAACAGGCCGAGCCGGCGCAGCACCTTCGACCGGCGTCCGGTGGTGTCAACGAACACGGGCCCCTCGGTGGGCCCGTTGCCATGTTTGCGGCGACGACCGCGCCCGGCGGCGCGAGTTTCGATGGCGGGTTCGGATTGCATTCCTCGGATATTAGAGAGCCTTTGTGTGGCCTTTTCTCGGGAATTCTTGTGAGCCACCCGAGATTCTTGCGAGTTGCCCATGAAGGCGCCTTGAACCTGTTGCCGAGCTGAGAGAACGGACGGAGACCACACCCCGGTGTGAGAGATTTCCCCTCATGAGGAGTCCACTGAGGCCGATGGCCGGGGCCGGCTGCGCGGTCGCGCTCGCGGTGACGGGTTGTTCCGCGCAGGCCACGGGCGCGCCGCACGCCGCTGTCTCCAGCGCCGCCCCCGCGACCAGCACCGCCTACGCCCCCTACGTCAGCGCCACCGAGGCCGCGGCCACCGACTCCGCCGGGTCCCCGGCGGCGTACAACCTCGCCTTCGTGATCTCCGGTGGCAGTGGCTGTACGCCGAAGTGGAACGGCACCGAGGCGATTGCCGACTCCGCTGTGACAGCACGGATATCCGCGCTGAGGAAAAAGGGCACCGGCGTCCGCGTTTCGTTCGGCGGCGCCTCAGGAAAGGAGTTGGCCGCCGCCTGCGACAGTGTTTCGGAACTCGCCGCCGCCTATGCCGAGGCACTGGACGCGGCGGGCTCCAGTGAGGCCGACTTCGACATCGAGGGCGACGAGCTGACCGACTCCGCTTCCGTCGCACTGCGTTCGCGGGCGATCGCGCGGTTGCAGGAGGAACGCCCGGATCTGGAGGTCTCCTTCACGCTTCCGGTGATGCCGTCGGGGCTCGACGCGGACGGCCTCGCGCTGCTGGAGTCCGCGAACACGTACGACGTCCAGGTCTCCACGGTCAATCTCATGACCATGAACTACGGCGAGTCGTACGGCGGCGACATGGGCGACTACGCCCTGACCTCCGCGACGGCCGCGCACGCCCAGCTGAAGAAGGTGTTCGGGCTGTCGGACGCGCAGGCCTGGCGGGGCATGGCGCTGACCTCGATGATCGGCGTCAACGACGTCTCCGGCGAGACGTTCACGCTCTCCGACGCGGGCCAGGTGCGGACCTTCGCGGAGCGGAACGGCGTCGCCTGGGTGTCGATGTGGTCGACGTTCCGGGACCGCGAGTGCGAGGCCGGGCGGTCAGGACGGGACGACGCGGCCACGGACTGCAGCGGGGTCGCCCAGCGGTCAGGGGCGTTCGCGGAGGCGTTCACGGGGTGATCGCCCCTGTCCGACGCCCTGCCCGGCGCCGCTAGCGCCGTCTGTGGACGAGGCGCCCGGCGCACACCGTCGCGATGCACGCCCCCGCCCCGTCGAAGACGGCCAGGTCGGCCCGGCCGGTCTGCCGGATCGCCGGCGTTCCGGCCGTACCCGGAAACACCACGACGTCGTTGCGCTCGGCCGCCGCCCGGAGTTCCGGTGAGTCGACGTACCGCTCCGGGATCGCCACCGCTCCCAGCTTCAGTACGGCGTGGATGCGTTCGCGCGGGCTGGGGGCGGCCGGAACGGGGCCGTCGTGGATGCGGGCCGGGCCGAGGGAGCCCGGCCAGTGGCGTACCCGGGCCTGCGGAAACCGCTCGCGCAACTCGTCGTACGGACCCACAGCGCCGATCCGGTCCCCGCCGACCACCACAGCGCCGTTCTCGATCGGCTCGGAGTCCCAGGTGACGAAGACCCGGTCCGCCGCGTGAATCGTCTCCACAGCGGCGTCAGTTCGACGCGAGCAGCTTCAGCTCGGGGTGGGCCGTGCCGCCCTCGATGGCCGTGGAGGAGATGTGGGAGACCACGCGGTCGTCCACGGGGTCGTTCGCCGGGTCGTCGTGGACGACCAGGTGCTCGTACGTCGTCGCGCGCTGCGCCGGGACGCGGCCCGCCTTGCGGATCAGGTCGATGATCTCCAGGCGGTTGGAGCGGTGCTTGGCTCCGGCCGAGGAGACCACGTTCTCCTCCAGCATGATCGAGCCGAGGTCGTCCGCGCCGTAGTGCAGGGAGAGCTGGCCGACCTCCTTGCCGGTGGTGAGCCACGAGCCCTGGATGTGCTGGACGTTGTCCAGGAAGAGGCGGGCGATGGCGATCATCCGCAGGTACTCGAAGAGGGTCGCCTGGGTACGGCCCTTCAGGTGGTTGTTCTCGGGCTGGTAGGTGTACGGGATGAACGCGCGGAAGCCACCCGTACGGTCCTGTACGTCCCGGATCATCCGCAGGTGCTCGATCCGCTCGGCGTTGGTCTCGCCGGTGCCCATCAGCATGGTGGAGGTGGACTCGACGCCCAGCCGGTGCGCGGTCTCCATGATCTCCAGCCAGCGCTCACCGCTCTCCTTGAGGGGCGCGATGGCCTTGCGGGGGCGCTCGGGGAGCAGTTCCGCGCCGGCACCGGCGAAGGAGTCCAGGCCGGCCTCGTGGATCCGGGTGATGGCCTCTTCCACAGAGACTCCGCTGATCCGGGCCATGTGCTCGACCTCGGACGCGCCCAGGGAGTGGATGACCAGCTGCGGGAAGGCTTCCTTGATGGCCCGGAAGTGCTTCTCGTAGTACTCGACGCCGTAGTCCGGGTGGTGACCGCCCTGGAACATGATCTGGGTGCCGCCGAGCTCGACGGTCTCGGCGCAGCGGCGCAGGATGTCGTCCAGATCCCGCGTCCAGCCCTTCTCCTTGTCCTTGGGGGCCGCGTAGAAGGCGCAGAACTTGCACGCCGTGACACACACGTTCGTGTAGTTGATGTTCCGCTCGATGATGTACGTGGCGATGTGCTCGATGCCCGCGTACTTGCGGCGGCGCACGGCGTCGGCGGCGGCGCCCAGGGCGTGCAGGGGGGCGTCGCGGTAGAGGACGAGCGCCTCTTCCGGGGTGATCCGCCCACCGGCAGCGGCACGGTCGAGGACAGACGTGAGGTCGGCCTTCTCGGTCACCAGGGCGTCCCTTTCGTGAAGGGGTGTGGACGGACCGAACCAGCGTACGCCAGCCGTTTCGGGCGAAAGACCTCAGGCCGCGTACGCGCCGATCAGCAGTCCGGTGAGGGCACCGGCGAGGAGGAACGGACCGAACGGCACCGCCGTCTTCCGGCCCGCCTGCCGGGCCAGCACGAGCGCGCCGCCGTAGAGCGCGCCGAGCAGGAACCCGGCGAAGGTGCCGAGCAGCACGGTGGGCCAGCCGTACCAGCCGAGTACGGCGCCCGCGCCCACGGCCAGCTTCACGTCGCCGAAGCCCATGCCGCCCGGGTTGACGCGGTACAGCACGTAGTAGCCGGCGCCCAGCGCGAGGGCGCCGTACAGGGCGGTGCGCCAGTGGCCGGCGTGTTCGGGGAGCAGGGCGGCGAGACCGAGCAGGGCGAGGGCGGTGGCGGCCAGCGGGAGGGTCAGCGGATCGGGCAGCCGCCGCACCCGGAAGTCGACGGCGGCGAGCAGCACGCCGACGGGCGCGAGCAGCAGCCACACCCCCAACTCGGGCCGGGTGCCGGTGGCGGCGGCGAGCGCGGCGCAGACGAGGGCGGTGGCGGTGGCGAGGAGGGGCGCGGAGGGGGCGTACGGCTCGTACGACGTGACGGGCACCCGCCCCTCGGCTCCCCCGCGTTGGCCCAGGCGCGCGCACTCCCCGCACCGGACCCCGCCCAGCCACCCCCGGACCGGGTGGTGGCCGCCGGGGCAGCGGTCGCGCCAGGGCTCGCCGGACGGTACGGCGAAACGGTAGGCGGCGCGGGGCAGCAGCGCCCCCGCCAGCGCGCCCCACAGCAGGGCGCCGAGCGCCAGCGCTCCCGTCGTCACCCCGCCCACGCTTCCCCCCTCGGTCGGCCTGTCCCGGGTTCCTACCCCGTTCAGGGCTGGAGCAGTTCCACCTTCACGTCGGCCGGGAAGCCGGTCGTCGGGCCGACGCGGCGGGCGAACTCGGCGACGGCCTCCAGCTGGGGTGTGCCGAAGCTGAAGTCGAGGGTGGTGAAGTACTGCTCCAGGGTGGCCTCGTCGAACTCCTCCCAGCGGGCGGCCTGTTCGGCGACCTTGTGCACCTCTTCCAGGGAGAGGTTGCGGGAGGCGAGGAAGGCCTCGTGGACCTTGCGCGTGATGAACGGCTCGCGTTCCAGGTAGTCCCGGCGGGCCGCCCACACCGCGAAGACGAACGGCAGGCCGGTCCACTCCTTCCACAGCGCGCCGAGGTCGTGCACCTGGAGACCGAAGCGGGGCCCGTCGAGGAGGTTGGCGCGCAGGGCGGCGTCGCCGATGAGGACGGCGGCCTCCGCCTCCTGCATCATCAGGCTGAGGTCCGGCGGGCAGGTGTAGTAGTCGGGCTGGACGCCGTACCGCTCGGCGAGCAGCAGCTGGGCGAGCCGGACCGAGGTGCGCGAGGTCGAACCGAGGGCGACCCGGGCGCCGTCGAGCCGGTCCAGCGGGACCTGCGAGACGATCACGCAGGACATCACCGGACCGTCGCAGCCGACGGCGATGTCAGGGAAGGCGACGAGGTCGTCGGCGTTGCGCAGGAACTCGACCAGGGTGATGGGACCGATGTCGAGGTCGCCGCGCACGAGCCGCTCGCTGAGCTTCTCCGGGGTGTCCTTGGTGAGCTCGAAGTCGAGGAGCGTGCCGGTTCTCGCGAGCCCCCAGTAGAGGGGCAGGCAGTTCAGGAACTGGATGTGGCCGACGCGCGGCCGGGTGCGAGAATTGTCCACATCGCGAGACTAGACCCCGTGGGGTACGGTGCTGGGACCGACCCCACCCCCGAACGGCCTAGCGGACGTTCAAACATCTGGGTGACGTGATCTTGATCCCTATTGCTTTCGGCTGCCCGGATGCTAGGCTTGCCGCAAGTTGCAGTTTGGTTTCCCTTGCAGTACAGAGCCTGCGGAGCATGTAACCGCAGGCTCTCGTCGTTTTCAGACGAATGCAGTCGTGCAGCACCGTTTCGCACTTGCAGGTTCTGGAGGCAGGGCAACCCTTTTGAGCCCAAGGAGGGCTTATGGCTACCGGAACCGTCAAGTGGTTCAACGCCGAAAAGGGCTTTGGCTTCATCGCCCAGGAGGGCGGCGGCCCCGACGTCTTCGTTCACTACTCCGCGATCAACGCCTCCGGCTTCCGCTCCCTCGAGGAGAACCAGCAGGTGAGCTTCGACGTGACGCAGGGCCCGAAGGGTCCGCAGGCGGAGAACGTCACTCCCGTCTGATCACTGCCTGATCGCAGAACCTGAGTGCAGTACCCAAGGAGCCCCGCGCCACCGGCGACGGGGCTCCTGCCTTTCCCCGTTCATTTCGTATTCACGAACGCTCACATGTGCTGCATGATCAGCACAAACTTGGTCCCGGCCGCGAGCGCCTCGTACGCGTGGGGCACGTCTCCCCGGTACGACATGTAGTCCCCCGTGCCGAGTTCCACGGCCCCGCCGCGCGGACCGGCTTTCACGGCCCCGTCGCTGACCACGATGTGCTCGACGGTCCCCGGAATGTGGGGCTCTGAATCCCGTACGGTCCCGGGCTCCAGCCACACGTAATAAATGTCCCGGCGCGCCCCCGGCGGGCTCGCCGACAGCAGCGCGGCCACATAGCTGGACCGCTCCGAGCCGACCGTGGGCCCCTCGCCGGCCCGGATGACCTGGACGCCGGGTGCCGGTGACTCCACCAGCGCGCTGAACGGCACGCCGAGCGCGACCGCGAGCGCCCAGATGGTCTCCATACTCGGGTTCCCGCTCGCGGCCTCCAGCTGGGACAACGTGGACTTGGCGATTCCGGCACGTTTGGCCAGCTCGGACAGGGACAGACCGGCACGGCCGCGCTCCCGCTTCAGGGACGCGGCGATCCACTCCAGGGGGAGCCGGGCGGGCACCTCGGACATGTGCGTTCGCTCCATCGGTACGATCGTTCGCCTTGACGGACAGGGCGCTCACTGTCCATCGTAGAGAACATGCGTTCGCCACAACGAACACCACCCGATCGGGGCACCGACCGCTCCCTCCTCCGCGACAGCTCGCTCGTCTGGCTGGCCAGCGGCGTCGTCGGCGTCTCCTTCGGTGCCGTCTCCGTCGCCGGCGGGCTGCCGGTGTGGGTCCCGGCGCTCATGTCCCTGGTGGTGTACGCGGGATCGGCCCAGTTCAGCGCGGTGGGCGTGCTGCTCGCCGGGGGCGGTCCGGTGGCCGCCGTGGCCACCGGGCTGCTGCTCAACACCCGGACGGCGGCCTTCAGCCTGGCCGTGGCCGAGATCCTCGGCACCGGCCGCGCGACCCGCTTCCTGGGCGCCCACCTGGTCACCGACGAGACGGTCGCCTTCGCCCTCGCTCAGTCCGACCCGGTACGGCAGCGGCGGGCGTTCTGGATATCCGGGCTCGGTCTGTTCGCCGTGTGGAACACCGGCGTCCTGGCCGGCGCGCTCGCGGGCAGCGCCCTCGGCGACACCGCCCGCTACGGACTGGACGCCGCGTTCCCCGCCGTCCTGGTCGCCCTGGTCCTGCCCGCCCTCCGCGCCGACGCGGCGGTACGGCGGTGCGCCCTGCTCGGCGCCACCCTGGCCCTGGCGGCCACGCCCGCCGTCCCGGCCGGGGTCCCGGTCCTGCTGGCCCTGGCGGGACTGTTTCTGCACCGCCGCCCGACCGATCGGGGAGCCGCCGCATGAACACCACGCTCATCGTGATCCTCGCCCTGGCCGTCGGCACGTACGCCTTCCGGCTGGTCGGCCCGGTCCTGCACGGCCGGGTCACGGTCCCGCCCCGAGTCCAGGAGCTGGCCTCGGCGGGCGCGGTGGTCCTCCTGGTCGCCCTGCTGGCCACGGGCGCGCTGACCGAGTCCGGCGGCTTCGCGGGCTGGGCCCGCCCCGTCGGGGTGATGGTGGGCGCCGCACTGGCCTGGCGCCGGGCACCGTTCGCCGTGGTGGTGCTGGGGGCGGCCACGACTACGGCGGTGTTGCGGATGGTGGGGGTGGCTTAGGCGGCGTGCCGCCAGACCGTCAGGTCGCCGGTGAGGAAGGCGATGTCGGGCATCGCGGTGGACTTCGTCTGGATCACGTACAGCCCGATGTTGCCCTCGTCGTCCTTCATGCAGAACTCGGTGCCGGCCGCCGCGCTGCTCAGCGTCCAACTGTGCTTCGTCGCGTGCTTGAGGAGGAGCCGGCACTCGTCGAGGGTGGTGCCGGGTCGGCCGTAGATCTGAAGGAACACCACGCTGTCACTCTTCAGTTCGCAGCTGATCGTCTGACAGTCGAAGCGGATGTCTCCTTTGCGGTTCCTCCGCTGGGGTTCCCGGTCCTTGAGGCTCAGCGAGGTCTTCGCGTCCAGCCAGAGCTGGGCGAACCCTTCTGGCCGCGGGTCTCGCGGAGAGGCCGAGGACGCAACGTCACCGGCCCCCGGGGCGGACGCGCCTGAGGAGCGGGACGAGGAATCCGACGAGGAGCCCGGTGCGGACGCCGACGAGGAGGACTGTGGGGCAGAAGCCATGGCGGACGTCCGGGAACCGGCCGTGTTCCGCCCGCTCGTCCGGCCCTTCGCGTCCATCACCGACCACGCCAGCAGCGCCACCAACAGCGCGCCGCCCGCCACACCCGCGACCGAGATCAGCGCGGCGCGCCGGCGGCGGGCCTTGCGCTGTTCCGGCGTCGGCTGCGGCCAGCCGACCGGCGCGATGAGCGGCTGCTGCGGATAGGGCGAGGTGGGCGCGGGCACCGGCGGCTGCGCGTACGCCGGGGTCGGCTCGGGGACGGGTGCCGGAACCGCCACCTCCGGTCCGGTGACCTCCCGCCACACGGCCGGCCCCCCGCCCGCGTCGGCCTCCGCGCCCAGCCGCTGCCGGCACCACTCCACGACCTCCGCCGGAGTGGCCCGCTCCGCCGGGTCGGCGGCCAGGCACCGGGCGAGCAGCGGACGCAACGGCTCGGGCAGCAGGTCCAGGTCGGGTTCCGAATGCACGATCCGGTACAGCACGTTCACGGCCGGACCGTCCCCGTACAGCGGCCTGCCCAGCGCCGCGAACGCGGCCGTCTGCCCGAGCGCGAAGACATCGGTCGCCGCCGCCACCTCGCCCCCGGACGCCTGCTCCGGAGCCATGAACGAGGGCGTGCCGATCGTGCCGCCTGTCGCCGTGTACGAGGTCCCGTCGGCGGCCAGCGCGATACCGAAGTCGATCACCCGGGGCCCGTCGGCGGCCAGCAGCACGTTCGACGGCTTCAAATCCCGGTGCACGATGCCCTCGGCGTGAATGGCCTGGAGCGCCTCCGCCACCCCTGCCATCAGCCACAGCACGGCCGCCACCGGCAATGGCCCCCGCCGGGCCACGGCCTCCGCCAGGGACGGCCCCGGCACGTACAGCGTGGCCAGCCACGGCGGTACGCCGTCGGCGTCGGCGTCGATCAGTTCGGCGGTGTACGCCCCCCGCACCCGTCGAGCCGCCTTGATCTCCCTGCCGAACCGCCGCCGGAAATCCGGGTCGTCCGCCAGCTCCGGCCGTACGACCTTGAGCGCGACGGGCCGGCCGCCCTGCGTGTGGGACAGGTAGACCCGGCCCATTCCGCCCGCGCCCAGCCGCGCGGCGAGCCGGTACCCCGCCACCACCGGTGGGTCGTCCGCCTGGAGTGGCTGGAACACCTCCGTCGACTGGTTCATCGGCCTGTACCCCCCAGTTGATGCGTTGGCCAACGGCAGCAGCCTAAGCGGAGTGTCGGTGCGGGCCGCTACGGTCCCTCCCCATGACCGACACCCGCGCCTTCTACGACACCATCGCCGAGGACTACGCCGACCACTTCCGCGATCCCCTGGCCGAGAGGCCCCTGGAGCGAGCCCTCCTCAGCGCGTACGCCGAACAGGTCGGCCCCCACGGCACGGTGGCCGACCTCGGCTGCGGCCCCGGCGACGTCACCGCCCACCTGGCCGGCCTGGGCCTGTCCGCCTTCGGCCTTGACCTCTCGGACGCCATGATCGCCATCGCCCGCCGCCGGCACCCCGCGCTGCGGTTCGAACAGGGCTCCATGCGGAAGCTGTCTGTCGCCGACGGTTCGCTGGCCGGGGTGGTGTCCTGGTACTCCAGCATCCACACACCTGTGGACGAACTCCCGGATCTGTTCACCGAGTTCCACCGGGTACTGGCTCCTGGCGGCCGCCTCCTGCTCGCCTTCCAGGTGGGTGACGTACCGCTCCGCCTCGAACGTCCCTTCGGTCACGACGTGGCCCTGGACTACCACCGGCGCCACCCCGAGCAGATGGCGGAGCTGCTCTCCGACGCCGGCTTCACCCTCCGCTCCACCACCGTGCGCGGACCCGAGGTGACCCGGGGCGAATCACCCGTCCCGCAGGCGTTCCTTCTCGCCCAGAAGGAAGGCTGACCATGCGGAAGGGGTGACGGTGAGGTGGGCGGCGAGGGGTTGCTTCGAGTCGCGGATGTGGATGGCGGTGGGGTGGGCGGCCACTTCCAGGCACTGGCCGCCTTCGCCGTCGCTGTAACTGGACTTGCGCCAGGTGTAAGCGAGTTCGACGCACTCGCCGCCCTCACCGCCGCTGTAGCTGGACTTAAACCAGGCAAGTTCCTTGGCGTTCATCGCTCTCCCAGCAGTTTCTCGATCAGGGCCAGGGACTCCGTGGGGGTCAGTGCCATCGCGCGCATGATCCCATAGCGGTCGGCGATCTTACGTACCTCCTCCGGGTCGGCGATCAGTCGCGGGTATCCCTGCACCTCCACGTAAGCGACCTGGGCTCGCTTGCTGGGCGTCAGCAGGTTGAATGGGCCGTCCATGTTGGGGTGTTCGGTCTGTGTGGAGGGCATCACCTGGATCTCCACGTTGCGCATGCTGCCGATCCGCAGCAACCTGCGCAGTTGGTCCTTGTGCACCTTCGTACCGCCGATGGGCCGGTGCAGCACCACCTCTTCCAGGACGTAGCTGCACATCGGCAGTGGCCACTGCTCCAGGACCTGCTGACGTGCCAACCGGTCGGCGACACGCTTCTCGATGGTGGTCTCGTCAAGAAGGGGACGGCGTCGGGAGAACACGGCACGCGCATAGTCCTCGGTCTGCAACAGCCCCGGCACACCCTGGTTGGCGTAGAAGTGCAGCTCAACGGAGACCGCCTCCAAGTCGGCGTAGCTCCGGTACCACTCAGGATGCCGCGTCCGCGCCTTGGTCATCGCCTCCTCCACCTCGGGGATGACCGCGATGAACATGCCGTTGGACCCGAGGATCTCGTCGGCCCGCCGCAGGAACTCCGGCCGCGGCGTGCGTACCCCTCGCTCCATGGCGGAGATCTGGTCGGGGCCGTACCCCACCAACTGGCCGAACTCCCGCTGGTTCAGCCCCGCCCGCTCCCGCATCAACTTGAGCTGCTTGCCCAGTACGGCGAACACCGCAGCCGAGCCGTTCTCCTCCGCCG
Source organism: Streptomyces flaveolus (assembly GCF_000716535.1). Taxonomy (GTDB): domain Bacteria; phylum Actinomycetota; class Actinomycetes; order Streptomycetales; family Streptomycetaceae; genus Streptomyces; species Streptomyces flaveolus_A. The sequence goes on along the minus strand of NZ_JNWV01000004.1, from coordinate 37,504 downwards.
GCGTCTCCGGCCTCCGCTCGCTCTCCTCCGTCACGCCACCCTCCGACTGACCCGTACTCACACAAGCCGCACCCGTACGACTACGTACAGTCGCCGGGTCTCCCCTGGTCAGCGTAGGGAGAACTGACCACGCTCGGTGATGTGAACGTAGAAATCTCCACCCCCACAACCGAACTCGTCCAACGGCTCAGCGCAACGCCCCGAGGCGCCCGGCTGGCCCGTCGGCTCACCGGTACCGCACTCGCCACCTGGGGATACCCGCACGACGGCGACCTCAGCCACACCGCCCAGCTCATCGTGGCGGAACTCGCCGCCAACGCCGTCACGCACGGTCGCGTACCGGGCCGGGACTTCGAACTGCGGCTCGTATTGCTCCCCGCCGAGGACACCTTGCGTATCGAGGTGAGCGACGCCCGGGGCGACCGCAACCTGCGGTTCCTGGACGGGCGGTTGGAGGACGAGAACGGCCGGGGTCTCGTCGTCGTACAGGTGCTGGCCAAGCTGTGGGGCGTGTCCGAGCGGGACGTCGGCAAGACGGTCTGGGTGGAGTTGGCGCTCAGCGGAGGGCGGCGACCGTGTCCGCGAAGGCCCGGGCCGGCGGGCTGAGGGCGTCCCAGCGGCGGACGGCCCAGCCGACGGGGAGGGGACGGAGGCCGGGCAGCGGGATCAGGCGAAGTGGGCCGTCGCCGGGGACCGGCAGGCCCGGTACGGCGGGTACGACCGCCCGTCCGATGCCCAGTTCGGCGAGCAGCAGGGCCGTGTCCCAGTCGGCCACGTTCGGCTCGTAGGCGAACCGCACGCCCCGCTCGGCGCACGCCGCTTCCAGGTGGGCGGCGGACGTGGAGTTCGGCGGGAGCCGGATGACCCGGGCGTCGGACAGCTCCGCAGGGTCCAGGTGCGGGCGGTCGGCCAGCGGGTCGTCCGCCCGGACCGCGAGGAGCCAGGGCAGTTCCACGACCGTCCGCTGCTCGATGCCCCGGACCGGTGGGCCGATGGTGATCCAGGCGAGGTCCAGCGTGCCGTCGGCGAGCGCGTCGAAGCTGCCCCGGCCCGAACTGACGGTGCGGAACTCCAGGTTCACCTTGGGGTGCCGGCGGCGGAACGTGACGACCGCGTCGGACATGAAGTGCCGGACGGTCGTCGCGCCGGTGGCCACGCGGACGTACCCGCTGTGGCCGTCGACCAGGTCGCGGAGCCGGCGTACGGCGACGTCCAGGGCGTTGACGCCCTCGGCCGCGGCGGCTTCCAGTATCCGGCCGGCCTGGGTCGGGACGACTCCGCGCGGCTGGCGTTCCAGCAGGGCCACGCCGGTCTCCCGCTCGAGCCGCTTGACGTGCTGGCTGACGGCGGACTGGGTGCGGCCGAGGTCACGGGCTACCGAGCTGAGGCTGCCCGCACGGCACACGGCGATGAACACGCGGAGGTCTTCCAGGGTCACAACCCCCAAGCTAACACTGGGGTTTTATGAGGAAACCCAAGGATTGACTGGGCTCGGCACGGCGCGCGAGGATCGTGAGCGGGCCGCGACCGACCCAGGCGGCAACCCGCTCCCCGCCCCACCGAGTCCGGAGAAGGCGGGACCAGCGAGGAGCGGGTGCCGACCGTCACGGCGCTGTGCAGCTGCGTGCGGCTTCCCCGGGACGCGACGGACCCCTCACACCCTGATTGGCGGATTTGCACCAAGGGGCGCGGACAAAGGGGCAGGTCAAGCGGCTGTTCGGTCGGCGGGGGTGGCCCAAATCCGCCAATCACCGATCCCTTGTGACCTGAGGGGCTCATGGGACCTCCGGCGCCGGGCTTCCGGCCCCACGAACACCAATCGCCCCCCACCACTCAGCCCCCCACCCCACCGCAAGCCGCTTGACCCACCCGGCGTGCTGGCGAGGCGCGGGCCGCAGAAGCACGACACTGGCCGGGAAGCGAGCGGCCCAACGGTCACCTGCCAACCCCGGTCCCCTCCCCTCCCCCCTCCCTTCCCTCAGCGCTCGTACAACCCCTCCACCTCGCCCGCGAAGTCCCGCAGGATCTGCTCGCGTCGCAGTTTCATGGAAGGGGTCAGGTGGCCTGCCGACTCGGTGAAGTCGACCGGGAGGACGGCGAAGCGGCGGATGGACTCGGGGCGGGAGACCATGCGGTTCGCCTCGTCGATCGCCCGCTGGAGGACGGCCCTCAACTCCTCGTCGTCGACCAGGAGTTCCGGCGGCACCGGGTGCTTGCCGATCATCTGGCGCCAGTGGGTGATGCCGTCGCGGTCGAGGGTGATCAGGGCCGCGACGTAGGGGCGGGCGTCGCCCACCAGCATCACCTGGGAGATCAGCGGGTGCTGGCGCAGCCAGTTCTCCAGCGGGGCCGGGGCCACCGACTTGCCGCCCGCGGTGATCAGGAGTTCCTTCTTGCGGCCGGTGATGGTCAGGTAGCCCTCGTCGTCCAGTTCGCCGAGGTCGCCCGTCGGCAGCCAGCCGTCGCGGGTCGCGGGGACCACTCCGCCCGCCTGGGGGTCCCAGTAGCCGCGCAGCACGTGGTCGCCGCCGATGAGGATCTCGCCGTCCGCCGCGATCCTCACCCGCGCGCCGGGCAGCGGCCAGCCGACCGTGCCCAGGCGGGGTTTCAGGGGCGGGGTGACCGTGGAGGCGCCGGTGGTCTCCGTGAGGCCGTAGCCCTCGAAGATCTCGATGCCGGCACCGGCGTAGAACGCGGCGAGGCGCCGGCCGAGCGGGGAGCCGCCGCAGATGGCGTACCGGACGCGGCCGCCCATGGCGGCGCGGATGCGGCGGTAGACGAGGGGGTCGTAGAAGGCCCGCTGTGTCTTCAGGGCGCGCCCCGGACCGTTGCCCGCGCCGGTCTGGCGGGCCTCCAGCGCCTCGCCGTAGCGCTGGGCCACGGCCGCCGCCCGGTCGAAGACCGACGCCCGGCCGCCGGCCTCCGCCTTGGCGCGCGCGGAGTTGTACACCTTCTCCAGCATGTACGGAATGGTCAGCAGACAGGTCGGTTTGAAGGCGTCGAGGTCCGGGAGGAGGTCCTGCGGGGCCAGGCTGGGGGCGTGGCCGAGGCGGACACGGGCGCGGACGCAGGCGATGGCCACCATGCGGCCGAAGACGTGGGACATGGGGAGGAAGAGCAGGACCGACGGGTCCTCGCCCTTCGCCTTGAAGACGGGGTAGAGGAGTTCGATCGCGTTGTCGACCTCGGCGAAGAAGTTGCCGTGCGAGAGGGCGCAGCCCTTGGGCCGGCCGGTGGTGCCCGAGGTGTAGATGAGGGTGGCGAGCGTGTCGGGGCCGAGCATGCCCCGGCGTACGCCGGTCTCGCCGTCCGGCACCGGTGCGCCCGCGTCGGCGAGCCGGGCGACGTGGTCCTTCTCCATCACCCACAGGTGGCGCAGGTCGGGCAGGTGCGCGAGTTCGGGGCCGATGGCGGCGGCCTGGGCGGCGGTCTCGGTGACCAGGGCGACCGCGCCGGAGTCGTGGAGGATCCAGCGGGTCTGGAAGACGGAGGAGGTGGGGTAGATCGGGACCGTGACCAGGCCGGCCGCCCAGGCGGCGAAGTCGAGCAGGGTCCAGTCGTACGTCGTGCGGGACATGACGGCGATGCGGTCGCCGGGCACCAGCCCTTCGGCGATCAGCCCCTTGGCCACGGCCTGCACCTCGGCGGCGAAGCGGGCGGCCGTCACGTCCCGCCAACTGCCGTCGGAGAGCTTGCGGCTGAGGACGACCTGGTCGGGGGCGGCCTCCGCGTTCTCGTACGGGAGGTCGGCGAGGGAGCCGTGGGTGACCGGGGGCGCGAACGGGGGGACGGCCACTTCCCGTACGGCTCCGTCGAGCCGGCGTATCTCGGGTTCGACGAGGACCGGGCGGCCGTCGTAGTCGGTGGCGGAGACCGGGGTGCCGGAGGAGGCGGGCGGGGTCGGGTACGGCGTGGACACGGGCGGCTCCTCTGGCGTGCGTGCACCTGCGGTGAGCCTCTCACGGAAAGGGGTTACCGCTGGTTAGGCAGGTGATCGTACGACTCCGCTGTGAGGGGGTTGTGCGGGTTCGGGAATGGTCCGGGGCCGGGGATGTGCAGCCTCGGGGGTTATGTGACGGGTGTTCACCTTCGCCCGGCGCCGGCTCTCCCGCGCCCGGCGGCCCGGCCTCAGGGGCGTTCCAGGATCGCCGTCACCCCCTGGCCGCCCGCCGCGCAGACCGAGATCAGCCCCTTGCCCGGGCCCTCCCGCTCCGCCAGCTGCTTGGCCAGGGTCGCCACGATACGGGCGCCCGTCGCCGCGAAGGGGTGGCCCGTGGCCAGGGAGGAGCCGGTGGGGTTCAGGCGGGCGCGGTCCAGGGGCGGCAGGCCCCGCTTCTTCCAGGCCGCGAGCGTCGCCAGCACCTGGGAGGCGAAGGCCTCGTGGATCTCGACCAGGTCGAAGTCGGCCAGGTCCAGGCCGGTGCGCTCCAGCAGGCGGGGGACCGCGTACGCCGGTGCCATCAGCAGGCCGTCCTCGCCGTCCCTCACGTCACCGTGGACGAAGTCGACGGCCGCCGTCTCGTACGCGGTCAGGTACGCGAGCGGCTCCAGGCCGCGCGCCTCGGCCCATTCCTCGCTCGCCAGCAGGACGAGGGCCGCGCCGTCGGTGAGGGGAGTGGAATTGCCGGCCGTCATGGTGGGGTCGGGGTGGTCCGTGCCGAACACCGGTTTCAGGGCGGCGAGTTTCTCCGGGGTGGAGTCGGGGCGGAGGTTCTGGTCCCGTTCCAGCCCCCGGAAGGGGATGACCAGGTCCGTGAAGAAGCCCCGCTCGTAGGCGGCGGCGAGGCGCCGGTGACTGGTGGCCGCCAGTTCGTCCTGGGCCTGGCGGGAGATGCCCCAGGCGCGGGCGGTGACCGCCGCGTGCTCGCCCATCGACAGGCCGGTGCGCGGCTCGGCGTTGCGCGGGACGTCCGGGACCAGGTGCGCGGGGCGGATGCGGGCCAGCGCCTTCAGGCGGGCGGACGCGGACTTCGCCCGGCGGGCCTCCAGGAGGATGCGGCGGAGGTCGTCGTTGACGCCGAGGGGCGCGTCGCTCGCCGTGTCGGCGCCGCCCGCCACCGCCGACTCGGTCTGGCCGAGGGCGATCTTGTTGGCGGCGGCGATGACGGCCTGGAGTCCGGTGCCGCAGGCCTGCTGGATGTCGTAGGCGGGGGTGCGCGGGTCCAGCTCGGAGCCGAGCACGGTCTCGCGGGCCAGGTTGAAGTCCCGGCTGTGCTTGAGGACCGCGCCGGCGACGAACTCGCCGACCGCGCCGGGGCCGTGGAGGCCGTAGCGGTCGGTGAGGCCGTTCAGGGCGGCGGTCAGCATCTCCTGGTTGCTCGCGGTGGCGTAGGGGCCGTCGGAGCGGGCGAACGGGACGCGGGTGCCGCCGAGCACCGCGACCCGGCGTGCGCGGGGTGGCTCCAGGGGGCTCATGTCGATCTGCTCCTCACCCGTGGCGGTGGCTCACCCGGCAGTGGCCCACCACGGCTTACCTTCGGTAACCTTACTCCAGAGTAAGCAATTTCCAGCTCTTCGGAACCGAGTCGCGCGGGAGTCGCACATGGCCGACCGCTACCTCAGCTTCACCGGCACGGCCCCCGGCCGTTTCCTCACCCGGCGCCTGGGCCTGCCCCAGCCGGCCGAGCTGATCCGGTGGTCACCGGGGCGGCCCGCGCTGCCCGGCCCGCTGCTGCACCTGACCGCCGGGAAGTCCGCCCTCGACCTCGCGCCCGTCCTGGGCCGTACCGGCCTCGCCCCCGGGGACCGCGAGCCCGCCGCCGTCGTCCTGGACGCCACCGGAGTCGGGGACGTCGACACGCTGGCCGAGGTGCACGCGGCCCTCCACCCCGTCGTACGGTCCGTCGCCCCGAGCGGCCGGGTGCTGGTGCTGGGCACCCCGCTCGACCCCGCCGACCACCACCGGTCGGCCGCCCAGCAGGCCCTGGAGGGCCTCACCCGCTCGCTCGGCAAGGAGATCGGGCGGGGCAGGACCGTCAACCTGGTCCGGCTGACGGACGCCGAAGCCGCCGAGTCCACCCTGCGGTTCCTGCTCTCCCCCCGGTCCGCCTACGTCAGCGGCCAGGTGATCGAGGTCGGCGGCGGAGAGGTCACCGCCCCGGCCGACTGGGAGCGGCCGCTCGCCGGGCGGACCGCGCTGGTCACCGGGGGCGCGCGCGGCATCGGCGAGTCCGTCGCCGGGACGCTGGCGCGGGACGGCGCCCGGGTCGTCGTACTCGACGTGCCCGCCGCCGAGGCCGACGCCCGCCGGGTCGCCGAACGGCTCGGCGGCACCGCCCTCGCCCTCGACATCACCGCCGCCGACGCGGGCGAGCGCATCGTCGCCGCCCTCCCCGACGGGCTGGACGTCCTCGTTCACAACGCGGGCATCACCCGGGACCGGCGGCTGGCCAACATGCCGGCGGACCGGTGGCAGGCGGTGCTGGAGGTCAACCTGGGCAGCGTGCTGCGCACCACCGACGCGCTGCTCGCCCGGGGCGCCCTGCGCACCGGCGGCCGGATCGTGGCCACCGCCTCCATCGCCGGGCTCGCGGGCAACGCGGGCCAGACCAACTACGGTGCGAGCAAGGCGGGGATCGCCGGCCTCGTACGGTCCCTCGGGCCGCGCGCGCTCGCCGAGCACGGGGTGACCGTCAACGCGGTGGCGCCCGGGTTCATCGAGACGAGGATGACCGCCGCGATCCCGCTGTTCATCCGGGAGGCGGGCCGCCGCATGAACTCCCTGGCGCAGGGCGGGCTGCCCGTCGACGTCGCCGAGACCACCGCCTGGCTCGCCCACCCGGCCTCCGGCACGGTCAACGGCCAGGTCGTCCGCGTCTGCGGCCAGAGCCTGCTGGGGGCGTGATGACCGCCGTCACCCTGACCGCGCCCCCCGCGCTGGCCCCGCTGCTGGCCCGGGGCGCCCTGCGCTCGCCCTTCAAGCGCCCCGCCCCCGACGCGGCCTTCCCGCGCACCCGCCTCGTGCTGCCCGGCGTGCGCGTGGACCTGGCCAGGCTGACCGCGTACGAACGGGTCTGCGGCTTCCCGACCGGCGAGCCCCACCTGCCGGTCACCTACCCGCACGTCCTCGGCTTCCCGCTGGCCATGCGGCTGATGAGCGGACGGGACTTCCCGCTGCCGCTGCTGGGGCTGGTGCACACGTCGATCGAGATCGTGCAGAGCGCCGCGCCGACGGCCGACGGGGAGTACGAACTCGGTGTGTGGGTCGCCGGGTTGGCCGCGCACCGGCGGGGGACGGAGGCGACGGTGGTGACGGAGCTGCGGTCGGGCGGGAGCGTGGTGTGGGAGTCCCGCAGCACGTATCTGGCCCGGCACCGCACCGACGCGGTCACCTCACCCGCGCCACGAGCGCACGCGGACGCGGTGCTGCCCGTCGTCGCCGAGTGGAACCTCGCCGGGGACGTGGGGCGGCGGTACGGTGCCGCTTCCGGCGACCGCAACCCCATCCACCTGTACCCCCTCACCGCCCGCCTCTTCGGCTTCCCCCGCGCCATCGCCCACGGCATGTGGACCCTGGCCCGCTGCCTGGCCGCCCACGGCACGGGCGGCTCCGCCGTGGTGCGGGCGCGGTTCCGGGATCCGGTGTTGCTGCCGGGGACGGTGGTGTACGGGGCCGACGGGAGCGGGCGGTTCGAGCTGCGGGGTGCCGGGGGCGGGCGGGTGCATGTGGAGGGGGACGTGCGGGGGAAGTGAGGACCGTCGCCGGGTGCGGGCCCGCGGGGGTCGCTCGCGCCGTTCCCCGCGCCCCTAGGCCGGATCGGTCGGCGGCGTCCAGACCTGACCTCGCATCAGGTTGCCCAGGCCCGCCCACGCGAAGTTCATCAGCGTGGCCGCTGCCTGGCGGGCCGTCGTCCCCGGGGTGGCGTTGGCCCAGGCGGCCAGGGACTCGGCGGCGCCGACCAGTGCCTCGGCGAGGCCGGCCACCTCGTGTTCGGGGAGGTCGGGGTCGCGGTGAGCCTCGCGGGCCGCGTCCGCGACCAGGCGGGTCACGAACGCGACGATCTCCGCGCGCATCGCGGCGACCTCGGCCGCGAAGGGCTCCCCGTGCGTACGGGCCTGGAGGTGCAGCACCGACCAGCCGTCGGGGTGCTCGGCGGTGTGCGCGAAGAACGCCCGCAAGCCGCCCCAGAGTTGCCGGTCGGCGGGCAGCCCCGGCCGGACACCCGCGCGCACGGCCTCCGTGAGCGCGGCGGCCTCGCGGCGGATGCAGGCGGTGAAGAGGTCTTCCTTCGAGTTCAGGTACAGGTAGACCAACGGCTTGGACACGCCCGCGAGTTCGGCGATCTCGTCCATCGAGGCGGCCATGTACCCGCGCTGTCCGAAGATCCGTACGGCAGCGTCGAGCATCTGCTGCTCCCGCACCGCCCTCGGCATCCGTTTGGTCTTGACGGCACCCATGCGGGCAAGCCTAGTGGGGCCGACGGCGGGACTAGCTGGACGCGGCGGCCTCGCCCTGTGTCCGCGACGCGTCGTCGGCGACGTCCTCCTGGCTGCGGTTGGCGTCCAGGTTGGCCTTCATCCGGTCGACCTTCTGAACGATCTGCACCGAGGCCCGGTCCCGCTCCTTGCGCAGCACCACCCAGCTGATCGGCGCGGAGAGGACCAGGGCGAGCAGCAGGACCCACAGTCCGTTGGACTCGCCGAAGCCGCGCGGGAAGATGCCCGAGTAGACGGCTCCCCAGACGATCAAGAGGCAGCCCGCGAAGATACCGAGGCGCATCAGCGTGTAGCGGAGCATCTCAATCCACTCGTCCGATTCCAAAAGGGGTCATCGTCCAGTGAAGCACGAGCGGTGGGCGATCACGCAGGGGGGTCGGTGTCAGCGGAGCGGGAGCAGCATGATGATGTCGTCGCGGTCGTCGCCGGGCGCGACCCGGATGGCGTCCGGGACGCGGCCGACCTCCTTGTAGCCGCAGGAGCCGTAGAACCGCTCCAGGCCCAGCCCGCCCCGGCAGGTCAGCCGGATCGCCTCGATGCCCTCCATCGCGCGGGCCGCGTCCGCGGCGGCGGCCAGCAGGTCGCGGCCGTAGCCCCGGCCCTGGTGGCGGGGGTGGACCATCACCGTGTACAGCCACAGCCAGTGGGTCATCAGCCGGTGGGTGTTGCGGGTGAGGAAGGCGGCCGCGGCGACCTCGCCGGCCTCGTCGTGGCCGACGAGCAGCCGGGTGCGGCCCTCGGCCATCTGCACGAAGTGCCGTACCAGCTCCGGGCGTATCTCCTCGCGGGTCACCGGTGGTACGAAGCCGACGGCGCCGCCCGCGTCGGAGACGTCCGTCCACAGGTCGAGGATGCCGTCGCGGAGGGCGGGGGTGATGGCGGGGTCCAGGGTGAAGGTAAGAGGCACGCCGGAAGTTTACTTATTACCCAAGGGCGCGTGCAGCCACCTTCAGGTCGGCCACCAGGCCCTGGTACGCCTGCTCACGGTCGTCCGCGCGCAGCACGGCCGACGGGTGCACGGTCGGCACCAGCCGCTCCGGCCGGCCGTGGATCTCCTCCTCCAGTACGGTCCCGCGGACCTGGCTCACCCGGAACGAGGACCCCAGCAGCGCCTTCCCGGCCGTCGCGCCCAGGATCACGATCAGCTCCGGCTCCACCAGCGCCAGCTCCGCCGCGAGCCAGGGGCCGCAGGCCGTCATCTCGCGCAGGCTCGGCGCCTTGTGGATACGGCGCTTGCGGGGTTCGGCCTGCGTGAACTTGAAGTGCTTGACCGCGTTGGTGACGTAGGCCTCGGAAGGGTCGATACCGGCCTCCGCCAGGGCCCGGTCGAGCAGCTTGCCGGCCGGGCCGACGAACGGCCTCCCCTGCCGGTCCTCCTGATCGCCGGGCTGCTCCCCCACGAGCATCACGCGGGCGTCGGTGTTTCCGGCGCCGAAGACGGTCCGGGTGGCGGCGCGGTGCAGGGGGCAGCCGCGGCACCCTGCGGCGGCTTGGCGGAGGGCTTGCAGGTCGGCGCCGTCCGGCACGAACGGCTCCGCGGTGTACGCGTCCTCGGGGGCCTTCGTTGCTGGCATGCCCGGCGGGTACCCCTCGTTCCGGCGGGGAATCGAGGGGTCGTTCAGGCCGTCGCCCGGGTGCGGGTGCGTGGGGGTTCTCGCGCGGTTCCCCGCGCCCCTGGTTGGCTCAGCCGGCCCTCGCCGGAAAGTCAGACCCGCATCGGCTGGGGGGACTCCCGGCGCGCCGGGTCGGGACCGTCGTACTCGCGGATGATCTCGTACCGCGTGTTGCGTTCCACCGGGCGGAAGCCCGCGTCGCGGATCAGTTCCAGCAGGTCCTCGCGGGTCAGCTTGTTCGGCGTGCCGAAGTTGTCCGCGTCGTGGGTGATCTTGTACTCCACCACCGACCCGTCCATGTCGTCGGCGCCGTGCTGGAGGGCGAGCTGGGCGGTCTGCACGCCGTGCATGACCCAGAAGACCTTGACGTGCGGGACGTTGTCGAACAGCAGCCGCGACACCGCGAAGGTCTTCAGCGCCTCCGCGCCGGTCGCCATCTGGGTGCGCGCCTGGAGGGTGTTGCGCACCTTGCCGTCCTTCATGTCCACGAAGTCGTGCTGGTAGCGCAGCGGGATGAAGACCTGGAAGCCGCCGGTCTCGTCCTGGAGCTCGCGCAGGCGCAGGACGTGGTCGACGCGGTGCCGGGGCTCCTCGATGTGGCCGTACAGCATGGTGCACGGGGTCTTCAGACCCTTCTCGTGCGCCAGGCGGTGGATGCGGGACCAGTCCTCCCAGTGGGTGCGGTGGTCCACGATGTGCTGCCGGACCTCCCAGTCGAAGATCTCGGCGCCACCGCCGGTCAGCGACTCCAGGCCCGCGTCGATCAGCTCGTCGAGGATCTCGGACGCCGACAGACCGCTGATGGTCTCGAAGTGGTGGATCTCGGTCGCCGTGAAGGCCTTGAGGGAGACGTTGGGCAGGGCCTTCTTCAGCTCGCGCAGGGAGCGCGGGTAGTACCGCCACGGCAGGTTCGGGTGCAGGCCGTTGACGATGTGCAGCTCGGTGAGGTTCTCCGACTCCATCGCCTTGGCGAGCTTGACGGCCTCCTCGATGCGCATCGTGTACGCGTCCTTCTCGCCCGGCTTGCGCTGGAACGAGCAGTAGGCGCAGGAGGCCGTGCACACGTTCGTCATGTTCAGGTGCCGGTTGACGTTGAAGTGGACGACGTCACCGTTCTTGCGGGTGCGCACCTCGTGGGCGAGTCCGCCGAGCCAGGCCAGGTCGTCCGACTCGTAGAGCGCGATGCCGTCCTCGCGGGTCAGCCGCTCACCGGAGCGGACCTTCTCCTCCAGCTCGCGCTTGAGGCCGACGTCCATACCCACACCTTTCTACGACAACTCGACCAACGGTATCCCTAGACCTCTTCCGGAAGTTCTCCGACCCGGTTCTCCCACTTGGTGGACAGCACGATCGTGGTACGGGTGCGGGAGACGCCCTTCGTGCCGCTGAGCCGGCGGATGGTCTTCTCCAGGCCGTCCACGTCCGTCGAGCGGACCTTGAGCATGAAGGAGTCGTCACCGGCGATGAACCAGCAGTCCTCGATCTCCGGCAGGTCCCGCAGCCGCTGGGCGACGTCCTCGTGGTCGGCGGCGTCGGAGAGCGAGATGCCGATCAGGGCGGTGACGCCCAGGCCGAGGGAGGCCGCGTTCACGGTCGCGCGGTAGCCGGTGATGACACCGGCCGCCTCCAGCCGGTTGATGCGGTCGGTGACGCTGGGGCCCGACAGGCCGACAAGGCGCCCCAGCTCCGCGTAGGAGGCCCGGCCGTTCTCCCTCAGGGCCTGGATGAGCTGCCTGTCCACCGCGTCCATGCGATCGAAGCCTTCCGGTGAAAGTTCCTGGAGTGATGAGGGGTACTGCTGCTTGCCTTACGTGCCGGACGCGCCGCCGCCCAGCTCGCCCCGCCAGCGCCGGTACAGGCCGTGTGCGACACCCGCCGCGTCCAGCACGCGCCCGGCGACGAAGTCCACCAGGTCCTGGATGTGGGTGGCGCCCGCGTAGAAGGCGGGCGAGGCCGGGACGACCGTGGCGCCGGCGTCGTCCAGCGCGACGAGGTGGCGCAGCGTCTGCCCGTTCAAAGGGGTCTCCCGTACGGCCACGACCAGCGTCCGGCGCTCCTTCAGTGTGACGCTCGCCGCGCGCTGGAGCAGGTCCTTGGACAGCCCCAGCGCCACACCGGCCACCGAGGCGGTGGAGGCGGGCACGATGAGCATGCCCTTCGCCGGGTACGACCCCGAGGACGGGCCGGCGGCGAGATCGCCCGCGCTCCAGTACCGCACGCCGCTGACGTCCACGTCGAAGGTGCCGGGCTTGCCGTCGGCGCCACGCGCCAGCCATTCCCGCAGGTCGTCCTGCCAGTGGGCGTCCCGGAACGAGATGCCCGTCTCGTCCAGCAGCGTCAGCCGTGAGGCCCGGCTGACCACGAGGTCCACCGCTTCCCCGGCCTCCAGCAGCGCCCGCAGCACGGCAGCCGCGTACGGCGTCCCGGAAGCTCCGGACACCCCCACGATCCAAGGCACACGCTGCGTTTCTCCTGCGTTCACACCTTGAGCGTACCGGCGCGCCCGACCGCCCTCAGGCCGGGTGGTGCCGGGCTGCTCACACGGTCAGACCGCGTACGAGGAGATCGAGCAGCGCGCACACGAACAGGGCGATGCCGATGAAGCCGTTGACCGAGAAGAACGCCCTGTTCAGGCGGGACAGGTCGTGGGGCCGGACGATGGAGTGTTCGTAGAGGAAGGCACCCGCGACGATCAGCAGGCCCAGCCAGAAGAACGCGCCGGCGTGGGTGTCCAGGCCGTACCAGACGAAGAGCGCCGTGGTGATCGTGTGGCACACCCGCGCGCCCCGGATCGCGGCCGGGACGCCGAAGCGGGCCGGGACCGACAGCACGCCGATCTCGCGGTCGGTCTCGACGTCCTGGCAGGCGTAGATCAGGTCGAAGCCGCCGATCCAGACGCCGACGGCGAGGCCGAGGATCACCGCCGTCCAGGACCACTCGCCGCTGATCGCGAGCCAGCCGCCGATGGGGCCCATGGACTGGGCGAGGCCCAGGATGGCCTGGGGGAAGTTGGTGAACCGCTTGCCGTAGGGGTAGACCACCATCGGGATGACCGCCACCGGCGCGAGCGCCAGGCAGAGCGGGTTCAGCAGGGCCGCCGCGCCCAGGAAGACCACCAGGGCGATCAGGGCGCCCGTCCAGGCGTGCCGCACCGACATCGCGCCGGTGACGAGCTCGCGGTGGGCCGTGCGCGGGTTCCGGGCGTCGATCTCGCGGTCGATGATCCGGTTGACCGCCATGGCGAAGGTGCGCAGGCCGACCATGCAGACGGTGACCAGGAGCAGGCGGCCCCAGTGGATGTTCCGGTCCCACTCGTACATCGCCGTGAGGGAGGCGATGTAGGCGAAGGGGAGCGCGAAGACCGAGTGCTCGATCATCACCAGGCGCAGGAACGCCTTGGTGCGGCCGGGCTGGGGGATGGCGGCAGAGGCCGACGTCACAGTCCGTACTCCTTCCAGCGACGGTCCACCAGGGCCGCCGTATCCGGGTCCGACAGGACCATGTCGGGCCAGCCGCCGTCGCGGGTGTAGCCCTCCTCGGGCCACTTCCTCGTCGCGTCGATGCCCGCCTTGCCGCCCCAGAACTGCTGGTAGGAGGCGTGGTCCAGGTGGTCGACGGGGCCCTCCACGACCGTGAGGTCGCGGGCGTAGTCGGTGTTGCCGAGGGCCCGCCAGGCGACCTCGTGCAGGTCGTGCACGTCACAGTCGGCGTCCACGACCACGATCAGCTTGGTGAGGGACATCATGTGTGCCCCCCAGATCGCGTGCATCACCTTCTGCGCGTGCTTCGGGTACTTCTTGTCGATCGAGACGATCGCGCAGTTGTGGAAGCCGCCGGCCTCGGGCAGGTGGTAGTCCACGATGTCCGGGACGATGATCTTGAGCAGGGGCAGGAAGAAGCGTTCCGTGGCGCGGCCGAGCGGGCCGTCCTCCGTCGGGGGGCGGCCGACGACGATCGACTGGAGCAGGGGGCGCCTGCGCATCGTCACGCAGTCGATCCTCAGGGCCGGGAAGGGTTCCTGCGGGGTGTAGAAGCCGGTGTGGTCGCCGAAGGGGCCCTCGGGCAGCATCTCGCCGGGCTCCAGCCAGCCCTCCAGGACCACCTCGGCGTTCGCCGGGACCTGGAGCGGGACCGTCTTGCAGTCGACCATCTCGATCCGCTTGCCCGCGAGGAAGCCGGCGAAGAGGTACTCGTCGATGTCGCCGGGGAGGGGGGCGGTGGAGGCGTACGTCACGGCGGGCGGACATCCGAAGGCGATGGCCACCGGGAGCCGCTCGCCCCTCCGCGCGGCCACCTGGTAGTGGTTCCGGCTGTCCTTGTGGATCTGCCAGTGCATGCCGATGGTGCGCTTGTCGTGGCGCTGGAGGCGGTACAGGCCCAGGTTCCGGATGCCGGTCTCGGGGTCCTTGGTGTGGGTCAGGCCGAGGTTGAAGAACGAACCGCCGTCCTTCGGCCAGGTGAACAGCGCCGGGAGCCGCTCCAGGTCGACGTCGTCGCCCTGGAGGACGACCTCCTGCACGGGCGCGTTGTCGGGCTTCACCTTCTTCGGCGGGACGTGGGCCATCGCGCCCAGCTTCCCGAAGGCCTCGCGGACGCCGACGAAGCCGTGCGGCAGCTCGGGCCGCAGCAGGCCGCCGATCTTCTCGGAGATCTCGCCGTACGACTTCAGGCCCAGCGCCTTCAGCAGCCGGCGGTCGGTGCCGTACACGTTCATGGCGAGGGGCATGTCCGAGCCGCGCACGTTCTCGAAGAGCAACGCCGGACCGCCGGACTTCTGCACCCGGTCGACGATCTCCCCGACTTCCAGATACGGGTCGACCTCGGCCTTGATGCGTTTGAGGTCACCCTCGCGCTCCAGCGCCCGCAGGAGGGAGCGAAGATCGTCGTAAGCCATGTGCCCAAGTATCGCCGACATACCGCTTTGTCCCTGCGGCCACCCCCATGAAGGCGGGTCCGCGCAGCGCCGGGGAGTGCAAACATGGCTGGTGTGATTCCCACCATCGATCTGCGGATCTGGACCGAAGGGGACGCGATGCGGCGGGCCGTGCTCGCCCGCACCGTCGACCAGGCCCTGCAGTCCGCCGGCTTCCTGCTGGTCACCGGGCACGGCGTGGACCCCGCGCTGCGGGCCGGGATCCGGTCGGCCGCCCGGGAGTTCTTCCTGCTGCCCGCCGAGGTCAAGCAGCGCTACGCGGCGAAGGTCGGCGGACGCGGCTGGCTCGGGCCGGGTGCCGAGGCCAACGGGTACGCGGAGGGCACCGAGACCCCGCCGGACCTGAAGGAGTCGCTGACCTTCGCCACCGCCGAGCCGTTCGAGGACCCGGTCGTCAACGCCGAGTGGTACGCGCCCAACGTGTGGCCGGCGGAGGTGCCCGCGCTGCGCGGGCTGTGCGAGGAGTACCTGGGCCGGATGGTCGCGCTGGAGAAGGAGCTGCTGGCCCTGCTCGCGTGCGCGCTCGGGCTCGGCGCCGACTTCTTCACCCGGCACATGGACCACCCGACGTACGGCTTCAACATCAACTGGTACCCGGGGACGGAGGTCGTCGGCGCGCCGGCGCCCGGGCAGTTCCGGATCGGGCCGCACACCGACTTCGGGACCGTCACCGTCCTGGACCGGCAGGCCGGCAAGGGCGGGCTCCAGGTGTACACCGACGCGGACGGCTGGCAGGACGCGCCCTACGACCCGGCCGCGTTCACGGTCAACATCGGCGACCTGCTGGCCCGTTGGACCGGCGACCGGTGGCGGTCCGGGCGGCACCGGGTGCTCCCGCCGCCCGTCGACGCGCCCACCGAGGAGCTGATCTCACTCGTCTACTTCGGCGAGTGCACCCCGGGCACACGGGTGGAGTCCCTTCCGGCGCCGGTGGGCCGGGTGGCGTACCCGCCCGTCGACTCGCACGTGTACCTGCGGGAGAAGCTGGACTCGATCACCGTCGAGTGAACCTCGGACCGGTCACCGACGGTTATTCACTTCCGCGTTCGGCTCGCCACCCGTTCCGTTGAAATGAACCGGACGGGCATGTCCCGCCCGCGTCCCACGGCATTGGCTTCCAGGGGGCCCGCATCCAGGGGCCCCCTTCTGCGATGGGAGACGCGTGCGAATCACTGACATCCAGCGCTGCGAGGTCCGGCCGGGACGGCTCGTCGAGTGGACGTTGAGCCCGGCGACCGTCGCGGCGGCGACGGCGCTCCCGGAGGACTCCCGGCCGCCCGCCTACATCCAGGAGTCGCACATCAGGACGGCCAAGTGCGTCCGGGACGACGGGCTGTTCGTGCCGACCTGGCTCGGCACCGCCTTCGACCTGCCCGGCCCGGTCGACCTCGACGTGCTGGAACGGGCGCTGCGCGCCTGGACCGTACGGCACGAGACGCTGCGCAGCGGCTTCCGCTGGGCCGGTGACGAACTGCGCCGGTTCACGCTCGACGCGGCCGACGTGTCCCTGCGCCGCAGGGACGTGGGCGACTTCCCCGACGCCGACGCCCTCGTCCGGCACCTCCAGGACCGCTTCGACACGGTCGCGGACGCGTTGCGCTGGCCCAACCTGATCTACACGGCGGTCGTGCGGGACGACGGCGCGAGCGTCTACATGGCCTTCGACCACAGCAACGTCGACGCCTACTCCCTGCACCGGCTCGTCGCCGAGATCCACGAGCTGTACGCGGCGGAGCTGGCCGGGACCGAACCGGACTCCGCGACACCGGCCGCGAGTTACGTCGACTTCTGCGAGATCGAGCGCGCGGACGCGGACGGCATCGACGGCGGGCACGCGTTCGTGGACCGCTGGCGGGAGTTCATCCACCGCTGCGACGGCACGCTGCCGGGCTTCCCGGTGGACCTGGGCCTGACCCCGGGCGGCCCGCTGCCCACGCAGCGGATGCTGAGCGAGCCGCTGGCGGACGCGGACGCGGCGGCGGCGTTCGAGGCGTACTGCCGGCCGTACGGCGGCAGCCTGGTCGGGCTGCTGGCCGCGACCGGGCTGATCGTGCACGAACTCGGCGGGCAGCCGGTGTACCGGACGGTGGTGCCCTTCCACACCCGGGTGAAGTCGCGGTGGACGGATTCGGTGGGCTGGTACGTGGGCGGCGCCCCGATCGAGGTGCCCGTGGGCCGCACCCGCGGCTTCCCGGAGGCCCTGCGGGCGGTCCGCGCCGAGCTCCAGGCGAACCGGTCGCTGGCCCGGATGCCGCTGGCCCGGGTGCTGAGCCTGCTCGGCGCCGACTTCCGGCCGACCTCCCCGGACCTGTACTCGATCGTGTCGTACGTCGACGCCCGCGCCATCCCGGGCGCCGAGCGGTGGGCGGAGCTGAAGGCGTACGGGCTGATGCGGGTGTCGTACGGCGACCAGGTGTGCGTGTGGGTGAACCGGCTGCCCGACGGGTTGTGGCTGGCGAGCCGGTACCCGGACACGGACGTCGCGGCGAAGAACATGCGGCTGTACGTCGAGCGGCTGCGGGACCGGATCGCGTCGGTGGCCCACGACAGCCTGCCCGCGGTCTCCTAGGCGCTCAGCTCCCGCCCGCCCCCAGCGCCTCGATCAGACATTCGAACCGGTTCCGCCAGCGCTGTTCCGACTCCTCCTCGCCCTGGAACTCGTGGGTGAAGCGGAGCACGCTGCCGTCCTCCCCGTCCCGCTCCAGATGGAACCGGAGCCGGCCGCCGCCCTCGACCGTGTACTCCGCGACCCGGTCCACGTCCCACGCGGTGACCTGCCCGTCGCCCAGGTCGCGCAGGGTGACCGCGCCGCCGAGCCGGGGTTCGAGCACGTCGGCGGCGGTGAACCAGGACGCCAGCCCCTCGGGCGTGGCCAGCGCGCGCCAGACGTCCTCCATGCGCTGCGGGAGCCGCACCACGAAGTGCAGGATGTGCGTGTTCCCGTGCGTCTGGCTGGTGCCCTGTGCGATGGAACCGCTCATGACACCAGCCTGCCCCCGGGCCCGGGGATGCGCACGCGGTTACGGCCGCTGCCCCACGCGATCCACGACGGCCCGGCGCAGCACCGCCGTGTCGCTGGTGACCTGCCCCTGCACGATCGCGTCCCGGAGCAGATACATCCAGACCTAGAACTTGCGGCACCCACCAGCGCGGATGTGTGTCCACGTCCTGTTGCCCGTCCGGACGGCGAAGGCCGGTTCCCGCGACCCGTGTCACAGGAACCGGCCTCGCTCCGGCGGCGGTTACACGCCCGCGTAGGAGTGCTTGCCGGTGACGAAGATGTTGACGCCGTAGTAGTTGAACAGCCAGCAGCCGAAGGCGATCAGCGCCAGGTAGGCGGCCTTGCGGCCCTTCCAGCCGGCCGTGGCCCGGGCGTGCAGGTAACAGGCGTAGGCGATCCACGTGATGAAGGACCACGTCTCCTTCGGGTCCCAGTTCCAGTACCGGCCCCAGGCGTCGCCCGCCCAGATCGCGCCCGCGATGATCGTGAACGTCCACAGCGGGAAGACGGCCGCGTTGACGCGGTAGGCGAACTTGTCCAGGGACGCGGAGGCGGGCAGCCGCTCCAGCACCGAGGAGGCGAACTTGCCGGGCTTGCCACCGAGCTGGAGCTTGTTCTCGTACGAGTCCTTGAACAGGTACAGGATCGTGGCGACCGCGCCGACGTAGAACACGGCACCGCAGAAGATGGCGGTGGAGACGTGGATGTACAGCCAGTACGAGTGCAGGGCCGGCACGAGCTGGTCGCTGGCCGTGTACAGCACGGTGACCGCGAGACCCAGGTCCAGCAGGACCGTCGTGACGAGGAACAGGCCGAGCCAGCGCACGTTCTTCTTCAGGGCCAGCAGCGCGAGGTACACGCCGACGGCGACCGTGGAGAAGGTGATGTTGAACTCGTACATGTTGCCCCACGGCGCCCGCTCCACGGAGGCCGCGCGGGCGACGACGCCGCCCAGCTCCACCAGGAACGCGAGCACGGTGAGGGAGATGGCGATCCGGCCGTAGAGGTCGCCCTGTTCGTCGCCGCCGTGCGCGCCGGGCCCGTCCGGCACGTCCCGCGCGCCGGACGCCGAGCGGACGACGACCTTCGGCCGCTCCAGCACCGCGGTGCCGCCCGACCGCTTCACGGTGACGGGGGGCGCGCCCGCCCTCCGCTCGCTGTCGGCGGTGAGCGCGGCGGCCGTACGGGCGACCTTGCTGCGGCTGCCGAACAGCCACTCGGCGATGTAGGCGAAGAAGGCCAGGGTGTAGACCGCCATCGACGAGTAGATCAGCGTGTTGCTGATGCTCGCGAGGTTTTCGTTGGTCGCGGCGGCGAGATCGGTTGCGGCGGCGAGAGTCACTTCTCAGCCCCTTCGGCAGGTACGACTTGGGGGTCGGGGGTTTCTGCGGAGTCGTCGTCGGGGTCGGGTGCCCCCGGCGCCTGGTCGTAGAGGATTCCGGCGAGGTCGCCCAGCTCGTCGGGCACCTTCGCGGACTCGCTGCGGCCGAGCCCGGCCATCTCGACCACCGTGACGCCGTCGGCACCGCGCACCGCGCGCACCCAGACCCGGCGGCGCTGGATGAACAGGGACGCGGCCAGGCCGAAGATCGCGGCGAGGGCACCGGTGAGCGCCCAGCCACCGCCCGGCTCCTGGACGATCTCGAAGCCGGCCCACTCCTTGACGTCCTTCTCGAAGGTGATGGAGCCGGCGCCGTTGGGCAGCGTCATGGTCTCGCCGGGCTTGAGGTTGTCCCTGAGCTGCGCGCCCTTGGCGTCCTTGTAGTCCTTCATGTGGGTCTTGTCGAGCTGGTACACGCTCTGCGGCAGGCCCGAGTCGACGCCCAGGTCACCGTGGTACGGCTCCAGGTTCAGCACCGGGTTCAGCAGCGCGGGGAAGGCCGAGGCGATCTCCATGCCGGCCCCGCCGTAGGTCGGCAGGAAGAAGGCCTTGATGCCGAGCTGCTCCTTCTTGCCCTTGGCGTCGCGGTAGCCGTCCATGACCTTGACGACACCCTGGGAGGTGACGTTGCCGTCGAGCGGCAGCAGCGGCACGGCGTCGCGGTAGACCACCTTGCCCTTGCCGTCCCGGACGGTGATCACGGGCGCGTAACCGTGGCTGACCAGGTAGACCTTGGAGTCGCCGATTTTCAGCGGCTCGTTGACCTTGATGGTGGTCGTGGTCTCCTTGCCGTAGGCGCCCCTGCTGTAACGGATCTTCGCCTGGAAGGTGCGCGCGGTGCCCCTGTTGGGGCCGCTCAGCTCGTAGGTCCCCTTGAAGTCCTTCAGATCGAAGCTGAACGGGACCAGGTCGTCGGGCTCGAACAGGCTGCCCGACTTGAAGTCGTCGTACATCGGCAGCGCGTTGGAGAAGCCGTCCCCCTCCACCATCAGCTTGGTGCCGTCGGACTTGTAGAGCTGGCCCGAGGCGAAGGCGACCAGCAGCGCGATCAGGGCGATGTGGAAGACCAGGTTGCCCAGTTCGCGCACGTAGCCCTTCTCGGCGGCGACGGCGTCACCGGCGACGTGGGCGCGGAAGCGGCGCTTCTTCAGCAGCGCGAGCGCGGCCTCGCGGACCCGCTCCGGGTCCTCGGTGGTGCGCCAGGTGGTGTAGGCGGGCAGCCGGGTCAGCCGCTTGGGCGCGGCCGGCGGGCGGCCGCGGAGCTGGCCGACGAACTGCCAGGTGCGGGGGACGATGCAGCCGATGAGGGAGACGAACAGCAGGATGTAGATCGCGGAGAACCACACCGAGCTGTAGACGTGGAACAGGCCGAGCTTGTCGTAGACCGGCGCCAGCGTCTTGTGGGCGGCGCGGAAGTCCTCGACCTTGCTCGCGTCGGCGCCGGTCTGCGGGATCAGCGAGCCGGGGATCGCGCCGAGCGAGAGCAGCAGGAGCAGCAGCAGCGCGACCCGCATGGAGGTCAGCTGCCGCCAGAACCAGCGTGCCCAGCCGATGACACCGAGGCCGGGCAGGCTCGTCTGCTCCTCCTGCGGCGCGGTGGACAGCTGGGAGCCGGCCGCTCCCAGCTCCTCCCGGTCCCGGCTCGTGTCGGTGTCGGTCTTGCTCATCGGTCAGATCCCCACATTGAAGCCGCCGGACCAGGTCTGCATCTGCTGCACCAGACTGTTCCAGGCACCGGTCAGCAGCAGCACACCGGTCAGGATCATCATCGAGCCGCCGATGCGCGTCACCCACACATAGTGGCGCTTGACCCAGGCGAAGGCGCCGAGGGCCTTGCGGAAGCCGATCGCGGTGAGCACGAACGGCACGCCGAGGCCGAGACAGTAGACGACCATCAGCAGCGAGCCGCGCGCCGCGCTCGACTCCTGGAAGGAGAGGAAGTTCACCGAGGAGAGCGTCGGTCCCATGCAGGGCGTCCAGCCGACGCCGAAGAGGGCACCGAGTATGGGCGCCCCCAGCAGGCCGCCCGTCGGCCGCTTGTGGAAGCGGAACTCGCGCATGGTGAACCAGGGCAGGAGCCCCATGAAGAAGACGCCCATGGCGATCATGAGCACGCCGAGCACCTTGGACAGGGTGCCCTGGTAGTCGATCAGGTTGGAGCCGAAGTAGCCGAAGAGCGCACCGCCGGAGACGAACACGGCGCTGAAGCCCAGCACGAACAGGGAGGCGCCGGCCACCATCCGCCCCCGTCTGGCCTCGGCCAGGTCGGTGCCCGCGACGCCCGTCACATACGAGAGGTAACCGGGGACCAGCGGCAGCACACAGGGCGAGAAGAAGGAGACGAGCCCGGCGAGCAGGGCGACCGGCAGGGCGACCAGCAGGGCGCCGTGCAGGACCGTCTCGTTCCGGCCCGTCTCCGCGGCCAGCGTCAGCAGTGCGCTCACGTCACTTCTCCGCGAGGACCGGCTTGAGCATCTTCAGCAGGCCCGTGTCGTCGAGCGCCTCCAGGGCTCGCGCGGCGACCTTGCCGTGCCGGTCGATGACGAGCGTGGAGGGGATGAGCTGTGGGTTGAGGGTGCCCTTCTTGAAGCGCAGCATCAGCTTGCCCGTGGGGTCGTACAGGCTCGGGTACTCGACGCCGTGCTCCTTCTCGAAGTTCACGGCCGGGGTGGTGCTGGTGTCCCGGGTGTTGATGCCGACGAACTGGACGCCCTTGTCCTGGTACTCCTTGGAGACCTTGGCGAAGTACTGCGCCTCCTCGCGGCACGGTCCGCACCACGAGCCCCAGACGTTGATGACGACGACCTTGCCCTTGTAGTCGGCGACGTCCAGGGTCTTGCCGTCGATGGTCCTGCCCGACAGGTCCGGGGCCGTGACGCGCTTGCCGGCGGGGACGGTGTCGATGCCGTTGTTGCCGGTGACGAAGTGGGTGTCGCCACCGCCTCCGGAGGTGCCGCCCTTACCGCACGCGGACAGGGTCAGGGCCGCGACGGCGGCCACGGCGCTGAGCAGGACGGCGCGGCTACGGGTACTCATGTGAAAAGTTTCGCATGCCTGTTCCGGGGATCTCGCGCGCCCCCCTGCCGGGCGGAAAACCGCATTTCAGGGCGTATTTACACAGGACATTTCGGGCACCTGACCCCGATCGGGCACCGACTCAGGCCGCGCCGGACGAGGCAGACTTGCCGCCCCGCAGGAACTCCTTCCAGCCGCCCGCCGGCCGCTGCCCGACCTCGAGCGTCCGCAGCTTGGCGAGCACCTCGGGCTTCTGTACGTCCATCCAGTCCACGAACTGCCGGAAGGAGACCAGCCGTACGTCGGCCCCCTTCTCCTTCTCGCGCGCGATGTGCTTGAAGGCCTCCTCGACGGAGTCCATGTAGATGCCGCCGTTCCACTGCTCGAAGTGGTTGCCGACGAAGAACGGTGCCCGGTTTGTCTCGTATGCCCGCTGGAATCCCTGGATGTACGCCTGCGCGGACTGCTTGCGCCAGGCGGGGTAGTTGTAGGCGGGCGCCTTGGTGGAGTTCAGGGACTGGTTGGCGAGCATGTTGTAGTCCATGGACAGGACCTCGAAGGAACGTCCGGGGAAAGGTATCTGCTGCAACGGCAGGTCCCAGATCCCCAGCTTCTTCTCCGGCCACACCTGACGGCCGCCCGGCGAGGAGGCGTCGTAGCGCCAGCCCAGCTTCCGGGCGGTGGGCAGCAGGTTGTTCTGACCGAGCAGACAGGGCGTACGACCGCCGACCAGCTCCTTGTCGTAGTCGAACGGCAGCGCGGGCAGGTCGGTCCAGCCGGTGTTGGTCCGCCACTCCTTCACGAACGCCTTCGCCTGCCGGATCTCGCTCTCCCACTGCTGCGGGGTCCAGTTGCCGACCGTGCCGGTGCCGGCGCAGAAGTGGCCGTTGAAGTGGGTGCCGATCTCGTGCCCCTCCAGCCAGGCCCGGCGCACGTTCGTCAGCGTTGCCTTGACGTGGTCGTCGGCGAGGTAGCCGATGTCGGAGGCGCCGCGCGGGTTGTTCGGCGGCTCGTACAGCCGCTTCTTCGACTCGGGCAGCAGGTACAGCCCCGAGAGGAAGAAGGTCATGGACGCGCCGTGCTCCTTGGCCAGGTCCAGGAAGCGCGGGAAGAGGCCGTTGCCGACCTCGCCCGCGCCGTCCCAGGAGAAGATCACGAACTGCGGCGGGGTCTGTCCCGGCTCCAGCGGCTCGGGCTTGGCCGGCTGGTGCGGCTGCTTGCCGGTGAAGGAGGTGGAGCCGTCACCGATGGGCCGCGCCGGGTGCGCGGTGCTCCCGCCGCCCGCCCGCCCGGGCCTGCCCCGGCCGGAACCGCTCGGGTGGCCGCCGCCGTCCGAGGACGTGAGGGTCCCGCAGCCGGCCAGCGAGGCGGCGGCCGCCGCGCCCGCGCCGAGGCCGAGCATTCCCCGCCGGGAGAAGGTCCGGGAGAAGGTGGGCATGGAAAACCCCGATTCGTCGCTGCCTGCTGGTCACCCAGTCAGAGCGCAGGACGATCGGGGCGGTTCCGAAGATTCTTATGTTTTTCGTAACAGAGATCGTAAAAGTGCGCTAAGCGATATCAAACGGACCGTCAGTGACGACTGATACCGGTCAGGCGCCGAAGGCCTTCCCCTGGGCGGTGCCCTTCCCCTTCTGGGGCTTGGCACCGGCGCGCAGATGGACCGGGACCAGATCGATGGCGGGCTCGCTGTAGCCCACGGACACGATCTTGTCACCCAGGTATGTGAAAGTCGTCAGGGAGGCGAGGGTGCACTGCCGCTTGCGCGGGTCGTGCCACAGCCGCCGCCGCTCGACGTACGAGCGCACGATCCAGATCGGCAGCTGATGGCTGACCAGCACCGCCTCGTGCCCGCGCGCCCGGTCCTTGGCCGCGTTCAGCGCGCCCATCATCCGGACGACCTGGTCCACGTACGGCTCGCCCCAGGACGGCCGGAACGGGTTGACGAGGTGCTTCCAGTTGTCCGGATTGCGCAGCGCGCCGTCGCCGACGCCGAACGTCTTGCCCTGGAAGATGTTCTCGGCCTCGATCAGCCGCTCGTCGGTGTCGAGATCCAGCCCCTGCGCCTTGGCGATCGGCGTGGCGGTCTCCTGCGCCCGCTCCAGCGGGGAGGCGCAGACATAGGTGACGTCGCGCGGGGCCAGGTGCTCGGCGACCCGCTCGGCCATCCGCCGGCCCAGCTCGGACAGGTGGTAGCCGGGCAGCCGCCCGTACAGGATCCCGTCCGGGTTCTCGACCTCGCCGTGCCGCATGAGGTGGACGACGGTGACGTCCTTGCTGCTGTCGCTCATTCTGCCGTGGCCTCCGCAGCCGCCCGGGCCGCCGCCGGAAGGGCGTCGGCGATCTTCTGAATGGCCCGCTCGTCATGGGCCGTGGACACGAACCAGGACTCGAAGGACGACGGCGGCAGGTAGACGCCGTTCGCCAGCATCGAGTGGAAGAACGCGGTGAAACGGTACGACTGCTGCCGCTTGGCGTCCTCGTAGTCGCGCACCTGCCGGTCCGTGAAGAACACGGAGAACATGTTGGAGGCGTTCTGCACGCGGTGCGCGACGCCCTCCTTCGACAGCGCCTCGCTGACGAGCGTCCGGATCTGCTCGGAGACGGCGTCGACCTTGTCGTAGGCGGCGTCGTCGAGCAGCCGGAGCTGGGCGAGACCGGCGGCGGTGGCGACGGGGTTGCCGGAGAGGGTGCCGGCCTGGTACACGGGCCCGGCGGGGGCGAGGTGGGCCATCACGTCGGCGCGCCCGCCGAACGCGGCGGCCGGGAACCCGCCGCCCATGACCTTGCCGAAGGTCATCAGGTCGGGTGCGACGCCCTCGACGCCGTACCACCCGGCGCGGCTGGTGCGGAAGCCGGTCATCACCTCGTCGGAGATGAACAGGGCGCCATTGCGCCGGCAGGAGTCCTTCAGGGCCTGGTTGAAGCCCGGGTCCGGCGGCACGACGCCCATGTTGCCCGGCGACGCCTCGGTGATCACACAGGCGATCTCCCCGGGGTGCCGGTGGAAGGCCTCCTGCACGGCCTCCAGGTCGTTGTACGGCAGCACGATCGTGTCGCCTGCCTGGGCACCGGTGACTCCGGGGGTGTCGGGCAGCGCGAAGGTGGCGACGCCACTGCCGGCCGCGGCGAGCAGCGAGTCGACGTGCCCGTGGTAGCAGCCGGCGAACTTGATCACCTTGGACCGCTGGGTGAACCCGCGGGCGAGCCGGATGGCGGACATGGTCGCCTCGGTCCCGCTGCTGACGAGCCGCACCTGCTCGACGGGCTCGACCCGGGCGACGATCTCCTCGGCGAGCGCGACCTCGCCCTCGCCGGGCGTGCCGAAGGACGTACCCCGGGCCACGGCCTCCTGGACGGCGGCGATGACCTCGGGGTGCGCGTGCCCGAGGATCATCGGCCCCCAGGAGCACACGAGGTCGACGTACTCGCGTCCGTCGGCGTCGGTCAGGTAGGCCCCCGTGCCCGACACCATGAACCGGGGCGTGCCGCCGACGGCGCGGAAGGCCCGCACCGGGGAGTTGACCCCGCCCGGGGTGACGACGGAGGCGCGGTCGAAGAGCGCCTGTGAGACGGGCGCGTCGTAGGGATAGGGCGTTTCGCTCATGGCACTCATGACGTGCGACTACTCCGGCTTCTCGGACTCCGGTTGCGGGGTGACCTCCTCAGGGTAGGCCGAAGGGCGCGCCGAGCCCCGGCCGGACCGCGCTCGACGCCGCGATCGGACGCGGCGGGCGCAGGATCGGACGCGGCGGGTTCCAAGATCGGACGCGGCGGGCGCCAAGATCACAGCGGTGCCATCGCTCATCTGCGAGACTGAGACCTGATACACAAAGCCCATACGCACGTACTCATCAGGGGCCGGATGATCAGGGCCGGGAATCCCCCCGCGTGGACTGTTGTTCCACCGCACGTTTCGGCGGGCGGCCGTGGGGGAGGTCACTGACACGATGATCGGGTTGCGCGGCGGGGGCCACGCGTCCTAGAAAAGCAGTCGGGTGGAGATATGCATCGCGGTGGCGGACTGGGCGAGGGGACTGATGACCTGGGTCCTCGACGTGCCCGGCGGGGAAGGCACCGGCGCGACGCGGAGGAAACGACCGAGACACGTCAGACCGACGCACGGCAGACACAGGGTGTACCGAGTGAGCCCGAGCGGTACGACCGGCAGATCGACCGGGATCTCGACCGCCGGCTCGACCAGCGGGCCGACCGCCTCCGGGCGGGGAGCAGGAATGGTGGTCGGGTGGGGGTGACGTACAAATACTTCGGCGCGCCGGACGGCGCGACCGCGGCCCGCGTCCCCATCTCGATGCGTCCCGAGGAACTCGGCGGCGACGAGCTGGGCATGAACGGCATGTTCACCAAGATCAAGCCGGAGACGATGGCCGCGATGGTGCTCACCGGCATCGAGGGCGTCCCCCTGCACAAGGTGCCACCCCTGGAACTGGTCGTCCTGCACCCCGACTACGCGGTCGTCAAACTCCCCATGACGGTCGTCGACCCCCTCCGCGGCATCGGCGAGGAAGCGGTCGGCGCGGCAGCCTTCATCTGGTCGACGGTCCCCGACCGGGGTGGCCCGCGGGACGCGTTCAACGTGTACCAGTTGCTCCACGAATGGCAGGACTTCAGCCACCGGTTGCATGAGGCGGGGCATCAGCCTTATTGCCTCGTCTGGCCCTGAGCCGGGATTTCTCTGACAGTGGGCGGGGTTTTCGGACCCCGCCCTCGTCATGGGCCGTGGGGAGCCATGTATGGATGTGGCGGGGAAGCGTTCCTGGGTGTTGACGGAGGTGTCGCTCGTCATCAAGGGAAGGGATCTGCGCCCCGAAGAGATCACTTCCTTCCTTGCCGTCGAGCCCACTGGGGTGCGACATCCGGGCCTTGCTGAATGGGACCGCCCGGGCGAGATCGACGGACAGTGGAGGATCAGCTGCGACGAGCGCACCAGCCGGGACTTCCACGCACAGTTGGACCGTGTCCTTTCTGTCGCGGAACGGAAGCGGACCGAGCTCAGGGGACTGGCCGAGCGGGGGTACGAGGTGACCGTCAGCCTGTTCGGGTTCTCCGGACACGGCTCCACTCTTGCTCTCCGATCGGAAGAGATCCAGCGAATCGCCCTCCTGGGATTCCCGCTCAGGGTTGTGGCCAGCATGAACGAACGCTGAGGTGGCAATCATGGAAATGCAACCTGCGGCGGAATCGAAGCCCTGGGGTGACTTGAGCACATCCCTGGTCGTATCAGGTCGAAAAGTGGATTCCAGTGAAGGCCGAAGCGCCGACGAACAGGCCGCGGAACTCATCGGATTCCTGGGCTCCCGCACGTCGGCGCTCGACGCGCTGAAGGAGGCGGGAAAATCGGTGAGGGTCGAGGTGGCAGGCGTTGCCGAGTCAGGGACGGAACTCTCCTTCTCGCCAGACGTGCTCGCAGGTCTCGCAGAGCTGGGACTCCCTGTCGCTTTTACGACGTTCCGGGCATCCGGGGAGGACGAGGAAGACCCACTCGCCTGGCTCGGCTGAACCCCGGAAGGCCGACGGCCACTTTCTGGCCGTCCGCGGTGTCACGGTGAACCCGGTGCACGCGAGCGGTGCGGGCTGATCAGGAGCAGGGCGACGTCGTCGGTGCGGGCCGTGGTGCGCTGGGCGCGGGTGATGAGGGTGTCGGCGAGGGTGTCCATGGACTGATTGCGCGCGTGGGCGAGTTGGTCGGCGAGAGCCGTGATCGCGTCCTCGATGTCGGTGCCGGGGGCCTCGACGAGCCCGTCGGTGTACAGGGCGAGCACGGCACCGGGAGGCAGCGGGACGTTCGTCGTCGGGTAGTCGGCCGCGGGGTCGATGCCGAGCAGGAGTCCGGGAGGCAGCCGGAGGATCTCGGCGTGGCCGTCCGGATGGCGCAGGATCGGCGGGGGATGTCCGGCGGTGGCCAGGCAGGCGCCGTGGTGGGCGAGGTCGAGGTCGGCGTAGAGACAGCTCGTGAACAGGCCGGCGTCTAGGTCGGTGAGCAGGCGGTTGGTGCGGGCGAGGACCTCGCCGGGGGGTGCGCCGGCGGTGGCGTGCACGGCGGTGCGGACCTGTCCCATGAGGGTGGCGGCCTGGACGTTGTGCCCTTGGACGTCTCCGATGGCCGCGGCGGCGGATGCCTCGCCGAGGCGGATGAGGTCGTAGAAGTCCCCACCGACGTCCATGCCGTAACTGGCGAGAAGGTAGCGGGCGGCCACGTCGAGGCCGGGGATGCGGGGCAGGGTGCGGGGCAGCAGGCCGGCCTGGAGGTCGTGGGCGAGCTGCTGTGTGGCGTCGTAGAGGCGGGCGCGGTCCAGTGCCTGGGCGATCAGCCCGGCGGTCGAGGTGAGAACAGAGCGCTCCTCGGCGGGAAAGGCGCGCGGGCGGTCGTAAGCGAGCACCAGCGAGCCGACGGGGCGTCCGGAGGTGATCAGCGGCAGGAACGCCCAGGCGGCCATGTCGTCCTGGAGGACGGCGGGGGGATAGGCCCGTTTGAGGTCGTCGAAGGTGCCGAAGAAGCTCGGGATCCCTGTCGTCAGGACGTGCACCGCCGGGGTGTCGGAGGTGAGGGGAGCCGCGTCGAAGCGGTCCATGAGCTGGGCGGAGTAGCCGTGGTAGCCGATGATCCGCAGTCTGCCCTCCTCCGCGGCCATCAGAGCGAGGGCCTGGGCGCCGAAGGCGGGCAGGATCTGGTCGGCGACCCTTTCGACGACGTCCTGGACGCCGACCGCTTCGGTGAGCGTGGCGGCCAGGTGCATCAGGTGGTAGAGGGCCGTGGCCCGGCCGGGTTCCGCCGCGGGTGCGGGGTGCAGCAGATGCGGAGGGTGCACGGCGTCGGCCGAGGACGTCGGGACGACGCGCACGCTGATGCCGGACGCGTCCGGGTACAGGTGGAACGACAGCCACTGGTCGGGGGGCCGCCGGGCGGTGAAGGACGTCGGCCGGCGGCTCAGCACGGCGGCCCGGTAGCGGTCCTCGGCCACCGGGTTGTCCAGCCACGCCAGCGCCTCCCAGGGCCGGGCGCCCAGCAGGTCGGGGATGCCGGCGCCGAGCAGCTCCGCCGCGGCGGTGGTGAGGAAGGTGATCCGGCCGTCCGGGTCGAGCGCGCAACAGCCGCTGGGCAGGCGCTCGGCGAAGTCGGCCGCGGCCTGCGCTTCGGCCGGTCCGGCGGCGCGGTTCCGGGGCGGGGACAGGATCCGCGGCTCGGGCCCGGCCACCGCGCGGCCGCTGTCGGCGGCCTGCCGCAGGATCCGGCCCAGGCGACGGCAGGCGTCGCCGATCACCTCACGCTCCTGTGCGCTCAGCGTGGGAGGGTGCGCGCTGGACCAGTGCAGCACCAGACCGCCCCACGTCCGTGCGCCGGTGACGATCGGCGCGGCGACCAGGGCGAACGGATGCGGCAGGACGAGCGCGAGCTGCGGATAGCGGCGCGCCAGCTCCTCCTGGCTGCCGATCCACACCAGGTCCCCCCGCCGCACGGCGTCGCTCACCGGGCTCGCGGCCGGCAACGGGACGCGTGCCCAGGGCGAGGCGATCCGCCGGGAGATCCCGCTCAGCACCGCGAGCTGGAGTACCTGCCCGTCGGCGGACAGGACGTAGACCGCGCCGGCGTAGGCACCCGTCTCCCGTGCGCACTGATCCAGGACGGAGTCCACGGCTTCCGGTCCGGAGCCGGATGAGCGAGGGTCAGTGGCGGTGTCGGACACGCTTCACCCTCCTGTGCGGGGGCACCGGTGGCGACGAGAGGGCGGTTCCGGCGGCGCGTCACCGCACCGGCCGGACCAGACGGCACTCATATACGGACCATACGTCCAGCGGGCGGTGACGGCAGCGCGCTGCGCATCTAGGCCGGGCGGCCCTACCCGGCCCGACGAGCCTCGGACCTGCCCGGTTCCTGCCCGTCCCGGCCTCGGCTCCGCCGCGTACCGGTGGACCTCAGCCCCACCCGGCCGCCCTCACTGGACCTCCACCCGCTGCGGCGACCGCGCCCGCGCGGCCCGCGTCTGCGCCCGGCGGACGTCAGCAGTACGGCGGCTGGTTGGTGAGCGACGCCGCCACCCGCATCCACACCCCGAACTGCCGGTACAGCGCGGGCAGTTCACCGGTCGCCCGGACCGTCCTGGCATCCTCGGCCGTCACACCGGGGATGCCGAGCAGGGTGGCGGCGACCGAGGCGGACTGCCAGCGGACGGTCAGGGTGGCCTCGGCGGCCGGGGGTGCGGGGCGGCCCGGGCCCGGGGTCAGCGCCCGGGCGACCGCCTCCTCGATGGCCCCCCGCGCCTCCGCCTCCGGCCGCAGCTCGGCCGCGAACCGGTCGCGCGCATACTTCACCGGGACGGTGACGACCGACGCGTCCCACTCCGTCATCTCCGCGCACGCCGCGTCGTCACCCGTGAGGGCCACCACGGGCACCCCGAGGGCCGCGGCCGTGGCGTGGGCCAGGCCGATCTCGCCGACCGGGCGGCCGTCCAGCCACATGTCCTCGATCTCGTGGCCCATGAAGCTGTGGCTGAGCACGCCCAGCGCACCGGCGCGGGAGTGATAGCCGACGCACAGCGCGGCGTCGTACTCCCCGGTCAGCCCCTCCAGCATGCCGAGCTGCTTGGGCCTGCCGCGCACCAGGCGGACCGCCGGGTGCAGCGCCTCGGGGAGCAAATTGCGCATCGGCCCGTGCGCGTCGTTGACCAGGATGTCGGCCGCGCCGGCCGCGAGCGCGCCCCGTACGGCGGCGTTCACGTCCTCGGCCATCATGGCGCGGCCGCGCTCGTAGTCCCGGCCGCCGGGCTGGACGTCGTCGGCGTCGACGAGCCCGGTGATGCCTTCCATGTCCACGCTGATGTAGATCCGCACGGCGTCGACCCTAATCGACCCTACGTATTGTAGGTTCCCAAACGCCAACGGCCACCGGGCTGTTCACACGTCTGTTCAACGGGGGACCCATGCAGGACACCACGGAAGCGGAGCCCGGCACGGATGTCTGCGTGCGCAGCCTCGCGCCGACGCTGACCGTGCTGATCGTCAGCCTGGTGATCGCCGCCGTCGGCGTGTACGAGCTGTGCGGCTTCGGGCTGCACAGCCTGGACCGGCGCCCGCACCTGTTCAGCGACGGTCTGGCGACCGGCGGGGTGATCGTCGCCGCGGTGGCCGCCGGGGCGGCGGTGGGCAACCTGGCCTGGCTGCTGACGGCGGCCCGGCGCGGAGGCGGCGACTGAGGGCCGCCGGAGGATGAGAGGCTGTGCGCCGACTGTGCGGCTTCCCGTCCGCCGTCACCCTACAAGCTGTAGGGTCTGCGGTGCCCCGTCCCCGTCCCCAAGGGTGACCAGTCGCATGCCCGCACCACAGACGACGTCCGAACAGCGGACGACCACCGCACCACAGCCGACCCCGGTCCCGCCGCGGATCCCCGCTCCCCGCCGCGCCGTCCGCGTCCTCTCCCCCCGCCTCCCCCGCATCGGCGGCGACGACCGGCTGCGCACCCGCGCCGCCACCGCCACCGTCTGGTACCTGCGCCTGCTGGCCGTGCTGAACCTGGCGGCGGTCGTGTCCCTCCCCTTCCGCGAAGAGGTGCACGAGCACAACGCGGGCGAGTACTTCACCCCGTACCTGGCCACCGCCGGCCTGATCTCGGCGGCCCTCGCCCTGTTCCTCGCGGTGGTGATGCGCCGCCGCAAACGAGCCGCCTGGCTGTTCAACCTCCTCCTCGCCGGCCCCCTCTTCGGCCTCTACGCCGTCGCCCTCACCCGCGCCCCCTACCGCGAGCACGCCTTCAACTGGGTCTCCACCGCCCTCACCGGCCTGTTCGTCGCCGCCCTGCTGATCGGGCGCCGCGAGTTCGACGCCATCGGCGACCGCTCCAACCCGCGCCTGGCCCTCGTCACCGGCGTCGGCGGCACCCTCGTCGGCGGCGGCCTCGGCACGCTCCTGGTCCACGCGACGAACAAGGTCACCGGCGTCGGTCTCGGGGACGAGATCGCCTACACCCTGCTGCGCGGCATCAGCGTCGGCCCGCTCGCCGACCGCGTCACCGCCGTCCAGGCCCCCCGCTGGGTGGACGTGATCGTCAACGTCCTGACGGCCGTGGCGTTCCTCGCGGTCCTCTACGCCTGCTTCCGCGCCCCGCGCGGCGCCTGCCTGCTCGCGCGGGAGGACGAAGACAGGCTGCGCGAGCTGCTGGACCGCCACGGTGAGCGCGACTCGCTCGGCTACTTCGCCCTGCGCCGCGACAAGGCCGTCGTCTTCTCCCCCAGCGGCAAGGCGGCCATCGCCTACCGCGTCGTCGGCGGGGTCAGCCTCGCCTCCGGCGACCCGCTCGGCGACCCCGAGGCCTGGCCCGGCGCCATCGACGCCTGGCTCGCCGAGGCCCGCCGGCACGCCTGGACCCCGGCCGTGATGGGGGCGAGCGAGGAAGCGGGCACCGTCTACGCCCGGCACGGCCTGGACGCGCTGGAACTCGGCGACGAGGCGATCGTGGACCTCGCCGACTTCTCCCTCGAAGGCCGGGCCATGCGCGTGGTCCGCCAGGCCCACAACCGGGTCCGCCGGGCCGGCTGCACCGTCCGCGTCCGCCGCCACGAGGACATCCCGGCCGAGGAGATGGCCGTCCTCGTGGACCGCGCCGACCGCTGGCGGGACGGCGCCACCGAACGCGGCTTCTCCATGGCCCTCGGCCGCCTCGGCGACCCGGCCGACGGCCGCTGCGTGATGCTGGAGTGCCGGGACGCGAACGGCGAACCGCGCGCCCTGCTCAGCTTCGTGCCCTGGGGAGAGCGCGGCCTCTCCCTGGACCTGATGCGCCGCGACCGCGCCTGCGAGAACGGCCTGATGGAGTACATGGTCGTCGAACTCCTCCTCCGGGCGGAGGAGTTGGGGATCGACCGGGTCTCGCTCAACTTCGCGATGTTCCGCTCGGTCTTCGAACGCGGCGCCCGCCTCGGCGCGGGCCCGGTGCTGCGCCTGTGGCGCTCGACCCTCACCTTCTTCTCCCGCTGGTGGCAGATCGAGTCCCTCTACCGGGCGAACGCCAAGTACCGCCCCGTGTGGGAACCCCGCTTCCTCCTCTTCGCCAAGAGCAGCGACATCCCGAGGATCGGCCTGGCGAGCGCCCGCGCGGAGGGCTTCCTCACCCTGCCGGGCCGCTCATGGCCGCCCGGGCCCGAGGACGGGCGGTCGCACGGAGCCGGCGGCGTCGCCGGGTGAGTAGGCCTCGCTGCCGTCGTCCGACCACCCGGGGTCGTAGGCGCACGGCGCGGTGGCGCCGCCGATGAAGTACTGCCGGTCCGGGAACCAGGTGAAGGACATCCGCTCCTCCCCGCCGTCCCGCTGCACGTACAGCGACCAGTCCTTGTCCTTCCCGCCCTCGCGGTACGACGAGACCTCCCAGCCGTCGTCCTCCAGCCGCTGGTGCAGCCGGCGCAGACCGGGCACGGCCTGGCTCCCGGGCACGTGGTCCAGCGCCCACTCGTGGGACATCCGATAGGCGCCGTCGACGGTCTTGTCCTCCAGCCCCAGCAGCCCTCCGTCGTAGCAGTAGCCGGCGTCCAGCGTGTTCTGCGTGCTGACGCCGACGCGCTCGACACCCGGCGGCACCGGCCGCGTGAACCCGAGGACGTCGTACGCCTCCCGGGAGTGCCCGAAGACCCGGTCCGCCGTCTTCTCGGGCGCGACGCGGGGGAAGTCCGTCGCGTCCTCCGCGTTCCAGGCGAGCCGGACGAACAGGGCGACCACGGCGACGAGCAGCACCCCGACGCAGCCGAGACAGCCGAGGCCGAGCGAACGGGCCCCGGACCCGGCGGGGGCGGGGCCCCCGGACACGGTCCCGGCGTCGGGCGTGGCGGTGGGTGCGGTGGGTGCGGTCTCCTCGGCCATACGGCGACGCTACGGCGGCCAGCCCGGCGGACGGATGGGCGTACCTACCCGCCCCCGGGTAGGTACGCGTACTCAACCGACCGCAGCGGCCCGGAACGCACCCCACGCATCCCCACCCGCTCGTACGCGGCGACGGCCGCCACGTCGGCCGCGTCCACCATCAACGCGGCCCGTCCGAAGTCCCTTACCAAGGCGTCCCCCACGAACCGGGACACCGCCGCGCCCAGGCCCAGTCCCCGCGCACCCGGAGCCGTCAGCACCCCCGCCACGAAGCCGCACCCCACGGCGGACCACGCATCGGCGGCCACCGCGAGCAGGGCCAGCCCGTCCCCGCCGTACACCCCGGCCCACCGCCGCACCCCGGGCCGCCCCGGCTGGGCGTACGACTCCGGGAAGTGCCGCTCGAACAGCGGTACGGCGTCCCTCTCCACCCCCACGGCCGGCCCGGGCCGCTCCGCCGTCTCCATCCGGAGGAACGGCGGCCCCCCGGCCCGCGTCCCCGGCACCCCGCGCACCACCGCGTCGATCAGCTCGGCCCGCCCGAACGGCCGGTACGCCGGGCCGGCCTCCGCGAGCACGTCCCGGACGAGCGGTACCGCGTCCCGCGCCGCCCGGACACCGCGATCCGGTCCCGTCCGGAGAGCCCCGGCGAGGCCACGGCCGTCGCCGAACCGCGCCGGAAGACCCGGCCCCGGGCCCGCACGCCCGTCCGCCCCCGCCCGTCAGGTACCGCTGCAGCCGCCCGGCACGATCCCGCCGCCCACCGTGAAGCCGATGACCGCGCCTCCGCCCTCCCGGCGGAAGGCGAACGGTGCTCCGCCGTGGGACATGGCGACCTCGCGGACGATGGACAGGCCGAGGCCCGAGCCGGGCAGGGAGCGGGCGTCGGCGGCACGGTAGAAGCGGTCGAAGATGCGGACGAGGTCGCCCTCGGCGATCCCCGGCCCCCGGTCCCGCACCTCCACCCGGACCGTGCCCGGCCGCGCCGGCCCCATGATGCCGACCTCGATCGGCGCCTTGCCGCCCCGGTCGAACTTGGCCGCGTTCTCGACCAGGTTGGAGATGGCCCGCTGGAGCAACCCGGGCCGCCCGTCGGTCGTCGTGTCGCCGCTCGCGTGCAGCACGATCTCCCGCCCGGTACGGCGCCGGGCCAGCCCCACGACGTCCTCGGCGAGGTCGGCGAGGTCCACCCGCTGGGGCGGCTCGCTGTCCGACTGCCCGGCCGCGAGGTCGACCAGCTCGTTGACCAGGTCGGTCAGTTCCCGGGCCTCCTGGGAGAGGTCGGCGACCAGATCCTCCCGAGTGGCGGGCGGGAGTTCGTCGATCCGCCGCAGCAGCGAGATGTTCGTACGGAGGGAGGTCAACGGGGTGCGGAGTTCGTGGCCGGCGTCCTGCACCAGCCTGCGCTGGTCCTCCTCCGACTGCGCGAGCCGCCCCAGCATCCGGTCGAAGGCACGGCCGAGACGCCCCACCTCGTCGAGCCCGGCCACCGGCACCTGGATGCCCAGCTGCCGGGTGCGGGCGACGTCCTCGGCGGCCGACGTCAGGATCACCAGGCGCCGGGTGATCCGCCGGGCCAGCCACCAGCCGAACAGCCCGGCCGCCACCACGACCGCCGCCATCAGGATCAGCGTCCGCTGCTGGAGCGCCCGCAGCAGATCCTCGGTGTCGCTGAACTCCTGCGCGACCTGGACGGCCCCCCGCCCGTTCCCGAGCGAGACGGTGGCGATGCGGAACAGGTCCGCGTCCACCCGCACGTCCTTGTGCTCGACCACCCTCCCGGCCGACCACGCGACCGCCATGGCCCGGTCCCGGGAGGTGACCGGCAGCACCGGGCTGCCGTGGTCCATGATCTGCCCCCGCGCACCGAGCACCTGGACGTCGGTGCGGGCCGGGCGGACCAGATCGTGCCCCGGACGGGAGGAGGAGAAGTCCTCCGGGCCCATCGTGTGCTGCCGCACCTCGTCCTGGACGTCCTGCACGACCTCCGTGAACACCGACTGCTGGTCCACACGGACGAGCCGCGCGGCGGAGTTGTACGACATGATGCCGACGAGGACCGTGACCGCGGCGGTGACGGCCGCGAAGGAGACCGCGAAGGTGGTGCGCAGGGAGACCAGCTTCGGCCGGGGCCGGTCCGGCAGCCACCGGCGGCCCACCTAGTCCTCCCGGAGCACGTAACCCACACCCCGCACGGTGTGGATCAGCTGCGGGGCACCGGGCTCGTCCAGCTTGCGGCGCAGATAGCCGACGTAGACGGCGAGGTTCTTGGAGCCGGGGCCGAAGTCGTAGCCCCAGATGCGGTCGTAGATCGTGGAGTGGTCGAGCACGATGCCGGCGTTGCGCACCAGCAGCTCCAGCAGCTCGAACTCGGTGCGGGTCAGTTCCAGCTCGCGCCGGCCGCGCCAGGCCCGGCGGGCCTGGAGGTCCATGCGGAGCCCGGCGGCCTCCACCTGCCGGTCGGAGGGGACCTGCGCCTCACGGACCGCGCCCTCCGGGCCGCCTCCGGGGACGGGCACCGGGCTCGTACGGCGCAGCAGCGCACGCAGCCGGGCGAAGACCTCCTCGACGTCGAACGGCTTGACCACGTAGTCGTCGGCGCCGGCGTCCAGACCCGCGATGCGGTCGGCGGTCTCCACGAGGGCCGTGAGCATGAGGATGGGCGTGCGGTCCCCCTCGGCGCGCAGCACCCGGCACACCTGGAGCCCGTCGATGCCCGGCATCATCACGTCGAGGACGAGCACGTCCGGCGGGTTGCGGTGCGCCTGCGCCAGCGCTTCCACGCCGTCGGCGACCGCCGTGACCTCGTACCCCTCCAGCGTCAGGGCACGCTCCAGGGCATGACGGATGGCACGGTCGTCTTCGGCGAGCAGCACAGTCTGGGGCACATCCCCAGTCTGCCAAGGCCTCCGGCGGTTCGACCGGGCCCGCCGGACCTACGATCACCCTTTTTACCGGCCTCTCACCGTCACAGAGGCAACCGACAAACCCCCCGAACCGCTCGGCCGACCGAGTCGCCACCCACCCGAAACGGCGACCTCTCGGCCGGCCGGGCCGGGTGGGTGGGCGAAGTCAGCGCCGCAGCGCCGCGAGCTGTTCGGCGAAGGGCACAACGGCCTCCTCCTCCCGCCGCGGAGCCAACGGCATCAGCGCGGCCAGCTCCGCCGCGGCCCGTTCGATCCGTTCGGCGAGTCCTTCGGCGCCCCAGTCCTCGGACGCGGCGTACACCCCGGTGGGGACGACGACGGCGCGGAGGTAGGCGA
>NZ_JNWV01000003.1 GCF_000716535.1 Streptomyces flaveolus | reverse complement strand
CGGCCGGGCCAGCTCGGCGCGCATGATGAGCGCCATCACGCCACCGATCAGGAAGAACGCGAACGACGTCGCCAGATACAGCGTGCCGATCGTCTTGTGGTCGGTGCTGGTGAGCCACTGCACGGCTCTGGTGTCTCGGATCCTCTTCACGCCCCGCCTGTGTCCGCGCCCGGCCCGCAGGTCACACTCGGGGGACGCGAGGAGCATCACGGAAGAAGGGTGTGACGATCCGGGGGGTGCCGGACACGAACCGAGCATGAGCAACGACGAGATCTTCGCCGCTGCCTATCGCGAGCACTACTGGGCGGTCAGCCGTTACGTCGCCAGGCGACTTCAGGGGCGGACCGACGAGGTGGAGGAAGTGGTGGCGGAGGTGTTCACGGTCGCCTGGCGGCGCCGGGCCGACCTGCCGGCCGCGCCGCTGCCCTGGCTGTACGGGGTGGCCCGGAACTGCCTGGCCAACGCGGTACGCGGCTACGGGCGCCGGCGCCGACTGGTGGACCGGCTGGGCAACGACGAGGCCGCGCACGGCCGGCACGTCGCGGCGGGCCCCGACGCGGAGGCGCCGGGCGCCTGGGTGCACGAGGCCCTGGACCGGCTGTCCCCGGCCGACCAGGAGATACTGCGCCTCGCCGCCTGGGAGGAACTCGGCGCCGAGGAGATCGCGGTCGCCCTCGGCTGCGGCCGCCGCGCGGCAGCCATGCGCCTGCACCGCGCCCGCCGCCGCCTGCGCGCGGAGATCGACCGCCTGAGCGCTGTGGCAGCGCCGACGGACAGGGCGCCCGAGCCGAACCCTCGGGGAGCGCTGGCCGAAGCGTCGCCCGAGCCGGGCCTTCGGGGGGCGTTGGCCGAAGCGTCGTCCGAGCCGGGCCTTCGGGGGGCGCTGGCCGAAGCGTCGTCCGAGCCGGGCCTTCGGGGGGCGTTGGCCGAAGCGTCGTCCGAGCCGGGCCTTCGGGGGGCGTTGGCCGAAGCGTCGTCCGAGCCGTGCGCTGGAGGACCGGTGATCGACGGTCCGGGGCTGCGGTCGGCGGAGCCCGCCCGTGCCCGGGACCGGACGCCCGACGGCGACGCCCGCCCCGGCCGGCGAACCTCCCACCCCGCGCCCACCACCGACGCATGCCTGTGCAAGGACCCGCGACATGCCTGACGAACTCGAACTCCTCCGGCGCGCCAACCCCGTACCGGACGACGGGCCGTACTTCGGTGACGGACCCCTGGACCAGCGTGCCGAGTGGCGGCTGGAGCGGCTGTCGCACCAGCCCCGCCCGCCCCGCCGCGTCCCCCGCGCCCGGCTGCTGTGGGGCCTCGCCGCCACGGTCGTCGTACTGGCGACCGCGCTCGTCGCGCTGGTCGGCGGGCCGAACACGCAGTCCGCCCTCGCCGCGCCCCGGCCGCTGACCGTCCGCGCCGACTCCACGCCCGTCCCGCTGACGCAGCTCGCCGAACTGGCCGCGACCGCCGCCGCCGCCGACTCGCCGCGCCTGCGCAAGGGCACGCACGTGCAGTCGTGGAGCCTGAGCATGACCGAGGGGAAACCGCCCGTCACTCTGCCCGAGGAGCGGGTCGTGCGCTGGCGT
Organism: Streptomyces flaveolus; assembly: GCF_000716535.1. Classification (GTDB taxonomy): domain Bacteria; phylum Actinomycetota; class Actinomycetes; order Streptomycetales; family Streptomycetaceae; genus Streptomyces; species Streptomyces flaveolus_A. The sequence continues at coordinate 264,707 of NZ_JNWV01000003.1, read as the reverse complement.
GCGGACTACAGCCACACCGAGCTGGTCGTGGCGACCGACCCGCGCCGTCCGGGCCGCCCCGTCCTCACCGACGAGGGCGGAGACCCGCGCGTGGTGGCCGACGGCCACGTCCTCAGCCGGGCCACCTACCCGCCGAGCTGGAGCGACGCCCCGCCCGAGGCACGGCCGCCGCACACCCCGGCCGCCCTGCGCGCCTACCTCGCCGAGACCGTCCGTACCGACTCCCCGAGCACCCCCCAGCTCCTCGACGCCGTCGAGGAACTGCTGGACCACTGGACGCTGGGCGCCCGCGAGTCCGCGGCACTGGTCAGGCTCCTCGCGGACGCCAAGGGGCTGCGGCCCGTGGGACAGGTGACCGACCGCCTCGGCCGCCCCGGGCAGGCGTACGTGTACGAGGGCGAGGGCGGCCGGCGGATGCTGATCCTCGACCCGCGCACCGGCACCGTCCTCGGCCTGGAGACCACGTTCACCCGGGACGCCCCCGAATACGGGGTCAAGGCCGGGGACGTCATGGACTACAGCGCCTGGATGCGCTGACCGGCGAGGCGCGGTGCTGACCGGCGACGCCTGCCGGCGACCCGCGCCACCTTGCCGCTGAGTGCCGGCCCGCGCCGCCCGGCCCGGCCCCCGCCCACCGCTGAACCGGCGTCGCCCCCTACACCCCGAGCTGCCGGGCGGCGGCCGTCGCCGTCTGTTCCAGGAGCGTGGCGATCGTCATCGGGCCGACGCCGCCCGGCACCGGGGTGATCAGTGAGGCCCGCTCCACGGCCGAGTCGAAGTCGACGTCGCCGACGTTCCCCGGGTTGTAGCCCGCGTCGATGACCACCGCGCCCGGCTTGATGTCCTGTCCGCGGATGAGCCGCGGCCGGCCGACCGCGGCCACGACGATGTCGGCCTCGCGGACCACGGCCGAGAGATCACGGGTGCGCGAGTGGCAGTACGTCACGGTCGCGTCCCGCGCGAGCAGCAGCATGCCCACCGGCTTGCCGAGGATCGCGCTGCGGCCGACCACCACGGCCCGCTTCCCGGCCGGGTCGACGCCGTACTCGTCGAGCAGCCGCAGGATGCCGCCCGGCGTGCAGGAGACGAAGCCCGGCAGCCCGAAGCTCATCGTGGCGAACGACGCGAAGGTGACACCGTCGACGTCCTTCTCCGGCGCGATCGCCTCGAACGCGGCCCGCTCGTCGATGTGGTCGCCCACCGGGTGCTGGAGCAGGATGCCGTGCACCCCCGGGTCGGCCGACAACTCCCGCAGGGTAGTGACGAGTTCGTCGGTCGTGGTGCTCGCGGGCAGGGCCACGTGCCGGGATTCGATGCCGGCCTTCCGGCTGCGGTTCTGCTTCATCCGGACGTACGTCACGGACGCCGGGTCCTCGCCGACCAGCACGGTCGCCAGGCACGGCGCGGTACCGGTGCGCTCGGTGAGCTCGGCGGCCTTCTTCGCGGTGTCCTCGACGATGCGGCGGGCGAGCGCGGTGCCGTCCATCAGACGGGCCTGGTTCATGCTGCACACTCCTGAGCTGGATCGACTCTCCTCGCCCAGGCGCGCGGCAACCTCCACGGACCGCTCCCCGGTGGTGCTCCACCTCAGCGCCAGTCACGGCCCGCGTACAGCGTAACCGAGAGTGCCGACGACCCTCCGGACCGCACGGCCTCCTTCCGCTCCCGTCGTACCCGGCCGGGCCTACTCGTCCCAGGCCTGGATGATCAGCTGATTCGTGATCTTGCCGTCCCGCAGGGTGACCATCGACTCGGCGAGGACCCGGGTGCCGTCCCCGTACTGGCAGGACTCGCTGTAGGCGGCGTGGTCGCCCTGGACGACGCACTGGTCCAGCCTGTGCGTCATGTCGCGGTTGTAGACGTCGTCCAGCAGCTCGGCGATCTGGCTCCGGCCGTGCAGGACCGTGGGATGACTGGGCTGGTTGTTGCGGTCGACGATGCGGATCTCCGCGTCGTCCGCGTAGAGCGACAGAAGGTTGTTGCCGGTGGTGCCCTCGATGGCCCGGCGCAGTGTCTCGGTGTCGAAAGCGGACCCCGCCGCGGTACCCATGGTGACCTCCTTCAGGTGCCCGTCTGGTCCAGGTGCCCGTGCGGTCCGGCCAGGAGCGGGCCGCACGGGCCCATCTCCGAGACTCCTCCGCCCCGGCGGCCCCGGCAAGCCCGGCCGCCACGCTCCACCTCCCGGGTGAGCGCGGCCCGCCGCCCGTGTCCGCCGGGGGCCCGTCACCGTTGCTGAAGGCATGATCTCAACACGACGTATCGCCGCCGCCGTCGGTCTGGCCGCCGGGATCGCCGGCCTCGCCGTACCCCAGGCGAACGCGGCCGGCACCGGCGCACCGCTCGTCGGGAAGCTCGGCGCGCTGAGCACGCTGGACTCGCTCGCCATCAGTGACCTCCCGGCGGAGCAGCGGGGCCGGGTGCCGCGGCCCACAGAGCAGTTGCAGGAGCTGAAGCACCTCAAGGAGCTGAACCAGCTCAACCAGGTGGAGCAGGTCCTCGCGCCCGCCGCGCCGGTGCTCGGTCTGGTCGGCGCCATCCACTGATCCCGCCCGCAGCGACGAGGGCCGTCCCGCCGGGGCGGCCCTCACCGCTGCCCGGACCCGCCGGGCGATGCCCCCGCGCCCGGGAAAGATCCACGAACCTCCTCGTGGTCCGCCCCGCTACCGATCGGTCGCGCGTAGTGTCGGTGGTGAAGGCGAAACGAAGGAAGGGACCAGACCATGGCGCAGGAAGTCCGCGGCGTGATCGCACCGGGCAAGGACGAGCCCGTACGGGTCGAGACGATCGTGGTGCCGGACCCGGGGCCCGGCGAGGCCGTCGTACGCGTCCAGGCCTGCGGGGTCTGCCATACCGATCTGCACTACAAGCAGGGCGGCATCTCGGACGACTTCCCCTTCCTGCTCGGTCACGAGGCCGCAGGCGTCGTGGAGTCGGTCGGCGAGGGCGTCACCGACGTCGCCCCCGGCGACTTCGTCATCCTCAACTGGCGCGCGGTGTGCGGGCAGTGCCGGGCCTGTCTGCGCGGCCGGCCCTGGTACTGCTTCAACACGCACAACGCGCGACAGAAGATGACCCTGGCCGCCACCGGCCAGGAGCTGTCCCCCGCGCTGGGAATCGGCGCCTTCGCCGAGAAGACGCTCGTCGCGGCCGGCCAGTGCACCAAGGTCGACCCGGCCGTCTCCCCGGCGGTGGCGGGCCTCCTCGGCTGCGGGGTGATGGCCGGTATCGGCGCGGCGATCAACACCGGGAACGTCGGCCGGGGCGACTCGGTCGCCGTCATCGGCTGCGGCGGTGTCGGCGACGCGGCCATTGCCGGGTCCAACCTGGCCGGCGCGGCGAAGATCATCGCGGTGGACATCGACGACCGCAAGCTGGAGAAGGCCCGCACGCTGGGCGCCACCCACACCGTCAACTCCAAGGAGACCGACCCGGTCGAGGCGATCCGCGAGCTGACCGGCGGCTTCGGCGCCGACGTCGTGATCGAGGCCGTCGGCCGCCCGGAGACCTACCAGCAGGCCTTCTACGCCCGCGACCTGGCCGGCACCGTCGTCCTCGTCGGCGTCCCCACGCCCGAGATGAAGCTCGAACTGCCCCTGCTGGACGTCTTCGGCCGCGGTGGTGCCCTGAAGTCCTCCTGGTACGGCGACTGCCTGCCCAGCCGGGACTTCCCCATGCTGATCGACCTCCACCTCCAAGGCCGTCTGCCGCTCGACGCGTTCGTCACCGAGACCATCCAACTGGACCAGGTGGAGCAGGCGTTCGAGCGGATGCACCACGGTGACGTGCTGCGTTCGGTGGTGGTGCTCTGATGACCGTGCGCATCGAACGCCTCGTCACGTCCGGGCAGTTCACCCTCGACGGCGGCACCTGGGACGTGGAGAACAACGTGTGGATCGTCGGCGACGAGCGGGAGGTGGTCGTCATCGACGCCGCCCACGACGCCGAGGCCATCGCCCGCGCCGTCGACGACCGGCGCCTGACCGCCATCGTGTGCACGCACGCCCATAACGACCACATCAACGCGGCACCGGAACTCGCCGCCCTCACCGGCGCCACCATCTGGCTGCACCCCGACGACCTGGCGCTGTGGAAGCAGACCCACCCGCACCGGGACCCCGACCGGCACCTCCTCGACGGCCAGGTCATCGAGGCCGCCGGCGCCGACCTCACCGTCCTGCACACCCCCGGACACGCCCCCGGCGCCGTCTGCCTGTACGACCCCGGTCTCGGCACCGTGTTCACGGGCGACACCCTCTTCAAGGGCGGCCCCGGAGCCACCGGGCGCTCCTACTCGCACTTCCCGACCATCATCGACTCCCTCCGCAACCGCCTCCTCACCCTCCCGCCGGAGACCAAGGTCCTCACCGGGCACGGGGACGGCACCACCATCGGCGACGAGGCACCCCACCTGGAGGAGTGGATCGCCCGCGGCCACTGAGTCCCGCGGACACCGAGATCCGCGGCCACTGAGTCCGGAGGCGGCGCACCGCGGGGGTCCGCGTAAAAGGCGACAGAAGATGTCCGGCTTCCCGGCGACAGTGGACGACGACAGCAGTCGTACCGCAGTCGTACCGCACGGGAGGCCGGACATGTCAGGACCGCTGGAAGGCAAGGTGGCGCTGGTCGCCGGGGCGACCCGGGGCGCCGGACGGGGCATCGCCGTGGAACTCGGCGCGGCCGGGGCCACCGTCTACGTCACCGGCCGCAGCACCCGCGCCCACCGCTCGGAGTACGACCGTCCCGAGACCATCGAGGACACGGCCGACCTCGTCACGGCGGCCGGCGGGCAGGGCATCGCCGTGGTCGCCGACCACCTCGACAAGTCCGCCGTACGAGACCTGGTGGACCGCGTCGCGGACGAGCAGGGCCACCTGGACGTCCTCGTCAACGACATCTGGGGCGGCGAGAAGCTCTTCGAGTGGGACACCCCCGTGTGGGAGCACGACCTCGACAACGGCCTCCGGCTGCTCCGCCTCGCGGTCGAGACGCACGCCGTCACCAGCCACTACGCCCTGCCGTTGCTGCTCCGCCGGCCCGGCGGCCTGGTCGTCGAGGTCACCGACGGCACCGCCGACTACAACCGTGACACCTACCGGGTGAACCTCTTCTACGACCTCGCCAAGACCTCCGTGCTGCGCATGGCCTTCGCCCTCGGCCACGAACTCGGCCCGCGCGGCGCCACCGCGGTCGCCCTCACCCCGGGCTGGATGCGTTCCGAGCTCATGCTCGACGCGTACGGCGTCCGCGAGGAGAACTGGCGGGACGCCCTGGCGCGCGAACCCCACTTCGCCATCTCCGAGACCCCCCGCTTCACCGGCCGGGCCGTCGCCGCCCTGGCCGCCGACCCGGACGTGGCCCGGTTCAACGGCCGGTCGCTCTCCAGCGGCCACCTCGCCCGGGTGTACGGCTTCACCGACCTCGACGGCAGCCGGCCGGACGCCTGGCGCTACCTGGTCGAGGTGCAGGACGCGGGCAAGCCGGCGGACGTCACCGGATACCGGTGAAACCGGGTGCCGAACCGGTGAAAGGGCGCCCGGGGAGCCGTACCGTCGGCCCATGACTGATCCGACTCGCTTCGCAGGACACGGAGTTCTCGTCACGGGCGGCGCCCGCGGCATCGGTGCGGCCGTCGCCCGGCGGCTCGCCGAGGAGGGCGGCCGGGTCCTGGTCACCGACCGGGACCTGGCCGAGGCCGAACGGACCGCCTCCGCCTTGCGCCGACAGGGCCTCGCCGCCGAGGCGTTCGCCTGTGACGTGGCCGACCGCGCCGCCGTCGAGGCGGCCGTCGCCCACGCCGTCACCGCGTTCGGCTCGCTCGACGTGCTGGTCAACAGCGCCGCCCACTGCACGTCGGACGCCCGGCTCTTCGAGGACGACCCCGACGAGGCATGGGCGCGCGACCTGGACATCACCCTCACCGGCGCCTACCGCTGCTGCCGCGCCGCCCTGCCGCACCTCGCGGCCTCCGGACGAGGGGCCATCGTCGGCATCGGCTCCGTCAACGGTCTGCAGGACTTCGGCAACCACGGCTACAGCGCCGCCAAGGCAGGCCTCGGCTCGCTCACCCGCACCCTCGCCGGGCACGCGGCGCCCCGGGGCGTGCGGGTCAACCTCGTCGTGCCGGGCACGGTCCGCACCTCCGCCTGGGAAGGGCGGGACGACGAACTCGACGCCGTCCGCCCCCTGTACCCGCTCGGCCGGGTCGGCGAGCCGGAGGACGTCGCGGCCGCCGTCGCCTTCCTCGCCTCGCGCGACGCCGCCTGGATCACCGGGACCTCGCTCGTGGTCGACGGCGGCCTCACCGCCGTCAACACCGGCTTCCGCGCGGCCGTCCAACACACCTCCTGACCCTCAGCCCGAGGCCGCCGCCAGCGCGGCGAGCACCCGGTCCGTGTCGGCCTCCGTGGTCCGCCAGTTGCTGAACGCGGCGCGCAGCCCGGGCACCCCGCCGTACACCGTCGGCGGCACGTACGCCTCCCCGGTCGCGGCGACGGCCTGGGCCAGCGCCGCCACCCGCTCCGGCGACGGGTCCGTGGCGAGGGTGAAGCAGACGACGTTGAGCCGGACCGGGGCCAGCAGGGTGAGGCCCGGCAGCGCGTCGACGCCCGCGCCGAGCCGGCGGGCGAGCGCCACGTTCCGCTCCACGACCTCCCGGTGCCCGTCCCGCCCGTACGCCACCAGCGAGAACCAGGCCGGCAGGGCCCGCAGCCGGCGCGAGTTCTCCGGGGTGAGGTGCAGGAAGTCGGGATCGCCGTCGGGCAGGCCCAGATACGGCGAGGCGTTGTGGAACACCGCCACCTGCAGATCGCGCCGCCGGGTGAACTGGACGGCCGCGTCATAGGGGACGTTCAGCCACTTGTGCAGGTCCACGCAGACCGAGTCGGCCGCGTCGAGCCCGTCGACCAGCGTGGCGTGTTCCGGGGAGAGCGCGGCGAAGGCGCCGAACGCCGCGTCCACGTGCAGCCAGAAGTCGTAGCGCTCCTTCAGCGCCGCGACGGCCCGCAGATCGTCGAAGTCGACGGTGTTCACGGTGCCCGCGTTCGCGACCACGATCACCGGCCGGCCCGCCCGCGCGGCCAGCGCCGTCTCCAGCGCGGTCACGTCGGCGGCCTCCCGGTTGCCGGGCAGCAGCGGCACCGGCCGCAGCCGGTCCCGGCCCAGGCCCAGCACCGACATCGCCTTCGTGATGCTGGAGTGCGGGCTGCCGGAGAGCACGTCGAGCGGCCCCAGCGCCGCGGCGCCCGCCCGGGAGACGTCCACGCCCAGCCGCTCGCCGGCCCACTCCCGGCCGATCGCGAGCCCGACCGCGTTCGACATCGTCGCGCCCGTCACGAACGCCCCGCTGTGGGCCTCGCTCAGCCCGAACAGCTCGCGCAGCCACGACACCGTCTCCCGCTCCAGCTCCTGCGCCCAGGAACCGCCCGCCCCGGACAGGTTCTGGTCGAACGCGGAGGTCAGCCAGTCGCCGGCGACCGCCGCGGGCGTGGCGCCGCCGGTGACGAAGCCCAGGTAGCGCGGGCCGGCGGAACCGGAGAAACCGGGCGCCCAGCGCTCGGCGAACCGGGCGAGGGCGCCGTCACCGCCCGCGCCCGAGGCGGGGAGCGGGGCCCGCCCGGGCGCCGGTCCGGGCGCGGCGACCGGCCGCTCGGCGAGCCCCGTCACCTCCCGGACGGCGAGATCACGGGCGGCCTGGAGGAGTTCGGGGAGCCGGGCGAGGTCGTCGGCGAGAGCGGGGTGCATGCGGCGCAGCGTAGACGGTCACCGCTCACCGCCCGAGGTGCCGTACGGCCGGAAGTTCACCGTTTCGTCACAGCCTGGCCGGAACCACAACCATCTCCGGCCCGGCCGGGTCTAGTAGTCCGACATCGCGGGAATCGCGCTGGAGGGCACCGGGGAGGCCCGGGCGAACCGAACGGGCACAAGGGGAAGGGGAGAGGCCGCCATGGGGGTCATAGGCAGAAGAGGTGCGGTCGCGCTGGGCGTCACGGGACTGGTGGCGCCGCTGGCGCTCGCCCTCACCGCGGCGCCGGCCCAGGCCGCGAGCTGCACCACGAGCACGGGGCCGTACCAGAAGCAGGTGGAGAAGTTCCTGGGCCGGCCGGTCGACGGCAAGCAGTCCGCCGCCGACTGCAAGGCCATCCAGGCCTTCCAGAACAAGCACGGCATCACGCCCAACATCGGCTACGCCGGTCCCGTCACCTGGGGCGTGATGGACCTGATGAACAAGCAGAAGGCCGTCGGGAACAAGCCGAACAAGGACGGCAAGTGCCCGGTGAACAAGGGCCGCATCGCCTGCGTGAACCTCACGCTCCAGCTCAGCTGGATCCAGGACGGCAGCCGGCTCGTCTACGGCCCGGTGCCGGTGCGCACCGGACGCGACGGCTACGAGACCCGCACCGGCCTGAAGAAGATCTACTGGCGGGACATCGACCACGTCTCCACCATCTACAACGTGCCGATGCCCTACAGCCAGTTCTTCGACGGCGGCCAGGCCTTCCACTCGGTCGGCCTGAGCATGTGGAACCCGCCCGGTTCGCACGGCTGCGTCAACATCACCACCACGACCGCCAAGAAGTACTGGTCGCTGCTGAAGAACGGTGACGACGTCTTCGTCTACGGCCGCAAGCCCGGCACCTGAGCCCGCCGGGCCCCGTCACGCTCCGGGGCGTCCCCGAAGTCGGGGATCTCCAGCCGGACGCCGCCCTGCCGTGCCGATTCGTGTGCGATGACGCCCGGCAGGGTGTAGCGGGCGGCCACCCACGCGTTCACCGGCGGCAGCGTCCGCGTGGTGACGGCGGTGACGAAGTCGTCCACCAGGAAGTGGTGGCTGCCCTCGTGCCCGTTGTGCAGGTGGTCGAACTCCCGTGGCAGCCGTGACCGGTCGTGCACCGGCGCCGAGCCGGAGGTGAAGGCCGCCCGCAGCTCCGGCGCGATGTGCGCCAGCGACGGGTCGTCGGGGGCCAGGGTCGGCTTCGGCTCCAGCAGCTCGCTGATGTCCTCGACCCCCTTCTTGTCCTGCCACAGCGCCACCGTCGCGAGCTGTTCCATGCTGGCCTCCGTTCCGAAGAACCGGAACCGGGACTCGCGGATGTGCGAGGGGTAGCCGACCCTGCGGAACTCGTTCGTACGGAACGATCCGCCGCCCGCCACCTCGAACAGGGCGGTCGCGTTGGACACGTCGTTGTCGAACCGGCTGACCGAACGGTCGAAGACGCCGTCGCCGCGCTCGTCGCGCACACCGATCGCGGACACGCTGACCGCGTGCGTCCGCCAGGCCCCGAGCACCCCGCCCACCGCGTGCGTCGGGTACAGCAGCGGGGGATAGCTGGCGGTCTCCTTCCAGTTCTCGCCGCCGCTGTACCGGTAGGCGTCGTAGAACCCGAGGTCCATGTCGTGGACGTAGTCGCCCTCGGCGTAGAACAGCCGGCCGAAGGCACCCGCCGCGATCTGGTTGCGGGCGTGCACGGTCGCCGGGTGGTAGTGGCTGGTCTCGCCCATCATGTACGTCAGCCCGGTGGCCCGGACGGCGTCGATGATCGCGGCCATCTCGTCCACGGTGATCGCCATGGGGACGGCCGAGTAGACGTGCTTTCCCGCGGCCAGCCCCTGGACGACCAGCGGTCCGTGGGTCCAGCGCTGGGTGAAGATCGCCACCGCGTCGACCGCGGGCGACTCCAGCATCGCCTCGTACGACGGGAACGTGCCCGCGAGCCCCTGCGCGGCGGCGAGCCGCTCGGCCCGCTCGGGCAGCAGGTCGGTGACATAGACGTCACGGACGCCGGGATGGGCCTGGAAGAGGGTGGAGAACTGCCCGGAGAACTGCCCGGCGCCGACGAGACCGAGGGAGAAAGTCATGCGCATTACTTTCGCCACGGAACAATTCAGCCGTCAAGGGTCCCGTCAGAACCGTTTTCCCTCGGGCTTGCCGTCATATGCTGGCCGCGTTACTTCTGTACCGGAAGAAAAAGGGGAGGTTGGCTTCCATGACGAGCTGGCTGCCGCTGAGTCCCGCGGAGCGCTCCGTGGCGATCGAGGTGCTCGTGCACGGCCCACTGTCCCGCACCGAGCTGGCCCGGCGGCTGCGCCTCTCCCAGGGCAGCCTCACCCGGCTGACCAAACCGCTCATCGAGTCCGGGCTGCTGGTGGAGGCCGCCGAGACGGGCGGGGCGGGCGGGAGTCGGCAGGGGCGCCCGTCGCAGCCCCTCGACATCGTCGCCGAGTCCCGCTCCTTCCTCGGGTTCAAGATCACCGCCGACAGTGTCTACGGCGTCGTCACCACCCTGCGCAGCGAGGTCACCGACCGGCTGGACCGCCCGCTGACCACGCACGACCCGGACGCCGTCGCCGCTCTGCTGGCGGAGATGACCACCGAACTGGCCGCCCGGCATCCCGCCCTGGTGGGCATCGGCATCGGCGTGGGCGGACGGGTGCGCGAGCGCGCGGTGGTCGGCGAGTCGGCCTTCCTCGGCTGGCGGGACGTGCCGCTCGGCACGCTCGTCCGCGAGCGCACCGGGCTGCCGGTCGTCGTGGAGAACGACGTCGCCGCCCTGGTGGAGGCCGAGACCTGGTTCGGCGCGGGCCGGGGACTCGACCGCTTCGCCGTCCTGACCATCGGCGCGGGCATCGGCTACGGGCTGGTGCTCGGCGGCACACGGGTGCCGTACGACGAGGAGGACCGCGGTTTCGGCCGGCACTGGATCATCGACCCGTACGGCCCGCTCACCCCCGAGGGCGCCCGGGGCAGCGCCGTGTCGTTGCTCACCATCCCCAGCATCCGCTACCAGGTCCGCGCCGCCACCGGCCGGGACATCGGCTACGAGGAGATCCTCGCCGGTGCCGCCGCCGGCGAGCCCATGGCCTTCCGGGTCGTCGACGAGGCCGCCCGCGCCCTCGGCACCCTCGTCGCGCAGATCGCCAACTTCGCCATGCCGCAGAAGATCCTGCTCGCCGGAGAGGGGGTCGGCCTGATGGATGTGGCGGGGCACACGGTCCGCGACACCATCCGCTCCCACCGGCACCCGCTGGCCGCCCCGGTGGACCTGGAGACGAAGGTGTCCGACTTCCACGACTGGGCGCGCGGCGCGGCCGTGCTGGCCATCCAGGTGCTGGTGCTCGGCGGGACCGGGGGACGTGCGGGAGGGTGAGCGGGGCACTGAACTCCTGCTTCCGGTTGACACATTGACGTGATGAGTAACACGGTCCGAAATGTCCGTATCGCGGGCACTTACCCACAGCGCCTTCACCCCGATCGGCATATGCTTCACAGCATGTCCACCACTGTTGAAGCCGTTTCCGAGCGATCGGCCGCGGAGGTCAACGAGGAGATCCGGGCCCTGTGGCGCCGGTCGGGCGGGACACTGACCACCGAGCAGCGCGCGGAGTACCAGCGCCTCGTGATGGAGTGGGCCGCCGCGGCCCCGCAGCCTCACCGGGCGGCCTGACCGACCCCGCGCACCCCGCGCCGAACCGTCCGGGGCACCCGTGACCGCACGGGTGCCCTTCTGGTCGTACCTTGGGCCCTTCGGTGTTCCTCCGTGCCCTCCGTCAGCCCCACGTCGCCGAGTAGTAGCGCTGGTACGCCTTGCGGTCCTGTTCGGCCCGGATGTACCGGGTCGCCACCAGCGCGATCAGACTGCCCGCGATGACCAGCAGCCCCGGCCCGACGTTCCGGGTGTCGGTCAGCCGCGCCAGCAGAGTGCTGCCCTCCGACGCGCCCGTGACCGGCGCCGCGGAGCCGGGCGAGGCCGCGTTCGGCGCCATCGCGCCCTGGGCCGCCGAGGCCGCCGGCGCGGGGGAGGAGGTGCCGCCCGGGGCGCCGCCCGCGTTCTGCGCCGACACGATCAGCCTGACCCCGAGCGCCGTCAGTGCCTTGGTCACCGGCTGGAAGAACGTCGTACCGCCCGCCGTGCAGTCGCCGTTGCCGCCCGAGGTCACGCCCAGCGCGACGCCCTCGGAGAACAAGGGGCCGCCGCTGTCGCCCGGTTCGGCGCACACGGTGGTCTCGATGAGCCCGGTGACCGTGCCCTCCGGGTAGTTGACGGTCGCGTTCAGCGCGGTGACCTGGCCGTCCCGCAGACCGCTGGTGCTGCCGCTGCGGAACACCCGCTGTCCCACCGCCGGATCGGCGGCCCCCGTGATCCGCACCCCCTTGCCGCCGCCGATCGCGACGACGTCGGCGCCCGCCCCGGCCTTGCCGTCGGCGTACTGCACGAGCGAGAAGTCACTGCCCGGGAAGGAACTGTTCACGGTCCTGCCGAGCTGCTGGTCGCCCTGGTTGTCTGCGAACCAGGTGGACCCGGCGGGCCCGCAGTGGCCGGCGGTGAGGATGAAGTCGGACTGCCCGTCGGTGACATTGAACCCGGCCGAGCAGCGACCGCCCGTCGACAGGATCGGCTGCGCGCCGTTCAGCCGTGTGGTGAACGTGCCCTTCGTGCGCTCCATGTGCACGAAACTGCCGATCCCCGTGGCGACCCGGGTCAGCCGGGACCAGTCCCCGGCGGAGACCGTGCGGTCCGCCCGCACCACGACCCTGTTGGTCCGGTAGTCCACCGCCCAGGCCGTGCCCGGCACCCGCGGGGCCGAACGCAGCGTCGCCGTCGCCGACTTCAGCTCGTTCATGCTGTGCGGCACGACCTTCGCCTCCGCCCCGGCCCGCCGCACCTCCCGCGCCGCCGTCTCGTCGGTCACCGCCACGACGGTACGCCCGTCGGCGCCGATCCAGTTGCCCGCCGTACGGGCGGTGCCGAGCCGCGCCACCAGCGCGGCGCCGGTGTCGCCGGTGGCGGCGAGCGGTCTGGCGGAGGCGGGCGGGGTCTCGCTCGCCATGGCCGCCTGGGTGACCATCGCGCCCCCCAGGAGGAGTCCGCCGACCGCCGCCAGCCGTGTCACTCGCCGGACGACCCGTCGTCGTGCGTGCCGCATGCATGGCTCCCGAAGCCGAACCCGAACGCGCGCTGCCCGTACCGGCACCGCGAGGCCCCCGGATCGTCGAGGGCCCGCTCCTCCATACGGGGGCCGGGGCCATGGCGTTCACCGGCGCCGGTGAACTCCCGCGCGCGGTCAGTTCTTCCGGGCCACCCCGCCGAACATGGCGACCTCGTCCGGCTCGGCCCCGTCGCCGTCCTCCGGGCGCCACCGCGAGCAGGACACCACGCCCGGCTCCAGCAGCTCCAGGCCGTCGAAGAACCGGGCCACGTCCTCGGGTGCGCGCTGCGTGAGCTTCGGAGTGCCGTGCTCGTTCCAGAACTTCACCGCCTCGTCCACGTCCGGCATGGACGGGCTGGTGACGGTGTGCGACAGCACGAGATGGCTGCCCGCCGGCAACCGGTCCGTCAACTGCCGCACCAGGCCGTACGGGTCCTCGTCGTCGCCGATGAAGATGACCACGCCGAGCAGCATCAGCGCCACCGGCTGACTGAAGTCCAGCGTCTTCGACGCGTGTTCGAGGATCGCGTCGACGTTGCGCAGATCCTCGTCCAGGTAGTCGGTACGGCCTTCGGGCGTGCTGGTCAGCAGGGCACGCGCGTGCGCGAGGACGAGCGGGTCGTTGTCGACGTACACGATCCGGGACTCCGGCGCGATCCGCTGGGCCACCTCGTGCGTGTTGTCGGCGGTGGGCAGCCCGGTGCCGATGTCCAGGAACTGCCGGATGCCCACCTCACCGACCAGATGGCGCACCGCGCGTCCCAGGAAGAGCCGGTCGGCGCGGGCGTACTCCCCGATCCCCGGGTGCAGTTGGCGGATCTGGTCGCCGGCCGCGCGGTCGACCTCGTAGTTGTCCTTGCCGCCGAGCCAGTAGTTCCAGATGCGGGCGGTGTGCGGCTGGCCGGTGTTGATGCGGGAGCGCAGCGACGCGGCCACGTCGTTGGTGGCTGCCGGGTTGTCGGTCACGTGGGTCAGCTCCTGGGTGCCTGATGAGATGCCTGACGGGTGTCCGGCGTGGTGCCGGACGGGGTGTCCGGGGTGACGCCTGACGGGACTTGCACCGTGCAGGACGCAATCTAGACGCCCGAGTTGATCTCCGCTGCCCGCCCCGGGTTTTCTCCGGCCGGAGCGAGCCGGGCCCAGCTGCGCGCGTCGCCCCACACCGACCCGGCCGCCACGTACGGCCGCAGGCACGCGGTCAGCTCCCGGTCACCCGTGCCGGCCAGCTCGTCGGAGGCGATCCGGCGGCCGATCCCGGCCAGGAAGTCGGCGATCTGCACCCGGGCGTCGTCCCGGGAGTCGACCAGCCGCAGCCCGTGGAGCTCGATCCCGTCCCGCCGGGCGGACTGCACGATCCGGGCGATCCGGCCGGGCGTCAGCGCGTTCTGCCGGTCGTGCACGAGTACGACCGGCAGGCCGTCGGCGCTCCAGTGCGCGGCCGTGTGCCGCAGCGCGGGGAACAGCGGATTGAGCACCGGGAAGAGGGCCGGTGCCGCCCGCATCCGGGTCCGGTAGGCCTCCGCCCGATGCCGGTGCGCGGCGAGGCGGCGCAGGATCCCCGCGGCCTCGGACCCGGGAGCGGCCCGGACGAGCGCGTCGACGGTCGCGAAGAAGGCGTCTTCGGGCGCGTCGGGTGCTTCCCCGGCCCTGGAGGAGGCCTCCCCGGTTGCGTCGGGTGCCTCGCCGGCCAGGGGGGACCCCTCCCGGGCCGCGCAGGGCGCGTCCCCGGCCGCGGGAGCCGCGTCGACACCCGTGTCCCGCTGCCCGCCCGGGTGGACCCGCAGCAGGGCGTTCGCGGCCACCAGGAACTCCCGCCAGGCGTGGCCTTCGAAGACCTCCGGTCCCTGCCGGTAGAGGGAGACGGCGTCCGCCGGGTCCCCGAGCAGCAGGCCGACGGCCCGGTCCACCACGAGGAACGCCTTCTCCGTCAGATGCACATGGGCCCGCCCGTGGATCGGCCCGCCGGCGGCCAGCAGCCACACCAGCACCGCCCGGTGCTTCTCGCGCAGCAGGTGGTTCGCCTTGTACTCCTCGGCGGGCGAACGGATCCGGTGCCGGATCTCCCGCACGCACTCCGCGGCCACATCCACCGGCAGGGCCACGCTCGCGTGCGCGAACACGTCCGTGTTGCCGCCGAGCAGGTTCTCCCCGTCCGACCCCGACTCGTCGCAGGCCACCTCGCGGACGCGGCCCCGTGCCGCGCCCCACCGCTCCCGCGTTCCGCCGACTCCAGCCACGTCACAGCCCTTCGTCCCGACCGAGCCTCACGACCAGCATCCCGCACGGAACCGCCCGCCCGTCGGCCCGGCGAGTCATCGGGCCTCGCCGGGCGCGGGCCGCGCTCCTAGACTGCGGGCATGGACGACACGCGGCTCGACCGGCTCGGGTCCGGCAAGTACCTGCTGGTGACCAGCTACCGCAAGAACGGCACCCCCGTGGCGACCCCGGTGTGGGTGGTCCGGGACGGCGGCACCCTCGGGGTGTGGACGGCGGCGGACAGCTGGAAGGTCAAGCGGATCCGGCGCCGCCCGGACGTCCTCGTGGGCCCGTGCGACGTGCGCGGCAACCCGACCGGCGACCAGCTTCCGGCCACCGCCGAGATCGCCGATCCGGCCACCACCGCCCGCTACCGGAACCTGATCGCCCGCAAGTACGGCGTCCTCGGCCGCCTCACGCTGCTGGGCAGCCGGCTGAGGCGCGGCCTGGACGGCACCGTCGGCATCCGGGTGGCCCTCGGGGAGTGAGGACCACCCGGGGACCGGCGTCCTACGACGCGTTCAGCACCGAACCGGACAGCTCGAGGCCCCCGGTCCGCGGTTCCCCGGTCCGCGGGTCGACCTCCCGGAACAGCACCGACTCCGTGGACTCCCGCACCCGGTCCTTCACCGTGGGCAGGGTGATCTCCGCGCTGGTCCTGCCCGCGGGGATGTCGGCCCACAGGTAGAACCCGGTCACCTTGGACAGCGGACGCTCCGGGTCGGGCTTCTCCCCGGTGGTGTCCCGCAGCCAGCCGGCCGGGACGTCCTTGGTGGACAGCTCCGGCGCGGTGGCCGGCGCGACCTGGAACAGCGCGCCCATGTCGACGTCCACCGCCTCCGACAGCGACACCCGCCACTTCAGCGTCCGTCCCTCGGTCACCTCACCGGCGACGGGCGTGACGGTCATCGTGGGCGCCGGATCGTCGTCGTGGACGGTGATGCCGCCCCGGTAGGAGCCGACGACCGCACCCCGGACCGCCTTGACCAGCACGTCGTACGACACATCGGTGCCGTAGCGGGTGTTGCCCTTCACCTCGACCGGTACGTCGATGTCCTGGCCGCCCGGACGCACCGTCACCAGCCGGTCCCTGGCCTTGCCGGTGGCCGGGTCGATCACGTACACGCGGACCTGCCCGCTGCCGCTGCGGCCCGTCACCTGGACCGGGACCCGGTAGGTGCGCACGCCCGAGTCGCCCTCGTCCACGGTCGTCCGGCCGATATCCACGCGCGGCAGCGCGTCCGTGCGCACCGCGGGCGTCCCCGGCCGCCAGCCCCACGCGTCCATGAGCCAGGCCCGCCCGGAGGCCGAACGCGGTGTCAGTTCAAGAGACTTGACCGCTCGCAGGTCGAGCCCGGCCCGGCCGGTCGCGGTCAGCGGCACGCGGATCTCCTGCGCCCAGTAGGAGGCGGTCCGCTCACTGCCGGGCAGCCCGGCGGGCTTGATCCGGCCGAGCTTCGCCTTCTTGCCGGAAGCGTCGGTCAGCGACACGTCCAGCTCTGCCGCCCGGGAGTTGGGCGGCACGAACAGCCGCAGCGCCAGCGCCTTCGCACCGGACAGCGACACCGGCTTCGCCGGGGTCACCCGGGCCGGGGCGCCGGCCCGCTTCCAGCGCACCGCGATCGCGCTCCGGCCGGTCTCCCGGTCCGTCTCCCACTGCGCGAAGTGCGGGGAGGCCCCCTTGGCGCCCGTGCCCAGGCAGGCCTTGGCCGGGCTCGGGTCCACCGCGGCGCACAGCTTGCCGCCGGTCACCGACACCCCGGCGTCCGGCAGGAACCCGCTGCCCCGGCGGGCGCCCACCGCGTGGCTGAGGACCCGTGCCGGGTCCGCCGACGGCGCACGCTTCCCGGAGCCGTCGAGCAGCGGCCGTACCCGGTCGTCACCGGCGAGGAACAGCCGCGCGGCGGCGGCGATGTACGTCGAACCGGCCCGGTGCTGCTGGTCGGCGGTCAGCCGGGTCGCGGCCCGCTTGCCGCACACCGGGTCGTGGTGCTGCGGATCGTCGAAGAAGTCGTCGTCGGCGGGCGCCGCGGCCCGGCCCGGCGTCCACTCCGAGTTGAAGAAGTTGTGGTTGGCGCCGATCACGTACACGGCGCTGTGCAGCGCGGTGCCGTTGCCGACCACGCGCGTGCCGTCGACGTACACCTCGCCCTGCAGGTCGGAGACGTCACCGTCACAGCCCGGCAGGATCGTCATCGACGGCACGTCCGGCACCGGGTTCTGCCCGAAGACGGTCGGGCCGATGAGGACGGTGCCCCGGATGTGCCAGCGCACCGGTCCGCGATAGCCGTCCTGCTCGGCGGGCGGCGGGGTGATGCTGTCCAGCGCGGCCCGGTTGACGCCCTCGCCGCCCCGCGAGTGCCCGACGAGCAGCACCCGCGACAGATCGGCGCGGGGCGCCTCGCGGACCACCTTCGGCGCGGACCGCGGGTGCTCGGCCCAGTCGGCCCAGCGGGCCAGGTGCAGCCGCACCAGCGACGACCGTGCCTGCGCGCCGCCGTCCTCCGCCGCGAAGTCCTGCCCGTTGACGCCGTTGGCGGAGATCGACACGGTCATGTAGCCCTGGGAGGCGAGGAGCCTTTGGTCCCGCAGGTAACCGCGGTGGCTGGGCACCGGCTTGGTTCCGGCCTTGCAGGGCCAGTCACCGGTGATGTCCTGCCCCTTGTAGCAGGTGTAGTGACGGCCGTGCAGGAACAGTGCGAGGGGGCGCTTGCCGGACGCGCCGACCGGCGCGACGACCACGGCACGCATCTCCACGGGTGCGGAGAACCCTGGCAGCCGCACCGACTTCAGGCTGTACTCGCCCGTTCTGGTGCGGTACGAGCCGGGTTTGCCGGGGTCCACGCCGTTCGCGGGCAGAGCTGCCGGCAACCGCGCGGCGGAGGCGGCACCGGCCGCGTCGGGCGCGTCCAACCGCCGCCCGCCGGACCAGACTTCGAGCTCGTGCAAACGCGTCGCCCGCCGTCCGTCGAGCGGCAGCCGGAACATGCGCCCGTCCGTACCCGGCCGTGGCACCCCCAACAGCCGTCCTCCGGCCCGGAACTCGACCCGCGCGTCCCCCATGGGCACCGCCCGGCCCGACCGCCACACCAGCTGCGGCGCCGGGCCCCCACCGGCCAGCCGCCACCCGGGCGGCAGTGGCGTGCCGCCGTTCTGCTCCAACACCCCAAGTGCTGCGGCTGGTTGGGAGTGGGCGACGGCCACCCCCGGGGATGCCCCCGCCACCGCGAGCAACGCGGTGGCGGTCACCCATATTCGCCGGGCACGGACCACTGTTCCTCCTCGAACGCCGACCTCGGGCGTCCCGGCAACCCCGGGCGCCCCCTCGCTCCGGGAGGATGGGGAGCGGAGGCTGTGGGTTGCCTGTGGAGGGCAAGTGATGGATCACATGGGAGGAGGAGGGGATCCGGCCGTGCCGTTCACGGCGGCTTCCGGTCCAACAGCCATCAACGGGCGCACGGTTCGGCGACCCCGTGACCGGTGGTGATGTCGTCCGCCACCAGCCGGCCGACCGTAAAAGGCGGGCGCGGACGGCTGGGCTGGACGGCCCGTCACGCCGCCCGGTCGCGTGCGGTGGTGTACGGCGGTCAGGTCCAGGCCCGGTACGGCTCGTCCACCAGTTGGAAGACCGGCTCCCCGCGCACCGGGTCCTTGGCGGTGGACAGCCGCACCCGGTCGCCGCTGTGGATGCCGATCGGCGGACCCATGACCCGGCCCCGTACGACGAACCCCTCGGCCATCTCTATCAGCGACACGTTGCGCGCCGCCGGTGTGTTGCGGTGCACCACCGTGGAGTGGCGGACCGTGCCGACGCCCTCGCTGCGCTCCGTGCGCAACTCGCTGCCCTGACAGACCGGACAGAGCAGCCGGTGGTACGTCGCGGTGCCGCACCAGGTGCAGCGCTGGAAGAGGATGGCGTCCTTGGAGTCCGTGGCGGCGGGATCGAGAACGCCCGCCGCGGAACCGGCCACCGGATGCGAGGTGCTTGCTGAGTGGTGGTACACGCTGGTCAACTCCCTGCGCTCGGCCGGAATCCCACGTGCCCAGGGCGGACCGGGCACACGTGTGCGCGGTTGCCGTGCCACCGCGCACGCCGACAGAGTATGGCACTGAGTGTCACTCGTAAAGGCACTGCGTACCCCTAATCACCCCTGTTCCGGGTCAGCCCCGCCCCAGAGCCGTCTCCAGTTCCTGCACCACCCGCCACAACGGGGCGTCCCGGCGGGAGACCAGCACCACCACGTCGTCGGGCTGCCCCGCCGGCAGCCCGGTCGTCACCGCGCCGGCCCGGGCGGGGGCCGGAGGGGCGTCCGTCGACCGGCCGAACGTCTTCTGCACGTACCCCAGCGCGCGGTCCACGGCGGCCTCCGCGTCACCCTCGCCGTCCGACCGCAGCCAGCAGCGCAGGGCGTTGTTGTGCGCGGCGACGACCGCGGCCGCGATCACGTCGGCGCGCAGCGTCCCGTCGGGCCGTCCCGCGAAGCGGGCGCGCAGGTACTCGGCGAGCGCTCGCTCGTAGCGCCACACCACGGACAGCTCGTACGCGCGCAGCCCCGGCACCTTCCGGGTGAGGCGGTAGCGCTGCACGGAGAAGGCCGGGTTCTCGGCGTACATCCGCAGCACCAGCCGGGCCGCGTCGCACACCCGCCGCACCGGCTCGTGCTCCGCGCCGCCGCTCGCGAGGAAGGCGGTCATGTCGGCCAGGCAGCGCTCGTGGTCGGGGAAGACCACGTCCTCCTTGGAGGGGAAGTAGCGGAAGAACGAACGCCGGCCGACCCCGGCCAGGGCCACGATGTCGTCCACGGTGGTCTGCTCGTACCCGCGTTCCAGGAAGAGCCGGAAGGCCGCCGCCACCAGGGCGTCCCGCATCGGCGGCTTCGCGGCCGGCGCCGCGCTGCTGGAGCTCATGGACGGGAACGTAGCACCCGGACCGGATTCGTGACACTCAGTGCAACCGGAGCGCCGTCCTGAGGGAACCGAGTGCTTCCGAGGTCACCACCGGAGTCGCCCGACCGGCTGTGCGGAGGGGGACGGGCGGCGGGTGGCAGCGGGGGGTGGCCGAAAGGCGCCACACCCTGCGGCGTAACCTTTCTCCGCCGCCACCGCCGCCGTCGAAGACGCCGCCGGCGCCGGCCCCCGCACCATCGCACCCGCACCACACCCGCAGCCCCATGTGCCGCCCCGAGGAGCCCTCATGCCCGCCGCCCGCCCCCGCCTGCTCTACGTCACCGATCTGGCGTACCAAGCGCGCGGGCGCCGCTACTGCGACGAGGACATCCACCTCACCTCCCGGCTGCGCGCCCACTTCGACCTGGCGCTGTGTCACCCGCTGGACGCCGCGGCGCTGATGGACGGATTCGACGCCGTCGTGGTCCGCAACAGCGGGCCCCTCCTCGGCTACCGGAAGGAGTACGACGCCTTCCGCGCGCAGGCGCTCGCCGCCGGCACCCGGGTGTACAACCCGCTCACCGGGAAGGCCGACATGGCCGGGAAGCAGTACCTGCTGGACCTGGCCGCCGCCGGCTTCCCCGTGATCCCGACCGTCGACCGCGCCGAGGACCTGGACCGGCTGCCGGCCGCCGACCGGTACGTGGTCAAGCCGAAGCACGGCGCGGACTCCCTCG
This sequence comes from Streptomyces flaveolus, assembly GCF_000716535.1. GTDB lineage: Bacteria > Actinomycetota > Actinomycetes > Streptomycetales > Streptomycetaceae > Streptomyces > Streptomyces flaveolus_A. Next base: position 243,903 of record NZ_JNWV01000003.1, on the reverse strand, counting down.
GCCTGCGGATCGTCCCCGGCGGCGAGCTCGCGGGACTCGCCGCCCAGGACGTCCTGATCCAGCCGTGCGTCGACTTCGCCTACGAGGTGTCCTTCTACTTCGTCGACGACGACTTCCAGTACGCCCTGTACGCCCCCGACCCCGAGCGCCGCTGGGAGCTGCGGCCGTACCCGGCCACCGCCGCCGACCTGGAGTTCGCCCGCCGGTTCATCGACTGGAACGACCTCGGGTACGGCATCCAGCGCGTCGACGCCTGCCGTGCCCCCGACGGAGGCCTGCTGCTGGTCGAACTGGAGGACGTCAACCCCTACCTGTCCGTGGACGCGCTGCCGGAGGAGGCCAGGGACGCCTTCGTCACCGCGCTCACGGCGTCCCTCAGCCGGTTCGCGCAGGGGGTGCCCGTCCCGGCCTGACGGTGATCCGCCGGGTTGGCCCGGGGCGGCTCGCACGGCCGGGGACGGGTGCGGTGCCACCGCGGCCGTGCGTCGTCGCCGCGACGTCCGGCCACGGACGCGCAGCGCGGGCACACGCGCCGCAGCCGGTCTGGTTCGACCCCGGCTCCCACGCGTGGACCTCGTCGGCGGGCAGTCGGCGCCGGCCGTCCTCCTCGTCCGTCCACTGTCCGGAGGCGGCGACGGCGCACTGCTCTCTGCGTCCCATGGCGTGTTTCCCAGCCGGTCAGCCGGTCAGCCGATCGTGACGGCGACACGCGGCCGTCCGGTGCGGAGTTCGCCGGCGGCTCTGCGCGCCAGGGGGTGAGCGGACGGGAGGGGAGCGGACAGGATCACCCGGCTTCCCGCGGACCGGCGTCGTAGACCAGAAGGCCGTCGCCGCGGAGGCGTACACCTGGCGTCGGGCTGTGCGCCGTGAGGCGCCCGTCGTGCATCAGGTGCAGGACGAGCGCGCCGCGGGCCAGGACGGCGAAGTCCGCGATCAGGCGCCGGTGGCATCTCCACCACACGGCCTCACTGCACATCACCGCGGTACGCTCCTCGGCTGCCTGCCGCATCACGCCGTCCATGGCGGCCACGAACTCCGCGCTGCGTGTGTGAGCGGCGTAACCCCGGAAGGACTCGTTGCGCCAGACGGTGTCGGGTGAGTCCGGCGACGGCTTGCGCCACCCGCCAAGGCGCGGCTCCCACCGGTAGGCGATCCGCTCCTCGGGCATCCACCGGGCCAGCCGCTGCCGTGCCAGGTCCGGATTCCGGCGACTGCCCGGTGCGGTCCGGACGTCCACCACGGCCGCCACGCCGGCTTCCCGCAGGAGCGCGGCCAGCGTCGCCCGATCGGCCGTGCCGTGGCCGAAGGTGATCAGCTCCGGGCGCGACGTAGGACTCCCGTCCTCGGGCTCGGTCCGGACATGGTTCATACACCGAGTGCACCACGTGCCGGCGCGTGAAGTGCGCGGTCCGGGGCTTACCCGCTCAGGGCCTGGGCACTCGAACACGACACAAGCCGCCGCAGCCGCCCGGTGCGGGTGGAGGAGGAGTCGCCCTGGACAGGGAGAGCGGGCCGCTCGTGCCCCACTCCTCCGCCGGCCCCGGGTCCCCGGATGCCACCGGCCGTCGACCGGCCGGTGGAGTCCGTCAGGGAGCCGGCCGGTCCCGTACCGCGCTGCGGCACGTCGGTGGTGGCCGTCGCTGACCCGCGAGCCGCCCGACACGTTCTGTCGTCTTGAGAAGGGGGCGTCATGTATCGCAGAACCGTCCAGCTCCTCTCCGGTGGGCGCGCCGGTGCTCCGGGCGAAGGCGGGGCGTCATGTGCGGTCTGAGCGGGGAGGTCCGCTTCGACGGACGGTCGCCGGACCTCGAGGCCGTCGGACGCATGACGGAGGGGCTCGCCGCCCGCGGCCCCGACGGGCAGGGAACCTGGAGACGGGGCGCGGTCGCGCTGGGACATCGCCGACTGAAGATCATCGACCTGTCGGACAGCGGGGCCCAGCCCATGACGGACGTCCGGGGCGAGGTCACCGGCGTCTTCAACGGCTGCGTCTACAACTATCCGGAGCTGCGGGAGGAGCTGCGCGGTCTCGGGCACCGCTTCGCGTCGACGTCGGACACGGAGGTGGTGCTCAACGCCTACCGGCAGTGGGGGACCGCGTGCGTGGAGCGGTTCCGCGGCATGTTCGCCTTCGCGATCGTCGAGCACCGGACCGGCCGCGTCGTCCTCGCCCGCGACCGGCTCGGGATCAAGCCCCTGTACCTGGCGCGAACGCCGGGCCGGCTGCGTTTCGCCTCCACGCTGCCCGCTCTCCTGGCCGCCGGAGACGTGGACACCTCACTCGATCCGGTGGCCCTGCACCAGTACCTGAGCTGGCACGCCACGGTCGCGGCGCCGCGCACCGTCCTCAACGGGGTGCGCAAGCTCCCCCCGGCCACCGTTCGGGTCGTCGAACCGGACGGCACGTACCGGGACCGCCACTACTGGCAGCCGTCCTACACGCGCCGGGCCGAGCACGCCGACATGACGGCGGACGAATGGCGTGACGCGGTGCTGGACGCGCTGCGCGTGGCCGTGCGCCGGCGCACGGTGGCCGACGTGCCGGTCGGTGTCCTGCTCTCCGGCGGCCTCGACTCCAGCCTCATCGTCGCGTTGCTGGCCGACGAGGGCCAACGCGACCTGATGACGTTCAGCGTCGGGTTCGAGACGGAGGGCGGCGAGAAGGGCGACGAGTTCCGGTACTCCGACCTCGTGGCCCGGGAGTTCGGCACCGACCACCGTCGGCTGATGGTTCCCTCCGAGCGGGTGTCCACGGCTCTGGACGGGGCGTTCGCGGCGATGAGCGAGCCGATGATCAGCCACGACGTGGTCGCCTTCCACCTGCTGTCCGAGCAGGTGTCCAAGGAGGTGAAGGTCGTGCAGAGCGGGCAGGGCGCCGACGAGGTCTTCGCCGGCTACCACTGGTACCCGGAGCTGGCGTCCGTCGCCCGCGAGGACGAGCCGGAGCAGTACGCCGCGACCTACTTCGACCGGCCGCACGCCGACCTCGCCCGGATCCTGCGGCCCGACGTGCTGCCCGACGAGGACGTCTCGGGACGCTTCGTACGCGAGCACATGGCGCGACCGGGGGCGGAGACGGCGCTGGACGCCGCTCTCCGGCTGGACACGCACGTCATGCTCGTCGACGACCCCGTCAAACGGGTCGACAACATGACCATGGCCTGGGGCCTGGAGGCCCGGGTGCCGTTCCTCGACCACGAACTGGTCGAGCTGGCGGCGGCCTGCCCGCCGGAACTCAAACTCGCCGACGGTGGCAAGGGCGTGCTGAAGGAGGCGGGCCGAAAGCTCCTGCCCCACGAGGTCGTCGACCGCCCCAAGGGATACTTCCCCGTGCCGGCCATCCGGCACATGGCGGGTCCCGTCCTGCGGCGCGTGCGTGAGGCACTGGAGGCGCCGGAGGCCCGGCGACGCGGTGTGTACCGGGACGCGTACGTGGCGGACCTGCTCAAGGCGCCCGACGAGCACCGGACCAGGCGGGGCGCGAACGCGCTGTGGCAGATCGCTGTGCTGGAGATATGGCTGCAGACCCACGGAATCAAGTGACCGACGACCGGGGCACCCCGGCGACGCACGGCCCGGCGTCCGCCCTCACCCGCCCCGGACCACCCGGGCCGAGCCCGACCCGGCCCCCGGACCGCCGGACGGGGGACCTTCTCGGCGCCGCCTGTGCGGCCGCCCCCGCGCCGGTGCCGCTGCCCGAGGCGGGCGGACCGCGAGACGCGGTGACCCGGCTGCGCGCGCACGGCTGCTGGTACCCCTCCGCGCACCCCGACGGCAGCGAGGCGGCCTTCATCTGTGACCGGGGCGGCGTCCCCCAGCTGTGGGCCGGGCCCGTCGACGGTGACGACGTCCGGCTGCTCGACTCCTCACCGGATCCGGTCAAGGAGGTCTCCTGGTCTCCGGACGGCCGCTGGATCGCCTACACCACGGCGCCGGGCGGCGGTGAGCACTCACGGGTGCTCTGCGTGCGGCCCGACGGCACCGGCCGCCGCATCCTGGCGGGGGCCGACCCGGCCAGCTCCGCCTACCTGGGCTGCTGGGCGCACGACGGCTCGGCCGTCGCCGTCACCGTCGCGGCTCCGGCCGCCGCGTACCGGGGCCTGGCGCGGCAGGCCCTGACGGACTACGGTCCGGCGGACGGCCGGCTCGCCGTGACGCTTCCGGCGGCCGACTGGGCGGACCGGGACGGTCACGCCACGCTCCTCGGCCCGGCCGCGTACGACGCCGCCTCGGGGACGGCGCCGAACGGGACGCCGACCGGCGCCACGGCCCCGGCCGCTCGACCGGACGGCGGCCTGTCGGTCTACCTGACCGACCCCGACGGCCTGGCCTCGCCCGTCCTGCTCGTCACCGAGACCCACGCCGCCTCCCTGCGCGCGTGCGACCTCAGCCATGACGGCCGCCTCGCGCTGCTGCGCCGGGGGCCGCGCGGACGCCGCGAGGCGGTCGTCCTGCGCACGGCCGACTCGGTGACCACCCTCGACGTGCCGGTCGCCGACGGCGACCCGTGGATCGGCCGGTTCTCCCGGGACGGGCGGACGCTGTGGCTGCGCAGCAACCACGACCGCGAGTACGCGGCACTCCTCGCGGTGGGGCTGGACGCCGACGGCGCGCCGCACGCGGTGTCGGTCGCGGCGGAGCGCGCGGGAAGCGACCTCGAACTCCTGGCGCTGGCTCACGACGGCCGCACCGCCGCGCTCTCGTGGAACGTGCGAGGCGCGAGCGAGCTGGAACTCGTCGAGACCTTCCCGGCGGGGCGGACCCCCGACCCGGCGGAGCGGACCCCGGACGACACGGGCCCGGCAAGGCCGTTGGACCTGCCCCACGAGGTCGTCACGCGCGTCACCGCCGCCGGTGCCGGGCGCCTGCTGCTCGCGCTGTCCGGATCGCAGCGCCGGCCGGGCGTCTGGTGGGCCCACGAAGGCGTGTCCCTGCTGCGCACCCCCTGGTCCTCCCAGGACGAGGACGCCGTACCGCCGGGCCGCCCACCGGTACGCCCCGTCCCCGTGCGCCTGACCGCGCGGGACGGGCTGCCCCTGAACGGCTGGTACTACCGGGCGCCGGGGCGCGCCCCCGACGAACCCGCACCCTGTGTGATCCACCTGCACGGCGGACCGGAGGAACAGGAACGCCCGGTGTTCAACCCGCTCTACCACGAGCTGGTCGGGCGTGGCCTGGACGTCTTCGCACCCGACGTCCGGGGCTCCCTGGGCCACGGCCGCTCGTTCGTCGACGCCGACCTGGGCGCGGGCCGCTTCGCCGCCCTCGACGACGTCGCGGACTGCGCGGTCCACGCGGTCACCGCGGGCCCCGCCGACCCGACGCGGCTCGCGGTCATGGGCCGCTCGTACGGCGGCTATCTGACGTTCGCCTCCCTCGTGTGGCACCCGGACCTGTTCCGCACCGGAGTCGCCGTCTGCGGCATGTCCGACTTCCTCACCTTCTTCGCCGGTACGGAGCCGTGGATCGCGGAGTCGGCGGCGTACAAGTACGGCCACCCGGAGCGCGACCGTGAGCTGCTGCGCGCCCTGTCACCGATGAGCCGCATCGACGCCCTGCGCGTCCCGCTGCTGGCCGTCCACGGCGAACACGACACCAACGTGCCGCCGGGCGAGTCCCAGCAGTTCGTACGGGCCGCCCGGGAACGGGGCATCCACGCGGAACTGCTGACCCTGCGCGACGAAGGGCACGACTTCTTGCGGGCGGAGAACCGGCGCCTGTTCCGCCGCGCCGCGGCCGACTGGATGCAACGGCACCTCCACGTGTGAACCCACCGCCCGCGCCCGTCCCGGGCCGTGCCGCCGGCGCCGGCACCTGAACGAGGCCGCTGTCAGCGCCGTATCTGAGCACGCGGGCCGCGGAAGCCCCGCCCCCGCCCACGGGACGGAAGGAGAGCCAGGTGCCGACACCGCCCGACCCCGAACAGCCGCCGCCCGGACCGGTCCTGGAGCCCGTCAGGGTCGTGCGTCTACGCCGCTTCGACGCCCTCGCGGAACTCATGCGGGAGATCCGGCCCGATCCTGCGACCCACGAGGACGACACCCAGGAACTCCCGCGCGTACCCGTTCCGGCCGCACCCCGCTCGACACCTCCCTGCTCGGTCACACCCGCGACGGCCACCCCCGGTGCCCGCCAGGCCGGGCGCCGGGCCGTCGTGGCCGTGGTCGTGGCGGCGGCAGCCCTCGCCGGCTTCGGCTGCGCCCTGCTCCTGCCCGGCCGCCAGCAGGCCGCCGCGACCGCCCGCCCGGCCCCGCCGGCCACGACCGCACCGCCCGCCACCGCGGCAGGCGGCCCGCCGGCCCCCACCGCGTCGGCCGAACCCACGACCCCCGCCACCGCGCCCGACCCCGACGGCCCCGGCACCCTCCGCCAGGGCGACACCGGCGCCGAGGTCGCCGACCTCCAGCAACGCCTGCTGCGCATCCCGGACGTCTACCGCGACGGCGCCACCGACGGCACCTACGACGCCACGCTCACCGAGGCCGTGGCCCGCTTCCAGCTCTGGTACGGCGTCAGCGGCGACGAGACGGGCGTCTACGGGAACGACACGCGCCGTGCGCTGGAGTCCCGTACCGGCTTCGGCGACGATTCATGAGCGGTACACCGGGCACACGAGGACCACCGCGCGGCCCGCGCGGGCCGGGACCGGGTGGCGGCGGACGGGAGCGGAACGGGATGGCGGACGAGAGCGGCACGGGGGACCGGCAGACGCGAGGGGACCTGGACGGCTTCTTCGACCGACTGGACCCGGACATGTGCGTCGTGACCGCCGCGGCGGGCGGCAGGCGGGCCGGTTGTCTGGTCGGCTTCGCCTCGCAGTGCTCCATCCAGCCGCCCCGGTTCGCCGTGTGGCTGTCCAAGGCCAACCAGACCTACCGGGTCGCCCGGGCCGCGCAGTTCCTCGCCGTCCATCTGCTCACCCGCGACCAACGGGACCTGGCGGAACTCTTCGGCGGCGAGACGGGCGACGAGGTCGACAAGTTCGCGGGGCTCGCCTGGCGGGAGCGGCACGGCGGCGCCGCCGTCCTGGAGGACACGGCGGCCTGGTTCGTCGGTGCCATCCTGCAGCGCACCGACGGCGGCGACCACGTCGGCTTCGTGCTCGACCCCATCGAGTGGGGCGGGGGCCGCAGCGGACCCCTGCTGCGCCTCTCCGACGCCGTCAGCATCGACGCCGGTCACCCCGTGGACTGAGCACGGCCACCCCAGGGCCGAGGTGCGACCGCCCCCAGGCCCGAGCGTGCCCCGTCCGGACACCGCCGTCACCCCTCCGGGGCCTCCGACCCGTCCTGCACGTCCTCCAGGGGCATCCGGATGTCGAGCACGCACACGTCGTCGCGCCGCTCGTCCGCCAGCATCGTCGCGAGCAGCGCGTCCAGGGAGCCGGACTCGCCGCGGCCGTGGGCGCGCACCGCCTCGGCCAGCCGGGCGAAGCCCGCGTCCAGGCCCTCGCCGGGGCGTTCGACCAGGCCGTCGGTGTAGAGCAGCAGCCGGTCACCGGGTTCCAGCCGCAGTTCCCGCGACTCGTAGGCGGGGGAGGCCGTCGCGCCGAGCAGCATGCCGCCGGGCCGGTCGAGGAAGCGGACCTCGCCCCGGCGCACCAGCAGCGGCGGCGGGTGCCCGGCCTGCGCCCAGGCGAGGACCTGCTGCTCGGGGCTGTAGCGGGCGAGGACCATGGTGGCGGTGATCTGGCTGTCGCGGGAGTGCAGCAGCAGCTGGTTGAGCCGTGCCAGCGCCCCGGTGAGCGAGGAGCCGGTGCTGACCATGCCCTTCGCGGTGAACCTGAGCTGGGCCATGGTGGCCACGGCGTCGATGCCGTGGCCCGCCACGTCGCCGACCACGAACAGCGCGTCGTAGTCGGGCAGTTCGATGGCGCTGAACCAGTCGCCGCCGACGTGGATGCCGGCCTGCGCGGGCAGGTAGGCGACCTCGATGCGCAGCCCGGCCAGCCGCACCGGCTTGCTGGGCAGCGGCAGCAGGGCGTGCTGGAGCCGGGCCGCCAGCGCCCGTTCGGCCTGGAGGATGCCGCGCTGGAGCAGCATCGCGCGCTCGCTCTCCACCAGCGCGAGTTCCGCGCTGCGCTGCGCGGTCAGGTCCTGGACGAAGCCGTGCACCTCGACCGGGGCACCGTCGGGCGCCATGACGGCCTCGGCGACCATCCGCAGATGCCGGACCCCCTCGGGGGTCTCGAGCCGGAAGGGCACGTCGAACGGGTGGCCGTGGGAGACGAGCTCGGCGATCGCGTGGGCCAGCGGCCCGGTGTCCTCGGGCAGTGCCAGGTCGGGCAGCTCCTCCAGACGGACCGGCCGCTGCCCGGGGTGCAGGCCGAGCACGGCGTACGTCTGCGAGGCCCAGGAGGTCTCCTGGGTGATCAGGTTCCAGTTGGCCCAGCCGAGGTTGCCGAGCCGCTGCACGTCGGCCAGGCGCTGCTCCTGGCGCTCCACCGGGTCGTGCCGCAGCCAGGTCACCACCAGGCGCTCGCCGAGCGGGGCGGCCCGCACCGTGTAGGTGGCGGTCACGGGCACCTCGCCGACCACGTCCTGGTAGGCGAACGGCTCGCCCTCGAAGGGCACTCCGGTTTCGAGTGCCTGTAGATAGCCCCGCCACAGCGGTTCGCCCGCGACCGACGGATAGCTCTCCAGGACCCGCCTGCCGACCATGTCCCGGCCGGTGCGGCCGAACACGTCGACAGCCTCCGGGGTGGCGGCCTCGATGATGTAGTCCTCCACCTCGCCGGAGGGCGCGCGCAGCGGGGTCAGCAGGATCGCCGCGCCCGGCAGCGCGTCGAACACCGCCTGCACGGTCTGGGAGACGTCCGCGGGCACGCCGCCGCGCGGGCTGTCGAAGGCCCGCAGCCGGCCCGCGCACAGCCGGGCCACGGCCCGCAGCAGCTCACGCTCGCGATCCGTGAACGGCTCGCCGTGCCGGCGCAGCACCCCGAGGGCGGCGTACGCGGTGTCCCCGGCCGGCACGGGCAGCCAGGCCCGGGTGAGCCACCGTTCGGGCGGGTCCCCGATGAGCAGGTACCGGGCGCGGTCCAGGGCGATGTTCTCCAGCCAGCGCGGCTCCCCGGACTCCAGGGCGTCCAGCGCCGCCACGCTGGTCACCGGAGGGAGCTGGCGCCACTGGGCGGCGAGGGTGGGGTCGATGCCGGCGTACCCGACCAGTCCGAGCCCGCCCTCGGGCAGCCGTTCGTACAGCAGCACCGCGTCGGCGGCCGCCTCGGACGCGAGGTGGTCCAGCAGGCATCCGGTCAGCTCGTGCGGCGAGCCGACCCGGAGCAGGTCGCGCCCGATGTGTCCCAGGACGTCCGTCAGGTCCGTGGTGCCGGCGGGCACGCTCTCCCAGGAGCGGACGGTGGCCGGAGCGGAGGTCGTGGCGGGCTGCTGCCGGGGCGGCAGGGCGCCCAGGGTGAGCCAGCACTGTTCGAGGAGGGTGCGGTTGCCGTCCTTGGCGCGCTGGACGAGCTCCTGGTGGGCGGCGTCCGGGGTACAGGAAGTGACGGCCATCAGCACGCCCTTGGCGCGCTCCAGCACCGCGGAGGTGGCGGCCAGGTCCCGCAGCCGTTCCATTTCGGCGCGCTGCCGGGCCACGACCTTGGCCAGCGCCGCGACATCGGCGCTGTTGCCGCGGTCCACCGGAGGCAGGGGCTCGCTCGTCACGCGATGAGCATTGCACATCCTGGCCCGTTCGATCACTCGTCTGCCGGGTCGGGATCCACACGACCGGTGGACGGGATCGACGGCTCGGGAAGCGGCGGGGCGGGGCAGGGCGGGAGAGGGCTGAGGGAGCGGCCCGGGCCAGGTCAGCGGGCCGTGCCGCGGGCGGCCAGGGCCTCGCTGACCACGCGGACGCTGCGCGCGATGTGCTGCAACTGCAACACCTCGGCCGCGTACAGCTTGATCGTGTGCTCGATCACCGATTCGGGCAGTCCGAGGACGGGCAGTTCGGCCCGCGCGGTCTGCAGGGCGGTCCGCGCGACCCGGATCTCCTGCTGCACCTGGATCTGCGCGTGCCGGGCCAGCAGGACCGGGTGCCGGATGAGCGCCGGGTAGCTGGAGTAGCGCGCGGGGATCAGCTCGCGCAGCCACTTGGCGGCCGAGCGTTCCCAGTCGTACGAGCCCGGCGTCTTGACCTGACAGGGCCAGTCTGGGCTGATGCGCGTGCTGGTCAGGGGCATGTTCATCGCTTCCGGTGTGCGGCGTCGGAGGGTGTCGACGGGTTCGGGGCGGCCCCGGTCTAGGGGATGACCGGGGCCGCCACGGGCGCGTCGCGCAGACGACGTGCCCCGGTACGCCCCGGGCGCCGACGTGGGTAGGGGACGGCGGCAGGGGGCGTCCGTGCGCGGGCCCCGGACGAGCGGGGGAGCCCGCCGAGCAGTATTTATATATGCCGACCGGTTTGCAAGACGTATGAAAACATTCATGCGCGATATGCGGTGAATCATCCCTGTCCATGGCGGGGAGGACCGCAAGATCTTCACGGATGCCCTCGGCGGGCGGCAGGATCGGCCGTACGGGCCTCGGCTCAGTCCTTGAGGAAGAACTGGTGCTGGTCGGAGAGCTGCTCGTACTTCTCCAGCCGGGCCTGGGTGCGCTCCGGATCGGCGTCCGTCATGGCCTGAAGCAGCGCCGCGGCCAGCACACCGGGCGCGGCATAGGAGTCGAACACCAGCCGGGAGCCGGTGCCGGTGGCGAAGGTGACGTCGGCCTCGTCGGCCAGCGGCCCGAGCGCCAGGTCGGTCACCAGGGCGACCTTCAGACCCGCGCCGCGCGCCACCCGGACGGCGTGCAGCGTCTCCTGGGAGTGCCGGGGCATGGCGAAGGCCAGCACCCAGGTGCCGCCGGCCTCGCGGGACTGCAACAGCGCGTCGTAGGCCACGCTGCCGCCTCGGGTCACCAGCCGCACGTCCGGGTGGATACGGCGGGCCGCGTAGCCGAAGTACTCGGCGAGCGACACCGAGATCCGCAGGCCCAGCACGGTCAGCGGGGTGGAGCGGGACAGCTCGCGGCCGACGTCGATGACCCGGTCGGGATCGGCGAAGTCCCGCCGCAGGTTCTCCAGGTTCTCGATCTCGGCGTCGACGGCCGCCTGCAACTCGTTGGCCCGGTCCTCCTCGCCGGGGCCGCCGGCGAGGCTGCTCAGCGCGATCGACTGGAGCTTCTCGCGCAGCGCCGGGTAGCCGCTGAAGCCGACGGCGGCGGCGAAGCGCGTGACGGAGGGCTGGCTGACCCCGACCCGGTCGGCGAGCTCGGTGATCGACAGGAACGCGGCCTCGGTGATGTGCTCGATCAGATACTGGGCGATGCGCCGCTGCCCCGGCGACAGACGCGGGCCGTCGAAGAGTTCCCTGAGCCGGGAGGTCGGGGCGGCCTCGGCCGCGGGCACCGTCCTGCCCGACGTGATCGCTGATGCCTGTGCGCGTGCCTGCTGCGGCGAGGGCACCGGTCGGCCTCCTTTGTCTGCCACGAGGACTCAACATAGCTCACCGACCGTCGTGACCAGGGGGTTGAGACGCCGGGCTCACCGCCGGTACAGGCCGATGGAATGGCCCACTTCGCCGACCGGCCGGCTGCTCGCCAGCAGCTCCGCGAGCCGGCCGCGCGCCTTGGCGGCGGCGGAGTCCGACACCACCAGCAGCCCGTGCACCCGCTCCCGCGGCACCGTGCGCGGATCCGTCGCGTGGATGCCGTAGTACGACGGGACGCCGCTGCCCTTGTACACCAGCCACACCCGCTCGCCCGGGTACCGCTCCCGGAGCCGGTCGGCGAGCCGGCCCAAATCCTGGCCCCAGTCCACGTTGGAGTCGTGCAGCAGCCGGTGGGTGTGCGCCGGGCCGCCGAACGCCTCGTTGGCATACGGCAGGTAGTAGGGGAACGTCCGCAGCGAACTCACCGCCACCCACAGCACCAGTGCGCCGGTGAGGAGCCCGCGCCACCGCCACCGGAGGGTGAGCACGCAGGCCGCCGCCACCGCGAGGGACACCGGTACGAACAGCGCATACCGGGTGCCGAAGTCCCGCGCCCCCGTCATCGCCGTCGCGAGCAGCACGAGGGGCGGCACCAGCAGGTACGGCGCCGCGGGACGCAGCCGCCGTACCGCCACGACCGCGACGGCACCGGCCGCGCCCAGCGCCAGCAGCCCGAGCGGGGTCTTCACCAGCAGGGCGGCCGGCAGGTAGTACCAGTGCGAGCCGGTGTACAGGTGCCCGAACAGATACCCCTGCCAGGGCTGCTCCTCCAGCCCGAACTGCACCCGCATCCCCGCCCGGTACGCCGGCGGCACCGGCAGCAGCTCCACCAGCCGCGCCCGCGGCCCGTGCACGCCCGGCACCGGCTCGGCGGGCGCGAACCGCAACCGCGGGTCGACGACGAGATACGCGGCCCACACGACGGCGACGGCCACGACCGCGACGACGACGGCGCCCACCAGCGCCGACGCCGCCGGCCGCCGCGCCCCGAGCCAGGGCAGGGGCCGGCGCCGCGAGGCCGGGGCGGACCGGCGCGCGGTCAGGGCGGACAGCGCCGCCAGCGCCATGAGCACCGGTACCGCGGGCAGGGCGCTCATCTTGGTCGCCGTGGCCGCGCCCAGCGCCGCCCCGGCGAGCGGCAGGTACAGGACGGGGCGCTGCCGGGCCCGCCATGTCAGCCAGGCCGCGGTCAGGACGCACCCGGCCGCCGGCAGGTCGAGCGTGGCCAGGGAACCGTGCGCGATCACGTCGGGCGAGAACGCGTACAGGGCGAGCGCGACCAGGCCGCCCGCCGTACCCGTCAGGTCCCGGGCGAAGGCGAACACCACCAGCCCGCACAGCAGCGTCACCGCGATCACCGGCAGCCGCGCCCACAGCATCAGCCGCCAGGGGTCGTTGCCCGACGCGTACAGCAGATGCCGGCCCACCTGCCCCTGGTCGCCGCGGTACGACGGGTCGTAGTGCGGGTCCGCCACCGCCACCCCGGCCGCGATCAGCAGCTTGCCGAGCGGCGGGTGCTCGGGGTTGTAACGCACCCGGTGCTCGCGCAGGTAGTCGGTGGCCGTGGCGACGTACACCGGCTCGTCGATGGTGGGGGTCTGCTGCACGGCCGTGGTGACCATCGCCGCGGCCATCTGCCCCAGGAGCAGGACGACGAGGAACGGCGGCAGCCACCGCCGGTGCCGGCGCAGGCCGGCCCACCGCTGTGAGGTGCCCTGCCGTGCCGGGACCGCGGCGGGAGCGGCGGGGGTGAGGACCGGGTTCTGTTCGCGCGCCATCATCCGTCCAGCGGCGGAACCGGCCGTGCGGGGGCGGACCGGCGCGGGGGCCTGATCATGGCCCTACCGTCGCACCGCCGCCGCCCCCGCGGCCGTCACCGCCGCACGAGTCGCACCGACAGACCTTCTGCCGTGTACACGGGTACGGCCCGCAGCCGGTCGGAGTTCACCTCGATCCGCTCGAACCGCCCGGCCGGCCGGGGCGCGGCGACGACCGGCAGCGTGCTGCCCGCGGCAGGCGGCCGTTCGGCGTCCAGCCGCAGCGCCAGCACGGCCGGGCCGCCGAGCACGGCCCGGTGTCCGACGGTCAGCGGCGCCTTGCCGCCGGCCCGCACGGTGACCTCCAGCGTTCCCGCGTCCTGGACCCAGGCGCCGCGCACCCGCAGCCCCTCCGGCACCCGCAGCGTGCCGCCGGTCACCCGCGCGTCCCCGTGCCCGAGCGCGTCCTCGGAGCCGGCCACCAGCGCACCCTCGGCCAGCACGGTCCCGCCCGTGTACCGGTGGCGGCCGGCGCGGCGAGCACCCCTGCCGACGCGGAAGGCGAGGTCGTGAGGAACCCGCGCCGGTTCAGTACTGGGGAGCGGTGCCCGGAAGATGACGGCATGCCTGTGCCTCTCGGAGATTTTCCGGGAACGTCTCCGCCGATGTGCGCAGTTGTGCGGTCCCGGGAGGAACGCGGGAGCTAGAAGGTGAACGGGCGCATATCCAGGACCGGTTCGTGTCCCGCCGGGGAGGCTTCGGTGGCGGGCGCGTGTGCGGAGGGTGAACGCGCGGGCCTGGGCGCACGGAATCGCACGCGACCGGGCCACCGCCCGGCCGGCGGCGGAACGTCAGCTCGCGGGGAGCGGCACGCCGGCCGGCACCACCAGGTCCGCCCACTGCCGCGTCGTCGCGACCAGGTCGGCGTTGTGCTGGTCCGAGCCCAGCACCCAGGCCACGGCCGCCTCGTGCTCCTTGCCGAACTCCTCGTGCCGGGCGACCAGCCGGCGGATCCGCTCGTCCTCGGCGACCTCGCAGAACCACACCTCGTCCAGGCACGGCCGTACCCGCGCCCACGAACCCTCCCGCAGCAGCAGGTAGTTTCCCTCGGTCACCACCAGCCGGGCCTCGGGCGGCACCGGGATGGCGCCCGCGAGCGGCTGCTCCAGCACCCGCTCGAACCCCGGCGCGTACACGACCTCGTCGGTCTCCTCGCGCAGCCGCCCGAGCAGCGCCGCGTACCCGGCCGCGTCGAAGGTGTCCGGCGCGCCCTTGCGGTCCCGGCGGCCCAGCCGGTCCAGCTCGGCGTCCGCCAGATGGAAACCGTCCATCGGCACGTGCGCCGCCCACCGCGGGCCGTCGCCGTTCAGCGCGTCCACCAGCCGTTCGGCGAGCGTCGTCTTGCCCGCACCGGGGCTGCCCGCGATGCCGAGCAGGGCGCGCCGGCCGTCCCGGGGCAGGGCACGGGCACGGGCGAGGAGATCGTCGAAGGTCAGCGGCACACAGAGAGTGTGACACCCCCCGCCCGCCGGGAGTGTGGCGTGCGCCACCCACTGGACGGCCACTTCGCGGGGAACAGTCCGGATATGACTCAGCTCGGTCTGCCCGACACCATCCAGGCCTGTCTCTTCGACCTCGACGGGGTCGTCACCAAGACCGCCGTCGTGCACGCGGCGGCCTGGAAGGAGACGTTCGACGCCTTCCTGCGTGACTACGAGGGGGAACAGGGACGGCCGTTCGACGCCGTCACCGACTACGACGAGTACGTCGACGGCCGCCCCCGCGCCGACGGCGTCCGCGCCTTCCTCGACTCACGCGGCATCCACCTCCCCGAAGGCGGCCCGGACGACCCGCCGGACGCCCGCACCGTGCACGGCCTGGGCAACCGCAAGAACGAACTGCTGCTGGAGAAGATCCGCACCGGCGGGGTCGAGGCCTACGAGGGCACCCTGCGGTACCTGGAGGCGGTCCGCGCCGCGGGGCTGCGCACCGCGATCGTCTCCTCCAGCGCCAACTGCCGGGACGTGCTGCGCGCGGTCGGCGCCGAGCACTTCTTCGACGTGCGGATCGACGGCGTGGTCGCGGCCGAGCGGAACCTGCCGGGCAAGCCGCACCCCGACACCTTCCTCGCCGCCGCCCGCGACCTCGGCGTCGAGGCGTCCCGCGCGGCCGTCTTCGAGGACGCGCTGGCCGGCATGGACGCCGGCCGCGCCGGCGGCTTCGGCCACGTCGTCGGCGTCGACCGGGTCGGTCAGACCGACGCGCTGTACGCGCACGGCGCCGACACCGTCGTCAAGGACCTGGCCGAACTGGGAGGCAAGCAGTGATCACCGACCGCTCCTACGGCGTCGAACCGTGGACCGTCCGGGAGACCGCCCTCGACCTCGACGTCCTCGCCCAGAGCGAGTCGGTGTTCGCCCTGTCCAACGGGCACGTCGGCTGGCGCGGCAACCTCGACGAGGGCGAACCGCACGGCCTGCCCGGCAGCTACCTCAACGGCGTGCACGAGGTGCACCCGCTGCCGTACGCGGAGGCCGGCTACGGCTACCCGGAGTCCGGGCAGACCGTCATCAACGTCACCAACGGAAAGATCATCCGGCTGCTGGTGGACGACGAGCCGTTCGACCTGCGCTACGGCCGGCTCGTCGCCCACGAACGCGTCCTGGACCTGCGCCGCGGGGTGCTGGAGCGGACCTGCGAGTGGACCTCCCCGGCCGGCTCCACGGTCCGGGTGCGCTCCACCCGCCTGGTCTCGCTGACCCAGCGGGCGGTGGCCGCCGTCGCCTACGAGGTGGAGGCCGTCGGCAGCCGCAGCCGGGTGGTGATCCAGTCCGAGCTGGTCGCCAACGAGAGCCTGCCCGACCCCGACGGCGACCCGCGCGCGGCGAAGGCGCTGAAGTCCCCGCTGGAGCAGGAGGACGGCTTCGCCTCCGGCAACCGGCTGCGGCTGGTGCACCGCACCCGGCGCAGCGGTCTCAGGGTCGCAGTCGCCGCCGACCACGTCGTCACCGGACCCGAACGCACCACCAGCCGCAGCGAGAGCGGCATCGACGTGGCCCGGCTGACCGTCACCTCCGTGCTGGAACCCGGACAGACCCTGCGGGTGGAGAAGCTGGTCGCCCACGGCTGGTCCGGCACCCGGTCGCTGCCCGCGATGGCCGACCAGGTCGACGCCGCGCTCGCCGCCGCCGGACACGACGGCTGGCAGGGCCTCCTCGACGACCAACGGGCCTGCCTGGACGACTTCTGGGCCCGCGCCGACGTCGAGGTGGAGGGCGACGAGGAGATCCAGCAGGCCGTCCGGTTCGCGCTGTTCCACGTCCTGCAGGCCGGTGCCCGCGCCGAGCAACGCGCGATCCCGGCGAAGGGCCTGACCGGCTCCGGCTACGACGGGCACGCCTTCTGGGACACCGAGATGTTCGTGCTGCCCGTGCTCACCCACACCGCCCCCCAAGCCGTCGCCGAGGCCCTGCGCTGGCGCTACAGCACCCTGGACGAGGCCCGCGAACGCGCGGCCCAACTCGGGCTCGCCGGCGCCGCGTTCCCCTGGCGGACCATCGCCGGGCCGGAGGGCTCCGCGTACTGGCCGGCCGGCACCGCCGCCTTCCACGTCAACGCCGGCATAGCCGACGCCGTCGTCCGGTACGTCGAGGCCACCGGCGACACGGCCTTCGAGCGGGAGACCGGTGTGGAACTGCTGGTGGAGACGGCCCGGCTGTGGCGGTCGCTCGGCCACCACGACACCCACGGCGTCTTCCACCTCGACGGCGTCACCGGCCCCGACGAGTACAGCGCGGTCGCCGACGACAACGCCTACACCAACCTGATGGCCCGCCAGAACCTGCGCGCCGCCGCCGACGCCGTCGAACGGCACCCGGACCAGGCGCGGCGGCTCGGGGTGGACGAGGAGGAGAGCGCGGCCTGGCGGGACGCCGCCGACGCCATGCACATCCCCTACAACGCCGAACTCGGCGTCCACGAACAGCACGCCGGCTTCACCCGCTACCAGCGCTGGGACTTCGAGGGCACCCGCCCCGACCAGTACCCGCTGCTGCTCCACTTCCCCTACTTCGACCTCTACCGCAAGCAGGTCGTCAAACAGGCCGACCTGGTGCTGGCCATGTACACCTGCGGCGACTACTTCGAGCGGGAACACGACGAGGAGCAGATCGCCCGGAACTTCGCCTACTACGAGCCGCTGACCGTCCGCGACTCCTCCCTGTCCGCCTGCTGCCAGGCGGTCATCGCCGCCCAGACCGGCCACCTGGACCTCGCCTACGCCTACACCGCCGAGGCCGCGCTGATGGACCTCCAGGACCTGGAGCACAACACGCGGGACGGACTGCACATCGCCTCTCTCGCCGGCACCTGGATGGCCCTGGTCGCGGGCTTCGGCGGCATGCGGCGCGACGGCGACCGGCTGCGGTTCGCACCCCGCCTGCCCGAGCGGCTGCGCCGCCTCGCCTTCCACGTCCAGTTCCGCGGGCGCCGGCTGCGCGTGGACATCGGCGCGGACAAGGTGACGTACGCGCTCCTGGACGGGCCACCGCTGACGCTCCGCCACCACGGCGAGCCGCTGACGGTGCGCACCGACGACCCGGCCGTCCGCGCGGTACCACCGGCACCGCAGCGCCCTACGCCGGAACAACCGGTGCACCGGGCGCCCGGTGGTGGACGAGGCGGCGCGTCCGGGGGGTGAGCGGCCGTCGGCCGGGGCTGGACACCGGGTGGTGGTCGAGTGCCGTCGGGGTGCTGGCCGACTGCCGAGGATGCCGCTCGCCGGACGGGGACGGGTGCCGGTGGTGACCCGGGCTCCGCGTAGGCCGGGGGTCGAGTGCCCCGGGGTGTCGCGGGGCGTGGTGGGCTTGGACGTCTGGTGGCTCGGGCTTCGCACGGGTCGGGGGTTGAGTGTCCCCGGGGCGTGGTGGGGCGTCGGGCTCTGGTGGCCCGGGCTTCGCAGGGGCCGGGGGTCGAGTGCCCGGGGTGTCGCGGGGCGTGCTGGGCGTCGGCCCGGGGCGTGGGGTGCCGCGCCATGCCGGGCTCGCGGTCCCTCAGTCGAGCGCCCCGGACAGCAGGTGCAGCAGGTCGCTGGTCGCGTCCGCGGCGAGCAGGGCCGGCAGGGTGCCGAGGGCGAGGACGGCCAGGGCCGCGGACCACAGGCGCGGGGGCGGACTCGTCTGGAGGGCCGCGATCCGGCGGGTGACGGCCCGGTCGGTGAACTGCAGGGCGCAGCCCAGGCGCGCCCGGCCCGCGCTGAGCGCGGCCCGGGCCAGCGCCCGCGCGGTCACCCGCCGGTCCCCGACCACGGCCGCCGCCCGTTCGTCGGCCCACCGCTCCACGAGGAAGGCGACCGCGGCACGCACCGGTTCCAGCAGCGGATCGGCCGCCGCCGCGAGCGTGACCGCCGACACCAACAGCCCGTGCCGGTGGGTGAGATGGGCCCGCTCGTGCGCGAGGAGCACCCGTCGTTCCGCGGGGTCCAGCGCGTTCAGCATCGCGGAGGTGACCAGGATCCGGCCCGGCCGTCCCGGGATCGCGAACGCCCGCGGCACCTCCGAGGCGGCGACGATCAGCTCGGTGTCCGCCGGCTGCCCCGCGCCGAGCCGCCGTAGCGCACGCCGCGTGCACCGCTGGGCGCGCACGGCCCGGTGGACGCGCACGGCGACGGCCGCCAGCGCCAGGCAGGCGGCGAGCCCGATCACCGTGGGCACCGGGTCGGTCAGCGGGTGCCCGTCCTCGCGGGCCTCGCGGATCACCGGTGGCGCGTCCCCGAGCAGCGCGGTGGCCAGCAGCAGGAGCGACCAGGCGGTGGCGGCCGCCGTCAGCACGGCGGCCGAGGCCAGCACACGCGCGGCGAGCGCCGGCGCGGCCCGCCGGGCGAGCACGGGAGCGACGGCCGACAGCAGCAGTGACAGCGCCAGCGGGGCGTACACGTCGAACGTCATGCGCCGAACCTCACGAGCCCGGCCTCACGCGCCGTCTCCGGCGAGCAGCTCGCGCAGCGTCCGCTCCTCCTCGGCGCTCAGCCCGGTCACGAACTGCTGGAGCGCGGCGATCGGGTCGGGCCCCCGGTCCAGGGCCTCGTGCATCGCCGCGGCGGTCAGCTCGGCCGCGTTCTTGGCCGGCCGGTACGCGCCGCGCCGCCCGTCGGCGTCCCGCAGCACCAGCCCTTTGTCGTACAGCCGTTTGAGGATCGTATGGACCGTGTTGTACGCGAGCCCGCCACCGATCTCGTGCTGGATCTCCGCCGGGGTCAGCGGTCGCTCGGTGGCCCAGAGGGCGGCGAGCACCTCGCTCTCCAGCGCCCCGGCGCTGCGCCGTTCCCCCTTGCCGCGGGACCCTGTGCCACCCATGCCCCAACCTTACAGCGCGTAGGGCCGTCGGCCGGATGGCCCTGCCTGCGGGCAGGCGCGGGACCTTCGGGTTAGTTTGTCCGTGTTTTCCCCTGCTCCCGTCTCCGGCCCTACGGGCCGTAGGGTGACAGTGGGACCCTACGGGCTGTAGGGGACGGGGACGGAGGGGTGGTCATGGCCGGCGGTGCGCACGTGACAGTCGACGCGGCGAGACGCGAGCACGCGCGCCGCGCGTCCGCCGGCTCCGGCCGCGCCGTCTGGCCGACGGCGGCCGTCGCCGTGGCCTTCAGCCTGGCCCAACTGGTCCTCGTACGGCCCGGTCTGGGGCTCGGCTGGGACGAGACGGTGTACGTCAGCCAGGTCAGCGGACACGCTCCCGCCTCCTTCTTCAGCGCACCCCGCGCCCGGGGCGTCTCCCTGCTGGTCGCGCCCGTGGCGACCTGGTCGTCGTCCACGGCGCTGCTGCGGATCTACCTGGCCCTCCTCTCCGGCCTCGCCCTGTTCCTGGCCCTGCGCGCCTGGCGGGGACTCCTCCCCGTCCGGGTGCTCGCCTTCGGCGGCGCCCTGTTCGCCTCCCTGTGGGTGACCCTGTTCTACGGCCCGCAGGCCATGCCCAACTACTGGGTCGCCGTCGCCGCCCTCGCCGCCGTCGCCTGCTTCCTGCGCGCCCCCACCGACCGGGGCGCCCTGTGGGGACTGGCGGGCAGCGCGGTGCTGATGGCGTGGATGCGGCCGGTGGACGCGGTCTGGGCGACCCTGCCACTGCTCGCGCTCGGCCTGGCGCGCCGCCGCTGGAGGGCACTGGCCGTCCTGCTCGCCGGGCTCGCCGCCGGCGCCGCCGAGTGGGTGGTCGAGGCGTATGCGAGCTACGGCGGTCTGGCGCGCCGGCTGTCCGACGGCTCGGCGATCCAGGGCGGCCTGGGCTGGCACTTCGCCGTCGTCGACCAACTGCGCAGCCTGGGCGGGCGCACGCTGTGCCGGCCGTGCACCGGCGCCCTGCCGCACCCGCTGGTCACGCTCTGGTGGTTCGCGCTGCCCGTGCTGGCCGCCCTCGCGCTGGTCGTCGCCGTCCGCGCCCGGCGCGCGGCGCCCACGCTGCTGCCCCTCGCCTGCGCGGCCACCGCCGCGTTCCCCTACCTGTTCCTGATCGGCTACGCGGCACCCCGCTTCCTGCTGCCCGCCTACGCCCTCCTCGCGATCCCGGTCGCCGACGCGCTGGTACACCTGACCACGGGCCCCCGCCGGGCCCACGCCCCGAACCACCACCCAGCCCGCCACCCCGGTCGGCGTATGGCCCCGCGGCCGGCCCAGCGCTCGGCGTCACGCCTGATTCCGCGCCCGATTCGGCGTCTGTCCCCGCGACCCGACTGGCGTACGGGTCCTCGCCCGCTCCCCGGCACGGCCCGCCGTTCGTCCCAGGACCCGGTCCGCCGCCCGGGCTCCCACCCCGCCCCGCCCCCGGCCCGGCGCCCACTGGTCCTCGCGGTGGTCGGCGTCGGTCTCGCCGTCCACCTCGCCGTGCAGCTCGCCGTCCTCCTGCATGTGGTCGGCGCGGCCACCACCGCGCATGACGCCTGGGCGCGCACCGCGGCCGAGATGCAACGCCGCGGGGTGCGGGCGCCCTGTCTGGTCACCGGGCACGAGGCCATTCCGGTCGCCTTCGCCGCCGGCTGCTCCTCCGCCGCGACCGCCGGGCCCAACGCCAACATCACCGAGGACGGCATCGTCCGGACCGCGCGGCGCACGCCGGTCGCCACGCTCGTGCCGACCGGGTCCGCACCGCCCCGGTACGCCCGCGACTGGCCGTCCGTACCCGTAGGCGCGGTGCGGCTCTACTACGCCGTGCCGGGCGCCGCCTCATGACCTCCCCGGCCGGGCTCACCGCCTCCCTCGGCCGCCGGCGCGCCCGCTGGCAGGCCGGCGTCTGTCTCGCCGTACTGCTCGGCGCGCTGTACCTGGCCCACCGGCACTGGCCCGCGGTCGAGAGCGGCGCCGGGCGGCTGGCCGTCGCCGACCAGGGGTGGCTGCTGGCCGGGGCCGCCGCGGCCATGGGCACCTGGGCGGCCTCCGCGCTCGCCCAGCAGGGCGCCGTCGTACCGCGGCTGCCCGGACCCCGTCTGGTCGCCGCCCAGTTCGCCGCCTCCGCCGCCAACCACCTGCTGCCCGCGGGGCTCGGCGCGGGCGCCGTGAACCTGCGGTTCCTGACGCGCTGCGGGCTCCCGGCCGGCCGCTCGGCCGGCGCGCTCGCCGTGAAGGCCACGGCGGGCGCCGCCGTCCGCCTGGCGCTGATCGCGCTGCTCGCCCCGGCCTGCCCGGGGCTGCTGCGCCTGCCGCAGGTCTCCCCGACGGCGGTCGCCGTCGTCCTGGGTGTCGTCGTCCTGGTGGCGGTCCCGCTCGCCACCCCCTGGTGGCCGCACTGCCGGCGAGCGCTCGGCACCGTGGTGGCCGACATCCGCGCGCTGCACGCCTGCCCGGCCCGCGCGGCGGCCCTGTGGGGCGGCTCCCTGGCCTTCGCGGGACTGCACGCGCTGGTCCTGATCGCCGTCACCCGGGCCGTGGGCCTGCCGCTCGCACCGCTCCAGGTGGCCCTGCTGTACCTCGCGGCGAGCAGCGCCGCCGCCCTGCTGCCCTCCCCGGGCGGCCTCGGCTCGCTGGACGCCGCGCTGGCCCTCGCCCTCACCTCCGCCGGCACCCCGGGAGCCGCCGCCGCGTCCGCCGTCCTCGGCTACCGGCTGCTGACCGTGTGGCTGCCGCTGCTGCCCGGTCTGCTGGTGCTCGCGATGCTGGTGCGCCGCAAGGCCCTGTGAGGGCGGGGGAGTTTCCCCCGCACCCGCTTCAGGTAGGAGTCGGGTACTGCCGTGTGACACAGGAGGGGGAGTCATGCCGGGGAACGACAGCGCGGGCCTGCCGAGCGAGGCCTTCTTCACGCCGGGGACGGCGTCCTTCACCGAGTTCCTGGCCGCGCACCGGCCGGCGCTGCTGCCCACCGCGCCCCCGTTCCCGCCCGGCGTCCAGGTGCCCCCGGACCGGTTCCCGCACGGCACCACCGTGCTCGCGCTCACCTACCGCGACGGCGTGCTGATAGCCGGGGACCGCCGGGCCACGATGGGCAACCTCATCGCCCAGCGCAACCTGGAGAAGGTGCACCCCGCCGACGACCACACGGCCGTCGCCTTCGCCGGCACCGTCGGTCTCGCCCTCGACATGGTGCGGCTCTACCAGGTCGAGCTGAACCACTTCGAGAAGATCGAGGGCGTTGCCATGACCCTCGCGGCCAAGGCGACCCGCCTCTCGGCCATGATCCGGCAGAACCTCGCCCAGGCCATGCAGGGCCTCGTCGTCGTCCCGCTGCTCGTCGGCTACGACCTCACCGCGCCCGGCGGCGGACGCGGCCGGATCTTCGGCTTCGACGCGGCCGGCGGGCTGTACGAGAAGCGGCACTTCCACGCCGAGGGCAGCGGTTCCCCGTACGCCCGGGGCGCCCTGAAGAAGCTGTACCGGCCGGACCTGTCCCGCCGGGAGGCGGCCCTCGCCGCGCTCCAGGCGCTGTACGACGCGGCCGACGACGACTCGGCCACCGGCGGCCCGGACCTGAACCGCCGGATCTTCCCCGTCGTCTCGGTCATCACCGAGGACGGCTTCGAGCGGCTGCCCGAGACGGAGACGGAGGACCTCAGCCGCGAGACCGTCCGGCAGCGCGCCGGCCGCCCGGACGGCCCGCACGCCTCACCCTGACGGACGGTGCCGGGGCTTCGAGGCCCCGGAGGCCGGCTTTCCCTCCCCATGGGAAAGGCCTGCCGCGGCCTTTACTGCACATGGCTTGCAGCTACGGAAAGATGGCACAAGGCTGTAGAGCGCAGCCGCACTCGCACCACGAAGGAACGCACCTCCCGTGACGGCCGCCCCTGATTCCGCTCCGCCCCTCCCCGCCCGGGCCGGGGACCCGCCCCCGGCCCGGCACCGCGTCCACGGCTCCATGACGCGGAAGGAGTGGATCAGGGTCGGCGGGATGGCCGGCTTCGTCCTCGTCCTGCACCTCGTCGGCTGGGGCACGCTCGTCGGCGTGGTGGCACCGCGGCACCTCAGCCTCGGCAGCGAGTCCTTCGGTGTCGGCATCGGTGTCACCGCCTACACCCTGGGCATGCGGCACGCCTTCGACGCCGACCACATCGCCGCCATCGACAACACCACCCGCAAGCTGATGGGGGAGGGGCGGCGGCCCCTGTCCGTGGGTTTCTGGTTCTCCCTCGGCCACTCCAGCGTGGTCTTCGGCCTCGCCCTGCTGCTCTCGCTCGGCATGAAGACACTGGCCGGACCGGTCCGCGACGACGACTCGCACCTGCACCGGGTCACCGGCCTGATCGGGACGACCGTCTCCGGGACCTTCCTGTACCTGATCGCCGGGATCAACCTCGTCATCCTCGCCGGTATCTGGAAGGTGTTCCGCCGGATGCGCTCCGGCCACTACGACGAGGCCGCCCTGGAGGCCCAGCTCGACAACCGCGGCTTCATGAACCGCCTCCTCGGCCGGGTCACCGGCTCGATCAGCAGGCCCTGGCAGATGTACCCGCTGGGCCTGCTCTTCGGGCTCGGCTTCGACACGGCGACGGAGATCGCCCTGCTGGTCCTCGCCGGCTCGGGCGCCGCCTCCGGCCTGCCCTGGTACGCCATCCTCTGTCTGCCCGTGCTCTTCGCGGCCGGCATGTCCCTGCTGGACACCATCGACGGCACGTTCATGAACTTCGCCTACGGCTGGGCCTTCTCCAAGCCGGTCCGCAAGGTCTACTACAACCTCACCGTCACCGGTCTGTCGGTCGCCGTCGCACTCCTCATCGGCACGGTGGAACTGCTCGGCCTGCTCGCCGGGGAGCTGCACCTGCGCGGCGCGTTCTGGGACCGGGTCTCCGGTCTCGACCTCAACATGGTCGGCTTCGTCATCGTCGGCCTGTTCCTCGCCACGTGGGCCGTCGCCCTGCTGGTGTGGAAGGCGGGCCGGATCGAGGAGAAGTGGACGGCCGGCCTGGCCGAACGGTCCGACGACTGATCTGTCCGGGCGCCGGCGGGGTTAATGATCCGGTCACGGGAAACGCGGACCAGGACCGCCCCGCGAACCCCAAGGAGGCGACCATGAGCGACCAGCAGTCCGAGCAGAGCCCCATGGCGGACGACGCCTACCAGCCCACGGGCAGCAACGAGGAACAGGAGGACGCCGGGCCCCTGGACCTGCAGGACGCGGTCGGCGAGCGCTCCTACGACGACATGCTCGACGAGGGCTACTCCCCGCCCGAGCGGCCCCTCGGCGTCACCAAGTACGGGACCACCGCCGCCGAGCAGCACGAGGGGGAGAGCCTGGACGAACGGCTCGGCCAGGAGGTCCCCGATGTGACCCCGCCGGCCGGCGACGAGATCGGCGACCTGCCCGGCGGGGAGGGAGAGCCGGTCGACCCCGAGGCCGGCGCGACCCGCGCGGGCCGGCTGGTCGCCCCGGACGAGGGTGCCCACGCCGACACCACCAAGGAGGAGATCGCCGAGGACGTCGGCATCGACGCCGGAGCGGCCGGGGCGGAGGAGGCGGCGATGCACGTCGTACCGGACGAGACCCGGCTGCCGGAGTGAGCGGGGATCAGCGACGGGCCGTAGTCGGGCGGTTGCCCTCCGTGTGGCACCGCGCACAGGCCACCGGCCGGACGCACGCGCGTCCGGCCGGTCTCCCCGTTCGTGTTCCTGTGCTCCCCGGACCGCCCTAGGGCAGCAGCTTCTCGATGGCCGCCGTGCCCTCCGACTCCAGCTTGCGACGCGCCCAGTCGAGGGTCTTCGGTGTGACGTCCCTGCCCGCCGCCATCACCAGGTCCTCAGGGGTGACGTCCTGTGCGGGCGCGGAGTGGAGCAGGGCGTCCGGGGTGCAGACGTCGTCCGACGAACGGGACTCTTCGGGTGTGGATGTCGACATGATGCCTCCTCCTCGGTCCGGATGACCGCATCCGTGCCGGTGCCCTTCGAACGGGGCACACTTTCACCATTGCCCTCCCTGGCGCCTCCTGCATCCGGAAGCGCCCAGGGAGCGGGTGAGGAGTTCCTGCCCACGCGACCGCGAGTCACTCGCCTAAAGTGGAAAAGACTCGCATCAGTCGCATATCGCCCCGGGAGGCCGCAGATGGCCGATTCGCCGTTCCACGGGGACGGACCCCGCAGCCCCCGCTACCTGCCCATCGCCGAGCACGGACTCATCGGCGACCTGCGCACGGTGGCCCTGGTCGGCAGCAACGGCACGATCGACTGGTACTGCTGCCCGGCCTTCGACTCCCCGAGCGTCTTCGCGGCGATCCTCGACGCCGAGCGCGGCGGCCGCTTCGAGCTGGCCGCCGCCGTGCCGGCCCGCACCAAGCAGTTCTACTTCCCCGACACCAACGTGCTGATCACCCGGTTCTTCACCGAGGACGGCGTCGGCGAGGTGCAGGACTTCATGCCGATCGTCGGCGAGGAGCCCGGGGACGTGGGCCGGCACCGGCTGATCCGGCGCGTGGTGTGCGTCCGCGGCACCGTCCCCTTCCGGCTGCTGGTCGCCCCCCGCTTCGACTACGGCGCCGCCCCGCACACCCTGCGCCCCGTGGACGGCATGGTCGTGTTCGAGTCGCCCGCCCAGTCGCTGTCGCTCACCTCGACCGTCGCCCTGGAGTGCGACGGGCGGGACGCGCGCGCCGACTTCAAGCTCGGCGAGGGCGAGTCCGCCGTGTTCGCCCTCGACCAGGTCGACGGCGAGGTGTCCCCGCGCGGCTGCGCCCACGCCGAGGCGGAGCACCAGTTCAACGCCACGGTCGCCTACTGGCGGCGCTGGCTGCACCAGTCCCGCTACCGGGGCCGCTGGCGCGAGATGGTGCACCGCTCCGCGCTCACCCTGAAGCTCCTCACCTACGCCCCCACCGGCGCCATCGTCGCCGCCCCCACCACCAGCCTGCCCGAGCAGCTCGGCGGCGAGCGCAACTGGGACTACCGGTACGTGTGGGTGCGCGACGCCGCCTTCGCCGTCTACGCGCTGCTGCGGCTCGGCTTCGCCGGCGAGGCCGAGGCGTTCATGCGGTTCCTGACCACGCACATCAGCCCCGGCTGCGGCGACGGCCCCGACCCGCTCCAGATCATGTACGGCATCGACGGCCGCACCGAGCTGCCCGAACGCGAACTGCCGCACCTGGAGGGCCACCTGGGCTCCGCCCCGGTCCGGGTCGGCAACGCCGCCGGCGGCCAGCTCCAGCTCGACATCTACGGCGACCTGATCGACTCCATCTACCTCTACGACAAGTGGGCCCAGCCCATCTCCAGCGGCCAGTGGGACGACGTGTGCAGCCTGGTCGACTGGGTGTGCGACCACTGGGACCAGCCCGACGAGGGCGTGTGGGAGACCCGTGGCGGGCGCAAGAACTTCACGTACTCGCGGCTGATGTGCTGGGTCGCCATCGAGCGGGCCATCCGCCTGGCCACCCACCGCGGCCTGCCCGCCGACCACCGCCGCTGGCGCCAGGCCCGTGACACCATCTACCGCCGGATCATGGAACGCGGCTGGTCCGAGCGCCGGGGCGCCTTCGTGCAGTACGAGGGCGGCGACGTCCTGGACGCGTCCCTGCTGATGATGCCGCTCGCCAAGTTCATCGCCCCCACCGACCCCAAGTGGCTGTCCACCCTGGACGCCCTGACCGAGGACCTCGTCTCCGACTCGCTCGTCTACCGCTACGACCCGCAGGCCAGCCCCGACGGACTCCGCGGTGACGAAGGAACCTTCTCCATCTGCTCGTTCTGGTACGTCGAGGCGCTCGTCCGGGCCGGCCGGCTCGACGAGGCCCGGCTGGCCTTCGAGAAGATGCTCACCTACGCCAACCACCTCGGCCTGTACGCCGAGGAGATCGGCCGCACCGGCGAGCAACAGGGCAACTTCCCGCAGGCGTTCACCCACCTGTCCCTCATCAGCGCCGCGTTCAACCTGGACCGCGCCCTCGGCTGACGCCGCCCGCGCGTCCCGGCACGGCGACGTCTGTCACCGCCGTGTCACAGCCCGTCCGCGCGCCACAACCACCCCCGCCCCCGTCGGGTCGAACCATGCGCCGGCACCGACCAGCCGGCTGACGGAACACCGATCACCCTCGGGGGTAAGGGACATGACCAGCATCACCCGACGCACCGCAGGCTCCGCCGCCGTCGCCGCGGCCTCCTTCCTGCTGCTGGCCTCGGCCGGCATCCTCGCCGCCCCGGCCGCGTTCGCGGGCGTACCCGGCGGCACCTCGGCGGCCGACCGCAACAGCGACTTCGACGGCGACGGCTACACCGACCTGCTCACCGGCGTCCCCGAGGGCACCGTCGACGGCAAGGAGGGCGCCGGCTACGTCACCGTGCAGTACGGCGCCCCGAACGGCATCGGCACCAACACCACCGTCCCCAGGGGCCGGGTCCAGGTCATCAGCCAGTCCACCGAGGGCGTGCCCGGCGGCTCCGAGGCCTGGGACGACTTCGGGCAGGCCGTCGCCACCGGCGACCTGGACGGCGACGGCTACGACGACGCGGTGATCGGCGCGCCCGGCGAGGACGAGGGCACCGTAGCCGACGCGGGCCGGGTCACCGTCCTGTACGGCTCGAAGGACGGCCTCGGCGCGGAGCAGAACGCCTCCGTCACCGCCGCGAAGCCCGCCGTCGGCGCCCGCTTCGGACTGTCGGTGGCCGCCGCCCGCTTCACCGGCGACATCGACTCCGACCAGCTCGTGGTGGTCGACCAGGAGGTCGGCCTCAACGTCTTCACCTGGCACGCCGGCATCCTGCGCCAGGTCGGTGCCCCGCACTCCACCGGCCACCGGCTCCAGCCCGGCTACGTCACCACCGGCGACTACGACCACAACGGCTTCGCCGACCTCGTCGTCTCCGGCTACAGCCCCGACGACGACTACACCAAGGGCTGGTCGGCGTACTACGCGGGCGGCCCCGACGGCCTCGCCTACCGGCGGGACCTGCACGGCGGCCTCGGCTCCGCCTCCGGCGACATCGACCGCGACGGCTACGACGACCTCGTGGTGGGCCAGCTCAGCGCCGCCGACGAGGCCACCGGCGACGCCGACGCACCCGGCGGCCTGGTCGCCGTCTACTACGGCGGCGACGACGGCCCGGCCGGCACCCAGGGCCCCGGCACCGCCCCGCAGTGGTGGTCGCAGAACTCCCCGGGCGTCCCCGGCACCGCCGAGGACGGCGACGCGTGGGGCGCCGACCTGTCCGTGGCCGACGTGAACGGCGACGGCCACGCGGACGTGGCCGTCGGCGCGCCCGGTGAGGACATCGGCACCGTCGCCGACGCCGGCGCCGTCTGGCTGCTGCGCGGCTCCCGCACCGGTCTCACCGGCAGCGGCGCCCAGTCCTTCGACCAGAACACCCGGGGTGTCCCCGGCACGGCCGAGGCCGACGACGCCTGGGGCGCCCAGGTGCGGCTCGCCGACACCGACGGCGACGGCTGCGCCGAGCTGGTGGCCGCCGCGCCCGCCGAGAACGCCGGCGACGGCGCGGTCTGGCTGCTGCCCGCGAGCGGCGGCGGGCTGCTCGCCGACGGCTCCTGGTCCTACGGCGCCGCGGCGCTCGGCGGCACCGCCCACGGCGCCCGCTTCGGCGCCGTGATCGACGAGTAGGGACGGTCCGATCGGCCGGTGTGCCCGCAGGTCGCACGGGTACCCGGGGTCACGGCAAGCGGAATCCGCACAGGGTCGACAGAAGGAGGAGACCCCGGATGACCAGCACCAGCGAGACCGGCGACGTCACCGGCACCCGCGACAAGGACTACAACCTGATCTGGTACGTCGAGGCGTGCCTGAGCAACGCCCTGCGCCTGGAGCAGTACATCCAGGACGCCGAGCGCGACAAGGACAACGAGGTCGTGGAGCTCTTCCGCAAGGCACAGTCCGACAGCCGCAAGGGCGCCGAGCTGGGCAAGCAGCTGCTGCGCTCACGGCTCAACGGCGGCTGACCGCCGCCGAGCTCAGGCGAAACGGGAACCCGGGACCGGCCCGGCGGACCGCACACGCGCCCGATCGCCGCGCAGCCACGTGCCCCGCACGGCCGTGGCGAACGCGGCGAACTCCGTGTCGCCGTCCGCCGGGCCGTCGCCGTCCCCGGGATCGGGCGTCGGGTCCGCAGCCGTGATCCCGGCGGCGATCTCCGCCTCCGGGCGGTCGTCCGCCGGGCCCCGCTCGACCCCGCCGTCCGCTCCCAGACGCAGCCCCTCACCCCACGGCGCCATCACCGACTGGTGCAGCAGGGCGGCGCTGTCCGGGGTGACCGCGGGTGGGTCGGTCCAGCAGCACGCCTGCGCGTGCAGCACCTGCCCCGGGGCTCGCTCGAACAGCTCCCCGATCAGCTCCGGCCCGCCGTCGCGCGCCGCGAGCCCGTCGAGGTCGTACGCCACGACCACCGTGTCCGCCCGGCCCGGGACGAACGGCTCCGCCGGCAGGCCCAGCACCTCCGCCGCGGCCAGCCCGAGGATCCGCGAGTCCCGGTCCGGCAGCAGCGACACCGAGCGCGGCCGTGCCCCGGTGGCCGCCAGCAGGTCCCGCAGCCGCAGCAGGCCGCGCAGACACTGGTCCGGGGTGTCCTGCAGCAAGGCGTAGCGGCCGTTCATGCCCGAGTCGTAGCCCCACGGGGACAGCGTGCCGAGGACCGTGCCGCCGAGCACGTACTGCCAGCCCCGCAGATCGGCCGTGTCGAGCCGGCCCGCCCGCTCGGCGTCGGCGGCCCGGGCGAGCATCCGGTCCAGCCGCTCCCGCGCCGGCCGCCACCGCTCGTCCTCCGGGTCGGGCAGCAGGGCGTGCTGACGCCGCGCCACCTCCAGATCGCCCGCCATCACCGCGTTGTACACCAGCAGATAACGGTCCGGCCAGTGCGCGAAACGGTCCTCGTGGCGGGCCAGTTCGGCCACCGCCTCCCGGTGCCGGCCCCCGTCCTCGTACGCGGACACCAGCTCCCGCAGCACCGGCAGTGCCCCACCGCTCAGGCCGAGGGCCGCGCGCAGGGCGGGAATCGCCAGATCGGACACCCCGCGTTCGACGCACGCGTACCCGAAGTCGTAGAGGGCCCGCGGATCTTCACGGGCGGCGGCCAGCGCGGCCGAGGCGTCGGCGAGGTCGTCGAACCCGGCCGAGCCCGCCGCCCGCCCCACCACCAGGGCCACCTCACCGAGCGGCTGATCCTCCCCGGCCGCCCGCACCTGCCGCAGCGCGCCGGGCACATCCCCGGCGTCCAGGGTTTCCCAGGCGGCGCGGAGCGCGGGGGTCGTGGGCCGGGCGGCGCGGCGATTCCTGCGTGAGAACATGCCGGAGATCATCACCCGCCGGCCGACAGGTCCTCAAACGATTTCCCCGCGCCCCGCACAGTCAGGGAAGCGGCTGCTCCGCCCAGATCACCTTGCCGTGCGGGGTGTACCGGGTGCCCCAGCGCTCGGCGAGCTGGGCGACCAGGAACAGGCCCCGGCCGCCCTCGTCCGTGCTCGCCGCGTACCGCAGATGCGGCGAGGTCGTGCTGCGGTCGGACACCTCGCAGATCAGCGTGCGGTCGCGCAGCAGCCGTACCCCGATCGGGCCGCGCCCGTAGCGGATGGCGTTGGTGACCAGCTCGCTCAGGATCAGCTCCGTCGTGAACGCCAGCTCGTCCAGCCCCCAGTCGGCCAGCCGCCGGGTCACCGAGGCCCGCACCTCCGACACGGCCGCCGGATCGGACGGCACCTGCCACTGCGCGACCCGGTCGTCGCCCAGCACCCGGGTGCGGGCCACGATCAGCGCCACGTCGTCGCTCGGCCGGGCCGGCAGCCGGTCCAGCACGGTACGGCAGGTGTCCTCGGGGGAGCCACCCGGCGCCCGGAGCAGCGCGTCGCGCAGCAGGCCGAGCCCCTCGTCGATGTCCCGCTCCCGGTCCTCCACCAGACCGTCGGTGTACAGCACCAGCCGGCTGTCCTCCGGCAGTTCCAGCTCGGCCGTCTCGAACGGCAGCCCGCCCAGCCCCAGCGGCGGTCCCGCGGGCACGTCCAGGAACTCCACGCCGCCGTCCGGCCGCACCAGCGCGGGCGGTGGATGGCCGGCCCGGGCCATCGAGCACAGCCGGGACACCGGGTCGTAGATCGCGTACAGACAGGTCGCGCCCGTCACCACGGACGCGCCCGTCGCCGGGGTCTCGTCCTGGTCCAGCCGGCCGACCAGCTCGTCCAGCAGGCCCAGGAGTTCGTCCGGCGGCAGGTCCAGCGAGGAGAAGTTGTGCACGGCCGTACGCAGCCGTCCCATCGTCGCCGCCGCGTGCAGCCCGTGACCCACGACGTCCCCGACGACGAGGGCCACCCGGGCGCCGGACAGCGGCAGCACGTCGAACCAGTCGCCGCCCACCCCCGACTGGGCCGGCAGATAGCGGTAGGCGAGGTCCAGGGCGCCCTGCTCGGGCAGGGTGCGCGGCAGCAGGCTGCGCTGGAGGGTGACCGCCATGCTGTGCTCACGGGTGTACCGGCGGGCGTTGTCGATCGACACCGCCGCCCGCGCCACCAGCTCCTCCGCCAGGGCCAGTTCCTCGGCGTCGAACGGCTGCGGCTTCTCCGCACGCCAGAAGTTCGCCACGCCCAGCACCAGATTGCCCGCCCGCAGCGGCACGGTGATCAGCGAGTGGATGCCGTACGCCAGCACCTGGTCGGTGCGCTCCAGATCCTGCGCCCGCCAGCCGGGTTCGTCGCGCAGCCGCGGCACCACGACCGACTGCCCGGTCGTCAGGGCGCGCGCTTGCGGCGAGGTGGTCACGAACCGGATCCGCTCGCCGAGCGGATACAGCGGGGCGTCCTTGCGTATCCCCGCGCAGGCCGTGCGGCGCAGCGCCGTCCCGGGCCGCGGCTCCTCACCGCCCAGCACCGCGTCGAACAGGTCCACCGTCGCGAAGTCCGCGAACCGCGGCACCGCCAGCTCGGCCAGCTCCTCCGCGGTCCGGGTGACGTCCAGGCTGGTGCCGATGCCCACCCCGGCCTCGTACAGCATGTTCAGCCGCTCCCGGGCCACCTCCGCACGGCCCGACAGGGCGCGCAGCTCGGTGGAGTCGCGCAGCGTGGTGACACTGCCCGGCGGACCGCCGCGCAGGTCCGTGGGCCGCTGGTTGATGGCCAGCAGCCGGTCCTTGACCAGGTGCACCTCGTCGGTGGCGATCCGCCCCGAGGCCAGCAGTCCCGCCGTCTCGTCGTCCAGGCCCAGCTCCAGCACATGCCGCCGCTCGGCGTCGGCCGGCAGGTCCAGCAGCCGGTGGGCCTCGTCGTTGGCGAGCAGCAGCCTGCCGTCACCGCCGACGATCAGCACGCCTTCCCGGACCGCGTGCAGCACCGCGTCGTGGTGCTCGTACATCCTCGTCATCTCGTACGGCCCGAGGCCGTGCGTCTGGCGCAGCAGCCGTCTGCTGACCAGGGCCGTGCCCGCGGTCGCCAGCGCGAGCGCGGCGGCCGCGGCGGCGAGCAGCAGCGGGAGCTGCTGGTCGGCGGCCCCGCCCACGTGCGCGGTGGTGATTCCGGCCGCCACCAGGCCCACCACCTGGCCACCGGAGTCCTTCACCGGCACCACGACCTGCACCAGCGGGCCGATGGTGCCGGTGATGTGCTCGGTGACCGTGCCGCCGGCCACGGCCGGGGCGATCGTCCCGACGAACTTCTTGCCGATGCGGTCGGCCTTGGGATGCGTGTAGCGGATGCCGTCGGTGTTCATCACGACGATGAAGTCCACGCCGGTCGCCTTGCGGGCCGCCTCCGCGCGCGGCTGGAGCACGGCCGTGGGGTCCGGGGAGCGCAGGGCGGCGACCGTGCCGGGCGCGTTGGCGAACGTCTCGGCCACGGCCAGGGAACGGTTGCTCGCCTCGGTGTCGCTGTCGTGCCGTACCTGGAGCACCTGGGCCACCACGGCCGAGACGACCAGCAGCAGCACGATCACCACTTGCAGGACGAACACCTGCCCGGCCACGCTGCGACCGGTCACCGCCGACCGGAGCACCCCCGGCCGGCTGCCGCCCGGGCCGCGGTTCGCCGACGGCGGGCTGTGCGGTGCGCGCGGGTACCCGAAAGATCGGGGCGGCCGAGACAGGGGCCGGCCGGGCAGTCGCACCATGTGCCCATGTCTACACTGCCCGGCGCCGTCAGGCGAGACCATCACCCGGGACGACGACAGCCGAGGGCCGCGGAGGGGACGGGGCCGGGGGAGTGGGGTGGGCCGGTCACGGGCCGGGAGGCAGTGGCGGGCGGCGCACGGCCAGGAGGAGGGCCACGTCGTCGGGGCGGTCGGCGGCGTGCCGGGCGGTGGCCGTCAGCCGGTCGGCGACCCCGGACAGGGACCGCCCGCCGCGCCGGCCGGCACCGGCGTGGGCGAGCGCCAGCCGCAGCGACGCGATGCCGTCGTCGATGTCGGCGCCGGGCCGCTCCACCAGGCCGTCGGTGTACAGGGCGAGGATCGCGTCCGGCTCCAGCCACAGCTCGGTCACCGGGTACCGGGCATGCGGATCCACGCCGAGGACGACACCCCCGGAGACGTCCAGCAGCCGGGTCCGGCCGTCGGGACGGCGCAGCAGCGGCGGCGGATGGCCCGCCCGCGCGATCCGGGCCCGGCCGGTCGCGGGATCCAGGCGCAGATAGCAGCAGCTGGCGAACTGGCCGGGGTCCAGGTCGATCAGCAGGTGGTTGGTGCCGCTCAGCACCTCGTCCGGCGGTCTGTCGCCCAGCGCGAACGCCCGCACGGCGCTGCGCAGCTGGCCCATCGTGGCCGCCGCCTGCACCCCGTGCCCCTGCACATCGCCGATGACCAGCGCGAGCCCGTCCCCGGCCTCCACCACGTCGTACCAGTCGCCGCCCACGTCCATGCCCTGCGTCCCCGGCAGGTACCGCCCCACGGTCTCCACCCGCGGATGCGTCGACAGGCGCCGGGGCAGCAGGGCCTGCTGCAGGCCGCGGGCGAGGGCCGCCTCGTCGTCGTAGCGCCGCGCCCGCTCCATCGCGTGCGCGATCAGCCCGGCGAGCGCGGTGAGGACCGCACGTTCCTCCGTGCTGAACCCGCGCTCGCCGTCGAAGCCGAGGATGCAGGAGCCCACCGGCCTGCCGGAGGCGATCAGCGGCAGGAAGGCACGCGAACCCACCTGCGCGTCGAGGGCGAGCCCCGGATAGGCCGCCGCGAGCTGTCCCATGGACTCGAAGAACAGCGGCCGGCCGGTGGTCAGCGTCTCCACACCGGGCACGTGCGCGTCGAGGCCGATGCCCTCGAACGGCGCGAGGAACCCCTGCGGGAACCCCGTCTCCCAGGCCAGGTACAGATGCCGGTCCTGGAGCAGGTAGATGGCCAGCCGCCGGCCGCCGAACGCGGGCAGCAACTCCTGCATGACCACCGCCGACACCTGCCGGGCGGTCACCGCGTCCGTCAGCGCGATGGCCAGCGCGATCGGCCGGTACAGCGGCGTCATCGCGTGGGCGCCCGCCACCGTGCTCTCCGGGGCCCGGACCTCGGGGACCGGCTCGCTCGCGGCGTCCACCCGGCTCGCCGGGACGAGCACGCAGGTCAGCAGGTCCGTGCCGGGGTGCACCGAGACCGCCAGCCAGTCGCCCTCACCGGGGTCGTCCCGCTCGCCGGCCGGCCGCCGGGCGTGGAAGTGCACCGGCTCCGTGCAGAGCAGGGCTCCGCGCAGATGGTCGTCGTACGGCGGCCCGGTCAGCCAGGGCAGCGCGTCCCACAACGCCTGCCCCAGGAGCCGTTCCCGCGGCCGGCCCGTGAGCCGGGCCGCCGCCGGGTTGGCGTACACGATCAGCCCCAGCCGGTCCAGGCAGAGCACGCCCTCCGGCAGCAGGTCGGCCGCGCCGTCGGCGGAGGCGGCCGTACCGGGGTCGAACAGCACCCCGTGGACCGCCGCCTCGGTGTCGCCGTCCGCGCGGTCCGCGCCGACCGGCCACAGGTCCAGCAGCCGCGGCGTGCCGTCGTGGGCGCGCAGACTGAGCGGCGCGCTCGGCGGTTTCCCGGCGGCGGTGTCGCGCAGCGCGGCCAGCACCCGGTGCGCGTCGGCGGGGGCCACGGCGTTCGCGAACGCCGTCATCGTCCCCGCGAACTCGCCGGGGCGCAGCCCGAGCAGGGTGTGCAACCGGTCGTCCGCACGGACCACGGAGGTCGCCGGGTCACAGCTGAAACGTCCTACGGCGGCCCGGGCGGGCCGGCTCGCGGGCGGCCGTACGCACAGCGGCTCGCCGTCCCAGACGATCGCGCTCTCGTCCCCGTCGGCAAGGCCGAGCAGTTCGTCGCCCAGGCCCTCGGCCAGCCGGCCGAGCAGTTCCCGGTCGAGCAGGTCGTCCACGGTGTCCGTCACCGCCGGGTGCAGGACCGTGAGCACCCCCAGCGGCCCGGCCCCGCCGGGCACCGGCACGTGCACCGACCCGAACGGGAAGGGCAGACCGGCCGCGAACTGCGGATACCGGCGCATGGTCTCCGTGGCGTTCGGCAGGACCACCTGGATGCCGAGCCGGTAGGCGTCGGCGACCGGGAACGGCCGGCCGGTGTGCAGCCGCCACCAGGACCTGAACAGCGGTCCGGGCAGCCCCGTGAGCACCGCGAGGCGCAGCAGGCCGGGGACGCGGGAGCGCAGGTACACGCCCGCCACCCGGCCGCCGGCCGCGGTGAGGGCGCCGGTCGAGGCGTCGGCCAGCAGCGCGGTCAGCCGGGCCCGCGTACGGACCGCCTGCTCGTCGCTCCCGGCCATCGGTCCCACCTCGTCCCGTGCGGCTCCGGGTGGATGACACAGCAAGAATGCGCCACGAGACGCGCGGAACGCACCTGGGCGGGGTGGAGAGCGTCACGGCAGGGGCCGCGCAGCCCGGCTCACACCAGTGCCCCGCCCGAGTGGCGCGCTCCGAAGCCCGCTCGTAGTAATGGACTCCGTAACGCGGCGACCGCAGACGGGGCGCAGGTGCGGTCGCACCCTTCTCCTGGAGCCGAGATGACGACCTGCTCTTCATCCCCCCGTCCCGACGACTCGGTGATACCCCCGGCACCGGCGGTTGCCCCCGGCGTCCTCACCTCGTCCCCGTACCTTCCGACACCGCCCGTACCGCCACTCCCCGTGGCGCAACCCGAGTACGGCGACCCTCTGCACGGCCTGATCCACGCCGCCGTCGCCGACCGCCCGGTGGAGGACGTCGTCCGGCTCATCACACTGCTGGAGCGCTCGCCCGAGCCGGCCCGGATGACAGCCGACGCGCTGCGCGCGGTCGCGGTCGACCGGTCGGTGGAGGACGTCACCCGGTTGGTGCAGCTGTTGCACCTCAGCCCGGTGGAACCCCACTGCGCGGAGGCCGCCGTGCGGGCGGTGGCGGTGCACCGTCCCGTGGAGGAACTCGCCGAGCTGATCGGCCGGCTGGCTGCGGAACGCGACGCGGGAGAGGCCGAGGCGGAGCCGGCCCGCGCCGAGGTGGGGCCGCTGTCCGCCACCGCCGAGCCGGTGGCCGTACCGGATCCGCAGGACCGCGCGGCCGGTGACCAGCTCCAGGCGGAACGGGCGCTCGCCGTGGCGGGGTCGGTGCACGTGCCGGCCCCGGAGGGATCGGCGACGGCGGGGTGGGCCGTCACGGAAGGGCCGGCGACGGCGGGTCGGTCGGCTCCGGAAGGGCCGGCGACGGCGGGTCGGTCGGTTGCGGCAGCGCCCGTGAAGACCCGTCGGTTCGTCATCCAGGGGCGGGCGAAGACGCTGTGGTCCGGTGCGGAACCGTCGGCGGAAAGGCGACCGGCGGCTGCGGACCGGGCGGGGAACGGCCGGACGCCGACGGCTTGCCTGTGGGCCGCCCGGTGTGCAGCGCTGCTGGTGTTCCTGTGCGGGATGGCGCACGCCCCGCGCTCGTGGACCGGGCTGTCCCACGGCGTCCTCGGGGCCACCCTGCTCGCCTCGGCGCTGTGCGGCCTGCTGGCGCTCGCCCTCACCGCGCGGGCGGCGCCGGCCCGGCTCGTGGCGGCGACGGCCGCGGTCGGAGTGACGGCGGTGCTCGCGGCCGGACACGTGCTCGGCGGACGGTTCAACCTGCCGGACCCGGCCCGGTTGCGGGCGGCGACCCTCGCCCCGCCGTGGCTGGCCGGCCCCATGGCCGCGACCGCGGCGCTCGGCGCGCTGGTGGTCCTCCTCACGTCCCTGACCATGGGCAACGCCGAGCGGGGCAACGCCGATTGAGATCGTCCGGTGGGCCGGGCCCGCTGACGGGCGGGTGTCCGGGCCATGCTGCCGGACTCCTCTAGGGGAGGGCGGCCGGCTCCGCGGAGGATGCCCATGGGCGCAGCACCAGGTGGCCGTCCTCGCGGGTGGCCGCCATGGCCGACGTGAACGTGTCCGTCTCCAGGCACACGGCCATGTCCTCGGGGTCGACACCGGCCCACCCGCGCCGCACGCCGTCGGCCAGCCGTGCGGCGCCGGTGGAGCGCCGGGCCCGGTCCAGGTAGGGGCCCGCGTCGGCGTCGTCCGCCCGCACGCGTTCCGCGATGTACTCCGCGCAGGCCAGATCCTCCTCGGCCCGTCCGCCGTCCCCGGTGACCACGAAGGTCACCTCCTGCGCCCGGGCGCGTCGCAGCGCCTCGGCGGTCGCCCCGGCCACCGCGAAGCTCGCGCACAGCAGCAGCCCGGCGTCCGCCACGGCCAGCGCCCCGGCCGTCCCGGCGGTGGTCTTCTGGACGACCGTACGGCCCCGCAGGTCGAGCGCACGCAGCCGGGCCGGCGAGTTGACCAGGTCGAACCCCGGCGCCGGCGCCCCGTCCTGGCAGGCGAGCCAGTCCGGATGACGGGCCTTCAGCGCCAGCGCCTCCCGCCGCGTGCCGGCGAAGACGATCCGCTCGGCTCCGCGCCGGAACGCCCAGGCGGCCACGGTGAACGCCCGCATCACGTCGACGACCACGGCCACGTCGGGGGCCGTCGGGGCACCGGGTATGCCGGTGAACACGGTTCGCATCGCCCCATGGTGCGGCATACCGCGCCCGGCCGGTCAGGGCTCGGTCGTCCCGCGCGGCAGCGGCCGGGCGGCGCGCAGACTGCGCAGGGCGAGGAGCAGCACGCCGATGTCGTCCAGGTAGACCGGGTCGGGCAGCAGATCGGTGGGCAGCACCAGATACGCGACCGCGCCCCAGAACACCCACCGGGGTCCCGTCGGCAGCCCCGCCCGTCGCAGCGTCCGCCGGGCCCGCACCAGCCGGACCAGCAGACGGACCGCGACGGCGAGCAGCGCCACCGCGATGACGGCGGCGATCACCAGCAGGGTCGTGGTCGTGTCCATTCCGGCTCCTTGTCCGAGTGGGGCGCCTACGAACGGCATGACCGTCCATGTACCCCGACGAACTCCTACGATGAGCGGCCGTCCGCATCGCCGCCGGCGCCCGCGACCCCGTCGCCGTCGTCCTCCCGCGCCGTGCCGTTCGGCGAGGCATCGGCGGCAGACTCCTGCTGCCTGCCCATGGCCGTCAGCTTCAGCCGTTCGAACGTCCGCGTCAGTTGCTGCAGCGCGCCCGGTGTCCGGGCGGCGGGCCGTTGCTGGGGGAGCGCGGGCGCGGGGACGTCGCGGTACGCCGCCAGGGCCTCCAGCGCCTGCTCGGCGGCCTGCTTGTACAGGTCCCGGGACTTCGTCATCGCCTCCAGCGCCTCGGCGTACATGGCGACCAGCCGCCGCTCGCGCTCCAGCTCCTCCTGAAGCGTCAACAGGGTCCAGTTCTCGCGCAGGTCCGTCAGCGCCTCCTCGGCGTCCTTCGGCAGCGGCCGGGGAAGGGCGACGAAGTGCCGTAGCGCCGTGATGAGTTCGGCCGGTTCCGAACCGTCCAGGAAGACGTTGCGCACGCTGTGCTCCCGGCCGTCGTACCCTTCCGGCGCCGGATCCGGCGGCAGCAGTACCGCGCCGCCGCGCGGCACCTCGACACCGAGGTCCTTCAGCGCCCAGTTGACGGCGCGCAGTTGCTGCGGCGTGGCCCGGTGCTCGACCACGTGGTGCCGCAGCCCGGGCGGCAGCAGCCGCGCCAGCGGCAGCCGGCCCCGCTCGTCCGGGGTCATCGCCTCGTGGACGACGACATGGACGCACCACGCCTCCCGGGCCGCGTCCCGCAGTCGGCGCCGCATCTCCTTGTCGTCCTCCGGCAGCGCGTTGACGTGCCGCAGGCGCAGGCCCGCGACCGTGGGGTGATGGTCCCAGGCGCCGTCGTCACCCTCGGCCGAGCCGCCCTCGGGCCAGAAGAGCGTCGCGGGCGACGGCCAGGCGTCGTCCCACGGACGCTCCGCCTCCGCGACCAGCCGCCACTCGTGGCCGGGCAGCCGGCCCGCCCGTGGGACGAGGGTGAGCCGGGCCCGCACCGTCACCGTGGCGCCGGCCCG
The DNA here is from genome assembly GCF_000716535.1 of Streptomyces flaveolus. Lineage (GTDB taxonomy): Bacteria > Actinomycetota > Actinomycetes > Streptomycetales > Streptomycetaceae > Streptomyces > Streptomyces flaveolus_A. Next base: position 203,944 of record NZ_JNWV01000003.1, on the reverse strand, counting down.
CCAGCGGGCCTCGAAGACCCGCCGGGCCGGGTCCTCGGCCGCGGGCGGCTCGGCGAAGTCGTCGATGTCCCCGCTCTCCTTGTGTCGTCGCAAGGTGCGGCGGACGACGTCCTCGGGGGCGGTACCGGTGTGGCGGCCCCGGGCCGCCCAGAGGGTCTGCGGGATGGTGGCGCGGTCGCCGGCGGAGTTCGACATGAGCCAATCTGCTGATGGGGGCGGGTGCGGCTCCCAGTATCACCGTTCGGCGGGGCGACACGGCGGCGGGGGCCCGGCCCCGCGCGTCGCCCGGGGGTGCGACCGGAGCACGGGGTGTGCGCCGTACGCCCGGGGTGCGCGCGGTGCGCATCAGGTGACCGCGGTTCACCCGTGCCCGGTCGGCGGTCGCGGCACCCACAATGTCCGGCGAACGGGGCCCGCCCGTCCATCCGCTCAGGGGCGGGCCCCGTTCGCGCCACGTGCGGGACGGGCTCCGTTCGCGTCACGTACGTGAGGCGTCACCCACCCGAACGGCGTCACTCACCTCACCCGTTTTGCCGCCGCGCAGCCCGAGGCCCGGCATCGCCCTGCCCCGGACCGCACGCGCGGCCTTCCGGCCAGAAGACACCCGATCGAGTCATCCCCGGTGCGTCACCCGAGCGGCGTTCTTCGTCCTCACGGCGCTCGCCGACCAGCCGCGGCACGGCTACGGCATCCTGCGCGAGGTCGAGGAACTGTCCGACGGGGAGGTGCAGTTGAGGGTCGGCACGCTGTACGGCGTGCTGGACCGGCTCACCGCCGACGGCCTGATCGTGCTGGACCGGGAGGAGGTGCAGCAGGGCCGGCTGCGGCGCTACTACCGGCTCACCGACGACGGCGTGACGGTGCTCGACGCGGAGGCCGAGCGGATGGCCGCCGGTGCCGGGGCCGCCAAGCGCCGCATCGCCGCGGGACGCCGCGCCGGTGCCCCGGCCCGCCCGACCACCGAGGGCCCGGCCGGGCTGGAACCCCCCACCACGCCCGGACTCGCGGGAGGCTACACCCCGGCCGCTGTCACCGGTCCCGCTGCACGAGCTGTTCGCCCGGGCGGCGCGTGACGGAGCGGCGCGGGGGCCGGCGCACCGGCGCCGGCCCCCTGGACCCGAAGGAAGGGAGGGCGCTTACGCCCCGCTCTCCCGCAGCATGTCCTCACGCTCGACGATCTTCACGCGCTCGCGGCCCTGCGGCTCGCCCAGGGCACGCTCGGCGGCGTCCAGCTTGTACCAGCCCTCCCAGGTGGTGCAGCGGACGTTCCGCTCGGCGAGGAAGGCGTCCACGGCCTCCGGCTCGGGCGAGGCGGGGGTGTGCAGACGGCCGCCCGCGTAGTCGTCCAGCAGGTTGGCCACGGTCTCGTTGGCGTCGCCCTTGGTGTGGCCGATGAGGCCGACGGGGCCGCGCCGGATCCAGCCGGTGACGTAGGTGGACTGCAGGTGGGTGCCGCCCTCCTCGATCACCCGGCCGCCCTCGTCCGGGACGGTTCCGGAGTCGATGTCCCAGGGGAGCTTGGGCAGCTTCTCGGAGAGGTACCCGACCGCGCGGTAGACCGCCGTGACGTCCCAGTCCTTGAACTCGCCGGTGCCCTTGACGTTGCCGGTGCCGTCCAGGGCGGTGCGCTCGGTGCGCAGGCCGACGACCTTGCCGTCCTCGCCGAGGATCTCGGCCGGAGACTCGAAGAAGTGCAGGAACAGCTTGTGCGGGCGGTCGCCGGCGTCGCGGATCGCCCAGTTCTCCAGCGTCTTGGCCACCATGTCGGCCTGCTTGTTCCCGCGCCTGGTCGCGATCGAGCCCTCGTCGTAGTCGATGTCCTCGGGGTCGACGATGACCTCGATGTTCGGGGAGTGGTCCAGCTCGCGGAGCTCCATCGGGCTGAACTTCGCCTGTGCCGGGCCACGGCGGCCGAAGACGTGGATCTCCATGGCCTTGTTGGCCTTCAGGCCGTCGTAGACGTTCGGCGGGATCTCGGTCGGCAGCAGCTCGTCGGCGGTCTTGGCGAGGATGCGGGCGACGTCCAGGGCGACGTTGCCGACGCCGAGCACGGCGACCTTCTCGGCCTCCAGGGGCCAGGTGCGGGGCACGTCCGGGTGACCGTCGTACCAGGAGACGAAGTCGGCGGCGCCGTAGGAGCCGTCCAGGTCGATGCCGGGTATGGGCAGCTCCCGGTCGGCCATCGCGCCGGTCGAGAAGATCACCGCGTCGTAGAAGGCGCGCAGGTCGTCCAGGCTGATGTCCGTCGGGTAGTCGACGTTGCCGAACAGGCGGACCTGCGGCTTGTCGAGCACCTGGTGCAGGGCGGTGACGATGCCCTTGATGCGCGGGTGGTCGGGCGCGACGCCGTACCGGATCAGGCCGAACGGGGCGGGCATCCGCTCGAAGAGGTCGATGGACACACCGGGGTCGGCGGCCACCTCGGACTTGAGCAGGGCGTCGGCGGCGTAGATCCCGGCGGGGCCGGCTCCGACGATGGCTACCCGCAGGGGGCGCGGCATGATCAGGTTCCCTTCGCGCGTGAATGGGCGACTTGATCACGAAGCCTAAACTAAGGCTGTCCTAAGTCGGTACGCGGGTCCGGTCTATGACCTCATAAGCTGATCTTATGCCTTGTCCAGGGGCGCCTTATGAGTGCGGCGGGGTTGGTGGACGGTGGTCGTGCACACGCGTGGCCTGGGACACGGCGGGCCCCGACCCCCGCCGGCTGCCGTGGACCACGGCTCTCCACGCCGCGCTGTCCCGGCGCGGCGGCTGAACGACCGTCGTCCGGGCAGTCGACGCCGACGCCGACATCTGTCAGGCCGGACGGATGATCCGGTGGATCGCCGCCTCGCCGGCGCCGTAGATCGACTCCTCGCGGATGGACGACCCCGGTCCGGGGGCGTGGACCATCATCCCGTCGCCGACGTACAGGCCCACATGCCGGTCGCCCTCGAAGAAGAGGACGAGGTCGCCGGGTTCGAGCCCGGCGGTCGTGACCGGCGTTCCGGCCAGCGCCTGCTCGTGCGCGGCGCGCGGCAGCGTGACACCGGCCGCCTTCCACGCGGCCTGGGTGAGGCTGGAGCAGTCGTAGGAGTCCGGCCCGGTCGCGCCCCACACGCACGGCTTCCCGAGCTGCGCCCGAGCGAAGGCGATGGCCTTGGCGGCACGGTGAGCGCGAGGGGGCTCGACGGGCGCGGGTGCGGGCAGGGGGAGGGGGAGCGGCAGGGCGCCGGTGTCGGTCACGGGAGGGCTGATGTCGACCGGCGGAGTGCCTGCCGTCGCTGCTGACAAAGCGGGTTCCGCGCCCTGTTGCTGCCACTGGACCGACGAGGTCATGGCGGGTTGTGCCATCTGTCGCGCGCCGGCCGACCAGTCGGGCGGCACCGGTACCGGCCGAACCCCGGCGTTCGGCAAGCCGAGTTGGGCCGTGCGCCCGGACAGCAGGGCACGCGCTGTGTCGAGCTTGCGCCGAATGCCGGCCTTGGAGGCAGCGGGGGACAGGCGAACGAATCCGGCGGCGCCGGGGAGCGCCCGGGGCAGCTGAACCGCCGCCCGTTGAGCGGCGGTGTGCACGACGTCCGGCAGGACGGCGGGGCTCGCCGGTTCTGCAATGGCCCAACTCGCCGGTCCTGCCGTGGCCCAGGCGGCCGGTTCTGCCGTGCTCCACGCGGCCGGTTCTGCCGTGCCCCAGCCGGCCGTGTCTGCCGTACCGTCGCTCAAAGCCAGCGGCACGCCTGGAAGTTCCCCGGTGCTCGTGGCATCGACCAGCGCCGACCGGCCGGTCTCCAGAGCCGGCGGGGCCCCGACCGGCAAGGCCCCGACCGGCAGCGGCCCGGCCTGCAAGGACTCCGCATCCAAGGGCCCCGTCGGCAGGGACCCGCTCGTCGGGTTTGTCGCCGAGCCCGTCGTCAGTTCGGCCACTGCCTGGCCGGTCCCCGGTTCCAGCGCCGCGGACCGCTGTCCGAGCAGGCCGCCGCCCATGCCCAGCGCCCGCCGCTCACCGCCCGGAAGGGCACGGATCTCCCCGCCGCCACTCGGGAGACCAGGGAGACCAGGGAGACCAGGAGCCGCGCTGCCACCGCTCGGCAGACCGAGGGGCTCAGTGCCGCCAACCGGTAGGGCGCGGACCTCCCGCTCACCCCCTGGAAGCGGAAGCCTCTCCATCCGCTCTCGCGAACGCGATGGCGCGGCAGGCCTGTCGGGCAGCCGGTCGGCGGGCAGTACGGCGGGAACGGTCGGGCCGACATCGGCGCGTGCCGCGTCGAACCACTGCCGCGCGACCTCGTCCAGCGCAGGATCCGAACGCCGGCCCGCCCGCTTGGCCAGCGGTACGCCTCGTGAACGCGTCCGGGCGGCCATGGCCCGGGTCGCGTTGAAGTTACCGGTGTCGTTCTCCGCCTGGTCGTAGAGGGATGCGATCCGCTGTCGCACCTCGTCGCGGCTCTCCGGCGCCATGGAAGACGTGCTCCTTCCTTGCCCCGCAGGGCAGTTGGGCGGCGCGCCGGGGCAGAGCCGGGCGGCGGCCTCGCGTCAACCTAGCCAACGTGTGTACCTCGTGTGAAGGTTGAGGCGTGAAATGTCCGATACATATTCGTGATGTTCGCGACGACGTTCGACGGGGAAGGGGTCGCGACCATGGTTTCCTGTGAGGTCCCGGTGAATTCGCGATTCTGTTGAACACAGCGACTCCGCCCCCCGTATGAAGCCGGGGAACTCCATGCCCGACCGCCGGCCACACCCACCGGCGGTCAGACCACCGGCGATCACACACAGGGGACGACCTTGGTACGCAACAGGCGCAGACGCCCGACCGGCGCACGACGCGCGACCCTCGCCGCGGTCGCTCTGATGCTCGGCGGAGCCGGGCTCGTCGGGGCGAACGTCTACGCCTCGGCCACCGAGGGCTGGGGCGAAGGATCCGGTACGGACTCCTCCGGACGCGTCCTGTCCTCGGGCATGGCGACCATCGACTGCCCCGACGTCGGCAGCCGGCTGACGGCCGTGCCGGACGCGGCCCGTCCCGATGTCGACCGCGAACTCGCCGTGCTGGACCAGCAGATCGCGGCGGCGTACCAGCAGGTGCAGCAGGCGGGGCGGGCCGGTGGCCAGGACGCCGGCTCCGCCGAGGAAACGATCATGAAGCCGCTGGAGGAGAAGCGGTCGGAGTCCATCGGGCGGATCGCCGACGCCATCGACCGGGCGGGGGAACGCCCGCAGGGCCTGGACGACCTGGCCGCCTGCACCCTGCGCCCCGGCGACAACGGTCAGGCCACCGGCACCCCGGACGACGGCGAGCAGGGCGGCACCGGCCAGGACCAGGGGGGTGCCGGTGCGGACCAAGGCAGCACCGGCCAAGGGCAGAACGACGGCGGTCAGGGACAGGGCGGCACCGGCCAAGGGCAGAGCGGTGCCGGTCAGGGCGGCAACGGGCCCGTCGTCTCCGACTACGCGGACATCACCGCCGTAGCCCCCGACGCGTCCGCCCCGCCGCCACAGGCCGCCGACGCCTCGCGCGGCACGTTCACCTCCGACTGCGGGGTCAACGCGGGTGGCCTGTTCAACTCCGACAACGTCATCGTCGCCCCCGGCGTCTCCAACGGCGCCCACCACTTCCACGACTACATCGGCAACCAGGGCAACAACGCCTTCGCGAGCGACGAGGACCTGGCCGAGGCCGGCACGAGCTGTGCGGACCAGGGCGACAAGTCGTCGTACTACTGGCCGGTGCTGCGCCTGCAGAACGGCACCCAGGAGCGGGACGCCGGAGCCCCGGGCGGCGGTACGGAGGGCAACGCGGGCCAGATCGTGACGCCCGAGCAGGTCACGCTGACCTTCGTCGGAAACCCGCGCGGCAAGGTCACCGCCATGCCGCGCCTGCTGCGCATCATCACCGGCGACGCCAAGGCCTTCGTCAACGGCCCCGGCAACGCCAACGCGTCCTGGAGCTGCACCGGTTACGAGAACCGGCAGCTCAAGGACAAGTACCCGCTGTGCCCGCCGGGCAGCGACGTGGTGCGCACCTTCCGCTTCCAGAGCTGCTGGGACGGCCGCAACATCGACAGCGCCAACCACCGCACCCACGTGGCCTTCGCGGCCGCCGACGGTTCCTGCCCGGCCGGCTTCCAGCCCATTCCGCAGCTGGTGCAGCGCATCGTCTACGACGTCGACGCGCCGAGCGTCGCGGACGGCGGACGTACCGTGCCGCTGTTCGCGGTGGACTCCTTCCCCGAGCAGTTGCACAAGCCCGTCACCGACCACGGCGACTTCATCAACGTCTTCAGCGAGAACCTGATGCGCGAGATGGTCGACTGCATCAACTCCGGCCGCACCTGCGGTGCCGACGCCGACGACGACTCCACCGCGACGCCGACGCCCACGACCGGTTCGAGTGCCACGGCGGCGCCCGGTGACGGCTCGACCGAGGAGAACGGCGGGAGCGTCACCTCCCCGCCCGCGCCCTCGGCGTCCCGGACCGGCGAGGCGCCACGGCACGACGCGACGACGTCGCCCGCCCGGACCACCAAGCACGACACGGACGACAAGGCGGCACCCGCCGTGTCCGCCGAACCCCGGTCCACGCCGGTGCGTTCGGCACCGGCCCCGTCCACCGCCGCGCCCGGGCAGACCGCCACCGCCGCCGCGTACGCCCCGCCGCCGGCCGCCCAAACCGAACCCCAGGCGAGCCAGGGCGGTCTGGCGGAGACGGGCGCGCATCTGTGGCCCGCCGCCATCGGCACGCTGCTCGCCCTGTCGGGCCTGTTCATGCTGCTCCGGGCCCGGCGCATGCGCTACTGACCGTCCGCGTACGACGGCGGCCACCCTATGAGGTGGTCGCCGCCGTGACCCTACGGCCCCTTGTGGGAGCGCTCCCAAGGGGGTCAGGATGGGGCCATGACGTCCCTCGATCCGAACCCCCTGATCCGGCCCTACCGTTCCGCCGACCGCGACGCCGTGGCCGACGTCTGCGTCCGCACCGCGGACAACGGGGGCGACTCCCGGGCCCTCTATCCCGACCAGCGCCTGATGCCGTCGCTCTTCGCCGAGCCGTACTGCCACTTCGACCCGGACCTGGCCTTCGTGCTGGACGACGGCACGGGCCGGGCCGTGGGATACATCGTCGGTACGGCGGACACCGAGCGCTTCGTGAAGGACTTCCGGCGGAGCTGGATCCCCCGGCTGGCCGACCGCTATCCGGAACCCACCGCGCCGCCCCGCACGCCCACCGAGGAGATGATCCATCTCCTGCACCACCCGGAGCGGATGCTCGTCCCCGAACTCGCCGCCTACCCCGCCCATCTGCACATCGACCTGCTGCCGCCCTGGCAGGGGCGGGGCCACGGCCGCCGCTTGCTGCACACCTTCCTGGACGCCCTGCGCGGCCAGGGCGTCCAGGCGGTCCACCTCGGCATGGTCACCGTCAACACCGCCGCCCGCGCGTTCTACGACCGGGTCGGCTTCCACGAGATCCCGGTCGCCGACGCCGGTCCTCTCACCTACCTGGGCCGGGCCACGGCCCGTGCGTGAGTGACAGGTCCTCGGTCCTCAGCCGATCTTGAGCGTCTGCTTGGCGAGGTCGTACGCGGGCCGCATCTCTTCGTGCTCCTGGGTGTCCATGCCCCCCAGGTGCAGGACGACCGGGCCGTCGGGCGTGCTGACGGCGAAGGCGCTCTCCTTCTTGGTCTCGTCCAGGAGCTTGCTCGTGTAGAGGTACTCCACCTCCACCGCGGAGACGCCGCCGCCGGTCTTGAAGGAGTGGTACGTCGCCTTGCTGACGTCGTCCTCGGCGGCGACGAACCCGCGCAGCACACCGCCCGCGTCCGCGTCGCCGGCCTTGCCCTTCCACACGCGCAGGAAGCCGATGTTGCCGGCCGGCTTGGCGTCGATCTCACAGGCGGCGGTGACCGGGCCCTGCCGCAGGAAGCTGTCGGCGAGCGCCCCGCTGAGATCGCCGTCCTCGCCCTTCGAGGCCTTGGCCAACTCCTTGTCGGCGTCGATCGACTTGGCCTTCCAGTGCCGGGCAATGTCGAAGCTGACGGGCAGTTCGCAGGCCGAACCGGCCGCGCCGATCGTGCCGCCGCGGGCCGCCGCCGCGCCCTTCGCACCCGTGCCCCCGGCCGCCGTGCCCTTGGCGCTCGCCGACGGGCTCGCGGGCTTCTTGCCGTCGCCGTCCGCCGACTCCGCACACCCGCCGAGCACCGCGGCGAGCGCCGCCGCCACGACGATGCGGCCCCCGACGGTCCCCACCCCGACCTGCACTGTTGCCTCCCCTTGGTTCGAAGCCGCCACTGTAACCGAGGGCACCGACAACGCCGACCGGGACGCGGTTCACCGGTCCCGCCTCACCCGGCCTCGCGCACGCAGTGGAGGAAGAGCTGCGGTTCGGGTCCCGCCTCGGGGCCGCGCGGGGTGAACACGGTCTGCTCCTCGGCCAGGACCTTCAGGCCCGCGCCGGAGACCAGTTCGGTGAACGCCTCGGCGCCGAAGCTCGTCACCCGTACCGGCTGCCCCATGAAGAGGCCCTCCGTGTCCTCCAGGTCCAGCGGCACGGTGGCCAGTGCGACGAAGCCACCGGGCCGTACCGCGCGGGCCAGCTTCGCCACGACGGCCGCCTGTTCGGCGCGGGACATCTGCAGCAGCGAGAAGTACGCGACCGCGGCGTCGAACGAGGCCTCCGGCAACGCAGTCTTGCGGATGTCGGCGAGCCGGAACTCCGCCCCGGGAACCTGCCGCACGGCCAGGTCGACCATGACCGGTGAGATGTCGATGCCCAGCACGCGGTGTCCGGCCTCGGCCAGTGTCTGCGCGGTCGGGCGCCCCGTCCCGCTCCCCACGTCCAGCACCCTGCTGCCCGGTGCCAGCCGCTCCACCAGCCAGCGCAGCGACGCCCGGTGCGGTGCGGAGTCGGCGAACGCCTGCTCGTAGCTGAGCCCCAGCGCGTCGAACACCACGGCGGCCTGCGCCCTGCGGTCCTCGTCGACCACGACTGATCCTCCTGTCTCGGCCCGGCCGCGCGTCCCGTCCCCTGCGAGCCGGTCGCGTGGCCTCGAAGTGCGCCTCGAAGTGCGCGTCTCGAAGTGTGCCGTGAAAGTCGCCTCGAAGCCGCCGTTTGCGAGGGACGGTACGCGCACGGCAGGGTGCCGGGTGTGCCTACCCTGCTGATCATCCATCACACCCCCTCGCCGAACTGCCAGGCCATGTTCGAGGCGGTCGTGTCCGGAGCCACCACGCCCGAGATCGAGGGCGTGCGCGTCGTACGCCGGGCGGCCCTGTCGGCCACCGCCTCCGACGTGCTCGAAGCCGACGGCTACCTGCTCGGCACGCCCGCCAACCTCGGCTACATGTCCGGCGCCCTCAAGCACTTCTTCGACCAGATCTACTATCCCTGCCTCGACGAGACCCGGGGCCGCCCCTTCGGCTTCTACGTCCACGGCGGCAACGACGTCACCGGTGCCGTCCGGGCCGTCGAGACCGTCACCACAGGCCTCGGCTGGCGCCGGGCGGCAGAGCCGGTGACCGTCACCGGCGAACCGGGCAAGGCCGACATCCAGGCGTGCTGGGAACTGGGTGCCACGGTCGCGGCGGGCCTGATGCCCGACGCCTGAGCCGGCCCGCCGCCTCGGCTGTGCGGTCAGGTGAGCGCCGGATGCCCGTCGTGGCCACCGGAGTGATCTTCGTACAGTCGTGCCCCGCCGTCCGGCGTGGGTCGAAGTCCGCCCGTAGGCCGCGCTGTTGGTCAGTTCACCCAGTATCCGCCCACGGCCGCCACCCCCGTCCCCCGGCATCATCCCCGGAGCCTGTACCACCGGCCCCGCCGCCCGCACCCGCGGCGGCTCCCTCGCCGGCGCCGCTTCCGCCCGGGCCCCTTCCCCCCACCGGCCTCTGTCCCCGCGCCCCCTGTCGCCCCTGTGCCCGCTCTGCCCCCCGCGCCGCCGGTCCTGCCGGTGCCGCCCGGGGTCCTCTTCCCGCCGCCTCCGCCGCTGCCGGGCGGGGCCGCACCGGCTCCCATGCCGGGGGTGGCTGCAGCCGGCGTGGCAGCGGCGGGCGCCGGGGCGGCGGCTGGTGCCAGGGCGGGCGTCGGTGCTGGAGCCGCGGCTGGCGCAGCTGCGGGCGCTGGTGCCGGGGCAGGCGTTGGAGCGGCGGCTGGTGCTGGAGCAGGTGCCGTAGCTGGGGCAGGCGCTGCCGCCGGTGCAGGCGCGGCAGCCGGCGGCGCCGGAGCAGCCGCGGGAGGAGGAGCGGCCGCCGGTGTAGGTGCCGTAGCCGAGACAGGTGCTGGAGCGGCCGCCGGTGCCGGCGCAGCCGCCCCCGCACCGGCCGCAGTACCTACCCCGGCAGCCGCACCTCCGGCCACCGCACCTGCCCCGGCCGCCGCCCCGGCAGGAGGTGCCGCAGCCGGGACAGGTGCAGGTGCCGCTGCCGGGACCGGGGACGGCCGTTCGCCCACCGGCGCGTGGGCACCGCACGTCAAACAGGCATTCGGAGCAGAATGGGCGTGCGCGGGAGCGCGGTGCCGGTGATGATCTGCACGGGGGAGACACAGCGGAGAGGAGGGCCCGATGCTGTCCGCATGGGCCGGGGCCCTGGCGCCCGTCTTCAGCGACACCGACGTGAGCGGCACCCGGCACCTGGTGCGGCCGTCCGGCACCGGATACGTCCTCGCCGCCAACCACACCTCGTTCTTCGACCCGGTCCTGCTCATCGGCACCCTGCACCGGCTCGGCCTGCGTCCCGCCGTCCTGGCCACCGCCGGACTGTGGCGGGTGCCCCTGCTCGGCCGGGCCCTCACCCGGGAGGGCTACGTGCCCGTCCACCGGGGCGGCCGCCGCGCTGGGGACGCCCTCCGGGCCGCCGCCGACGCCCTCGCCGCAGGGCGGGGCGTACTCGTCTATCCCGAGGGCGGCCTGCCCCGCTACCGCGCCTCCCACGACCGTCCGCCCGGACGCCTGAAGTCCGGGGTGGTCCGCCTCGCCCTGTCCACCGGCGCGCCGGTGCTTCCGGTCGGGCACGCGGGCGCCCGCCGGGTCTCCTCCGGCAGCCTCGCCAAACAGCTCGCCGGCTGGGCCACCGCGCCCGTACGCCGCCCCCGCGTCCATGTCCACATCGGCCCCGCCCTCCGGCTGGACACGTCCGACCACCCCTTGGACGACCTGGAAACCGCACTCGCCCAGGCGTGGTCGACCGCGGTCAGCGCGCTGGACGGCGGGGCCGGGGAGGAAGGCGGATCCGCGGAGGAGGGCGGACCCCGAGGGGCACACGGTGGGCCCGGCGGGGGCGGCGGAACCGAGGGACGGTGAGTCCGGCGACAGCGGTCGATACGGGGCTCGGTTGGCCACCGACGAGCGCGGTAGCCAGGCGGGGCAGTGGACCCCGGCCGGGCATGGCCTGGCGAGGACGCCGGACTGACGGGCGCTGAACCCGGTGCGGGCTGCCGCCTGTCCGCCGGGCCGCGTTGAGGCCCGGCGTTCCACGTTCGCGCATCCGGGTGGTAGCACCGCCGGACCTGGGCCGAACGAGTCGTGGTGGCCGGGGACCCCGCCGAACGGTCCGGATAATCACGCCTCATGCAGCAGGTGAGAGCAGGTACGCGACGGGCCCCGGTCGCCGTCACCGGACTGGGACTGGTCACCCCGGCGGGCATCGGCAGGGACGCGGCCTGGGCGGGCCTGTGCGCCGGGCGGTCCGCCGCCACCGCCGACCCTGCCCTTTCCGGGCTCCCCGTGGCCTTCTCCTGCCAGGTGTCCGGTCTGGACACGGCCGGCCTGCTCGGGCACCGGCGGGCCCGCCGGCTCGACCGGTTCACCACCTTCGCGCTGCTCGCCGCCCGCGAGGCCGTCGCCGACGCCGGGCTCGCCCCGGACGGCTGGGACGGGGCCCGGGTAGGCGTGGTGATGGGCGTCGGCACCGGGTCGATGCAGGGCTGGCAGGCAGAGTTCGACCGGCTCGCCGACCAGGTCCCCGAGCGGGTGTCCCCGCTCGCACTGCCGCGCAGCGTGCCCAACATGGCCGCCGCCGAGATCGCCCTGGACCTCGGCGCCCTCGGCCCCAACATGGTGGTCAGCACCGCCTGCGCCTCCGGCACCAGCGCGATCGGCCTGGCCCGTGACTGGCTGCTGTCCGGCCACTGCGACCTGGTTCTGGCCGGCGGCAGCGAGTCGGCCCGGCTGCGCATGACCGCCGCCTGCTTCGCCCAGATGCGCGCCCTGTCCCGCCGTGCCGCCACCCCGGTCCTGGAGCGCACCGAGGTCGCCCGTGCCCGCCGCGCCCGCCCCGAGGCGCTGCTCGCCGGGTTCGGCGCCTCCTGCGACGCCCACCACTTCACCGCCCCGCACCCCGCCGGCGACGGTGCCGCCCGCGCCCTGAGCGGCGCCCTCGCCGACGCCGGCCTGGCCCCCGAGGACATCGACCACGTCAACGCGCACGGCACCGCCACCCCGCAGGGCGACGCCGCCGAGCACAACGCGCTGCACCGGGTCTTCCGCCGTCCCCCGCCCGTCACCGCGGTCAAGGGCGCCATCGGGCACGCCATCGGCGGGGCCGGAGCCATCGAGGCGGCCTGCACCGTGCTCAGCCTGCGCCACCAGCTGATCCCGCCCACCGCCAACCTGGACACGCTCGATCCGGCGATGGACCTCGACGTCGTCACCAAGGTGCCCCGGCCGCAGCGGATACGAGCCGCGGTCAGCAACTCCTTCGGCTCCGGTGGCCAGAACGCCGTGCTCGCCTTCACCGCCGTCGACCGGGCCGCCCCGGCCGAGAAAGGCTCGCGATGCCCTCGGAGTTCTCCGGACCCACCTCGCCGGCCGCCGGCACCCGCTCCTGGCCCACCGGCGAGCGACTGCTGATCGGTGTCTTCGTCGGCCGTACCCTTCCTCGCCCTGCTCGCCGCCGTGCCGCTGGTCTGGCGGCACGGGCTCAGCCCGGTGGACCTCGCGCTCGCCGTCGCCTTTTATCTGGTCAGCGGACGCGGCATCACGGTCGGCTGCCACCGGCACTTCACCCACGGCTCGTTCAAGGCCAGGGGGCCGCTGCGGATCGCGCTCGCGCTGGCCGGCAGCCTCGCCGTACAGGGCCCGCTCATCACCTGGGTGGCCGGCCACCGCAAACACCACCAGTTCTCCGACCGGGACGGCGACCCGCGCTCGCCCTGGCGGTACGGCCACTCACACCGCGCCCTCGCCAAGGGCATGTTCCACGCCCACCTGGGCCGGCTGTTCGCGACCGAACACGCCCCGCCCCCGCGGTACGCGCCCGACCTCGTGCGCGACCGCGCCCTGCTGCGGATCTCCCGGAGCTTCGGCGTCCTGGTCCTCGCCTCCCTCGCCCTGCCCGCGCTGCTGGGCGGGGCGCTGACTCGTTCCTGGCAGGGCGCGCTCACCGCGTTGTTCTGGGCCGGACTGGTCCGCATCTGCCTGGTGCACCACGTGACCTCGTCCATCAACTCCATCCGCCACGCGGCCGGTTCCCGCCCCTTCCGCAGCCGGGACCGCTCCGGGAACGTGTGGTGGCCGGCCCCGCTGTCCCTCGGCGAGTCCTGGCACAACCTCCACCACGCCGACCCCACCAGCGCCCGGCACGGCGTGCTCACCGGCCAACTCGACGCCGGCGCACGGCTGATCCGCTGGTTCGAACACCTCGGCCGGGCCTACGACGTACGGTGGCCGGACCCGGACCCGGACCGGGTGACCGGGCGCCGCCGGGACGAGTCCTGACGGTCAGAGGCAGCGCACCGGCGTCGGGGTGTCGTGCCGGTGCCAGACGGCGTCCACCACACGGCCGTCGGGCAGGGTGTGGCGGCGCGGGCCCTGGTCGGGGACGAAGCCCGCGCGGATCAGGGAGCGCCGGCTCGCGGTGTTCCCGGGCTCGGCCCCGGCCCGGACCGTGGCGAGTCCCAGGTGGCCGTGGGCCAGCTCCAGGCCCGCGCGGAACAGCTCCGCGCCCAGGCCCTGGCCACGGCAGCCCGGCGCGAGCCAGCCGCCCATCTCGCCCACCAGGTGCTGTAGTTCGAGGGCACCGGCGTAACCGAGGTCGGACCGCCGCACACAGACCAGCAGGAGCGGATCGTCCGGGCCGGGCGTGAAGGGTTCCGCCAGCTCGCGGGGGATCCGGCGGCCGTCCTCCCCGGCGGGCCGCCAGGCCAGCAGGGCCCGGCGGACGGCGGGGTCGGGCAACACCTCGTCCGCCTGGGTGCCGAGCCACCGCTGCGCCTCGGCGTCCGCGCTCGCGGCGAGCGCCGCCGCCACGTCCAGGCGGGTGCGCGGGGTGAACAGCAACAGCCGCTCGGTGGCCAGCACGTGCCGTCCGGGCGCACACCGCCCCGGCACCGGAAGCCCCGACGCGATCCGGTTGCGGCGGAACAGCGACCAGCCCATGAGACCCCCGGCACCACAGCACACACGGCGGACACGGCACCGGCCCACCGAGAGCACGGACGCTCCGCACCGGCGGCGAATCTAGCGGGTCGCGGCGGGATGCCGTAGCGCTGCGGGGTGTGGGCGAAGCGAGGGCCGGGACGGGCAGGGCACCGCCGGGGGTCTCCCTCGGTGTCGGAACGGGACTGACGGGCGCGGGGCGGGCCGCGCCGCTGGTCGCCGCCCGGTCAGCCGGCCTGTTCCTGGGAGCCGGGCTTGGGGCGGGTGCGGGTCCAGGACGGGTCGGCGGCCTGGGTGGTGGGAGTGGGGGTGGGAGTGTGGTGCATGGCTGTCCTTCGGACGAGTGGGGGATGGTCCGGGGGCGGTGTGGTGCGCGGGGTCCGGTGCGTCCTTTCCCGCGTCGATGTAGGGGAGACCTCGTGGCGGTGGTCTTCGGCGGAGGGGCGGCAGTCCGCCCGCGCGACGGGCGGTGCCCGCGGTCACGAGCACGCCCGGCAGGCATGCGGCCCGGGCGGGCGTGTGGCCCCGGAGGCGAGGCCGGTCGGGGCCGTGGGGCCCAGGGAGTCGACCGGGGCGCTCGCCTCCGGGTGGTTCAGGGGCGCCGGGTGGGGTCGGCAGCCGGCGCGGCGCAGTCGCCGCGCGGGAACAACCGCCGTTCGCGCGCGGCGCGTTGTCTGTCCTGGTCGGTGGGTCGAGGGAGCCGTCGGTGGAGGGAGGGCAGAGCCATCGCCGTGCGCCTTTCGTCCGGCCTCTCGGGTGAGGGTGCGGGCGTCGGCCGGCCGTTCGGATAGCAGACGTCCCACCGCCTGCCGACAGGCCGTGGTGGCGGACTGTCTCCCCCGAGCCGCCCGCGCCGCCTGCTCCGTGGGTCGGCCGGAGCAGTGAGTCCACTCTGGCACCCGCCAACCACGCTCCGCAACCGACAAGTTGAAATTTGCAAGTGGCGAAGTGCATGCTGCATCCGCCAGAACGTGATCGAATGGGCCGCGCACACGGATCGCATGCGAGGGTGTCCTGGGACTGACAAGGGGGGTGGGCGTGACCGCGGAGACCGACTGGGGCGGCGCCCCCTGCGTGCTGCGCATGATCCTCGGCAGACGGCTGGAGGAACTGCGCACCCGGGCCGGCCTCAGCTACGCCGAGGCGGGCGCCGCCATCGGGGTCAGCCACTCGACGATCCGCCGCATGGAGGCCGCCAAGGTGTCCCGGCTGCGGCTCGCGGACGCCGAGAAACTGCTCCAGGTCTACGGCGTCACCGACCAGCAGGAGATCGACACCTTCCTGCAGTCCGTGCGCGAGGCCAACAAGCGTGGCTGGTGGCACGCGTACCGCGATGTCATGCCCGACTGGTTCTCCGCCTACCTCAGCCTGGAACAGGCGGCCCTGCAGATCCGCGCGTACGAGAACCAGTTCGTGCACGGTCTGCTGCAGACCGAGGACTACGCCCGCGCCCTGCTCACCGCGGCGAATCCGCACGTCTCCGCCGAGGCCACCGAACGCCGCGTCGCCCTGCGCATGCGCCGCCAGGAACTGCTGTCCAGGGCCACCCCGCCGCGGCTGTGGGTGGTGATGGACGAGACCGTGCTGCGCTGGCCGGTCGGCGGTCCCGAGGTGATGCGCGCGCAGATCGACCACCTCATCGAGGTCAACCGGCTGCCCCAGGTCACCGTGCAGCTCATGCCGTTCGCCAACGGCCCGCACCCCGCCCTGTCGGCCGGCGCCTTCCACGTCTTCCGGTTCCGGGCCCGCGAACTGCCGGACATCGCCTATCTCAGCGGCCTCGTCGGGGCGGTCTACCTGGACAAGGCCGACGAGGTCGTGGTCTACCGGGAGGCCCTGGACCGGCTGAGCGCCCAGGCCGCGTCCGCCAGGAAGACCGAGACGCTACTGGCCACGCTGCGCAAGGAGTTGTGACCCGCCCCGCCACCCGCCCGCCCCGCCCTCGTACCTGCTGACGCGAAGCCCCGAGCCCCACCGACCGAATGGGAGACACGGCGTTGCCCGACAACGGATGGCCGGCCGACCGGATCGACACCGAGAATGCCCACTCCGCCCGCATCTACGACTACATACTCGGCGGCAAGGACTACTACCCCGCCGACAAGGAGGCGGGCGACGCCATGTCCCGGGAGTGGCCCGCTCTCCCGGTGCACATGCGGGCCAACCGCGACTTCATGAACCGTGCCGTGCGCTGGCTCGCCGAGGAGGCGAGCATGCGCCAGTTCCTCGACATCGGCACCGGCATCCCGACCTCGCCGAACCTGCACGAGATCGCCCAGGCGGTGGCCCCCGAGTCCCGGGTCGTCTACGTCGACAACGACCCGATCGTGCTCACCCTCTCCCAGGGCCTGCTGGCCAGCGCCCCCGAGGGCCGGACCGCCTACATCGAGGCCGACTTCCGTGACCCGGCGGCCATCCTGGACGCCCCCGAGCTGCGCGAGACCCTGGACCTGAGCCGGCCCGTCGCCCTCACCGTCATCGCGATCGTCCACTTCATGCTGGACGCGGACGACGCGGTCGGCGTCGTACGGCGGCTGCTGGAGCCGCTGCCGTCCGGCAGCCACCTGGCGATGTCCATCGGCACCGCCGAGTTCGCGCCCGAGGAGGTGGGCCGGGTCGCCCGCGAGTACGCGGCCCGGAACATGCCGATGCGGCTGCGCACCCTGGACGAGGCCCACGAGTTCTTCACGGGCCTGGACCTGGTCGAACCCGGCATCGTCCAGGTGCACAAGTGGCACCCCGACGGCAGCGGCGAACAGGGCATCCGGGACGAGGACATCGCGATGTACGGCGCGGTCGCCCGCAAGCCGTGACAGACCCGGGGCCGGGGTCCGACCCACCTCCCGGACCTCGGCCCCGCCTCCCGTCGTACGACGGCCGGGGCGGGCGCCGGCCGCTACCGTGAGCCCATGTACACCACCCGCGTCACCCGGCACGTGCAGGCGCCCCCGCACGCCGTCTACCGGGCCCTGACCGACCCGGGGGCGGTCGCGGCCTGGCGGGTCCCGGCAGGCATGACCGCCCGCGTGCACACCTTCGACGCCCGTGAGGGCGGAGCCTTCCGGGTCTCCCTCACCTACGACGACCCGGCCGGCGCCGGGAAGTCGGACGGGCGCACGGACACCTACCGGGGCCACTTCGCCCGGCTCGTGCCCGGCGCCCTGGTCGTCGAGGTCCTCGCCTTCGAGACCGGCGACGACGCCCTGCGGTCCCCGATGACCATGACGACGACGCTCACCGCGGCCGACGGCGGCACGGACGTGGAGATCCGGCACGAGGGCGTCGCCGACGCGATTCCGCCCGAGGACAACGAACGGGGCACCCGCATGGCCCTGGACAACCTCGCCCGACTCGTCGAAGGGCGGGAGCGGCCGCACCGGAAATGACCGGAAAGAGTGGAGTGGAAAGGGGAACCGGGGCGGGGGGAAAGCGGTCTTAGGGTCTGTCGACGGCCGGGATCAGACCGGTCGCGAAGAAACCGGGGGAATGGGACACATGTCCATGCGCAGCCGTAAGACTCTCCTGACCGCCGCTGCCCTCACGGCCGGCCTCACCCTGGCCGCCGTCACGCCCGCCCTGGCGGGGGCCTCCGCGAGCGGCACGACCCGTGCCGCCGCCGTGTCGTCCGCGCAGGGCGACCCGAGGAACGTCACCCAGCACGTGGCCGACTTCTACGGCGCCTACATCGACGCCGTCTGGGCCACCGACGACCCGACCGCCGCGGCCGGCGCGAAGGCGCTGCGCGGCTTCTACCTCTCCGCCGCCGCGCGGAAGAAGGTCGCCGCCTACGAGAAGAAGGAGCACGCCGACGGCATCCTGTTCGCGCAGAACGTGCCGGTGAGGTGGAAGGTGGCCTACACCGGTTCCGGTGCCGGCCACGCCACCAGCAGGGTCACGCTCACCTGGGGGGACGGGCCGCACGCGCAGGTCAGCCGGATCGACGTGCAGTCCGACCTGAAGACCTTGAAGATCACCGACCTCAAGCCGGCCGGCTGACCGGGGCGCCGGGCGCGGGCCCCGCCCCGCCCCATTCGGAGCGGGACCCGCGCCCGCCGGGTGCCGCCGCCCCGGCGCCGGGACCGGACCGGTGAGCGCGCCCGGGGTCAGGCGTTGGGGTCGAAGGGGATGCCCGACGGCATCGAGTTTGCCAGCGCGTACTGGAAGTCGCCGTCGTCGATCTTGATCGTGGCCGCCCCGAAGTCCGCGCTCAGCAGCTTCTCGCGGTAGCCCGCCGGGTAGCCGTTCCAGCCGACCAGCCGCGGGTAGAACCAGCCGCCCGTCACGTTCTCCGGCGGCTCGTCGTTGGAGCCGGCGAACCGGAAGCAGTGGGTGGAGACGCCGTCCTTGTGGTAGACGATCTTCGGGTGGGTGCCGTCGAAGCGCACCGAGGAGCGGTTCGCCACCTGGTACCCGGAGTGCTGGGAGACCGAGACGTACTGCACGGTGTCGTCCTTGATCCACACCACCACGTGCTCCCAGTCGTGGGTGTGCCCGATGGCGGCGGGACCGAGGGTCGCCTGGTCTTTCTCGAAGTAGCTGGCGTACATCACCGCGCACCAGCCGTTGTTGCACTTCTCGCGCGAGTAGGTGTTGGCGTTGGCGAGCTGCGCGTAGTCGTGGCAGTGGCCGTTGACGTCGCCGCCCAGCTTCAGGCCGGGGTTGATGGTGCCGTCGCTGCCGATGGCGGCGGTGGCGTAACAGCCGTCGCCGTCGTAGTCGTAGGCAGGGGAGAAGGTCTGTTCCAGGCCGTCGGCGTTCTGCGGCAGCAACTGCAGGACGTTGGCGTCGGCGGTGCCGGACGAGGTGAGGACGAGGGCGAGCGCGCCGAGGGCGGCGGCGATCGCGGAGGTCAACTGACGCACGTGGGCTCCCTGTTGTCGAGGCGCCGCAGATTCTCGCAACGCCTCGGCAGGAGGGGCCACCCCCTGAACTGAACTTTGCCGCAAGGCCAGTTGAACGTGGCGGCCGAAGGCACCCGACTGGGTGCTGTCGTACCGCTATCCGCCGGAAGTCAGGCGTTCGCCCTGGTTCCGGCCGTAAGACGCGGGTCGGCCGACACACGGGTCGTCCACGGACCGGTGTCCTCGGGCGGCCGATGCCCGGATCGTGCGCCGGCTGGCGTCCCCCGGTGCTCGGGCCTGGTCGTGGGTCGGTCGGCGTCCCGGGGTGCTCGGCCCTGGGTGCGTCGGCTGGCGTCCTCGGGTGCTCGGCCCGGGGGCGAGCGTCGGCATCGCCGGGGCGCTCTGTGGTGGCGGGCCGGGGGCCGGTGCCCTCGGGTGGCCGATGGCCGATGCCCGGATCGTGCGCCGGCTGGCGTCCTCCGGTGCCCGGCCTGGGTCGTGCGTCGGTCGGCGTCCCCCGGTGCCCGGCCTGGGTCGTGCGTCGGTCGGCGTCCTCCGGTGCCCGGCCTGGGTCGTGCGTCGGTCGGCGTCCTCCGGTGCCCGGGCTTGGTCGTGTGCCGGCTGGCGTCCCCGGTGCCCGGCCCAAGGGCGAGCGACGGCATTGCCGGGCGCTCTGTGGTGGCGGGCCGGGGCCGGTGTCCTGGGGTGGCCGATGCCCGGATCGTGTGCCGGCTGGTGTCCTCCGGTGCCCGGCTCCCGGATCGTGCCTCGGGCGGCGGTCCTGCCGGGTGCTCAGTGGTGGCGGGCCGGGGGCCGGTGCCCTCGGGTGGCCGATGCCCGGATCGTGCGTCGGCTGACGTCCTCCGGTGCCCGGCTCCCGGATCGTGCCCCGGTCGGCGGCACTGCCGGGCGTTCACCGGTGGCGGGCCAGGGGGCCCCGGGTGGCCGATGCCCGCATCGTGGGCCGTACCGGCGTCCGGCCCCTGTCGTGCAGGGACGGCGTCCCCGCCGGGCGTTCACCCGTGGTGGGCCATCTCGCCGCGGCCGTGGTGGTGGCGGCGCTCGACGGGGGTGCGGTGGACCGCTATGAGGGCGGCGTCGTCGCCGAGCCGGCCGCCGACATGGGCGAGCAGATCGCGCCGCAGGTGGTGCATCAGCGCCTCGGGGCTGTCCTCGGTCCACCGCGCGACCCGGTCGGCGAGCGGATAGAACTGACCGCGCTCGTCCCGGGCCTCCATGACCCCGTCCGTGTACAGCAGCAGCGTGTCGCCCGGCTCGAAGGAGAACACGTCCAGGGTGTGCTCGGCGCCCGCGTGCACCCCGAGCGGCGGCGACGGGTGCAGGCTCGGGACGGTCACGACGTGCCCCGGGCTCAGCAGCAGCGGCGGGGGATGACCGCAACTGGTCAACCGGGTGAGCGGGTCGCGGTCCGGGATCTCCACGAGCAGCGCGGTGGCGAACCGCTCGCCCTCCTCCTCGGGAGTCTCCAGATCGGCCGCGTAGCGGGTCACGCTCTGGTCCAGCCGGCTCGCCAGCTCGACCAGCGGGATGTGCCGGTGGGCGCTCTCCCGGAACGAGCCGAGCAGCAGCGCGGCCTCGCCGATGGCGGGCAGCCCCTTGCCGCGGACGTCGCCGATGAGGAGGCGGACCGAGCCGTCGCTCACGGTCGCCGCGTAGAGATCGCCGCCGATCTGGGCCTCGTCCTCCGCGGCCAGGTACAGCGAGGCGATCCGCAGCGGGCCGATCTGCTCGGGCAACGGCCACATCAGGACGTGCTGTGCGGCCTCGGCGACCGTGCGGACCTGGGCGAGCTGGGCCTGCCGGCGTTCGCGCAGGGCGCTGTAGAGAACGGTGAGCACCACGAGGACCGCGAGGGTGATGAGTTGCACGACGTGGTTGGTGGTGGCGAGCCCACCGCGGTGGAGGCCGATGAGGAGCTGGGCGACCATCGCGAGTGCCCCGATGCCCGCCGTCGCCCGGGGACCGGCGAAGGAGGGGGTGAGCGCGGGCGCGATCACCAGGGCCGGCCCGACATGGATGTCCCAGGGCAGCCGCAGGTCCACCACGGTGATCACCACGATGAGCACGACCGGCAACACCAGCAGCGCGTGGACCGACTGCCACGGCTGCCGGAGGCGGACGCGCGCGGCCCCGGGTGCCATGCCTACCAGCGTGCTCCCGGCCTGGTCGACCGGCCACTCGCTGAGGGGCTGCTGCCGCACGGCGACTGCCACCGAACCAGCCGCCCAGCCGGCCGTCGACACCGGCACCGGAACCGGCACCGGCGGGCAGGGCCCGGCCGGTCCCACCCGGCCCCCGGCACCCAGCGCTCCGGCGCTCGGCATCGAAGGGGTGAACCCTTCCGGTCACGTCGTGTCGCCGGCGACGCGCCGGGTACCCGTACGGACCCCGGGGCCGATCCGGCCGCCCCGGGACGTGAGGGTGCCGAATGGAGAGGTCATGACGCACAACGGGGAGGACACCGCGCCCCTCCGGCGACCGGAGGTCACCGAACTCCGCCTCGCCGCGGACGGGCCGGACCCGGGGTTCTCGTCCGCGCCGGACTCGGCGCAACTGCCGCACGACCGCAGCCAGGCGATCCTGGAGGCCGCCAAGGAGATCGGCGCACTCCTCAAACGCGCGGGCCACCACTTCGCGCTCGCCGGGAGCGTGGCCGTCTACGCCCACGGCGGCAGCCGCTATCTCCAGCACGACGCGGACTTCGCCATCCTGCCCGAGGACGCCGAAGCGGTGGCCGGAACACTGCGCGAGGCCGGCCTGCCCGTGCGGACCCCGCCGGAGGACTGGCTGGTGAAGACCACCTGCCACGGGCAGAACATCGACATCATCTTCGCGCTGGCCCACCAGCCCGTCACCCGCGACATGCTCGACCGGGCCCACGTCCTGCCGGTCGACTCGGTGCTCATGCCCGTCCTGTCGCCGACCGACCTGATCCGCAGCCTGATCAGCGCCTTCTCGGAACACTACTGCGACTTCGGGTCGGTCCTGCCGGTGGCCCGCGCCGTCCGCGAGAAGGTCGACTGGGACGAGGTCCGCACGACCTGCGGCGGCCAGCCCATGCCGGCCGCCTTCCTCTTCCTCCTCGAACGGCTGAACGTGATCGACGCCCAGGAGGGGCAGCCATGACCGACACGAGCCCGCCGCCCCCGCCGGCGGCAGGGAGCCTCGACTACCGCGTCGCCCACCTCGCAGAGCACCTGGCCTGCGGAGACCTCGCGGAACTCGGCGTACGGCTCGAACTGCGGGGCGACACCGTCCTGCTCACCGGCACCGTGCCGTCCACCCAGTGCCGGGACGACATCCTGCGCATGGCCCGCGCGGAACTGGCGGGGCACCCGGTCCACAGCGACCTGCTCATCGCCGGGACCTCCTCGCCCGACCACGGAGAGGACCTGACATGATCCGCGTCGCGGCCGTGGGCGACATCCACATGGGCCCCGAGAGCCAGGGCACCCTGCGGCCCTCCTTCGAGACACTGCCCGCGTGCGCCGACGTCCTGCTGCTCGCCGGCGACCTCACCCGCCACGGAACACCGGAGGAGGCCGCGATCGTCGCCCGGGAGATCAAGGACCTCGGGGTGCCCGTCGTCGCCGTACTCGGCAACCACGACCACCACGACGAGCGGCCCGAGGAGGTCACCGCGATACTCCGGGACGCGGGCGCGCACGTCCTCGAAGGGCAGGCGGCCGTCGTCACCGCCGACGGCGCCCGGATCGGGGTCGCCGGTACCAAGGGCTTCGGCGGCGGCTTCGTCGGCCGCTGCGCGGGGGAGTTCGGCGAACCGCTGATGAAGGAGTTCGTCCGTTACACCCGGCGCACCGCCGACGGCCTGCACAGCGCCCTGAAGAACCTGAGCGAGTGGGACTGCGACGTACGGATCGCGCTGACCCACTTCTCGCCGGTGCCGGACACGCTGGCCGGGGAGCCGCTGGAGATCTACCCGTTCCTCGGCAGCTACCTGCTCGCGGAGGCCATCGACACCGGCGGTGCCGACCTCGCGGTCCACGGCCACGCACACGCCGGCACCGAGCACGGCATGACCAGCGGGGGCGTCCGCGTGCGCAACGTGGCCCAGCCGGTGATCGGCCAGGCCTTCCACGTGTACCACTTGCCGAGCCGACACGGGTGACGGGGGCGCCGGGCGGTGCCGGGCCGGGTGGTCTCGCCAGGCGGGGCAGGCCGGCTGGCAGGGGTGGCTCTTCCGGCGCGGGTGGTGCTGACGCGGTCAGTCGGCTGACGGCTGGCGCCGGTGGTGCCGGACGTGGTCAGTCGGCTGACGGCTGGCGCGGGTGGTGCCGGACGTGGTCAGTCGGCTGACGCCGGGCGGAGCCGCCCGCGCGGAGCCGTCGGTCCGCCCGGTTGGCTCCGCCCGGGACGTGTCATGCCGCCGTGCTCAGCGCCTCGCGGCCGGTGACGTCGCCGTCCTTCGTGGGCAGTGTCAGCGGCACCGGTGCGGTGCGGCGGCGCAGCAGCAGGCCCGCGCCGATCGACCCGGCGATGAGCAGGCCGCCGGCCACCAGCGCGCCGCGTGCGCCGGCCCACTCCATGAGCAGGCCCAGCAGCGGCGGACCGCCGAGGCTCCACACCGTGCCGATGCTGCTCCACACGCCGAGCACCCGGCCCCGCAGATGCGGCGGCGGGTCGGTCTGGAGCACGGCCGTACCGGCGGTGTCGGAGACGGACTCCACGATCGCCATCGGCAGCACCAGCACCAGCAGCACGGCCAGCGACGGTGACAGGCCCGCCACCACCTGGAGCAGCGCGCCCCCCGCCGCGAGCAGACCCACGGTCCGCACGGACGGCCTGCGCAGCCGGGCACCGAGGACCGCGCCGACGATGCCGCCGACGGCGAGCACCGTGGACACCGTGCCGAACGCCCCGGCGCCGCCGGCCAGTGGTCCGGTGACGAGGACGGCGAGCGTCAGGCCGTAGTTGCGGCCGAAGACGGAGCTGAGCCCGGTGATGCCCGCGAGCGCGACCAGGCGGGGCCTGCGCGCGAAGAAGGACAGCCCCTCCCGCGCGGTCATGCCCGCGCGCGCCGGAACCGCCCTCTCCCCGGCCGCCGGCTCCCCTGCGGCCCCGGGCACCGGCCGCAGGAAGGGCACCACCGCGGCCACGAACAGGAAAGACAGCCCGTTCGCGGCATACGCGGCGGACGTGCCGAGGAAACCGACGGTGACTCCGGCCATGGCCGTGCCGGCCAGCCGGCCCGCGCTGTGCACCAGCGCACCCACCCCGATCGCGGACGGCACGTCCTCCACCGGCACCAGATCGTTGCCGAGCAGGGCACAGGCCGGTCCGTCGACGGTGGCGATGACTCCGGTCACGCCGGCCAGTACCAGCAGCGCCGTCATGTCGATCCGGTCCAGCGCCACCAGCAGCGCCGTCGTGAAGGCGACCGCGCCGAGCAGGGCCTGGCTGACGGTGACCGTCAGCTTCCGGGGCCAGCGGTCCACGGCCGCGCCGCCGAGCAGGCTCACGAACAGCGCGGGCGCCGCCTGGACGGACATGGACAGACCGGTCGCCGTCGCCGAGCCCGTGATGTGCAGCACGAGCAGGTTCTGCACGGTGAGCTGCATCCACGTGCCGGCGTTGGAGACGAAGTTCGCGGCCGACCACCAGCGCATGCCCCGGTGCCGGAGGGAACGCCACGGCGAACGGGAGGCCGGGGCGGTGATGGGCGCTGACAGGGGCTGGGCAGGGTCAGAAGACACGACGGGGTACTCGACAACCGGGAAAGTCGGGGACGACCGGCGAGCCCGTCGGATCGGCAGCGCTGCACGGCCGGGGCTGCCTGGTCAGGGCGCCGACCATGCTGGCAGACGGGGTGGCACGGTCGACGCCACGGCGTCCGCCGGCACGCGGCGACGTCCGTCAAACGGCCTCGGGCGTACGACAGTTGGGCCGCGCGTGGGGTTCCTCACAGGGCCGGTTTCAGCCCGGTCCGTCCTGGTACGCGGAAGGTGGCGGAGCGAACGGCCCGGCCGGAGGAGGCAGTATGCGCCGGTACCAGCACGGACGGACGACGGCGCCGGTCTCCCGGGCCGGTGCGCCACGCCGCCGCTTCCCCCGCACCGGCACCGAACCGGCCACCGCGCGCAGCGCCCTGCGGCTGCGGCTGCTGCTCTCCGCCGTCTTCCTGCCCCTGTTCGCCGCGGCGACCGCCGGGTTCGCGGTGTGGGCCGCGCACCAGGGCCCGGGCGAGAGCCCGGGCACCGGCCCGCTGACCGCCCTCGCGGCGGTGTGCGGGCTCCTCGCACTGGCGGCGGCGCTGGACCTCGCGGTGGTCGCCGGGCGCAGCCGGCGGGAACGGGGCGGGGCACGGTGATCCAGCCGGGTCCTCCCGGTACCGCGCGGTGCGGGCGGTACGGCGTCAGCGGTGGCTCAGCACCAGTGACCACCCGGCCGTTGGGGCCGCGGACCCGCACGCCCGCCGCGCGCCGGCGCTCTAGCGGTTGACGGCCCTCATCCCGGCCTCGTCGTACCGCTCACCCGCCGCCGAGGGCAGCTCCGCATCGATACGGGCCAGGTCGTCCTCGGTCAGCTCGATGCCCACCGCCGCGGCGTTCTGCTCCAGGTAGGTACGTCGCTTGGTGCCCGGGATCGGCACCAGGTCCTCGCCCTGGGCCAGCACCCACGCGATGGCGAGCTGGGCCGGGGTCACGTCCTTCTCGGCGGCGATCTCCTTCACCTTCTCCGCCAGCCGCAGGTTCGCCTCCAGGTTGGCCTCCGTGAACCGCGGGTTCGTGCGCCGGAAGTCGTTCTCGTCCAGCTCGTCGGGCGAGGTGAAGCGGCCCGCGAGGAAGCCCCGGCCGAGCGGCGAGTACGGCACGAAGCCGATGCCCAGCTCCCGGCAGGTGGGCAGCACCTCGGCCTCCACGTCCCGCGACCACAGCGAGTACTCGCTCTGCACCGCGGTGACCGGGTGGACGGCGTGCGCGCGCCGGATGGTCTCCGCGCTCGCCTCGCTCAGCCCGATGTACCGCACCTTCCCCTCGGCGACCAGCTCACCCAGCGCGCCGACCGTCTCCTCGATGGGCACGTTCGGGTCGACCCGGTGCTGGTAGTACAGGTCGATGTGGTCGGTGCCGAGCCGCTGGAGCGAGCCGTGCACCGAACTGCGCACGTGCTCGGCCGAGCCGTCCTGCCGGCCGACCGTGCTCATGTCGCCGGGAACGGCGTCGTCCATCCGGTAGTTGAACTTCGTAGCGATGACGTACTCGTCGCGGTGGCCCCTGATCGCCTCACCGACGAGTGTCTCGTTGGTGAGCGGCCCGTAGACCTGCGCGGTGTCCAGGAAGTCGATGCCGAGTTCCAGGGCGCGCCGGATGGTCGCGATGCCCTCCTCCTGGTCGGCGGAGCCGTAGAAGGCGGACATCCCCATGCATCCGAGCCCGATGGCCGATACCTGGAGGTCCCGCAGCCTGCGCTTCTGCATGTGGGGTCACAGCCTTTCGTGCACTCGTCGGTCGTTCTCCGGGCGCGAGGGCCTCCTTCCATCTAGCGACGGAATCCGCCACCCGGCATCCCGTGAAGGAGACCGGGTGCGGGGCACGCGCACCGGCGTTGTGCGACGCTACGAGCTGGAGCGCTCTCGAAGTCAAGCCGTGCCGGTGCGGGCGACCGTCCAGGGTGGCCCCGGGGACCCCAGCGTGACCTGGACGACATGCGCGTTACGCCGTTCGGGCGCACGCTGGGAGCGGCCCAGCCAGGTGCCACAGACCGACCTGCGGGAGGTGCTGTGTTCCTGATCGCCCTGCTCGTGCCCGTCCTGATGATCGGGTTTCTCTTCGCCACGACGGCACTCGAGGAATTCCTGTTCCCCCACCCCGCCGCCGACGACATCGCGGGCCCCAAGGTCCCGGAAAGCCGCACCCCCGCCACGACCGTGAAGGGGAAGGAACCCGCGAGCCCCGAGAACCCTGCCGCCTGACGGGGCCGGAGAGATCCCGCACTCGGCCTCCCACGGGGGGAGACCGGGTGCGGGACACGCCCGGAGGTTCCCCGGCGCTACGGATTCAGGCGTACCGGCAGTTCGAACAGGTCGTTCTGTGTGACCACCGGCTTGTTGCGCAGCTCGGTCGCGGGGACCGCGAGGTCCAGGCCGGGGAAGCGGGTGTACAGCGCGGGCAGGGCCACGCTCGCCTCCAGCCGGGACAGGGCGGCGCCGGGGCAGACGTGCGGGCCGTGGCCGAAGGAGATGTGCCGGTTCCTCGTGTCGCGGGTGATGTCGAACTCTCCGGCGGTCGGGCCGTGGGCACTCTCGTCCCGGCCGATCGCGCCGTACGACACGATCAGCGCGTCCCCGGCCGGGATCACCTTGTCGCCGACCGGTACGTCCTCGGTCGCGAAGCGGATCAGGACGTGGGAGGTGGGGGTGGAGTACCGGAGCGTCTCCTCGACGACCGCCGACCAGTCGGCCCGGCCCGACAGCACCAGGTGGCGCTGCTCGGGATGGGTCGACAGGTTCACGACGGCGTTGACGATCAGCGAGATCGTGGTCTCGTGGCCCGCCGCCACCATCAGCTGGAGGGTGGAGACGATCTCCTCGTCCGTGAGGCGGTCGCCGTCCTCCGAGGCGAGGATCAGCGCGCTGGTCAGGTCGTCGCCCGGCGCGGCCCGCTTGGCCGCCACCGTCCGCGCCATGAGCTGCGCCAGCTCCGTGAGGGTGGCGACGACCTCCTCCGGCGGGGTCTGGGTGGAGAAGAACTTCTCGAACAGCACCTTCAGCCGGGGCAGCAGGGCCTCGTCGATGCCCATCAGGTCGGCGATGACGTACATCGGCAGCGGGTAGGCGAAGGCCGCCTTCAGATCGACCGTCCCGCCGTCCGCGGGCAGCGCGTCCAGCAGGTCCTGGGTGAGCTTCTCGATCCGCTCCCGCATCCGCTCCACCCGGCGCGGGGTGAGCGCCTGCGCGACCAGGGTGCGCAGCCGGCGGTGGTCGGCGCCGTCCACCGTGAGCATGGAGCGGCCCGGATTGGCCAGGCCGATCAGCGGCCAGTCCGCGGGTATCTCCCCGCGCCGCCACGCGCCCCAGACGTTGATGTCCTTCACCAGCCGCGGGTCGGTGAGCAGCGCCTTGGCCTCGGCGTGGTGGGTGACGGCCCACACCGGGACGCCGCCCGGCAGTTCCACGGCGGCGAGCGGGCCGGCCGCGCGCAGCGCCGCGCTCTCGGCGTCCAGGTCGGTGACGAAGGGATCGAGGGCGATGCGGGGTGCTTCGGTACCGGTCGTCATCGTGACGTGCCTCCCAGGGCAGGGGTCGGGTACGGCGGGTACGGCGCCGGTCCGGGGAAAGCCCCCGGGCGGGCGGCGGAACAGCGGATCGGCCGGGGCGACGGGTCAGCGTGCGGGTACGGGGGTGAACCGGACGGGCAGCCGCGTCAGCCCCCTGAGCCAGGGTGAGGGCCGACGCGTGAGGGAGTCGGCGGGCACCGTCAGATCGATGTCCGGGAGCCGGTCCAGGACCACCTCGATACCCGTCCGCGCGATCACCTCGGCGACCTCCTGCGCGGGGAACGGACAGCGGTGCTCGCCGTGACCGAAGGAGAAGTGCGCGTTGTTGCCGCCGGTCAGCGCGGAGGCGTCGGTCCGCACCTGCGGATCGGAGTTGGCCCCCTGCAGACCTAGCAGCAGCAGATCACCGGCCTTGACGCGCCGGCCGCCGAGGTGCGTGTCACGGGCGGCCCAGCGGCCCGCCACGTTCTGTGTCGGCGTGTCCTCCCACAGCACCTCGTTCATGGCCTCGGCGACGCTGTTGCGCCCGCCGAACAGGGAGGCGGCGAACCGGTCGTCGGTCAGCATCAGCCGCAGCGAGTTGCCGATCCAGTCGGCGGTCGGCTGGTGCCCGGCCGCCATCATCACCATCAGGTCCTGCGCGATCTCCTCGTCACTGAACCCGCTCTCGTCGGCGAGCATCCGGGAGACCACGTCGGCCGCCGGCTCCTTCTTCCGGTCGGCCAGCAACTGCCCCATGGAGGCGGCCAGATGGGCCTGCCCGGCCAGCGCACGCTCCCGCCCGTCGATCATGTCGTTCAGGGCGGTGACCAGCCCCGGACCGTCCTCGTCCGGGAAGCCGTACAGCCGGGCCAGGACCCGCACGGGCAGCAGCATCGCGTACTGCGCGACCAGATCGGCCTCGCCCGCCGCGCACAGCGCGTCGATCAGCTCGTCCGCGAACCGCTCGGCGTGCGCGCGCAGTTCGAACGGGTCCACCGCCTCCAGCGCGTTGCTGATCATCGCCGCGCGCTGCCGGTGCCGTTCGCCGACGGTGTAGAGGATCGACGGCTGCTTGTGCCCGATCATCGGCAGCAGCGGCCAGTCCGCGGGGATGTTCTCCCACTGGTTCCACAGGTCCGAGTCCCGGCTGAACAGCACCGGGTCACCGGTCACCTGGTGCAGTTCCCGGTAGCCGAGCACCAGCCAGGCGGGGATGCCGCCGTCGAGCAGCACCGGTACGACGGCGCCGTGGTCGCGCCGCATCTCCCGGTACAGACGGGCGGGTTCGGTCTGGAACCGGGGGCCGCTCAGCGGGACGGCGTCGGGCGTGGTCACACGAACTCCTGTCGGGGCAGGACCGCCCGCGCGGACGGGTCGGCGTACCGGTTCTTCACGTGCTGCACCAGGGTGATGAGCACCTGCTTGGCCGACTCCCGGGAGCGGGCGTCACAGTCGACCAGCGGCACCTGCGGATCCAGGTCGAGGGCCTCCCGGACGTCCGCGCCGGCGCGGACCGGGCCGCCGAAGTCGTTGCAGGCCACGATGAACGGCGTGCCGTGGTGCTCCAGCCGGTCGATGGCGTACCAGGAGTCGTCGATCCGCCGGGTGTCCACGAGGACGACCGCGCCGAGCGTGCCGGAGAACAGCCGGTCCCACAGGAACCAGAACCGCTCCTGGCCCGGCGCGCCGAACAGGTACAGCACATTGCGCGCGTCCAGGCTGATCCGGCCGAAGTCGAAGGCGACGGTGGTGCCGGACTTGCCGCGCACCTGGCGGATGTCGTCGACCGTCACACCGGCCTGCGTCATCGTCTCCTCGGTGTTGAGGGGGCGGATCTCGCTGACCGAGCGGACCAGCGTGGTCTTGCCGACGCCGAAGCCGCCCACGACCACGATCTTGAAGCCCTGGTCGGCGGAGGCACCCAACGGGGTGCGCGCGGAAGTGCGCGCGTCAGAGGTTGCGGAGTCCAACGAGCACCTGCTCCAGGATGTCGGGATCGGAAATGGCCGGTCTGCGCGGGTGCCGGGCGCTGACCCGGCCCGCCGCGAGCAGATCGCACAGCAGGACCTTGGTGATGCCCACGGGCAGCCGCAGCTCGGCGGCGATCTCCGCCACCGAGGCGGGGAACCGGGTCAGTTCCAGGATCGCCACGTGCTCCGACTGCATGCCGGCCGCCGGTTCCGACTCGGCGACCACGAGCGTGACCAGGTCGAAGGGGTTGTCGGGGCCGGTGCGGGTGCGTCCCTGGGTGATGGTGTAGAGCCGGTCGGGGGCGTCGTCCCGGCCCGGACGGTTCATGCCCGGGCGGTTCATGTCCGACCGGTCCGTGTCGGGTCGGCTCATGACGTACGGGGCGGAGCGGTGAGGTGCTCGCCGAGCTGCTCCACCAACTCGCTCATGTTGTGCCCGATGACGCCGGCGTCCGCGTCCTCCGTGGCGATCACGGCCAGATGGGCGCCGGCGCCCGCCTCCACGATGAACAGCACACCGCCGTAGAACTCCGTCATCGCAGAGCGCACGCCGCCGCTGCCGTCGCCGAACTCCACGGACGCGCCGTGCGACAGCGACTGGATGCCGGCGGCGATCGCGGCGAGCTGGTCGGCCTGGTCGACGCTCAGCTCCGGGGTACGGCACAGCTTCAGCCCGTCCCGGGACAGCACGAGCGCGTGCCGGGCACCCGGGGTCCTCTCCAGCAGGCCCTCCAGGAGCCAGGTGAGCTTGTCGTCGGCGGTGGTCGGGCCGGTCATGAAGTGGTGTCGCCTTCCGGGTGCGCGTGCGGGTGAGAGGGGGCGGGGGAGCCGTGTTCGTCGGAGCTGTACGAGGAGTCGCCGGCCGGCACGCCGTCCGGCGGCGGGGTGTGCGAGGGGTCGGTGGTGTGGTGGTTCGGGGTCCCGGCTGTGGCGGGGTCGGCCGGCGCGTGGCCGGGACGGCGGGTGCCCGGCGCGGACGGTCGTACCGCCTGACGGAAGCTGCTGAAGCGGGCGGCGCGGGCCCTGCCCAGGTCGGAGGCCGGGACGGCGCGGGGCCCGTCGTCGGCCGGTGAGGTGCGGTGCCCGGCCGTGTCCGGCACGGTGCCGTGCTCGGCGTCGTCCGGCGCGGTGTCGTGCTCGGCAGGGGCCGGCGCGAGGCGGGGCACATCGGAGTCCGACGCGGTGCCGTGGTCCGAAGTACCCCGGGCCGTACGGTGCTTGGCCGTGTCCGGTGCCGTCCGGCCCCGTTCCGCTCGGGCGAGGGTGCGGCCCCGGCGGCGCTTGGGCAGGCCGGCCGGTCCCTCCTCCGGCGGTGCGGCGGGCTCGTGGACGACGGTTGTGTCCACGGCGGCCGGTGCCGGCGCGGACGGGCCGCTCTCCGGTCGCGGGGCCGCGGCGGCCGGCTCGGCGGGTGCGGGGGCGGAGCTGGTCAGGATCTCCTGCGGGATGAGCAGCAGTACGCCAGTGCCGCCGCGCGCCGACGGCCGGAACGAGACCTTGAGCCCGTGCTTGCGGGCCAGCCGGCCGACCACGGCGAGCCCGAGCCGGGTGCCGGTCAGACCGCCCAGCTCGGAGGCGTCACCGGAGACCGCCAGCTCGGCGCGGCGCAACTGCACCTCGCCCATCACCAGTCCGCTGTCCTCCACGGACACGATGACCCCGGCCGGCACCTCCTCGACGTAGACGTGGACCTCGGCGGTCGGCGGCGAGAAGTTGGCGGCGTTGTCGAGGAGTTCGGCGAGCGCGTGCATCACGCCCTCGGCGGCGTGCCCGGCGACGGCCGCCTCGCTGACCGAGTGCACCCGCACCCGCCGGTACCCGGCGATCCGCCCCATCGCACCGCGCAGGATCGACTCCATCCCGATCGGCCGCGCCCACCGGCGGCCCGAACGCGCCCCGGTGAGGACGGCGATGGAGTCCGCGAGCCGGCCGGCCTGGGCGGTGCGGTGGTCGAGATGGAGCAGGTCGGCCAGCACGTCCTCGTCGGTGTGCCGGTCCTCCATCGCCCGCAGGTCGGCGAGCGTCGCCGTGGCGAGGGCCTGCATCCGGGCGGCGGCGTTGGAGGTCGCCGCCACCGCGGCGGCCCGCTCCCGCCGGGCCCGCTCCAACTCGCCCGTCAGACGGGCGTTCTCCTTCGCCAGCCGGTCCAGCTCCCGCGCGCCCTCCTCCTCCAGACGCGCGCGTTCGGCCGCGAACGACTCCGTGAACTCGGTGCGCTGCTGCGCGAGTTCGTCGATGAGCCGCTGCTGCTCCTGGCGCGCCTCCTCGGTCGTACGGGCCTGCTGCTGGAGCAGCCGTCCGATGTCCTGGGTGACGCCCTCCAGCCTGCGCCGGGTGCCGCGCGCGGTCCGCAGGGCGTGCGCGGCCGTGGCCACGGCCGCGCTGAGCACGACCGCCGCCGCGCCCGCGCCGATGGCGAGCGGGGTGCGCACCGAGTCCGGGGCCGTGGCCACGGCCGCGCAGACCACGAGCGCCGACAGCACACCGGTCACGGCGAGGGCGGAGACGAACGTACGGAGGGAAGGTCGGTCGCCGGGATGCGTGGGCGCGGTCATCGGTCCGGTCTGATCCTTGCGGCGGAGACGGCGGGCTGGGGCGGGACTGGCAGGAACATCGGGTGGTGAGACGAGACACCGGTGGTGAACTGGCGGTCACTATACGAGAGTTCGTGATCGAAACAGAAAGGTTCTGTGCTCGTTCCTGACCGCGGCCCCGGGAAAGCCCGTTTCCAAGGACGGTTCATCGGGGGTGCCGGTTGCCTCCCGGCCCCTGTTTTCGGCGCCGCGCGCCTGTGGGTCTTCCCACACCGGCGCGCCCTCGCCACGGATCTTGACGCCCGCCTCCCGGCTCGCTGGACTGCACGGAGAGGCGGGCCGTACCGGAGCGATCCGTACATCCGCACGGTGGCGCCTGAAGCGGACGGATGACGGACAAACCGCCTCGCACGGTCGGACCGCCGGGAGCGAGGTGAAGGGAGCGATGCGGGTGACGGGGGAGCCGACGGCGACGGGCTGCCGAGCCTCATGACCGTCGAAGGGCGCACCACGCGGGTCCGCCCGCTGCTCGCGCGGCTCGCCCGGTTCACCGGGCGGACGCTGTGGGGCGAGTGGCACGCCATCGTGGTCGACCCGGTGCGGCGGCTCGTGCGGCGCGGACTGTCTGGGCTGCTGCTGGCCTTCGTCGCCGCGTTCGGCGTCATCTTCTTCCACGACATCGCCCAGCACCCCACGGGAGAGCTGTGGGTGGAGCGGCTCGGCGGGGTCCGGGCCGAGCTGCCGCTGTGGCTGTCCCTGCTGCGCACCCCCGTGTCGCTCTACGTCCCCGCGCTCGATCTGCCGGTATGGGCGGGCATCACCCAGCTCTTCCTCGCCTTCGCCCTCGCCGAACTGGCCCTGGGCCGGGCCCGGACCCTGGTGATCGCCTACGCCACCACCCTGGCCGGCACCCTCACCGCCCGCCTGATGATCGCGCTGGGGCCGGGCTGGTGGGGATTCGGGCTGCCGCCCGAGGCCGGCCAGGTGCTGGACACCGGGCCCTCCGCGGCCGTGGTCGGCCTGTTCACCTATCTCTCGGTGGTCCGGCGCGCGCCGGTGGTGTTCACGCTGACCGGCGGATCGATGGTGTGGGAGTCCATCGCCGTCCCCAACCTGGCCGGCCGCGAGCACCTGATCGCGGTGTCCGCGGCGATCGTCCTCGGCCTCCTGCACGGCCGGGGGGAGCGGTTCCGCTTCGCCGTGCGGGTCCTCTGGCCCACGCGTCGACGGTCCTCGCGCACAGTCCCG
Source organism: Streptomyces flaveolus (assembly GCF_000716535.1). GTDB lineage: Bacteria > Actinomycetota > Actinomycetes > Streptomycetales > Streptomycetaceae > Streptomyces > Streptomyces flaveolus_A. Next base: position 169,760 of record NZ_JNWV01000003.1, on the reverse strand, counting down.
CCTGTCCCCGGTCCCACCCTGACGGCCGAGGGCCCGGGAAACACCCATTCGAAGGTCCCGTCGCATTTCGTCGAACGCTAGTCCGGCTCGGCGGAATCGGCAGAACCCTCAGCGCGCTCGCCGAGGCCACCTCCCGGATTCAACTCGGAACGCTCTTCCTGCGCCCGGCTTTCCGGAATCCCGCCGTCCTTGGCCCGCTTCCAGGAAGCCCTGCACATCATCGCGTCACTGCTGCGCACCGGAAAGACGGAATTCGACGGCCGTTACTCCTGGGCCCACGGTGGCGAACTCCGCCCGCGCGGGGTGCGGCCGGCTTCGCCCCCGCGCTGCACACCGTGCGCGAGGCCTGCACTGCCGCCGGCCGCGACCCGGCGCGTCACCGCCGGGGTGAACGTCGTACCGACCGGCCGCGCGGACCTACGGACCCCGGATGGCCCGTCCTCACCGGCACCCTCGCCGACCTGGCCGCCGGCTACCGCGACTTCTCCTCGACCACCTCGTCTGCGACCTCAGCCCCCAGGGGGCCGCGCTGCCGCTTCCGACCGGCCCGGACCGGCGCGCCCCTGTGGCGCCGCCCACCCCGTCAATGTGATGGTTTTCGCACATCGACCCGTGCGGGCACCCCCTAAGGTGGCCGCGAGTACGGCAGGCGTGGCTGACACCAGGGTGTTCGTCGCCGGCAGGCAGCTGAAGGGAATCCAGGATGTTCCGCAAGGTGCTGGTCGCCAACCGTGGAGAGATCGCCATCCGCGCGTTCCGGGCGGGCTACGAACTCGGGGCGCGCACCGTCGCCGTGTTCCCGCACGAGGACCGCAACTCGCTGCACCGGCTGAAGGCCGACGAGGCGTACGAGATCGGGGAGCCGGGGCACCCGGTGCGGGCCTACCTCTCCGTCGAGGAGATCGTGGGCGCCGCCCGCCGGGCGGGCGCCGACGCCGTCTACCCGGGGTACGGCTTCCTGTCCGAGAACCCCGAACTGGCCCGCGCCTGCGAGGAAGCCGGCATCACCTTCGTCGGCCCCAGCGCGGCCACCCTGGAGCTGACCGGCAACAAGGCCCGCGCGGTAGCCGCCGCCCGCGCGGCGGGCGTGCCCGTCCTCGGCTCCTCCCAGCCCTCCACCGACGTGGACGAACTGGTGCGCGCCGCCGACGAGATCGGCTTCCCCGTCTTCGTCAAGGCGGTCGCCGGCGGCGGCGGGCGCGGCATGCGCCGCGTGGAGGACCCGGCCCAGCTGCGCGAGTCCATCGAGGCCGCCTCCCGGGAGGCCGCCTCCGCGTTCGGCGACCCGACCGTCTTCCTGGAGAAGGCCGTCGTGGAGCCCCGCCACATCGAGGTGCAAATCCTCGCCGACGGCGAGGGCAACGTCATCCACCTCTTCGAGCGGGACTGCTCGGTGCAGCGCCGCCACCAGAAGGTCATCGAGCTGGCCCCCGCGCCCAACCTCGACCCAGAGCTGCGCGACCGCATCTGCGCCGACGCCGTCCGCTTCGCCCGCGAGATCGGCTACCGCAACGCCGGCACGGTCGAGTTCCTGCTCGACCGCGACGGCAACCACGTGTTCATCGAGATGAACCCGCGCATCCAGGTCGAGCACACCGTCACCGAAGAGGTCACCGACGTCGACCTGGTCCAGGCCCAGATGCGGATCGCCTCCGGCGAGACCCTCGCCGACCTCGGCCTCTCCCAGGACACCGTCACCCTGCGCGGCGCCGCCCTCCAGTGCCGCATCACCACCGAGGACCCCGCCAACGGCTTCCGCCCGGACACCGGACGGATCAGCGCCTACCGCTCCCCGGGCGGCTCCGGCATCCGCCTCGACGGCGGCACCACCCACGCCGGTACGGAGATCAGCGCGCACTTCGACTCGATGCTGGTCAAGCTGACCTGCCGGGGCCGGGACTTCCAGGCCGCCATCGGCCGGGCCCGGCGCGCGGTCGCCGAGTTCCGCATCCGTGGCGTGGCCACCAACATCCCGTTCCTCCAGGCGGTCCTGGACGACCCCGACTTCCAGGCCGGCCGGGTCACCACCTCCTTCATCGAGCAGCGCCCGCACCTGCTGACCGCCCGCTCCTCCGCCGACCGCGGCACCAAGCTGCTCACCTACCTCGCCGACGTCACGGTCAACCAGCCGCACGGCCGGCGGCCCGACCTGCTCGACCCGCTGACCAAGCTGCCGCCGCTGCCCGCCGGCGAGCCGCCCGCCGGCTCGCGCCAGCTGCTCATGGACCTCGGCCCCGAGGGCTTCGCCCGGCACCTGCGCGAGTCGCCGACCATCGGCGTCACCGACACCACCTTCCGCGACGCCCACCAGTCCCTGCTCGCCACCCGGGTGCGCACCAAGGACCTCCTCGCCGTCGCCCCGGTCGTCGCCCGCACCCTCCCGCAGCTCCTCTCCCTGGAGTGCTGGGGCGGCGCCACCTACGACGTCGCGCTGCGCTTCCTCGCCGAGGACCCGTGGGAGCGACTGGCCGCCCTGCGCGAGGCCGTCCCCAACATCTGCCTCCAGATGCTGCTGCGCGGCCGGAACACCGTCGGCTACACCCCGTACCCGACCGAGGTCACCGACGCCTTCGTGCAGGAGGCCGCCGCCACCGGCATCGACATCTTCCGCATCTTCGACGCCCTCAACGACATCGGCCAGATGCGGCCCGCCATCGACGCCGTACGGGGGACCGGCACGGCGATCGCCGAGGTCGCCCTCTGCTACACGGCGGACCTCAACGACCCGTCGGAGCGCCTCTACACGCTCGACTACTACCTGCGCCTCGCCGAGCAGATCGTCGAGGCCGGCGCCCACGTCCTGGCCATCAAGGACATGGCCGGCCTGCTGCGCGCCCCGGCCGCCGCCAAGCTCGTCTCGGCGCTGCGCCGCGAGTTCGACCTGCCGGTCCACCTGCACACGCACGACACCGCCGGCGGCCAGCTCGCCACCTACCTGGCCGCGATCCAGGCCGGCGCCGACGCCGTCGACGGCGCGGTGGCCTCCATGGCCGGCACGACCTCCCAGCCGTCGCTGTCCGCGATCGTCGCCGCCACCGACCACTCCGACCGGCCCACCGGCCTCGACCTCCAGGCGGTCGGCGACCTGGAGCCGTACTGGGAGGGCGTCCGGAGGATCTACGCACCGTTCGAGGCGGGCCTCGCCTCCCCGACCGGCCGCGTCTACCACCACGAGATCCCCGGCGGCCAGCTCTCCAACCTGCGCACCCAGGCCGTCGCCCTCGGTCTCGGCGACCGCTTCGAGGACATCGAGGCGATGTACGCCGCCGCCGACCGCATCCTCGGCCGGCTGGTCAAGGTCACCCCTTCCTCCAAGGTCGTCGGCGACCTGGCCCTGCACCTGGTGGGCGCCGGCGTGTCCCCGGACGCGTTCGAGGCGACCCCCGACAAGTTCGACATCCCGGACTCGGTGATCGGCTTCCTGCGCGGCGAGCTGGGCACCCCGCCCGGCGGCTGGCCGGAGCCGTTCCGCACCAAGGCGCTCCAGGGCCGGGCGGCACCCAAGCCCGCGCCCGAGCTGTCCGCCGAGGACCGCGAGGGGCTGGCGAAGGACCGCCGGGCCACCCTCAACCGGCTGCTGTTCCCCGGCCCGACCCGCGAGTTCGACACGCACCGCCAGTCCTTCGGCGACACCAGCGTCCTCGACAGCAAGGCGTTCTTCTACGGCCTGCGCCCGGGCAAGGAGTACGCCGTCGACCTGGAGCCAGGCGTCCGGCTGCTGATCGAGCTGCAGGCGATCGGCGAGGCCGACGAGCGCGGCATGCGGACCGTGATGTCCACGCTCAACGGCCAGCTACGGCCCATTCAGGTCCGTGACCGTGCGGCGGCCTCCGACATCCCGGTGACGGAGAAGGCCGACCGCTCCAACCCCGGCCACGTCGCGGCACCCTTCGCCGGTGTGGTGACCCTCGCGGTCGCCGAGGGCGACGAGGTGGAGGCGGGTGCCACGATCGCCACCATCGAGGCCATGAAGATGGAGGCCACGATCACGGCCCCCAAGGCGGGACGCGTCTCCCGCCTCGCGATCAACCGCATCCAGCAGGTGGAGGGCGGAGACCTCCTGGCGGAACTGGCCTGACACCGCCGCGCCCCTCGCACCGCGCCCGGCCGACACCGGGGCTCGCGCGACCCGCCGACCTGACCGACGCGCGGCCGACGACGCGGGGCGCGGGGCGCCCGGGTGCTCGCTGGGCCGGGCCAGGTCCCGGTCCCCAGCCGAGGCCTACCCCCGGCCGATGAGGTGGCGCAGGTGGGCGAGGAGGAGGTTCGGGTCGTGGCGGGTGGTGGACGCGGCGCTCGGGACGTACACGGTTCGGCCGCGGACGGCCACGGAGGTCGGGTTGGACAGGCCGTCCTGTGCGCTGAGCACGTTCGTGACGGTGCCGTCCGCGCGGACCAGGACCACCCTGTTGCCGGTGTTCAGCGCCGCGAGCACGCTCCTTCCGTGGCCGGGGAACGAGAAGTCGTCGATGCCGGCGAGTCCGTCGGCCCGGGTCTCCACGGGGCCGGCGGCCCCGTCCGGACGGACGGGGATGCGCAGCAGGGTGCCCCGGTCGGTGTTGGACACCCAGACGGAGTCCCGGCGGACCTTGATGCCGTTGGCGCCGAAGCCGCGCGCGTGCCGTGCCGGGAGCGGGGCGAGCGCCGCGCCCGTCGCCCACGCCGTGGCCGTGCCGCCCGACCGCGGGACGCGCCAGACGGTTCCGCGCGCCGAGTCGGCGACGTAGAGCACGCCCCGCTGCTCGTCGAGGGCCAGTCCGTTGGGCAGCCCGTCGGCCGGCAGCGCGGCGATCTGCTCCGGTGCGTCGCCGGGGGAGAGGCGCCAGACACCGGTCGCGCGGGTGCCGGTGGCGTAGTTGACGTACAGCGTGCCGTCGTGGGCGCGGGCGATGCCGGTGACCACGGCGCTGTGCACGAGGGGCGTGGCGGCGTGCGCGACGGCGGGCAGGGTGGCGCGGGTCCGGATGCGGCCGTCGTCGGTGACATGGGCGATCTGCCGGGCGGAGGCGAAGGTCAGGTCGGCGGAGCCGTCGAGGTCGAGCGCGATGTTCTCGGGCGTCTGCCCGGCGGCCAGGTCCAGGTGGGCGAGGACGCGCGCGTCGGTGACGAGGGGGTCCTGGCCGGTGGCGGGCGCGGCAGCGAGGAGGCCGAGCGCGAGCGCGGCCGTGGCGGCACCGGTCAGACGGGGGAGGCGGGGCATGTGACCTCTTTTCGGTCGGCGCGCGGAGGCGCCGGCGTGCGGGTCACACCAACATGAGGGGGGACGGGTCACCGGTGGCAGGAGCCGGGGCCGCGGGATCGCCCGCGCGGACCACCGGCACGCGCCGTACGAGGCACGCCCGGCAGACGCACGGCCCGGCCGCGCAGCCCGCGCGGGTGCCGTCAGTCCCAGAGCGGATACGTCATGACCTGCTTGAAGCCCTCCGGACGGCTCTCCTGGTAGGTGAGGCTGATCCGGCTGTAGCGGTGCACCTCAGGGTGCTTCTTCCAGGGCTCGGGCTCGTCGAGCCGGACGGTCACCGGGTAGGCGTGGAAGGAGCCGGCCGCGCAGTACGGCTTGCAGTCGTTGACCATGTTCATGCCTACGGCTTCCGCCCCCTCCGGGCTCCACTTGATCCAGTGGAGCCCGGTGAGACGGCTGTTTCCGTCGCCGCAGGCCAGGATGAAGTCGTCGGGCCGGACGGTGCGATTCCACAGGCAGTCGACCAGGACCGGCTGCGACGTACCAGTGTGGGACGGCGATGTGCCGGCGCGAGGCTGCGTCGTGGCGGTGACCGGCGGACTGGCCGTCGCCGTGGTCATGGCCGCTGTCAGCAGGGCTCCCGCCGCGAGGACGATCGCCGTTCCCGTCACTGATCCGCGCATGGTCGCTCCCACCCGTCGTGCTGTGTCCGACCGCGTGCACCCGACGCTACGACCGTCCCGCCGTTCGCACCAGTCGCGCAGGTCGGGCCGCGTGTCAGCCGTGCGAGACGGTCAGCCCGTAGAAGGCCACGCGGGCGCCGTTGGTGGTGCTGTCCGAGGAGGACTGGTTGTAGGAGCCGGCCTTGAAGTACTGCTTGTACGGCTTGAAGGAGGACGGGATGGCGTAGTGCGTGGTCGTGCCGTTCACGGTCAGGTCGATGGTGTTCCCGCCGGACACGGCGATGGTGTAGCTCCAGGTCTTGCCGGGGGAGACGTGCCCGACGGGGTGCTGGCTCTGGCCGCCGGCCGGCGAGTCCTCGGTGCCGAGGACGATGTCGCCGCCCGCGTGGTAGTACAGCTCCACCAGCGGCTTGGTGGAGGAACCGCCGGAGCCGAGGTGTATCTGGCCGACGCAGACGTTCTTGGTCACGGACACCACGCGCAGGGTCGCGCTCATCCGGTGGCTGCCGCTGAGCGCCCAGTCGGCGGCGGATCCGTCGCGGTTCATCTCACGCAGCTCGGAGCGGGCGTACTTGGAGTTCGGCGTGGTGACGCCCTTCTCGGGCGCCCAGAACGTCATGGCGCCGTCGCGGGTGTCGGTGTAGAAGTACGCGTCCTGGTAGCCGTTCGCCCCCTGGAGCCGGGACGACGGGATGGTGGTGGGCTTGCCGGGGGAGCCGACGGGCTCCTGGAGCTGCCACACGGACAGGTCGAAGTTGCCGCCGGGTGCGACATGCGGGTCGGCCGCGTCCGCGCCGCCGGTGCCGAGGGCGGTGAGGGCGAGGGCGAGGACGGCGGTGGCCGTCGTCGCGGGAATCCGGGATCGGGTCATGTGGGGGGTTCCTTCGTCGGACCGGATGCGGACCGGTGTGAAGCAAGGAGGCGTTCAGGATGGTGAACGCTGAACGCATTCTTGTTCGCCGGTGACCCGAGAAGCTAAAGGTCTGAACCAGACACGTCAAGAGTCGGCGTCGGTCGGCGCCCGTCGAGCAGGACCCGCGCCGGTGCCGTGCCGCCGTGCACGATGAACCGGTACGGCCGCGCGTCCGCCTCGCCCGCGCGGTCGCCCCTGCTCGCGCCGACCGTCACCGCAGGGACGTTCCCACGCACAACTCGTCGAGGCCTTGGGTGACTTGGGCACAATCGCGCCCCCGCTGGATGCGACGGGGAGTTACCAGGAGTCCTTCTCCACCGCTCGGCACCCGTGGCCCCTGATCGCGCTGGTGCCGACGTCGTCGACCCGGTCGCAGCGCCAGTCGTTCCGGCCGGCCCGGTCCTCGACGTAGACGCCGTCGCCTTCGGTCGTCTCGGAGACCTTGGCGCACCCCTCGCCCACGAGCGTGCCGGAGTGCTGGTCCTCGGAGGTGCCGGCGCAGTCGTAGTAGTAGGGCGGCACCGCACGAGGCGCGGGCGCGGCGACGGCGGCCGGGGCCGGCAGCATCCCGCCGCCTGCCGTCAGCAGGCCGAGGCAGAGGGCCGTCGCGGTCCGGCGGCGCGGGGCGCGAGCGCGCATGAGGTGTCCCTTCGGACGGTCGGACGGATGAGCGGGCGGGTGGTGGTCCGGACCCGGCCTCACGTGGGAGCGTTCCACCCGGCCGGCCGCCCTGAAGCACCGCTCACCCGAACGTGGGCAGGGGTGGTCCCCCTGTGTGCGGCCGACCGTCAGGACGACTCCAGGCCGACCCATGACCATCCGTCACGGGGACGGGCTCGCTATACGGAGCGGTGCCGCGGGGGTTGGGGCGGTGGCGCCGGCCTCACCGGCGGCGTCCGTCCACCAGTCGGCGCCGTCCTCGGCATAACGCAACAGCACGCCCTCGCGGATCGCCCAGGGGCAGACGACGGCCCGGGGCAGGCCCATGAGCTTCAGCGCCGTGTGCCCGACGACCGCTCCGGCCAGGCTCTGGGCGGCGCGCGGCGCGGAGATCCCGGGCAGCTGCGCGCGTTCGGTGGTGGGCAGCGCCGCGAGGGTGTGCACCGCCGCGCGCAGGTCCCGGCAGACCAGCTCCCGGTCCACGAACGGGCCGAACCGCCCCGGCGCGGCCCCGCACAGCCGGGCGAGCTGCTGGAACGTACGGGACGTCACGGCGGCCGTGCGCGGACGCTCCCAGCGGATCCGCGAGGCCACGTCCCGCAGTTCGTGGCGGATACGGCGGCGCAGCTCCTTCAGCTCGCCCGGCCCGGGCGGGTCCTGGACGCCCAGGTACTCCCGGGTCAGCCGGTTCGCGCCGAGCGGCAGGGACGCGGCGAAGTCGGGCAGCCGGCCGCGGCCGAAGGCCACCTCCAGCGAGCCGCCGCCGATGTCGAGCAGTGCCAGGGGCCCCGCCTTCCAGCCCAGCCAGCGGCGCGCCGCCAGGAAGGTCAGCTCGGCCTCCGTCTCACCGGGCAGGGTGCACATGCGGATGCCGGTGCCGGACGCCACCCGTTGCAGCACCTCATGGCGGTTGGGGGCGCTGCGCACCACCGCGGTCGCGAAGGCCAGCGGGCCCGCCGCGTGCCACCGCCGGGCCGTGGCGCCCGCCGCGGCCACCGCCTTCACCAGTCGCTCCACCGCCTCCTCGGCGATGGTGCCGTCCGGGCCGACCTGTTCGGACAGGCGGAGCTTCCACTTGACGGTGTGCACCGGCAGCGGAACACCACCCTCCACATCTGCGATCACCAATCGGACCGTGTTCGACCCCGCATCCACCACGCTCACCCGCATGGCCGGGGAGTACCCACTTCACCGGCGACAACCCGTCACACGGGGGGCGTGCCGGTGCACGGCACCGCCGTCGCGTGCCTCAGGACCGGCTCGCACGGCGGCCGGAGGCGGACCGGTGGCGCGCGGCGCACGGTCCGGGACCCGGCTTTCGCCGAAGCCGTGCAGCAAGGCCCGCGAGAGGAGCGAGGCGATCGTCGGCGCGGTCACCGGCACGCTCGCCGCTCCGCGGACCTGTTGCCCGGCAGGTACGACGACGAAGGCCGCTTCCAGTAGGTCGGCCGTACCACCACACTCGCCCGGCCGGCCGGTACAGCGGTCGTCGGATGCTCCACCGAACTCGCCGACGGGGCCGGGGGCCTGCTGCGCCACCCGGGCGACGCCGCGTCGAGGAGCTGCTACTCACCCGTCGGCCCGGTGCCGCTTCGACGGAGGATGGGGGAAGACAGCGGTCCGCGTGGTGAAGTGTGGGCCTCTGATACTCCGACAGCAGGGAGCGTTTCTCCTGATGACCACACAGCCCGCACGCCCCGAGCGCGGCGGTCCCGAGACCGCCTCGGTCATGGATGCCTCGCCGTTCAAGCCTTCTCTCGTCAAAGCGGTGTTCAGGGACGTGACCTCGATGCACGTCTCTCGGTCGGCCGCGTGGGCCGCCGCGTCGGTGACGCGGACGGTGCTGACGGCGATCATCGACGGCGCGAGGAGAGCGGCGGCGGAGGAGGCCCGGAAGAAGCTGATACCCGGTGACCTTCTCTCGGCGATCGACCGGAACGTCGAGCTTGAGGTGGGGCACAAGTGGTACGACCACAGCCCGACGTTCCAAGGTCTGACCGGTGTCCTGTACGACGCGGAGGGTGCCATCGTGCCTTCTCGCAAGCGCGGCAGGTCGCGCAAACCGAGCGCCGTGGTCGGCGCCCACAGGTTCGAGGCCGGGGTCAAGAAGCTGCTGCGGAGCCAGGGGGCGACGGCCGTCCCAGCGATGGTCCGCGACCTGGACGGAATCGCGAGCGTGTTCTTGACGGACCTCGCCCGGGACGCGGCCATGGTCGTCCGCGAGGGCGGGGTCAAACGCTTTGGTGCGGTCACCACGGTGATGTCGGGCGAACCGGCCCCACCCCCGCTCCTCAAGGATCCCCTCTGGGCCCTGTCCACCCGCAGGGGGGACGGGCGGACCATCGGCAGGGACGACATCCTGGCCGCCGCCACCATGCAGTTGTTCGGCGGCAACCTCAGGCAGCGAGCCCTCACCGAAGCACGCGAGGCGACACAGGACACTTCGGCCGGCTGAGCGGGAGCGACCGGCATCGCCACCTGTACCCTCATCCGCTACGGAGTGGATGCGATGAGGGTACTGGTGATCGGCGGCGGCATCGCGGGGACCGCGACCGCCCTGGGCCTGCACAAGGCCGGTGTCGACGTCACCGTGTTCGAGGCACACCCGGACACGGCCGAGGACATCGGCGCCTTCCTCACCCTGGCGAGCAACGGCATGCGCGCCCTGGCCCAGTTGGACGCCACGCACGCCGTCACGGCCGTCGGTTTTCCGCTGACTTCGCTGCGGCTGCTCGACGGTCAGGGCACCGAGGTCGCGCACGCACCACTGGGCGAGGCGGACGACCCCGCCCTGCGCTACCGCTGCCTGCGCCGCGGCGAGTTGAACGCGGCCCTCCAGGGCGAGGCGGTCCGGCGCGGTATCGGGCTGCGCCACGGCGCCCGGCTGGTGTCCGTGACGGACGGCCGGTACGACGTCACCGCCCGCTTCGCCGACGGCTCCACGGCCACCGGCGACCTGCTCGTCGGCGCCGACGGCCTGAACTCCACCGTGCGCGGGCTGCTCATGCCCGAGGTCCGGCCCGGGTACGCCGGCCAGCGGGTCTACTACGGCTACACCGGCACCGCGCCCGGGCCAGGCCCCGTCGGCGCCATCACCATGGTGCGGGGCGGCACGACCGCCTTCGGGTACGCGGTGTCGCCGGCGGGGGAGACGTACTGGTTCGCCCGCGCCGGCGGAGATCCGCTGCCCGCCGGAGCGCTCGCCGCGCCACCCGCCGTGCTGCGCGCGCAGTTGCTGCCGCTGCTCAGGGAGGACGACACCCCCGCCGCCGCACTGGTCGAGGCCTCCGCCGACTCCCTCATGGTCACCAACGCCACGGAGCTGCCGCTCGGCACCGCCTGGCGGGCCGGGCGGGTCCTGCTCGTGGGCGACGCGGCCCACGCCGCCTCGCCGGCGACCGGTCAGGGCGCCTCGATGGCCCTGGAGGACGCCGTCGTCCTGGCCAAGGCCCTGCGCGACCTGCCCGATCCGCGGGCCGCGTGCGCCGCGTACGAGCGGCACCGGCGCCCGCGGACCGAGCACAACATCACCGTCAGCGGCGGCCTCACCCGGGGCACCCGCACGCCGTCCCGCCCCGCACCCGGTACGGCCCCTCCCGCCGGGCCGGACGAGCAGCTCGTCCGCCAACTCGCCTGGGACACCCCGCTGTCCGCCGCCCCGCCCGAGCCGCGCTGACCCGCGCACGCCCGCGTGTGCGAAAGTGATCGCACGGATCGCCGTCCGCGCACGAAAGTGCAAGAGGCGGACCACAGGAGTCCATTGCCGGGGACGCCGCCGGAGCCGGATCGTTCCGTGCGACCGGCCCTTCGGCGACAAGGAGCACCCGTGCGACTGTTGAGCCCAGTACGACGGTCGACCAGATCAGGCGGCACCCTGGCCGCGGCCGTCGCCCTGGTCCTGTGCGGCGGCGCCGCGTTCCCCGCGCAGACCTCCACCCCCGCGCACACCGCGCCCCCGGGCGACACCGGCTACACCGTGACCGTGGGAACCCCGGTGCCGTTCGGCCACCCCACCGACACCCCCGCCACCCCGTACCTCGACAAGGACGGCACCTTCCACTACCAGCAGTCCGCCGCGCTCTACGGCGCCGACGACCCACGGGTCTGGGACTTCTACACCGGCAAGGACTTCGACAGCGCCACCTTCGACCGGACCCTCAGCGAGGCCGTGAACCCGGCCAACCCGGCCGACCGCAACGACGACACCACCTGGCGGTGCGACAACGGCCCCACAGGGCGGGAGGCGACGTACGCGCCGGCCGGCTCGCGCTACGCGCGCAAGAACTACTGCGACCTGTCCGGGGTGTGGGCCGACCCGGACACCGGCGACTGGTACGGCCTGGTGCACAACGAGTTCACCCCGCAGCCCTTCGGCGACGGGCTGCACTACGACGCCGTCGACTACGCCGTCTCCACCGACCAGGGCCGCACCTGGAGCATCAAGGACCACGTGATCACCTCGCCGTACAGCACCGAGCGCGGGGACACGGCGGCCTTCCCGCACGAGACGTACTCCTACGGCGACGGCGACCAACGCCTGTTCGTCGACACCGCATCCGGCTACTTCTACGTCTTCTACGGCTCCCGGATCGTCGACAAGAGCGGCGGCTGGAAGGCCTTCCACGAGCACGTGGCCCGCGCCCCGATCGCCGCGAAGATGGCCCCCGGCTCCTGGTGCAAGTGGTACGACGGCGCCTGGACCCAGCCAGGCACCGGCGGCCGGGAGAGCAACATCGTCCCGGTCGACGCCGGCCACCCCACCGGCTACACCCCGGCCTCCGAAGAGTACGACCCGGCGAACTCCGGCACCGCAGCGGAGCAGATCGCGGCCGGCACGATGCCCCCGACCTCCCCGCTGTTCGTGATGAACATCGCCTACGACGCCCACCTGGGCCGCTACATCGGCACGCCGCAGGCCGTCGACCAGAGCGGCGGCGCACCGCAGTACCTCTACGCCACCGACGACCTGGCCACGCAGAAGTGGCAGCTCATCGGCGACACCGGCGACTACACCACCGCCTCCTGGTACCGCTGGTTCCTGGACCCCGTCAGCCGCACCGGTTCGGCGATCGTCGGCAGGACCTTCCGCGCCTACTGCTCCTTCGGCTGCTCCCACGACGCCTCCGGCGAGCACGTCGACGTCACCGTCGACCCGGCCACGCCGGCCGCCCCGCCCGTGCACACCGGCCGCCGGTACCGCATCTCCGCCGGCACCGGCCGGATCCTCGCCCAGGTGCCCGGCGGATCCGCCGTCACCTCCGTGGCCCAGCCCACCGGTTCCGCCCGCGAGTCGTGGTCCTTCACGTCCACGGGCGACGGTGCCTTCACCCTCGCCAACGCGGCGACCGGCCGGCTGCTGGGCGTCGACTCCGCGAGGACGGCCGGTCGCGCCTGGGGTGCCGAGCCCACGGTCACCGCGGCCCGCGCCGCCGGACCGACCGTCGGACAGCAGTGGTTCGTGATCCCCGGCTCCGCCGCCGACGGTACCTACCGCCTCGTCAACCGCTACAGCGGCCTCGTGCTCGGCCTCTCCGCGAGCACGGGCCGCCTCGCCGAGACCACACCGCCGCGCACCTGGACGGACACCACCGGCGGCGCCGTCGGCGGCGGGCGCACCGCGGCCGAACAGACCCTGTCGTTCAGCCCGGTCGGGCGCTAGCCACCGGCGTGTCGCGGTACGGAGGTTGAAGGATCTGGTGTCCGAAGGCTTGTGGCCGGGTTGGTTCATCCCTTAAATCAAAACATGAACTAAGCCGTGGGTTGCGCCCGTTGAACCCCCACACGTCTGGAGCCGCCGAATGAGACTGAGATCCTTGGGCACAGCGCTGGCCGCCACGGCCGCGCTGCTCGCCCTGCCCGCCACCCACCCGTCGGCCACCGCCGCCGAAACCCCCTTGTCCCAGGGGAAGTCCGCCACCGCGTCGTCCGAGGAGAACAGCGGCACCGCCGCCGCCAAGGCCGTCGACGGAGACACCGGGACCCGCTGGTCCTCGGCCGCGACCGACGACCAGTGGGTCCGGGTCGACCTCGGGAGCACCGCCACCGTCACCCGGGTCGTCCTGAACTGGGAGGCCGCGTACGGCAAGGACTACAAGGTCCAGATATCCGGGGACGGGAGCACCTGGACCGATCTGAAGTCCGTCACCGGTTCCGACGGCGGCACCGACACGCTCGACGTGTCGGGCCAGGGCCGCTACGTACGGATGCTCGGCGTGCACCGGGCCACGACCTGGGGCTACTCGCTCTGGGAGTTCCAGGTGTTCGGCGCGGCGGACGGCACCCAGGCGGGCTGCGGCACCGCCAACGCCGCCCAGGGCAGGCCCGCCACGGCCTCCACCACCGAGAACGCCGGCACACCCGCCTCGGCCGCCTTCGACGGCGACACCGGGACCCGCTGGTCCAGCCAGGCCGCCGACCCGCAGTGGCTCCGGGTCGACCTCGGCTCCGTGCAGAACCTGTGCAAGGTGGACCTGAACTGGGAGGCCGCCTACGCCAAGGACTTCCAGATCCAGGCCTCCACCGACGGGCAGAGCTGGAACACCCTCAAGAGCGTCACCGGGGCGACCGGCGGCACGGCGTCCTACGACGTCAGCGGTTCCGGCCGGTACGTCCGGATCTACGGCACCGCCCGCGGCACCGGCTACGGCTACTCCCTGTGGGAGGCCGCCGTGCACACCGGCACCACCGGAGTCCCGCCCGTCCAGGGCGGCGGCGACCTCGGCCCGAACGTCATCGTCGTCGACCCCTCGACCCCGGGCCTCCAGCAGAAGTTCGACGACGTCTTCGCCAAGCAGGAGTCGGCCCAGTTCGGCACCGGCCGCTACCAGTTCCTGCTCAAGCCCGGCACCTACAACAACATCAACGCCCAACTCGGCTTCTACACCTCGATCTCCGGCCTCGGCCTGAACCCCGACGACACCCAGATCAACGGGGACATCACGGTCGACGCGGGCTGGTTCAACGGCAACGCCACCCAGAACTTCTGGCGTTCGGCGGAGAACCTCGCCCTCAAGCCGGTCAACGGCACCGACCGCTGGGCCGTCGCCCAGGCCGCGCCCTTCCGCCGCATCCACGTCCAGGGCGGCCTCAACCTCGCGCCCAACGGCTACGGCTGGGCCTCCGGCGGCTACGTCGCGGACTCGAAGATCGACGGCACGGTGGGCCCGTACTCCCAGCAGCAGTGGTACACCCGGGACAGCTCGGTCGGCGGCTGGACCAACGGCGTGTGGAACATGACCTTCTCCGGCGTCCAGGGCGCCCCCGCCACCAACTTCGACAGCGGCCCGTACACCACCCTGGACACCACCCCGGTCTCCCGCGAGAAGCCGTTCCTCTACCTCGACGGCTCCGCCTACAAGGTGTTCGTCCCGGCCAAGCGCACGAACGCCCGGGGCGTCTCCTGGCCCGCGAACGCCGGCACGTCGATCCCGCTCGACCAGTTCTACGTCGTCAAGCCGGGCGCCACGGCCGCCACCATCAACCAGGCCCTCGCCCAGGGCCTCAACCTCCTGTTCACCCCCGGCGTCTACCACCTCGACCAGACCATCGACGTCACCCGGCCCAACACCGTCGTCCTCGGCCTCGGCCTCGCCACCCTCGTCCCGGACAACGGCATCGACGCGATGCACGTCGCCGACGTCGACGGCGTGCGGCTCGCCGGATTCCTGATCGACGCGGGCCCGGTCAACTCCGACACGCTGCTGCGCATCGGCACCCCCGGCGCCACCGCCGACCACTCCGCGAACCCCACCACCATGCAGGACGTGTTCATCCGCGTCGGTGGTGCCGGGCCCGGGCTCGCCACCAACTCCGTGGTGGTCAACAGCGACGACGTCATCATCGACCACACCTGGCTCTGGCGCGCCGACCACGGCAGCGGCGTCGGCTGGGACACCAACCGCGCCGACTACGGCCTGCGCGTGAACGGCGACGACGTCCTCGCCACCGGCCTGTTCGTGGAGCACTTCAACAAGTACGACGTCTACTGGAACGGAGAACGCGGCCGGACGATCTTCTTCCAGAACGAGAAGGCCTACGACGCCCCGAACGCCGCCGCGATCACCCACGACGGCATCACCGGCTACGCGGCCTACAAGGTCGCCGACTCCGTCACCACCCACGAGGCGTGGGGCCTGGGCAGCTACTGCAACTACACGGCCGATCCCTCGATCGTCCAGGCGCACGGCTTCCAGGTGCCCGTGGCCTCGGGGATCAAGATGCACGACCTGCTGGTGATCTCCCTAGGCGGCAAGGGCCAGTACGCGCACGTCGTCAACAGCACCGGCGCACCCACCTCCGGGACCGACACGGTCCCGTCCAAGGTGACGTCCTTCCCGTAGGACACCGCTCAGCCGCCGGTCAGCCGCCGGCCAGGGTCTCGTGCGGGGCCTTCCGGTAGGTGTCCCGGTACAGGGAGGCGAAGCGGCCCGGGTGGTGGAAACCCCACCGGGCCGCTATCTCCGTGACCGTGACCTCGCCGGGGTCGGCGGCCACCAGCTCGTGATGGGCGTGCGCGAGCCGCACCCGGCGCAGCTGGGCCAGCGGAGTGGTGTCCAGATGGCGGCGGAAGGCGTACTGCAGCGCCCGTACCGTCACATGGGCCGCGGCGGCGATGTCGGCGACCGTGACGGGCTGGTCCGCGTGGTCGTCGATGTAGGCGAGCGCGCGGCGCAGCACCGCCGGGTGCGCGTCGGCGCCGTGGGCGGCGGGCTCGTCCAGCGCCGTGTTGGGGAACGCGGCCAGGACGCTCGCCGCCAGGTGCTGGGCGGCCGTGGCGGCGATCAGCGGCTGGTCCGCGATCTCGGCGTCGGACAGCACATCGTCCCGCAGATGGGCGATCGTACGGCTGAGATGGCGCGCCGCGGCGGCCGAGCGCGGCCGGTGCCCGGTCAGCCGTACCGGACGCGAGCCGTCTCCGGCCACCTGGGCGAGCAGCGCGGGATCCAGCATGGTGATGTTGTAGCGGGCGTTGCAGATGCGGCCCGCGTACGGCAGGTCCGGTGGCGCGAACAACACCACGTCACCGGGGCCGAAGGAGTCCTCGACACCCCGGAAGCCGTGGTCCCGCACGGTTCCCTCGTGCACGACGCACAGGCAGATCCGGCCCAGCGGGGACACCGAGTAGGCCATCTCGAAGTCCAGCGCGAGTTCGTCGACGCTCACCGTGGGAATGCCGGCGCGGTGGATCCGGGCGTGGGTCGAGCCGGGCGTCCCGCTGGCGATGCGCATCCTGGCGTAGGCCCGGCTGAGGAAATCCTCCGTCACGTCCAGGTCGTGGCTGTCGAAGGTGAGTGTCTCCATGTGCCCCGGCTGCCCCCGGATTCCGCTTCCAGGGCCCGTCCACCAGCGATTTTTCGTTTTCTGTACGGCCTCTTGCCCTGTTGTTCGCCTGGCGGCTGGCGTTCGGCGACCGTGGTGCGGAGGGTGAGCCCATGATCGGACGCGACGAGCAGACGGACCAGGTGAAGGCACTCCAGGAGGAGGTGGAGCAGCTACGCCGTGCCCTCGGCTCGCACGCCCTGGTCGACCAGGCGATCGGCGTGGTCATCACCGTGGGCGGGCTGCGTCCGGAGCAGGGCTGGGAGGTGCTGCGGCACATGTCGCAGCACACCAACATCAAACTGCGGGAGGTCGCGCGCTGCCTGGTGGAGTGGCCGTCGCGCGGCCGGCTGCCCGAGGTGATCCGCCGGGCCCTGCCCGCCGCCGTGGAACACGTGCGCACCCAGGCCGAGGCCGCCGGCCGGGAGGACGAGCGCGAGGTCCGCTGCGGCCGGCCGGGCTGAACTGCCGTACGACGGCCGGGCCGTGCGGGCGTACGGCGGTCAGCCCGGGCTCGGCGGGCCCACGGCCGTCAGTCCGCGGTCAGGTGCAGGTCCGCCCAGGCGCGGCCGCGCAGGTCCGCGTCCCGCAGGATGTCCACCGCCGTGCAGGCCAGCGCCTCCACCACCGCCGTCAGCACCCGGCGGGCCCGCTCCGAGGCCGCGGCCTCGGCGAACTCCGGCGTGTGGTCCGAGCCGTCGGCGCCCATGATCGCGACGAACGGGTGGATGGCGGGCACCCGGCCGCTGACATTGCCGATGTCGGAGGAGCCCAGGTAGACGCCGGGCGTGGGCGCGGTGAGGGTGATCCCGGCGCGGTCCAGGTGCCCGGCGAACCGTTCGGACAGCACCGAGCTGTCCCTGAAGTGCTCGTACCGCACGCTCGCGCGTTCCACCGTGACGGCCGTGCCGGTCGCCAGCGCCACCCCCTCGGCGGCGGTGCGGAGCTGTTCCGCCAGCTCGTCCAGGGCCGCCGTGGTGACCGCGCGCAGCCCGAAGCGGCCCCCGGCGTGCTCCGGGACGATGTTCGTGGCCGTACCGCCCTCGGTGATGATCCCCTGCACATGGGACCCCTCCGGCAGCCGCCGCCCGAGCGCCGACAGGACGTTGAACAGCTCGACCAGCGCCGCGAGCGCGTCGATGCCCTCGGTCGGGTTGCCCGTCGGGTGCGCGGCCCGGCCCCGGAAGGCGACCCGGTACTGCTCCTGCGCGGTCAGCGGCGCCCGCACCCAGTCGTACACCCCGGGGTGGAACATCAGGGCGGCGTCCACCCCGTCGAAGACCCCGGCCTCCACCTCCAGGGCCTTGCCGCCACCGCCCTCCTCGGCCGGCGTGCCCACCGCCAGGACCGTGCCCCCGGTGCCGTCCCGCACGGCCTGTGTGACGAGGGCCGCCCCGAGGCCCGCCGCCGCGATCAGATTGTGCCCGCAGGCGTGCCCGAGCCCGGGCAGGGCGTCGTACTCCAGGGGGAAGGCCACCACCGGCCGGCCCTCGCCCGAGCGGGCCGTGAAGGCGGTCGGCAGGCCCGCGGCCTCCCGCCGCACCTCGAACCCCGCGCGCTCCAGTTCGCCCGTGAGCAGCTTCGCCGCCCGGTGCTCGGCGAACGCGGTCTCCGGGTCGGCGTGCAGGGCGGACGCCACGGTCCACAGCGCGTCGGCGCGGAGCGCGGTCTCCTCCCGGATCCGCTGGTACAGCGACACGAGACCTCCTCGGGTTCGGCGGGCGTGTTCCGTGCCGGGCCGGGTTCCACCGAACGGCCCCCTGACACCGGCCGCGTGTTTGGGGAGCGCGGCCGGTGCAACACGGTGGACGCGGCACCGACCAGCTCAGGAGGACAGCCATGGATCACTCACGCGTACCCGTCCTGGAGGCTCTGCAGGAGTTCCGGCGGCGAGGAGACGTGGCGTACGGGCCACCCGGGCACAAACAGGGCCGCGGTACCGACCCCCGGGTGGCCGAGATCCTCGGTCTGGACGTCTTCCGTGCCGACGTGCTCAGCCTCAACGGGCTGGACGACCGCCGCCAGTCCCAGGGCGTGCTGGAGCAGGCCCAGGAGCTGATGGCCGACGCGGTCGGCGCCGAGCACGCCTTCTTCTCCACCTGCGGCAGCTCCCTGTCCGTGAAGACCGCGATGTGCTCGGTCGCCGGACCGGGGGAGAAGCTGCTGCTGTCCCGCAACGCCCACAAGTCGGTCATCGCCGCCGTGATCATCAACGGGGTGGAACCGATCTGGGTCCACCCCAAGTTCGACGCCGAACGGCACATGGCCCATCCGCCCGAGGCCGACGACGTGCGCAACCGGCTGCGCGAACACCCCGACGCCAAGGGCATGCTGCTGATCACGCCGACCGACTGGGGCACCTGCGCCGACGTGCGTGCGGTCGCCGACGCCTGCCACGCCTCCGACGTCCCGCTCATCGTGGACGAGGCGTGGGGCGCCCACCTGCCCTTCCACCCGGACCTGCCGGCCTGGGGCATGGACGCGGACGCCGACCTGGTCGTCACCAGCGTCCACAAGATGGGCGGCGCCATCGAGCAGAGCTCGGTGTTCCACCTCCAGCACGACCGGGTCTCGCCCACCGTGCTCAAACAGCGCGAGGACCTGCTCGGCACCACCAGCGCCTCCTCCCTGGTCTACGCGACCCTCGACGGCTGGCGTCGGCAGATGGTCGAACAGGGGCACGGCCTCTTGGACGCGGCCCTGCACCGTGCCGAGCGCATCCGGGCCCGGCTGCGGGAACTCACGGGCCTGCGGGTGATGGGCGGGGAGATCATCGAGGAGGGCCTGGCCGCCGAGTTCGACCCCCTGAAGATCGTCGTGGACGTACGGGACCTCGGCATCAGTGGCATGCAGGCGGCCGAGTGGCTGCGCGCGAACTGCCACATCGACGTGGGCGGCTCGGACACCTGCCGGATCAGCGCCTCCATCACCCATTCCGACGACGAGGAGACCGAGAAACTCCTCGTGGAGTCCGTGAGCTCGCTGGCGGAACGGGCGGACACCATCGAGCGGCAGCCCGCCGTGCACCTGCCCGAGCCCCACGCCCTGGAACTGGAGCAGGCGGTGCTGCCCCGCGACGCCTTCTTCGGCCCCGCCGAACAGGTGCCCGCCGAGCGCGCCGTGGGCCGGGTCGCCGCCGAGACCATCAGCCCGTACCCGCCGGGCGTGCCGGTCGTGGCGCCGGGCGAGGTGATCACCGCCGAGGTCGTCGACTACCTGCGCAGCGGTGTCGCCCACGGCTTCCTCGTCCCGGACGCGGCGGACTCCTCCCTGAAGACCTTCCGGGTCGTGGCGCGCCCGTGACCGGCGGCCGCGGGGCCGTACTCCCAGGCCCGTCCCGACCTGCGCCGGACGGGGTCAGCGCCTAGGGTGGCGTGTGCGGGCGGCCGCAGGGTGACCGCCTGCCCCGGGTCAAGAAGCCGGCCCTGCCGATCAACACGTCCTCGGCAGGGGGCACCTGGCCCTGCCGGTGGTCCCCGGGTCCGGACCGGCGTCCGGCGGGCCTCCCGCCCCGGCAACTCGATGGGAGACGGCCCGACTTCACCCCGACCGGAAATCCCCGTGATTCCCGGTTTCGGACGCCCCGGCCCGGGGACCTCGGTACGAGTCCTGTCGTATCCCTTTCAATCGAAGTTCGCCCGGTACGTCCCTGGTGCCGGCCGCATGCCCCGGTGCGGGCGGCCACGCCTCGGACACCCACCTCGCCCCCTGCCGGGCCCGCCCCGTGACCAGCGAAGGAATTGGAACTGATGAGCGAGACGAATCCCCTGAAGCGAGCGGCGGACAAGGTGGCGGACGCCCTGCAGGGCGGGCCGGCGGGCCCCGAGGACGGTATCCCCGGCAAGCCGGGACCCAAGTCTCCGCCGGTCGCCGAGCCGACCGACCCCCATGAGCCGTACCCGCCCAAGCCCGACCAGAGCGGCCCGGACACGGTCTCGCCGACCGGGCAGCCGACCGGCGCCGACCAGGCGCGGATGGCGCAGAGCGGCAGCTACCTGACCAACGCCCAGGGCACCCGGCTCTACGACACCGACCACTCGCTCAAGGCGGGCCCCCGCGGCCCGGTGCTCCTCCAGGACCACCACCTGCGCGAGAAGGTCATGCACTTCGACCACGAGCGCATCCCCGAGCGCGTGGTCCACGCCCGCGGCGCCGGCGCGCACGGCGTCTTCCGCAGCTACGGCACCGCCGCTGACGTGACCAAGGCGGCCTTCCTCGCCGAGGACGTCGAGACACCGGTGTTCGTCCGCTTCTCCACCGTGCTCGGCTCCCGCGGCTCCTCCGACACCGTCCGCGACACCCGGGGCTTCGCGACGAAGTTCTACACCAGCGAGGGCGTCTTCGACCTCGTCGGCAACAACATCCCGGTGTTCTTCATCCAGGACGCCATCAAGTTCCCGGACGTGATCCACGCCGGCAAGCCGCACCCCGACCGGGAGATCCCGCAGGCGCAGAGCGCCCACGACACCTTCTGGGACTTCGTCACCCTGCACACCGAGGCCACCCACCACACCCTGTGGAACATGTCCGACCGGGGCATCCCGCGCTCGTACCGCACGATGGAGGGCTTCGGCGTCCACACCTTCCGCCTGGTGGACGCCGAAGGCGGAACCACCCTGGTCAAGTTCCACTGGAAGCCGAAGCTGGGCGTGCACTCCCTGGTGTGGGAGGAGGCCCAGATCATCAACGGCGTCGACCCCGACTTCCACCGCCGGGACCTCGCCGACGCCATCGAGGCGGGCGCCTACCCGCAGTGGGAGTTCGGCATCCAGACCTTCCCCGACACCCCCGACCAGACCTTCGAGGGCATCGACCTGCTGGACCCGACGAACATCGTCCCCGAGGAACTGGCCCCCGTGCAGCCGATCGGGCTGCTCACCCTCAACCGCAACCCGTCGAACTTCTTCGCCGAGACCGAGCAGGTCGCCTTCCACGTCGGCCACCTCGTCCCCGGCATCGACATCACCGACGACCCGCTGCTCGCCGGCCGGCTCTTCTCCTACCTGGACACCCAGATCACCCGCCTCGGCGGCCCCAACTTCCCGCAGCTCCCCATCAACCGGCCACACGCACCCGTCAACGACATGCTCCGTGACGGCATGCACCAGACCGCCGTGCACCGCGGCACGGCGCCGTACCGCCCCAACTCGCTCGACGGCGGCTGCCCGTTCACCCCCGGAGCCGGTCTCGACGGCGCCTACGTCGAGACACCCGTGCGGATCCCGGAGGCGACCAAGGTCCGCGAGGCACCCGAGTCGTTCGACGACCACTTCAGCCAGCCCCGCCGGTTCTGGCTCAGCATGAGCCCGCCCGAACGCGAGCACATCATCGGCGCCTACACCTTCGAACTCGGCAAGTGCTACGAGCAGGCCATCCGGGAACGGGCGCTCCAGGTCCTGGCCAACATCGACCCGGAGCTGTGCCAGGGCGTCGCCGCCGGCCTCGGCCTGCCCGCCCCCGCGCCCACGGTGCCGCTGGCCGACGTCGAGCCCAGCCCCGCCCTCTCCCAGATCGGACACACCTGGCCCACCGACGGCCGGATCATCGGCATCGTCACCGGCCCCGACGGCGACCTCGACGGCGTACGGGCCGTACGCCAGGAGGTGCTGGACGCCGGCATGGTCCCGCTGATCGTCGCACCGGCCGGCGGCACCCTCGGCGACGGCGAGGACGCCCTGACCGTCCAGCGGACCTACGCCACCGCGCGTTCCGTGGAGTTCGACGCGCTGCTGGTGGCCGGCACCCCCGGTGTCGGCGCCGACGCCTACGGCGCCCGGGACGCCAAGGCGGGCCGGCCCAACGGCCACCCGGCCACCCCCGACCCGCGGGTGGGGCTGCTGCTGGCGGAGGCCTTCCGGCACGGGAAGGCCATCGGCGCCGCCAAGGGCGGACAGAGCGCCCTGGAGGCGGCCGGCATCCCGCTGGAGGCGCCCGGTGTCATCGCCGACGACACCGCCACCGCCGCGTTCCAGCAGCTCACCCAGCTGCTCGGCACCCACCGGGTCTGGGAACGCTTCCCGTCCGCCGCCTGACGGTCTTCGGACAGTCGTCCGCACCCGTCGCAGCATCGAACGGCGGTCCCGCGCCGGCTCCCGCACCACCGGGAGCCGGCGTCCGGCTGTTCACTCAGCCGTGGTGCGGCACAGCAACAGGCAGATGTCGTCGTCGTGTTCGGAGTCGTGAAGCATCGGCTTGAGCAGCGCGTCGGCCGCCCCGTCCAGATCCGCCAGATCCGACCGGCCGAGCGCCTCCATGGCCTGGGCGAGGCGGTCGATGCCCGCGTCGATCCCCGCGGACCGCCGCTCCACCAGACCGTCCGTGTACAGCGCGAGCGTCGAGCCCACCGGCAGCTCCAGGGTGTGCTCCTCGTACGAGAACGCCAGCGGAACCCCCAGCATGATCCCCGGTCTCGCCTCCAGCACCCGCACCTCGCCGTGCGGACCGCGCGCGATGGCCGGCGGATGTCCGGCCGCCGCCCACACCACTCCGGGCTCCCCGGGTGTGAACCGGGCGATCGCGCAGGTCGCGTACAACTCCGGCTGCTGATGGCGGAGCATCCGGTGCAGCAGGGTGAGGATGCGCGCCGGGCCGTTGCCCTCCACGGCGTAGGCGCGCAGCGCGGTCCGCAGCTGGCCCATGATCACCGCCGCGCGCAGCCCGTGCCCCGTGACGTCCCCTATCACCGCCAGCACACTGCCGTCCGGCTGCGGAAAGGCGTCGTACCAGTCGCCGCCGATGTTCAGACCGTGCGTCGCCGGCAGATAGCGGGCGGCCAGGTCGAGGCCCGGGGTGGCGGGCAGTTCGGTCAGCTGCGCTCGCTGCAGGGCCTCGGCCACGTCCCGGTGCTGTTCGTACTGGCGGGCGTTGTCCAGGGCGATGCCCGCCCGCCGGGCCAGTTCCAGCAGCATCACGGTGGTGTCCGGGTCGAAGCGCTCGCCGGGCGCCGCCAGCGTCAGCACCCCCTGCACGGTGCGCGCGCCGAGCGGCAGGCACAGCAGCGGCCGGTCCGGGGAGAGCGCGGAGGCCGGCAGGTCGTCCACGCCGGGGAGGTCACCGGGGTGGGGGCCCGCGTGCTGCGGGCGGCCGGTGCGCGCCGCCGTCACCGTGGCCGCCGCCCGCTCGGCCGGCAGGATCCGCTCGTCGTCCACGAGCCAGACGTCGACGTGCGCCGCGTACTCCGGGACCAGCAGCTCGGGCAGCCGGCGCAGGATGTCCTCGTGATCGAGGGAGGCGTTCAGCACCGCGCTCGCGTTGGCCAGGAAGGTCAGCAGACGGCGGGCCTTCTCCGCCTCCGCGCGTGCCGCCCGCTCCGCGTCGAGGAGTTCGCGCTGTGCCAGCGCCGCCGCCTCCAGCTCGGCGTGCAGCGCCAGCACGCCCTGGTTGGTCTGGTGCAGCTCCTCCCGGTGGAACCGCAGCAGCTTCTCCGTCTCCGCCAGGTGCGCCAGCAGCGCGGCGGTGTCCTCGTCGGCGCCCAGCAGGGCCTCGGCGAGCGGGGCCTCGTCCAGGCCGGGCAGCGGGCCGGTCACGGGGGCGGGGCAGACGAGCGTGTGCTGCCAGGGCTGCGGACCGCCCAGGGCGACCCGCAGCTTCCCGCCCGCCTCGGCGGCCAGGGCCAGGTCCGCGCCGCCGGTGCCGAGGGCACGGCGCAGCCGGGCGCCGAGCGCGGCCAGGAAGCGGGCGCGGTCGAGCGCGGGCACCCCGGCGTCCGCGGTGAGCCGCGCCAGCAGTGCACGGGCGCGGGCCGCGTCGGCGGCGGAGGCGATGGTCCAGTTCTCAGAGGCGGCTGTCATGGGCGCTGGTCCGGCGGTCGGGGGCCAGTACGGCCACGCTGATGTCGTCGCGTGCGGGGCGGGCCGGGCTGCCCGCGTCGCGCAGGATGGCCGCGGCCACCAACGACGGGTCGTCGGCGAGCAGCCGGGGGTCCTCCGGCGGACGCCATCGGCTGGGTAGTCCGTCACTGTGCACGACGAGCAGGCTGTCCCGGCGCCACGGCACCCGGCGCACGGGAACGTGCGCCGGGAAGTACGCGCCGACGATCCCCGGATGGGAGACGAGGGACGTCCAGGAGTCCCCGGTGCGCACCCGGGCGCCGACGTTGCCGACGCCCGCGAAACTGAGTTCCGCCCGGTCCGTGTCCACCTGGGCCACCGTGACCGCCGCGCCCCGGGTGGGCCGCAGCGCGGTGTGCAGCCGGCGCAGGATGTCGGCCGGCGGCAGATGGGCGGTGCGGCGCAGCTCCTCCACCGCGGCGGTGGAGGCGTGCGCGGCCTTCGGGCCGTGCCCCAGACCGTCCGCGAGCAGCAGCGTCTGCAGGCTCCCGGAGCGCACCCAGCTCCACGCGTCACCGCTGTGCTCGGCCTGCGTGAGGGCGATCGTGATGCCGCCCGCCGGCACCGGTGCCGCCGGTGTCCCGCGCCGGCCGGGCTCCGGGTCGATCCGCGCCGCCGCCACCGTCCCACGGCCCGGCAGGCTGTACAGATGGAAGGCGTTGGCGCTGCGCTGACAGCTCCCCAGACCCGCGCCGAGCGAGCCGGCGGCGGTGGACCAGCCGTCCCGCAGCGCGGCGCCGACATCGGGGATGCCCGGACCGTTGTCGAGCGAGAAGAGCTGCACCGACGTGTCCTCCCCGCCGGCCGGCGCCATCACCAGATTGACCACCATGCGGCCCCCACCGGCGTGCTTGAGCAGGTTGGTGGCCAGCTCGGTGGCGACCAGCTCCGCGGCCGCCGTGCGCGCGGCGGCGAGGCCCGCCTGTCCGCACGCCTCACGGGCCGCGATCCGGGCGTCCCGGACACGCGTGGAGTCGTGCACCGGGATCTCCCACACCCGGCTCATCCCACCCCCGGACGCGACGCGGGCACCTGGGCCACCCAGGCGACGGCGGTGACGGTCGTGCCCCGGCCGGGCTCGGTGTCCACGCTGAACTCGTGCACCAGCCGCTTCGCTCCGCTCAGCCCGAGTCCGAGGCCGCCACCGCTGGTGTACCCGTCGGTCATGGCCAGTTCCAGGTCGCGGATGCCCGGGCCGCTGTCGATGAAACACATGCGCAGACCACGGCTGCGACCGTTGTCCAGCGGCGTGATCTCCGCCCGCCCGCCGCCGCCGTGCACCAGCGTGTTGCGGGCCAGCTCGCTCGCCGCCGTGACCAGCTTGGTCTGCTGCACCAGACCGAAGCCGAGCTGCGCCGCGCACTGCCGCACCTGCTGCCGGACCCAGGCCAGATCCGCGTCCGAGCCGATGGGCAGGCTCGTCACGGAAGCCTGGCCGGACGACTGCATCAGCTCCCCCTCTGGGACAGCAGTTCCATGGCACGGTCGACGTCCAGGGCGGTGACCAGGCCGGGCAGGGTGAGCCCCAGCTCGACCAGGGTGATCGCCACGGCGGGCCGCATGCCGGCCAGGACCGTACGGGCCGCCAGCAGGCTGGCCGTGGAGGCGATCTCCGCGAGGACCCGGCCGAGGAACGAGTCGACGATGTCCACGCCGGAGATGTCGAGGACCACACCGGTCACCCGGCTGGTGGCGATGCGTTCGGTGATGTCGTGCTGCAACTGCTCGGCCATGCCGTCGTGCAGCTCGCCCTGCAGGGAGACCAGCAGGATGTCGCCCAGGGCGAGCACCGGGACCTGGGACGGCTGGGCGGGAGTGGGCTGGTTCACCGGGCGCTCGCACCCGCGTCCGCACGGGACACCTCGATCCCCTGCTTGCCCAGCGCGTAGGCCAGCGCGTCGGACAGCGAGGCGCGGGTGAGCACCGAGCCCAGGTCGATGCCGAGCTGCACGATGGTCTGCGCGATGGCCGGCCGGATCCCGGACACGATGCACTCCGCGCCCATCAGACGCGCCGCGGCCACCGTCTTCATCAGGTGCTGCGCGACGAGCGAGTCGACCGTCGGCACGCCGGTGATGTCCAGGATGGCGTACCGGGCCCGCTGGTCGACGATGGCCTCCAGCAGCGACTCCATCACGACCTGGCTGCGCGCGCTGTCCAGTGTCCCGATCAGCGGTACGGCGACCGTGCCCTCCCACAACTTGATGACAGGGGTGGCCACTTCGAGGAGCTGCTGGCGCTGCCGCTCGATCAGCTCGGCGTTCGCGTCCAGCGCCGTCTCCAGCACGACCAGCCGCAGCGTGCCCAGCAGGAGCGTCAGCGCCAGCACGCACTCCTGGGCCTGAGGGGTGGCGGGGTCGGCGAACTCCTCGCGCAGCAACTCGACCACGGGGACGCGCAGTCCGGCCACTTCGTCGGCGATCTGGGCCGGGGTGGATCCGGTGCGAGTCCGGGTCTGGGCCATCCGCCCCAACTGGTCACGCACCGGTGCGAAGCCGGGCGCCCCGATGTCCTCCAGCCGTCCGCTGACGGCCACCTCGGACAGCGCGTCCACCACGGCCTTGCACGCCTCGACCGCCTCGTCGCGGGAGACGGTGAAGACCGAACGGAACAGGGGGGCGTCGGCCCAGCGCTGGGCGATCTGCTCCTTGCGCCGTTCCAGGAAGGAACTCACCACCTGCGGTGCCGATTCGGCCGTCTCCTGCTCGGGCACTCTCATCCTCTCCTCTCGCACAGCCAGGTCCGCCGGTCGGCCGGCTATCCGAATCGATCATTGCCGACCGCCCACCGTAGCTCTCGCCGTCCGGCCGGGCCAAACCCGGTCCCGACTGTGCGACAACGGCAACTTTCCCCAGGTCAGCGTCGTTTGGCCGGGGACATCGGGCGGACGCCGCCGGCAGTGACCGTGCCGACCGCCACCGCGCCGCCCGGGACGTTAAGGCCGGTCCCGTGCTCACGAGGGGCAGCGGGGCCGTGGCCGTGGACGCCTGTGTGGCCGGACGGGCGGGGGCGTACGCCGCGGTGCCGTGGTGCGGGGCACGGGCCGGGTCGCGGTGTGCGGCGCGGGCCGTGCCGTAGGACTCCGTGCCGCGGCGCGGAGCGTCGTGTTCCGTCGCGGCGCGGACCAGTCGACGGACAGGGGAGGGGCACGGCCCGGCCGTCCCCGGCCGGGCGCTCCCCCCGATCTGCTTCCCGCGCACGTCGACTCGGCTCCTTCGGTGCGTTCACCTGGTGTCGGCCCGCCGACGTGTGCCGTCGGGCCGGTGT
The DNA here is from genome assembly GCF_000716535.1 of Streptomyces flaveolus. Classification (GTDB taxonomy): domain Bacteria; phylum Actinomycetota; class Actinomycetes; order Streptomycetales; family Streptomycetaceae; genus Streptomyces; species Streptomyces flaveolus_A. Next base: position 141,908 of record NZ_JNWV01000003.1, on the reverse strand, counting down.
CGGTGAGCCGCCTACCCCGAAACCCGCGGGACTCTCCTCGCTGTTGCGGACGTCACCCGTGCGTGCGACCGGCCGTGACCGCAGGGGTCAGTCACGCGCCGGTGCCGGGGCCTCCCGGCGGACCGGTACGGGGTCCGGCTGCGGAGAAGGACGGCGGCGGCGCAGCAGCAGGCGCCGTGCCGGGCGCTCCACTCCCTCGTACAGCGCCCAGGACAGCGCGAGCGACACGGTGAACGCCGTCGCGGTGACCGCCAGCCCCGGCAGTGCGCCGAAATGTGGCTTCTTGCCCAGCAGCTCCGTCGCTGCGCGCAGCACCAGCAGATGGATCATGTAGAAGGCGAAGGACAGCTCCCCGAGCCGTACCATCCGCCGGCCCCGCCACAGGGACGGCAGCCCGTGCAGGTCGGCGACCGCCGCCGCGGGGATGAGCAGGGCGAACCCGGCGATGGTGCACACGGTGGCGGCGTAGCCGGGCGTGACCTGCGGGACCATGAAGTAGCCGATGACGGCCAGGGCGAGCGAGGCCTCCAGACCGGGTCCGCGCCAGCGGCCGAGCAGCACCAGCCGCGCGGTGACCGCACCGAGCACGAACTCGGGCAGCCGCGCGGCCGGAAACGAGTAGATCGAGTAGGTCCACCAGTGGTGGGCGTCCGCCCAGGCCAGCACCAGGACCGCCGCCACCGACAGGCCGCCCAGCGCGGCCGAGCCGCGCGCCCCGAGCCGGCGCAGCAGCAGGATCAGCAGCGGGAAGGCGGCGTAGAAGAACGCCTCGCAGGCCAGTGACCAGCTCACCGGGTTCAGCGTCTGCCACCACGGGCGCCACCAGGAGTGCAGCAGCAGCGCGTTCGCCAGCGTCTGCTTCGCCGTGGGCCGTGCCTGGTGCGTCAGCGTGTACGCCATGAGGAGAGCGACGGCGAGGGTGGCCAGATGCACCGGGTAGATCCGGGCGACGCGCCGCCGCCAGAAGGCGAGCGCGCGGTCGTGGGGCCGCGCCGACCAGGTCAGGACGAATCCGGACAGGACGAAGAAGAACGACACTCCGGTGGCGCCGGCGCCGAAGGCCCAGGACACGAGGCGGCCACCGGTGCCGCCGAACCAGCCGAAGTTGTGCACGTGCAGTCCGAACACCAGCAGCGCCGCCATCCAGCGCAGCCCGGTGAGAGACGGCAGGGAGGGCAGGGCGGCCGGTGCGGGGGACCCGGCGGTCGCCGCGCCGGTCCGGGCGGGTGGCGTCCGGAGCGCCGGGGTCGTCGCCGTGGTCATCACATCACCTGCCGCAGGGGGTTCGCGTGGGGCATGAAGGGGTACGTTGCCCGCCGGCCCCCGGTCCATCACGTCGCATGCGAAACATCACACTGCTGCCGAACGACGGACCACCGCGCATGCCACGGACGGCGGGACCGGGTGCGCCCGCCCGGGTGAGCCCGCTCACCGCGGTGGCGGGTGCAATCCGTGAACCCCCGGACAGTTCAGCCGGCCAGTTCCTTCCTGGACGTGCCGTGATCAAACAACGCGGCCGGCGCCCCACGCGGCGAGCGCGGGGCGCCGGCCGCGCGCTTCTCACGCGCTGAGCGCGGTGCGGACGGCCTCGGCCTTCTCCTCGGTGAACACGCCGCTGTCGAGGAGGGAGAGGACGGACAGCACGGCGCCGCGCGAGCCCCAGCTGCCCTCGTCGATCACGCGGAAGGTGACCCACCAGGCCGGCGACGGCTCCGCCGGACCGCAGGCGTCGGCCATCGCGGCCAGGACGCGCTTGAGGACCTCGGCGCGGACTTCCTGGCGCCAGTCGCCGTCCATCACCGTGACGTCGATCACCATCGCGTCGGCGGCCGGTCCCGCATCCGCCAGCAGCCGGCCGCCGACGGCCATCATGTCGGGCTCCCGCTCGGTGAAGTGCACCTGGAATCCGACCCGCGCGGCCGGGGCGAACTGGTCGACCTCGGGCACGAGCACGGCGTCCGTCAGTGTCTCGGCGAGCTGAGCCTACCCCGGTCTATAACGAGTGTCATAACCCTCCTTCCTGCCGGGCGCGCCCGGATTCAGAGGTGGATCACTGGATCACCAAGGCATCTCACCGTGACGGTCACGGAAGGTTCCGGTCGGGCCGTCCGACCCGATGGTGGCGAGTCCGACGATCGCGTCGGTCCCCTCGGTCACCGTCTGCGGTCCGCTGTGCCCGTTGAAGTCGGTCGCGGTGTAGCCCGGGTCGGCCGCGTTCACCTTCACGTCCGGCAAGGACTTCGCGTACTGCGTGGTCAGCATGGTCACGGCGGCCTTCGACGCCGTGTAGAGCGGTGCGACGGCCCGGCCCTCGACGCGCTCGGGGTCATGGGTGGCCGCGAACGACCCCATACCGCTGGACACATTGACGATGACAGGGTTCGCGGACTTGCGCAGCAGAGGCAGGAACGCGTGCGTCACCCGGACGATCCCCACGACGTTGACCTCGAACACCTCGCTCGCGTCGGCGGCGGTGATCTGGTCGGCGGGGCTGTGCGTCCCGAGAACACCGGCGTTGTTGATCAGGACGTCGATGCCGCCCTCGCGGGCCTCGACGTCGGCGGCGGCCGCGGCCACCGACGCGTCGTCCGTCACATCGATCTGGACGAAACGGGCGCCGAGCGCGTCGGCGGCCGCCTGGCCGCGCTCTGGATCACGAGCGCCGACGAGGACGGTGTGGCCGGCCTCGATCAAGCGGCGGGCGGTCTCGTACCCGAGGGACTTGTTGGCTCCTGTGATGAATGTTGTGGTCATGGGTTCACTGTCGGCCCGTGCTACGACGACAACCAGTGCCCCCTGCGACGGTAGGACAGCCAGTACCAGGCACGACGGCTCTCCGGCGGACACAATGGTCGCGTGGACGAAACCCTGGGTACGGCATTGCGCCGCTGGCGCGACCGGCTCTCTCCCCTCGACGTCGGGCGGACTTCGCGGCCCGGACGACGTGCGCTGGGGTTGCGACGCGAGGAACTGGCCGAACTCGCGGGACTGTCGGTCGACTACGTGGTGCGGCTGGAGCAGGGGCGCGCCACGAGCCCTTCCGCACAGGTCGTCGCGAGCCTGGCCAGGGCTCTGCAGCTGCAGCCCATGGAACGCGATCACGCCTACCGGCTGGCCGGCCTCCTCCCTCCCCAGGAGGGGACGATCTCCACGCATGTTCCAGCCGGGGTCCAACGGATGCTGGCTCGCCTCGGCGAGTTCCCCGTGGGTGTGTTCAGCGCCGACTGGACCTTGCTGTCCTGGACTCCCGCCTGGGCGGCGCTGCTGGGCGACCCCGGCGCACGGACACACGACGAGCGGAACCTGGTGCGGGCGGTCTTCACCGCAGCGCCCTCAGGGCTCGCGGCCTGGCCCGTGCTCCAGGAAGACGACGCCCTCAGCCCCGCCCTCGTCGCCGACCTGCGCACGGCTCTCGTCAACTACCCGCGCGACCGTGGCCTGGCCGCCCTTGTCGAGGAACTGCGGTCCACCAGCGCGGAGTTCTCCCGGCTGTGGGACGAGGGCGCGGTCGGTCCGCACGTCTCGGCCCGCAAGACCATCGTCCACCCCCAGGTCGGCGAGGTGACGTGCGACTGCGACGTGCTCACCGTCCCGGGCTGCGACGTCCGGCTCGTCGTCTACACGGTGGCCGCGGGTTCCGCCGACGCGGAAAAGCTGGAGTTCCTGCGGGTCACGAACGGCGTCCGCGCCGACGGCCCCTCGCCTTCGGGGCCCGGTCTGTTGTCCCCGTCGTGACGATCGGGCCGTCTTGCTTCCGCGTTGAGGTCCCCGGCCGCAGCGCCCTCCCGGAACAGCAGCGTGGGTGCACTCCTGGTCGGTCTTGTCCGGGGCGTTCCCGTGGGTCTCCTGCATGGTCAGCGGATTCGTCGGCGACTGCGCCGGGCGGCTCCGCGTAGAGGTCCCCAGCCCTGCGAGCCGGGCCGGTTCCGCCCACTTGACCATGGTGTCCGCCGGACAGCCGTTTCGCCTGGTACTGGCCGTCCCACCGTCGCGGAGGGCACTGGTTGTCCTCTGACCCCTGGCCAAAAGTGAACTGTGGCGTCGGGCGGCTCGTGCAGACCGCCCGCTTCGACGCCCATCACGGCCAGATCGTCAGCGCGAAGGGAAAGACCCACTCCCGGACGGCACGACGTTCGTCGCTGACGAGCCGGGAGCCAACGTCACGGTCGGCGATGGTGGTGTGCGGATCGCCGTCGACCGGTTCACCCAGAGCCACCCCGTCCAGACGGCCGACAACTGCAAGTTCCTCGTGCTCTCCACCGAGGACTTCACCTTGCCCGAGGCCGGCAGGCTCAGCTTCTCCGCCTCGATCGCAGCCGAGGCGATCAACGCGACGCCGTACGACCACCGCGACGGCTTCGCGGCCTTCGTGCTCTGCGATCCGGTCAACGGCTGGGTCTACGACCTCTGCACCAGCGGCGAGACCGCGTTCGCGATCACCGAACGCCTGCCGTACCCCGGGGTGACCTCACCCTTCACCCGCGTGGTGAGCGACCCGCTGTACAGCCCTTCCGCGGCGCCCGGACAGCTCCACCACTGCGAGATCACCATCGACACCGCCGCCGGACGGGTCACCTGGCAGCTTGACGGAAAGACCGTCCACGAACAGCTGGTCGCCGAGCTCTTCGCTGAACCGCTGTCCCCGCCGACGCGGGCGGAAATCTGGAAAAAGATAAGTATGTTCGGATTAAATAACCTCCGGTATCGTTGATAACATGAGCAATAGATCGCTGATCCTTGAGGCGGCGACCGAACTGCTGGAGGCGTCACCCACCGGTGACGTGGCCACCCGAGGCGTCGCCGAGAAGGCGGGTGTGCGGCAGCCTGTCATCTACCGCCTCTTCGGCGACAAGGACAGCCTCCTGGCCGCTGTCGTGGATCAGGGGTTCGCCCGGTATCTGGTCGCCAAACGGGCCGCCGAGCCGACCGCCGACCCGGTCGCGGACCTACGGCGGGGCTGGGACCAGCACACTCAGTTCGCCCTGGAGCATCCCAATCTGTACCGCCTGATGGCCGACCCGGGGCCGGCCTGCGTACCCAAGGCGATCGACGAGATGCACGCGCTGCTGCACGCCACGCTGGAGCGCGTGGCACAGGCCGGGTGTCTCGCCGTCGAGCCGGACCGGGCGGCCGACATCGTGATCGCCGCGAACACCGGTGTCGCCCTCACCCTGCTGACCCGGCCCGGCACGCGGCCCGACACCGACCTGTCGGCGCGGGTCAGGGACGTGGTGCTGGCGGGGGTCCTGACGCCGGAGGCGTCCGCGGGCGACACATCCCCGTCGGCCGGCACGCAGCGGGCCGCCACCACCCTGGCGGCGCTGCTGCGTTGCGACCCTCCGCGATCGTTCACACCCGCGGAACGAGCGTTGCTGGCCGAATGGCTCACCCGGCTCATCGACGACGGCGCCACACTTGGATCCCGCACCGACGGACCCCGCACCGACGGTTCCTGCGGTAACGGATCCCGCACCCCGGACCGGAGCACGACGTGACGGCTGCGACGACGAAGACATCCACCACCGAGGTCCTGCCGGCCTGGAACCGGGGATCACCCCACCCGCTCTGGCTGACCGTCCCGTTGCTGCTGGTCATCGCCATCCCGACAGCCGACGCGTTCCTGCCGCCGGACATCCATCTCGCCCACCTCCTGGTCGTCGCCACCGCGTTCACCGCCATGGCCTACGGCCCGAGAGCCACGTCGCTGGTCGGCGCACTCGCCGTCCTCGCGCTGATCGCCGCCGGCACGGAGCGGGGAACCCTCGTCACCGAGAGCGTGCTGGTCGAACTGTGCACGCTCGCGGCGCTCTGCGTGCTGCTGGTCGCCTTCACCCACCTGCGGGACCGGCGCGGACGGGAACTGCTCAGAGCGCGTGCCGTCTCGGACACCGCACAACGTGTCGTCCTGCGTCCGCTCCCCACGCGCGCCGGACCACTGTCCCTCGCCAGCGAATACCACAGCGCCGAGGCCGACACCTACATCGGCGGGGACCTCTACGCCGCGGCCCGGACCTCCCGCTCCACCCGCCTGGTCATCGGGGACGTCCGCGGGAAGGGCCTCGCCTCCATCAGCGACACCGCCATCGTGCTGGGCGCCTTCCGCGCCGTCGCCCACCGCCCCGTCCCGCTGCCGGAACTCGTCGCCTACGTGGAGGACGCCGTCCACTGGGGCCTCAACGAGTTCTCGGAAGTCGACCCGGACGTCGGGGAACGCTTCGTGACCGCCGTGGTGCTCGACATCCCGGACGACCAGCCCGTGGTGCACATGATCAGCTGCGGGCATCCGCCGCCCCTCCTGCTGTGCCGCTCGTCCGGGACCGCGACCGCCCTGCATGTCACCGACCCGGCGCCGCCGCTCGGTCTGGGCGCCCTGTCCGACAGCACGGCGTACACGGCGGCGACCTTCCCCTTCCACGACGGGGACAGGATCCTGCTCTACACCGACGGCGTCACCGAGACCCGCGACAGCGACGGCGCGTTCTACCCGCTCGCCGAACGCCTCGCGAAGTGGTCCGAGCTCGCCCCCGGCCCGCTCCTGCGGGAGATCGTCGCCGACCTGCGCGACCACGCCGGCGGCCTGGTCCACGACGACATGGCCATGATGGTCGTACAACGCGACGGAGCGCTCGCCGCCGGCTGAGGGACGCAGCCGCGCGGCCCGGCGCAGCCGGACGTCACAGCAGGTCTTCGATGGTGATCGGGAACCGTCGCACCCGGCGGCCGGTCGCGTGACGGACGGCGTTCGCGATCGCGGCGGCGGCACCCACCTGACCGATCTCCCCGACGCCCTTGACGCCCAACGGATTCACCACGCTGTCGCCGACCTCGACCAGTTCCACGTCGACGTCGGGGGCGTCCGCGTTGACGGCGACCAGGTACTCGCCCAGGCTCGCACTGGCCCAGTGCCCGGTGCGCGGATGCATGTGGTTGGCCTCCAGCAGCGCCTGGCCGAGCCCCCAGAGCATGCCGCCCATCAGCTGGCTCCGGGCCGTCTTGGGGTTGAGCACCCGGCCGGGAGCGAAGGCCCCGGTCATGCGCCGCACCCGGACCAGGCCCAGCTCCGGGTCGACGGCCACCTCGGCGAACTGTGCCCCGAACGTCATCATCGCGAACTCGGCGCCCTGGCCGGGCGGACTCCACACGCCGAGTGCCTCGGCGTCGGGCTGGAAGGTGCGCTGGAGCAGACCGGCGTACGACTCGGAGGCCGTCCCGGAGGTCATCACCCCGTCCCGCACGACCACGTCGAGCGGGTCGGCACCGTGCAGCGGGGAGCCGGCGTCGGCGACGGCCCGGTGGACGAGCTGGTCGCGCAGCGCGACCCCGGCACTGTGCACGGCGGCGCTGATCATGCCCGCCCCCGCGGAGCCCACCGCGGCCGCGATGTTGGGCAGGTCCGTGTCGCCGTTCTCGAACCGGCAGCGGTCCACCCGCAGGCCGAGGGCGTCGGCGGCGACCTGGGTCATGACCGTGGTGACACCCGTGCCGAAGTCGGGAGTGGCGGCCTGGACGACCGCGGTGCCGTCGGCGTAGACGCGGGCACGCGCGCGCTGCGGGTTGGCGGGCGGGGCGACCGGATAGCCGGCGCTGGCCATGCCCGTGCCGATCAGCCAGTTCCCCTCGCGGCGCACACCCGGCCGAGGGTCGCGGCCCTCCCAGCCGAAGCGCGCGGCACCCCGCTCGTAGCACTCGCGAAGGCCGCTGCTGGACCAGGGCAGGCCCGAGGAGGGGCTGACGTCCGCGTGGTTGCGCAGGCGCAGGGCGACCGGGTCCATGCCGAGTACCTGGGCCAGTTCGTCCATCGCGCACTCCAGCGCGAGCATGCCGCTCGCCTCGCCGGGTGCCCGCATGAACGTCGGGGTCATGGTGTTGGCCCGGAAGATCCGGTAGACGCCGTCGAAGTTCGGGCAGGCGTAGATCTCCGAGGAGACGCCGATCGACGGCTCGGCCCAGTCGTCGAAGTGCGAGGTCGGCGACAGCTTGTGGTGCCTGATCGCGGTCAGCCGGCCGTCACGCGTCGCGCCCAGGGCGATGGTCTGCTCCTGCTCCTCACGGTGCCCGACCGACGTGAACATCTGCTCGCGGGTCAGCACCAGCTTGACCGGCCTGCCGACCTCGCGGGCGGCCAGCGCGGCCAGCGCGGCATGGTCGTGGATCATGGCCTTGGAGCCGAAGCTTCCGCCCACGTGGTGACTGACGACCCGGATCTTCGACAGCGGGGTCCCGAGCAGCCGGGCGACGGTGATCTGCGTGGCGTTGACGCCCTGGGTCGAGTCGTGAAGCACCAGCTCGTCGGCGTCCCACGCGGCGGTGGTGCTCGATGCCTCCAGGGGGTTGTGATGGTTCGCGGCGTAGGTGTAGGTCGCCTCCACCCGTACGTCCGCCTCGGCCAGGCCCGCCTCGACGTCCCCGCGCCGGATCCGGCCCGGCAGCCAGCCGCCGAAGATGCGATCGGGCACGTACGCCCGGTCGCGGCCCTGATCGAGGGTGATCACCGGCTGCGTCTCCTCGTAGCGGACGCGCAGCACGCTCGCCGCGTGCTGGGCCCGCTCCCAGGTGTCCGCCACGACGATCGCGATGTGCTGGCCCGCGTAGTGGATCACGTCGTCCTGCAAGGGGAAGAACGTCTGTCCGGGCGCCGCGGTGCCGGCCAGTGAGGGGGTCAGTGGCGGCTGCTCCGCGATCCTCGGCAGGTTCTGATGGGTGAGGACGGCGAGCACGCCGTCCTCGGCCAGGGCGGTGCTCGCGTCGATCCCGGTCACGCGCCCGCTCGCGATCCGGGACCCGACCAGGCAGGCGTAGGCCGTGCCGGGGATCGGTATCTCGGCGGAGTAACGGGCGCTGCCGGTGACCTTGGACCGGCCGTCGACGCGGTCGAGGGGCTGTCCGATGGCCGTCGCGGTCGTCATGCCGGGCTCCCGGTGCCGTCGTCGGTGAGGGTCTCCAGGGCGCGCACGATGGCGCGCTGGGCGAGTTCGACCTTGAAGGCGTTCATGGGGGTCGGCCGGGCGGCGGCCAGTTCGGCCAGGGCCGCCTGGGCGAAGTTGACGCGGTTCGCCGGGGCGCCGATCATGAAGTCCTCGACCCGCTGGGCCCGCCAGGGCTTCGTGGCCACACCCCCGAGCGCCACGCGGATGTCCGCCACCGTGCCGTTCACCAGGGACAGCGCGGCCGCCACCGAGACGAGTGCGAACTCGTAGCTCTCGCGGTCCCGTACCTTCAGGTACAGCGAACGGCGGGCCACGGGCATCGCGGGCACCTCGATCGCCGTGATCAACTCCCCGTGTTCCATCGGGTGCTCACGGTGCGGGGAGTCGTCGGGCAGCAGGAAGAAGTCCTCGAAGGCATAGGCCCGCTCGCCGTCGGGGGCCAGGGTGTGCACCCGTGCGTCCACCGCCATCAGGGCCACGGCCACGTCCGAAGGGTGCGTGGCGATGCAGTGCCTGCTGGTGCCGAGGACGGCGTGCCCGCGGCTGAAGCCGTCGAGCGCCGAGCAGCCCGTGCCCGGATCGCGCTTGTTGCACGGCGACCGGGCGTCCCGGTAGTACGAACACCGCACCCGTTGCAGCAGGTTACCGCCCATCGACGCCATGTGACGCAGCTGTGCCGAGGCACCCAGTTCCAGGGCCTGGCAGATCAGCGGGAAGCGCTCGCGCACCACGGGCGACGCGGCGACCTCGCTCATCCGGGCGAGGGCTCCGATGCGCAGGCCGCCCTCCCGGGTCGGCTCGATGCCGGTCAGCGGGAGGTGATTGATGTCCACGAGCCGCCGGGGGTGGAGGACGTTCTGGCGGAGCAGATCGATCTCGGTGGTGCCGCCGGCGAGGAAGTCGCTGGTGGGATCGGCGCTGACGGCGGCGACCGCGGTCGCGGGGTCGGTGACCCGGGAGTACGTGATCGGCTGCACGGCAGGGCTCCTAGGTTCCGTCGCGGACGGCGCGGATCGCGGCCCGGATGTGCGGATAGGCGGCGCAGCGGCAGATGTTGCCGCTCATCCACTCCTTGATCTCGGCGTCGTCGCCGGCGTGGCCCTCCTTGAGCAGTGCCACGGCCGACATGATCTGACCCGGCGTGCAGTAGCCGCACTGGAAGGCGTCCTCGGTGATGAACGCCCGCTGCATGGCGTGCAGTTGGTCCCCCTCGGCGAGCCCCTCGATCGTGGTGACCGCACGCCCCTCGCACGTCAGGGCGAGCGTCAGACAGGCCAGTACGCGAGTGCCGTCCACCCAGACGGTGCAGGCCCCGCAGGTTCCCTGGTCACAGCCCTTCTTGGCGCCGGTGAGGGAAAGGTGCTCGCGCAGGGCGTCGAGCAGGCTGACGCGAGGCTCGATCTCCAGAGAACGCTCCACGCCGTTCACCGACAGGGTGACCCTGACCGGTCCCGGGCCCCGCTCCGCGAGTGTGTGCCCACGTTGGGTGAGGGATGGACCGTGTACAGACATGGGTCACCTCCAACAAACGGGCATTTTCATTCTCATGCCGCCTCAAAAGTGCTGCAACCGTACGATTCTGGTATGGGAGACATCGCGTCAGTGGCTCGTGAAGCGGTGACCGTGGTCTTCACCTGGGAGGTGAAGCCGGGCAGGGAGGCCGAGTTCAGGGCAGGCGTTACCACGCCGTCGTCCGGTTCACCGACACCGCCGCGCCGGACCGCCGGCTCGCCTCACCGGCACGAGTCGCGCGGGAGGAGCGCGTACGACCGTTCGGTCACTCCGTACGGCCGAAGCTGACGACCGCAGGCCTGGACGGCCGGCCGTTGCCGTTGCGGACCCTGGTGTTCCCGGTGGCCCTCGCACCCCTGCTCCGTGCGCCGTCATGCCCTGGCTCAGCCGGGTAGAGCCACTACCCCCCTCACCGCTTGCCCCTTCATCTCGGCCGACGCACGGTTGAAAAAGGAAATAAGAGAACGAAACGGACATGCCCGTATGGGTGTCCGTGTGGGCGGGCCGCTGTCCATCCCAAGTCCTTTGGCGAACCGGTGGTCTGGCGGTCCCTCACGTCCAATTCGCCTGACAGTACCTCAGATACCCTCCATAGGAGACTAGTTATGCGTTTTGCGAAGTGGCCCCTCGCTGCCCTGGCAGGTCTCGCCCTCTCTCTGGGTGGTGCCGCGGCGTCGGCCTCCGCCGCTCCGGCCTCCCCGGCGGCAGCCCACTACACCGTCGACGACCACGGTGACCACGGCGGCTACGGCGGCTACGGCGGCTACGGCGGCTACGGACGGGGCTATGACAACGTCCGGTACGACGTCGAGGACTACGGCTGGTACGGCGGTCACGGCTACGGCGGCTATGACCACGGCGGATACGGTCACGACGGATTCGGTCATGGCGGATTCGGTCATGAAGGTCATGGCGGTCACGGTGGCGGCGGCCACGGCGGTCATGGCGGAGGTGGCCATGGCGGTGGCGGTCACGGTGGTGGCGGTCACGGTGGGGGTGGCCACGGCCGATAGTCGAGCAGCCAAGGGGGCCGGCCCGGTGCCGGCCCGCTTCGGCTCGCCCGTGGCGGCGGACCAGGAGATTGCCCGGCGCTGTCGAAAGGCCACGTCGTCAGCCGCGGGAGCCCGCACCCGCCGCCGGGCGCTCCAGCTCTGCGGCGGCCTTCTCGGCCCGGCGCCGGGCCTCCCGGACGGCGCGGCCGGCCTGCCGTTCCCGGTCCCGCGCGTCCCGCTCTGCGGCCCGGGCCCGCTGCTGCTCCTCCTCGGCGTCCCGCAGCCGCTCCCGCAGCTCACGGACCCGCTCCTCCGCTTCGGCCAGCCGCGCGCCGGCCTCCACCACCGCCCGCGCGGCGGCGTCGGCCACCTCCTGCTGTGCGCGCAGCTCCCGCTCGGCCTCGCGGGCCTCGGCGAGGCGCCGGCGCTGTTCCTCTTTCTCCCTGTCCTCGCGCTCCTTCCGGGCCTTGTCCTCTTGCCGGGCCTCGTCTTCCTTGCGGCCCTTGCCCCGGGCGGGCTTCCTCGGCTCGGGAGTGGGCCGGCGGCCGAGCAGGACTTCGTCGGCCGCGGGGAACCCGATCATCGAGCTGAGCGGCTTCACCAGCCGGCCCGCCGCCCACTCCCGCGCGGCCTCCGGGTCGGCGAGCGCGGCGTGCAGGGTCTCCTCGACCTCGCGCTGGACGCCCTCGCCCACCGGATGCCCCGCCTGGGCGGCGAGCTGCCGGGCCTGCCGTCCCAGCGCGCCGATCACCTCGTTCTGCCTGCGGGCCAGCTTGCGCAGTTGTGTACCGTCCAGCTCGCGGTGCGCCCGGCGCAGCTCCTCGCCGAGGCCGAGCAGCGGCTGCACCTGTTCCGGCTGCCGGCGCACCAGCAGATTGCTGACCCAGGCGGCCAGGCTCGGCCGCCGCAACGCGCCGATCTCCTTGGCGAGGGCCTGGTCACCGGCCTTGCGGGCATCCAGGGCGCGGCGGTCGCGGGTGGCCACGAACTCCTCCGGGCGCAGTCCGTACAGCTCGTCGGCGACGGCGTCCAGGTCCATGAGCGCCCCTCTCGACGGCCATCTCGATGACGGGCTCTGAGTGTCTCACTTGGGCGGGTTCATGTGCTCTTTTGGTTTATGTTCCGCACGGTGGGTTATGTGCCGTGCGGCGGGCCTGCCCGGAGTGCACCCGCATCACCGGTTCGGAGGACCGTCCGGCTCGCCGTGCGGATCGCGCCCGGTCGGGGCAACATGATGCGGGCATGCGGGGACCAGCCTCCGGCCGGCCCGGAAGGCGCATGCGTGAACGTACGCCCGGGCGAGCGGCGCAGCGGGCGGGAGGGCGCGGAAGTGGACGTGGGGCGACGACACGCGGCCAAAATTGCACCGTTCGTTTTCTTGAATCCCTCGTGTTTATGAGGATAGGTTCGCCGGCATGACCGCCTCCCCGACTCCGACCACCGCCGAGGAGCTCCGCGGTGCCGGCCTGCGCGTGACGGCAGCCCGCGTCGCGCTGCTGGAGACCGTCCGGGACGGCGACCACCTCGGCGTCGAGGCGATCGCCTCCGGAGTCCGCGATCGCGTAGGCCACATCTCCCTGCAAGCCGTCTACGAGGCCCTCCACGCGCTGACCGCGGCGGGTCTCGTACGCCGTATCGAGCCGGCCGGCCACCCGGCCCGGTACGAGGGGCGTGTGGGCGACAACCACCACCACATCGTGTGCCGGTCCTGCGGTGCCGTCGCCGACGTCGACTGTGCCGTCGGTGATGCGCCCTGCCTGACCGCCGCCGACGACCACGGCTTCGCCATCGACGAGGCCGAGGTCGTGTACTGGGGCCTGTGCCCCGACTGTTCCACCGGCCGCAGTTCCTGAGCACCGAGTTCCGCACAGTTCGGAAGGATTGCCATGACTGAGAACCACGACGCGATCGTCACAGACTCGAAGTCGGAGGAGGGGAGCGGCGGTTGCCCCGTCGCGCATGACCGGGCCCTGTACCCGGCCCAGGGTGGTGGCAACCGCCAGTGGTGGCCGGAGCGGCTCAACCTGAAGATCCTGGCGAAGAACCCTGCCGTGGCCAACCCGCTCGACGAGGACTTCGACTACGCCGAGGCCTTCAAGTCGCTCGACCTCGCGGCCGTGAAGCGGGACATCGCCGAGGTGCTCACGACGTCGCAGGACTGGTGGCCCGCCGACTTCGGCAACTACGGCCCGCTGATGATCCGTATGGCCTGGCACAGCGCGGGCACCTACCGCATCAGCGACGGCCGCGGTGGCGCCGGGGCCGGCCAGCAGCGCTTCGCCCCGCTCAACAGCTGGCCGGACAACGGCAACCTCGACAAGGCCCGCCGTCTGCTGTGGCCGGTCAAGAAGAAGTACGGCCAGAGCATCTCCTGGGCCGACCTGCTGATCCTCACCGGCAATGTCGCCCTGGAGACCATGGGCTTCAAGACCTTCGGCTTCGGCGGCGGCCGCGCGGACGTCTGGGAGGCGGAGGAGGACGTCTACTGGGGTCCCGAGACCACCTGGCTGGACGACAAGCGCTACACCGGCGAGCGCGAGCTGGAGAACCCGCTCGCCGCCGTGCAGATGGGCCTGATCTACGTCAACCCCGAGGGCCCGAACGGCAACCCGGACCCGATCGCCGCGGCCCGCGACATCCGCGAGACGTTCCGCCGCATGGCGATGAACGACGAGGAGACCGTCGCCCTGATCGCCGGCGGCCACACCTTCGGCAAGACCCACGGCGCCGGCCCCGCCGACCACGTCGGCCCCGACCCCGAGGCCGCCTCGCTGGAGGACCAGGGCCTGGGCTGGAGGAGCACCTACGGCACCGGCAAGGGCGGGGACGCCATCACCTCCGGCCTGGAGGTCACCTGGACCAGCACCCCGACCCAGTGGAGCAACGGGTTCTTCAAGAACCTGTTCGAGTTCGAGTACGAGCTGGAGCAGAGCCCGGCCGGCGCCAACCAGTGGGTGGCCAAGAACGCCCCCGAGATCATCCCGGACGCGCACGACTCGTCGAAGAAGCACCGCCCGCGGATGCTGACCACCGACCTCGCGCTGCGCTTCGACCCGATCTACGAGCCGATCTCCCGCCGGTTCTACGAGAACCCGGAGGAGTTCGCGGACGCCTTCGCCCGCGCCTGGTACAAGCTGACCCACCGCGACATGGGCCCGAAGTCGCTGTACCTCGGCCCGGAGGTCCCTCAGGAGACGCTGCTGTGGCAGGACCCGCTGCCGGAGCGCGAGGGCGAGCTGATCGACGACGCTGACATCGCCGCCCTGAAGACCAAGCTGCTCGAATCGGGCCTGTCCGTGTCCGAGCTGGTCACCACCGCGTGGGCGTCCGCCTCGACGTTCCGCGCCAGCGACAAGCGCGGCGGCGCCAACGGCGCCCGCATCCGCCTCGCCCCGCAGCGCGGCTGGGAGGTCAACGACCCCGACCAGCTGGCCCAGGTGCTGCGCACCCTGGAGAACGTCCAGCAGGAGTTCAACGCCTCCTCCGGCGCCAAGAAGGTCTCCCTGGCCGACCTCATCGTCCTCGGCGGTGCCGCCGCAGTGGAGAAGGCCGCCAAGGAAGCCGGCTACGAGATCCAGGTGCCCTTCACGCCGGGCCGTGTCGACGCGACCGAGGAGCACACCGACGTCGAGTCCTTCGAGGCGCTGGAGCCGACCGCGGACGGCTTCCGCAACTACCTCGGCAAGGGCAACCGCCTCCCGGCCGAGTACCTGCTGCTCGACAAGGCGAACCTGCTGGGCCTGAGCGCCCCGGAGACGACCGTCCTCGTCGGCGGCCTGCGCGTCCTCGGCGCCAACCACCAGCAGTCGCAGCTCGGCGTCCTCACCACGACGCCCGGCGTCCTCACCAACGACTTCTTCGTCAACCTGCTCGACATGGGTACGACGTGGAAGGCGACCTCCGAGGACCAGACCACGTTCGAGGGCCGCGACGCCGTCACCGGCGAGGTGAAGTGGGCCGGCAGCCGTGCCGACCTCGTCTTCGGCTCCAACTCCGAGCTGCGCGCGCTCGCCGAGGTCTACGCCAGCGACGACGCGAAGGAGAAGTTCGTCAAGGACTTCGTCGCCGCCTGGAACAAGGTCATGGACGCGGACCGCTTCGACCTCGTCTGACCG
This sequence comes from Streptomyces flaveolus, assembly GCF_000716535.1. Taxonomy (GTDB): domain Bacteria; phylum Actinomycetota; class Actinomycetes; order Streptomycetales; family Streptomycetaceae; genus Streptomyces; species Streptomyces flaveolus_A. The sequence continues at coordinate 126,362 of NZ_JNWV01000003.1, read as the reverse complement.
ACCGGTCGCATCCCGCCCGACCCGTTGAACAGGACGTCCGGGTCCGCCCCGCTGGGCGGGCCCGGACGTCCTGCTTTCCGGCGGGACCGGGCGCGTCAACGGCCCAGCACCGCCGCGCCCGCCCGGGCGTACCGCTCGTCCAGGTCGCCCGACGGGGCGCCCGCGACACCGATGCCCGCGACCGGGGCGCCCTTGGCGGTCACCGGGGTGCCGCCCGCGAGGAACAGCGTGCCCGGGATGTCCTTCAGGGTCGGGGCCTGCGCCAGCCGCCCCGTCAGCTCGGAGGTCGGCGCGTTCCAGGACACCGCGGTGAACGCCTTGCGCTCCGCGGAGACGTACGACTGCGGGCCCGCGCCGTCGCCGCGCAGGGTGACCAGCGTGTTGCCGTTCCGGTCGACGACGGCCACGGAGACGTGCCGGCCGTCCTTCTCGGCGGCCTCGACCGCGGCGCGCGCCGCCTTCGTCGCGGCGTCCAGGGTGAGATGCGTGCTCTGGGTCAGCTCGCCGTTCCGGGCCGCGACGGGAGCGGCGTCGGGCGTGGCGTCCGTGGAATCGGCGGCGTTGGCGGCGACCGTGCCGACGACACCGGCACCGGCGACGGCCAGGGCGGCGCCGCCCACCAGGACGCGGGCACGGAGGGACGGCTTCTTACGGCTGGGCATGGTGCGGAACCTTCCGGTAGGGGCGGGGGCGGGGGCGGAGTCGCTCCCGGAACCGATCCTCGGCCCCGGACGGGCCGGGTTCCGTCGCCGGACCGGTTGCCTGTGGGGTCATCCGATCGGATGACCCCGGAGGGGCTGGGGGTGGGCACAATGGAGGGTGTTTGCCCAGTTCAGCGCGGAGAGGGAGGTGCCCGCGGTGCCCGTACCCGAACGCGACGACACGCGTGCCCTCACCGTCGTCATGCACACGGCGTTCTTCGTGCTGCTGTCCGCGTCCGTCGCCCGCTACCTGGCCCGGCACGCCGACGGACCGCACACCCCCTGGGTGATCGCCCTGTCCGTGCTGCTGGCCGCGCTCTACGTCCTGGTCCTCACCACGTACGACACCGACGCCGACGTCACCCGTGCCGTCGACGCGGGCGCCACAGGCTATCTGCTGAAGGCCGAGCGCGCCGAGGACCTGTTCACCGCGATCCACGCCGCCGCCCAGGGCCGCCCGGCCCTCTCGCCCCCGGTCGCCGACCGCGTCATGTCCCGTCTCCGCAACCCCCGCCCCACGCTGACACCCCGCGAACTGGACATCCTCACCCACCTCTCGCGCGGCCTCTCCAACCACGCCATCGCCCGCGCCCTCTACATCAGCGAGGCCACGGTGAAGACCCACCTGCGCCGCGTCTACGACAAGCTCGGCGTGGACACGCGGGCGGGCGCAGTGGCGGTGGCGAAGGAACAACGCCTGCTGACCTGACCGATGCCACGGAACGCCGACCCGGACAGACGCCCGGCAAGGGGCGCTCGCCGTCGCATGGCGCCGATGCGCCTGGCCGCGGGAAAGCCGGCGGTCGCGTGACGACCTGTCGCCGTATGGCGCCGGCGCGCCCGGCACCTACTTCCGCAACGCTTCGAACGCCTCCCGCCCCGCCACCCCGATTGCGAGGTCGATGTCCGGTGCCAGCCCCGCTCGGCGCCCCGCACGGGTCAGCGCGGCGATCGCCACCCGCTCCCCGGACTCGGCCTCGACGACCCCGATCTCATGCCGGAGATGCAGGAACGTGCCCGTCTTCCCGCTCCACCGCAGCGTGTCCGTCCGCAACTCGCTCGCCAGCCGCTGCGTGAACACCTGGAGCCCCATCAGCCGCCGCAGCTCCGCCGTCGCCCCGGGACCGGCGATCCGATCGCACCACACGCGCTCCAGCAGGCCGACGAGCGCCGCGGCCGAGCCGGCGTTGGCATGAGCCGGGTCCAGGGTCTCGATGGTGTGCCGGCCCGCCCGCTCGTCCCGGACGGCCAGCTCCAGCGCGAGGGAGAAGTCGTTGCCCGCGGCACCGGCGGCGCACTCGTACAGGTGGTTCATCCGGTGCCGCATCCGGATCCCGTCGCAGCCCCAGGTGCGCAGCCGCGCGTCGACGTCCGCCACCGGCACCAGGTCGAGCAGCGCGTCCGCGGCGGCGTTGTCGCTCACCGACAGCATGAGCGTGAGCAGGTCGCCGACGGCCACGGTGGCCGGGTACCGGAAGGCGGCGAGCCCGGTGGGGCCGACGCTGCTGGCGCCGGGGTCCACCGTGACCGGGTGCGCCGGGTCGAGGTCCCCGTTCGCGATCCGGTCCAGCACGACCAGGGCCAGCGGGACCTTCACCACCGACGCCAGGGGTGTCGACTCCTCGGCGTCGAAGCCGAGTTGCTCGCCGGTGTCGAGGTTACGGGCGAGGAAGGAGCCGCGGACACCGAGCGCCGCCCAGTCCGCGGCGATGGCCTCGGCGACGTCGAGGAGGGCACTGTCGTCGCCGACGTACACCGGCCGGTGCGCCGCTGCCGTGCCGATCGTTGAGCGGTTTGCCGTGTTCATCGACCCGTCGTGCCTCTCGGTGAGCCGCCTGCTGTGTTGATCGGTGAGCTGCCTCCCGGGTTCATCGGTGAGCTGCCTGCCGGTTCATCGGTGAGCTGCCCGCTGTGTCCATCCGCGAGCCGCCTGCCGGGATGCATCGGCGAACAGCCTGCCGTGTTCCCCCGCGAGCAACCTGCCGTGTTCCCCCGCGAGCCACCTGCCGTGTTCCCCCGCGAGCCGCCTGCCGTGATCATCCGCGAGCCCTCCACCCCGCTCATCCGCAAGCCCTCTGTCCCACCCATCCACGAGCCCCAGACCCCGCTCACCCGCGAGCCGCCAGCCGTGTGCGAGCGTCCTCGTCCCCGGCCCCCGGCCCCGGCCCACCGCGCCGGGCGGGCACCGCGCCCACGGCCGACGTGAGCAGCGAGGTCAGCCAGCCCGGGGCGGCTCCCGTGCCGGCGTGGCCCGGGGCGGCGCTCACGTCGTACCCCCGGTGCAGGGCGCGGTCGGCGAGGGGTCTCCAATGGGCCCCGTGCTGTCGCGCGAACGGCTCGGCACACAGCAGCAGCGCGCTCCCGGCCAGTGTCTCGGCGAGCGCGGTGGCCGCCGGCCCGGCCGGCCGGATCCGGCTCTCGGGCAGTCCGGCGCGCGCGGCTGCCCGGTACAACCGATCCTCGAAGTACGGCACCTGGTCCTCCCCGAGGAGCAGCAGGGGCGGCGGGGCGGCGGCCCCGGCGGTGCGACCGCGGCGTGGCCGTAGCTCTTCGAGGTGGACCGTACGCGGTGGAGCCCCGCTCGCGCCGCCCTCCGGTCCCGGCGCGGACGCCAGCCCCAACGGCACCCGGAACGCGGCCTGTTCCGGAGCGGCCCGCACCAGCGCGTACCCGAGCGAACCGTCGGCCACCCCGGAGGCCCGCTCCCGGGGCGGCAGTTCCCGCATGCCCAGGGTGATCCCGTGCTCGGCGCCGGCGCGGATGGCGCGGGCCAGCGCGGCCGGGGCGCAGTCCGCGGGCACTCCGACGGCGCACACGCGGGACCGCCGGGCCGAGCGGGCGACCTGCCGCAACCGCTGGGTCCGGTCCAGCACGTCCCGGGCGTACGGGAGCAGCAGCATCCCCAGCTCGGTGGTGGCGATCTGCCGCCGGGACCGGTCGAAGAGCGAGCCGCCGAAGTGCTCCTCCAGCACCTTGATACGGCGGCTGAGCAGCGGCTGGGCGATCCCGAGCCGATCGGCCGCCCGGGAGAAGCTCGCCTCGTCGGCCGTCGCCACATACGCCTCTAGGTGTGCCAGGAGATCCACCCCGCACTCATATCAATACGGTATGGGACCTTCAAAGTTCTCTCTTGGACATGAGTGGGCTCCCGCTGTTTCGCTGTCACCGTCGACGACCGCCGGCGAAGACCCGCGCCGGAACCGACGCCGAAGACCACCCCGATGACGGACCGACCTGGAGGACCTCACTCATGACCAACGCCGACCGCCCCGTCCGGCTGCCGCGCCGCCGCCTGATCAAGGCCGGCCTCGCGTTCACCGGCGCCGCCATGACCACCACCGCGCTGTCCGCACCCGCCGCCTCCGCCGCCCCGCACGCCGAGTCGCCCGCCGGACACGCCGAACTGGCCGAGCTGGAGCGGCGCTACGGCGCCCGGCTCGGCGTGTACGCGCGCAACGTCCGCACCGGGCGGACCGTGTCCCACCGGGCGGGGGAGCGGTTCGCGATGTGCTCCACGTTCAAGGCGTTCGCCGCGGCGGCGGTCCTGCGCGACCAGGCCGACTGCGCGCCGATGGACCGGGTGGTGCACTACCCGCCGCACGACATCCTGCCCAACTCGCCGCGGACGGAGGAGAATCTGGCGACCGGCATGACCGTGGCCGACCTCTGTGCGGCGGCGATCCAGTACAGCGACAACGCGGCCGGCAACCTGCTGCTCCGGGAACTGGGCGGCCCGGCCGGTCTCACCCGTTTCTACCGGTCGCTCGGCGACGAGGTGAGCCGGCTCGACCGCTGGGAGCCGGAGCTCAACACCGCCATCCCCGGGGATCCGCGCGACACGACCACTCCGGAGGCGATCGCCGCGAGCCTGGAGCGCGTCACCCTGGGCCGGGCGCTGGCCCGCGCCGACCGTGAGCGGTTCGTCGGCTGGCTGAAGGGCAACACCACCAGTTCGGCACGGTTCCGCAAGGGGCTGCCGAGGGAGTGGGTGGTGGCGGACAAGACCGGTACCGGCGACTACGCGACCGCCAACGACATCGGCGTGGCCTGGACGACCCGGCGGACCCCTCTCGTGCTGGTGGTCCTGTCCAGCAGGACCACCCCGGACGCGCCGGTGGACGAGGCGCTGATCGCCGACGCGGCGGCCGTCGTGGCCCGCACCCTCGCCCCTGGCGAGTAATTCCCCACCCCCCTCCAGGGATTCACTCATCTGAATAGGAATCATGTACACGACTGTTGACGTGTGCATGACGTCTCCCTACCGTCGGGAAGGTCCAGGGGAAAGCGCTTACCGTCACCGCTCACCATGCCATGACCGGTCGCCGGGTTCACCCCCCTGGACCACTCGCATCCGATAGCCGAGCCAACCCGCAGGGAGACAAGCCGATGTTCCTGAGACCAGCCCTCGCATGCGCCGGTCTGCTCGCCGGCGCGCTCGTAGCGCTGTCCGGCACCACGGCCCAGGCCGCCACGACCAGGTACGAGGCCGAGAGTTCGACCGCGGTCTGCACCGGCACCATCGACTCCGACTGGACCGGCTATTCCGGCAGCGGGTTCTGCAACGGCACCAACGCCTCCGGCGCCTACGCCCAGTTCACGGTGAACGCCGCCAGTGCGGGCACCGCGACCCTGGGCGTCCGCTTCGCCAACGGCACGGCCACCGCGCGGCCGGCCACCGTCGCGGTCAACGGCTCGACGGCCGCGACCGCGTCGTTCGAGGCCACCGGTGCCTGGACCACCTGGACGACCAAGACGCTCACCGTGCCGGTCAAGGCGGGCAGCAACACGATCCGCCTCACTCCGACCACCGCCGACGGCCTGCCCAACCTCGACTGTCTCGACGTCGACGTGGCCACGGCGGCCACCGGCGCCGTGCTCTACGTGTCACCGGCCGGTACCGACGGCGCGGCCGGCACGGAGTCGGCCCCGACCACGCTCACCTCGGCCATCAGCCGGATCACCCCCGGCGGCACGATCTACCTGCGCGGCGGGACGTACGGCTACTCCTCCACGATCACCATCCCGGCGGGCAGCAACGGCACCGCCAGTGCCCGCACCACGTTGTCCGCCTACCCGGGCGAGAAGCCCGTGCTGAACTTCTCGGCTCAGAGCGAGAGTTCGTCCAACCGGGGTATCCAGCTCTTCGCCGACTACTGGCGGCTGTACGGCCTCACGGTCGAGCACGCCGGGGACAACGGGATCTACGTCGGCGGCAGCAACAACATCGTGGAGCGGGTGGTGACCGCCTACAACCGGGACACCGGGCTTCAGCTCGGCCGGATCGCCTCCACCACCCCCAGCTCCCAGTGGCCTTCGAGCAACCTGATCGTCAGCTCCGAGTCGCACGACAACGCCGACTCCGACGGCGAGGACGCCGACGGCTTCGCCGCGAAGCTCACGACCGGCACCGGGAACGTCTTCCGCTACGACGTCTCACACCACAACATCGACGACGGCTGGGACCTGTACGCCAAGACCGACACCGGTGCCATCGGCCCGGTGACCATCGAGTACTCCCTGTCCTACGGCAACGGCACGCTGAGCGACGGCACCGTCAACTCCAACGGCGACCGCAACGGCTACAAGCTCGGCGGCGACGACATCGCGGTGAACCACGTCGTCCGGCACAGCATCGCCTACAGGAACGGCCACCACGGGTTCACCTACAACAGCAACCCCGGCACGATGACGATCTCCGACAACGTCGGCGTCGACAACGCCGAGCGCAACTTCTCCTTCGACGCGGGGACTTCGGTGTTCCGGACGAACACCTCCTGCCGCTTCGCCGTCAGCGGGTCCAACGACAAGACCGTCGGGAACGCCGACGGCTCCAACCAGTTCTGGACCGGCGGCAACGGCTCCCGTTGCTCCTCGTACGCGGGCGCCCTCGGCTGGTCCTTCGCCTCCGACGGCCACCTGGTGGTGACCTTCGGCGGCAGCGTCGTGACGCCGTAGCCACTGCTCCCCGGCGAGGGAACGCGGGAGGCCGCCGTCGGCGGCCTCCCGCTTCCGTCCGGTCGTAGCGTGCTCAGCCGACCGGGTCGTCGGGGGACACCGGATGGGTCTCCAGCTCCGCCGCGGCCAGCAGGTCGGCGACCAGCTCCGGTGAACCGCCGACATACGTGCTGACCAGATCCACGTCTCCGCCGACGATCCAGGCGCGGTCCTGCGGCCACCACAGGTCGGGGAGCTCGGCGAACTCGTCCAGCGTCACGGGGGAGCCGGCGTCGGCCAGCCGGCCGGCCAGCAGGACCTCGTCCCGGCCCGGCGTCTCGAACGTCGGGAACCGGCCCCAGTCCCAGCGGCCGTACCCGCACCACAGTCCGAACCAGCACCGGTCCGCGGTCCCCGTGTGCCGGGCCAGGACGGGCAGCAGCGCCCGCGCGACATCCGGCGGGGTCGGCCCCTCCTCGGGATGCTCGTCCCACACGCCGGGCAGGCCGTGGTCGGAGCGGTCGGCGTAGGCGTCGTCCGCCCCGATGACCTCGTGCCAGCGGGTGACCGGTGTGACGCGCGTGCCATGGGCGGCGGCCACCGTCGACCAGCGCACCGGCCGCTCGTCCAGCCGGGCCGGATGCAGGATCCGTGCGTAGGCGGCGAAGCCCGGCGCGGCGACGCCCGCCACGGTGCCGAACGCGCCCTGTCCCGATCCGGTCAGCCAGTCGGCGGGGGAGAGGTCGTCGGTCCGCACCCGCAGCCGGCCGTACCACTCCGGAGCGGGGTCCTGGTCGAGCAGAGGGTGGTCGTTCACCCCCACAGTCTGCCGTGCCGCCGCCGGGAGCGGCCGACCGGGCGGGCCGGGACCGAGACCCCGGCCCGCCCGCCTGCTCAGGACTCGGCCGGCTGCGAGTGGCTGCCGTAGGGACGGGTGATGATCTCCATGCCGTGTCCGGCCGGATCCATGAAGTACACGCCCCGGCCGCCGTGGTGGTGGTTGATCTCGCCCGGCTGCTTTCCGTGCGGATCGGCGTAGTACGTGATCCCCGCCTGCCGGATGCGGGCGAAGGCGGCGTCGAACTCCTCGTCGGAGACGAGGAAGGCGTAGTGCTGCATGACGATCGACTCCGCCGGGACGGTGGCGAAGTCCAGGGTCACCCCGTTGCCGGTGGCGACCGGGACGAACGGGCCCCACTCGGGCCCGACCTCCAGCCCCAGGACGTGGGCCAGGAACGCGGCGGACTCCCGGTTGTCCCGGGCGTGGACGATGGTGTGGTTCAGCTCGACTGACATGAGTGGAATGCCTCCGAGGGCAATCTCACGGGCACCTCCATGCCTCACCCGGCCGGTGACCGACACGCGATGCCGTACGACGATCTTACCGCCCCGGCGCCGACGGCCCCTGGTGCACCACATGGCCACCCGTCACCGTCAACACCACCGGCGCGTCGGCGAGTTCGCCGGCGGACGCCTGCACGGGGTCGACGGACAGCGCGGTGAGGTCGGCACGGCGGCCGGGCGCGATCCGGCCGGCGACGTCGGCCTCACCGGCGGCGGCCACCGCATGGCTGGTACAGCCATCCAGCGCCTGCGTCGCCGTGAGGCCCCCGGCCGCCGCGCCGCCGCGCCCTCGGGCCGGCGGGCCGTCGCCAGCACGGCCAGGGGAACGTCGTGGACACGCACGGCACCGCCGCCCTCTCGCAGGCGTCGGTCACGGCCGGCAGCACCTGGGTCCCGGCCATGGTGAGCACGATGCGGGCGCCGACCCCGACCGCCAGCGCGCGCACCGCAGCCGGGCGGCCTCGGGCTCGGAGCGGGTGTCGCGCACGGCGACGGTCACCTCGCGGCGCCGGCCGCCGTTGCGGACGTGCCTGAGGTGCGGCGCCATTCGCCTGGTTCGCCGGCCGTGCGTACCGGGTCACCTGGGACAACGAGGAAGCGGAATTTCGGCTTCGGCCCCGCCGGAGTGAAAGACCGCGGTACGGGTTTCCCAGTACCGCCAGTAACATGATCACCTAGTTCCGGGTGTACCAGTCAGTCAACTCTGCGCCGTCCCCCGCGGCGCGCCCTGCCCGGAGAAGTCGATGTCCTCTGTCAACGACGCGTTGGAAAACGCGCGCTTCACCTATGAGCAGCACATGCGGACCTGCCGCCAGTGCCACGCCGACGCCGCTCCCTGTGCCGTGGCGAAGCACCTGTTGCGGATCTACAACCTCGCCCGCAGGGACCGGATGCGCTCCGGCGGCCCGGACGCGTCCACGGCCTGACCGGCGAGGGCCGCTTTTCGCCCGCCGCCATGAGGGAACCCGGTGACCTGTTCCGTCCCCCGAGACGCAGGAGGACACCGTGACGGACCAGCAGGGTGACCGCCCGAACCCGGTCACACAGCACGCCCGCCCCGACTTCCCCTCCCAGGACCAGCCGCACCCGGGCTGGACCGGCCCGATGGACCCGCCGCCCGACCACGGCGAGGAGTCGTACCGCGGCGCCGGCCGTCTCGACGGCCGCAAGACCGTGATCACGGGAGGGGACTCCGGCATCGGCCGGGCGGTGGCGCTCGCCTTCGCCCGCGAGGGCGCCGACGTGCTCTTCACCTATCTCGCCGACGAGGAGGAGGACGCCCGCGAGACGTCCCGGCTGGTGGAGGACGCGGGCCGCAAGGCGGTGGCCGTGTCCTGCGACATCCGCGACGAGGAGAACTGCCGGTCGCTGATCGACCGGGCGGTCGCCGAGTTCGGCCGCATCGACGTCCTCGTCAACAACGCCGCCTACCAGATGTCCCAGCCCGACGGCATCGAGGCGATCAGCACCGAGCAGTTCGACCGGGTGATGCGGACGAACCTGTACGGGATGTTCTGGCTGACCAAGTTCGCCCTGCCGCACATCCCGGCCGGGGGCTGCGTCATCAACTCCACGTCGGTGCAGGCGTACAAGCCCAGCCCGCACCTGCTGGACTACGCGATGACCAAGGGCGCGATCGTCACCTTCACCCAGGGGCTGGCCCAGATGCTCGCCGAACGCGGGATCCGGGTCAACGCCGTCGCGCCGGGACCGGTGTGGACCCCGCTCATCCCGTCGACCATGCCCGACACGGCGGAGTTCGGCAAGCAGAGCCCCCTCGGCCGCCCGGCCCAGCCCGCCGAACTGGCCCCCGCCTACGTGTATCTCGCCTCGCCCCAGGCGAGCTTCATCACGGCCGAGATCCTCAACGCGACCGGCGGCACCCCGCTGCCCTGACCGGCGCCCCGCCGCGGGGAGCGGTCTCGCATCCCCTCGCATCGGCCCATCCCGGCCTCGAGCCGATCGGTCCGGCCAGCGGTTTCCCCCGACGCCGCCCGGCCGCCGTGGTCCGCGAGGGGATCGACCCGCCTCACCAGCCGGGCCGGGCAGGCATCGGCCCGGGACGCCGGGACGGCACCTCAGTACTCCTGTGTCCGGTGCACCTCGCCCGTGCCCAGGGTGATCACGGCCCGCGGGCGCATGGGCCCGTCGTCGCGCCGGGAGAGCAGGACCACCTCCTCGACCACCGCCGACAGCGCTCCGAGCCGCACGGCACACTCGGCGGCCAGGCGGTTCGGGTCCTGGGTGCGGCCGAGGGACAGATGCGGGGTAAAACGTTCCCCGCGTCCCTGACAGAACGGGAACCGCCGCCTCAGCTCCCGGTGGAGACGGGCCCAGGGCGCCGGGTCGAACGCGGCCGGGTCGAGCCACACCGTGGCGTAGTGCCGGTGCCGGAAGTGGCGCACCCCGGCCAGGCGCGCCGTGAACGCCGTACTCCCCGCCGCCGCGGCGGACAGCAGGGGTACGGCCCGCTCGAACTCCTCTTCCGGTACGAAGCCGAACAGCAGATTCACGTGCGGCGGCCACCGGCGTACCTGCGGATCGTGCTCCCAGCGGATCTCCTGGATCGCCGGCCAGAGCTCCGGCGGCGGCAGCCACGCCACCGCGGTCCGCGGCGTCGGCGCCACCCTGAGCGCGTCCGCCGGCTCGGCCCCGCCGGAAGCCGCGTAGCCGTTCACCCGGCCACGGTCCCGGTCGGTGCGGTGCCGGAGTGCCGCGGGCGCCCCAGGGCGAGGAGGGCCGTGTCGTCGTCGAGTCCGTCGCCGAAGCTGACGAGCAGCCGGATCAGGGCGTCGATCACGGTGCGCGGGTCCGCGGGGGCGAGCTCGGTGGCGAACGACTGCAGCGCGTCGTAGCCGTACAGGTCGCTCTTCTCCCCCGTGCGTGCCTCGGTGAGGCCGTCGGTGTAGAGCAACAGCGTGTCGCCCGGGTGGAGGGCGGTGCGGATCGTCGTGAAGGAGGCTTGGGGGAAGGCCCCGATCAGCAGTCCACCGGGCGTCGGCAGGTACTCGGCCCGGCCGTCCGCCCGCAGGAGCAGCGCGGGCGGGTGTCCACCGGAGGCCAGGAGCACGCGGACGCTGCGCCCCGCGCTTTCGAGGATGCCGAAGACGGCGGTGCAGTAGCGCGGGTCGCCGTCTGCGTAGCGTTCGATCAGCGCGGAGTTGAGGGTGGACAGAACGGCTTCGGGAGCGAGCCCGTGCAGGGCCGCGGCACGCAGGGTGTAGCGGGCGAGGGAGGTCGCTGCCGCGGCCTTCGGTCCCTTTCCGCAGATGTCTCCGAGGAAGAACGCGAAGCGGTCGTCGCCGAGGGGGAACAGGTCGTAGAAGTCACCACCCAGCTCCATCGGGGAGGCCGTGTGGTAGTAGGCGGCGGTCTCCACGCCGGGCACCGCCGGAAGACCGGTGGGGAGCAGGCTCTGCTGGAGTACGGCCAGTGCCTCGCGCAGCTGCTCATGGTCGGCCTCCGCCTGGCGGCGGGCCTCCTCGGCCGCGCGCCGGGCGCGCAGCAGCTCTGTCTCGTAGGCACGCCGGTCGGTGGCATCGAAGACGGTCGTGCGGATCAGCAGGGGGCGGCCGTCGGCACCGCGCTTCACGGTCGAGGTGATCAGCACCGGAAGCCGGGATCCGTCGGCGACCTTCATCTCCAGCGCTATGCCACCCACATGACCCTGCATGCGCAACAGCGGTGCGAAGTGGGTCTCGTGGTACAGCTTGCCGCCCACGGTCAGCAGGTCCGCGAAGTGCCGGCGGTACACGACCTCCTCGCGGGAGAGACCGAGCCAGCCCAACAGCGTCTTGTTGACCTTGACGACGGTGCCGTCCATCAGGGTGGACAGGTAACCGCAGGGGGCGGACTCGTACAGCTCCTCCGTGCTGTCCTCCAGCAGGGCGGTGACATCCGTACCGATGGGTGGCCAGGCCTTGCCGGGGGAGCGGGGGGCTGGGCCGGAGCCGGACATCAGCCCAGGTCTTCCACGAACGTGGTGATCGCCTGCGCGGTGGCTTCCGGAGCGCTCAGTTGCGGGCAGTGGCCGGTGGCGGCCAACGTGATCAGGCGGCTGCCGGGGATGGCGGCGTGGACGTACGCTCCGACCTCCCGGGGCGCGATGACGTCCTGCTCGCATTCGAGGACCAGGGTGGGGACGGTCACCGTCTTCAGGTCGTGACGGGTGTCGGAGAGGAACGTGGTGCGTGCGAAGACGCGCGCGATGTCCGGGTCGGTGGCGCAGAAGCTGTTGGCCAGTTCCTCGCCCAGTTCCGGCCGGTCGGGGTTGCCCATGATGACCGGGGCCATGGTCGCGGACCATCCGAGGTAATTGGCTTCCAGCGAGTCCAGCAGCTCGTGGATGTCCGCCGCCGTGAAGCCGCCGCGATAGTCCTCCTCGTCGATGTAGGACGGGGAGGGGCACACCATCACCAGGGAGCCGATCCGGTCCGGTACCGCCGTGGCGGCCAGGACGCCGACCATGGCGCTGACCGAGTGGCCCACGAACACGGCGTCCCGCAGGTCCAGCTCCTCGCACACCTCCACCACGTCCCAGGCGTAGCCGTCCAGGGTCGCGTAGCGCTCCTCCTGCCAGGCGGTGAGGTCGGAGCGGCCGGAGCCGACGTAGTCGAACAGCACGACGCGGAAGTGCCGCGCCAGGCCGGGCGTCACCAGGCGCCACAGGTTCTGATCACAGCCGAAGCCGTGCGCGAGGATCATGGGCCGGCCGGTTTCCGGCCCGATGACCCGCACGTTGTTCCTGCGGAGGATGCCCATCTCCCCATCTTCCCACGTCGGCGGTCGGACTCGATGTCCCCGCGTTGATCAGCGGTTCCCGCCGTCGGGCGATGGCGCCGGGACAGCGCCGCCCCGCTGTGGCGGCGCTGCCTTCGAAGCGTTCAGACGGCCTTCTGCCGTTCGCGGAGCTCGTGGACGTTGGCCGCGGTGAGGGTGCCGTCCTGCTGTTCGTAGTGGGAGAGGGCGAGACCCAGGCCGAAGAAGGTGGGTGCCCATTCGCCGACGAAGATGCCCCAGCGGTCGGCGCGGTCGAGGCCGGTGCCGGGTTCCATCTTCAGGGAGCCTATCCAGGCGGCCAGCGTGAGCCCGATGGAGGCCATCCCGGCCATGTAGGCGTGCTCGCTGCGGATGCCCATCTCGTGCATCTTCTTGATGATCATGTCGTGCTCCAGGTCACATGCCGGTGTGCGGGTGGTTGCAGTCGCTTCGACACCCACCCGATTGCCCGGTTTGCCGAGAGGTATGTCCGCTTAGTGGCGTTTTGTGGTGTTTCTTGATTGCCGTTTCAACATGCCGACGGTGAAGGGCCGGATCGGGTCAGTCCTTCACCGCTCCGCCCAGCCCGGAGACCAGTCGTCGTTGCACGAGCACGAAGAACACCAGGACCGGAACGGTCATCACCGTCGACGCGGCCATGACTCCGCCCCAGTCCGGTTCGTCGGGCTTGTAGAAGACCAGCAGGGCCATCGGCAGGGTGGACTGCGAGGTGTCGCTGATGATGAACGACTTGGCGAACAGGAAGTCGTTCCAGGCGGAGATGAAGGAGAACACGCTCGTGGCCACCAGGCCCGGCAGCACCAGCGGGAGGAGGATCTGCCACAGGAAGCGCGCGCGGCTCGCCCCGTCGAGGTACGCGGCCTCCTCCAGGGACTCCGGAACGGCCTTCACGAACCCGCGCAGCATCCAGATCGCGAACGGCAGGGAGAAGGCGATGTGCGGCAGGATCAGCGAACCCAGGGTGTTGAGCTGACCGAGGTCCCGCATGAGGAAGAACAAGGGGATGGTGAGCGCCTCCACCGGCACCATCTGGGCCACCAGGAACATGATGAGCAGGGTGGTCCGGAAGCGGAACCGGAACCGCGTCACCGCGGTCGCGGCGAGGAAGGCGATCAGCGCGGAAGCGATCACCACACTCAGTGCGACGACGAGGCTGTTGACGAAGTACCGGCCGAATTCCTGCTGTTCGAACACGCGCCGGAAGGAGTTCAGCGAAGGCGACGCCGTCCAGGGCCTCGGCTCGGTGGACTCGATCTCCCCGGCCGGTCTGAACGCGCCGAGCAGCATCCAGTAGAGGGGGAAGGCGACGACCCCCGCGATCAGCAGCGCGGTCGCCTCGGCGGCGAGCCGCCAGGGCCGCCGTACCGCCGTACCGCGTACGAGACTCACAGCTCCTCCTCTTGGCGGCGCAGCAGCCGCAGATATCCGAGCGTGATCGCGAGCAGGATCAGCAGCATCACGACGCCGATCGCGGACCCGAGGCTGTACTGCGAGGAAGCGAAGGCCTTCTGATAGGCGTACACGTTCAGGACCAGGTTCTGCCCGGCGATGCCGCCGCCGCCCGTCATCACGTAGATCTGGGTGAAGACCTTGAAGTCCCAGATCACCGACTGGACGGTGACGATGACCAGGATCGGTCTCAGGACCGGCGCCAGGACCGAGCGCCAGATCCGCCACTGCGAGGCGCCGTCCAGGGCGGCGGCCTCCAGGATCTCGGCCGGCACCGCGCGGATGCCGGCGTAGACGGTGACCATCACGAACGGGAAGGAGCACCACACCACTTCGAGCAGGACCAGGAGGAAGGCGCTGTAACGGCCGTACGTCCAGGAGAAGTCGCCGATGCCCAGGAGGCGGTTGACCGGGCCGAAGTCGGGGTCGAAGAGGAACAGCCAGACCGTCGAGCCGGTGACGGTCGGTGTGGCCCACGCTCCCAGCGCGGCCAGCATGAGAGCGAGCCGCGGGACCGCGCGGACGCGGGTGAGCAGGACGGCGAGCGCGCAGCCCACCGCCAGTGTGGAGACCACGCAGGCCGCCGCGAAGCCGACCGTCGTCAGTAGCACCTGCCAGAACTGGTCGTCGCCGAACAGTTCGGTGTAGTTGGCCAGGCCCCGGAAGCGGGTGGGTTCCCCGCCGCTGACCTGGGCCTGGGTGTACTCCAGGAACGAGATCAGGCCGAGCTGGTAGACGGGGTAGACCAGCAGGCCACCCAGGACGAGCAGAGCGGGTGCCAGATAGAGCCAGGGTGTCCATCCACCCGAGGGGCGCGGGGCCGCGTTCGATGTGCGGCTACCGCTGCGCGGGCGTGACGAGCCACGAACCGCCCGCACGCGACGACGGTCCGCGAGTCCCGGCTCCGAAGGCGCCGTCACCCGGCTCACCTGGCGGTTCCGAACGCGTCGTCCATCTTCTTCGCCGCGTCCTCGGAAGCCGCCGCCACGTCCTTCTTGCCGCTGACGATCTCCTGGAACATGGTCGGCAGCACCAGCGAGGAGTCGATCTGGGCCCAGGCGGGCGAGGCGGGTACGAACCTGGTGCCGGCGGCGAGGGTCTGGACGAACGGCTTCACGTACGGCTTCTCGGCCGCGGCCTGCTGCCGTACGTCCGTGAAGGTGGGCAGGAAGCCCATCGCGTCGAAGAGTTCCCCTTGCGTCTTCTTCGAGGCGAGCCGCTTCATCAGGTCCACGGCGAGCGTGCGGTGTGACGTGCTCTTCAGGACGCCGATGTTGTTGCCGCCCGCGAACGCCGGCGCGATCGAGCCGGGCTTGATCCCCGGCAGTGGCACCACCGCGTACTTCCCCTTGACCTTCCCGGCCTCCACGGCGGCGTGGCTGAAATCGCCGCCGATGGCCATGGCCGCCTTCCCGGAGGCGAACGCCGTCACGGTGTCGTTGCCGCCCATGCCCGCGCACTTGGCGGCGGGACAGTTGTCGTCGCCGAAGAGGGAGGTGTACGCCTCGATGCCCTTCCGGGCGGCCGGGCTGTCGATGGCGGAGGCGTACGCACCCCCCTTGCCGGTGGCCAGGTCACCGCCGTTGGCCCAGATGAACGGCATCGCGCCGTAGGTGTAGGCGCCGCCGACGGCGAGGCCGTACAGGCCGGGTTTCGCGGCCCGGATCCTCTTCGCGGTGGAGATCAGCTCGGCCTGCGACTTCGGTGCGCGCAGGCCGAGTTCGCGGAAGACGTCGGTGCGGTAGTACAGCGCCCGGACACCGACGAAGTACGGCGCCCCGTAGACCTTGCCGTCCACGGTGACCGACTGCCGGGCGGTCGGGTCGGTGTCCTTCGCCTCGTTCCAGGCGTCGAACTCCCGGGTGACGTCCGCGAGTCCGCCGTCCTTCACATAGCCGGCGGTGTCGGTGTTGCCGTACTCGATCACGTCGGGCGCGGACTTCGGGTCGTTGAAGGCGGCCTTGACGCGCTGGGCACGGGTTTCCACCGGGATGTACTCGACGGTGACGTCGGTGCCCCGGTGTGCCTTCTCGAAGCCGGCGATCACCGCGTCGACGACGTGCTGCTTGGGCTGGTTGTCGACCTCCTGGAAGAGCCAGACGCGCACGGTGCCGGTCTTCTCGTCCTTGTCGGAGGCGGAGGTGCCGGAGGTCTGGGGCGCGCAGGCGGCGACGAGGGCGGTGGCGAGCGCGGTGAGCCCGACGATACGGACGGACAGCTTCATGCAGTGCTCCTCCGATGAGGCGTTGCAACATGCGCAATGGCGGTTTCGCTGTGCACAACACATCGGAGGCTAGGGACTGCATGAACACGCCACAAGAGGTCTCCACCACTCTGTGACCGCCGGACGCACTCCGTGCAACGCCCGCCGCCCATGGAGTGGTTGGGTGGTCAGCGCACCGGGAAGCCGAAGGCGTACCCCTGCTGCTTCAGCCACGGCAGCAGGGTGCGCAGGGCCGTCACCGTCTGGGAGCGGTCGCCGCCCGCGTCGTGGAAGAGGATCGTGGGACCGCCCGGCAGCTCCCGCTCGACGGTCGCGATGATCGCGTCGCTGCCCGGCCGCTCGAAGTCCTTGGAGTCGACGTTCCAGCCGAGCGGCCGCATCCCGTGCGAGGCCGCGAGCTTCCGGCTGTACGGGGTGAACGCGCCGCCCGGCGCCCGGTAGTACATCGGCCGTACCCCGCCCGACGCCTTGGTGATCTGCCGCTCGGCGTCCTCGATCTGCTGCGCCTGGTAAGCCTGCGACTTGGTGTCCATGGTGGTGTCGTGCGACACCGTGTGGTCGCAGAGCCGGTGCCCGGCGGCCACCACCTGCCGGACCAGCTCCGGCTGCGCCTGGGCCTGGGTGCCGACCATGCAGAACGTCGCCTTCACGCCGTTGTCACGCAGCACTTGGAGCACCTGCGGGGTCCAGACCGGGTCCGGGCCGTCGTCGATGGTGATGTTCACCGCGTGCTGGCCCCGGTCGGAGGAGTGGGCGATGGTGGCGGACACGGAGTGTGCCTTGGGCGCGGCGGCCCGGGCGGAGGCTCCCGGTGCGGCCGACCCGCCGCCGGTCTGGCCGGCCTGCGCCGTCCACACCGAGGTGGCGGCGGCCACCGCCGTGACCCCGACCGCCGCCGCGACCACCCTGCCGTACCATGCCCGTCCACCGTGCCGCGCCATGTCCGTCCGCCCCCTGCCGTGCCGATGCCTGTGCCGTGCCGGTGCTCTGCGCACCCGTTGCACCTGGCAGGACGGCCGGGGTTGAGCGAAGGATCCGTCTGTTACGGATCACGGACAGTTCCGGGGCGCGTCCGGAACAGTCGCCCGACGCCGGCACCGGCAACCGCCGGCCGTCTCGCAACGGAAAGATCGCCTCTCCGCCCGCGGCGTGCGATCCCGGCGGACACCGTCCCGGCCCGGACGCTACGGTGCCCGCATGCCCCTCTATCCGGAGATCGAGCCGTACGCGCAGGGACTGCTCGCCGTCGGCGACGGCAACCACATCCACTGGGAGACCTGCGGCAACCCCGACGGCAAGCCCGCGCTCGTCCTGCACGGCGGACCGGGCTCCGGCTGCACCCCGTACGCCCGCCGCCTGTTCGACCCGGCCGCCTACCGGATCGTCCTGCTCGACCAGCGCGGCAGCGGCCGGTCCACCCCGCACGCGAGCCACCACGACACCGACATGGGCGTCAACACGACGGCCCACCTCCTGGCCGACCTGGAACTGCTGCGCCGGCACCTGGGCATCGAACGATGGCTGGTGTGGGGCGTGTCCTGGGGCTCCGTCCTCGCGCTGCGCTACGCCCAGACGCACCCCGGTGTCGTCTCCGAACTGGTCCTGACGGGGGTCGCCACCGGGTCCGACGCCGAGGTGGAACTCCTGACCCGGGGACTGGGCAGACTGTTCCCGGCGGCCTTCGAGGCCTTCCTGTCCGGCCTGTCGGCCGAGGACCGGAACGGCAACCTCGCCGCGGCCTACAACCGGCTGCTCGAATCCCCCGACCCCGACGTGCGGGAGCGGGCCGCGCGGGCCTGGACCGACTGGGAGACGGCCACGATCCCCGCGCCCCCACGCTCCGTCGAGCGCTTCGAGGACCCCGTCTTCCGCCAGGGCTTCGCCCGCACCGTCACGCACTACTGGGGCAACGGCCACTTCCTCGGCGACGGCGGGAACTCCGAGGACGGAGTGAAGTCGGGGGAGCGGGACCGCGACGGCGTGGTGCTCCGCGATGCCCGCCGGCTCAAGGGCATTCCCGGCACCCTCGTCCAGGGCAGCCTCGACTTCGGCAACCTTCTCGGCATCGTCTGGCGGCTCCACCACGCCTGGCCGGGCAGCGAGCTGGTGATCGCGGACGACGTCGGCCACGCCGTCCGGGCCGCCGGCATGGCGGAAGCGCTGGTCGCGGCGACGGACACGTACGCGAGGCGCGCCCGCCGGTGACCGGCGCCGAGGGAGCGGCGGTGCCCGCCGCTACGGCGCGCTGGTGACGAACCGTGACATCCGGCGGGACGCCGTCACGTTCCGATGTCGCGGTCCTGGCCGCCTCGGGCGCCCAGGACCGCATGCGCCGCCCGGCGAGCGCTCAGCGCCCGCCGGGACGGATCATTGGTGGCCGCTCGTCCGGAGCGGCCGCTCACCAGTAGTGACGGCGGCCGGCGACCGCGTGTCCCATGGACCCCATGATCCACAGGATGGCTCCCACCACCAGCAGGATGACGCCGATGGTCCACAGGATCGAGATGCCGGTGATGAAGCCGATGATGAGCAGGATGATGCCGAGGGCGATCATGGCGTGCCTCCAGCTGATGACGGGGCTCCTTGCCTACGAGTGCCCCCTAAACGCCCGCACTATCAGTCCGCTCCGACTTTCAAGAAGTTCTGTCGACAATGTTGACTCCGCGATGCGGCGGCCTCACATTACCTAGCGGTAGTACCCCGCGGTAACCCCGCCGTCACCCCACGGCCCGCATCTCGCGGCCGTCCCGTACGTCCTCGCGTCGTCCTGCACGCCCCACGCCCCAGCCCTCCGCGTCGTCCCGCACGCCCTCGGCTCGATCGAGCCGTCCCGTTCTCGTGCGCCGGCACGCCGGCACGCCCACGGCACCGCCATGCCACGGCACCGCCATGCCACGGCACCGCCATGCCCACGGCACCGCCATGCCCGTCCGCCCCCGTCCTGTCCCGAGAGGGGAGAGCACCGCATGCCCGTACCCACCCTGCGCCGAGTCCTCACCGCGACCTCCGCGGCCGTCGGCGCACTGGTCCTCGGCCTCGCCACGGCCCCCGCCCAGGCCACCACCCCCCTGAACTACGCCGCCCTCGGGGACAGTTACAGTGCCGCCTCCGGTGTCCTCCCCGTCGACCTCACCAGTCCGCTCTGCCTGCGCTCCACGGCCAACTATCCCCACGTCATCGCCGCCCGGACCGCGGCCCGGCTGACGGACGTGACCTGTGGCGCCGCCCAGACCAAGGACTTCACCGAGGCCCAGTACCCCGGCGTCGCCCCCCAGGCCGACGCGGTCACCGCCGACACCGACCTGGTGACCCTCACCATCGGCGGCAACGACAACGGCACCTTCATCAACGCCATCACCGCCTGCGGCACCGCCGGAGTCCTCAGCGGCGGCAAGGGCAGTCCCTGCGAGGACCGGTACGGCACGTCCTTCGACGACGAGATCGACGCCCACACCTATCCCGCGCTGAAGACCGCCCTCCGCAGCGTCCGCGCCAAGGCCCCGCAAGCCCGGGTGGCGGTGCTGGGCTACCCGTGGATCACGCCCGCCACCGCCGACCCGTCCTGCTTCGTCAGACTGCCGGTCGCCACCGGCGACGTGCCCTACCTGCACGCACTCCAGGCGCACCTCAACGCCGTGGTCCGGCGCGCCGCCGAGGAGACGGGGGCCACCTATGTGGACTTCTCCGAGGTCTCGGCCGGGCACGACGCCTGTCAGGCCGTCGGCACCCGGTGGATCGAGCCGCTGCTGTTCGGGCAGAACGTCGTCCCGGTCCACCCCAACGCCCTCGGCGAGCGGCGCATGGCCGAACACACCCTGAACGTCCTCGGCCTCGGCTGACGGGCGCCGCCGCACCGGGGCCGATGGTCAGGCGTCGGCGAGCAGCGGGTCGTACGGCGTGGAGCGCTCCCGGCCCGACATGAAGGCCAGGAAGTCCCGCACGAAGGCGCCCCGCGCGTACGTGCCGTCGGCGCCGGCCATGTCCCGCCGGAACCCGGTGCGGAACAGCGCCCGGTACTCGTCCGCGTCGACGCGCTGGTCGCCGTTCGCGTCTGTGACGTCGAAGAGGACCTCGGCGACCCTGATCAGCGCGGGCCCGGCGAGCGACGGCACGGCCGCCGCGTACTCCTGAGCGCTGACGCGGCCGTCGCCGTCGGTGTCGAGGGCCGCCTGGAGCTCCCGCCACCAGTCGGCGAAGGCGTCGTAGAGCCGCGTCTCCTCCGGCTCGTCCAGGTCGAGACGGCCGGCGAGTTCCCGGGCCATGGCGGCGAGGTCGGGCCAGTCCAGATAGCCGTCCCCGGTCTGGTCCAGCACCGCCGCGAAGAACTCCTCCGCACCCCGCCGCGCCGCGCCCCCCGCGTCGGGGTCCGGTTCCTCCGGCGGCAGGGGTGTGATCAGCCGGACCAGGGCCCCGGCCCGCTTCATCCGGTCCCGCAGCGCGCTGATCGTCCGGGCCCGGGGGTCGTCGCTGTCGGAGGAGAGGGAGAGGGAGAGCAGGTCGACGACGGCGTCGGTCCGGATCAGACCGTCGGGGAGGAACCGGGCGAGGCCGACGGTCAGGTAGGCGCTCTGCATCAGGGTCTGGGCGCCGGGCAGCTCGGGCAGCCCCGCCCGCCGCCGGAAGGCCTCCGGGAGGGACGCCACGGTGATCACACCGATGAGCGGGCCGACGAGCGCGCGGCCGGCCGCCCACAGCGTGGGCAGACCGTGCAGCAGCGGCGGCGCGGGCAGATGGTCGAAGAGCCGGTAGAGGATGACCCGCATCGCCTCCGTGTTCTCCAACTGCTCCTCGACCACCCGGTCGTAGTACGACCAGAACTCCTGGACCGTGGGCGGAAGATGACCGGCGTCACCGTCCAACAGGGCGAGGTAGGCCCGGAATTCGGCGTAGAGCCGCTCGATGGCGTCCTGCTCCAGGGGCTGTCCGCTCAGGCGGCACATCGTGACGCTGCTCTCGAAGAGCGTCGCGACCACCCAGGCCCGCACCCCGGGGTCCATCGCGTCGTAGGGCCGGTCGTGCGCGTCGGTGCCGCTGAGCCGGGAGTGCAGCCGGTTGAGCCGGGCCGCCTCCCTGCGCCGTACCTCGTCGTCGGGTCCGAACATGCGCTGCAGGCTCACGACCGTGTTGCGCAGCCGTCGCCACGGGTGCGTCACGAACGTGGAGTTGTCGATCAGGGCCCCGCCGATCTGCGGGTGCGCGGCCTCCAGCACGGTCCCCCGGATGATGGCCAGAGCCCAGCGCGGATCGTTGAAGAACGCGTGGAACTGACCCCCCTCGCCGAAGAGTCGGCCGACCCCGGCCTCGGTGCCGGTGTTCCTGGGCTCGTTGCTGCCCGTGTCCGTCACGGTCGTCGTTCTCCGTTCGCGTCGGGCGTCACGCCGCCGAAGCGACGGTCGCGCTGCTGGTAGGCGCGCAGGCACTCCGCGAAGTGCGGCGCGCGGAAGTCGGGCCAGAGCACCGGCGGGAACATCCACTCCGCGTAGGCGACCTGCCAGAGCATGAAGTTGGAGATGCGCTGTTCCCCGGAGGTCCGGATGACGAGGTCCACGTCGGGGGTGTCGGGGAAGGGCAGATGAGCGGCGAAGCTCCGCTCGTCCACGGCCTCGGCAGGCACCCCGCTGCGGATCAGGGACCGTGCCGCCGCCACGATGTCCCGGCGCCCGCCGTGGTCGAAGGCGACGGTCAGCGTCATGCCCCGGTTCTCGCCGGTCAGCGTCATCAGATCGGCGAAGTCCCGGGCCAGCGCCGGGGGGATGCGCGGATCCGCCACCCCGAGGAACCGGCAGCGGATCCCGCGCGCGTGCAGCAGCGCGGCGTGCTTGCGCACCACGCGGCGGACCAGCCGCATCAGGAAGTCGACCTCGGCAATCGGGCGCTGCCAGTTCTCGGTGGAGAACGCGTACAGGCTCAGCCACTCCACGCCCGCCGTCCGTGCCGCCTCGATGACGTCGATCACCGTCGTCTCCGCCGCGCGGTGACCCGACGTACGCGGCAGTGAACGCCGCGCCGCCCAGCGGCCGTTGCCGTCCATCACACAGGCCACGTGCCGCGGCACCCTCCGGGCGGAGCCGCTGCCCTCAACCGTCACGCCTGCCCCCCCCGCAGCGATGAGCGGACCCCCTCGTCCCGTCCAGGGTGTCAGCCCCGGGTTCCGGATACGGCACAACGCCCGCCGTTCACCCTTGGTACGGATGTCCGAGGGGTGTGAGGCGCGTACGGGGGCTCGCCACCGGGTGCGCGCTGGTGCTGTCCCCCGCCCGCAATCGCCTGCCCGCCGGAGTGAGGGCGGCCCGGGCGGTGCCTAGCGTCAGGGGGCATGGCGATCTCCTTATCGAGCCCCGCAGCCCGTCCACCGGGTTCCGCCTCCCGACCACCGCGTTCCGCATTGCGTCGGCGCACCGGCCTCGCGGCCCTGGTCACCGCCTGCCTGGTGGCCGTCGCCCCGGCCGCCGCCGCGCAGCCGCCCCGCGACGCGCCCCGCGCCTGCGGCCCGCACCCGGCGCTCAACCGGTCCGTGCACCACCTCGTGGCACACGACCGGATCGCCGGCGCCGCGGTCCTGGTCACCGGCACCGACCCGGACGCCCCCTGCGCCCGCTGGACGGCGGCCGACGGCGTGGCCGAGCTGCGCACCGGCCGCCCCATGAACGCCACCGACCGGCTGCGCGTCGGCAGCGTCACCAAGACGTTCACCGCGACGGTCGTGCTGCAACTCGCCGCCGAGCGGCGGCTGTCCCTGGACGCGCCCGTCGCATGCTACCTGCCGGGCCTGATCCGCACCGGCGGGTACGACGGCCGCCGGATCACCGTACGGCAGCTCCTCCAGCACACCAGCGGGCTGCCCGACTACCTCGACGCACCCGAGTGGCAGCACATCGAACGACTGCGGTACCGCCACTTCGAGCCGCGCCGGCTCATCGCCCGCGCCCTGCGGCTGCCGCGCCCGGAGCAGACCTGGCACTACGCGACCACGAACTACCTCGTCGCCGGAATGATCGTGCGCGAGGTCACCGGCCACAGTCCGGAGACGGAGATCACCCGCCGGATCATCGCGCCCCTGGGGCTGCGCGACACGTACTGGCCCGGAGACGACACCCGCATCCGGGGCCCGCACTCGCACAGCTACTTCACCGCGGACGACGGCCGCCGGGTGGACGGCACCGCCTGGAACACGACCTTCGGCGGGGTCGGCGGGGCCCTGGTGTCCACGCCGGCCGACCTGAGCCGGTTCGCCCGCGCGCTGCTCACCGGCCGGCTGCTGCCCGCGGCACAACGCGCCGAGATGCGGCGCACGGTGGCCGCCGACCCCGACCGGCTCTGGCCCGGCGCCCGCTACGGGCTCGGCCTGATCTCCTCACCGCTGTCCTGCGGCGGCAGCTGGTGGGGGCACGCCGGGACCGTGCCCGGCGGCCACCGGGCGCTGGTCGCGACCGGCCCGGACGGCCGCGCCGCAGCCGTCGCCCTGAACGAGGTGCCCGCCACGCTCCAGGCCGAACAGGACTTCCTCGACGTCGTCGACACAGCCCTCTGCGAGGGCCCGTCCACCGAAAGGAACCCCGCATGACCCACGCGACCCGTCCACGTCGCCTCCTCTCCCGCGGCCCGGCGGCCGTCGCCCTGTCCCTCGCGGGCGCCCTGGCCCTGGGCACCGCCCCCGCGTCGGCCGCCTCGGCCCGGCCGGCCGCGGACCCCCTCGCCCGCTACCACCACCAGCACCTGCACTGGAAGAGCTGCCGCCTCGGCCCCGACGACGCCACCGGCAAGGAACTCGAACAGGCCGGCGCCCAATGCGCCGACGTCACCGTGCCGTTGGACTACAAGCGCCCCTACGGCCGTACGATCACCGTCGCGATATCCCGGATCCGGGGCACCGACACCGCCCACCGCGTCGGCGCGCTTTTGCTCAACAGCGGCGGGCCGGGCGGACAGACGCTCGGTGATCCGCCGTGGGTGCGCAAGGCCATGAAGGACGTCGCCGAACGCTACGACGTGGTCGGCGTGGACCCCCGCTTCGTCGGCCGCAGCACCACGCTGGACTGCCACTGGCCCACCGGCAGCATGATCCGCGGCGCCGGCACCGGCCGCGCCGGCTTCGAGCGCACGGTCGCCCTCTCCGCCGACCTCGCCCGCCGCTGCCGCACCCACGCCGGTGACCTGTTGCCGTACGCCACCACCCGGAACACCGCGCGCGACATGGACGTCATCCGGGCGGCGCTGGGCGAGCGCAGGATCTCCTACCTCGGCTACTCCTACGGCACCTACCTCGGTCAGGTGTACGCGACGATGTTCCCCTGGCGCACCGACCGGGTCGTCCTGGACGGCGTGGCCGACCCCGCCCGCTACGGTCCGCGGCTGCTGCGGGGCACGGAGGAGGCCAACCGGCACGCCCTGCGCGACTGGGCCGACTGGACCGCCGCCCACCACGCGACCTACGGACTCGGGCGCACCGGGACCGCTGTACTGGCCACCGTGGAGGCGGTCCGGTCGGCGGCCGCCCGCACGCCCCTGCGTGTCGGCGGGTACCGGGTGGACGACCACGTCCTGCCCGTCATCGTCTTCAACGGTCTCTCGCAGGACGACCCCACGGCGTACGGCGACTTCGCCCGGGGCGTGCGGGACCTGCGACGGGCCGCCGACGGCCGGCGGGTCACCCCCTCGCCGTGGCTGGCCTCGGCGCTGGAGTTCGTGCTGACCGGGCACGAGTCCTCCTACGGCAGCGCACAGACCGCCATCCTGTGCGGGGACGTGGCCGCGCCGCGCGACCCGGAGACGTACTGGCGCGATCTCCGGCGTGCCGGCAGCCGGGACACGCTGTTCGCGCCCGTCACGAACAACATCAACGCGTGCGCGTTCTGGGCGCCGCCGCGCGAACGCCCGACGACGGTCCGCGACGACCTGCCCACCCTGCTCGTCAACGCCACCGGCGATCCGCGCACGGTCTACCCCATGGCCGAGGCGGTGCGCCGCAACTGGCCCAGCTCCCGCCTGGTGACGCTGCGCGGAGCGGACCAGCACGCGGTGTACGGAGTCTTCGGCAGCCGGTGCGTGGACGGCGCGGTCAACCGCTATTTGGCGACCGGCCACCTCCCGCCCGCCGACCTGATCTGCCCCACCGGCTGACCACCGGGTCGCCCGTCGGTCCGCGCTCCGCCGGGGCGCGGACCGACGCTCCCGCTTCCCGGACTCTCCACCCGCCTCACTCCGTCAGGCGCTTGCTTAAAGCATGTGCTTTAACTTTAGTGGAGGTCGAGAGTCCGCTTGGACCGGCCGCCCCCTGGAGGCACGCATGACCGAGGTGCGGGAACAGGACACACCGCCCTTCCGCTATCCGCTGACCGGCCCCGCCGCACTGGAACCGCCCGCCCGGTGGGCGGAGCTGCGGCAGCGGTGCCCCGTGGCGAGGGTGACGCTGCCCAGCGGGGACGAGGCGACCCTGCTGACCCGCTACGCCGACGTCCGGCGCGCGCTCAGCGACCCCCGGCTGAGCCGTGAGGGCGCGAACAGCCCCGGCGCGGCCCGCGTCGCCGAGGGCGAGTCGAGCATCTTCACCAGCCCGATGGCCCGGACGCTCAACGCCGAAGGGCACGAACGCTGGCGGCGGATGCTCGGCCGCTGGTTCACCGCGCCCCGCATGCGTGCCCTCGGGCCGCGGATCGAGGCCATGTCCGACCGGCTGATCGACGGCATGCTGGCGGCCGGGCGGCCCGCCGACCTCCTCACCCACCTGGCCTTCCCGCTGCCGGTCTTCGTGATCTGCTCGATGCTCGGCGTCCCGGAGCGGGACCGGGACCGGTTCAAACGCTGGTCCGACACGTTCCTGAGCATGACGAGGTACACGCGGCAGGAGATCGAGGCCGCCTACACCGCGTTCGCCGACCACATGGCCGGCCTGATCGCGGACAAGCGCGCGGCGGTGCGGGCGGGGGAGCCGGCCGAGGGCGACGCGGACCTGCTCACCCTGCTCATCACGGCGACGGACGCGGAGGGCCGGCCCATGTCCGACGCCGCGCTCACCGCCACCGGGCAGGCGCTGCTCATCGCCGGACACGAGACGACCGCCGGCTTCATCACGGCGATGGTCGCCCATCTGCTGGCCGACCGGCCCGGCCGGTGGGAGCGTGTGCTCGCCGACCCCTCGCTGATCCGTCCGGCCGTGGAGGAGGTGCTCCGCTTCGACCCCAACGGCGCCGGCTTCGGCATGATCCGGTACGTCCACGAGGACTTCGAGGCCGGCGACACGGTCGTACCGCGCGGCGCGACGGTGGTGTGCAACATGGCCGCGGCCAACCGCGACGAGAGCGCCTTCGCCGACGCCCACGACCTGGACGTCGCGCGCACGCCCAACCCCCACCTCGCCTTCGGGGCCGGCCCGCACTCCTGCCTGGGGCAGGCCCTGGCCCGCATCGAGATGCAGACCGTGCTCGGCGTCCTGCTGCGCCGCCTGCCCGGTCTCGAACTCGCCGTGCCGCCCGGTGAACTCCGGGTCGTGGACGGCCTGTTGACCCGGCCGCTGCGGGAACTCCCGGTGACGTGGTGACCGCGCCGGGTCCTGCGCGGCCTGGACCACTGCCTCGCCGCCGTGTCGGGCGTCCCTGGGCGAGCTCGGCGCGGTGATCCACTGTGCCCGCGAACTCCCGGTCACCTGGTAGCCCTGCCGCCTCCGCACCTCCGGGCCGGTCGTGATAGTTTCACGTTCAACAAAGCTGCCGTGCGGAGGAGCCCAGGTTGACCAGTCCCGTCCCGGCCGGCGCCGACCGGCGGATCTACATCGACAAGCAGAGCCCGAAGGCGTACCACGCGCTGGTGCAGACGTCCGAGGCGGTGCGCGCCGTCACCGCCGACGCGGGCCTGGACCGCGTGCTGGTCGAACTGGTCAACCTCCGTGTGTCCCAGATGAACGGCTGCGCCTACTGCCTGCACCTGCACACCCGGGCGGCGCTGCGCGCGGGAGACACCCCGCAGCGCCTCGGCGTGCTCGCCGCCTGGCGCGACACCGACCTCTTCACGCCCGCCGAGCGAGCCGCCCTGGCCCTCGCCGAGGCGACCACGGACGCGACCGGAACCGCCGCGCAGGACGCCGCCTACGCGGCGGCGCGGGACGTCCTCACCGAGGACCAGATATCCGCGGTGATCTGGGTGGCCGTCACCATCAACGCCTTCAACCGGGTCTCCGTCATGAGCCGGCACCGGGTGCGGGCCGAGCAGTGAGACGGCCGCGGCGCACGGACTGTTGGACGTGCCGAACGCCGATCACCTAGCGTGCGGCCCATGACGGAACGACGCGCGATCCTCAGCGGCTCCACCTTCGAGGAACAGATCGGTTACGCCCGTGCCGTGGTCGACGGCGACCGGGTGCATGTCTCCGGGACCACCGGGTTCGACTACACCACCATGACGATATCCGAGGACGTGGTGGAGCAGGCCGAGCAGTGTCTGCGCAACATCGGGGCCGCGCTGGCCGAGGCGGGGTGCACCTTCGCCGACGTGGTGCGCGTGCGCTACCTGCTGCCGGACCGCGCCGACTTCGAGCCCTGCTGGCCGGTGCTGCGCCGCCGCTTCGGTGACGTCCGCCCGGCCGCCACCATGCTGCAGTGCGGTCTGTCCGACCCCCGCATGAAGATCGAGATCGAGGTCTACGCCCGCCGCCCCGTCGAGGGCTGAGGGAGGCCTCCGAGTGACCGGGGGCCGCTGAACGACCTCACGTCGCGGGGTGCCGTTCCTCGGCCGGGACCGGCAGTATGACGATGCGCTGGACGGCCCGGCTGAGGACCAGCACGCCCGCCACGATCATCAGGGCCCCGCACGCCTCCGGTACGAGCCACCAGCCCGTCCGGATCCGCTCCCCGAACAGGAAGACGCCCAGGGCCAGGCTCACCACCGCGTCGCCGATGGTCAGCGCGGGTTGCGCGGCGGCCAGCGGCCCGGCCTGGAGCGCGTTCTCCAGCAGGATCACGGCGGCCACCCCGGCCAGCGCGAAGCCGTACGTCTGCCACGACCGCAGGAACGCCGCGAAGCCGTGGTCGGCGAACGTGCCGGAGGCCGACTTCAGCAGGGCGGCGGTCAGGGCGTTGCCCGTCGCGGACGCGCCCGCCAGCAGCGCGGCGCGCCGGGCCGGCGGACGCCCCCGGCCGGCCAGCAGGACGGCCACGGCCATCGCGCCGAGACACAGACACAGGGCCGGGATCCAGCGGACGAGCCGCGCCTGGTCGGCGGCGCCGTGCGGGGCGGCGGCGACCAGCAGGAGGGCGAGCCCGGCCACGCAGCCGCCCACCCCCCACCAGCCCCAGGACGGCAGCCGCCGGTGCATCAGCGGGGCGGCGACGAGCAGCGCGAAGGGCAGCTCCAGGATGAAGAGCGGCTGGACCAGCGCGAGCGGGCCGTTGACCAGGGCCAGGCTCTGGAACAGCGCGGCGCAGACCACCCCGGCCATGCCGATCAGCCAGACCGGCCGGCGTGCCAGCTCCGCGACCAGCCGGACCCCGCTGCCCCGGGAGACGGACGCCGCCTTGCGCTGGAAGGCGGTGCCCACGGCGTTGCTCGCCGCTCCCGCGACGGCGAACGCCGCGGCCAGTTCGATCACGACCGTCTCCTGCCTGCGGGTCGGTCTCCCGGAGGAGCTTCGGGCCTTCTCAGGCTACGGAACGGCAGGGCCCGCCGCGGGTCGACCGGTGCCTCCCCGCGCCGGGGCGTGCCGGTCGCTCCGCGGGGCGTGCTGGTCGGGGTTCGGGGTGTGCCGGTCGGGGCTCGCGGCGTGCCGGTCGATCGCTCCGCGAGGACGTGCTGGTCGGTGCCTGGGGCGTGCTGGTCGGTGTTTGTGGTCTGCCGGCCGGTGTCCGTGTGGTTCCGGTCGGTGCCGGGGTCTGCCGGTCAGGGGTCGAGGTGTCCTCGTCAGTGGCTGGGGTCTGCTTGGTCGCGGCTCGGGGCGTGCTGGTCGGTGCCGGGGCCGGCCAGGCCGGTGCAGGGGGCCGGTCGCTCGGCGGAGGGGTCGGCCGGTGGTCGGGTTCGCCGGGCGGGGACCGGAGGTCACGCCGGGGCCGGGGCGGCCGTGCGCAGCGCCGTGTCCGCCTGGCGCAGGCGCCACTCCTCCACGGTGTCCTGCTGACGCCGGGCCCGTTCCAGAAGGGTGTCGAGCCGGCCGGGGTCCAGACGCTTGTCGGTCGTGGCGAGCCGGCGCAGGGTGAGCCACCCCGCCGCCTTGCCCTCGACCGCCAGCCGCATCGCCTCCAGCTCCAGCACCGTACTGAGCGGAGAACGCCGTACCAGACGGCCGTTCAGCTTCAGGCGCGCCACCTTCTCGGCCGTCCAGCCGGCGCAGACCTTGGCGCGCCGCACCGGCACGTCCAGGTCCCGCATGATGTCCAGCAGTGCCGCACGGTCCTCGCCGATCTCCACGGCGACCGGCCGGAGGGCTCTGCCGAGCGCGGAACCCCGGGTGGACCGCACCAGGTGGCCGATCCGCTGGGTCCCCGCCGTGGCACCGGCGAGGTGGTCGTTGAGGTAGAT
Source organism: Streptomyces flaveolus (assembly GCF_000716535.1). Classification (GTDB taxonomy): domain Bacteria; phylum Actinomycetota; class Actinomycetes; order Streptomycetales; family Streptomycetaceae; genus Streptomyces; species Streptomyces flaveolus_A. The sequence continues at coordinate 96,428 of NZ_JNWV01000003.1, read as the reverse complement.
GCCGAGCAGCTTCATGTCGGCGCCGCCCGTGCTCTGGGGCCGGGGTGTGGCGGGACGGTTCATCGCGCGCCTCCTTCGTTCGTGCAGTGGGGTCGTGGATGCGGTGTGGCCGGCGGGCCGTCGCCCGAACCCCGGCCGCGAGCCGGCCGTACGGGGTGCGAGAGGCCCAGGCGCACCTTGTGCAGGCCGTCCGAGTAGTGCACCAGCGGTGCGGTCGTGGGCGGCGGCAACCCCGCCGCCCGGGTGAGGGTCTCCTCGACGGTGCCGAGCCGTGCCTCGCGCACCGGCCAGGGCGCGTGCTCGACGGGCGTCTCCCAGAGCGCGCCGAGCCGCCGGGTGAACGCCCGCCAGCGCGAGGTCAGCCAGACGTCCCGGGGGCCGGGACGGACCGGCTCGCCCGGGCGGACGGCCACCTCGTAGGAGGGCCCGCCGCCCCGCCGGGCGCCTGTGTAGACCACGGCGTCCCCGCGCCGCGCCACCTCCAGCCGGCCGACGTGGTATGGCACCCCGACGGCGCGGGCGGCCAGCATCACCGGGGAGGACACCTCGATGGACAGGAACCAGAGCCCGTCCCGGCCGTTCCGGTCGCGCACATAGGTCCGCAGGTTGGTCTCGGGGAACGAGGGCAGGGCGAGGGGGAACCCGGGCGGGCGCACGTCGGCCATGACGAACGGGGTGAGGCTCACCCACGCGGCGCCGTCGAACGTGTCCACCACCAGACCGTCGGGCAGCAGGCGCTGCACCTGGTCGGGCGAGTACGCCCAGTGCACGAAGGTCTGGGTCAGCCAGCCGGCACTGAGCGCGGGCAGGTACACGCGCTGTTCCGCTCCGTACGAGACCACGCGCACCGACTCCCCCGGGGGCCCGCGCCGAAACCCGGGGACGGGCCGGCCTGCCCGGGGCGCGCCGGCTCAGGTGGCCCGGGTGCCGCCCCCACGGCGGATCCGGCCGAGCAGGTCACGGTGGTAGGCCGCGAGCTGCCCGGCGGGCACCGGGGCGGGACTGCCGGCGAGCGTGTACCAGGTGTCGCTGCCGGAGTGCTGGATGGCGACGCGCACGCTGTGGCCGTCGGGGCTCAGGATGGTCGCGACGGTGAGATCGCCGGTGATGACGCCGGCCTCGTCGGTCATCGCGCCGCCCGGGCCGGCGGTGACCCGGTCGACGTAACGGGTGATGGCGGGAGGGTTCTTCATGGGCGCAGGTTTGCATCAGCCCGGACCCGGGGGGCCCGCACCGCGCGGGTGTCGTCGCCGTTCACACCCGGCTGGACGTCGCCGTGTCCGCCGACAGCCGCTGGGCGAGGTAGATCGGGATCACCGACAGCAGGACGAGGACGGCGGCCACGACGTTCACCACCGGCGCCTGCTGCGGCCGGGTCATGTTGTCGAAGATCCAGATGGGCAGCGTCTCGATGCCCGGCCCCGCGGTGAACGTGGTGACCACGATCTCGTCGAAGGACAGGGCGAAGGCGAGCAGGCCGCCCGCCAGCAGCGCGGAGCGGACCAGCGGGAAGGTGATGTCCACGAAGGCGCGGAAGGTGGTCGCGCCGAGGTCCATGGCCGCCTCCTCGTACGAGCGGGCCGTACGGCGGAGCCGGGCCACCACGTTGTTGAAGACCACGACGATGCAGAAGGTGGCGTGCCCGACGATCACGGTGAACAGGCCGAGCCCCACACCGAGCGGCTCCAGCACCGTGCTGAAGGCCGAGTTGAGGGCGATCCCCGTGACGATGCCGGGCAGCGCGATCGGCAGCACCACGACGAAGGACACCGTGTCCCGGCCGAAGAAGCGGTGCCGGGCCACGGCGAACGCGATCAGCGTGCCGAGGACCAGCGCGACGGCGGTCGCGCCCAGCCCCGCCTTCACCGACACCCACAGGGCTTCGCGGGCACCGGAGTTGTGCGCGGCCACCGACCACCAGCGCACGGTGAGGCCCGGCGGCGGCCAGCTCGCGCTGCGGTCCGGGTTGAGGGAGTTGACCAGGACGAGCAGCAGCGGGACGTAGATCACCGCGAAGCCGAGCCCGGCGCCGATGCGCAGGGCGATGCGCGCGGTGCGGCTGAGGTGCATGGCGGCCTTCTTCTCCGAGTTCTCCGGGTGTGCGGGCGGGCTACAGGCTGTTCAGGGCGCCCGTGCGGCGGATCGCCAGCAGGTACAGGACGATCACGGCCACGGGCACGGTGCCGAGGGCGGCGGCCATGGGCAGGTTGAGTTCGATGTTGGAGTAGACGAGGTTGCCGATCAGCTGGGTCTTGCCGCCGACGATCTGCACGGTGATGTAGTCGCCGAGGCTGAGCGAGAAGGTGAACACCGAGCCGGCGGCGACCGAGGGCAGCACCATGGGCAGGACGACCGAACGGAAGGTCCGTCCCGGCCGTGCGCCGAGGTCGGCGGAGGCGTCGAGCAGGTTGGCCGGGAGCTGTTCCAGCGCCGTGTGGATCGGCAGGATCATGTACGGCAGCCAGAGGTAGGTCAGGGTGAGGACCGTGGCGGGCAGGCCGTAGCCGGGGCCGCTCAGCCCGAACGGCGCGAGCATCCAGTCGGCGAGGCCGCCCTCGGAGAGGATCAGCCGCCAGGCGTACACCTTGACCAGGTAGCTCGCCCACAGCGGGGTGAGGATGGCCACGACGAGCAGCGGACGCCACTTGGGCCGGGCCACGCGGGCGGTGTAGAAGGCGACCGGGAAGGCGATCACCGCGCACAGCGCGGTCACCGCGAGGGCCACCCCGACGCTGCGCAGGATCACCTGACGGAAGACCGGAGTCGTGAACAGCGCGTGGAAGTTGTCCGTCGACCAGACCTTCACCACCTGGGAGGTGAAGGAGTCCGTCGTCCAGAAGGCGGAGACGAACAGCACCGCGAGCGAGCCGAGGTAGAGGACGGCGAGCCAGAGCAGCGGGGCGGTGAGCAGGAGGGCCAGCCGCAGCCGGGGTCTGCGGTGCAGGGTTCCGGCGAGCCGCCGGACGGTGCCCCGGCCGGCGGCGGTCGGCAGATCGGTCGTCACGGCTCAGCCCTTGATCTCGGTCCAGGCCTGCACCCACTTGGCGTACGGGACGCAACGGACGTCCTTGCGGCCGTCGAGGCACTGCTCGATGGGCGTGTTCCAGAAGGCGATCTTCTTCCAGTAGTCCTCGTCTGTGGCGTGGTAGACCGTGCAGAAGTTCTTGTCGCTGGTCTCGGCGCACGCCTTGGAGTTGGCGGGGGCCTCGCCGAAGTACTCGGCGACCTGGGCGTTGACCTTGGGGGAGACGATCCAGTCCAGCCACTTGTAGGCGCAGTTGGGGTGCTTGGCCTTGGCGGAGACCATCCAGGTGTCCGACCAGCCCGTCGAACCCTCCTTCGGGACCAGCGCCTTGACCTTCGCGCCCTCGGAGGCGGCGAGGTTGGCGATGACCTGCCAGGTCGTGCCGACGACCGAGTCCCCGCTCTTGAAGGCGGAGACCTCCTTGAGGTAGTCGCTCCAGTACTCGCCGACGTTGGCGTTCTGCTGTTTCAGCAGCGCCACGGCCGCGTCGAACTGCTTCTGGTCGAGCGCGTACGGGTCCTTGATCTTCAACTCGGGCTTGGTGGCCTTCAGATACAGGGCCGCGTCGGCGATGTAGATCGGCGAGTCGTACGCGGTGACGTGCCCCTTGTACCGCGCGGCGTCGTCGAAGACGGCGGACCAGGAGGTGGGCGCGGGCTTGACCTTCGCCGTGTCGTACATCAGGAGGTTGGCGCCGCGGCCGTGCGGGATGCCGTACATCTTCCCCTTGACGGAGTTCCAGGCGCCGTTCTTCAACCCGCCGAAGATGTCCTTGTAGTTGGGGACCAGGTCGGTGTTGACGGGGGCCGCGTCACCGGAGGCGATCAGGCGCAGCGAGGCGTCGCCGGAGGCGGAGACGGCGTCGTACTCGCCGGTCTTCATCAGCTTGACCATCTCGTCGGAGCTGGCGGCGACCTTGGAGTGGACCTGGCACCCCGTCTGCTTCTCGAAGCCGGAGACCCAGTCCGTCTTGGGGTCGTTGGAGCCGTCCTCGACGTAGCCGGCCCAGGCGATGAGGTTGACCTGGCCTTCGGTCTTTCCGAGCTTCGTGGGGGCCTTGAGGTCGGGCGGGTTGAGGCCGGTGGCGGACGTACCGCCGGAGCCGGAGGAGTCGCAGGCGGCGGCGAGCAGCAGCGCGGCGGCGCAGACGGCAGAGGCGCGCAGGGTACGGGTGAGACGCACGACGTTCTCCAGGGGGAGGGGGACGGTGTCAGGAGGGGAGCCGGACGGCGTGCCGGCGGTGCCACTGGAGGCGGACCCGGGTGCCGCGGTAGGCGGCGACGTCCGCCGAGGAGGTCTCCAGGTTCTGCTGGAGCGCGGTGAGCCGGCCGCCGCCGTCCAGGTCGACCAGGAAGCGGGTGGCGTCGCCGAGGTAGACGACCTCGGCGACGGTGCCGGTGGCCGTGGCGTGCTCGGGCTCGTCGGCCTCGGCGGACTCCTTCAGGACGCGGATCTTCTCCGGGCGGATGTTGTACGTGCCGGCGGAGCCGGTGATCCGGTGCGCGGCCTCGCCTTCGAGCAGGTTGGAGGTGCCGACGAAGGAGGCGACGAAGGGGGTCGCGGGGCGTTCGTAGATCTCCGCGGGGGTGCCGACCTGGGCGATGCGGCCCTGGTCGAAGACGGCGATCCGGTCGCTCATCGTCAGGGCCTCCTCCTGGTCGTGGGTGACGAAGACGAAGGTGATGCCCACTTCCCGCTGGATGGCCTTGAGTTCGACCTGCATCTGCTCGCGCAGCTTCAGGTCGAGCGCGCCGAGCGGCTCGTCCAGGAGCAGGACACGGGGGCGGCCGACGAGCGCGCGGGCGAGTGCGACGCGTTGGCGCTGCCCGCCGGAGAGCTGGGCGGGCCGCCGCTGTCCGTAGCCTTCGAGGCGGACCTCGGCCAGCGCCTTGCGGGCGCGGACCAGGCGTTCCGCCTTGGGTATCCGGCGGATCCTCAACCCGTAGGCGACGTTCTGTTCGACCGTCATGTGCGGGAACAGGGCGTAGTCCTGGAAGACGGTGTGCACGTCCCGTTCGAACGGGGCGAGACCGGTGACCTCCTGCCCGGCGAGTTCGATCCGGCCCTGGTCGGGGGTCTCGAAACCGGCGACGAGCCGCAGCACCGTCGTTTTCCCGGAGCCGGACGGCCCGAGCATCGAGAAGAACTCGCCGTCCCGGATCTCCAGGTCGACCCCGTCGACGGCGGTGGTGCCGCCGAACGACTTGGCGAGGCCCTGGAGCCGGATCGCCACTCCCTCCATACGGGAACCTTTCTGGCGCGCTGAACGTTAACCGTAAACATATGAAGTCATAGGTCATAGCTCAAGGTCCCCTTAAGGTAAAGCTTGAGTCAACGCACGAGGTGGTGACCGTGAGGCAGCACGAGATCGACGGAGGCGCCCGCAAGGCGGTCTTCAGCCCGGTGGACAGCCGGGCCCGTGTGGACGCGGTCGTCCGCCGCCTCGGCGACGCCATAGAGCTGGGCCTCCTCGCCGACGGCGAGCAGCTCCCCGGCGAGACCGAACTGGCCGGACACCTCGGCGTCTCCACGGTCACCCTGCGGGAGGCGCTCATGGCGCTGCGGCAGCAGGGCCTGGTCACCACCCGCCGGGGTCGCGGCGGCGGCAGCTTCGTCTCCCTGCCCGAGGTCCCCGCCGACGACCGGCTCAGGGCACGGCTGCGCGGCTGGAGCACCGAGGAGCTGCGCGACCTCGGCGACCACTGGGCAGCCCTGTCCGGCGCCGCCGCCCGGCTCGCCGCCCAGCGCACCGAACCCGCGGACCTCCAGCCCCTGCGCCGTACGGCCGAGGAACTGGCGCACGCCGAGGACGCGGCGGCGCGCAGCCGGCTGTACGGCCGCTTCCACGTCGAACTCGCCGCCGCCGCGCAGTCCGCCCGGCTCACCCGCGAACAGGTCGCCCTGCAGAGCGAGGTGGGCGCCCTGCTCTGTCTCGTCCTCGCCGACGACGCATATCGTGAAGAAGTTGCGGACCGTCACCGCGCTGTCATCTCCGCCGTGCAAGATGGGGCGCACGAAACGGCCGGCACGCTGGCCGAGCGGTGCGTCAGGGAGTCGACGGCGCGGCTCGTTGCCGTACGTCTCACCCTCTGACCGCGCCGCGTCCGGTTCTTCGTCCGCTGGAGGACACGATGGGCGTCAGCGCCGGGCTCGCCACCGTCGCGACGGACCCGGAGGCATGGGTGGCCGCCCGGGTGTGCGGCGCGCTGGAGGCCGTCTTCGCGTCGGTCGCGGCGACCCGTGCCGACACCGCGGCCCTGCTGGACCGAGTGGCCGCCGAGGGGCGCCGGCCCGCCAGCCGCGACCTCGCCGCCCTGCGCCCGGGCCTCCATCTGCGCCTGCACCACGAGGAACTGGTCTCCGGTGCCGGCTTCGTCGCGGCCCCCGGTCTGCTGGCCGACGTACCGGCCTGGCTGGAGTGGTGGCAGGCGGGCGCCGACGGCGCCGTACGCCCCCTCCTCCTCGATCTCGACCCCGGCCGGTCGGCCTACTCCGACTACACGCACTGGGACTGGTTCGCGCTGCCCCGCGACACCGGGCGCCGCGCCGTGGCCGGACCCTACGTGGACTACCTCTGCTCCGACGAGTACAGCCTCACCCTGTCCGAACCGGTGCGGTTCCAGGGGCGGTTCGCCGGGGTGGCGGCGGCCGACGTGTACCTGCGGCACTTCGAGGCGGCCGTGCTCCCGCTGCTGCGGGGCCTGTCCCGGCCGGCCCATCTGGTGAACGCCCGCGGCCGGGTCGCCGCCTCCGCCGACCCCGCCCACCTGGCGGGCTCCCTCACCAAGGGCCCGGACTTCGGCGCGCTCCTCACCGCCGGACGGCCCGGTGGGTACGACGGCCTGCGGCTGGTGCCGTGCCCGGGCGTGCCGCTGGTGCTGGTCCTGGCCTGAGCGTTTCGGCGGCCCCACGCGCGCGCGACCCCGGGCGCCCGCGCCCGGGGTCCGTCGTGCGGTACGGCAGGAGTCAGGCCGCGAGGCGCTCCGCGAGCCGCTTGGCCTTGCTGGCCGCGGCCTCCAGGGCCTGGTCGCGGGAGGCCTCGTACAGCGGGATCAGCTCGGCCATCGCCGGGTTCTGCGGGGCCATGGTCAGCTCCGGGACGATGAAGTCCAGGTCCATGCCCAGCGCGTCGGCGAGGACGGCCGTGAGGTAGTTCTGGACGTACTCGTACCCCTCGCGCGGGGTGCCCGGCGCGTAGGAGCCGCCGCGGCTGGCCACGACGGTCACCGGGGTGCCCTTGGCCGACGGGGTCTCGCCCGCGGTGCGGCCGAACAGGATCACGTTGTCCAGCCAGGCCTTCAGGGTCGAGGGGATCGTGTAGTTGTACATCGGGGCGCCGATCAGCACCGCGTCGGCCTGCTCCAGCTCCTCGATCAGCTTGACGCGCTCCGCGAAGACGGCGGCCTGCTCGGGCGTGTGCGCGGACGGGGGGACGAAGCCGGCGAGGTGCGCCTCCGCCGAGAGGTGCGGCACGGGTGCCGCCGCCAGGTCGCGGTAGACGACCGTGCCCTGCGGGTGCTCCTCCTTCCAGTGCTTGCGGAAGGCCTCCGTCACGGCACGGGAAGCCGACGCTTCGGTCGAGAACACGGACGAGTCGATGTGCAGCAGGGTGGGCATGGGGGATTTCTCCTGAAATAGGGCAGGACGGCCGGACGCCCGAAAGCGGCGGCTCACGTTTCGTACAGAGCTATGTTTAACACATCGACTTACTTTTCTTCAGCCCCCTACGGTGGGGTAGTAAGCTAGGGGCATGGCGGCGGAGCAGAACCACGACAGCGCGGCATGCAAACGGGTGGACGACGGCATCACGCGTGTCTTCCAGTTGCTCGGAAAACGTTGGAGCGGCCCGATCGTGGCCGTCCTCGTCGAACAGCCCGCGTACTTCGCCGACCTGCGGCGGGCCATCCCCGGCATCAGCGAACGCATGCTCTCCGACCGGCTCGCCGAGCTCGGCGCGGCCGGCCTCGTCCTGCGCGAGGTCGACGAGGGTCCCCCGCTGCGCGTGTCCTACCGGCTGACCGAGTCCGGCGCCGCCCTGGAACCCGCCCTGCGCAAACTGGGGGAGTGGGCCAAGACCTATCTGCCGGTCGTCTCGGGCTGCACCGAGAACCTGGAACGGCCGGCCGGGGCGCGCGGCTAGCGGAGCCGGGAGCGGCCGCCCCCACACCCGTCACGGGTCCTCTACGGCGCACACCGCGATGACCGTCCCGCGGCGAGGACCGTCCTACGCCTGACCGGTGATCGCCCGGCGCCCCGGCGGCTCAACGCCTCGTCAGTCCACCGGCCAGGTGTGCACCGGCGCGTTGAGGTGCATGTAGTCGATGTACACCTGGGTCATCCGGCGCAGTGCCTCGTGCCGGCCGGCGTGCGTGGTCCCGGCGAGGTGATGGAACATCTCCTTCTGCCACACCGCGCCGTTGCGTGCCGTGACGCAGCGCTGCTCGATGACGCCGAGCAGCGGCTCCCGCCACGCCGCGTCCATGCCCGAGCGCTCCAGGCCGCGGTGCGCGAGCGGCAGCAGCCGTCGCAGCACCAGCTCGGGCACCGGCACCTCGCCCATCCCGGGCCAGTACAGCAGCGCGTCGATGCCGTGCCGGGCGGCGGCGTGCAGGTTGTCCTCGGCGGCCGAGAAGGACATCCGCGACCACACCGGCCGGTCCTCCTCCACCAGGGCCCGGGTGAGGCCGTAGTAGAAGGCGCCGTTGGCGAGGGTGTCGGCCACGGTCGGGCCGGCGGGCAGCACCCGGTTCTCCACCCGGACGTGCGGCAGGTCGTTCGCGACGGCGTAGACCGGCCGGTTCCAGCGGTAGATCGTGCCGTTATGCAGGGTCAGTTCGGACAGCTCGGGGGTGTCGCCGCGGTCCAGCGTCTCCGCCGGGTCCTGCTCGTCGCAGAGGGGCAGGAGGGCCGGGAAGTACCGCAGGTTCTCCTCGAACAGGTCGAAGACGCTGTTGATCCACCGCTCCCCGAACCACACCCGGGGCCGTACCCCCTGCACCTTGATCTCCTCCGGGCGGGTGTCCGTGGCCTGCTCGAACAGCGGGATCCGTGTCTCGTGCCACAGCTCCTTGCCGAACAGGAACGGGGAGTTGGCCGCGAGTGCCACCTGCACCCCGGCGATCGCCTGCGCCGCGTTCCAGTAGTCGGCGAACTCCTCCGGCGACACCTGCAGATGGAACTGCGTGCTCGTGCACGCGGCCTCCGGGGTGATCGTGTCCGCGTACGTGCGCAGCCGGTCCCCTCCGTCGATCTCAATGCGCAGGTCCTCGCCGCGGGCCGCGAAGACCTGGTCGTTGAGCAGGCGGTAGCGGGGGTTCTCCGACAGGGTGTCCTCGCCGATGTCCTCCTGCCGCAGGGTGGGCAGGATCCCGACCATGAGCAGCCGGGTGCCGACCGAACGGGCCCGCTGGTCGGCATGGTTCAACGCGGCCCGGATCTCCGACTCCCAGGCGTCGGGACCGCCCGCCGTCAGCCGCCGGGGCGGTACGTTGATCTCCAGGTTGAACCGGCCCAGCTCGGTGGCCCAGGCCGGGTCGGAGATCGCCTCCAGCACATCGGTGTTCCGCATCGCCGGCTCGGCGTCGTCGTCGACCAGGTTCAGCTCGATCTCCAGGCCGACCTGTGGCCGCTCCGACTCGAACCGTGCCTCACGCAGCATCTGCGCGAAGGCGTCCAGGCACTCCTGCATCTTGATCCGGTACCGGCGGCGGTCCTCGCGGGTGAAGACGAGCGCCGGGACGTCACGCCCCATCGACCCTCCAGCTCCCTCATCGGACACCTCTCCCCCCAGCGTGGCACCAGCGGCGGACGGCCACCAAGCGAACGGGAGAGACCTGCCGACGGGGCGACGGGGCGACGGGGCGACGGGCGACGGGTCGACGGGCCGACGGGAGCGCCGGTGAACCAGGCCGGGCCCCCGGCCGATCCGTCCGCCCGGCATCCTCCCCGAGCCCACGGCGAGGCATCGGGGCGGCCGCCTCCGTGCCGTCGGCCCGCGCGCCGCGGGCCCGCGCGCCGCGGGCCCGGTCCCCGCGGCGCCCGGTCCCCGCGCGCCGCGGGGACCGGGCGCGGGTCCGTCGGTCAGGCGGTCTTGCGGGCCACGCCGCCGTAGAAGCCGATCTCCGTCGAGTGGGGCGGCGGCGGGGTGTCCGGGCGCCAGAACGGGACCTGGGCCAGGCCGGGCTCGACGAGGTCGAAGCCCTCGAAGAACCGCTCCACCTCCGAGTGGGTGCGCAGGTTCAGGGAGGCGGTGGCGTTCGAGTACACGGCCTGCGCGGCGCTGCGGTCGGCGAAGTCGCCGGTGGCGTGCGAGAGCACCAGGAAGCTGCCCTCGGGCAACGCGTCGCGCAGCGTGGCGACGATCTCGGCGGGCCGGTCCGCGTCGGTGAGGAAGTGCAGGACGGCGACGAGGAACAGGGCGACCGGCTGGTCGAAGTCGATGAGGTGGCGGACGTCGGGGTGGTCCAGGACGGACCGCGGTTCCCGCAGGTCGCCGAGGATGATGCGGGTCGTGCCGGACCGGCTGAGCAGGGCGTTGCCGTGCGCGGCCACGATCGGGTCGTTGTCGACGTAGGCCACGCGGACGTCCGGAGCCACCGACTGCGCGACCTCGTGCACGTTCGGCGAGGTGGGCAGCCCGGTGCCGATGTCCAGGATCTGGCGGACCCCGCTGCCGACGACGTACCGGACGGCGCGCCGCAGGAAGGCCCGGTTGGCCCGCACACCGATCCGCGCCTCGGGCGCCGCGGCGGCGAGTTGGTCACCGGCCTGCTGGTCCACCTCGTAGTTGTCCTTGCCGCCCAGCAGATAGTCGTAGATCCGCGCGGGATGCGGTTTGCTGGTGTCGATGTTCACGGCCTCGAAGCCGTCCTGTACCACGCTGAGCTCCTCTCGACGACCGTCACGGCCTCGGTCCGCGCACGGCCGGGCACAGCTTCCCACATAGCACTCAACTCCCGTGGCCGCGTCGGGAGTTCCCGCAGGCCGCCGACCTGGCGTGACGCGCGGACCGCCAGTGTGGGGGTGGGGCATCCGTGCCGAGGCTGCGCCGTCCGTGCGTCGCCTCACCCGGCCGGACCCCTTCGGATGGCCCGCGCGGGCCCGGCGTCGCAGGGTCGGAACAGGATCGGGATCCGGACACGTCCGCCCGAGGGCGCACCCCCACAGACCGGCACGTCGCTCAGCCGCGCGGCGGTGACGGGCCGACCGGCGGGAGCGGGGAACGGTTAATCCATGCGCTCGGGCCGTTCCCCGCCCCGCCGGACACCTCCCCGCCGGACACCGCCCGGTCACACCGCCCGGTCCCGTCCTGCGGGCAGCGGCGTCTCCGCCCGTCCGTCCTTGCCGTTCACGCTCATAAGCGACGCGAATGACGGCTTGCCGCTGGAAACCGATCGGTTTACAGTGGTCGGAAACCGATCGGTTTCCGACTTGGGAGATGGATATGACGGCGATCAAGAACTCTGTCGCGCTGGTCACCGGAGGCAGCCGCGGCCTGGGCAAGGCGCTGGTGGAGGAGCTGTACGCGCGTGGCGCGTCCAAGGTGTACGCCACGGCCCGCGACCCGCGCAGCGTCACGCACCCCGACGCCGTACCCCTCGCGCTGGAGGTCACCGACCCCGCGTCCGTCGCGGCCGCGGCGGCGCAGGCCCAGGACGTCACCGTCCTGATCAACAACGCCGGCATCTCGGTCGGCGCGCACTCCTTCCTGGACGCCGCGGTGGAGGACGTACGCCGGGAGTTCGAGACCAACTTCTACGGACCCCTGCTGGTCACCCGCGCCTTCGTGCCGGCCATCGAGCGCAACGGCGGCGGACACCTCCTCAACGTCCACTCCGTGCTTTCCTGGATCGCGCTCGCCGGCTCCTACAGCGCCACCAAGGCGGCCCTGTGGTCGCAGACCAACTCGCTCCGCCTGGAGCTGGGCGCCCGGGGCATCGGGGTCACCGGCCTGCACGTCGGCTACGTCGACACCGACATGGCGGCCCACGTGGACGGGCCCAAGTCCGCCCCCGGGGACGTCGCCGCGCTCGCCCTCGACGGCGTCGAGGCCGGGGCGTACGAGGTGCTGGCGGATGACATCAGCCGGCAGGTCAAGGCGGGCCTCTCCGGAGACCTGGCCGCGATGTACCCCCAACTGGCGGCCTAGTTACTGCCGTCCGCCCTCTTGGCGGCCTCGTCCGGAACCGTCCGCCCCTGGCGGCTTGCCCCGGAGTCGTCCGCCCCTGGCGGCTTGCCCCGGAGTCGCCCACCCCCTGGCGGACCCGCCCCGCGCCGTCGGTGAACGCCCGCGTCGGCCCTGCCGGAAAACGGCATGCGCCGGGGCGGGCCTCTCCGTTACCGTGACCGCATGTCGACGCCCCGAATCTCCTAGCCGAGGACCCGCTTCCACGCCAGAAGTGTGTCCTCTCGCTGATTCGGAGCGTTTCCGCATGATCACCGTTCGTGATGCCGAGCTGCGTGCCGGCGCCCGCCTCCTGCTCTCCGGAGTCTCCTTCACCGTCTCGCCCGGGGACCGGATCGGCCTGGTGGGCCGCAACGGCGCCGGCAAGACCACCCTGCTGACCGCCCTCGCCGGGCGGTCCAGGCCGGCTGCCGGCGTCATCACCCGCACCAGTCCGGTCGGATTCCTGGCGCAGGACTCGCGCGCCACCGACCCGGCCGTGACCGTCACCGACCGGATCCTGTCCGTCCGCGGTCTCGACAGCGCGCTGCGCGCCCTGCGCCAAGCGGAGGCGGCGATGGCCGACGCCGCCGACGCGACCGCGCTGGAACGGGCGATGGGTGCCTACGCCCGCGCCGAAGCCGCCTTCCAGACCGCCGGCGGATATGCCGCCGAGGCCGAGGCGGCCCGGGTCGCGGCCGGGCTCGGGCTGCCCGAACGGGTGCTGGACGAGCCGGTCGGCGCCCTCTCCGGCGGACAGAAACGCCGTGTGGAACTCGCCCGCATCCTGTTCGCCGGAACCGACCGCACCCTGCTGCTGGACGAGCCGACCAACCACCTCGACGCCGACTCGCTCGCCTGGCTGCGCGCCTTCCTCCAGGGCCACCAGGGCGGCCTCGTGGTGATCAGCCACGACACCGCCCTGCTCGCCGACGCCGTCAACCGCGTCTTCCACCTGGACGCCACCCGGGCGACGATCGACATCCACAACACGGGCTGGCGGACCTACCTGAGCCGGCGGGACGCGGACGAGCGACGCCGCACCCGCGAGCGGGCGAGCGCCGAGCGCAAGGCCGCCGCGCTGCACGCCCAGGCCGACCGGATGAAGGCCCGCTCCGCCACCGCCACCATGGCCCGGAGCATGTCCCGGCGCGCCGACCGGATGCTGGCCGGGCTGGAACCGGCCCGGCGCACCGAGAGGACCGCGCGGATCCGGCTGCCCGAGCCCGCGCCGTGCGGGCGGACCCCGCTCGGCGCGATCGGCCTCACCAAGTCCTACGGCGGCCACCGCGTCCTCGACGGGGTGGACCTGGCGGTGGACCGGGGCAGCCGGCTGGTCGTGCTCGGCCTCAACGGCGCGGGCAAGACCACGCTGTTGCGCATCCTGGCCGGCTCCGAACGGCCGGACGGGGGACGGGTGGTGCACGGGCACGGACTGCGCCTCGGCTACTTCGCCCAGGAGCACGACACGCTGGACACCGGCCGTACGGTCCTGGACAACCTCACCCTGGCGGCGCCACACCTGGCCCCCGGCGAGGCGCGGCGGGTCCTCGGCGCCTTCCTCTTCGGCGGCGACGACGCCGACAAGCCGGCCGGTGTGCTGTCCGGCGGCGAGAAGACCCGGCTGGCGCTGGCCGCCCTGGTCCACTCCGGGGCGAACGTCCTGCTGCTGGACGAGCCGACGAACAACCTCGACCCTGCCTCCCGCGACGAGGTGCTGACGGCGGTCGGCTCCTACCCCGGCGCGATCGTGATGGTCACGCACGACGAGGGCGCCGTCGACGCGCTGCGACCGGACCGGGTGCTGCTCCTGCCGGACGCGGACGAGGACCTCTGGAACGAGGACTACCGCGACCTCGTTGCCCTTGCCTGACGGACACCTGCGCTCCCGGTCCCGGGCCGGTCCCGGGGCCCGGGGTGATTGTCAGTGGGTGCCCTTACGGTGAGAAGCAGTTGAGGACCTGCTGGAACGGCCGCGGGTCCGTCTGGGGGAGGGGTGTGCCATGTCCACGGCGTCCGCGGTGTCGACGACGTACCTGGAGCTGTCGCAGGAGGGCGACGGCGCCCACAAGTTCTACGAAGTCACCGTCGACGGACAGGTGGTGACGGTGCGGTACGGCAGGATCGGCGCGGCCGGACAGACGCAGACGACGACGTTCCCGACCGCGGAGAAGGCGCGGGCCGCCGCCGCGAGGAAGGTGGGGGAGAAGGTCCGCAAGGGCTACGCCCCGGCGGTGCGGGGTCAGCGGGCGCCCCGCGCGGTGACCCGCCGTCAGGTCAGCTCCGCGCCGTCCACGGCCCGTGCCGTGGCCCCGGTGCTCTGGCGCTTCCGCACCGGCTCCGCCGCGTTCGGCATCCATGTCGACGACGACCGCTGCTGGGTGGGCAACCAGGCCGGAGACGTCTACACCCTGGACCACCAGGGCGCCGTCCTGGCCCGGTTCAGCCTGCCCGACGGGGTGAAGTGCCTGGTCGCGGACGACTTCTGGATCTACGCCGGCTGCGACGACGGCAAGGTCTACGACCTGTCCTCCAAACTCCCCTTCGCCGCCTACGACATCGCCGCCGACGTCGACATCTTCTGGCTGGACATCCACGAGGGCGTCCTGGACGTCTCGGACCGCGCGGGCCGGCTCACCGTCATCGACCACGAGGACGAACACCAGTGGTCCCGCCGCAGCCAGGGCGAGCACGCCTGGATGGTCCGCGCCGACGACCGGGCCGTCTACCACGGCCACCACCGGGGCGTCACCGCCTACGCCCCGGACGGCGGCGGCGAGCTGTGGCACACCCCCACGAAGGGCGGCGTGCTCTTCGGCTGGCAGGAACAGGACGCGGTGTACGCGGGCACCGCGCACCGCGTGGTGCAGCGGCTGTCCAAGGACACCGGCGCCATCGAGGCGACGTACGCGTGCGACAGCGCGGTGTACTCGTGCGCCACCTCGCCCGGCGGCCGGTTCGTGTTCGCCGGGGACGCGGCCTCGTCCGTCTACTGCTTCGACCAGGACGGCACGCGGTTGTGGAAGCTCGGCACGGGCAGCGGCTCGGCGCTGTCGATGCAGTACCGCGACGAGCGGCTGTACCTGGTCACCACCGACGGTTCGCTGGTGTGCGTCGACGCGAGCGAGGCGGCCGTCTCGGCGGCCCAGCAGGGCACGGTGCCGGTGGTGCGGGACGTCAAGCTCGCCGCCGTCACACCGACGTACGCCCCGGCCACGGCGGTCGCCGCGGTGGCCACCGTCACCCAGGCGCCCGCGGGCTCGGTGGTGGTCGAGTGCGTCCAGGACGGCGGCCGACTGCGCGTCCACGTGGTCTCCGACGGCTACGACTCGTCCTGGAAGGTCCAGTTCCCGCGCGCGATACGCGAACCCGGCGCACGGTACGTCGTGGACGCCCTGCACCCGGCGGCGGGCGGCTTCTACCGCGTCCGCGGCGACATCCGCCGTCTGCTCTGACGCCGGGTCACGCGGCCGTCCCGAGCGGGCGACAGGGCACCGGGCGCTCGCCGGCGCCTCCATGCTCACCCGGCGTCCCCGGCGTCCCCGGCGTCCCCGGCGTCCCCGGCGTCCCCGGCGTCCCCGGCGTCCCCGGCGTCCCCGGCGTCGCCGGGTCCACCCGGTACAGCCGTGCCCCCGGCCTCCGCGTCACCGCCTCCGTCAGGTGTCCGTCCGTGAACAGGGCACCCACGCCGTCCTCCAGCGCCCAGCCGCCGGGGAGCGTCCCCTCGGCGACGGCTTGCCGGTAGGCGGGGCGGCGGCCCGGCTCGCTGTCGTAGTGCGGGCAGACGGAACCCGGCAGCAGGCCCAGCCCGTCCCGCAGCGAGGCGAGCGGACCGAAGGAGTCGGTGTGCGAGGCGTCGGCCCAGCAGTTGGCACCGGCGCTGATCCCGCACAGCACCGTCCCCCGGTCGTAGGCCTCCCGCAGCAGCCGGTCCACGCCGTGCACGCGCCAGACGGCCAGCATGTTCGCGGTGTTGCCGCCGCCGACGTACACCACGTCCTGGGCGAGCACGAACGCGCGCAGCGCGTCGTCGTCCAACTCGCGCCGGAACAGCGGCAGTACGGCGGGTGCGCAGTCACGGGGGCGGAAGGCGCGCAGGAACTGGTCGACGTACCCGGGCGCGTCGCCGCTCGCCGTGGGCACGAAGCACACCCTGGGGCGGGGGTTCCTCGCACGGGGGAGCAGCCAGTCGTCCAGCAGCCCGTCCTCGTCCGTGGAGAAGCCCCCGCCGAGAAGCGCCACACGACGACCGGGAACGAGCACCACGGGAGGACCCCCTTCGAAGGACCACGGGATGTGTCGAACGATGCCGGGGAGGGGGTCCCGGCGCAATCGATTACCGGACCAGCAGGCGTCCGCCGGGCACCCGGGTCAGGGATGCACCGGCGCCGTCCGAGCGAGGATGTCCCGGGCCGTGGGGACCGCCCGGACGCGGTCCTCCGGAACCACGCCGATGCGGGTACGGCGGTCCAGGAGGTCGGACTCGTCCAGGGCGCCCTCGTGCCGCACCGCCCAGAGCAGTTCGGCGCGGGTGACCGGGTGGCCGGGGAGCACCGGCTCGGCCAGGCCGGGGTCCTGGGCGGCGAGGGCGTGGACCGCCAGGGCTTCGGTGCCGTAGCGGCGGACCAGGCGGCGCGGTGCGGGCAGCGCCCGCAGGCGTTCGGGGGCGGCGGCGCCGATCAGGGGCAGCGCGGCCGTGGGGGAGGGGGCGGCGCGCAGGCCGCGGGCCACGGCCGCGGCGTCCACGGCGTCCTGCGCCATCCGCCGGTAGGTGGTGAGCTTGCCGCCGACGACCGTGGTCACACCGTCGGGCGACGTCAGCACCGCGTGCCGGCGGGAGATGTCGGACGTGCGGGGTGCCCCCTCGGCGCCCTCGTGCGCGGAGGTGTCCAGCAGCGGGCGCAGCCCGGCGAAGGCACCGACGACCTCGTCCCGGGACACGGGGGTGTCGAGGACCGATCCGAGCACGTCCAGGAGGAAGCCGATGTCGGTCTCGGGGACCTCCGGCACGTCCGGGATCCCGCCGTCGACCGGTTCGTCGGTGAGGCCGACGTAGACCCGGCCGTCCCCTTGGGGCAGGACCAGCACGAAGCGGTTGGTCTCCCCGGGGATCGGGATGTGCAGGCCGGCCGGCAGGGCGCCGAGCCGCTCCGAGCGCAGGACGAGGTGGGTGCCCCGGGATGGCCGTATTCGGATGCCGTCGGTGAGGGCGCCCGCCCACACGCCGGTGGCGTTGATCACGGCGCGGGCCCTGATCTCGCCCTCCTCACCGGTGAGTTCGTCGCGGATCCGGGCGCCCGTGCCGGTCAGCTCCAGCACCCGTACCCGGGTCAGCACCCGGGCGCCGTGCGCGGCGGCGGTCCGGGCCAGGGCGGTCACCAGACGGGCGTCGTCGGTCACCTTTCCGTCCCAGGACAGCAGCCCGCCGCGCAGCCCGGCCGCGCGGACCGAGGGCGCCAGGTGCCGGGCCTCCGTCGCCGAGATCCGGCGGGGCGCGGGCAGCACCTGGCGCGGGGTCCGGGCGGCCAGCCGCAGCATGTCCCCGGCCCGGAAGCCGGCCCACGCCAGCGAGGCCTGCGCCCGGGACACCAGCGGGGTCAGCGGCAGCACGAACGGCTGGGCGGCCACCAGGTGCGGGGCCGTACGGGTCATCAGCACCCCGCGCTCGACCGCGCTCTCGTGGGCGACGTCGAACTGCGCGGAGGCCAGATAGCGCAGCCCGCCGTGAATGAGCTTGGAACTCCAGCGGGAAGTGCCGAAGGCCAGGTCATGGGCGTCCACCGCCACGACGTCCAGCCCGCGGGCCGCCGCGTCCAGCGCGGCTCCGGCGCCCGTGGCGCCCAGCCCGACGACCAGGACGTCGGCCGTCCGGCCGTCCGCGGCCTCGGCCAGTTCCCGGCCGCGCCGGTGTGCGCTGAGGGACGAGCCGGGCGCGGCCTCGGTGTGACTCATGGCGTCAGGGTCCTCTCCAGAAGGGTGCGCAGCTCGCCGAGGAGCGCGGGGGAGTCCAGCTCCGGATCGCTCTCGTCGGTCATCGTGCGCAGGGACAGGGCGAAGGACTGCACGGTCAAGAGCAGGACGCGCGCCTGCCGTTCGACGTGGCCGGGTCGTACGGACCCGTCCGCGTGGCCCTCGCGCAGCGCGTCGGCGAGCAGCGCCAGCAGCGCCTCCTGGCTCGCGCCGCGCCGGTCGAGCACGTAGGGGAGGAGCAGTTCCGGATCGACGTCGACGATCTTGCGGAAGAGCGGGTGCGCGCGGAACGCCTCGACCCCGGCCACCAGTCCGTCCACGATCCGGGTGCGTGTGGCCGTGCCGGGCGCGGGCTCCGGTATGGCCCGGGTGGCCACGTCGATCCACTCCCGGGTCATCAGATCGCCCACCAGGCTCCGCAGGTCCGGCCAGCGCCGGTACAGCGTCATCCGGGAGACGCCGGCGCGGCGGGCCACGTCGGCGAGCGTGGTGCGCCGTACGCCGACGGCCAGCACGCAGTCGCGTACCGCGTCGAGCACGTGATCGTTGTCCGAGCCGTTGCCCGAACCGTTGTGACGAATGGGCGTCATGTGTCACAGTGTAACGCCCCGGGGCCCGGGCGGAAGCGAGCAGGCCCCGGAGCCGGCAGCCGAGCCGCGCGGACAGAACACCCGACGAGCACCCCGACGAGCACACCGACCTGTGAGGACGACCGTTCAATGGACATGCTGTGGAACGGCTGGGGCGACCCGGCCAAGGCGGCGCCGCTGCCCGACTCGGTGACCGGGCTGCTGCGCGACCTGCTCGGCGTCAAGCCGCGCAGCACGCCCGCGCTCGGCCTGGAGGACATCCGCCTGCCCGCCCCCACGGCGAGCCCCGCCGCCCTCAAGGCGCTCGCCGCGGCCGTCGGTGGCGAGGAGCACGTCCGCACGGACTCGGAGAGCCGCGTCCGGCACACCCGCGGCAAGTCCACCCCGGACCTGCTGCGCATCCGCGCGGGCGACGTCACCGACGTCCCGCAGGCCGTCGTCCTGCCCGCCGGCCACGACGAGGTGCTCGCGGTCCTGCGCGCCTGCGCCGCGCACGGCCTGGCCGTCGTACCCTTCGGCGGCGGCACCTCGGTGGTGGGCGGACTCGCCCCGCAGCGCACCGCGTTCGTCGCCCTGGACCTGCGCCGCATGAACGGCCTGCTCGACCTGGACCCCGTCTCGCGCACCGCCGTCCTCCAGCCCGGCCTGCGCGCCCCCGAGGCCGAGGCCCTGCTCGCCGGACACGGCTTCACCCTCGGCCACTTCCCGCAGTCCTTCGAATGGGCCACCATCGGCGGTTTCGCGGCGGCCCGCTCCAGCGGGCAGGCGTCCGCCGGGTACGGCCGCTTCGACGAGATGGTGCTCGGCCTCACCCTCGCCACCCCCGAGGGCACCATCGAGACCGGCCGCGCCCCCCGCTCCGCCGCCGGCCCCGACCTGCGCCAGCTCATCCTCGGCTCCGAGGGCGCCTTCGGCGTCATCACCTCCGTCACCGTACGGATCCGCCCCCTGCCCGAGACGCGGGTGTACGAGGGCTGGCGGTTCGGCTCCTTCGAGGAGGGCACCACCGCACTGCGCCGGCTCGCCCAGGACGGACCCCGGCCGACCGTGCTGCGCCTGTCCGACGAGACCGAGACACTCATCGGCCTCGCCCAACCCGAGGCGATCGGCGCCGACTTGGCGCAGAGCGACGCCGGGTGCCTGGCGATCACCGGATACGAGGGGACGGCCGAGGACACCGCGCACCGCCGTGAACGGGCGGCGGCCGTCCTGACGGCCTGCGGCGGCACCCCGGCCGGCGCCGAACCCGGCGAGCGCTGGGCGCACGGCCGCTACTCCGCTCCCTATCTGCGCGACGCCCTGCTCGACGTCGGCGCCTTCGCCGAGACGCTGGAGACCGCGGCCTTCTGGTCCCGGATCCCCGATCTCTACACGGCCGTCCGCACGGCGCTCACGGACACCCTCTCCCGGGCCGGCACCCCGCCCCTCGTGATGTGCCACATCTCCCACGTGTACGAGAACGGCGCCTCGCTCTACTTCACCGTCGTCAGCGCCCAGGGCGAGGACCCGGTGGCCCACTGGGCGCCCGCGAAGCACGCGGCCAACGAGGCCGTGCTCGCCGCCGGCGGCACCATCTCCCACCACCACGGGGTCGGCACCGACCACCGCGACTGGTACGTCCGCGAGGCCGGCCCGCTCGGCGTCTCGGCCCTGCGCGCCGTCAAGCGCCGCCTCGACCCCGAGGGGCTCCTCAACCCCGGCGTGCTGCTGCCCACCGACTGACCCCACCCGATCCGACCGCCTGCCTCGAAAGGCCCACCGATGCGCCAGTTCACCGCCGTCGTCAACCCCACCGCGGGCGGCTCCACCGGGGCGGCGACCCTGCTCCGGCTGGCCCGGCTGCTCCGCGAGGCCGGGGCCGAACTGGAGACGGAGTACAGCCGCAGCCTCGCCCACGCCCAGGACATCGCCCGCGCGGCCGGTGAGCGCGGCCGGATCGTCCTGGCCGTGGGCGGTGACGGCATCGCGGGCGGCATCGGCGGCGCGCTCAGCGGCACCGGAACCGTCCTGGGCCTCGTACCCGCCGGACGCGGCAACGACTTCGCCCGTGCGCTCGACCTGCCCGCAGACCCGGCCGCGCTCGCCCGCATCCTGCTGCACGCCGAACCCCGGCCCGTCGACACGATCGAGGTGGAGTCGGCCGTCCACCCGCGCACGGTGGTGCTGGGCAGCGTGTACGCCGGCGTCGACGCGGAGGCCAACCGGCACGCCAACAACGCCCGGCTGCTGCGCGGCGCCGCCTCCTACTACGCGGGCGGCCTGCGCGCCGTCACCACCTGGCGACCGGCCGACTACCGCGTCACCGTCGACGGCGAGGAACACACCCACCGCGGCTACACCGTCGTCGCGGCCAACTCCCCCTACTACGGCTCCGGCCGGCTCATCGCTCCCGGCGCGCGCGTCGACGACGGCCTGCTGGACGTCGTGCTGATCCGCGAGGCCCCGCGCCGGCTGTTCTTCGCCCTGATGAACGAGCTCAAGTCGGGCGTCCACATCCACCGCCCGCAAGTGCGCGTCCTGCGGGGCAGGGAACTGCGCATCGAGGCCACCCGGCCCGTCCCCTACGGCGCCGACGGCGAGGTGGAGGCCACCCTGCCGGTCACGCTGCGGGTACGGCCCGGGGACCTGCCGGTGCTGTACTGACGCCACCGTGCATCACCCGCGCACCCCTGGGTAGGCAAGGAGTGCCTGGGGAGGGGAGCCATATGTCGCTGGAGCAGGCCGAGGGTGTGGTGCGGGCGGTCGTCGTGTACGACGGGCGGCTGCTGCTGGTGCCGGATGGAGAGGGCTGGACGCTGCCCTCGGGCACCCCGGAACCGGCCGAGACGGCCCAGGCCACGGCGGCGCGGATCGTCTACGAGCTCACCGGTTACCTGGTCGACGGCACGGAACCGCTGACGCCGCGGGACACAGCGGGGGAGACGGCCGTGGTGTGCCAGTTGCTGAGCGAGTCACCGTCGGACGGCGGCCGCTTCGCACCGGAGCAGGTGCGCTGGGCACCGATGGAGGAGACCGCGGGCACACCGCTGCCGGCGAGCGTGCGCACGTATCTGCGGGGGCACACACCCGTGTGAACCACCGCCTCGGTCGGGGTGTCGCGGGCCGGGCGCGGACTGTGCCGTCGGCCCTGTGTAGGTACGGGCAGGCCGGATTTGCCGCCGTTCCCTTCCGGTTGCGGGGCCGTCCCCACGGGGGTTCAGTGAGTAGGGGCCGTTCGGGGGCCTTGTTCCGGTCGCTGCTTCTCTGCCGTACCAGGAGCTGTCATGTCGATGTCGTTCGGTGCGCCGTTCGGTTCGTCGGATGCGTTCAATGAGCTGCTGAATCGTTTCTTCGGAATGTCGCCGGCATCATCACCCCCCGCAGTACAGCGCGTACCCATCGGAAGGCTGCTGACGGAATCGTCGCAGCGACTGCTGAACCTGGCCGCGCAACGGGCCGCCGACGACGGCACCTCCGACCTGGACACCGAACACCTGCTCTGGGCGGCCACCCAGGTCGACCCCTCACGCCGGCTGCTCTCCCAGGTGGGCGTCGACCCCGACACCCTCGCCGGCGAGCTGGCCAATATCCTGCCGCGCGAGTCCGGCGAGCCCTCCGCGCAACCGGGCCTCACCCCCGCGGCCAAACGCACCCTCGGCGCCGCCTACGCCCGGTCCCAGGCGGCCGGCGTCTCCTACATCGGTCCCGAGCACATCCTCGGCGCCCTGCTCGGCGAGAGCGACACGGGAGCGGCCCGGATGCTGCGCGCCGAGGGCCTGGACACCCAGCGCCTCGCGGGCCTGACCGAACAGCCGGCGACGCGCGCCGAGGGAGCCCCCGCCGAACGGAAACAGCCGGCCACGACCCTGGACGAATACGGCCGAGACCTGACGGAGGAGGCCAAGGCCGGCAAGCTCGACCCGGTGGTCGGACGGGCCGGGGAGATCGAGCAGACCGTCGAGATCCTCTCCCGGCGCTCCAAGAACAACCCGGTGCTCATCGGCGAACCCGGAGTCGGCAAGACCGCCATCGTGGAGGGCCTCGCCCAGCGCATCGTGGCGGGCGAGGTCCCCGACGTCCTGAAGGGCAAACGGGTCGTGTCACTGGACCTGTCGGGCATGGTGGCGGGCGCGCAGTACCGGGGACAGTTCGAGGAACGGCTCAAGAAGGTCATCGAGGACGTCCAGGCGGCGAGCGGCGACATCATCCTGTTCATCGACGAACTGCACACGGTCGTCGGCGCCGGCGCCACCGGCGAGGGCGCCATGGACGCCGGCAACATGCTCAAGCCCGCCCTGGCGCGCGGTGAACTCCACGTCGTGGGCGCCACGACCATCGACGAGTACCGCAAGTACGTCGAGAAGGACGCCGCCCTGGAACGCCGGTTCCAGCCGGTGATGGTCCCCGAGCCCACCGTCGAGGAGACGGTGCAGATCCTCGAGGGGCTCCGCGACTCCTACGAGGCGCACCACCAAGTCCGCTTCGACGACGAAGCCCTGGTGGCCGCGGCCGAACTGTCCGACCGGTACATCAGCGACCGCTTCCTGCCGGACAAGGCGATCGACGTGATGGACCAGGCCGGTGCCCGCGTGCGGCTGCGCGGCGCCGGACGGTCCACCGAGATCGTCAGCCGCGAGGACCGGATCGCCAAGCTGCGCCGTGAGCTCGAACAGGCCGTCTCCGCCGAGGACTTCGAGAAGGCCTCGGAGCTGAAGCGGGACATCGCCGAGGTGGAGGGGGAACTCGCCGGGATCGAGGAGCGCCGCGAGGGCGTCGTCTCCGTCACGGCCTCCGACATCGCCGACGTCGTCTCCCGCCGCACCGGCATCCCGGTCTCCCAGCTCACCGCCAGCGAGAAGGAGAAGCTGCTCCGGCTCGAAGAGGAGATGCACGCGCGGATCGTCGGCCAGGACGAGGCGGTCACCGCGGTCTCCCAGGCCGTACGCCGCAACCGCGCCGGCATGGGCGACCCCAACCGGCCCGTGGGCTCCTTCCTCTTCCTCGGCCCGACCGGTGTCGGCAAGACCGAACTCGCCAAGACCCTCGCCGCCCTGCTGTTCGGCGAGGAGGACCGGATGATCCGGTTCGACATGAGCGAGTTCCAGGAGAAGCACACCGTCGCCCGGCTGGTCGGCGCGCCTCCCGGATACGTCGGCTACGAGGAGGCGGGCCAGCTCACCGAGAAGGTCCGCCGCCAGCCCTACAGCGTGGTGCTCTTCGACGAGGTGGAGAAGGCCCACCCCGACGTCTTCAACACCCTCTTGCAGATCCTGGACGACGGCCGGCTGACCGACGCGCAGGGCCGCACCGTCGACTTCCGGCACTGCGTCGTCATCATGACGTCCAACATCGGCGCGCGCCGCATCCTCGACCACAAGGGCGATGTCTCCGACCTCAAGGACGAGTTGATGGAGGACCTGCGCACGCGGTTCCTGCCGGAGTTCCTCAACCGGATCGACGACATCATCATCTTCCACGCCCTGACCGAGGACGACCTCGGGCAGATCGTGGACCACCTGCTGGACCAGAGCAGGCGCAAGGTGCGCGCGCAGGGGCTGGGCCTGGAGGTCACGGAGGCGGCCAAGAAGCTCCTCATCGCCCACGGCCACCAGCCGGAGTTCGGTGCGCGTCCGTTGCGCCGCACGATCCAGGCGGAGCTCGACAACCGCATCGCCACGCTCCTGCTCGGCGGCGAGGCCGACCCCGGCGACACGATCGTCGCCGACGTCCGCGACGACTCACTGCACTGCACGGTGCACAGAAGCGACTCAGGGCAGCCGCCGTCCGGGCAGGGCTGAGGGCCGCTTGCGCGCTCGCTGAGCCGCACGTCGGCGATCACCCGGGCACCACGTAGTCACTGCTTTCTTCCGGCGGTACCTGGCCGACGACACGGGCGCCGACCCGGTCCTCACCGGCCGGCAACGCCCCGTCACCGCCGCGGTGCACCGGCCACATGGATCGGGCGGCACCCCTGTGCGGAGGTGCCGCCCTTTCGCCGGACCCGCTCACCGGTGACGGTGCGTCCGGTGAGCGCCGACGTGTCTCAGGGAGCCACTCCGGCAGATGGGCCGGGCCGGTCCCGCGCCGGGTGTCGGGTTGTTCGGCCAGCGACGAAGGTCGGATCACGGGACGAGTTCGGACCGGCGTGAGGCTAGGAGGCCGCACGGAGGCGCGGAAGTGGCCTTCGCGTCAGGTCGGTGAAGGCAGGGTGAACGCTGCGGTGCCGAGCGCCCGTTGGCCCCGAAGCGGGGCGAGCCGTGTCTCGACTTCACGTGTCCGCCGCCCCGCGTACACGCTGCGACCTCGTGGTGGGTCACGGGTTTGCCGACAACGCCGGCCCGGACGCGGTCGTCGGCCGCAACACCGCCGGCCCGTGGTGAACCTCCGTCACACAACGCCTCGTTCGGCAGCACCGGTGTCGTCCCGGCGGATACACAGGCTCGGAACTCTTCGGGAACGGCCACGCATGCGGGACGTCCGACCCCCGTCAGCCCCGCAGGGCGTCCTCGACGCTGGGGTAGCAGGCGAGGAGAGGTGTGAGGCCGACGATCTCCAGGGTCCGCAGCACGGGACGCCGTACGCCCGCCAGGCGCAGCCAGCCCCCCGGGCCGTGGGACTGATGGGCGGCGATGAGGACGTTGATGCCGCTGGAGTCCATGAACGGCACACCGCTGAGGTCCGCGACGGTGCGCGCGCCGTCGGGGTCCGCGGGGGCGAGGGCCCGGCGGAGCACGCCGGAGGTGTGGTGGTCGACCTCGCCGGTCACCGTGACGACGGTGGCACCGCCGACGTCGGTCCGGGTGACCGCCAGCGGCTCCGGCCCCGCCTGTTCGTTCGTGTCTGCCGTGTCTGCCACGCGTCCCTCGTCCACGCTCACCCGATCCTTGCCCAGAGCTTCCCTCTCCGACAGGCTGCCCAGGATCGCCCGGAGGATGCAGGTCGACCCCCGGCGTGCCCCGGCGCACACCCGGGTGACCGTCGACAGCGTGGGGATTGCCGCGCCCGGCCGTCTTGTCCCGCGCAGCCCGGCCCACTTCAATGCTCCCTACCCCCGCAGGAGAACACCTGTCCCACACCACCCAGTGAAGGGGTTCTTCTTGAGAGCCGTACGCGTCACCGCCGTCACCGCCGCCGCCTGCGCCACCGTGCTCGCCGCCGCGCTGCCCTCCTCCGCGATCAACTCGTACAACGCCACGCCCGCGCCCGAGCGCACCGAGGTCGGAGCGCTCGTTGCCACCTGGGACGACGACGGCGACCCGGCCACCCCGGACCGCGTCGACTGGGTGTGCTCCGGCACGATGGTCGACGCCGACACCTTCCTGACCGCCGCCCACTGCACCAGCGACTGGCCGGCCGGCGTCCGCTTCTTCGTCTCGCTCGACCAGGACGTCCAGGCCGGACTCGACGCCGCCGCGAAGAAGTACCCGAAAGACCCGGCCGCCCAGGCCGGCGCCGTCGCCGTCCAGGGCACCGCGCACACCCACCCCGACTACCCGGGCCCCGCCTCGGACCCGCACGACATCGCCGTCGTCGAACTGCCCGCCGCGAAGGTCGCCGCCCGCTGGTCCTTCACCCCGGCCGCCCTGCCGACCGCGAACCAGCTCGGCGCCCTCGGCCCGCAGGGGCTGAACTCCACCGACTGGTTCGTCGCCGGGTACGGCACCCAGGAGGCCGTCAACGGACCCGGCGGCCAGACCCACCCCGGCGGCGGCGTCCGCATGAAGGCTCCGGTCACGTTCGACGCCCTGAACGACTCCTGGGCCCGGCTGGGCATGACGGCCCCGCAGGGCAACGGCGGTGCCTGCTACGGCGACTCCGGCGGGCCCAACTTCGCCGTCATCGGCGGCAAGAACGTCCTCGCCGCCACGACCATCACCGGTGACACCCCCTGCTACGCCACGAACGTCACCTACCGCCTGGACACTCCCGGCGCCCGCGCCTTCCTGGCACCTTTCGTGAAGCTGCCGTAGGCCCGCGAGCGAGCCGGACACCGGGGGCACCGGTCCACGCACAGGAGGGCCGGTGCCCCGCCTCCGCCCCGGCGTGGGGCGCGACCCCTCCGCCCCGGCGAGGAGCGCGAGCCCTCCGCACCCGGCGCACTCCGCGCCGCGCGGCCCGGGAGGGCGTGGGGCCGGTGCCGGACATAGGCTGATGTGGCCGGGAACTTCACGGTGACAAGCCGAGCCCTGAGCCTTCCCGGTGTGTCGGCCGCAGCCGGCCGGCGGGAAGGAGGTACCGGGATGGATCAGGAGGGGATCGACAAGTTCCTGGACCACTTCGTCACCGACCTCGCGTCGACCGAGGCCGCCGGGACCATCGCGCTGGGGCACCGGCTCGGTCTTTACCAGGCGCTCGCCGAGGGCCCGGCGACACCCGAGGAGTTCGCCGAACGCACGCACTGCCATCCGCGCTACCTCACCGAGTGGCTGCGCGGCCAGGCCGCCGGCGGATACGCCGAGTACGACGCGGCGACCGGCCGGTTCTCGCTGTCCGAGGAGCAGGCGTTCTGCCTGGCTGACCCGAACGGTCCGAACGTCGCCGCTGCCTTCCGCTTCGCCCTCGGAATGCTGCGCGCCGAGCCCCGCATCGCCGAGGCGTTCCGCACCGGCGAGGGCGTTGCCTGGCATGAGCACGATGACGAGGTGTTCGTCGGGGTCGATGCCTTCTTCCGCCCCAATTACGAGGCCGAGCTGGTCCCGAACTGGATCCCGGCGCTGGACGGGGTCGACGCCAAGTTGCGCGCCGGGGCCCGGGTCGCCGACGTGGGATGCGGTCTCGGCTCGTCGTCGATCTTGCTGGCCGAGGCGTATCCGCGGACGGAGGTCGTGGGCTCCGACTACCACGGCGAGTCGATCGCGCTGGCGCGCGAGAGGGCCGCCGAGGCCGGCGTCGCCGGGCGGGTCAGCTTCCAGGTGGCCACCGCGCAGACCTTCGGGGGAGCGGACTACGACCTGGTGGCCATGTTCGACTGCCTGCACGACATGGGCGACCCGCTGGGTGCCGCACGACGGGTACGCCAGGCGCTCGCCGCGGACGGAACGTGGCTTCTCGTGGAGCCGCTCGCGTCCGACCGGATCGAGGAGAACTTCCATCCGGTGGGCCGGCTGTACTACAGCGGCTCCACGTTTCTGTGCGTGCCCAACGCCCTGTCCCAACAGGGCGGTTACGCTCTGGGCGCACAGTCAGGCGAGGCGGCGGTCCGCGAGGTGGCCACCGAGGCCGGCTTCACCCGGTTCCGCCGGGCCGCGCAGACTCCCTTCACCGTGGTCTATGAGATCCGGCCGTAGGCCCAGGGGTGCCTGCCCGCGTGTCCGCCCGTCACCAAGGGGCGCCCGCTCACCGGACTCGAGTGTCAGCCCCCGCGAGAGCCTGCCTCGGTGGCCCGGGGCGGGTACCCACACCGGGTGGGCGGCTGAGCGTCGGCCGTGACGAGGGTGGGGCGGGAGCGGCTGTGACGGAGAGGGCCGGGGGCTTCGAGGACCCGCCCGCCGAGGCGCTCGCCGCGACCGCCGCCGTCGTCGGGCTGCTCGTCGCCCCGGCCCGGCTGCGTCTGATGTGGGCGCCGGTGCAGGGCGAGAGCGATGTCACGCACCTCACCGACCGCGTGGGCGGTGCGCTGCCCGCCGTCAGTCAGCACCTGGCGAAGCTGAAGCTCGCCGGACTGGTCCGCTCCCGCAGCGGGGGCCGGCGGCAGGTCTACCGCGTCGACGCCCCGGACGCCGTGGCCCTGATCCGCGCCGTGGTCGGCAGGCCGACCGCGCGCTCGTGCCCCGCCTCCGTCCCGGCACAGGACTCACGTCGAACGCTTACCAAGGACACGTAGACTCCCGCTGCCGTGCCGCTCCGAAGGCGGACGGCCCCGCGATGAGACGCCTCGCCTGTGAATCGGCTGTGCATCCGTGCTGTTCAGGCGATGTGTTTGCTAGATTGCGCAACCACGCAACCGATGTGCCACAGGCCCGACCGTTCAGGGGAGTGGAAGATGAGCGACCCGTGGGACGGGCCGGCCGGCCAGGGCACACGCAGCCGCGGCGCGCGGGTGCCCCGGCAGCGCGGGGCCGACCCGGACGACGCGCGTCCGCCGGGCGGCAGGGCGGCGGCCCGGGCGGCCTCGCGGGCGCGCGGCGGCAGGCGATCCCGACGGGCCCGTCCGGTGCGGCGCGGCAGGCGGGTGCTGAAGATCCTCGGGATCGGTCTGTCCGTCCTCGTCCTGGTCACCGCCGGCGCGGGCTGGTGGTTCTACCAGCACCTGAACGGCAACATCCACAGCGTCTCCCTGGACGGCAAGGGCGGTGAGGAGAAGGCCGACGCGTTCGGCCGCACCCCCATCAACATCCTGGTCATGGGCTCCGACGGCCGTACCAGTGCGACGGACTGCAAACTCGGCGGCGGCTGCTCGAAGACCGGGGTGCAGACCGGCAGCAACGCGGACGTGGAGATGGTCCTGCACATATCCGCCGACCGCTCCAACGCCACCGTGATGAGCATCCCCCGAGACACCATGACCAAGGTCCCGGCCTGCAAGGACAGTGAGTCGGGGCAGTCGACGAACGGCTACTACGGCCAGATCAACAGCGCGCTGCAGTACGGGCCCGCCTGCCAGGTGGCCACCGTCCACCAGCTCACCGGCATCACCATCGACCACTTCGTCAAGCTCGACTTCTCCGGCGTCGTCAAGATGTCCGACGCGGTCGGCGGCGTCTCCGTGTGCGTCAGCGACGACGTCTACGACACCTACTCACACCTGAAGCTGTCCAAGGGCACCCACACCCTCAAGGGCGTCGCGGCTCTAGAGTTCGTCCGCTCCCGGCACGGCTTCGGCGACGGCAGCGACCTCGGCCGTACGGTCTCGCAGCACATCTTCCTCAGCGCGATGATCCGCAAGTTCAAGAGCGCGGGCACGCTCACCGACCCCACCGCGGTCTACGACCTCGCCGACGCGGCCACCAAGGCCCTGACCGTGGACGACGGCCTCGGCACCGTGAAGAAACTGATCTCGCTCGCCGCCGACGTGAACAAGGTGCCCACCAAACGGATCACCTTCACCACCATGCAGACGGCACCCGATCCGGGCGACAGCGACCGGGTGGTGGTGGGCCCGGGCGCGAAGAGCCTGTTCGCCACCATCGCGGACGACCAGTCCCTGACGACCGGCTCCGGAGGGAAGTCCGCGGCGGCCTCCGCGACCGCCAAGGCGAAGGCCACCGCCTCCGCCGTGCCCGCCGCCGAGATCGCGGTGACGGTGGAGAACGGCACCGGCATCACCGGCCGCGCCTCCGCCCTCGCGACCGCCCTCACCGGGCAGGGCTTCAGCTCCGCCACGACCACCGCCAACGCCCCCAGCCCCGCCGGGAGCACCACCCTCACCTACGGCACCGGCGAGAAGGGCGCGGCCCAGACGGTCGCCAAGGCGCTCGGCCTGCCCCCGTCCCATCTGAAGCAGGGCACCGGCAGCGGCCTGACCCTGGTGATCGGCAGCGACTGGCCCAGCGGCACCAGCTACCCGGGAGGCTCGTCCTCGCCCCCTCCCGCCGACACGAAGGCCGCCGTCGGAGGCGCCCACGCCTCCACCGCCGACGAGGCCAAGACCTGCGCCAAGGTGAGCCCCTACAGGACGGTCACGTTCGACGGCGTCTCCATGACACCCTCCCAGGCCTACGCGGCGGCACGGAACAAGCCGGACTCCGACGCCTGAGCGGCGGCACCGAGAACCCGGCCGTCGAGCCGTCGAGCCGTCGAGCCGTCGGGCTGTCGGATCAGAGCTTGCGCCAGCGCGCGTTGCACCAGGAGAAGACACCGAACGCGGCCAGGCCGAGCGCCACCAGGGCGAGCAGCCAGGGCCCGGCCGGCAGATCCCGGAACGCGCGCAGGGTGTCGTCCATGCCCTTGGCCTTCCCCGGCTGGTGCTGGACGGCGGCGACGAGCGCGAACACACCGGCCGTGGCGAAGACGACGCCACGGGCCGTGCCGCCCGTGACCCCCAGACCCTCCACGACCGGCCGGACCCGGGCCGACATCGTGTCGGTCCGCAGCTTGTCGCGGAACTTCCGTCGCACGGCCTGCACCGAGATCCACACCCCGGCGACGACCACCGCGGCGCCCGCGACCCCGAGGAGCCACTGGCCGCCCGGCCAGTCCAGCACCCGTGCGGTGACGTCGTCGGTGTGCCGGTCGGAGGAACCGCTGCCGCTGCCCCGGTCCCCGGCCGCGTAGGAGAGCACCGAGTAGGACACGAAGCAGTAGAAGACGAAACGGAACAGGGCCGCCGCCCGCCGGGAGAGCTTGGACCCGTCGGGGCCGTAGCCGCCGAACACCGCCTCGGAGAGCCGCCACAGCGCCATACCGGCGAGGGCGACACCCACGATCCACAGCAGCGCCGACCCGAACGGCTGCCCGGCCAGCTCACCGAGGGCACCGCCGCGGTCGGCCTGCCGGCCGCCGCCGTCACCGCCGAAGGCGATCCGGACCGCGATGACACCCACGAGTACGTAGATCAGCCCACGCGCGGCGAAGCCCGCCCGGGCGGCAGCGGCCATGACCGGGCTGTCCGCCACGCGCCGCGCCCGGAACCGTCCCCGCAGTGCCCATGACTGTGCATCCATACACCGCCGGATGCCCCCGGGTCCGGGTCCGACACCTGTCCGCGGGGGCGGGGGAGGCCATCGGGGGGCCCGTTGAGTACCGGGGCCGGCGGTTTCCGTATCTCCCCGTGGCGAACGGGGCCATGATGCGAGGATGGGGGGCCATGACAGCGGGGTGGGGTGTGCGCACGGTGCGTACCGCGGTGTTCGCGGCCGTCTGTGTCGTCCTCGCCGCCCTCGGTCACGTCCTGATGTCCGGCCGTGACGTGCCCGCGTGGGCGCTGGCCGCCGGCCTCGCCGCGACCGGCGCTGCGGGGTGGTGCCTGACCCGCCGTGAGCGGGGTCCGGCGCTGATCGTGCCGCTTGTCGTCGCCGTCCAGGCGGCCCTGCACTCGGCGTTCTCGCTCGCCCTGACCGCTTCCCCGAGCGCCACACCCCCGCTGACCGAGCGGACCCCCGCGTCCATGGACATGGCATCCATGCCGATGGACGCCATGAACATGGGGCACATGGCG
Organism: Streptomyces flaveolus; assembly: GCF_000716535.1. Lineage (GTDB taxonomy): Bacteria > Actinomycetota > Actinomycetes > Streptomycetales > Streptomycetaceae > Streptomyces > Streptomyces flaveolus_A. Next base: position 64,605 of record NZ_JNWV01000003.1, on the reverse strand, counting down.
CACTCCATGGACGGGGCCGGCCCGCCCGCGTCCGGGATGCTCGCCGCGCACCTGCTCGCCGCACTCCTCACCGGACTATGGCTGGCGTACGGCGAGCAGGCCGCCTTCCGCATCCTGCGGGCCGTGGCCGGATGGCTGGCCGCGCCGCTGCGCCTGCTGCTGGCCCAGCCCGTCGCCGCCGACCGCCCCGACCTCCGCCTGCGCCGGCCCCGTTCGGACCGGGCGCCGAGCCTCGACCTGCTCATCCACGCGATCACCTCGCGCGGGCCGCCCACGGGGACCGCTGTCGTCTGAGGACAGCCGGTACACCGAGGCCGCCCCCGAGCGCCTCGGTCCACGGTCGTACGTCCGCGCACCGCGCCGCAGCCATTCGCGGCACCTGCCGGGTGCCGTCACACCTCAGCGCCCTCGTTTGGGCGCGCCGTCCCGCTGCCCGTGCGCGTCGTAGGGCCGTCTTCCCCGCACCGGACCAGGCCGTGCCCAGGCGTGCCCCCGGTCCGGCCACGGTCGACCCGAGAAGGACTCCAGGTGATCACTCCTGTCCTGCCCGCAGCACGGACCGCCAACGACCGGACGGCAGCCGCCGACGAGTCGGCAACCGCGTGGGCGCTGGCCGCCCGACGCGGTGACGCGCGCGCGGTCGAGCACTTCGTCCGCGCCCTGCACCGCGACGTCCAGCGGTACGTCGCCCACCTCTGCGCCGATCCCCAGGCCGTCGACGACCTCGCCCAGGACACCTTCCTGCGCGCCCTCGGCAGCCTGCACCGCTTCGAGGGCCGCTCCTCGGCGCGCGCCTGGCTGCTGTCCATCGCCCGCCGGGCGGTGACCGACAGCCACCGCCACGCGGCCGCGCGACCCAGGCTGTCCGACGCGGCGGACTGGCAACGGGCGGTCGAGTTCGCCCAGCCGCGCGGCCTGCCCGGATTCGACGACGGCATCGCGCTGCTGGACCTGCTCGAAGGGCTGCCGGCCGAGCGCCGCGAGGCGTTCGTCCTCACCCAGCTCCTCGGCCTGCCCTACGCCGAGGCGGCCGAGGTCAGCGACTGTCCCGTCGGCACGGTCCGCTCCCGCGTGGCCCGCGCGAGGGCGACCCTGATCGGCCTGCTCGACGCGGCGGAAGAGGCCGCCACGCCACCGGCCGCCTGAGCGGACCGGCCGAGTGGGGCCGGCGGCACACCGCCGGCCCCACCAGGGTCACCGGGTCACCGCGGGGAGCGGTCCGGGTCGTGCATCACGAAGCGGGCCAGGGTCTTCCGCGGCCGACCGGTGGAAGCGCGCCTTCTCCAGGACGGATCGAGGCCGGGTCCGACAGCAGGGCCCGGGTGGCCTCGGTGGCGTAGCCCCGGCCGCGACGGGACGCCACGACTCCGTAGCCGATCCGGTCGCGTTCCGTGGTCACGGGTCTCCCGCGCCGGGGCGACCGTAGCGACCCCGTGCTGTCCGGCGCGAAGCATTTTGGTCGGCGCGCTTCCGCGTCGCCCCCGCGCCCCCCGACAGACGTCCGCCGACCAGCAGCACCGCGCAGGCCCCGGCCGTCAGCAGTCCACCGGCGAGGAAGGTCCCCCGCGCACCGGCGTGCGGCAGGACCAGACCCCCGAGCGCGGCGCCCGCCGCGATACCGGCGTTGTACGCACCGGAGTTCGCCGCGAGGGCGAGGTCCGTGCGGCCCGGTGCCCAGTGCAGCATCGCGTTCTGCGCGGTCATGAACACCGGTCCGAGCGCACCGCCCGTCAGGACCAGGCACACCACCGCCATGACCTGACGGTCGCCCGCCGCGTACAGGCCGAGCATGCCGAGCGTCTGGGTGGCGACGGCCGTGGGCAGCGCGGCATGCGGGAAGCGGTCGAGCAGTGCCGCGGTGACGCTCACCCCCGCCAGACACGCGGTGCCGAAGGCCGCGAGCAGGGCGCTGACCGTGCCCGGGGCGAACCCGCTCACGTCGTCCAGGAACGTCACGAGGTAGGTGTATCCCGCGAACGCCCCGGTGGCGGAGAGAAGTCCGGCCGCGAGCACGGTACCGAACCGGCGGACGTCGGGGCTGCTGCCGTAGGCGGCGGGCTCGTCGTCCGGACGCGAGGTCGGCAGCAGGACGGCGATCGTCACGAGGCAGACCAGTCCCGGCACGGCCAGGGAGGCGACCGGGACCGGCCAGCCGCGCTGCCGGCCCAGCCAGGTCCCCGCGGGGACGCCGAGCACGAGGGCGAGCGAACCGGCGACGGACAGGGCCCCGACCACACGCCCGCGCACCTCAGGGGCGAACAGGCCCACCGCGACCGGTCCCATCACCGCCCAGAACAGCGCCTGGGCGAGGGCGGTCAGCACTCGTGCCCCGAGGAGCAGCCAGTACGAGGTGGCCACGGCCGCGACCAGGCTGGACACGACCAGGGCGGCCAGCAGCCCCGTGAGGACATGGCGCCGGGGCACCGCCCGCAGGGCGTGGGCGAGCGGCAGGGAGGCGACGGCCACCGTCACGCCGTAGCCGGTGACCAGCAGCCCGACCGCGGACAGCGACACCCGGAGGCTGTGGGACATGAGGTCCAGGAGGCCGATCGGCAGGTTCTCCGCGGTGTTGAAGGTGAAGGCGGCCAGCATGAGGGCCGCGAGCACCGCCGGCCCGCGCCATGCGGCCGGCCGCGCCGGGACCGCACCGTCTCGTCCCGGCCGGGCCCACCGCGCTGGTTCCGTGACACCGTCCATCCGGTCAGCTCACCGGCCGCGCCGGTCCCACCGCAAGCGGATTCCGGCCTCTGCCACGGCCGGGGCGTCCTGTGTCAGGCGCATGTGCCAAGTCCGCGTGAACCGCCCTTGCCCGCCCTTCCGTTGAGATGCCGTGCGGTAGGGTACGAGCTGTTTGGTTTAATTTTCAGCTTGGGGGAGGGTCCATGGCGCAGCAGGAACGAGCTGTCCGGACCCGACGTGCTGTTCTGGAAGCGGCCGCCGCCGTCTTCGCGGAACGCGGATACGCGGCCGCCACCATCGCCGAGATCCTGAACCGGGCCGGTGTCACCAAGGGCGCCCTGTACTTCCACTTCGACTCCAAGGCGGCCCTCGCCCGGGGCGTGCTGCAGGAGCAGATGAGGACCGAGTACCACCTGCCCCGGGAACTCAAATTGCAGGAGTGGGTGGACGCGGGCATGACCCTCGCCAAGCGGCTGCCGCAGGAACCGGTACTGCTCGCCGGCGTCCGGCTCTCGGCCGACCTCCAGGGCCGCGACGTCCTCGGCAGTGCCTGGCCGGCCTGGGCCCGGATGACCTCGTGCGTCCTGACGGAGGCGAAGGAACGCGGTGAGGTGCTGCCGCACGTGGACCCCGAGGAGACCGCCCAGGTCTTCCTCGGTGCCTGGATCGGCGTGCAGTTCGTCTCGCAGGCCGTGGCCGGCTGGGCCGACCTGGACGACCGCATGTCGGCGCTGTACGGCCACCTCCTCCCCGCCATCGCGGCCCCGGCCGTCCTCGTCCGGCTGGACACCGCTGCGGACCGGGGCGCCCGTGTGATCGCCGAGGTCCAGCAGAAGTCGGCGGCGCTCGCCGGCGTCTCCGCCTGACACGGACCGCCGCGTCCGACTCCCGCGTGCGGCCGTCTCCCAGGCGGCGCGGGAGCCACCCGTACCGACACGTACCAAACCGCCGGGACGGTTTACGACAGGCCCTGCCGGAGCCCCGAAGTCGAGGACCTGGCGCCCGGTCACACCCGGCCGGCCGCGGGGACGAGCCCGGGGGCGAACCGGAAGGAGACCGCCTCCGTCAGCGGCTTGCGCTTGGTGTTGTGGAAGGCGGCGATCCGCCAGGCGCCGTCCGCCTCCCGCGTCAGCGTGTACGTCTGCACCTTGCCGAGCCGGCGGGGCCGCCTGCCCTTGTACGTGTCCCCGCGTCCGCTGACCACCGCCGTGTCCGGCCCGAGGAAGCGGATGCCGACGACCTCGTCCGCGAGCCGGGTGTCCTTGAGGAAGGTCGTGAACAGCACGCGGTGGCTCTCGGTGATGTCCCGGCGTCCCTGGTAGAGGGTGCCGACATAGGTGGCGTAGGTGGCGTCCTCGGTGAAGAGGCGGCCGTAGGCGTCGGCGTCGTGCTCGTTCCAGGCGGCGACCAGTGCGTCCAGGACGGCGGTGACGGCGGTGGTGTCGTGCGATGTGGGCATGACGGAGGTCCCCCTCATGGTTAGACTGGCGCAGAGTCTTACTGAGAACAGTATCTGCATGTGTGCAGAGATTTGGGAAGGGGTCCACCGTGCCGAATCCCGGGAGCGGCAGGGACGACGAACACGTGATCTTCCGTCAGTACCTGGACGCCGTGGGCCTCCAGGGCCTGGCCAGCGCCGAGGCCGCGGGTCTGCACACCTCGGAGTGGTACGCGCTCAGCCTGCTCACCCGGGAGGGCAGCCTGACCTCGGGCGAACTCGCCACCCGCACCGGGCTCACCACCGGGGCCACCACCCGGCTGATCGACCGCCTGGAGCGCGCCGGATACGCGCGCCGGACGCCCGACCCCACCGACCGCCGGCGCGTGCACGTCGAACCCGTCCCGGACGCGCTCGACCACGTGGAGGAGGTCGTGGGCCCGGCCCGCCGCCGTCTCGCCGAGGTCCTGGCCCACTACACACCCGACCAACGCGCCCTGATCTTCGATTACTTCGCCCGCGCGGCCCCCGCGTTCCGCGCCGCGACCGAGGAGATCCGGGCGGCGGCCCCGCGCAGGCGGGCCAGGAAGTCCGGCTGACCCGAGCGGACCGGCCGCTCCCGGGCGTGACACCATCACCGTCGTCCGTACGACCGCTCCCCACCGGAAGGGCACAGGCCACGATGACCGACTGGGAGTGGGACGAGACCCTCTTCGCGGGCGCCGCCCCCTACTACCAGCAGGGCCGGCTGCCCTACGCCCCCGGGCTGGTCCCGCGGCTCGCCGAGGTGCTCGCGGCCGACGGCACCGGACGCCTCCTCGACGTGGGCTGCGGACCGGGCACCGTGACCCTCCCCCTGGCCCCTCTGTTCCGCGAGACCGTCGGCGTGGACCCGGACCCCGGCATGATCACCGAGGCCACGCGCCGGGCCGCCACCGCCGGACCGGCCGCCAGGACCCGCTGGCTACGGCTGCGCGCCGAGCAACTCCCGGCCGGCCTCGGCACGTTCGACGTGGCGGTCTTCGCCCAGTCCTTCCACTGGACCGACCGCGAACGGGTGGCCCGGACCGTCCATGGCATGCTCCGGCCCGGCGGAGCACTGGTGCACCTGGCCGACCTGAAGACCGAGCGCCGTACGACCGCGGGCCTGCCGCACCCGGCCGTGCCCTACGCCGGCATCGCCGATCTGGTCCAGCGGTATCTCGGCCCCGTCCGCCGTGCCGGTCGCGGCCTGCTGCCGCAGGGCACACCGGGGGGTGAGGCGGCGGTGTTCTCCGGGGCCGGATTCACGGGCCCCGAGCGGCACGTCGTACCCGGCGGCCAGGCACTCGTACGCACCACGGACGACGTCGTCGCCTGGACGTTCTCGATGTCCTTCTCCGCTCCGCACCTGTTCGGCCCGTACCGGGAGTCCTTCGAGGCGGACCTGCGCCGTCTGCTCGGCAGCGCCTCCCCGGCGGGCCGGTTCGCCGAACGGGTCCCGAGCACCGAGGTGTTCGTCTGGCGCCGACCGCGGCGGGTGGGGTCGCAGGCCGACGGGACCGGGTGAGGGCGGTGCGGGTCAGGGCCGGCCGCCCCGCTCCAGAGGGATGCGCTCGCCCGCCTCGACCGCGACCGGCAGCCGGTTCCCGGCGGGTGGCAGCGGGCAGGTCGCCAGGTCGGTGTAGGCGCACGGCAGGTTCGTCGCGCGGTTGAAGTCGAGGACGACCGTGCCGTCCGGGCCGGGCGCGGCGATCTGCAGGGAGCGGTTCGCGGCGTACGTCGTCACGCCCGAGGTGCTGTCGGTGAACAGCACCATGAGACCTCCGGGGCCCTTGCCGTCGAAGGCGGTGAGGCGGTGCCGTGCGCCGGACAGCTCGAACTCGACCTGGCCGGGGGAGTCGTAGACGTGCTCCAGACCCTCCACGGCGGCGCCGACCGTGACGGGCCGCGGCTCGTCGAAGGGCAGGAAACGGCCGGTGACGACCCAGCGCGGGTCCGGGGCGTAGGCGGGCGTGTACCGGAAGGAGGTGCGCAGCGCGTTGCCGGGGTGGCGGGGGCGCAGGATGTCGTGGCCGCCGCGCCGGGCGATTTCGAGCACGGCGTCGCCCCAGCCGGCGTACCGGCTGTCCCGCTCGGGGACGACCCCGAACGCGTGCCGGCCGCGCACCACCGTGCCGTCGACGGTCAGTTCCTCGCCCTCGGCCAGCTCGACCAGCACTCCGTCGGCGCCGGACGACCAGGCCCCGGGAGCGTCGTCGAAGCGAGCCGGTTCGGGGCCCAGCCAGTGCAGGCCGGTGATGGCGAGGAAACCGTGCGGTGCGGCCAGGGCCTCCTCCTTGGCCCGGTGCCACTCCTCCCACTCCTTGACGAAGTCCACGCGGTCGATGTCCTGGACGGTCATGTCAGCTCCCTCGGTACGGCGCCGCCGGTCGGTCCCGCCCTCCTGTCAACGACCGCGGCGCCCGAGCTCATCCCGCCCTTGTCCGGAAAGTCGGCCGGTTCTCGCCTCCGGCGGGGGCCGCGCATATCCGAGGAGAAGATGTATGTCCACGGTCACTAGGATGTGAGGCCAAGACAACCATGCGACCGGCCGTTCGTTGCGGGCCGGTCGGGGTCGCCGATGCCAGGGACCGCTCCCCGGGCTGCGGTGATCTTCCTTCCCAGGAGGACCCTCCGCATGTTCCGACGAATAGGCAACGCCGTCGTCCGTCATCCCATTTGGACGATCGTGGCGTGGCTGATCGCCGCGGTGGCCATCGTCGCCACCGCTCCGACCCTGCCCTCGAACAGTGACGAGAGCAGCTTTCTGCCCAAGAGTTACGAGTCGATCCAAGCGGCGCAACTGCAGGAGAAGGCGTTCCCCAGCGCCTTCACGCCGTCGGCGCTCGTCCTCTACCAGCGCACCGACGGCGGCAAGCTGAGCGCCGCCGACCTGCGCGATGTCACCCGGATCACTTCCGAGCTGGGTGAGAAGCACATCGACCAGGTACAGAAGGTCGTCCCCGGCCGGCCGTCCAAGGACGGCAGGTATGACCTGACCCTGGTCCAGATGGACAGCAAGACCGCCGGTCAGCCCAAACAGGCAGACGCGGCCAAGGAGTTGCGTGACGAGGCCAAGAAACTGGCCAAGGGCACGGACCTGGAAGCCAAGCTCGGCGGTTCCGCCGCGCAGGCGCTCGACCAGCAGGACTCGTCCAAGCGCGGCGAGGCGCTGATCGGCATCGGCACCTTCGGGATCATCCTGATCACCCTGCTGATCATCTTCCGGGCGCCGATCCTGGCCGTCCTGCCCCTGGTGCTGATCGGCCTGGTGTCCGCCGTCGCCAACGGGCTGATCGCCTACGCCACCAAGCTGTTCGGGCTGGAGGCCAACAGCTCGATCTCGTCCATCCTGATCGTCGTGCTCTTCGGCGTGGGCACGGACTACTTCCTGTTCCTGATATTCCGTTACCGCGAGAGTCTGCGGGCCGGCGACGAGCCCAAGGAGGCCATGGTCAACGCCGTCGGCCGGGTCGGCGAGGCCATCGCGTCGGCGGCCGGTGCGGTCATCATCGCGTTCCTCGCCCTGGTGCTGTCCACGCTGGGCTTCCTCAAGCAGATGGGCCCGGCGCTCGCCATCGCGGTCGGCGCCACGCTGGTCGCGGGCCTGACCCTGATCCCGGCCGTGGTCTCGCTCATCGGGCCGAAGGTCTTCTGGCCCTCCAAGTCCTGGAAGACGGAGCCCGAGAACGCGCGCTTCGCCGCCCTCGGCCGGGGCGTCCAGCGCCGCCCGGCGCTGACCGCCGTCGTCTCCGGCCTCGTCCTGCTCGTCCTGTCGCTCGGCACCCTCGGCTACAAGGCCACCTTCGACCTGGCGTCGGGCTCCATGCCCAAGACCAAGGAGTCCATGGTCGTCCAGGACGAGATGCAGAAGGCCTACTCGGCGGGTGCCGCGGCACCGACCGACGTCTACCTGTCCAGCACCGACGGCAAGCCGCTCGACACGTCCGCCTTCGACGCGTACGCGAAGAAGCTCGGTGCCGTGGACGGCGTCGCGAACGCCCGCATGGCCCAAGTGAACAAGGCCGGCACCACCGCCGACTTCACCGTCACGCTCAAGTACGAGGCGTCGACGGACAAGGCGATCGATGCGGTGGGCCGGGTCCGCGACGTCGCGCACTCCGCGGCGCCCGAGGGCACCAAGGCGCTCGTCGGCGGCATGTCCTCGATCTACAAGGACATCAACGCGGCGGTCAACCACGACTACCGGACGGTCTTCCCCGTCGCCGCCGCCCTGATCATGGTGATCCTGGGGCTGCTGCTGCGCAGTGTGGTGGCGCCCTGGTACCTCATCGCCTCCGTGGGCCTCGGCTTCGGCGCCACCCTCGGCGCCACCGTGTGGATCTTCCAGGACGCGCAGGGGCACCCGGGCCTGATGTTCATGCTGCCGGTGATCATGTATCTCTTCGTGGTCGCGATCGGCACCGACTACAACATCCTCATGATCGCCCGGTTGCGTGAGGAGGCCCGCGCGGGCCGGGAGCCGCGCGAGGCCGCCGGCATGGCGCTCCGGCACGCCGGGCCGACCGTGGCGGCGGCGGGTTTCATCCTGGCGGCGACCTTCGCCACGATGATGCTGGCCGGCAACTCGCTGCTCTCGGAGATGGGCTTCGCGGTCTCCTTCGGTATCGCGGTGGCCGCGTTCGTCATGGCGATGTTCTTCACCCCCAGCCTCACGGCCCTGATCGGCCACGCGGCCTGGTGGCCGGGCCACGCCGACCGGGCGGAGGCGTCGGCCGCCGGCACGCGCACCGGAACGGCCGGCTCCGGTCCGGTCCGCGGCGAGGAGGACCGCGATCCGGCCGGCCGCCGCGGTTAGCGGTGGTCGGTGAGACCTGTCGGTTCCGCCGAGTGCCGTCACCGCCGGTCGTCGGTGAGACCGGCCGGCTCTGCCGGGTGTCGCCATCGGCGGCGGTCGGTGGGACCGGTCGGTTCCGCCCCGTGTCGTGATGGGCGGCGGTCGGTGGGACCTGTCGGTTCCGGCGGGTGTCGTCACCGGCGGCGGTCGGTGGGACCGGTCGGCTCTGCCGGGTGTCGCCATCGGCGGCGGTCGGTGGGACCGGTCGGTTCCGCCCCGTGTCGTGATGGGCGGCGGTCGGTGAGACCGGTCGGCTCTGCCGGGTGTCGTCACCGGCGGCCGTCCGCCTGAACGATGAGTCCTGCCGGGCCATGTGGCCCGGCAGGGCTTTTTCGTGCCCGGAGCGGGGTGCCGGGAGCGGCCGGTCGGGTCAGTCGGTGGCGGCGGGGCCGCGGAAATAGTGGCCCTCGTCCAGATCCGCGAGGAGACCGGGCTGGACCGGTTCCCAGCCCAGCAGTTCGCGGGTCAGGGCGCTCGACGCGACGGCGTCGAAGCCGACCGGGCCGCTCAGCCAGCCGAAGTGCTCGGCAGCGGCCTCCGGCGCCACGGAGGCCACCGGCACATCCAGATGACGGCCGATCACTTCCGCGATGTCCCGGAGCGCGACACCCTCCTCCGCCGAACCGTGCAGCACCGAGCCGCCGGGCGCCTTCTCGGCCGCCAGCCGGAACAGCCGTGCGGCGTCGAGGCGGTGCACGGCAGGCCAGCGCGTGGTGCCGTCGCCGGGGTGACCGGAGACGCCCTTGGCGCGGGCGATGGCGACCAGACTCGCGACGAAACCGTTGTCCCCCTCGCCGTGGCAGGTGGGGGAGAGCCGCACCACGGACGAGCGGACACCGCGTTCGGCGAGGGCGAGGGTCGCCTCCGCCGTGGTCTGCCGGATCGAGAAGTGCGAGCCGTGGAGCGCGGGCCTGTCCCGTTCGGTCACGAGCCGCCCGGGTGCCACCCCGAGCAGCCCGGAGGCCAGGACGAAGGGCCGGCCGGTGCCGGCGAGGGCGTCACCGAAGGCGTCCACGGCACGGCGATCGGCCTCGGCCGCCTCCTGGAAGCCGCCGCTGAAGGCCAGGTCGTGCTTGAAGGCGAGGTGGATCACCCCGTCCGAGGCGGCGGCCGCGTCCCGCAGCACGCCGAGGTCGTCGACGGTGCCGCGGACGACCTCGGCCCCGGCCGCGGTGAGCGCGGCGGCGGAGGCGTCGGAGCGGGCCAGCCCGACGACCTGGTGTCCCGCCCCGATGAGGTCGGGCACGAGGGCGGAGCCGATCCAGCCGGACGCCCCGGTCACGAAGTAACGCATGGGAGAACCCCAGACTCTTGATGTCAGTGACTGTCATGGACCCTAGCACCCGATGTCAGTCACTGTCATCGCGTAGGATCTGCCGCATGGGCAGATGGCAGCCGAACGCGCGCGAGCGCCTGGCGGAAGCGGCGTTGGAGCTCTACGGCGAGCGCGGGTACGAGCAGACCACCGTGGCGGAGATCGCCAAGCGGGCCGGGCTGACCGAGCGGACCTTCTTCCGCCACTACGCCGACAAGCGCGAGGTGCTGTTCGGCGGCTCGGGAGAGTTGGAAGAACTGTTCGTGCGGGCGGTCGCCGGCACACCGGTTGACACGGCGCCGATCCAGGCCCTGGCCGCCGGACTCGACGCGGTCTCGGAGGTCTTCGCCGGCCGCCGCGTGTTCGCGCGCGCCCGGCACGCCGTGATCACGGCGAACGCGGAGCTCAAGGAGCGCGAGCTGATCAAACTCGCCTCCCTGTCGGCCGCGCTCGCCGGCACCCTGCGCGGGCGCGGCGTCCCGGAGCCAGCCGCGAGCCTCGCGGCCGAAGCGGGCGTGGCCGTGTTCAAGATCGGCTACGAACGCTGGTTGGAGGCGGCCGAGGACCGCGACCTGGTGCACCTGGTGCGTGAAGCGCTGACCGAGTTCAAGGCGGTGGCCGCCGCCGGCTGAGCCGTGGCGGAAGACACTCTGCCCGCACCCGGCACCCCGGACGTGCGCGTGTGCGCCGAGGCGGGGCCGGTGCCGGTACGGCTCAGTGGGGTGCCGGTACGGCTCAGTGGGTGGCGTCCGCCAGACCCTGGAGGATCTCCACCGCCCGCTCGGCCTGCTCGTAGGGCACGAAGAGGTGGTCGTGGTGGAAGCCCGCCACGACATTGCAGCTCAGACCCGCGTCGGCGAGCGCCCGTGCGACCGCGGCGGTCAGTCCGATCGCGTCCAGCGCGGAGTGGACGCGCAAGGTGATCCACCCGGCCACGTAGTCGTACGCCATCCCGGCCGCGTCCGCGTCCGCCTGCGGCAGCACGAGGGTGAGGCCCTCCCGCTCGGCGACCGTGACCACCGGGGAGCAGCCGGAGGGCACGCCGCCCTCGGCCATGGTGAAGACGAAGCGGCCCGGGTTCAGCTCCGGCCGCATGCCGCTGAGCAGGGTACGCAGATCGGTCTCGCCTGTCACAGGTCCCACCCTACGGGCCGTGCAGACGGTCGGCCGCTCGGCCGGTGACCTGGTACGCCGACGGGGCCGAGCGCGCGGCGCGTGCTCGTGTGAGCCCTGTACGCGCCCCCGTTCGTACGAGAAGACTGCGCTGTCGGCGGGCAGCGGCCGGGCGCCGCCCGCGCATCGTCCGAGCCCGGGAAAGGCAGGTCGGCCGCTGTGCTGTTGCGTCTGCCCACGTCCGTGACCGAAGCCCGGGAATGCCTGGCCGAGGGGGCCGTGCCCATAGGCGGGGCGACTCTCGTGTGGGCGACCTGGCAACGGGACGGATTCCCCGAACTCGCCATGTCCCTCCGGGAGTTGCCGGAGGCAAACGTCATGGGCCGGGAGCGGGTGGGCGGCGCCGTCGTGCTGCACCGGATCGACGAACGGGTGCCGGACGTCCTGCGGCTGGCCGCCGCCACGGTCGGCACCGGCGCCGTGCGGCGGACGGCGACGGTCGGCGGCAACATCGTCGGCAGCACGCTGCGCTGCCTGCTGCCCGCGGCGCTCGTCCTGGACGCCCGCGCGACGGTCCTGGAATCCGAGGGCGTCCGCGAGGCCGACCTGGCCGAGGTCGTCGCCAAGCGGCCCGTGCTGATCGGCCTGAGCTGGCGCACGCCGATCGCCTCGGCGTACCGCAAGCTGCCCGGCGAGGCGGGCGGCGCGCCACCCCTCGTCGTCGCCTCGGCCCTGCACGCCGGGCACGGTGCGCCCCACCTCGTGCGGGTCGCCGTACGGGACGGTTACGAGGTGCTCAGCGGCGCCGCTCCCGGAGGCACCGACGCCGACGAGACCCTCGACGCACTGCGCGGCACGGCCCTCGGCGAGCTGCCGCCCGACGCGTGGGACGTCGTACGCCCTCAGGTCACCGGGCTCCTGGAGAGCGACGGCACGGACTGAGGGGACGGCCGCCCGCACGGCCGTTCGGGGTCCTCGCGCAGACGCCGGCCGCCGCCTGCGCAGCCGTGGGCGTCGGTGGCGTGTCATCGTGGCGGTATGGCGACAGAACCGGACGTGGCGGTGCTGGTCGGGCTACAGGCCGCCGGCAAGACCACCTTCTGCACGCGGTGCCTGGCCGACCGGTACGCGCTGGTCAGCAAGGATCTGTTTCCGCGCGGTGCCAAGAACAAGCAGCGCCGGCAGATGCGGCTGGTGGCGGAGCATCTGGCAGCCGGACGGGCCGTGGCCGTCGACAACACCAATCCGTCACCGGAGGAATGGGGCCCGCTGGTGGAGGCGGCCCACGCCCATGGGGCGACGGCGACGGCCTACTGGTTCCCGCCGGACGTGACGGGCTCCCTGCGGCGCAACGCCGCGCGCGAGGGCCGCGACCGGGTCCCGGACGTCGGCGTCCTGGCCACGTTGAACCGACTGCGCAGGCCGTCGTCGCGGGACGGCTTCGACGCGGTGCGCGAGGTGCGGTTCGACGGGCGGGGCGGCTTCCGGGTAGGGGACGGGCAGGGCGGCTTCCAGGTACGGGTCTGAACGGGAAACAGGGGGTCGAGGAGGTCCAGCCGTGGACGGATGGTACGTGGACGAGCGCTGCGTGAACTGCGACGCGGCCCGGCAGTTCGCGCCCGGGCTGATCGGCGAGGCCGACGGGAAGTCACGGATCCTGCGCCAGCCGGCCGACGAGGCGGAGAACCGGCGGTTGCACGCCGCCGTCTTCGCCTGCCCCACCCGCTCGATCCGGCCGGTGACCGGCCGCGCGGACCCGGCACTGGACCCGTTCCCCCTGGCCCTGGACGACGGGGTGCTGATCTGCGGGCACAACTCGACGCACACCGCGGGCGCCAACGCGTACCTGCTCCTGCGGCCGTCCGGCACCAGCATGATGATCGACACGCCTCGGTGGAGCCGTGAACTGGCCGAGCGCTACACGGCGTCCGCCCCCGTCACCGATGTGCTGCTCACCCACCGCGACCACGCCGCGCACGGCCGCCGCTACGCCGACCACTTCGGCGCCCGGCTCTGGATCCACGAAGGCGACCTGGACGCCGCACCGGACGCCGACCAGGTGATCCGCGGACTCGAACCGCTGGAGATCGCCGCGGGCGTCACCGTCCACCCGCTCCCCGGTCACACCCGGGGCAGCGTCCTGTATCTCGCCGACGACCGGTACTGCTTCAGCGGTGACAGCTTCTACTGGTCGCGCACGACCGGCGATCTGGAGGTCGTCGACAGTGTGACCTGGTACTCCATCGAGGCCCTGGCCGACTCCCTGGCCAGGACGGCGGGGCGGCTGCGGTTCGAATGGGTCCTGCCGGGCCACGGGGACCGGCGCCGCCTGCCGGCCGAGGAGATGTCCCAGCGGCTGCACGGCCTCACGGAACGCACGCGCCTGCTGCGGCCCCGCCCGGTCGACTTCACGGGCGTCCGCTGGTGACGGGACGCCGCGCTGTTCCCTGACAGGCAACACCCGGGGCGCTGGCAGGATCACCGCCCCGGCGCCGGGCCCCTACCTTTTCCGGTGCACAGGGTCCGACCGAAGGGGACGGGAATGAAGCGGAAGGCGACGGCGTGGGTGCTGCCCGCGTTACTGGTGGCGTTCGGCGTGGTGGGCTCCGGGGCACCGTCCTCGGCGCAGAACGAGAACCGGGCCGCGGCCGCGTCGACCACGGCGGTCGGACCGCAGTACGACACCACGCACGTCTACGTCACCCCCGGCGCCACGGACGCGTTCGTCGCCAGCTGGGAGGCGACCTTCGGCGGGACGCACACGGCCAAGGTCGTCACGACCGTCACCCCGACGCCCAGCAGGACCGAGTCCGAGCTGGTCCTCTCGCCGGTCGGCACCCTGTCCGTCTTCGACTTCAAGACGCCCGCGCCCTATCCGTTCGGCACCGAACGGACGGGCTGGCTCATGAGCGACTTCGACACGGGCGTCCGCCTGGCCCGCAGGAGCGGCGCCCAGGTCGTCGTGGCGCCCTTCGACGACCCCGTCGGCCGGGACGCGATCGTCCAGTTCCCGGGCGGAATCAACGCCCAGTTGTACTGGCACACCAAGGTTCCGTCGTACGCGCCACTGGAGACCGTGCCGGACAACCGCGTCTATCTGACGCCGGATTCGGTGCACGCCTTCCTCCACTCCTACCTGCGCTTCACCGGCGGGCGGATCGTCGCCGATCAGCGGGCGGCGGACGGCGGTGACCTCGGCCGGCCGGGGGAGACGTACCGCCGCGTCGCCCTCCGCTCCCCGTTCGGGGACACGGTCGTCAGCGTCACCGACGGCCACCTTCCCTACCCGTTCGGCCGGGAGACCACCGGCTACGCGGTGGGGAACCTCACGGCGACGCTGCGCAAGGCGGGGGCAACGGGCGCGAAGGTGCTGTGGGGACCGTACGCTTCGAGGGGCCGGTCCTCCGCGATGGTGGAGTTCCCCGGCGGCTATGTGGCCGAACTGCATGAAGGAGGGGAGCGCGGGTGACCGACGCGACGATGGGCGACGACGTGTACCAGCCGGACGGATCGGAGGTGCAGGACGACGCCGGCCTGCTGGACGCCTCCGACACCCTGGACTACCGGAGCGGCGAGGAGGCCCTGGACGAGGGCTACTCACCGCCGGAGCGCCCCTGGGGCGTGGAACACACCGGCGTCACGGCGGCGGAGCGGTGGCGGGGGGAGAGCCTGGACGAGCGCCTCGCCGAGGAAGTACCGGACATCGGCGAGCCGGAGGGCGACGGCATCGGCGACACCTGGGACACGGACGGTGAACTCGTCGACGACGAGGTCGGCGACGAGCGCGCCGGACGGCTCGTCGCGCCGGACGAGGGCAGCCATGAGAACACCGAGTCCGACCTGTTCGCCTCCGACCGGGGACTGGACGGCGCCGGGGCCTCGGCGGAGGAGGCCGCGATGCATGTGATCGCGGACTCCGAGAGCTACTGAGCCCACCGCGGCGCGGCACGGAGGACCCGCACCGGAGGACGCGGTCGACGGGTCGGCCTTCGACCTGGACCCCACCGCCGACGGGTCGGAGCCCGGCTACGACGCCGACACGGACCTCGGCGTCGACCGGCGTCGGCGGCACCCCGCGTCCCGCGCGTGAACACGGCCGGCCGGTCTCACTCCGAGGCCGGCCGGTCTCACTTGAGGGCCCCGCCGGTGATCCCGGCGGCTACGTGGCGCTGGGCCGCGACGAGCAGCGCCGCCGCCGGGACGGACGCCAGGACGGCGGTGGCCATGACGGCGTTCCACTGGTTCGTGTGGGCGCCCAGGTACTCGTAGACGCCGACGGTGACCGGCCGCACCGAGCCCGTGGTGTTCAGGGTGAGCGCGAAGAGGAAGTCGCTCCAGGCGAACAGGAAGGTGAAGAGGCCGGCGGTGATCAGCGCGTTGCGGCTCAGCGGGAGCACCACGGACCACAGGACGCGGAGCCGGCCGGCCCCGTCCACACGCGCGGCGTCGATGATCTCCCCGGGGACGCTCCGCATGGACGCGCGCAGGACGAGGATCGCGAAGGGCACGCCCGTCGTGGAGTCGGCGAGGATCAGCCCGCCGTAGGAGTTCAGGAGTCCCAGGTCGGTGTAGGCGCCGTACAGCGCGTTGGCCACGGCGATGCCCGGAACCATCTGGGTGACCAGGACGCCGAACAGCACGGCCGCGGTGCCCCGCGGGCGGAGCCGGGCCAGCGCGTAGGCCGCCGGTACCGCGAGTCCGAGGCTCAGCACCACACTGCCGAGGGCCACGATCAGGCTCGTGACCAGGTTGCGTCCCTGATCGCGCACGGCGGTGGCGTAGCCGCCGAAGTCCGGGTGGAGGGGGAACCAGCCCGCGCGCAGGACGTTGCCCGCCGGTTGCAGGGAGGCGTTCACCATCCAGTACACCGGGAACAGCATCAGCGCGAGCAGGACGACGCCCACGACCGTGGACAGTCGGCCCCGCGCGGGACTGCGCTTCACGGGGTGCCCTTTCAGGTGTTCCGGGCGCGCCGGTCGGCGCGCAGGTGGACGAGGGCGAAGGCGAGCGAGACGAGGACGAGCACGTTGCCCATGGCGGCGCCGCGCCCGAACTCGAACTGCTGGAAGGACAGTTCGTACGACCGGGTGGCCAGGGTCTGTGTCGCGCCGGCCGGTCCGCCGCCCGTCACCACGAGGATGATGTCGAGCACCTTCAGCGTGTAGACGACGCCCAGGACCAGCACCACGCGGGCCACGGGCCGCAGCAGCGGCCAGGTGACATGGCGGAACGACGCCAGCCGGCCGGCGCCGTCGAGCTTCGCCGCCTCGTGGAGCCGGGCCGGGATGTCCTGGAGACCGCCGTACAGGAGCGCGGTGTTGAAGGGGATGCCCACCCAGATGTTGACCAGGATCACCGACACGAGCGCTTCGGAGGTGCCGGTCAGCCAGGGGATGCCCGAGGACACCAGGTGGAGGCCGCGCAGCGCCTGATCGACGATGCCGCTGTCCGTGTCGAGCATCCACCTCCACGTCGTCCCGGAGACGACCAGGGGCAGCAGCCACGGCAGCAGCAGGAGCGAGCGCAGCAGGCCGCCGAGCGGGAACTTCCGCTGGAAGAACAGGGCGAGGGCCAGCCCGATCACGAACTGTCCGACGACCGAACCGACGGTGAAGACGACCGTGGTCAGCAGTACTCGCCAGAAGCCGTCCGCCGACAGGATCTCCGTGTAGTTGCGGAGGCCCACGAAGGGCGCGGCACCGGTGTAGAACGTCGTCGGCGAGTACTCCTGGAAGCTCATCACGACGTTCTCGACGATCGGGTAGCCGAAGAACAGCAGCAGGTGGACCAGGGCGGGCAGCAGGAACAGCCACCCGGAGACCCGTGCCCACAGCCGGGCCCGGGCGGACCGGTCAGGAACCGGTGGCGATCCGCTGCGCATGCCTGAGCGCTTCCTCCGGTGTCCGCGCACCCGTCAGCGCTTCCTGCACGGCGGTGTAGATCCCGGTCGCCGCTCGCGGCCACGTGACCCCGAGCTCGCCGGTACGGGACCGGGCACCCTCCACGCTCTCGACGAAGGCGGCCATCGACGGGACCTGCTCGGCGTACCGGGACGCCACCGAGGAGCGGGAGGGCACGGTGTGGTACTGCTCGGCCAGGGCGAGCATGTTCTTGGAGTCGTTCAGGCAGGCGAGGACCCGGGCGGCCTTCTGCTTGCGGGCCTCGGAGGAGTTCTGCGGGACCGTCCACACCTCACCGCCGAGCGGGGTGACCAGGCTCTGACCCGCCCGGCGGACGGGGAGGGGGGCCACGCCCCAGTGCAGGTTCTTGGTCTCGTCCATCGCGGAGATGCGCCAGGGGCCGTTGACCATCATGGCCGTCCTGCCCGCGACGAACTGGTCGTGCACGTCGGCCTGGGTCCAGTTCAGCACCGACTTCGACATGGACCCGCTCTCGACCAGGTCGACCCAGAGCTGGAGGGCCTGCGCGGCCTGCGGGGTGTCCAGCCGTGTCTCGTCCCCGCCGTTGGACCACAGGAAGGGCATGAACTGCCAGGTGCCCTCGAAGGTGGCGTTGGCGTCCACCGCCATGCCGTAGCGGCCCGGGCGGGTGAGCTGGGCCGCGGCCGCCTTCAGCTCGTCCCAGGTCTTCGGTACGGCGACACCGGCCTCGGCGAGCATGTCCTTGTTGTAGAAGAGGGCGACCGTGCTGACCGTGGGCGCGAGCCCGTACAGCTCGCCCTGGTACGTGCCCGCCGACCGGATGCCCTCGGCGTAGCCGTCGGCGTCGATGCCGTACCGGTCCAGCGGGGTCAGCGCGCCCGTCTGCGCTATCTGCTGCAGGTCGGGGTTGTCGAGCATCAGCAGATCGGGCAGGGTCCGCGACGACGCCTGCCGGAGCACCTGGGGGACGAGTGACGCCCCCGGCACGCTCCTGTGCTCGACGGTGACACCGGCGGCCTTGCCGCAGGCGGTGAGCCGCTCGCCCCATTGGGCGTGCTCGGTCGCGTCGGTGTAGTAGTCGAGGGCGGTGATGGAGGTCACCTTGCCGTCGGCGGATCCGGAGCCGGTTCCACCACCGCAGCCCGCGGCGGCCAGGACCAGGGCCGCGGTTCCGAAGAGGGCGATGGTCCGCCGCGCCGACGGTCTGGTCGCTGCGTTCATGGGGTGGTGCCTTCCCGGGCGATGTCTGGTGTTGCGGACTGTCGATCCCGGGTCGCGGGCATGGTGGTCCGAACCGGCCTGTTCCGGTCCGAGCAGGGATGGTACCGGAAACAAACGATCGGAAAATCAGCCATTTCTGCAAGTCAGTACCGGTAGCCGTGGTCACCGCACTGGCCCGCGGCCTCCCGGATCATCGCCGCCACGGCGTCGGGCCGGGACAGGACCACGGCGTGCGACCCGTCCATGACGCGTTCGGTGGCCGCCATGCGCTGGGCCATGAAGCGCTGAGCGGTGGGGTTGAGCATCCGGTCGGCGGCGGCGATGGCGTACCAGGACCGCTTGCGGGCCCACGCCGGCGGGCCGGATGCCGCGGTCAGCGCGTCCCGCGCGATGGGGCGCTGCGTCACGGACAGCACGCTGCCGACGCGGGGGGCCAGGTCGGCGGCGTACACGTCGCGGAAGCGTTCGCGCCGGATGTACAGCTCGCTGTCCGGGTTCGTGGGAGACCGCCCGGGGACGCCGGCGGCGACGGTCGGATCCGGCCCCGGCATGGGGGAGAAGCGGTTCGTGACGTCCAGCAGGCACTCGCCGGCGTCCAGCCCGAACCCCGCGACGTAGCACAGTGCCACGACGTCGTCGGAGTCGGCGCAGGTGATGACCGCGCCCCCGTAGCCGTGACCGGCCAGCACGACCGGGGTGTCGATCTGCCGCACCACGCTCCTGAGGTAGGCGGCGTCGTGCGCGAGCCCCCGCAGCGGGTTCGCCGGGGCGTGCACCGTCAGCCCGGCGGCGTGCAGGCGCCGGATCACCCCCGACCACGACGAGGCGTCGGTGAACGCCCCGTGCACGAGCACGACGGTCGGCGGTAAGGGCGTGCGTGCGGGCACCTCGGTGTCCTCCGAGTGGGTGGGGTTCTCCAGCCAAGTCCATCCCGGTCACGCCGGCATCGCGTGAACGTACCAGGAAGTCGCTCACTCGTCGGGCAAGGCCATGACCAGGTTGGCCAGCTGGACCCGGGAGTTGACGCACAGCTTGCGGAAGGCGGACGTCAGATGCGTGTTGACGGTGTGCGGGGAGACGACCAGCACTTCCGCCGCCGTGCGGTTGGTGTGTCCCTCGGCGATCAGCCGCGCGACCTTCTTCTCCGAGGCGGTCAGGGCCTCCCAGCCCTGGACGGGGCGCCGCCCCTGCGCCGCCCGGTGGCCGCCGGCTCCGGCACGCCGCAGATCACGCTGGACGCGGGCCGCCGCGGCGTGCGCGCCCGACGCGGAGAACACGGTCCGGGCCTCGGTCAGGGCGGCCACCGCCTCGGCCCGCCGGCCCGCGGCCAGGAGTGCCCGTCCGAGGTCGGCCGAGGCCCCGGCCCGGACCAGCGGGCGCGGACCTTCCTCGAGCAGGGCGACGGCACGTGCCAGCAGGACCGGGTCGTCGCACAGGAGCCCACGGGCGCGCGCCGCGACACCCGTGGCGGTGGGCACCCCCGGATTGCGCACGGCGTGCGCTTCGGCCTGCGCGGCCAGATCCTCGGCGAGTGCGCGGTCCGCGCCGCGCAGCGCCATGCGGATCGCGGTGCCGACCCACGTGCGCAACAGCCGCCAGCGCAGGAAGGGCCCCTCCCGCTGCACCTGCCGGATCCGGTCGACGGCGAGTCCGGCGTCCCCGTCGGCCTCGGCATGGACCGCTTCCAGGAACCGCACCGCGGCCGTGTTGCCCGGGTTCGGCTTGACCGCCAGCCGCTCCCGCGCCTCGGCCAGGTGCTGCCGTGCGGCCTCCGGGTCGCCGCGCAGCAGCGCGATCCGGGAGCGGATCACCCGGCCGTTCACCTGCTGGACGTGCGCCTGTACGTCGTCCTCCAGGCGCTCCATCGTCACGAGGTCGGCCTCGGCGTCGTCCAGCCGGCCCAGCTCCAGATGCTGCTGCCCCTGCGCCCACAGCAGCATCGCCTCACGGACCCCGCCGGAGTCGTCCGCCGCCTTCACCAGCAGCCGCTCGCTGGTGACGAAGTCGTCCATGTGCTGGTACGCGACGATCTCCTCGGGGAAGAAGGAGGGGTCGACGGCGCCGAGCGCGGTGAACCGCTCCAGCGCGAGGGCGTTCTCGCCCGCGTTGAGCGCGATCTCCCCGAGCGCGAACAGGGCCTGGACGTGGGCCTCCCGGTCGCCGGTCGCGACGGCGGCGCGCAGCGCGTCCTCCCCGGCCTCCCGTGCGGGCGCGAGGTCGTGCGCCCGGGACAGCGCCAGCGCGCGCAGGCCGGCCAGCCGCGCCCCGACCTCCGGGGCCGCGCCGCCGACCGCTAGGGCCGCCTCGGTCCGGCGGCGCAGCTCGTCGGCGAGATCCAGGTTCCACAGTGTGCCGCCGAGGGCTGCCTGGAGCCGGCCGAACGTATCCATGGGCGGTCGGCAGGCCAGCAGCCGGTCCCCGGTCGCGAGCGCCTCCCGGTTCCGGCCGGCCCGGGTCAGGGACACGATCGCCTGCTCGCCCACGGCGAACCACGACGGCCGCGCGACCGGCACGAGTTCCAGCGCGCGCGTCACCAGGTCGGCCGCGAGGCCCGGCGTGACCGGCAGCACGTCGTCGGCGGCGCGCCTGAGCAGCGCCACCGCCTCCTCGTCCCCCGGCCGGGCGCCCCTGAGAACGTGCGACACCACGTCGATCGGCTGGTGGCCGGCGGCGACGAGCCGGCCCGCGGCCTCCCGGTGCAGCGCCTTCCGGGCCGAGGGCGGGATGTC
Organism: Streptomyces flaveolus; assembly: GCF_000716535.1. Classification (GTDB taxonomy): domain Bacteria; phylum Actinomycetota; class Actinomycetes; order Streptomycetales; family Streptomycetaceae; genus Streptomyces; species Streptomyces flaveolus_A. The sequence continues at coordinate 43,349 of NZ_JNWV01000003.1, read as the reverse complement.
CACGTACACCGCCTGGCGCAGCAGGTCGTGCCGGAAGACCAGTCGGTCCCCCTCGTCCTCCAAAAGCCCCGCGCTCAGCGCCTCCTCCAGTGCCGGGAGCAGCGCGACGGGCGGCCGGCCGCAGAGCGCCGCGGCGTCGTGGAAGCCGAAACGGCGGCCCAGCACCGCTCCCATCTGAAGGAAGCGCAGCGTGTCGGGTTGCAGCGAGCCGAGCCTGCCGCGGACGCCCACCACCAGCCCCGGCGGCACCTGGTCGCCCGAGGAGTCGGCGGTCCGCAGTCCCGCGAGCATCTCGACGGCCAGGAACGGGTTCCCGCCCGCTCCGGCGAGCAGGTCGCGCACCCGCTCGTCGACGGCGGTTCCCAGGGTGTCACCGGCCAGCCGGCAGATGGCCGCGCCGGACAGCGGGCCCAGGGACAGGGTGCGCACCGGGAGGTCGTCCCGCACCGCCGCGACGATCTCCTCCGCCGGCCCGCCGACGCCCTGCCGCTCGGTGAGCAGCCACAGCACGGGCGAGGTCCGCAGGCGGCTGGGCAATTGCCTGAGGGCGAACCGGCTCAGCGGGTCGGCCCACTGCACGTCGTCCAGGGCGATCAGCACCGGTACGCTGCCGGCTCGCTCCTCGATCACCTCCGCCAGGCGCTCCACCAGCCAGATCCGCTGGTCGTGCCGGCGCGCGAGATCGACCAGCGCGTCGCCGGACAGCAGGGGCTTGTCGCCGTGCACGACGCAGGTCGCCAACGACGACAGCGGCACGAGGTGGTGCAGTTCGTCGGCCTTGCCGAGACCGACGGAGAAGCCCGCCGCCTCGGCCCTGGTGACGGCTTCGGTCAGGAGCGTGGTCTTGCCGATGCCCGGTTCCCCGCGGAGCAGGACGAGCGCGCCGCCGCCGGTGCGGGCCACCGCGTCGATCAGCGTCCGGAGCTCTTCCAGCTCGGCCTCCCGGCCGCGCAGACCGCTGCGCGACAGCGGTCCGCCTGACCCCGCCACCTGGGCCCTCCTGTCCGTACCCGCCGGTCACAAGCCGGCGCTCCGGGGGCCCACTATGGCAAGAACGGCAGCTCAGCGCATATGCGGAAGGGATGGTGAGTGACCCAGCTCATGCCGACGCGGCCTGCTCGACCGACAGCGAAGCGTGGTCCGCGGCTGTCCGGCCCCGGAGGAACGCAGACCGCTCACGCAGGGCGGAGTTGCGCCACTCGGCGGGGGAGACCCCGAAGGCGGCCCGGAACACCCGGCTGAAGTGGGAGGCGCTGGTGAAGCCCCAGCGGTGCGCCACCGCGGCGACGGTCAGGTCCGCCGACTCCCGGCGGGCCAGGTCACGACGGCAGTGCTCCAGCCGGCGCTGCTGGATCCACCGGCTGACGGTGATGCCCTCCATCTCGAACAGCTTGTGCAGATAGCGCACGGAGATGTGGTGGGCCCGGGCGATGGAGTCCGGCGTCAGATCCGGATGCGCGAGATGCCGGTCGATGTATGCCCGGATCCGCACCAGCGACATCCGGGCGCCGCTCGCCGAGTCCTCGGCACACCTGCCGAGCCGCTCCTCGGCCAGGGTCTGCACCAGGTCCACCACGTTGCGGGCGATCAGCTCGCCGGTCCGCTGCGGGTACGCCGCCGCGCTGTCCACGAGCCGGGACAGGAGCGGCGTCAGCAGCCCGCCGACCGCCGACTCGGAACCGAGCGGAGCCGCGGTGATCTGCCGCAGGTCCGACTCGCTCAGACCCAGGACCTCCCGGGGCAGGACCAGGGACTTCGTCCGGAAGCGCTCGGGGAGGGTCAGCCGGACGGGCCGCGCCATGTCGTAGACGAAGAGCTGCCCCGGCCGCACGTACGCCTCACGGCCGTCCTGCTCGATGCGGGCCACCCCGCTGCTCAGCAGCTTCACCACCACGTAGTCGTCGTTGTCGCTCCCCGCGATGAGCCGCTGGGTGCGCCGGGCCCGCAGCGGATCGCCGTCCACGGTGACGGCCTGCATCGGGCCCAGCAGCGACGCACGGATCGTCCCGCAGTCGGCGTTGCCGGGAACGCCCATGTCCACGGCGCCGAACGTCTGGGACAGGGCCTCGCGCCAGTACGCCCGTCGTCGGTGGGTGGGAACCGTCTTCGTGGTGTAGAGGGTGTCCGTTGTCCCGGGGTCCGGTGTCGATGGATCCGACGACATGCTCTCCGCCCTTCGGCCGCTGCGCTTTCGAAAGCGCAGCGTGCCAGGACGGCCCGGGGCACCACATCACGTGAACGCGTGAGACCAGCGGTACCGGACACAGGGGGGCCCAGCGGTTCCGCGCCGGACCGGTTTCAGGACGGCCGGTTCAGCGGGCGCCCGTCCAGGTGCGCCGCGCCCAGTCCGCGAAGCGGGTCCAGTGGACGTCCGGGTGGGCGGCGTGCAGTGCGGGGATGTCGACGCGGTAGCCGGGTCCGTTCAGGAACTCCCACATCGCGTGCATGTCCGGATTGCCGATCGCGGCCAGCGGGACCTGCTCGTGCCGGACCTCCCGCCCGAGCGCCGCGCCGAGCGCGGCCGCCATCTGCGCGGGCGTGGGTGCGTCGCCGGCCAGCTCGATGCGCTGCCCGGTGTAGGGAGCGGGGTCGAGCAGCACCTCCGCCGCGAACGCGCCGAGGTCGGGGCGGGCCAACTGCTGCAACGGCCGATCGGGTGGCAGCGGGAGGTCGAGGACGCCGTCCAGGATGCGCTCCGCACCGCCCAGCGCGTTGTCGAAGAAGTAGGTCGGCCCCAGGATCGTGTACGGCACGTCGCCGGCGGCGAGCTCCGCCTCGATGCGCGCCTTGCTCTCGAAATGCGGCACCCCGCTGTCCTGGTCGGCGCCTGCCACCGAGCTGAACACGAGATGCGGAACGCGCCTTTCCGTCGCGGCGGCGAGGATGGCCCGCCCCTGCTCCACCTCCGCGTCGATTCCGGCCTCGAAGGGAGTGGTGAACGCGAAGACACCCGCCACCCCGCTCATCGCCGAGGCCAGCGACGCACGGTCGCTCAGTGATCCCGCGACCACCTCGACGCCCCGCCCGGCCAGTTCCCGGGCGGATCTGCGGTCCGGGTCACGCACCAGCGCGCGGACCCGCACCCGGCGGCCCAGCAGCGCGTCGGTCACCGCCCCGCCCTGCCCGCCGGTCGCCGCGAGCACCAGAACCGGTTGGTCGGTCATCGAAGATCTCCCTCTCTCGTGTGCGGTGATGGGGCGCCGGCCGGAGTGAGCCGGCCCTCTGGCACCCTTCCACCCCGGCTGCCGTAGCCGGCGTCACGGCGCGCGGGAAGCCGAGGCCGTCCGCGACGACGCCCCGACGGCGAAGGTCGCCCCGAGGCGGACGACTCCGTCGGGGCCCGGTCCACCAGGTCGACGTCCTGGTCCTGGAGCGCGATCACCAGCGCGTCCGGGAAGCGGTGCTGACGGGGAGGTGGGGCGGGCGGGGGCGCGCGGTCAGCGGGATCGCGGTCACGCGCTGACGGGCGCCCCCGCCCGTTCCGCCGTGGGCGGTCCCGCCGGCTCAGGAGCGGACGAGCGGGGTGTCCACCAGGTGTTCGGCGAGGAACCAGGCCTGCAGTTCGCCGGTGCGGATGATCTGCGACACCAGCAGGTCGTTGGTGCCGTCGTCACCCAGCTCGGCGGTGCGGGCGGCCGCGTCGTGGGCCTCGGTCAGGATGGTCTCGTGGGCCTCCAGCAGGCGCGAGAGCATCGCGGGGACCTCCTCGACACCGTCCGGCGGGCGCGGGATCGACGTGATCTCGGCGACGTGCCGGGGGTCGCCCACCGCGACGCCGCCCAGGGTCTGGACGCGCTCGGCGAGGGTGTCGACCAGTTCGAGCTGCTCACCCGCGTGCTTGTCCAGGAGCAGGTGGAGCTGGTAGAAGGTCGCGCCCCGCATGATCCAGTGGTGCTTCTTGTAGAGGCCGTAGAGGATCTGGGTGTCGGCCAGCACCTTGTTCAGGCGCTGGCAGGAGTACATGCGCGCCTCGTAGGACAGGGCGATGGGGAACTGCTTGACGGTTCCGAACTCCTGGATGACCGCGCCCTTCTGGTGCAGCCACGGCTGGCTGCTCGGGGGCTGGGTTCCGGTGGTCATGACGTGCCTCCTGCGGATGGCGTGCTTGCGTACGCGGTCGACGCTAGGCGCCGGAGCGGGAGGCGGTTTGCCCGGGAGCGCACGCGTTGGTGCTCGTCAGTGCACCGGGCGTCACACCGGGCGGATCACTCGCTGCCGGCCGTGAGCTGTTCCACGACGCGGTCCAGATCGATGTGGCGGTGCTCGGTGCCCGGCGGTACCAGCACCTCGGTGCGGTGCAGAAAGGACGTGACGGAGGCGCTCGCCAGCTCCAGGAGGGCCGCTCCGGCACGGGTCCTGAGCAGGACGCGGACCGAGTCCGGTCGGCCTTGGCGCCGCGGGTAGACCACCACGTCCCCGGACCCGGTGGGCCGGCGCAGCCCCTGGGCGAGGAGCGACCGGGCGAAGACCCACTCGACGCAGAGCGCGGAGGGGGTGCCCAGGGACAGGCAGACGGCGTAGGGATCCGCCGCGAAGTACCGGAGTTCGGCCGGGACCGGTATCGGCAGTTCGTCGGCCACGGTGACGCGGACGTTGGTTCTGCATACGATCGGGTCCTCGTCCGCGGCCCCGGCAGAATCGTTTCTCATGCCGTCCCCCTGTCCTGCGACGGTTCGTTTCGGTGCGTCGACCCGCGCACTGTGACGGGCCAAGGTGCTGACGACCGTACGGCGGATCCGGGGGAGCGGCTTGTCGACGAGTGCACGGGTTGTTGTCCGAAGAAGAAGCGCTCCGGCACTCGGGCCCCGTCCGCCTGGCACGCATGCTGTCCTCGTGGCACTCGGGCCCTGTCCGGCCGGCGTCCGGGCCGTTTCGGCCGGATGGTGGTTGAATATAGAACAATTACTGGGTGGAGAGGTGATCCCGATGAGCAATGTCGAGACGGAGCCCGTCGAAGTGCGCTGCGGCACCGAGGCGGACGGCGGGCCGCCGGCCGGGACGCCACGGGTCGACGTACTGACCCCGCGCGACGTGCCCCTGGGCGGACCGCGCGCGATGACCGTGCGGCGCACGCTGCCGCAGCGCGCCCGGACCCTGATCGGCGCCTGGTGCTTCGCCGACCACTACGGCCCCGACGACGTCGCCGAGACCGGCGGCATGGACGTCGCCCCGCACCCCCACACCGGGCTCCAGACCGTGAGCTGGCTCTTCAGCGGGGAGATCGAGCACCGCGACAGCCTGGGCAGCCACGCCCTCGTACGGCCCGGCGAGCTGAACCTCATGACCAGCGGGTACGGCATCAGCCACTCCGAGGTCTCCACCCCGCGCACCACCGTCCTGCACGGCGTCCAGCTCTGGGTGGCGCTGCCGGAGGAACACCGCGCCACCGCGCGGGACTTCCGGCACCACGTCCCCGAGCCCGTACGGACCGACGGCGCCGAGATCCGGGTCTTCCTCGGCTCCCTCGCCGGCACCACCTCGCCGGTGCCGGCCTTCACACCCCTGCTCGGCGCCGAGATCGTCCTCGAGCCGCACGCGGCCGTCACGCTCGCCGTGGACCCCGGCTTCGAGCACGGCCTCCTGGTCGACCAGGGCGCCGTCCGCCTCGCCGACGTCCTCCTGAAGCCCGCCGAGCTGGGCTACGTCCACCCCGGGCCCGGCACGCTGACCCTGACCAACGAGTCGGACGACATCGCGCGGACGGTGCTCCTCGGCGGAACACCCTTCGACGAGGAGATCGTCATGTGGTGGAATTTCATCGGCCGGAGCCACGAGGACATCGTCAGTGCGCGCGAGGACTGGCAGAACTCCTCCGATCGCTTCGGCGCCGTCGAAGGATATCCGGGAGACCGTCTTCCCGCCCCCGTCCTGCCGAATGCCACCATCACTCCGCGCAGGAATCCGCCGCGTCACTGACGCCATCCGAAAGGCACCTGATGAGCCAGCCTTCCGCCGCCCCGGTCGTCGAGCGTGTGGACGCCAGGAATCGCTACGAAATACTCGTCGACGGCAAGCGCGCCGGGCTGACCGCCTACCGCGACCGCGACGCGCAGCGCGTCTTCTACCACACCGAGATCGACGACGCCTTCGCCGGGCAGGGCCTCGCCTCCCGGCTCGTCCAGGAGGCGCTCACCGACGTACGGGCCTCCGGCAAGCGGATCGTGCCCGTCTGCCCGTACGTGGCCAAGTTCCTCCAGCGGCACGAGGAGTTCGCCGACCTGGTCGACCCCGTGACGCCCGACGTCCTGCGCTGGCTGGACACCGAACTGGGCTGACCGGCCCACGCCTCGGCCGCCGGCCGTCCAGGGCCGGCGGCCGGCTGTCCGCGTAGCGCACGTGTCTGGTCCCGCAGCGCACACTGCCCGTGTCCCCCTCGCTCCACGGCCGCCCTCGCGGTTAGCCTCGTGCTTTCACGGAGCGGGCTGTCCGGCTAGTGATCAAAAAAGCAGAAAGTGCCTCTGACCAGCGAGAATGAGGATTGCTGAGGTCCTTGTTCCCGCCACCGCCGGAGGCACTTTCCAGGTGAAGAAGCGTATCGGGTCCTACCCGCGTGTCCGCGTCGAGGACGGCGGTCGCGGAGTGGTTTCGCAGGCCGGGGCGGTGCTCCTGGTCGAGACGGTCCGCAAGAGCGGTCTGGATGCGGCGATATCAGCGGCACTCGAGCCATGGCGCAAACACCGGGCAGTGCACGATCCGGGCAAGATCCTGCTGGATGTCGCGCTCGCCGTCGCGCTGGGCGGGGACTGCCTCGCCGATGTGGCCCTGCTGCGGGCCGAGCCGGCCGTGTTCGGGCCGGTAGCCTCCGACCCCACGGTCTCCCGGCTGATCAGCAAGCTGGCGTCGGGCGGGCAGCGGGTCCTGGCCGCGCTCCGCACGGCCCGCGCCGAAGTGCGTGAATGTGTATGGCGGTTGGCCGGCGACGCGGCACCGGACGCGAGCGGGCAGGTGATCGTGGACATCGACGGGGTCCTGGTCCTGGCGCACTCCGAGAAGCAGGACGCCACCGCGACCTGGAAGAAGACGTTCGGGCACCACCCGCTGATGGGGTTCGTCGACCACGGCCGTGACGGCTCCGGCGAGCCGGTCGTGGGCTTGCTGCGGCCCGGCAACGCGGGCTCCAACACCGCCGCCGACCACATCGAAGCCACCAAGCTGGCCCTGGCCCAGCTGCCGAAGCGGCTGCGGCGGGGGCGTCGGACGCTGATCCGCACCGACTCCGGCGGCGGCACCCACGAGTTCGTCGCCTGGCTCACCCGGCGCGGACGGTGGCTGTCGTACTCGGTCGGCATGACCATCACCGACGCCATCCACCAGGCCGTCCTGAAGGTCCCGGCATCGGCCTGGACACCGGCCCTCGAGCCCGACGGCGAGATCCGCGACGGCGCCTGGGTGGCCGAACTCGACGGCGACTGCCTCAAGGGCTGGCCCAAGGGGATGCGGCTGATCGTACGGAGGGAACGGCCGCACCCCGGCGCCCAGTTGCGCTTCACCGACGCCGACGGCATGCGCCTGACCTGCTTCGCCACCAACACCCAGCACACCCCGATCGCCGAGCTGGAGCTGCGGCACCGCGAGCGGGCCCGCGCCGAGGACCGCATCCGCGCCGCCCGCTCCACCGGCCTGCGCAACCTCCCCCTGCACGACGCCGCACAGAACCAGGTCTGGCTGGAGATCATCCAGATCGCCCTCGACCTGCTGGCCTGGATGCCCCTGCTCGCCCTCACCGGCCAAGCCCGCCTGTGGGAGCCCCGCCGCCTGCGACTTCGCCTCTTCTCCGCCGCCGCGCAGCTCGTCACCACCGGACGACGCCGCATCCTCCGCATCGCAAAGCACTGGCCCTGGGCCAGCCTGATCACCGACGCTCTACAACGGCTCGCAGCACTACCCAACCCTGGCTGACCAGCAACTTCCCGTCCCTACGAGCAGCTCCACCCGTCCGGAGCAGTGGAACCCGGCGCCCACCCGACGCGACAGCCGGGCCACCAGCCTGCCCACCTGCAGAAATGACCGCCCCGAATGAGCCGAAAGGGTCCGTCAGCAATCTGACGGACCCTCACGCAAGATCGAGGTTAGTGTCCATGCAGTCGAATTCCACCGGCGTGGCGTTCCCCCGGAACGCCACGCAGCGACGACCCGAACATCCCGCGCCACTTTCGCTGCCGGACAGGGCCGTCGCCCCGGTCAATTCCCGCACCCACACGAACGAGGTGTTGTTGTGGAGCGATGGACAAGGCCCGAGGACGAACGGCTGCTCACCGGGAAAGGCCGGTACGTCGCCGATGTTCACGACGGGCACCTGGCAGCACCGGCAGCCCCGCCCTGGACCTCACCGTACTCGCCGACGCCCGCCGCATGCTCGACCGGGACGGCACCCGGCACACCGGCGTCGGCCTCGTACGAACGCACGTCGGCGCCAACGCCCACGCCGGTGCGGCGAGCCGGATCGGCGCCCTCCTCGGCTACCACGTCACGGTCTGCGACGCCCGCGCCACCTTCACCACACCCGAGCGCTTCCCGGACGCCGACGAGGTCGTGGTCGACTGGCCCCACCGGTACCTGGCGGCCACGGAGACCGACCACCGGACCGTGGTGTGCGTGATGACGCACGGCCCGAAGTTCGACGTCCCCGTCCTCGCCGAAGCCCTCGGCCGCTTCCTGGCCTACGTCGGAGCGCTCGGCTCCCGCCGCGTCCAGGCGGGCAGGCGGGAGGACCTCACCACGGCCGGCGTGTCGGCCGACGCCCTCGCGCGGCTGCACGCGCCCCTGGGTCTCGACCTGGGCGCGTCGACACCCGGGGAGACAGCCGTCTCCTTCGCCGCGGAACTCGTCGCCGTCCGCAGCGGTCGCACCGCCCGCCCGCTGTCCGTGCTGGACGGGCCCAGCCACCCGACCGTGCACGGGGACCGTCCCGGCACCGCCGACGCCCGGTGCGCTGCCGGAACCGATCCCGTGCGCGGACGGACAACAGCGGCACCCCGCGCTCACTAGCGTGGTCCGGGCGCGAGGCAGGCCCTCCGTGCCCCCGCCCGGAGGGTCGTGCCGCAAGGCCCGAACCCGAGGAGTGCCATGGCCAAGCAGACCATCGCCGAACAATACGTCGACCTCATGGCGCGCGCCGGTGTGCGCCGCATGTACGGCGTGGTCGGAGACAGCCTGAACCCCGTCGTCGACGCGGTCCGACGACACACCGACATCGAGTGGGTGCAGGTCCGCCACGAGGAGGTCGCGGCGTTCGCCGCCGGAGCGGAGGCCCAGCTCACCGGGCGGCTCGCCGCGTGCGCGGGATCCTGCGGCCCCGGCAACCTGCACCTGATCAACGGCCTGTACGACGCCCACCGTTCGATGGCGCCCGTGCTCGCGCTGGCCGCCCACATACCCAGCGGCGAGATCGGCACCGGCTACTTCCAGGAGACCCACCCCGACCGGCTGTTCGCCGAGTGCAGCCACTACTCCGAGCTGATCTCCTCACCCCGTCAGATGCCCCGCGTGGTGCAGACGGCCATCCAGCACGCCGTCGGCCGGCGCGGGGTCTCGGTCGTGGCGCTGTCCGGCGACACCGCCGCCGAGGACTCGCCGGACGCGGCGCCCGAACTCGCCATGCCCCTGGACCTGCCCGCCATCCGCCCCAGCGACCAGGAGATCGCCCGGCTCGCCGAGCTGGTGGACGGCGCCGAACGCGTCATGGTGTTCTGCGGCCGGGGCGTCGCCGGAGCCCACGCCGAGGTCATGGAGTTCGCCGGGAAGGTCAAGGCCCCGGTCGGCCACGCCCTGCGCGGCAAGGAACACATCCAGTACGACAACCCGTACGACGTCGGCATGTCCGGCCTGCTCGGCTACGGCGCCGCCTACGAGGCCATGCACGAGTGCGACCTGCTCATCCTCCTCGGCACCGACTTCCCGTACACCGACTTCCTGCCCCGCCACGTGCGCACCGTGCAGGTCGACGTGCAGCCCGAGCGGCTGGGCCGGCGCACCCAACTCGACCTCGCCGTCTGGGGAGACGTACGCGAGACCCTGCGCTGCCTGACGCCCGCGGTGCGCGAGAAGCAGTCCCGGCGGTTCCTCGACCGGATGCTGGAGCGGCACGCGCACGCCCTCGAAGGCGCCGTCGGCGCCTACACCCGCGACGTCGACCGGCACACCCCGATCCACCCCGAGTACGTGGCCTCGGTGCTCGACGAAGAGGCCGCCGACGACGCCGTGTTCACCGTGGACACCGGCATGTGCTGTGTGTGGGCGGCGCGTTACCTCACCCCCAACGGCCGCCGCCGCATCCTCGGCTCCTTCGTGCACGGATCCATGGCCAACGCGCTGCCCCAGGCCATCGGCGCCCAGTTCCTCGACCGCGGCCGGCAGGTCGTCTCGCTCTCCGGCGACGGCGGGTTCTCCATGCTCATGGGCGACTTCCTCACGCTCGTCCAGTACGACCTGCCGGTCAAGGTGGTCGTCTTCAACAACTCCTCCCTCGGCATGGTCGACCTGGAGATGATGGTCGACGGCCTGCCCCCGCACGGCACGACCTACCCGCACGCGGACTACGCCGCCATCGCCACGGCCGCCGGGGCGCGCGGCATCCGGGTGGAGCAGCCCGGTCAGGTCCGGGACGCGCTGCGCGAGGCGTTCGCCCACGACGGACCCGCGCTGGTGGACGTCGTCACCGACCCCGCCGCGCTCGCCGTGCCACCGAAGATCACCACCGAACAGCTCACCGGCTTCGCCCTGTCCGCGAGCCGGACCGTCCTGAGCGGAGGCGTCGGCCGGATGGTCCACCTGGCCCGGGCCAACCTCCGCAACATCCCCCGCCCCTGACCCGGCGCGCCCTACTCGGCAGGCGCCGGGCCGGACCCGGACGGTACGGCCGGCCCCGCCACGGTGTCGAAGGCATGGGTCACCTCGGGCACCGTCCCCGGCGCGAGCAGCTCACGAGCCTGCTCCTCGCGCCGGCGGTCGGTGCCCGTCCACCGGACGTGGTGCTGGGCACGGTGTTCCGCCCAGGAGCTGACGAGGTAGTTCTCCACGAAGCGTTCCGGGGCGTTGCCGTCCTGGTAGAGACCCCAGGAGAGGGCTCCCGTGCGGCGCCGGGAGCGGGCGACCTGGCGCATGCGGTCCGTGAACGCGTGGCGGTTCTCGGCGGGGACGCGGTAGACGACGGAGACCAGGACCGGGCCGTCGGCCTCTCCCGGCTCGAACACCAGGGGAGGGGCCGGCCAGTGGTCGGACGGCGTGGGGTTGATGCCCTCGGCGTCGTACAGCGGCCACCGGCGCACACTGGCCGCGCTGAGCAGCATCACCGCGCCGGCGATCAGCAGACACGCGCTGAGCCCGGCCCAGTCGGCCACCGCGCCCCACAGCGGCGCCGCGAGCGCCTGACCGCCCTGGAAGACCAGCAGGTACACCGCGAGGCCACGTGCCCTGACCCAGCCGGGCAGCCGCGTCTGCACGGCCGCGTTGAGCGTGGACAGCACGCCGATCCAGGCGAGTCCCGCCGGCAGCAGGGCGACCGTGACCAGCCAGGGTGTGCGGACGGTCGCCAGCACGGCGAGCACCCCGGCGAACACCAGGGCGCCCGCGGCGAGCGTGCCGTTCGCCCCCAGCAGGGCACGGACACGCGGCAGCGCGAACGCCCCCGCCACGGCCCCCACGCCCACCGAAGCCAGCAGGAGCCCGTAACCGCCCGAGCCGAGGCCGAGGGAACTGCTCGCGGTCAGCGGCAGCAGCGCCCACAGCGCGGCACCGCCGGGGATGAACAGGAGCGTGCGCAGCAGCACCCGGCGGACACCGGGCGCGTTCCACACATAGCGGCGGCCGGCGTACAGGGCCGTCAGCAGGCCGTCGTTGCCGGGCGTGGGGGCGGCCGGCGCCGGGCGTCGCCACGCCACGAGCACGGCGGCGATGCCCAGGTAGGAGGCCGCGTTGAAGGCGAAGACCCAGCCCGCGCCCGCCGCGGCGACCACCGCCCCGCCGAGCGCCGGACCGACGGCACGGGCCAGGTTCATGTTCACCGCGCCCAGCGCCGCCGCCTGACCGAGCCGTCGGCGCTCGACGAGTTCCGGCTGGATCGCCTGCCAGGCCGGGCCCATCAATGCGGTGCCGCACCCCAGCAGCAACGTGAGCACGAGCAGCACCGTCGGCGTCAGGGCGTCCAGGAACGCCAGTACGGCCAGCGCACCGGACACCGCGAGCATCGCGCACTGCGCGGCCAGCAGCACCGAGCGCCGGTCGAAGCGGTCGGCGACCACCCCGGCGGGCAGGGCCAGCAGGACCACGGGAAGGCCTGCGGCGGTCTGCACGAGCGTCACCAGCGCGGCACCGTGTCCGACCAGCAGCCACTGCGCGCCCACCGTCTGCATCCAGCTACCGATGTTCGAGACCAGCTGGGCGATCCACAGGGCCCGGAAGACGCGCGCCGCGAGCGGGGCCCAGGGGGAGTCGGTCGCGGCGGGTGCGGAGGCCGGAGATGCGGTGCTCATGCCCAGGACGGTAGGGGCCGCCGTCCCCCGGCTGTTGACCGTGAGCGCATGGGGTGTGGCCCGGCAGCGCAGCCCCCGGTCACTGTCCTGTCACTCTTTTCGCACATCCACCGGCCTACGCTCCGGGCGAAGCGGAGCCGGGTGCGCGTTCCCCGATGCCGCCGCTTCAAACGCGACAACGGTTCGGAGGCAAGGGCGGTTCATGTCTTCCACAGGCACGTCCCTCATCGGCGGGCGCAGGGTCGGCATGTCCACGGCCGGCATGTCACCGGGCAGCAGGGTGCGGCGGATGCCCCTGGGCCTGGACATCGTCATCTGGGACGCGGTACCCGCATGCCTGCCCCGGGAGAGACCGCCGTGCGCACACCCGGGCCCCGCCGCACGTCCCCAACGGCTGATTGCCCGGGAGAGCGGCGAGTACCTCTTCGTGGGGCTGCGCGACACCGTCGCCGCCTTACCCCCGTGGAGGCCCGCCGCGGACGTGCTCCTGGGCCCCGGCGACATCTGCTTCTACGACGTGCACCGGCCCTCGGTGCTGGAATTCCCGCGGCAGGCCCGCCTGAAGGTGTTCCTGCTCTCGCGGGAACTGCTCGGGCTGGCCCGGTCCGACGTGCCCCGCCTCACGCACGCCCCGGTCACCCCGACGTCCCGGCTGGGCGCCCTGCTCTCGCCGTTCCTGTCCGACTTCGCCGACACGGCGGTCGTGTCCCGCTCCGCGGTCGGCGACATGCTCGCCTGGAACGCCGTGAGCCTGCTGTCCACCCTGGCCGGCGACCATCTTTCCGACCAGGCGCGGGGACAGCAGCCGGACACACGGGCGCCGCTGATGTCGGACATCCTGGACTTCATCGACCTGCGCCTGAGCGACACGGACCTGTCTCCGGAGACGATCGCCCGCGCCCACCACATCTCCGTCCGCTACCTGCACAAGCTGTTCCGGGAGGAGGGCACGACGGTCGGCCGGCTGATCCAGCGCCGGCGGCTGGCCGAGTGCCGGCGTGTCCTCACCCTGCGTTCCGCGGAGAACCTGACCATCGCGGCCGTCGCGCATCGCTGGGGCTTCGCGAGCCCCACCCACTTCAGCCGCGTGTTCCGTGCCACCTACGGGATGTCGCCCAGCGCATGGCGGGAGTTCGCCGGGCGGGGCGACCGGGAGGCCGGGGGATGAACCGTCCGGACGGAGGGCTTCTGTCCGGACCGGGACTCCCACTGGACCGTCGCCTCCCGACTGGACCGTGGCCTTGCGTCAGCCGCCGGCTTCGGGTCAGGGCGGCGGCCAAGCGTCAGGACGGCGGCCGGGTCCAGGCGGCACCGTCGGCGGAGAGGCGGTGGGTCGCCACGGAGGTGACCGCCAGGAGCAGCAGGCTCAGGCCCAGGGTGAGCACGAGGTGCCCGTGCAGGACGAGCTCCGCGCCGACGAGCGCGCCGAGCAGCATGGCCAGCACGGACAGGATCCGGCGGCCGGGCCTCGGCGCCGCACCGCCCGCCGGTGGCGAGTCCGCGGCCAGACCCGTGAGGGTCAGCGTCAGTACGGTCGTGGTGAGGTCCGGCACGCCGAGGCGCCGGGCGACCGCGTTCTGCAGCCCCATGGCGAGCCCCAGGCACACGATCAACGTGTACTCGACGCCGGTCGTGACCCGGCCGCCGGCGACCGCCGTGACCACGACGGTGACGGCGACCAGCACGGTCTGCGCCGCGGTGGCCGTCTTCAGCAGGTTCCCGCGATGCCCCGCGAACCGGGTCCCCAGCCGGCCGCCGGTCAGCGCGCCGGCGAGGAAAGCCGCCAGCGCGACGACGGAGGCGAGCACGGACAGGGTCTGGGCACCTGCCAGGGCGAAGCCGAGGAACACCACGTTGCCCGTCATGTTGGCGACGAACACGTGGCCCAGCGCCAGATAGCTCACCGCGTCGACCAGGCCTGTGACCACGGTCAGCGTCAGCATCAGGGGAGGCAGCGGGCCATGCCGGTCGCCCTTCGGCGGGACCAGCGTGTGGGCCGCGTCAGTCAGCAGGCTGCGCATAGGTCTTTCCTTCCGATGCCAGGGGTGCGCGATGCAGCACGAGCCGGGTCAGCAGCCCGCTCGCCGGGCCGGTCACGATCGCGGCGAGCGCCAGCCACACCGGCCACGGTGTGATGCCGAGCGCGTGGTCGAGGGACCACGCGCCGGGCCCCGTGAGGGCCAGCGCCGCGGAGACGACCACGAGGACCAGGGGATACTCGTACCCGTCGTTCTGCACCCACAGGCCCTTCGGCCACTTCACGGTGCCCGCGACCGTCATCACGCCCATGGCGGCCATCGCCGCCAAGGGCGTGAGCAGACCGGCGGTCAAGAACAGGCCGGCCCCGATCTGGCCGGCGCCCGCGACGACCGCGGTCAGCCGGCCGCCGCGGAACCCGTCGTGCCGGAACTCCTCGGTTCCGCCTGCCAAGCCGTGGCCCCCGAGCCGGAAGCTCACCTTCTGCACTCCGTGGCCGGTGATGAGGAGTCCCGCCACCACCCGGAGGACCAGCAGTCCCGCGTCCATCTCTTCCTGCCTGTTCCTGACTCAGTCCTTGATCGCTGTGCTGGGGGAGGGGCTCAGCCGGCCGCGTGGCCGCCGATGAAGGTCTGGGCGTACACCAGGCCGAGGCCGTAGGCGCCGCCGTGCTCCTTCACCACCTCCGTCACCGGCACGTACGTCTCGCCGCGGGCCCAGTCACGCTGGAGCTCCAGCAGCACCTGCACCCAGGTGACCGGCACCGCGCCGCCCTGGAGCATGCGCTGGACGGCGTGCTCGTGGGCCTGCGGGGTGACACCGCCGGACGCGTCGGTGACGACGTACACCTCGTAGCCCTGGGCGATGGCGGAGAGCACCGGCAGGACGACGCAGACCTCCGTCCACAGACCGGCGATGACCAGCTTCTTGCGGCCGGTCGCCTTGACGGCCTCGACGAACGCGGCGTCCTCCCAGGCGTTCATCGTGCTGCGGTCGATGATCTTCTGGTCCGGGAACACGTCCGCGAGCTGCGGCAGGATCGGACCGGAGAAGGACTCGGCGGCCACGGTGCTCAGCACGACCGGTACGTCGAACACCTTGGCCGCCTTGGCCAGGCCCAGGGTGGAGTTGATGATCGCGGTCCGGTCACCGCTGCCGGTGCCGAAGAACATCTGCGGCTGGTGGTCCACGAACAGCACCGCGCAGTTGTCCGGGGTCAGCAGGTCGGGGCTGGGGGACGCGGTGACCTGGGCGATGTCGACCATGAGAGTGCCTTTCCATTCCATGTGAAGCGGCGCGGACGGGTGCCCGCGTCGGAGAACAACCGTCCTGAGGACGGGGTCTGTGGGTTTCCGGGGTCGCTCAGAGGACGAAGCAGGGATCGAACGGGGTGTCCGCTGCGCCGGGGGCCAGGCCCCGCCGTGCGCGCCAGGCGCGGTGCTGCTCCGACTCCGCGACGGCCTCGCCGAGGGCCTCCGCCTGGCGCACGCCGGCCGGCCGGGACGCCTGGTAGCCGCCGAAGTGCGCCACCGGGCTCCATGCGGGGGTGACGGGCGGCAGTTCCTCGTCGAGGCCCTCGTACTCCCGGGCGGCGTAGACGATCCGGCCGCCGGTGACCGTGAGCAGCGACTCGATGTGCGCGATCTCCGGCTCCGGCACGGTGAAGTAGTCGTCGGACAGCACCGCGAGGTCCGCGTAACACCCCGTCCGCAGCACGCCCTTGACCTGCTCCTCGCCGGTCAGTTCGGCTCCGGCGACGGTGAACATCCGCAGTGCGGTCTCCCGGTCGACGCGGTTGCCGGGGGAGCGGAGCACCAGGTCGCCGATGTCGCGTCCGCTCACCAGCCAGTGCAGGGCGACCCAGGGGTTGTAGGTGGAGACCCGGGTGGCGTCCGTGCCGGCGGCCACGGTCAGTCCGCGGTCCAGCATGGCCCGGATGGGCGGGGCGTCCGCGGCGGCTCCGGGGCCGTAGCGGCGCAGGAACGCCTCGCCCTGGAAGTACAGCCGGTTCTGGACGGACATGGCACCGCCGAGCGCGGCGACACGGTCGAGGCTCTGGGCGGACACGGTTTCCGCGTGGTCGAACAACCACCGGTTCCCCGCCGGGAAGAGTCCCTCGGCGGCGAGCTTCTCGAAGACCGCGAGGTCCCGGCGGATGGTCTCGTCGTACGTGGCGTGCAGCCGGAATCCCCAGCCGTTCTCCATGAGGAGACGTACGGCCTTCTCGAACTCGCCCTCGTAGCCGCCGAGTTCCGGGCGCGGCTGGCTGAAGTTCTCGAAGTCGGCCGCGGCCCAGGTGAGGTTCTCACCCGCGCCGTTGAGACGGAGCCACTCGTCCCCGTCCTCGGGGCCGGCCATCTCGATCCAGCGGGTGAGGTCGGCTATCTCCTGGCCCGCGGTCTGCGGGAAGAGGTGATAGGCGATCCGCAGCGACAACTGACCGGCCCGCGCCAGTTCGATGACGGTGCTGTAGTTCTCGGGGAAGTTCTGGAAGCCGCCGGCGGCGTCGATCGCCGAGGTCAGACCGAACCGGTTGAGCTCGCGCAGGAAGTGACGGGTCGACACCTTTCGGTCCTCGCCCTCCAGCACCGGCGCCTTGGCCAGCGTGGAGTAGAGGATGAGGGCGCTCGGCGCGGCCAGCAGCATGCCCGTCGGCTCGCCGTCCCGGCCGCGGACGATCTGTCCGCCCTTGGGGTCGGGCGTGTCCTTGTCGAACCCGGCCGCCCGCAGCGCCGCCCGGTTGAGGACGGCCGACTGGTACAGGTGGAGGACGAACACCGGGGTGTCGGGGGCGGCGGCGTTCAGCTCGGCCACCGTCGGCAGCCGCCGTTCGGCGAACTGGTCGGCCGACCAGCCTCCGACCACCCGCACCCACTGGCCCTTCGGTGTCCGCGCGGCCTGCTCGCGCAGCATCGCCAGGGCCTGACGGAGCGTCCGGACGCCGTCCCAGCGCAGCTCCAGCACGTAGTTGAGGCCGCCCCGGATCACATGCAGATGGGCGTCGTTGAGTCCCGGGACCACCCGCCGGCCGAGCGCGTCCACCACCTTCGTTGCGGGCCCGACGTGCGGGGCGACGTCCTTGTCGTCGCCGACGACCGTGATGACACCGCCTCGTACGGCGAGCGCTTCGGCATGCGGGCGGCGCGGGTCCCCCGTATGGATGCTGGCGTTGCGGACGACCAGCTCCGCGGCGTCGTCGGTGGCCTGGGGAACCAGCCCGCCGACCGGCATGGCAGACACGTGTGCGGGACCTCCTCCGTGGTGGGCGTCCTGGATGTCCGCTGCGTGCGCGCTCGGCGGCCGGGAAGAGCCACGAGCGGGGCGACGAGAAAGCGATCAGAGACGCGGGCGGGAATCGCGGTGATGGCGCGAGAGTCCGCCGTCGTGCCGACGGGCGGACCGCGACCGCTGTGCCCTCACGTTAGGCCCGGGGAACACCGCCGTGTGTCCCGTCCGTGCACTGGGCCGTTCCCCTCAGCGCACTCGGCGTGCGGTGGGCGGTGTCCGTGCACTTTGAGGACGTCAGGCGTGCACGGACGGGCAATCGCCGTGCGGACGGCGGTTCTACGGTTGCGTTCAGCGGCGCCGGAGTGCCCAGCACGACGATCCGGGTCGTACGCCGGAACGACCCGGCGCCCCCTACGCACTTACAGGAGATTCGCATGTCTGATGCCCAGGCGCCGGCCCAGCCCGTGCTGGAACCGGCCGCGGCGGAGTTCGCGGCGGCGACCGCCAACCCGCCCTACCTCTTCGACCTGCCCCCGGCCGAGGGCCGCAAGGCCGTCGACGAGGTCCAGTCCGGCGAGATCGACAAGCCCGCCGTCGACGAGGAGTGGATCACCGTCTCCGGTGGCCCCACGGGCAGCGTCCGGGCACGCATCGTCAAGCCCGCCGGCACCACCGGCACCCTCCCCGTCATCCTCTACATCCACGGCGCCGGCTGGGTCTTCGGCAACGCCCACACCCACGACCGCCTCGTGCGCGAACTCGCCGTCGGCGCCCAGGCCGCCGTCGTCTTCCCCGAGTACGACCTCTCCCCCGAGGCCCGCTACCCCGTCGCCATCGAGCAGAACTTCACCGTCGCCCAGTGGGTCGTGAACGAAGGCGCCTCCAAGGGCCTGGACGGCACCCGCCTGGCCGTCGCCGGTGACTCCGTCGGCGGCAACATGACCGCAGCGCTGACCCTGATGGCCAAGGAACGCGGCGGCATCCCGCTCGTCCAGCAGGTGCTGTTCTACCCGGTCACCGACGCCGGCTTCGACACCCCGTCCTACCACCAGTTCGCCACCGGCTACTTCCTGCGCCGCGACGGCATGCAGTGGTTCTGGGACCAGTACACCACCGACCCGGCCGAGCGCGCCCGGATCACCGCCTCCCCGCTGCGCGCCACCACCGAACAACTCACCGGCCTGCCCCCGGCATTGGTCATCACCGGCGAGGCCGACGTGCTGCGCGACGAGGGCGAGGCCTACGCCAACAAGCTCCGCGAGGCCGGTGTCCCCGTCACCGCCGTCCGCTTCCAGGGCATAATCCACGACTTCGTGATGCTCAACGCCCTGCGCGGCACCCACGCCGCCGAGGCCGCCATCACCATGGCCGTCCGCACGCTGCACGCGGCCCTGCACACCGCCTGATCCGAGAAGAGACGCAGACATGAGCACCACTCCCACCGTCGTCCTCGTCCACGGTGCCTTCGCCGACGCGGCCAGCTGGTCCGGCGTCATCGAGGAGCTGCAGAGCCACGGCATTCCCGTGATCGCGCCGCCCAACCCGCTGCGCGGCCTCGCGTCCGACGCCGCGTACGTCGCCTCCGTCGCCGCCCAGATCGACGGCCCGGTCGTGCTGGCCGGCCACTCGTACGGCGGCGCGCTGATCACCGTGGCCGGCGTCACCGAGAACGTCGTCGGCCTCGTCTACGTCGCCGCCTACGCCCTCGAAGAGGGCGAGAGCCTCGGCGAACTCCAGGGCCGCTTCCCGCTCTCGCCGCTGGTGAGCAACCTCAAGCAGTGGACGTACCCCGTGCCGGGCGGCGAGCCCGCCGTCGAGGTCACCATCGCCGAGGACGCCTTCCCGTCGGTCTTCGCCGCCGACGTGCCCGCGGAGGTCACCAAGGTCCTCGCGGCGGCGCAGCGCCCGCTGGCCGCCGCGGCCTTCGAGGAGACGGCCTCCGCCGCCGCCTGGAAGACCAAGCCGTCCTGGGCCCTGGTGGCCGGCGCGGACAACGCCATCAACCCGGAGGTGGAGCGCTTCGGCGCGAAGCGGGCCGGGGCGACGATCGTCGAGATCGAGGGCGCCTCGCACGCCGTGGCCGTCTCCCAGCCGAAGGCGGTCGCCGAGCTGATCCGCGACGCGGTCCGCGCGACCGGCTGACCCGGCTCCCAGAACGACCGCGCGGACGCCTCCCCCGTATCGCGTCCGCGCGGTCTCGCGCGCCCACCCCGCACAGGGACGGTGGGCGGCTCAGCTCACCCGGTCGTACCGGCCGAGGAACCGGAAGGCGTCGTCCTTGGCCTGGTACAGGAAGTACACGGCGTCGGGCTCCACTGCGAGGGCGTGGGTGTCGTCGAAGCGGAGCGTCTTCGCGAGGCCCCGGTAGGTGAGGCCGAACAGGCGCTGAGCCACGGCACCCGGTGCGCTGTCGGCCGCGCCGCCCAGTGACTCCAGGGCCCGCGCGACCAGCCCCACGGCGTCGTACGCCTCCGGAGCCCAGCGGCCGGGTGCGGTGCCGTAGGCCGTGCGGTGGGCGGACACGAACGTCGGGGACACGCCGGCGGGGTCGGTGAAGGGGGTGCCGAACAGCCAGTCCTGGGCGGCCGGTCCGGCCTGCTGGAGGAAGGCGGGGCGCATGATGTGCCAGGTGCCCAGCCGTGGCCCGGTGAAGCCCGCGTCCGCGAGGGCGCGGGCGCAGCGTGCGGCGCGCTGGGACGACGTCCCGCTGAAGACCACGGCCTCCGCCCGGGCGGCGAGGGCGGCGCGAACGGCGGGCCCGAAGTCGTCGCTGCCGGCGGTCACGGAGTGCACGCTGGTCGTGTCCTGGGGCAGGCCCAGTGTGAGGGCGCCGGTGAGGTCGGCGCCCGCCCGGCCCGCGGCCCGGTCGTCGATGACGGCGGTGCGGTCGACCGGCCGTACGGTGTTCAGGTAGGTGATGAGCGGCAGCGCCAACTGCCGTTCGGGGCCCCGAGTGACGCACAGCGTCCGCAGCTCACTGGTGTCGATTCGCGGATCGGAGACGGATACCAGCACCATGGCGGTGTTCGCGGCCTGGTAGTGCGGGCCCGCGGCGAGGGCGGCGGTGGCCGTGCCGGGACCGATGACCGCGCTCACGCCGGCCTGGGTGAAGCGCTCGGCCGCCTGCCGGGCCCGGACGGCGTCGCCCCGGTCGTCGTAGGTGTCGAGCGCGAGGCGGAACGCGATGCCCGCGCGCGCGTTGTGGTGCGCCACGGCCAGGCGTGCCCCGCGCTCCTGGGCCACACCGTCCGCCTTGCCGTCGCCGGTCAGATCGGCCTGGAAGCCGAGGGTGCGCACGGGCAGGCCGCCGCCGGCACCGCCACCGGTCCCGCCGCGTCCGGCCGTCAGGTACGCGGCGGCCCCGCCGCCGATCGCGACCACGGCGGCCGCCGCGCTCCCCATGAGCAGGACGCGGCGCCGGGTCGGTGATCCGGCGTCGGCCGGGTCGGTGACGGTGCCTTCGCCTGCCGGCCGTCGGAGGGCGGGCGCGTCCGGTGCGGGCGCGGACCGTCGGGGGGTCGGGACGTCCAGTGCGCGCGCGGACCGTTCCGCGACCAGGCGGAGCACGGCGGGCGGCAGCCAGTCCTCGTCCCGCGCTTCGGGAACGCCCCACGCCGGCGAGGCCCTCGGGTCCCGCAGGGCGGTCCCGAGCCGGGTGGCCGTCGGGCGCCGCGCGGGGTCCTTGGCCAGACAGGCAGCGATCAGTGACCGCAGGCCGGCGGGTACGCCCGTCAGATCCGGTTCCTCGTGCACCGTGCGGAACAGAACGGCCGCCGCGTGCCCGGTGCCGAACGGCCGCCGTGCCGAGGCCGCGTACGCCAGGACGCAGCCCAGGGAGAAGACGTCACTCGGCGGGCCGACCTCCTCCGCGCGGGCCCGCGCCTGTTCCGGCGAGAGGAAGCCGGGGGTCCCCACGACGGCGTCGGGTGCGGTGAGCGCGGTGGCACCGGCCGTGTGGGCGATGCCGAAGTCGATGAGCCGGGGACCGTCCAGGCCGAGCAGGACGTTCCCCGGCTTCACGTCCCGGTGCACCAGCCCCGCCGCGTGGACGGCGGTCAGCGCCTCGGCCAGCCGCAGGCCCAGGGTCCGTACCGTCGCGACGGGCAGGGCACCGTGGCCGTCGACCGCCTCGGCCAGGGCGGGACCGGGAACGAACTCCGTGGCCAGCCAGGGCTTGCGGGCCTCCGGGTCGGCGGCCACGACCGGCACCAGCCAGCGGCCGGTCAGGGCGCGCATGGCCGTCACCTCGCGCCGGAAGCGGACGCGGAAGGCCGGGTCCGCCGCGTGCTCGGCACGGATCACCTTGAGCGCGACCAGCGTTCCACCCGCGCCGCGGGCGAGGTAGACGACGCCCATGCCGCCGGCGCCGAGCCGCGCCAGCAGCCGGTGGCCGCCGATGTCCTCGGGGTCGTCCGGTGCGAGCGGGCGCATCAGAGAGCCGCCTCGCCCGCGTAGGCGTACCGGCCGCCCCTCACCTCGTAGCGGAAGACGTCGTACCCCTTGAGCATCCGGTCCTTGTCGAACGCGTACGTCCGCACGAGCCCCTTGTAGGTACCCTTCGCCAGCAGGTCGTACAGCCTGGTCCGGGAGGGGCGGGCCCCCGCCTCGGTGACGCGGGCGATGACCATGCGGGCCACGTCGTAGGCCTCCGCCGCCCAGTACGGGGGCGCGGAGCCGTAACGGCGGCGATAGGCGGTGGCGAAGCTCCGCACGCGAGCGGCCGAGGGATCGATGTACGGCGCGAAGACCTGCCAGCCTTCGGCGGCCGGGCCCGCGGCGGTCAGGAACTCCTGGTCGGCGGCCGGGTAGCCGAGGACGCGGACGCCGGTGAAGCGCCGCTCGGCGAGGGCACGGGCGACGGCCGCCGCGCGTGTCGGCGTGCCCGAGTAGACGAAGCCGTCCGGCGCGCGGGCGAGCGTCTCCGCGACCGCCGGTCCGAGTTGCCGGGCCAGCCGGGGGACGACCCGTGGCTCGGCCGGGATCTTCACGATGCCGAGGGACTGGAAGGTGGTGTGGCCGAGCTGCCAGGCCGCGATGCCGCCGTCGCGGTCGATCAGGACGCCCGCGCGCCTGGCGCCCGCCTTGCGGAGCTGGAGGGCGATCAGCGCGGGCGACACGCCGTACCCGGGGACGGCCTGGAGGAAGCGGCGGGGCCGCGAGGTGCCGTACGCCTCCTGTGCGGAGGAGGCCGTGAGGTGCGGGACGAGCTGGGCGTCGTACGTGTCGAGGCTCGCGCCGGTGGTCCGGTCGCCCGTGGAGCCGATGACGGCGAGCAGGTCGCGGTCGGCGGCGAGGGTCTGGGCCGCCCGGGCGGCGCGGGTCCCGTCGCCCCCGTCGTCGGCGACCTTCAGGGTGAGCGTGAACGGCTTGTCCGCGCGGGCGTTGAACTGCTCGACGGCCAGGCGTACGCCGCGTTCCTGGGCCTTTCCGACGGCTCGCTGCGGGCCCGTCAGGTCGGCCTGGACGCCGAGCACCCAGCGGCGGGCGGCGGGTGCGGGGGCGTCGTCGCGGCGGCTCGCCCAGAAGGCCGCGCCGCCGCCCGCGGCGAGCAGGGCCGCACCGCCGAGGAGCAGGAAGCGGCGGCGGCCACCGGTGCGCTGTGCCGCGTCCCCGGGAACTTCCGTGGGCCGCTGGTCCTCGGGAACTCCCGCCGGGCGCCCGTCCGTTGTCGCGTCGAGGGCCGTCGCCTCGATGTCCGGCAGGGCGAGCATCGCGGCGGAGCGGTCCGCGATGAGTCGTACGACGTCGTCGGGCAGCCAGTCGGCGGTGTCGGCGGGAGTGTCCTCGCCGAGCGCCTCGTCCACCTCGCGGGCGGCGGGCCGGGCGGCCGGGTCCTTGGCGAGACAGCGCTCCAGCAGCTCGCGCAGGCCGTCGGGCAGGCCGTCCAGGTCGGGCTCGTCGTGCACGGTGCGGTAGAGGAGGGCGTCCACGGCTCCGGTGCCGAAGGGCGGGCGGCCGGTGGCGGCGTAGGAGAGGAGGCAGCCGAGGGCGAAGACATCGCTGGCCGCAGTGGCGGGGTGGGCCCGCGCCTGTTCCGGCGCCAGGAAGCCGGGGGTGCCGACGACCACGTCGGACGAGGTGAGGGCCGTTTCCTCGGCGGCGCGCGCGATGCCGAAGTCGATCAGGCGGGGGCCGTCGACGGCGAGGAGGACGTTGCCGGGCTTGACGTCGCGGTGCACGAGCCCGGCGTCGTGCACGGCGGTCAGCGCCCGGGCCAGCATCCGGCCGAGCACCCGTACCCCGCGCGGCGGCAGCGGACCGCGGGCGGCGACCGCCTCGGCGAGCGAGGGTCCGGGCACGAACGCGGTGGCCAGCCAGGGCGCGGGCGCGTCCGGGTCGGCGCCGGTCACCGGCACGGCCCACGGGCTGTCCACGCGCCGGGCGGCGGCGACCTCACGGCGGAACCGCGCGCGGAACTCCGGCTGGTCGGCGTACTCAGGCAGGATCACCTTGACGGCGGCCAGCTCCCCGGACTCCGCACGGCCGAGGTAGACCACGCCCATGCCGCCCGCGCCGAGCCGGGCGAGCAGACGGTGACCGCCGATCCGGGCCGGGTCGGAGGGCGCGAGCTTCTCGGTCATCGGCGGCTGCCCTTCGTGACGGTGGACTCGGACGCCGAGGGCGAGCCGGTGCCGGCCGGGGTGTCCCGCCCGATCGCGCGCCTGAGCCCGGCGCGCATCCTGGTGTGCGGGTCCCTCAGCCGGTCGAACAGGTCGGTCTTGGACCAGCCCTTGGCGCCCTGGGCCGAGACCGCGACGGTGACCGGTCCGATGCGGGTCTGCTCCCAGACGTACGGGTGGGGACCGCCGAGCCGGTCGCCGGTGTACGCGCCGGTCTCGGCCAGGGTGTCGTCGGCGTAGCCGTTCCCTGAGTCACCGAGGGCGTTCGGGACGTCGGTCAGGTCCGTGAGCACCTCACCGGAGCGCAGCAGTTGGGAGGGGCAGCGCATCATCTCCTCCAGCACCTCGGCGTTCTCCCAGTCGGCCTGCTCGGCGGTCCGGTGCACGGTGACGACGGCGCTCAGCGAGAGCGGCCCCCGGCCGCCGCTCGCCGGGATCTCGTAATGGCGGGTCAGGGAGGCCAGGACGTCCTTCGGGAGCGCCCGCTGCTCCCAGACGCAGTCGTCCCCGAGCACCGCCCAGCGCCGCGGGTCGCTCTCGTACGGGCTGCGGCGGACCGTGTCCGGGCCGAACGCGGAGGGCTGCGCGAGGACGTCGCGGACCAGGGCGGCGGCCTGGGCCGCGGTCGTCGGCAGCTTGGCCGGGTCGATGTCGACCGCGGCGGTCGGCGAGGGACTCGCGCTCACCGCGCCCGGGGGCGTCGTCCCGGCCACCGGTGCGCGGGGCCCGTCCCCCTCGGAGGTACAGCCGGCCAGCAGTGCGCCGCACACCGCCACGGCGCAGCCGAGCCGCGCCGCCACCCCTCCCAGCACCACACGTTCCCCCAGGCATCGCCGGACCACCTGTCGGGCTCATGCTAGGCGGCAACTTGCGTGTACCGGCCAGCGGTTGACGATCGTGGCCCAGCTGTGCCACGGCTGTCACACAGCCACGGCGTTGCCGCGCCGACGACTCGCCGGGTGAACCCAGGTGAATGACGTCTGAAAAGAAGCGGTATCGGGAATTCCGAGCCCGGCGAAAATGTGCAGAGGCGATGGCCGAAAGTCAGGTGACGCATGATCGACTTCCCGCTCAGCCGGCAAGAGATCGAGCAGTTCCATCGCGACGGTTACACCGGGCTCCTGATCACCAAAAGGGCGGTCTACGGCCAGGAAAGGGGCAGTTGATTTCCCATTCGTGACTCTCGGCCCCGTACACGTCGAAGTCCGCCAGGTTCAGGTCCTCGATGTCGCGCCGGAAGTCCCCGAGGAATGCGTCGAGCTCCTTCAGCCCCGACCTGCCCTGCGGCATGAGCCACACGAACCCCTACGCCTCGCCCGAGGGACACGCCCGCAGGTTTCTCGTTCCCGGCTCGACGCCGCTCCGGTATCCCCGAGGTGTGGACGAGCATCGACGGAAGACGGGTGAAGACGCGTTCGATCTCGCCCCGGTAACCCATCGGGTGACCGATAACGCTCCACGCCGACCCGGGTGTCGTAACCGGCCCCGATGAACGAGAAACAAGACTGACAGGCCGGTGAAGTCCGCGACAGAGGGCATTTCGGACAGAAACCAGTGGCTCTCGGCTTGTTCCGCGAGGGCCGGTGGACGCGTCGGCGGGAGGACTCGGTGCCGGTAGTGGCCGGACACGTCGGTGGCCGACTTGAGGCGCCTCAGGATTGGGTCGCGAGAACAGCGGGGAATCCTGACGTCGTACTCCTCCGGGAAAGGCGGGTTCCGTGGCGGGTAACGCAGACCTGAAGACCGATTTCGAGAGACTCCAGAAGAACCTGGTCTCTCCCCTCGACGGCACGGGCCGGCCGCGGGTAGTCGTGGTGCTCCCGAGCTTCACCCTGGACCAGGCGGGGATGACCAAGATCCCCGGAATCATGCACTACGAGGAGCGCTTGCTGTCCTTCCTCCATCTGCTGCGCCACCCTGACCGGCACCTCGTCTACGTCACCAGCGTGCCGATGCCGGACCCGGTGGTGGACTACGCCCTCGGCCTGGTGCGCTCTCTGCCGGTCCAGGACGCCCGTCGACGGCTCACCCTGGTGGACTGCGCGGACCCCGGCCCCGAGCCGCTGACGCGGAAGATCCTGCGACGCCCCGAGGTGATCGAGCGGCTGAAGCGGTCCCTCACCGACCCCGAGGACGCGTGCGTCCTCGCCTTCAACGGGACGCCGTTCGAGCGGGAGCTCGCCGTCCGGCTCGGCGTGCCCCTGTTCGCCTGTGACCCGGAACTGGCCCACCTCGGCTCCAAGAGCGGAGCGCGGCGCGTGTTCGCGGAGGCGGGGGTGCCGGCGCCGGCCGGGGTGGAGGACCTCCGGGACGAGGACGACCTCGTCGAGGCCCTGGCGCGACTGCACGCTTCCCGGCCCGCGTCCGGGCGCGCCGTCATCAAGCTCAACGAGAGCTTCGGAGCCGGCGGCAACGCCCTGTTCGACTTCCGGGGGGCGCCGGAACCGGGGGACGCCGAGGCGTGGATCCGCCGTGTGCTGCCCGGGCACGTCGAGTTCGCCACCCCGCCCGACACGTGGGACGACTACGCGGCCAAGTTCGCCGAGATGGGCGGCGTCGTGGAGGAGTTCGTCACGGGCGCCGAGGTCAGGTCACCGTCGGCCCAGGTGGGAGTCTCCCCCTCGGGCGAGGTCCGGGTGCTGTCCACCCAGGACCAGCTCTTCGTGGGCGCCGCAGGGCAAACCTACGCCGGGGCCACCGCCCCCGCCCTGGAGGACTACCGCCTCGAACTGCACACGCTCGCACTGCGGACGGGACGGACGCTGGCCGCCAAGGGCGCGGTCGGCATCGCGAGCGTCGACTTCGTCTCGGCACGCGCGGAGGACGGCGGCTGGCGGCACCACGCCCTGGAGATCAACCTCCGGATGGGCGGCGGAACGGCGCCGCTGAACTTCCTGGAGGGCGTCGCCGAGGCGCGGCTCGACCCCGCCACCGGCGGCTACCTCACCCCGGACGGCGTGCCCCTGTGCTACGTCGCCACGGACCGGCTCCAGCACGAGCGGTACCGGACCCTGACGGCGGAACAGGTCCTCGACATCGCGTCCCGCGAAGGTCTCCTCTACTCCGACCGGGACCGTCGCGGCGTCGTCTTCTCCATGCTGGGCGCCCTGCCGGAGTTCGGGAAAACGGGCGCCGTGGTCATCGACCGAAGCCACGGAGCCGCCCGGGCGCGGTACCGCGAAGTGGTGGCCGCACTCGACGCGGCGTGCGGAGCGGAGCGTACTTGGCCGGGCGCCGGGGGACGGTGAGGTCCGCGGGTCAGGGCCACCAGGTCGGCCCTGGGCGCCGGCCTGGGACAGGGCCACGAGGGCGAACCAGGTGCCTTCGGCGGCGCGGGCCGGGTGCCGGGGTGCTCGTCGTGCGAGGCATCGCCTTGGGCTGTCGGCAGCGGTGTGCGTCGTAGGACTGGCGTATGCGTAGAAGCCCTCGCGCGGGCGAATCCCGCCTCCACCGATGTGACATACCGTCACGGCGTGATTACTGTGGGGCTGTGATCATGTCGTGGGGCAGCGGTGACGGACGCGCGGGGCGCTCCCGTCGTGCCGCCCTGCTGGTCGGGCTGGTCCTGGTGATCGCCGCCCACCTCACCGGCGCGGTGCACGCCTGCGCCTTCGCCGGCCCGGACCCGAGCGCCCCCGTGGCGCAGGACGTCCGGCAGGTCGCGGACGGAGCCGACGAGACGGGCTCGGACGGGCCGCCCCAGCACCGGCACGCGGCGGACGGGCACGTCGACCACACGGCGGACCGGCCACGTGCCGCCCTGGACGACACCCCCCTCGACGGCGAGACGCACCAGACTCTCCTTCCCGCCGGGTCCCGCGGGCACGTCACGCACACCGTTCGGCGCGGACCGCCCGGTGCCGCCCCCTCCTGTGTGAACAGCTCCTCGCTCGCGCTCGTCTGCGTGCTACGGCAGTAGGCCCGCGCCCGCACGCCCCCGACCCCGCGCGGTCCGGGGCGTGCCTCGCGCGCCACCCCCCACTCGCACATCGCCCGCCCGCACGGCTGCCGGGCGCGAAGGAGCCGTACGTCATGCACCCCTCCCTGCCCGGATCCCTCCCCGAGGCCCTGCCCGGATTCCTCCCGGAGTCCCTGCCCGAACCCTTCCGGACGCGCAACCCCCGCCTCAGGACCGCCCGTCGCCCCGCCCACCTCGTCGGAGACACCCCGGTCCTGTGGGTGGACGAGCCCTTCGCCCCGCCCGGCCGCGGCTTCCACGCCAAGCTGGAAGGCGCCAACCCGGGCGGCCTCAAGGACCGGCCCGCCCTGCACATGGTCCGCGAGGCCCGCCGGCGCGGCGACCTGGCGCCGGGCGCGCCGGTCATCGAGTCCTCCAGCGGCACGCTCGGCCTCGGCCTCGCGCTGGCCGGGCTGACCTACGGCCACCCGGTGACCGTCGTGACCGACCCCGGCATGGAACCGGCCATGGCGCGCCTGCTCACCGCGCGGGGCGCACGCGTCCTGCAGGTCGCCGCGCCGCACCCGGAGGGCGGCTGGCAGGAGGCGCGCCGCGCGTGCGTCGCCGAACTGCTGGCCCGCACGCCGGGCGCCTACTGCCCGGACCAGTACCGCAACCCCGACAACGTCGCCGCCTACCGTACCCTCGCGGCCGAGCTGATCGCCCAACTCGGCTGGGTGGACGTACTGGTGACGGCGGTCGGCACGGGCGGACACTCCGCGGGCGTCTCCGCCGTACTGCGTGAGGCCTTCCCGCGGCTGACGCTCATCGGGGTGGACTCGGTCGGCTCGGCGATCTTCGGCCAGCCGGCGGGACCCCGGCTGATGCGCGGGCTGGGTTCCAGCATCCACCCGGACAACGTCGCCTACGCGGCCTTCGCCGAGGTCCACTGGGTGGCCCCGGCCGAGGCGGTCTGGGCCTGCCGCCAACTCGCCCGCCGGCACTACGCCTCCGGCGGCTGGAGTGTCGGAGCGGTCGCACTGGTGGCCGGATGGGCGGCCCGGACGTACCCCGCCGGGACGAGGATCGCCGCGATCTTCCCCGACGGCCCGCACCGCTACCTGCACACGGTCTACGACGACACCTGGTGCCGCGAGCACGGCCTCCTCGGGCGGACCCCACCGCCGGAGCCCGACGACATCGACGAACCGGACGCGCGCGCCGTGACCCGGTGGACGCGGTGCGACCGCGTCCGCGACCCCCTCGCCCGCGACCTGACCAAGGCGGGTGCCCGGTGAAGCCGCCACGTCTGCCCATGGCCTCCTTCGACCGGCCGGCCCGACTGCTGATGGTCAACCAGTTCGCCATCAACCTGGGCTTCTACATGCTCATGCCCTACCTGGCAGACCACCTGGCCCACGGCCTCGGCCTCGCCGCCTGGGCCGTCGGCCTGGTGCTGGGAGTGCGCAACTTCTCCCAGCAGGGCATGTTCCTCCTCGGCGGCACCCTCGCCGACCGCTACGGCTGCAAGCCGATGATCCTGACCGGATGCGCCCTGCGCGCGGTCGCCTTCGCACTGCTGGCGGTCGCCTCCTCGCTCCCCGCCCTCGTGGCGGCCTCGGCGCTGACCGGTCTGGCGGGTGCGCTGTTCAATCCGGCCGTCCGCGCGTATCTCGCGGCGGACGCCGGCGAGGAGCGCAGGGTGGCGGCCTTCGCCGCGTTCAACGTCTTCTACCAGGCGGGCATCCTGGTCGGCCCGCTCGCCGGACTGGCCCTGCTGACCTGGGACTTCAGCGCGGTGTGCACGGTCGCGGCCGTCATCTTCGGCGCCCTCGCCGTGCTGCAGTCCCGCGCCCTGCCCGCCCGGCCCCCCGTCGGCCGTGGCACCGGACCCGCCTGGCGGGCGGTCGCCGCCGACTGGCGGACCGTCGCCGCCAACCGCCCCTTCCTGCTCTTCGCGGCCGCCATGAGCGGCTCCTACGTCCTGGCCTTCCAGGTCTACCTCGCTCTCCCGCTGCACGCCCGCGCACTCTTCGGCCAGCGGACCGGATGGGTCACCGGCGCGGTCTTCGCCGCGTCGGCGCTGGCCGCGCTGGCGGGCCAGCTCAAGCTGACCGCGTGGGCGCAACGCACCCTGTCCGGGCCGCAGGCCGTCGTGTGGGGGCTCGTGGTCATGGGCGTGGCCTTCCTGCCGTTGCTGCCCCGCTCCTACGGCGCGCCGGCCGGACTGTGCGCCCTGACGGTGTGCGCGGTCCTGCTGGCCTGGGGCGGGGCGCTGCTCTACCCCTTCGAGATGGACACCGTGGTACGGCTCTCCGGCGACCGGCTCGTCGCGACGTACTACGGCGCCTACAACACCGCCTCCGGCATCGCGATCTCGCTGGGCAACCTCGCCGTCGGCGCGCTGTTCGACACCGGGGTGCGATGGCTGCCGTGGGCGGCCCTGGCCGCGACCGGCCTCGGCTGCGCCGGCCTGGTCGCCCGGCTGCACCTGGGCGGACACCTAGGAATACGGGCGGCTCCGGTGGCCGGTTGACGTGTCGTCGTACACAGGGGTGCCCTCACGTCCCGTCGGCGGCAGGATGGACGGATGGCAGCAGAGAAGCACCCCATGTTCGACGACCTGGACGTCCGCGCGCTGTCCCGGCGGCCCGGAGCCAAGTGGAGCCGTGTCGAGCCGGACGTACTCCCGGCGTGGATCGCGGAGATGGACTTCCCGCCCGCCCCCGCCGTGCGTGAGGCCCTGGCGCGGTGCGTGGACGACGACCTCGGCTATCCCTCCTGGGACGGCCGGTCCGTCCAGAACCCCCTGCGGGACGCCTTCGCCGAGCGGATGCGCGAACGCCACGGCTGGGCGCTCGACGCCTCGCAGGTCAGGGAGTTCACCGACGTCAACCAGGGCCTCCAGGCCGTACTGGACGTCGCCACACGGCCCGGTGACGGCGTCGTGGTGCACACCCCGACCTACCCGCCGTTCCTGGAGACGATCGCGAGCATGGGGCGGCGTCTGCACGCGGTGCCGTACGCACCGGACGGCGAGAGCTGGACGTTCGACGCCGACCGGCTGGACCGGGAACTGCGGGAACGGCCCGCACGGGTGCTGCTGCTGGTGAACCCGCACAATCCGACGGGACGCGCGCTGCGCCGGGAGGAACTGCAGACGCTGGCGGGGCTCGCGCTCCGCCACGGCCTGCTGGTCGTCTCGGACGAGATCCACTCCGACCTCGTCCACGCCCCGCACCGGCACGTCCCCTTCGCCTCCCTCTCGGCCGAGGTGGCCGCGCGCACGGTGACCCTGACGTCGGCCACGAAGGCGTTCAACGTGCCGGGACTGCGCTGCGCCGTCGCGCATGTCGGCGCCACCGAGGTCCGTGAGGCACTGGCGCACCCCACCCACCTGTACGGCGAAGCCAACACCTTCGGCGTCGCCGCCACCCTGGCCGCCTGGCGGGAGGGGGACGCCTGGCTGTCGCGGCTGAGGACGGTCCTGGCGCGCAACGCCGCCCTCGTCCGTGACGAGTTGCCGTCCGGCGTGCGCCACCGGGTGCCGGAGGCGACGTTCCTCGCCTGGCTGGACTGCCGTGAGCTGGAGCTGGACACCGACCCGCAGACGTTCTTCCTGAAGAAGGCCCGCGTCCTGCTCAACGACGGCCGCACGTTCGGAGCGGAGGGCGAGGGCTTCGTACGGCTCAACTTCGGGACGTCGGAGAACATCCTGCGGGAGATGCTGCACCGGCTCCGGAACGCCCTGACCTGAGGCCGCCGGCGTTCGCGCCGGCCTGGCGGTCGTCACGGCCGGCGCCCGGGGCAGGGACCCGTCGCCCGCCGGCCCGGGAAGCCGTCGCGTCAGCCGACGTCCCTGGCACGGGGGTTGTTCCGGCCAGGCTCCGCCCCTAGGGTCGTGCCGTACGACAGCAAGCGCTTTCCATGGTGCTGGCCGTCCCGTCCTGCCGATCTCCGAGGAGCGCCGCATGTCCCTGCCCGCACCCCGCCGCCGGGTCGCCGTGATCGGCACCGGTGCCATCGTCACCGGCAGCCATCTGCCCGCGCTCAGAGCCCATGCCGAGCGGGTCGAACTGGTCGCCGCCGTCGACGTGGACCAGGGCCGGCTGGACGCCTTCCGACAGCTCGCGGGTGCACGGGTCGACGGCTTCACCTCGACCGACGCCATGCTGGACGCCGTACGCCCGGACCTCGTGCTGATCGGCACCCCGCCGGCCCTGCACCGGGAGCAGACCGTGGCCGCGCTCAAGGCGGGCGCCTGGGTGCTCTGCGAGAAGCCGCTTTGCCTGTCGCCGGCCGAACTGGACGACATCACGGCTGCCGAGGAGGCGTCCGGCGCGTACGCCGCGGTCGTCTTCCAGCACCGCTACGGCTCCGGCGCCGTACACGCCCGTGACCTCATCACCCGCGGTGAGCTGGGCACCCCGCTCGTGGCGCACTGCCAGACCACCTGGCACCGGGACGCCGCGTACTACTCCCTGCCGTGGCGCGGCCGCTGGGCCACGGAGGGCGGCGGGCCCACCATGGGGCACGGCATCCACCAGTACGACCTGCTGCTGCACCTCCTCGGCGAGTGGGAGGAGATACGGGCCATGGCGGCCCGGCTGGTCCACGACATCGAGAGTGAGGACGTCTCCACCGCCCTGGTCCGCTTCCGCGGCGGCGCGCTCGCCACCGTCGTCAACAGCGTGCTCTCCCCGGACGAGGTGAGCCGCATCCGCATCGACTGCGCCGAGGCGACCGTGGAGCTGACCCATCTGTACGGGCACGGCAACGACGACTGGGTCTACACCCCGGCCCCGCACGTCGGCCCCGAGCGCGCCGCCGCCTGGCGCACCCCCGCACACGACGTGCCCAGCTCGCACACCGCCCAGCTCCGCGCCCTCCTCGACGCCTACGACCGGGGCGTACGACCCCCGGGCAGCGGCCAGGACGCCCGCGCCGCCCTGGACTTCGCCGCCGCCCTGTACAAGGCGGCGTTCACCGGGCGACCGGTGCGGGCGGGCGAGATCGGCCCCGGCGACCCCTATTACACGGCCATGCACGGCGACCACCCCGACTGGGCCCCCAAGGAGCGCGCATGAGCATCCGCGTCAGCCACGTCCACGGCGAACACGTCGCGGTGGACGCGCCGAACGGCACCGAGATCTTCCGGTACGTCTACCGCCCCGACCCGGATCCCTTCGAGTCCCGCAAGCCCTACGCCCATCCGGTGCGCACCCTGGCCGGCCGCACGGTGACCGGGTACCGGCCGAGCGACCACCGCTGGCACAAGGGGCTCCAGATGACGGCCAGTCACCTGTCCGGGCAGAACTTCTGGGGCGGCAACAGCTATGTGCACGGGCAGGGTTACCTGGCGCTGCCCGACCGGGTCGGCTCCATGCGCCACGACGGCTTCACGACGGTCACCGCCGAGGACGAACGGCTCGCGCTCACCGAGGAGTTGACCTGGGCCGAGAACGGCGGGCGGGAATGGGCCCACGAGGTGCGGGGGATCGAGGTGCACTCGGTCGACGAGACGGCCGGCGCCTGGGCGCTGGACTGGTCGATCCTGCTCACCAACGTCCGCGGCGAACCGCTGGTGTTCGGCTCACCGACCACGGCCGGCCGTGAGATGGCCGGGTACACCGGCCTCCAGTGGCGCGGGCCACGCGACTTCACCGGCGGCCGCGTCCTCGCCCCCGACGCCGAGGACGCCGGCGCGGACAAGCTCATGGGCAGTCAAGGACCCTGGCTCGCCTTCACCGCCGAGCGCGACGAGACGGACGGCCACTCCACGCTGGTCTTCGCGCACGCCCCGGAGAACCTGGACGGGACCTCCGCGATCCACGAGTCCCACTGGTTCGTGCGCGCCGAGCCCGTCCCGACGGTCGCCTTCTCCTGGGCGTTCTTCGAGCAGTTCACGCTGGAGCCGGGGGAGTCCTTCGGCTACCGCTACCGGGTGGTGATCGCCGACGGGGCCTGGGACCGTGACCGGATCGCCGCCCACCTGGAGGGCCTGCCGTGGTGAACGACCCCTCGTCCGCGAAGCCCGCGCTGCCGCACCCGCTGCCCGGGGCCGTCGGCCTGTCCCACCTCAGCCCGTACGCCTGGGAGTCCGCCGACGGCGTGTGCGGCGGCAGCCCGCATCTGCACCTGGTGTGCACGGAGGCGTACGTCGTCACCTCCGGCCGAGGCGCCGTCCAGACCCTCAGCCCCGACGGGCACCGGGACATCCCGCTGCGACCGGGCTCGGTCGCCTGGTTCACACCGGGCACCGTGCACCGCATGGTGCGGGGCGCCGGCCTGCGCGTCACCGTACTGATGCAGAACAGTGGGCTGCCCGAGGCCGGGGAGGCCGTCTTCACCTTCCCGCCCCCGCTGCTCGCCGACCCCGAGCGGTACGCCGCGGCGGCCACGCTCCCGCCGGGCACCGGCCCGGAGACGGAGGCGGCGGCCCGGCGCCGCAGGGACCTCGCCGTCGAGGGCTATCTCCCGCTGCGCCAGGCCCTCGTCGCGGGGGACGACGGCCCCTACCGGGACTTCCAGCAGGCCGCCGCCCGCCTGGTCCGCGCCAAGGTACCCGCCTGGCGTGAACTGTGGCGGGCGGGCGCCCTCGCCACCGCCGAACGCACCGGCGCCCACCTCGACGCGCTGGAGACCGGGGACCCCGCGTATCTCGGGGAGGCCACCGCGTACGAGACCGGACCCAGCCGGCTCGCGGCCTTCGGGATGTGCGGCCGCCGCGACGAGTACGCGCTGCCGGGGACGACACCGCCGTACGACGCCGACTGACCGACCGGTTCCGGCGCACCCGATCCGTCGGCGAGGTGCCGCCCGGCGCCGGGCACGGTGGCCGTCGGCGCACAGCAGGCGCCTCGCGGTCAGGACAACGTCCGGCACAGCAGGGCCGCGGGGCCGGGGCGGCTGCCCGCGCGCGCGGTGAAGGCGATCCCGGCGGCGTACTCGGTCGTGGCGCACTGGCCCTTGAAGGCGCCGTACGCGAAGTCCCCGCCGGGGCCGTCTGCGGGGCGGTTGTCGGACCGGTCGAACCACACCGTGCGCCCGGCACCCGGCAGCGCGCCCCGCGCCGGGACGCACAGCGCCGCCGAGACCCGTTCTCCCCGCAGGCTGTAGCCGATGAGGAACTCCCCGTCAGGGCACTGGTACTTGGTGTACCCGGACGCCCAGTCCCCGCCGGCCGGCACGTGCCGCTCGTCGGTGACGACCGTCTGGCGGGCGTCGGCGGCGCGCAGGTCTCCAGCCCCGGCGTCGGTGCACAGGCCGCGCCCACCGGTGTGGCTCAGCCCGGCCAGTCTCGTACCGTCGGGGCAGGCCGCCTTGTACGCTCCCGGATCCCAGTCTCCGGTGGCGCGCACCCGCGACGACGTCACCGCGTCCGCGTGATCGGTGCTCAGCATGCGCCAGAGCGGGACGGACGCCACGGGACCGGTGGTGCCCGGTGCGGACATCAGACGCTGCCAGGCGGTGGCGCGCCAGTCGCCGGGGTCGAGGATGCCGGAGCGGTGCCCCGCGGTGTCGTAGCGCAGCAGCGCCCAGTCGTCGTGGCCCTCGAAGCCGACCAGGGGCCAGAACGCGAAGTCGGCGTCATGGTCGGCGAAGTAGTCGGTGACATTGCCGAACCAGGTGCGGGCCGCCGCGTTCGTCTCGTTCGACCCGATGCCGAACTCGCTCACCCAGACGGGCGCGGTGTGGTGCCGGCCGGGCTCCTCCACGAAGAACGCCTCGTCGTCCAGGGCCGCGGCCAACTCGGTGCGGGACAGGTCCTGGTAGCGGGCGTCGTGGGTCTCGCCGATGCCCGTGGCGCCACTGTGGTGGGGGCCCGTGTAGCCGTAGAAGTGGGCGGAGTAGACCAGTTTGCGGGCGTCCACGAGGGTGTGCGAGAGGGTGCGCGCGGGGCTGAGCACCGGCCGGCCGTGGGGGAGCCCGTCCACGGGGACTCCGGTCCAGTTGATGCCCTCGATCACGATGAGGAGGCGTGGATTCGCCTCGGTGAGGATGCGGTCGGCTGCCAGCCGGGCCGCGCCGTACCAGTCATGGTCGTCCCCCAGACCCCAGTTGGGGTCGTCCAGCACGTCACGCCGGACCTCGTTGTACAGATCGGCGCCGACCACGCGCGGCACGGAGGCGTAGCGGCGCGCCATGAACACCCAGTCGTCCGCCCACTGGGCGGTGGACTGACCGCTGTTCCACCGCTCGTTGCCGTCGATGCCGCAACACCACCGGGAGGTGTTGGTGTGGTTGTTGAGCACGACGGCGAAACCACTCTGGGTGAGCGCCTCGACCACGGCGTCGTAGATCTCCAGCGGTGTCCTGCCGCGCAATCGGGGGTTGGCCGCGACCGCGCTGTCGGGTACGGGGGCCGTGCTGTGGATCAACTCGTTGGAGAACGGCAGCCGGATGGTGTTGATCCCCAGCTGGTGGAAGTCCGCCAGCAGTTGGGGAAGCGGCGCGCGGTCCAGGCCGAGCGGTGTGCCGTGCGAGTCCTGTCCGGCGTGATGGTTGGCCGGGTCGGCCGGGCTTCCGCTGCCGGTCCACGAGCCCTGCGCGCCGTCCCAGTTGGCTCCCTTCAGCCGGAAGCGGTCGCCGTGCGCGTCGACGACGTACCGGCCCCGCGTCGACAGCGGCGCGGACCAGGTGACCTGGTCCGGCGCCTCGACGACGAGTTGGGCGGAGTCGGTGCGCGGCGGCACGGCGGCGGAGGCCGCGGTGGTGGTGGCCGTGAGGAGGAGTCCCACGGCGGTGACGGCGAGCCGCAGCGCGGCTGGTGGCATCGGCATGAGGGCAGCCCTTGGGGTCGGAGGTGGGGAGCCGGGCGGTGACCGGTCGAACGGCACCGCCCGGCCCGAGCGCCCACCACCGTGCCGGGAAGGACCGAGAAGGTCCATACCCACGACGGCTGACCGGCACCGGCCTCAGCGGTGGCAGGTCGTGACCCCCGGGTGCCAGCGGCAGGCGATCCCGGCGAAACCGCCGCCCGCGACGACATCGACGCCGAGCGTGTCGTCACCGCGCACCACCTGCCGGTCCTGGACCAGCCCGTCGGCGCCGTCCCGGATCGTCTCGACCAGCCACCGTCCGGACCCGAGGGACAGCGGCACCTCGGCCCTGCGCGCCGGACCGGCGTACACCCCGCCCAGGAACCAGCGGTCGCCGCCGCGCCGGGCGAGGACCGCCTCCTGTCCGGGCGTGCCCGCGAGCAGCCGCGTGTCGTCCCAGGCGGCGGGCAGTTGTGCGAGGAAGTCTCGGGCGAGCGGCCGGGCGTCGTACGACTCCGGGCTGCCCGCGAGCATCTGCAGCCCCGACTCGTAGGCGACGGCGAGACCGGCCTCGGCCGCGTCGGAGTTCGGGCGCTGGCCGACGCGCTGGAAGCCGCCGGGGGTGAAGTCCATGGAGCCGAGGACGTTGCGGGTGAACGGCAGGGTGGTCAGGTGGGCGGACGTGTTGGTGCGCTTCTCCTCACCGCCGACGCCCTCCATGGTCATGACCTGCGGCCAGGTGCGCTGGATGCCCTTCGGGATCGTGGAACCGTGGAAATCGACCATGAGGTGGTGCTCGGCCGTCTCCCTGAGGATGTCGTCGTACCACTGGAGCATCGACTGCGACTCCGAGTTCATGAAGTCGATCTTGACGCCCTTGACGCCCCACCGTTCCAGCGTGGGCAGCCACTGGGCGCGTTCCTCCGGCGTGTCCAGGTCGCGCTGGTGGATCCAGACGATGATCCCGACGCCCTTGGCCCGCGCGTACTCGGTGAGTCGCGGCAGCCAGCTGTTCGTCTGCCAGTCGGGATCGGTGGTGTCCCACTCGTCGCTCTTGAAGTACCAGCCCGCGTCGACGGCCTCGTACGGCCAGTGTCGCGCGGCGGCGTAGTCGACGTACGCCTTCTGCGCCGTGAGGCTCTGGCCGGCCGTGCGGCCTCCGGCGAGCCAGGTCCACAGCACGGTGCCGGGCCGGATCCACGAGGGGTCGGCGACCCGGGAAGCGGGGGCGAGGTCGTCGGTGAACGTGGACCGCGTGACGGTGGCCAGGCTGCCGGTGACCATCGCCCGCCACGGCGTGGCGAGCGGACCCCCGGTGCTGTGGGTCCGCTCGTCGGCGAGCGTGATCCGGTAGGTGCCGCTGCCCTGGTCGTGCGCGAGCCGGGCACCGGAGTAGGCGCCGGTCAGACCGGACTCGGCGAGCAGCGTGTAGCCGCCGTCGGTCGCGAACAGCGCCTGGTCAGAGTACGCGCCGGTGGGGGCGCTCCCGGCGGAGTACTCGGCGAACTGGCCCTCGTTGTCCACCCGGTAGGGGCTGAGCCACGCACGCGCGTCCGCCGGCAGGGTGAACGTGGAGGCCTCACCCAGCACGTCGCCGTATCCCTCGGGCAGCACGTACCGGTAGGCGACACCGTCGGCGGCGGCACGGACGACGAGGTCGAACCGGGCGCCCGCGGCGGTGCCGAACGACAGCCGCGTCTCGTTCATCAAGGACCGCCGGTGCAGCCGTTTGCCGGACTTCGTCCGGTACCGCTCGTCGACCAGCCGGTCCGCGCGGTGCAGAAACCGCAGGCCCTGCGAGAGATCGGCCCGCTCGGTGCGGATGCCGACGGGGGACGGCTCGATGACCGTCCGCCCGCCGCGGGACACCGACAGGTTCAGCGTGCCGGTGGTGTCGTCCAGGGACAGGCGGGCGCGTGGTGCGTCTGCCGCGGCGCCGGTCCGGGGCGCGGACACGGTCCAGACGTGCGCGGCGGAACCCGTGTCCTGGCCGGCGCGTGCGGGACCGCCGCTGAGAAGTGAGGCCGCGAGCCCGGCGCACAGCGCGGCGACCGCGGTCCTGATCGGAACCGCCATGAGAACCCTCCCGGGTGAAGGAGTCGAGGTGGGTGACGGGCACGGACGGCCGCGCGGTGCCCTGCGGGGAGGAACGGGGCGCGGGACGGTCGCGCGCGGCCCCCTGTGGGCCGCAATGGTGGTGGGCGACGATCGCGCCGCGTCCCGCGAGGCGGACGGGTGGGACGGGCGCGCGGGGCCCGGCCGGCCGAACCCGGCGATGGGGGACGGCCGCACGGCCCCGTGCGGGCCGGGCCGGTGATCGGGAGCGGCCGTTACGGCAGTCCCCAGGCCGGGCCGGGTTCGCTGATGGTCACCGGGGCGATGACCAGGTCGGGGCGGGAACCGGAGTGGACCAGCACCTCCCGGCCCTTGGGCAGGTCGATGGCGAGGGTGCCGTCGCCGAGGTCCCGGGTGTGCGCCGGGGAGCCGTCGTCCAGCAGCACGGTGAGGGTTCCGCTCAGGCCGTGCCGCAGCTTCAGCGGCTCGCCCGCCAGGCTCTTGACCCGGATGAACCGGGTGACGCCCGCCTTGCGGACGGCGCTCACGAGGAAGGCGCCCTGGGTGCGGAAGTCGTGCAGGGTGACATCGGCCCAGGCCGAGGGGACGGCCGGGAAGACGCGGACCACCCCGCCCCAGCTCTGGCAGAACATGTCGTGCAGCGACTGCGAGGCGGACAGTGGCGTCTCGATCACCGGACCGGCCTCGGTGTAGTGCGTGTTGGCCCGGCAGGGGTAGCGGGTCGTGGGGTCGAAGAACTTCCGCAGATAGCTGAGCGCGGTGTCTCCGTCACCGGTCATGGCGTGGATCGACGCGGCCCCGGTGTAGCTGTAGCCCCGGTGGGCGCCGGTCAGCGCGTGCCAGTGGGTCACCGACTTCGTGATGAGCTCGCGGTTCTCGGGCTGGTCCCAGTTGACCAGGTACAGCGGGTACACCATCAGCATGTGCGAGTAGTGCCGGTGGGACTGCGCGTACGGGGTGTCCGCGCCGATCATGAACCCGTTGTCGTCGACCGGGTACGGCGTGAGCCGGGCCAGCACATCCCGCCAGCGGGGCGCCGACTCGTCCTGGATGCCGAGCAGTTCGGCCGACTCCAGCAGCGTGCGGCAGCCCCAGCGGATCAGCGCGAGGTCGTAGTTGGTGTCCTGCGGCGGCACGACGGGGTACTCCGGCGAGAGCGTGCTCGGCAGGTGGAGCCTGCCGTCGCTGCCCGGGGTGAGGAAGTGCAGGTAGTAGTTGATCGCCCGGCGCAGCACCGGGTAGATCGTGTCCCGCAGCAGGGCCTTGTCCATGGAGTGCCGGTAGGACAGCCACACGTTGTGCAGCGCCCAGGTGAGGTCGCCGGTCTCGGCGCCGGTGCCCGGTTCGCCCACGGAGCGGTTGGCGAACATGTCCGAGCTGCGGCCGATCCCGGAGCTGTCCTTGCGGTAGGCGGCGGGCACGTTGGCGACGAGCTGCTCCTGGTTCTGCCGCAGCGTGCTGGCGAGCGCGTCGAGTTCCAGGTGGTTGGAGCCGTGGATGAGCCAGTACTCCAGTTGCACGTTGAGGTTCCACCAGACCGCCGGCCAGGGTGTCGGCTCCAGCCACGGCCCGCTGGTGGCCATGACGGGCCCGCCCGCGCGGCTGGCGGAGGCGACCTTGTAGAGCTGGATCCAGTGGAAGCTCTGCAGCCGCTGGTCGGGGAAGGAGACGAAGCTCTTCCGGTAGAAGGCGTGCCACCAGCGGACATGCCGTCGTCTGAGGGCCG
The DNA here is from genome assembly GCF_000716535.1 of Streptomyces flaveolus. Lineage (GTDB taxonomy): Bacteria > Actinomycetota > Actinomycetes > Streptomycetales > Streptomycetaceae > Streptomyces > Streptomyces flaveolus_A. Next base: position 2,592 of record NZ_JNWV01000003.1, on the reverse strand, counting down.
CGTACGACGCCCCGCGCCGCAGGTTGCGCAGTGAGTCGGCCTCGGCGGCGGTGCCGGAGGGGAAGCTGTGGCCGACGCTGAGCAGCAGATCGTCGCCGGTGCGGCGGTGGGCGGTGGCGGTCTGCCCGCCCCCGGAGAGGGGCTGGAGCACCTGCTCGGTGCCGTCGGCGGCGGTCCGGGTGGTCCAGGGCGGGTTGCCGGTGTAGCCGGCGGGCGGGGCCTCCTGGATCTTGCGGGGGCTGATGGCCTCCTCGGGGTGGAAGGTCCACGTGGCCCGCTCGCCGCCGCTCGCCGTCACGCGGACGGCCAGGACCTCGTCGTGGATGAGGGCGGCCAGGGTGAGCGTGCCCGCGGTGGTGGTCACGGTGCCGGTCAGCTCGGCGTTCCACAGGCTCAGCCGCCAGTCCACGGCGGTGATGGTGCCGACCGGTTCGAGGGTGAGGTGTCCGACCGGCAGCCGGCAGGTGCCCCATCCGCTGCCGAACTCGGGCCGGTGGTCCTGGACCCGGCCGTGCTGGACGGTGAACCGTATCTGGTTGGCGTCCGGCTCCCGGTAGATCATGCTGCCGAGCAGCCCGTCGCCGAGGAAGGGGCCCTCGTACCAGAGGGCGGGCCGCCGGCTCCACCGCAGGTCCTGGCCGCGCAGGAACGTCTCCCAGGCGCTGTCGTCGGCCATGGCGGAGCGCAGCCGCCACGGCCGTCTGCCGCCCGCCGGACCGGCGTCCCCGCCCGTCCCCGCCTGCTCCGCGTGCGCCGCTCCCGGCAGTGCCGCCACCGCGGCTCCGCCCAGCGCGGTACCGAGCACGGCCCTCCGGGCCACCGGTGAGCGCTTGTCCGACTGTGAGGCCATCGTCGTCCTCCAGACCTGACGGATCGTCGATACATCGGGTGTATCGGCGAACCTAGGTACCTGTCGTACACCTGTCAATCGTCTGGACGGTGAACGAAGCGATCGACTTGTGGCAACACATCGGATGTCTAAGGGGTCTTGGATTGGGATGTGGCAGGTGAAAGGGCTTGCGGCCCACTGGGCCTTCCGGAACCCGTCGGCACGACGAGGAAACCCCTGGCGCGCGGGTCCCGGCCGGTGCCGGCCCGTACGCCAGGGGCGTGCTGGGGGTCCGTCAGCAGTACAGGTTGCCGCCCGGGCTGACGCCGAGGATCTGGGTGAACCTCAGGTAGGCGTCGACGCGGCTCTGTACCTGGGCGGGGTTCTTGCCGTCGCACTCCAGGGAGCCGTTGATCGAGCGGATGGTCTGGCCGAAACCGGCGCCGTTGACCATGGCGTCGTGCGGGGTCATCGTGCCGGGCCCGGACAGCGCGTCGCCGGCGGCCTTGTAGTTGAAGTTCCAGGAGCTCGTGGCTGACGTTGGCGAGGAAGGCGGCGGCCTCCTGCTTCTTCACGGTGTCGCTGCCGGTGTTCGCGAAGGCGGGGTAGGCGCCGAGGGCGGCGGTGAGACCGCTGTAGGTGTAGAAGGGATTCCGGTTCGGGAACATCTGGTTGAACTGGGCCTCGGAGACCACGAACCCGGAAGGCGTGGTGCCGCCCCCGCCGCTCGCCGGCGCGTTCCACTTCTGGTTCGCCCCGCCGGTGCAGCTCCAGATCTGCAGGCGTGTGCCGTTGGCGGAGCTGTTGTCCCGCACGTCCAGGCACTTGTTCGCGGCCGGGTTGACGATGTCGTGCGCGGCGGTGACCACCCACTGCTGGTTGGCTCCGCCGGAGCAGTCCCAGAGCTGCACGGCGGCTCCGTCGGCCGTGCTGCGGTCGACGACGTCCAGGCACTTGCCGAGCGCCCGCAGGGTGCCGTCGCCGGGGTTGGACCACCGCTGGGCGTTCGTGCCGTTGCAGTCGTAGAGCTGTACGGCGGTGCCGTTGGCGCTGTTCGCGCCCGCCACGTCGACGCACTTGCCGGCGAGGCCGGTGATCTGTCCGTCGGCGGCCTGGGCCGGGGTGACGGCGAACAGCACGGCCAGGCAGGCGGCGACGAAGCCGGCCAGAGTCCGTCCGACGTGCACGCGTCTCATCGGTATCCGTCTGAAGTACGGGACATTCATGGGGGATTCGCTCCAGTTCACGGGGCGTACTGCGATGGGGGATGCCACGGAGGCGTGGAGGTGATGCGGGACGTCGGCCGACGACCGCGCGTCACGAGGGTTCAGTTGAGGACGGTCTGCGTGACGACGATGTGTCCGGCGTCCGGGTTCAGGCTGCCGCCGAGCCGGCTGAACGCGCCGTCGGTCAGGTCGAGGCACTTGGGCTCCTGCGGAGTCTGCACGAAGGTGCCCCGGTCGTTGATGCGGACCACCAGTGACCGGCCGTTGGCGACGTTGGTGACCTGCACCCGGGTGCCGAAAGGCAGTTGCGGCTGACGGCTGAGCGAGGTCGCCGCCGTGTCGGCGTTGTTGTCGAAGACCTCACCGCTGGCCGTCAGGGCACCGGGCGGCTGAGGACCGTAGTGCGTCGCCCAGCACTGCTCGCCCGGCTGCGTGGCCGGCGCGTTCCACTTCTGGTTGGCGCCGCCGGTGCAGCTCCAGATCTGTATCCGGGTGCCGTTGGCGGAGTTGTTGTCGGTGACGTCCAGGCACTTGTTC
>NZ_JNWV01000002.1 GCF_000716535.1 Streptomyces flaveolus | reverse complement strand
CCACCGCATCAGCGTCCTGTTCGCCATGCTCCGCGACGGAACCTTCTACGAACCCAGAACCCCACGGATCGCTTGACGAAAGACATAGAGGCACCCCCCCCCGGAGGGGCCCCGGCCGCTACCGGCGCGGCAGCCGGTGCAGGGTCACCTCGGTGAGGGCTCCGTCGGCGACCGTCGCCGTGAGGTAGGTGCAGTGGGGCTGGCGGCGGCGGTCCGTCGGGGAGCCGGGGTTGAGCAGGCGCAGACCGCCGGGGGCGGTGGTGTCCCAGGGGATGTGGCTGTGCCCGAAGACGAGGACGTCCAGGTCGGGGAAGCGGGCGGCGCAGCGGGCCTCGCGGCCCTGGGCGGGGCCGGTCTCGTGGACGACCCCGAAGCGCAGGCCGCCCAGTTCGGCGTGGGCCACCTCGGGGAGCCGGGCGCGCAGTTCGGGGCCGTCGTTGTTGCCGTACACGCCGATCAGCCGGCGGCTGCGGCTCTCCAGCAGGTCGAGGGTGGCGGTGTCGACCCAGTCCCCGGCGTGGAACACGACGTCGGCGCGCGGGAGTTCGGCGAGCAACTGCTCCGGGAGCGCCTTGGCGCGCTTGGGCAGGTGCGTGTCGGACATGAGCAGGAGGCGCACCTCGTCAGCCTATGCGGAGGAGGAGGTCAGGCGGCGGATGCCGCGTACGGTGCCCAGCAGCGCGGCGCCCGCGCCGAGGGCGGTGGCGGCGGGGTGGCGTACCAGGGTCTCCTGCCAGGAGCGGGCGTGGGCGGTGTCGTCGAAGGAGCCGTGGGCGCCCTGGTCGTCGGCGGGGTCGCGGTCCACCGGTTCGAAGAGGTTGTCCAGGCCGGCGGGCGGGATGCGGTCGGTCTGCTGGGAGTCGAAGCCGGTGCGGGCCAGGTAGCGGTCGAGCAGCGCCGGGACGAGCCGGTTGGCCCAGATGGTGGCGACGGTGGACGCGCCGACGTAGTACTGCTTGCGGCCCGGATGGTCGGCGGCGTACAGCACGCCCCGCGCGGCCACCTCGGGCTGGTAGATCGGCGGGACCGGCATGGGGTGCTTGGCGAGGCGGGAGCGGACCCATTCGAACTGGGGGGTGTTGACGGCGGGCATCTGGGCGACGGTGACGCGGACGCTGCTGCCCCGGTGGAGCAGTTCCGTGCGCAGGGAGGAGGTGAAGCCGTTGATGGCGTGCTTGGCTCCGCAGTACGCCGACTGGAGGGGGATCGACCGTTCCCCGAGCGCGGAGCCGACCTGCACGATCGTGCCCCGGTCGCGCGGGAGCATCCGCTTCAGGGCGGATCGGGTGCCGTTGACGAAGCCGAGGTAGGTCACCTCGGTGATCCGCCGGTACTCCTCGGGGGTGATCTCCTCGAACGGTGCGAACACGCTGGCGAAGGCGCAGTTGATCCAGATGTCGATGGGGCCGAACTCCTTCTCCGCGGCCTCGGCGACGGCCTCCGTCTGGGCCGGGTCGGCCACGTCGGCGGGCCGTACCAGGGGCCGGCCGCCGAGCGCCGCGACCTCGTCGGCCGCCGCCTCCAGGCCACCTTCGCCGCGCGCGACCAGGACGACGTCGGCGCCGCGCCGGGCGTACAGGCGAGCGGTGGCGCGGCCGATGCCGGCGCTGGCGCCGGTGATGACGACGGTGGGGGGCATGTTCCTCTCCTCCTGCGTACACGATGTCTGTCACGCGTGCCGGTCACTGGGTGTCGGTCACTCCACCCGGTAGGGCGCCGCCCGCTCCTCCACGAGGGTCAGGCCGAGGCCGGGTGCCCCGTCGGCGCCCGGTGTGACGCTGCCGCCGCCCGGGTCGAGGACGCCGTCGAACAGCAGCCGTTCGATGCGGACGTGGTCGTGGAACCACTCCAGGTGGCGCAGGTTGGGCACGGCGGCGGCCGCGTGGGCGTGGGCGTGGGGCGCGCAGTGCCCGGAGACGTCGAGCCCGCGCGCGTGGGCGAGCGCTGCGGCGCGCAGCCAGACGGTGATGCCGCCGCACCGGGTGACGTCGGCCTGGAGGCAGTCGACGGCTCCGGCGTCCAGCATGTGCTGGAAGTACGGGAGGGTGTAGCCGTATTCGCCGGCGGTGACGTCGATCGGGCCGCGGATGTCGGCGAGGGCGGTGAGGTGGTCGGAGGAGACGGGTTCCTCGAACCAGGTGACGCCCTCGTCGGCGAGCGGGCCCGCGAGGCGTACGGCCTGGCCGGCGCGGTAGCCGCCGTTGGCGTCGACGTACAGTTCGGCCGTGTCGCCGATGGTGGCCCGCGCGCGGGCGACGCGTTCCAGGTCGCGGGTCTCCCGGGCGCCCCAGGACTCGCCGATCTTGATCTTGACGCGGGGGATGCCCTGTTCCTCGGTCCAGCCGCGCAGCTGGCGCTCCTGCCGGTCGGTGTCGTAGGTGGTGAAGCCGCCGCTGCCGTAGACGGGCACGTCGTCGCGGGCGGCGCCGAGCAGGTGGACGAGGGGCAGGCCGAGAAGTCGCGCCTTGAGGTCCCACAGGGCGATGTCGACGGCGGCGACGGCCTGGGCGGCCACGCCGGGCAGTCCGGCGTTGCGCACGGCCCGGCACATGCGCTCGTTGGCGCGCGGTACGTCGTACGCGGACAGGCCGGTGACGGTGCCGGCGAGCAGTTCGCGGACGACGTGGGCGGTGGCGGCGGGCGCGTAGGTGTACCCGAGCCCGGTGGTGGTGCCGGCGCGGGCGGTGACCAGGACGAGGGTGGTCTTGTCCCAGGCGAGGGTGCCGTCGGCCTCGGGTGTGTCGGTGGGCACGGTGTAGACGGCGGTGTCCACGGCTTCGACGGCCGGCTGGTCGCTCATGATCACCTCCTGAGCTGCCGCAGTCCGGCCACGGCGCCCAGGGAGAGGGCGGCCAGGGAGGCGGTCGTCGCCCAGCGGGCGGCGCGGGACGGTTCGGCGGGGCGGTCGGCGAGCCGCTCGGGGTGGTCGCTGGGCAGGTTGCCGTCGAGGGCGAGCGCGAGGACCTCGGCGAGGTGCAGGGCGCGGCGGCCGGTGCCGCCCTGCTCGATCTGGGTGCGGCAGCTGAAGCCGTCGGCGAGGACCAGGCTGTCCGGGGCGGCCCCGCGCACGGCGGGCAGGACGCCCAGTTCCGCGACGGCCATGGACACCTCGTGGTGGCCGCGTTCGAAGCCGAAGTTGCCGGCCAGGCCGCAGCAGCCCTCGTCGAGCACCTCGGCGTCGAGGTGGGCGCGGCGCATCAGTTCGCGGTCGGCGTCGAACTTCATGATGGCGTGCTGGTGGCAGTGGGTCTGCACGGTCGCCTGCCGGGCGAGCTGCGGGGGCCGCCAGTCGTCGGGGGCGTGGTGGACGAGTTGTTCGGCGAAGGTGCGCGTCTGGGCGGCGAGCCGTGCCACGTCCTGGTCGCCGGGCATCAGCTCGGGGGCGTCGGCGCGGAAGACGGCCGTGCAGGAGGGTTCCAGGCCGATCACGGGGATGCCGGCCTCCAGGTGGGGGCGCAGCACGTCGACGGTGTGGCGCAGGACCCGTTTGGCGGTGGGCAGTTGGCCGGTGGAGATCCAGGTGAGGCCGCAGCACACCGGCTTGTCCGGGACGGCGATCCGGAAGCCGGCGTCCTCCAGGACCCGGACGGCCGAGATCGCGATCGAGGGGTGGAAGTAGGTGCTGAAGGTGTCGGGCCACAGCACGACGGTGCGGGGGTCGGCCGGGTCGGGCTCCTCCCGGTCGCGGGCCCGCCACCACTGGAGGAAGGACTGCGCGGCGAACACCGGTGCCGGGCGGGCCTCGTCGACCCCGGCGAGCCGTTTGCCCAGGGACGCGAGGCCGGGTGCGTGCAGCGCCGAGTTGACCAGGGAGGGAGCGGTCCGGGACAGCCGGGCCCACACCGGCAGCCAGCCCATGGAGTAGTGGGCCATGGGACGCAGCCGTCCCTCGTAGTGGTGGGACATGAACTCGGCCTTGAGGGTGGCCATGTCGACGCCGGTGGGGCAGTCGGACTTGCAGCCCTTGCAGGCCAGGCAGAGGTCGAGGGCGTCACGCACGGCGGTGGAGCGCCAGCCGTCCTTGACGGCGGAGTCGGCGTGCCCGTCGAGCATCTCGAACAGCAGCCGGGCCCGGCCGCGGGTGGAGTGTTCCTCCTCCATGGTGGCCCGGTAGGAGGGGCACATGACGCCGCCGGAGTGGCCACGGCAGTTGCCGATGCCGACGCAGCGCATCACGGCGCGGTTGAAGGAGTGGTCGTCCTCGGGGTAGCCGAAGTGGGTCGTCGGCGTGGCGGGCCGCCAGGTGGGGCCGAGCCGCAGCTGTCCGTCGACGGGGTTGGGGTGGACGACCTTTCCGGGGTTCATCCGGTTGCCGGGGTCGAAGAGGGCCTTGAGTTCGCCGAACGCGGTGACGAGCCGTTCCCCGAACATCCGGGTGAGCAGCTCGCCCCGGGCCTGGCCGTCGCCGTGCTCGCCGGAGAGGGAGCCGCCGTAGGAGGCGACGAGGTCGGCGGCCCGCTCCACGAACCGCCGGAAGCCGGCCACGCCCTCGGCGGTCTTCAGTCCGAAGGGGATGCGGGTGTGCACGCAGCCCTGGCCGAAGTGCCCGTACAGGGACGGGTGGTCGTAGCCGAACTCGCCGAACAGGTCCTTCAGGTCACGCAGGTAGTCGCCGAGCCGCTCGGGCGGTACGGCGGAGTCCTCCCAGCCCTCCCAGGTCTCCCGGTCGTCCGGCGGGCGGGCGGTCACCCCGAGTCCGGCCTCGCGGGCCTTGAGCATCTTCTGCTCGCGTTCGGGGTCGTCGGAGAAGGCGACGTTCGCCTCCTTCTCGCCACGGCCGATGGCCCGCAGCAGGGCGTGCGCCTGTTCGTCGACGTCCTCCTGGCTGTCGCCGCTGTACAGCACCATCAGCCAGCTGTCGCCCTCGGGCAGGTTGTCGAGGGAGTCCAGGTAGGCGCCTTCTTCGCGCATCAGCTGGGCCATGCGCCCGTCCAGGGCCTCCAGTTGGCTGGGCGAGCAGTGCTCCAGCAGCCGGGGGACGTCGTCGGCGGCGGCGCAGATGTCGTCGTAGCCGAGGACGAGCAGCGACTGGTACGGCGGCACGGGCACGAGGTCGAGTTCGGCGCGCAGGACGGTCACCAGGGTGCCCTCGCTGCCGACGAGCGCCTTGGCGACGTCGAAGCCGTTCTCGGGCAGCAGGGAGTCCAGGTTGTAGCCGGAGACGCGGCGGGGGATCTTGGGGTAGCCGCGGCGGATGTCGGCCAGGTACTCGGTGGCGATGCGGTCGAGGCCGGCGTAGATCTCGGCGAGCCGGCCGCCGCCGGCGATGATGCGGGCGCGCTCGTCGGGCGGGGTGGGGCCGACCCAGGCGCGCTGTCCGTCGTAGGTGAGGATCTCCAGGCGCCGGACGTTGTCGACGGTCTTGCCGTAGGCCTGGGCGGAGGCGCCGCAGGAGTTGTTGCCGATCATGCCGCCGAGCGCGCAGTGGCTGTGCGTGGACGGTTTGGGGCCGAACTGGAGCTTGTGGCGGGCGAGGTGCCGGTTGAGTTCGTCCAGGACGATGCCGGGCTCCACCACGCAGGTGCGCCGCTCCGGGTCGACGGAGAGGACACCGGTGCAGTACTTGCTCCAGTCGATCACCACGGCGGTGTTGGTGGTCTGTCCGGCCAGGCTCGTGCCGCCGCCCCGGGAGAGGACGGGGGCGTCGAAGCGTGCGCACACCGACACCGCCCGGGCGCCCGCCTCGACGGTCCGGGGCACGACGACGCCCAGTGGGACCTGACGGTAGTTCGAACCGTCCGTGGCGTAGGCGCCGCGGCTGCCCGGGTCGAAGCGGACTTCGCCGTCCACCTCGGCGCTCAGGGCCGCCTCCAGGCCGGACCTGTCCGGAGGGGTCATCTGCGCTCCTTGATTCGCTCCGTGGGTGCACCGACGTACTGCGCGTGCCGCGCTGTCCGAGATCCGGCGAGTACCCCGGCAAATAGACAGCCAAAACTGAACAGCTTCAACTGGACAGTCTGAGCTGTCGGTCCTAGCCTGGGTGGCATGGCTGACATCTCCGACTCCGCCGCCCGCGCCGCGCGCGATCTGCGCGTGGTGTTCAGCAGGCTGCGGCGCCGCATCCGCGAGGTGGCGCAGGACGCCGACCTCAGCCCCTCGCAGGAGTCCGCACTCACCCTGGTCGGCAAGCACGGCGCGGCCACGGCCAGCGCGCTCGCCGCCGCGGAGGGAGTGCGTCCGCAGTCCATGGCCACCACGCTGGCCGCCCTGGAGCAGCACGGGCTGATCCGCCGCGCCCCCGACCCCGACGACGGCCGCCGCCAGCTGGTCACCCTGACCGACGGCGGGCGGGCCCGTGTCGAGGGGAACCGGCAGGTGCGCGAGGAGTGGCTGGCCCGCACCTTCCAGGACCGCTACACCGAGGAGGAGCGGCAGACCGTCCTCGCGGCGCTGGAGCTGATGGAACGGCTGTCCCGGCCGTGATACCGAAGCTCACGGCGCGCTCCCGGACCGCCGGCCCCTCCCCCGCCCGCTTCGACCGCCGGCTCATCCCGCCGATGGTCCTCGGCTCGGTCCTGAACCCGGTCAACTCCTCGATGATCGCCGTGGCGCTGGTGCCGATCGGCGTCGCGTTCGGTGCCCCGCCCTCCGAGACGGTGTGGCTGGTCTCGGCGCTCTACCTGGCCACCGCCGTCGGCCAGCCCGTGATCGGCCGTCTGGTGGACATGTACGGCCCGCGCCGGCTCTACCTCGCCGGTACGGCCCTGGTCGGCGTCGCCGGGCTGCTCGGCGCGCTCGCGCCCTCGCTCGGCGTGCTGATCGCGGCCCGGGTACTGCTGGGCTTCGGCACCTCGGCGGCGTACCCCGCGGCCATGCGGCTGACCCGCGGCGAGGCCGAACGCACCGGACAGGACAGCCCGGCCGGCGTGCTGACCGCGCTCGCCGTCGCCAACCAGACGGTGGCCGTCGTCGGGCCCGCGCTCGGCGGGCTGCTGATCGGGCTGGCCGGCTGGCGGGCCGTGTTCACCGTCAACGTGCCGCTGTCGGCGGCCTGTCTGGTGCTCGGCGTGCTGCGACTGCCCCGGTCCGAGACCCGGCGGCGCGGCCTGGACGTGCCCGGCATGGCGCTGTTCGCCGTCCTGCTGGTCGCGCTGATGCTGTTCCTGACTCAGCCGCGGGCCGACCGCTGGTACCTGCCGGTGCTGTCCGCCGCGGCCGCCACCGGCTTCGCGCTGCGCGAGCTGCGGGTGCCGGACCCGTTCGTCGACCTGCGGGTCCTCGGCGGCAACGGCCCGCTGCTCGCCACCTACCTGCGCCAGCTGCTCGGCTACACGACCGCCTACGCCTTCATGTACGGCTACACGCAGTGGCTGGAGCAGGGCCGCGGGCTGGGGCCCTCCACGGCCGGGCTCGCGCTGCTGCCGCTGTCGGCGGCGGCGCTCACCGCCTCCGCGCTGACCGGGCGCCGCGAGGCGGTGCGCGCCAAGCTGATCACCGGTTCCGTACTCCAGCTCGCGGGGTGCGCGGCGCTGCTCCTGGTCGGCGACCGCAGCCCGCTCTGGCTGCTGCTCGGCGTCGGAGTGCTGCTCGGCGTCCCGCAGGGGCTGATCGGCCTGGCCACGCAGACCGCGCTGTACCGGCAGGCCGACCCGGAGCGGATCGCCTCCGCCGCCGGGCTGCTGCGGACCTTCATGTACCTCGGCGCGCTGGGCGCGTCCGCCGCCACCGCGGCGTTCTACCCGCACCGCGCCGACACGGCCGGGCTGCACGCCCTGGCCCTGTTCATGCTCGCCGGCTCCGCACTGCTGCTGGCGACGACCCTGCCCGACCGGTCCCTGCGCCGGCCGACCACCCGAGACACCCGAAAGGCCTGACCGACCCATGTCGCTCACCACGCTCGACCCCCGTACCGCCCTCGTCGCGATCGACCTCCAGAACGGCATCGTGGCCATGCCCACCCAGCCGTACCCGGGTGCCGAGGTCGTCTCCCGCACGGCCGCGCTCGCCGACGCGTTCCGCTCCCACGGGCTGCCCGTGGTCCTGGTCCGGGTCTCCTTCGCTCCGGACGGCGCGGACGCCGTCCCCGGCCGCACCGAGCGCCAGCCGCGCGGGCTCGCCTTCCCGGAGGGCTGGGACGTCGTCGTCGACGATCTGTCCGGACACCCCGGCGACGTCCGCGTCACCAAGCACAACTGGAGCGCCTTCCACGGCACCGACCTGGACGTCCAGCTCCGCCGCCGCGGCATCACCCAGATCGTGCTGACCGGCATCGCCACCAGCATCGGCGTCGAGTCCACCGCCCGCGACGCCTACGCGCACGGCTACCACGTCACCCTCGCCACGGACGCCATGGCCGACGCGGACGGCGAGGCGCACGCGAACAGCGTCGAGCGCATCTTCCCGCGGCTCGGTGAGACCGGCACGACGGCCGAGATCCTGGAACTGCTGGCCAAGACCCACGCCTGACCGCTCGCCGGACGCCGGGGCGGTGCGGCTGGTCACGGCCGACTGCCGGTCAGCGGGCGGTGAGCCGCTTGAGCGGCTCCCACCAGGACCGGTGGGCGCGGTACCAGGCGACCGTCTCGGCGAGGCCGGTGGTGAAGTCGCGGCGCGGCCGGTAGCCGAGTTCCTCGCGGGCCTTGCTCCAGTCGAGCGAGTAGCGCAGGTCGTGGCCCTTGCGGTCGGGGACGTGCACCACGTGCTCCCAGCCCGCGCCGCACGCCTCCAGCAGCAGGCCGGTCAGCTCTTTGTTGGTCAGCTCCGTGCCACCGCCTAGGTGGTACACCTCGCCGGGGCGGCCCTGAGTGCGGACCAGGTCGATGCCGTGGCAGTGGTCGTCGACGTGCAGCCAGTCGCGGACGTGGCTCCCGTCGCCGTACAGCGGGACGGGCAGCCCGTCGAGAAGGTTGGTCACGAAGAGCGGGATCACCTTCTCGGGGAACTGGCGCGGGCCGTAGTTGTTGGAGCAGCGGGTGATCCGGACGTCCAGGCCATGGGTGCGGTGGTGCGCGAGGGCGACGAGGTCGGCGGAGGCCTTCGACGCCGCGTACGGGGAGTTGGGCGCGAGCGGCTGGCTCTCGCGCCAGGAGCCGGTCGCGATGGAGCCGTAGACCTCGTCGGTGGAGGCGTGTACGAACGGGCCGGTGCCGTGCCGGAGGGCCGCGTCCAGCAGGGTCTGGGTGCCGAGCACATTGGTGCGGACGAACTCCCCGGCCCCCTCGATCGACCGGTCGACGTGCGACTCGGCGGCGAAGTGCACCACCTGGTCGGCGTCCGCCATCAGTTCGTCGACCAGACCGGCGTCACAGACGTCCCCGTGCACGAAGTCCAGCCGGGGGTGGCCGACGGGGAGGTTGGTGAGCGTGCCCGCGTAGGTGAGTTTGTCCAGCACGGTGACCCGGGGCGCGTCCGGCGCGTCGTCGGCCAGGAGTCTGCGGACGTAGTGGGAGCCGATGAAGCCGGCGGCGCCGGTGACGAGCAGGTTCATGACCGGGAGTATGCCGCCGGGCGCCTTGAGACGTCCGGCTTCGCCCGGTCGTTCAGTCCTCGCCGCGCACGATGTTGTCCTCGGGATCCAGGGCCTGCCGCTGCGCGGAGGTGCGGTCCAGGACGGCGGGCACGCAGGTGCGTACTCCCCGGTTCCGCCGACGGTGGGCCTGGGCCCAGCCCGTCTCCGCGTGGGGTATGGCCGGTTTCTCGCTGGCATGCGCGGTCACGTCGTTCATCTTCCTTCTGTGTCCCGCTCGTCGCGGGCGCGTTCGCCGGGCCGCCCGGGCCCGGGCCGTGATGTGTGCGTGACCGGGTCCCCGGGCCGAGCGGTCCGCAAACGCGGCCGTGCCCCGCACCGGTCAGGTACGGCCGCCACCGCCACCGCCGAAGGAGCCACTGGACCCCGGCGACCAGCGGGGGCGACGCTGGTCGTCGGCGCGCTTGGTGCCGACGTTGCCGAGCTGGTGGGGGGTGAGGCGCTCGCTCTCGTCGGTGGCCCGGGGGACCTCGTCGGGCTCGCGGACCTCGCGGGTCTCGTGGACCGGCCCCGACGGCGGCATCTTCGGCTGTTCGTCGGGCCGCGGCGGCGCCGGCTCCCGCTCGCGCACCTTGAAGCCCAGCCGGAAGGCCCAGATCAGTCCCGCGACCAGGGCCACTCCGGCGACCAGGATGAGGGCGTAGCCGAAGACCTGGGCACCCGCGGCCGCTTCGTACATGGCAGTTTTCATGACCGTCGGGTACCCGGCACGGCGCGACGGATGCGCGGCCCGCCACGAACCGGCAGGCAGGCGGCCCGCCGGCCCCAGTCCCGCCCCGGTCACGGCCGTGGGTCAGGGCCAAGGCCGGTGCCGGGGTCGTGGTCAGGGCCAAGGCCGGTGTGGTCAGGGCCAAGGCCGGCGCCGGGGTCGTGTTCAGGCCCGGCCAGGGGTCACGGCCAAGCCCGGCCCTTGGATTACGGTCAGGTCCGGCCGGGGACCAGGGTGAGGTCCGGCCCTGGATGGCGGTCAGGTCCGGCCCTGGATCACGGTCAGGCCCGGCCGGGGCTCGCGGCCAAGTCCGGCCGGGGATCACCGCCAGGTCGGCCGTGGATCATCGGTCACGTCCGGCCGAGGATCACGGCCAGGTCGGGCCGTGGATCATGGTCACGTCCGGCCGAGGATCACGGCCAGGTCGGCCCGTGGATCATGGTCACGTCCGGCCGAGGATCACGGCCAGGCCCGGCCGTGGCTCATGGTCAGGTCAGGCTGACGCCCCGACGGCCCCATCCCGCCCCACCCGTCCGGCCAGGGGTCAGTCCGTCTCCTCCGCTGCCGCGCGTTCCACCTCCGCCTCGACCTCGGCCCGTGGCCGGCCGGTCTGCCGGGCGTACTCGCTCACCGCCGTCTGCACATCGCGGGCAAGGTCCCGCCAGGCGCGCAGGGCGGTCTCGTAGGTGCCCGACTGGGCGCCGGTCATCCGCCGCTCGGCCGGCGGGCCGTAGGCGTCCCGCAGTTCCTGCACCTGGGCGTGGGCGGCGGCGGCCGCGCGCTGCTTCGCGACCAGTTCTTCGAAGGTGTGCGACACGCCAACCGACCCTAGGCAGGTCCGGTGCGCGGGCCCGCGACGACCTGCCGGGACGCCGCCACCCGTACCCGAGTGGCGGTCAGCGGTCGGGTACGAGGTCCGCCCAGACCTGTTTGCCGCCGCTGACCGGGACCGTGCCCCAGGCCGCCGACACCGCCTCCACCAGCAGGATGCCCCGGCCGCCGGTGGCCTCCCAGCCGATGCTGGTCGGCTTGACGGGGCTGCGCGGGGAGGTGTCGGCGACGGCGAGCCGCAGCCGGTGGTTGACCAGGCTGAGGTCGAGCCGGACCTGGCCGCCGGTGTGCACCAGGGCGTTGGTGACGAGTTCGGAGACGACCAGCAGGGCCACGTCGATCGTGTCCCGGGACAGGCCCCAGGCCCGCAGGGTGCGCCGGGTGAAGCGGCGGGCGTGCCGGACCGCCTCCGGCACCCGCCACACCGTCCAGCTCTCCCGCAGCGGCCGTACGGCCAGTCCGTCGTAGCGCATCAGCAGCAGCGCCACGTCGTCTCCGCGGTGGGCGCCGGTGAGCAGGGCGTCCGCGACCAGGCCGAGGTGGGCGGGGTCGGCGGCGGACAGTTCGCGGGCCAGCCGGTCCATGCCGGCGTCGAGGTCGAGGGAGGGGGACTCCACCAGGCCGTCCGTGGTCAGCGCGATCACGGTGCCGGGCTGGAGCCGGAGCGGGGTCATCGGGAACTCGGCCTGGGCGAGGACGCCGAGCGGTGGGCCGCCCTCGGCCCGCACGATCTCGGCGGTGCCGTCCGGGTGGCGCAGCACCGGTTGCACATGCCCGGCGCGTACGCACCAGGCGGTGCCCTGCTCCACGTCGACGTCGACGTAGGCGCAGGTGGCGAAGAGGTCCGTCTCCATGTCCAGCAGCAGCCGGTTGGCGTGGGCGACGACCACGTCCGGGGCGTGGCCCTCGGCCGCGTAGGCGCGCAGCGCGGTGCGCATCTGGCCCATCAGGGTGGCGGCGCCCGCGTTGTGGCCCTGGACGTCGCCGATCACCAGGGCGACGTGGTTGTCGGCCAGCGGGATCACGTCGTACCAGTCGCCGCCGACCTCCAGACCGGCCGTGGTGGGCAGGTAGCGGGCGACGGCGACCGCGCCGGGCAGCCGGGGCAGCCGGCGGGGCAGCAGGGTGCGCTGGAGCATGCCGACGAGTTCGTGCTCGGCGTCGAAGGCGTGGGCGCGCAGCAGGGCCTGGCCGGTCAGACCGGCGCAGGCGGTGAGCAGGGCGCGTTCGTCGGGGGCGAAGTCGTGCGGCCGGTCCCAGCCGACCAGGCAGGCGCCGGCCATCCGGCTGCCTGCGGGCAGCGGCAGGACGGCGAGCCCGCCCGGCCCGACCTCGGCGAGGGCGGGCTCCAGCGCCGAGCCGGCGGGCCAGATCTTGGCGCGGCCCTCGCGCAGCGCAGCGGCCAGGGTGGGCATGGCGCGCACCGGCGCGTCGGGCCATTCGGTGCGCCACTCGGTGCGCCACACCTCGGGCCAGGCCTCGGGCTCTGGCGGGTCGAGGACGGTGACGACCAGCCGGTCGTTCTCCAGTTCGGCCAGGGCGATCCGGTCGGCCCGCAGCGGCTTGCGCAGGGCGGCCACGACGGCCTGGCCGACGTCCTTGACGGTGCCGGCGGTGGCGAGGGCGGCGGCCAGGCGCTGCACGCGGGCGACGTCGGTGACGTCGGAGCGCAGGGTGGAGGCGTCGGCGACGGTGCCGACCAGCCGGGCGGAGCGGCCCTCGCCGCCGGGCAGCAGCCGGCCACTCAGCCGCAGCCACTTGGGCGGGCCGGTGGGCTGCAGGATGCGGAACTCAAGCTCGCGGTCGCCGATGGACATGTGGTCGGCCTCGACCACCGACATCAGCGCGGGCAGGTCCTCGGGCACCGCGCGGCCGAGCAGGGTCTCCACGCGGCCGTCGAAGCTCTGCCGGTCGATCCCGAACAGCCGCAGGATCGCCTCGCCGACCTCCACCCGGCCGGTGTCCATGGTCAGGTTGAAGGCGTCCTCCGGCAGCTCGCCGGTGTCACCGGCGACGGCCGGGGCGGGTACGGCCACGGCGCGGGCGACCAGCTCCAGGCTGGTCCGGTCGTCGGTGCCGAAGCCGCCCGGGTGCTCGCCCACGGCCAGCAGACAGCCGCCGCCGGCCGGTCCGAGCGGCAGGACGGCCACGGAGAAGTCCGGGGACGGGGTACGGCGGGAGTCCGGGCCGGCGGCCAGCTCGGCGGGGCCGAGCCAGCGCGGGAGTCCGGTGCGGTGCACCTCGGCGACCGGGGAGGCGCCGGCGGTGGGGTAGCAGTCCCGGAGGCCGTACAGCGTGCGGGGCAGACCGGCCGACTCGGCGAGGCATAGCTGCGTGGCGTCGTGGCCGGGCGTGTACACCCCGGCGAAGGACGCACCGGCGAACACGAGCGCCTGTTCGAGGACCCGGCGGAGCCGGTCGGGGGTGGCCGGTGACGCCATCAGCGACGCGAGGGCGGCTTCGGCACGCTCCGGCGCCGTTCTCGTCCCGCTGATCGCAGCGCCCTCACTCACCACGTCGCCATTACAGCGCGTATGAGCCGCCTGCGCAGCCCCTGTGACGGTGCGCCGAACGGACGCCCTTCCCGGACGGGCGCCGGTCGCGGCGGACAGCCACACGCGGCCGGCCCCTCCCCCGGCGGTCGGCCGGAAGGGTGGGGGCCGGATCAGGCGGTGCCGAGGCTCACACGGGATCCTCGACGAAGGGCGCCGCGCCCCCGGCGCCCGTCGCTTCCCCCGGCGCCCTGGTGGAGACGACCAGCAGCTTGGTCACCGAGCCGTCGTCCGCCACGACGTCCCGGACGTGGCGGAAGCCCAGGCGGCGGCACATGGCCAGGCTGGCGGTGTTGTCGGCGCCGACCATGCCGTACGCCTCGGCGAGTCCGAGGTTGTCGGCGGCATGCCGGAGGAGGCCGCGCACCGCCTCGCCGCCCAGTCCGCGACCCCAGTGCCCGGGGGCGAGCGCGGTGACGAGTTCGTGGCCGTCGACGTTGCCGGTCGGCTTCACCTCCGCGTGGCCGACGTGGACGCCCGCCTGCCACAGGCCCCAGACGTCGAAGCGGCGCTGGGGGTAGACGTCGGTGAGGATGGCGCGGAACAGCTCCCGGATCTGCGGCTCGGGCACGCGTTCCTGGCCCATCCGGCGGCACACCTCCTCGTCGCGCAGCAGGGCGACGAAGGCGTCCTCGTGTTCGGGCCGGTAGGGCAGGAACTCCAGGCGTTCGGTGCGCAGGACGGGGGTCATGGCGGGCGTCATGGCGGACTCCTCGGGAGTGATGCGGTGTGGTGGCGCGTGGGGGAGGAGGAGTGGGGGGAGGCGCCGGGCCGGCCCGGTGCGGGCGGCCCGGCGTGTCGGTCGTGGGGACGCGCGGGGCGTCAGGCGCCGGCGTTCTCCATGCGCTCGCGCAGGCTCTTGGGCCGCATGTCGGTCCAGACCTCGTCGACGTACGCGGAGCACTCGGCCTCGGTGCCCTCCTTGCCGACGGGCTGCCAGCCGGCGGGCACCTCGACGTCGACGGGCCAGAGGGAGTACTGCTCCTCGTCGTTGCGCAGCACCTGGTAGCGGGTGTTCTCGTCCATGTCGGTCTCCTCGGGGGTTCGGTTCGGGTGAGCTGTGGCGAGGCGGGGGCGGGCGGTCGGAGCGCGGGGTGCGCGCGGCCCGTACCGGGTGGTGCGCCGGCGCGGGGCCGCGCGGGGCCCGAGGGTCGTCACCGGCCTCCCCTGGCGTGCCGGGCGAGGTGGCGCAGGGCCTCGGCGAACTCCTCGGCCACCCGGCGCACGGTCGCCGTGTCGTGGACGCCGGGCCGGTGGTGCCAGGTGAAGGCGAGCCGGCCGTGCTGCACCGCGCCCACCACCTCCAGCAGGTGCGAGCCGGGGTCCCGGGGGTCGTGGTCCTGCCCGAAGGAGCCGTGTTCGGCGCGGACCAGGCCGCCCGACGCGGTCTCGGGGCGGGCGTCCCACTGGCCGAGGTAGTTGAACACCACCTGGCTGTGCGCACTGCCGCCGAGGCGTTCGCGCACCTCGGGCGGGCCGAAGGTGCGCAGCGCGCCGAAGCCGATGCCGTTGCCGGGTACGGCGCGCAACTGGCGGCGCACCGACTTCACCAGGGACCGCCAGTCGCGGTCGGGGCCGAGGTCACCGGGGTCGGGCACCTGGACGGCGACCGGGTGGACGGTGGTGAACCAGCCGACGGTGCGGGACAGGTCGACGCCGTCGAGCAGGTCCTCGCGGCCGTGGCCCTCCAGGTCCAGGCGGACCCGGTCGCGGCCGGTCCAGCGGGCCAGGGCCAGGGTGAGGGCGGCGAGCAGCACGTCGTTGACGCGGGTGCGGTAGGCGGTGGGTGCCGAGCGCAGCAGGGCCGTGGTGTCCTCCTCGCCGAGTTCCACGCTCACCGTGGCGGCCGGTCCGGCGGCGGGGGGCGTGGGTGGCGCGGGTTCGGTGTCCACCGCCTGTTCCCAGTACGGCAGTTCGTGGTCGAGGCCGCCTTCGGCGACGTACGCGGCGAGTCCGCGCGACCACGCGCGGAAGCTGGTGCCGCGCTCCCCCAGCGTGACCGGTCCGCCCTGGAGGGCCTGCCCGTAGGCGGTCTCCAGGTCGTCGCGCAGGATGCGCCAGGAGACGGCGTCCACGACCAGGTGGTGGGCGACGAGGAGGAGGAACGCGGGCCGGTCCGGTTCCCCGGTGAACAGGGCCGCCCGCAGCTGCGGGCCCCGGGCCAGGTCGAAGCTCGCGTGCAGTTCGTCGGCGGCCTTCCCCATGGCCGCGTCGGCCTCCTCGGCGGACAGCCCGGTCAGGTCGTGCCGGACGAGGACGCCGGGGCCGGCGGCCGGCGGCGGGTTGAACTGGTGCCAGCCGTCCGCGTCCCGGGTGAACCGCATGCGCAGCGCGTCGTGGTGCTCCAGCAGCGCGTCCAGGGCGGCGCGCAGGGCCCGCGGGTCGGGGGTGCCGTCGAGTTCCAGCAGTGCCGACTGGTTGAAGTGGTGGTGGGCGGCGCGCGGGGTGGTCAGGAACCACTCCTGGATCGGGGTGAGGGGCACCTCGCCGGTGACCGGGCCGTCCCCGGACCGGCGGGGCGCGGCGCGGACCACGGTGGCGAGTTCGGCCACGGTCTGGTGGGTGAACAGGTCGCGTGTGGCCACGTGCAGGCCGTCGCGGCGCAGCCGGGAGACGACCTGCATGCTCAGGATGGAGTCGCCGCCGAGCGCGAAGAAGTTGTCGTCGGCGCCGACCTCCTCGATGCCCAGCACGTCGGCCCAGATGCGGGCGATCCGGCGTTCGGTGTCGGTGCGCGGCGCGGTCCGCGGGCCGTCCGCGGCCTGCGCGGGCCCGGGTTCGGGCAGGGCCCGCCGGTCCGTCTTGCCGTTCGGGGTGAGCGGCAGCCGGTCGAGCGGCACGAAGACGGACGGCACCATGTGCGGGGGCAGCAGCCCGGCCAGGTGCAGCCGCAGCTCGCCGACGGGCAGGCGTGCCTCACCGACGGACGGACCGGCGGCTGACGGGTCCGTGGCAGCCCCTTCCGCCGGAACCACGTAGGCGACCAGCCGGGCCGGCGCGTCCGGCGTCTCCCCCGCGCGTACGACCACGACCGCGTCCCGTACCAGCGGGCTGCGCCGCAGCGCGCTCTCGATCTCGCCGGGCTCGATGCGGAAGCCGCGCAGCTTGACCTGGTCGTCGGCGCGTCCGGCGAACCGGAGCCGGCCGTCGGCGGTCCAGCGGACCAGGTCCCCGGTGCGGTACATCCGCTCCCCCGGCGCGCCGAACGGGTCGGCGACGAACCGCTGGGCGGTGAGTCCCGGCCGGCCCAGGTAGCCGCGGGCGAGTCCGGGCCCGGCGAGGTACAGCTCCCCGGTCACGCCGGGCGGCACGGGACGCAGGGCGGCGTCGAGCACGCGGACGCGGGTGCCGCCGGCGGGGCGGCCGATCGGCGGGGCGCCGGTGCCGGGGGTGAGCGGACCGGTCCAGGTGGCGACGACGGTGGCCTCGGTGGGGCCGTACGAGTTGATCATCCGGCGGTCGGAGGCCCAGGTGTCGACCAGGTCGGCCGGGCAGGCCTCGGCGCCGACGATGAGGGTGCGCAGGTGGGGCAGGGCGGAGGCGGTCTCCGGCGGGACGGTGGCCAGCGCGGCCGGCGGGATCAGGGTGTGGCTGACGCGCCGCTCGGCGAGCACCTCCGCCAGCCGCTCGCCGACCAGCGGCCCCTCCTCGCCGGTGATCAGAGCGGCCCCGCCGAGCAGGGAGACGCACAGCTCCAGCACGGAGGCGTCGAAGCTGGGCGAGGCGAACTGCAGCACCCGGTCGCCGGGGCCCGCCGCGTACTGTTCGGCGGCCGCCGCGGCGAAGGAGGCGAGCCCTCGGTGGGTGACGACGACGCCCTTGGGGGTGCCGGTGGAGCCGGAGGTGTAGATGACGTAGGCGGGGTGGGCGGGGGTGAGGGGCGCGGTGCGGTCGGTGTCCGTCGGTGCCGTGTCCGGCCCGTCGGCGGCCCACACCTCGGCCGGGTCGCCGAGGACCGGGTGGGCGCCCGCGTCCCGGATCATGAACTCCCGGCGCTGCGGCGGGTAGTCGGGGTCCACCGGCAGGAAGGCGCCGCCGGCCTTGGCGACGGCGAGCTGGGCCACGACGGTCGCCGCCGAGCGGGGCAGCGCCAGGGCGACCACGCGCTCCGGTCCGACGCCGTCCCGGACGAGCCGGTGGGCCAGCCGGTTGGCCGCCCGGTCCACCTCCGCGTAGGTCAGCTCCCGGTCGCCGTCGACCAGCGCCACCGCGTCCGGCGTACGGGCCGCCTGCCGCTCGAACAGGGCGGGCAGGGTCGTCTCGGGCACCGGGCGGAAGGTGCCGCGGCCCTGGTCCAGCAGGATCTTCAGCTCGTCGTCGGAGGTCAGCGGCAGGACGCCGAGCGGCCGGTGGGGGTCCTCGGCGACGGCGTGCAGCAGGGTGCCGAGCTGTGCGGCCATCCGTTCGGCGGTGGCCGCGTCGAACAGGTCGGTGTTGTAGGTGAGCAGGCCGTGCAGGGCGCCGTCGCCGGTCTCGGCGAACTCCAGGGTGAGGTCGAACGCGGCCTGCTCGGACTCCGGTTCGACGTCGGTGACGTCCAGGCCGGGCAGGTCTAGCCCGGAGGCCGGGGTGTTCTGCAGGACGACCATGACCTGGAAGAGGGGGCTGCGGCTGGTGTCGCGGACCGGTTCCACCTCGTCCACGACCCGTTCGAAGGGCACGTCCTGGTGGGCGAAGGCGTCGAGGACGGTCTGCCGTACGGCGGTGAGGAACCCGGTGAAGGGCTCCTCGGCGTCGGCCCGGGAGCGCAGCACGAGGGTGTTGACGAAGAACCCGACGAGGCCTTGCGTCTCGGGCCGGTCGCGGCCGGAGGTGACGGTGCCGACGGCGATGTCCTCGGCGCCGGAGAGCCGGGCGAGGTAGGCCTGGGCGGCGGCGACGAGCGCGGTGAACAGGGTGGTGCCGTGGTCCCGGGCGAGCCGGGTCAGCCGCCGGGCGGTCCGGGCGGGCACCACCAGCCGGGTGGTCGCGCCTGCGCTGGTGCGCACCGGCGGCCGGGGCCGGTCGGTGGGCAGCTCCAGCGGCTGGGTGTCGGACAACTGCCGCTTCCAGTACGCGAGATGTTCCTCCGCTCCGGTGTCCCCGGCGCCACGCTGCCAGCGGGCGTAGTCGGCGTACTGCACCGGCAGCGACGGCAGGTCACCTTCCACCGCGCCGAGTTCCGCGCGGTAGAGGTGGGCGAGGTCGCCGAGCAGGACGGAGGTGGACCAGCCGTCGGTGACGATGTGGTGCAGGGTGAGGGCCAACACGTGGTCGTTCTCGGCCCGCCGGATCAGGCCGGTACGCAGCAGCGGCCCCTGCCGCAGGTCGAACGGGCGGGAGCGTTCCTCGGCGAGCAGCCCGCGCAGTGCGGCCTCCGGGTCGGCGGCCTGTGACACGTCACGCACGGGCAGCGGCACGTCGTGGGGCGGGTGGACCCGCTGGACGCCGTGTCCGTCGACGCTGTCGAAGGTGGTGCGCAGCGACTCGTGCCGGGCCACCAGGGCGGTGAGGGCCGCGCGGAGGGCGCCGGTGTCCAGGGTGCCGCGCAGCCGGAGGGCGAGCGCCGTCACGTACTCGGCGCCGCCGGGTGCGAACTCGTCCAGGAACCACAGGCGTTGCTGGGCGTACGACATCGGCGCGGCCCCGTCCCGGGCGGCCGGGACGATCGCCGACCGTCCTGTGCCCTGCCGGGTGCCGAGCAGCCGGGCCAGTCCGGCCGGGGTGGGGTGGGTGAACACCGCGCGCGGGGTGACGTCGGTGTCGAAGGTCTCGGCGAGCCGGGAGGCGAGCCGGATGCTGAGGATCGAGTCGCCGCCGAGCTGGAAGAAGTCGTCCTCCACACCGGGCGGTTCGCTGCCCAGCACCTCGCCGAAGACGGCCGCCGTGCGGTGTTCGGCTTCGGTGCGGGGCTCGACCCGGGTGCGCCCGGGCAGGGCTTCCGGCGCGGGCAGGGATGCCCGGTCGACCTTGCCGTTGCGGCTGAGCGGGAGCGCGGTGAGCGGCACGACGGCGCTGGGGACGAGGTAGTCGGGCAGGGTGCGGGCGGCGAAGTCCCGCAGCTCCTCGGGGTCCTGTCCGGCCGGTCCGACGACGTAGGCCACGAGCCGTCTGGCGCCGGGCCGGTCCTCGCGGGCCACCACGGCCGCGTCCACGACGCCCGGGTGGGCGGCGAGGGCGGCCTCGACCTCGCCGGGCTCCACCCGGAAGCCCCGGATCTTCACCTGGTCGTCGGCGCGGCCCAGGAACTCGACGGTGCCGTCCGGCCGCCGCCGGGCCAGGTCGCCGGTGCGGTACATCCGGGCGCCGGGCGGGCCGTAGGGGTCGGCGAGGAAGCGGGCGGCGGTGTCGCCGGGGCGGCCCAGGTAGCCGCGGGCGACGCCCTCGCCGGCCACGTACAGTTCGCCGGGGCAGCCCGGCGGTACGGGCCGCAGCCGGGCGTCGAGGACGTGCACCCGCGTGTCGTCCAGCGGGTGGCCGATGGGGACGGTGCCGGGCACGGCCTCCGGGTCGGTGAGGGCGCAGGAGGTCGCGAAGGTGGTGGTCTCGGTGGGGCCGTAGCCGTCCACGACGGTCAGGCCGGGGCACGCGGCCAGCACCCGGCGCACGGCCGGGGCGGGGACGACGTCGCCGCCGGTCCACACCTGGGCGAGGCCCCGGAAGCAGTCGGAGGCGTCCTGCGCGAGCAGCCGGAACAGTCCGGCGGTCAGCCACAGGGCCGTCAGCTCGCCGTCGGCGGCCAGTCGGCGCACCAGCGCGGCGTCCACGCCGCCGCTTGGGGCCACCACCACGCAGCCGCCGTTCACCAGCGGCGCCCACACCTCGAAGGTGGCGGCGTCGAAGGCCACCGGCGAGTGCAGCAGCACCCGTGCGCACGCCCCGTCGGCGAACCGGCTGTCGGTCGCGAGCGCCGCCACGTCCCGGTGGCGTACGGCGACCGCCTTGGGCCGGCCGGTGGAGCCCGAGGTGAACATCACGTACGCCAGCCGGTCGGGGTCGGCGGCCGGTGTGTGGCCCTCCCCGATGGAGGCTCCGGCGCGCGCGGCGGTCACCTCGGCCGGGGTGAGCCGGACGGTGGCGCCCGCCTGGGCGAGCAGGGTGCGGCGGCGCTCCTCGGGAGCCCGGGTGTCGACGGGGACGTAGGCGCCGCCGGCCATGAGCACGGCGAGCTGGGCGACGACGAGTTCGGCGGAGCGCTCCATCAGCAGCGCCACCCGGTCCTCGGCCGTCAGCCCGCCCGCAACCAGCCGGGCCGCCAACGCTCCTGCCCAGTCGGTCAGTTCCCGGTACGTCAGCTCGTGCCGGCCGTCGCGGACCACGACCGCGTCCGGGGTGCGGCGGGCCTGCTCGGCGAACAGGTCCACCGGACTGCGCGGGGCTGCCCGGCGGGCGGTGGTGTTCCAGGCGGCCAGCAGGTCGCGGTCGGCCGGGGTGAGCAGGTCCAGGTCGGCCAGGTCGGTGTCGAACCCGTCGGCGAGGGCGGTGAGCAGGGCGGCCAGCCGGTCCGCGGCGCGCTCGACGGTCGCGGGGTCGAACAGGGCGGGGTCGTAGGCCAGGTCGAAGGCGAGCCGTTCGGCCAGGTGGGCGCGGAGGCACCAGGGGAAGGTGGTGGCGTCGTCGGCGCGCACTTCCTCGACGCGGACGCCCGTGCGGGCCGTGGCCGACTCGTCCACGGGGTAGTTCTCGAACACCACCATGCTGTCGAACAGCGGCTCCCCGGACGGTACGTCGCTCGCGGTCTGGATGCGGGACAGGGCGAGGAAGTCGAAACGGCGGGCGTCGCTCTGCCGTTCCTGGAGCCCGCGCAGCCACGGCAGCACCGGCCCGGCCGGGACGCGGACACGGGTCGGCACGGTGTTGATGAACATGCCGATCATGCCTTCGACACCGGGCAGTTCGGCCGGGCGGCCGGACACCGTGGTGCCGAACACCACGTCGTCCCGGCCGCTGGAGCGGGCCAGCAGCAGCGCCCAGGCGCCCTCCACGACGGTGTTGACGGTGAGCCCCGCGCGGGCGGCGGTCTCCCGCAGCCTGTGCGAGACCGGCGCGTCCAGCTCGTGGCGCACGGCGGCGGCCGAGCGGGCGCGGTGGGCCTCGGCGGGCGTGCGGTCGTACGGCAGCGGGGTGCGGGCGGTGAACCCGGCCAGGGCGTCGGCCCAGTACCGCTCGGCCGCCTGCTCGTCCTGCTCGCGCAGCCAGTGCAGGAAGTCCGCGAAGGGCCGCCGTACCGGGGGTGCCGGGTCGGGGCCGCCGGTGAGGGCCGCGTAGCGTTCGCACACCTCGGTGAGCAGCTGCCCGGTGCTCCAGCCGTCCAGGACGATGTGGTGCGTCGACCAGAGCAGCAGCACCTCGTCGCCGGGCAGGGCGGCCAGGGTGAGGCGGGTCAGCGGTGCGGTGGTGAGGTCCATGCCCGCCGCGCGGTCCTCGGCGAGCAGCCGCTCGGTGGCCTCCGCGCGCCGCTCGGGTGTCAGCGTCCGCCAGTCGAGGTGGGTGACGGGGAGCTCGGCGTGCCGGTGGACCACCTGGACGGGGTGGGGCAGCCCCTGCCAGTGCACGCTGCTGCGCAGCGCCGGGGTGCGGTCGGCGACCTGCTGCCAGGCGGCGGCGAACGCGTGCGGGTCGGCGACGCCGGACAGGCGTACGGCCGTACGGTCGAAGTAGGCGTGCTCGGTGTCCACCAGGCCGTGGAAGAGCATGCCGGACTGGAGCGGGGTGAGCGGCAGGACGTCCTCGACTTGCCGGCCGGTGCCGACGAGCCGGTCCAGCCGGTCCTGGCCGAGTCCGGCGAGCGGGAAGTCGGAGGGGGTGCGGCCGCCCGCGCCGGGCCGGGCGCAGTGCGCCGCGATGTCCCGCAGGGCCCCGAGCGTCTCCTCGGCGAGCCGGCGGACGGTCGCCTCGTCGTAGACCTCCGCCGGGTAGGTCCAGCCGAGTTCGAGGCGGCCCCGCTGGACCACGCCGGTGACGTCCAGCAGGTAGGGGCGGGGTTCGTCCGGGTCGGTGTCCCGGCCGGCCGGGGGCAGGGAGCCGCGCAGCAGCCCGCCGGTGCCGTCCGCGTCCCACTGGCCGTGGTAGTTGAAGCCGACCTGCGGGGTGGGGGTGCCGGCGAGCGGGCTGCCGGGCACGAGGTGGCGCAGGGCGCCGTGGCTCAGGCCGCGCAGCGGTACCGCGCGCAGTTGTTCCTTGACCGAGCGGAGGGTCTCGTGCCAGCCGGCGTCCGGGTCGACGCGCAGCGCGAGCGGGAACTCGGCGGTGAACCAGCCGACGGTCCGCGCCAGGTCGACGTCCGCGAACAGGTCCTCCCGGCCGTGTCCCTCCACGCCGAGGAGGACGGTGTCGCGCCCGCACCAGCGGGCCAGGGTGCGGCCGAGGGCGCTGAGCAGGACGTCGTTGACCTGGGTGCGGTAGACCTCGGGGACCTGCCGCAGCACGGCGTCGGTCGTCTCCGCGTCCAGGGTGACGGTGAGGGTGGCGGCGGTGCCGTGGGTGCGGGGGCCGGGCCGTCCGGCGGGCAGTTCGGCCGGGGCCTCACAGGTGCGCGTCCAGTACGGCAGGTCGGCGTCCAGGGCGCCGGAGCGGGTGTGCCGGTCGAGCCGGGTGGCCCAGACGCCGTACGAGGTGCCCCTGGCGGGCAGCTCGACGGACCGGCCGGCCGCAGCCGCCCCGTGTGCGGTCTCCAGGTCGGCGAGCAGGATGCGCCAGGACACCCCGTCGATCACCAAGTGGTGCGCGGTGATCACCAGTTGGCCGTTCCGCCCGGGGCCTCGGTCGAAGAACAGGGCCCGGATGACCCGGCCCTCGACCGGGTCGAGCGCAGCCTGTGCGTCCTCCGTGAGCCGCTGGACCTCGCTCTCCAGCGCCGTGTCGTCCAGCCCGGCGAGATCGTGCCGGGCGAAGAAGCCGTCCGGGGTCTCGGGCAGCACCTCCTGGCGCCAGCCGTCGGCCGTGCGGCGGAAGCGGGTGCGCAGGGCGGCGTGGTGGCGGACGAGGGCGTCGACAGCGGTCCGAAGCGCCGACCCGTCCGTGCCGGCGGCGAGTTCGAGGCGCTGGGTCATGGTGAACCGGAGCCGCTGCCCGGGGTCGCGTCCGTCCAGGTACCAGTGCTGGATCGGGGTCAGCGGCGCCTCGCCCGTCTCGTCGGTGGTGGTGGGGACGGGAGCCGACTCCCGGGCGCGCAGGGCGAGTTCGGCGACGGTCTGGTGACGGAAGACGTCCTTGGTGGTGAGGGCGAGTCCGGCCTGCCGGGCGCGGGAGACGATCTGGATGCTCAGGATGGAGTCGCCGCCGAGCGTGAAGAAGTTGTCGTGGGCGCCGACCCGTTCGACGCCGAGCACGTCCGCCCAGATCGCGGCCAGGCGCTCCTCCGCGCCGGGCCGGGGGGCGACGTACGGGGTGGTGCTGTCGGGCTGCGCGGGCGGGGCGGGCAGCGCGCGCCGGTCGGTCTTGCCGCTGGTGGTGCGGGGGATGCGGGCCAGCGGGACGAACGCGGCGGGCACCATGTGGTCGGGCAGGGTGCGGCGCAGGGCGAGCCGCAGTGCGTCGGCGGAGGGGACACGTCCGGTGGACGGCACCACATAGCCGACGAGCATGAGGCGGCCGGCGTGTTCGCGCGCGGCGACCGCGGCGTCGGCGACGTCCGGGTGGTCCAGGAGGGCGGCCTCCACCTCGCCGGGCTCGACACGGAACCCGCGGATCTTGACCTGTTCGTCCACCCGGCCCAGGAACTCCAGCAGCCCGTCCCGGTGCCAGCGGACCCGGTCCCCGGTGCGGTACATCCGCTCCCCCGGCGTCCCGAACGGGTCGGCGAGGAACCGTGCGGCGGTGAGGCCGGGCCGGCGCAGGTAGCCGCGGGCCACCTGCGCCCCGGCCAGGTACAGCTCG
Source organism: Streptomyces flaveolus (assembly GCF_000716535.1). GTDB lineage: Bacteria > Actinomycetota > Actinomycetes > Streptomycetales > Streptomycetaceae > Streptomyces > Streptomyces flaveolus_A. Next base: position 267,287 of record NZ_JNWV01000002.1, on the reverse strand, counting down.
CCGGGCACTCCGGGGGGCACCGGGCGCAGGGCGCCGTCGAGGACGTAGGCGCGCAGGTTGCCGCCGGGGCGGCCGATGACCGGGCGGTCGGGCCGGTCGGCGCAGCGGCCGTAGACGGCGTCGACGGTGCACTCGGTGGGGCCGTACATGTTGTACACGGTCACGCCCGACCGCCGTTCGGCCTCGGCGAGTTCGCGCCAGTCGGCCGGGGTGACGGCCTCGCCGCCCACCAGCAGCAGGCGCGGGTGGTGGCGGCCGGGGGCGAGCAGGCCCGCGGCGGTCAGTTCGCGCAGGAAGGACGGGGTGACGTTCACCAGGTCGAGGCGGTGTTCGGCGACCTGGGCGCAGAAGGCCCGCGGGTCCAGGCGTACGTCCTCGTCGACGAGGTGGACCTCGTGACCGAGGGCGAGGAACAGCGGCCCCTCCCAGGAGGTGTCGAAGGAGAAGGAGGCGCTGAGCGCGGCCCGCAGCCGCCGCCCGCCGTCGGTGTGCGGGGCGAGCAGGCCGGACCGGTGGTCGTGGCACAGGTTGACGAGCTGCCGGTGTTCGACGGCGACGCCCTTGGGGCGGCCGGTGGAGCCGGAGGTGTAGACGATGTAGGCGGTGTGCCCGGGCAGCAGGGGCCGGACGCGGTCGGTGTCGGCCGGGTCGTGAGCGGGGAGCCGGTCCCAGGGCACCTCGCCGAGGCCGGTCAGCAGGGTGTGCGGCCGGGCGTCGGTGAGGAGGAAGTCCGCTCGCTCCTGCGGGAGTTCGGGGTCCAGGCAGAGCAGGGTGGCGCCCGCCTTGAGGACGGCGAGGAGCGCCACCACCAGGTCGGAGGTGCGTGGGAGCCGTACGGCGACCACGTCCTCGGGGCCGGCGCCCTGGGCGATGAGGTGGTGGGCCAGCCGGTTGGCGCGTTCGTTCAGCGCGGCGAAGTCCAGGGTGGTGTCGCGGGCCACCAGGGCGGTGTGGCGGGGGGTGCGGGTGGCCTGGGCCTCGAACAGGGCGGGGAAGGTGGTGTCCGGCTCGGGCAGCCGGGCGCCCCGCCCGTACCGCAGCACCTGGCGGCGTTCGTCGTCGGTCATCAACGGCAGGCGGCCCACGGCCCGCTCCGGGTCCTCGGCGGCGGCCTCCAGCAGGACGCGCAGCCGGGCGGCCAGGCGTTCGGCGGTATCGGTGTCGAAGAGCCCGGTGTCGTACTCCAGGTAGCCGGTGAGCCCGCCGTCGGTCTCCGTGAAGTCGAAGGCGAGGTCGAAGGTGGCGTTGCGGACCGGCGGGGTCACCGGCTCCACCGTCAGGCCGGGCAGCCGGGGCGGCTCGCCGCCGAGGTTGTGCAGGGCGACCATGACCTGGAACAGCGGGGTACGGCTGGTGTCCCGCTCGGGCTGGAGGGCGTCCACCACGCGCTCGAAGGGCACCTCCTGGTGGGCGAACGCCTCCAGGACGGTGTCGCGCACCTCGGTCAGCAGCTCCCGGAAGGGCAGTTCGGGGCGGACCCGGGCGCGCAGCGCCAGCGTGTTCACGAACATGCCGACGACGTCGTGCAGTTCGGGTCGTTCCCGGCCGGCGGTGACGGTGCCGACGGTGACGTCCTCCTGGCCGGCCCAGCGGGCGAGCAGCACCTGGCAGGCCGTCACGAGTGTCATGTAGAGGGTGGCGTCGGCCTCCCGGCCCCGCTCGCGCAGCCGCTCGGTCAGCGCGGCGGGCAGGGTGAAGGTCACCAGGGCGCCGTCACGGGAGCGGACGGCCGGGCGCGGCCGGTCGGTGGGCAGCTCCAGCGGCGTCACGCCGTCCAGCGCCCGCCGCCAGAAGCCCAGTTCGGCTTCGGCCCGCTCGGCGCGGGCGCGCTGCCAGGAGGCGTAGTCGGCGTACCGGACCGGCAGGGCGGGCAGGTCGGGACGGCGGTCCTCCAGGGCCGCCGTGTACAGCTCGCCCAGGTCCCGGGCCAGCACACCGGCGGACCAGCCGTCGGTGACGATGTGGTGCAGGGCCAGGACGAGGACGTGCTCGTCGGCGGCGCCCCGGACCAGGCGGACCCGGAACAGCGGCCCGGTGGCCAGGTCGAAGGGGGTGGCGGCCTCGCGCTCCAAGACGGCGTCGAGGGCGCTTTCCTCGCCGGCGCCCACGGGGGCGAGGTCCGCGAGGTCGTCCACCGGCAGGTCCACGGGCCGTGCCGGGTGGACCGACTGCCGGGCCTGGCCGTCCTGTTCGGTGAACGTGGTGCGCAGGGCCTCGTGCCGGGCGATCAGCCCGTCCAAGGCGCTGCGCAGGGCGGCGGTGTCGAGCGGGCCGCGCAGCCGCAGCACGGACAGGGTCGTGTACTCGGTGCTGCCCGGCTCGAAACGATCGAGGAACCACAGGCGTTGCTGGGCGTACGACAGGGGCGCGGGGGTGTCCGCACCGGTGGCCGGGATGGTGTCGGCGGTGCTCCCGTCCCGGGGCTCGCCCAGCTCCGCCGCCAGGGCGGACAGCGTGGAGTGGGTGAACAGCAGCCGGGGCGAGACGTCCGTGCCGAAGGCGGCGCGCAGCCGGGAGGTGACGCGGACGGCGAGGATGGAGTCGCCGCCGAGGGCGAAGAAGTCGTCGTCGGCGCCGACCTCGTCGGTGTCCAGGACGTCCGCCCACGCGGCGGCGACCAGCCGTTCGGCCGGGGTGCGCGGCGGGGTCCGCGTGGTGTCGGCGGCGAAGCCGTCGGGGCCGGGCGCGGGCAGGGCGCGCCGGTCGAGCTTGCCGTTGACGGTGAGGGGCAGCGCGGTCATCGGCACGTACGCGGCCGGGACCATGTGCGCGGGCAGCAACGCCGCCAGGTGGGCGCGGAGTTCGGCGGCGGGCGGCGGCGGTACGGCGCGGTCGCCGCTGCCCGTGCCGACGACGTGGGCGACCAGCCGGCGGGTCCCGGCGGTGTCCTCGTACACGCCGACGGTGGCCGCGCCCACGCCCGGGTAGCGGTGCAGGGCGGCCTCGATCTCCCCGGGCTCGATGCGGTAGCCGCGGATCTTCACCTGCTGGTCGGCGCGGCCCAGGTACTCCAGGGTGCCGTCGGCCCGCCAGCGGGCCCGGTCACCGGTGCGGTACATGCGGGTGCCGGGCCGGCCGAACGGGTCGGCGGGGAAGCGGGTCGCGGTGAGGCCGGGCCGGTTCAGGTAGCCGCGCGCCAGGCCCTCGCCGGCGACGAACAGCTCGCCGACGGCGCCGGGCGGCACCGGCCGGAGCGCGTCGTCGAGGACGTAGAGCCGCAGGTCGGGGATGCCGGTTCCGATGGGGCTCGCGGTGCCGGCGCGGGCCGCCCGGCGGTCCAGCGCGGCGTGGGTGACGTGCACGGTGGTCTCGGTGATGCCGTACATGTTCACCAGCCGGGGAGCGGTGTCCGGGTGGCGGGCGTACCAGTCGGCGAGCCGGCTCACGTCCAGCGCCTCACCGCCGAAGACCACCGTGCGCAGCGCCAGCCGGGCGCCGACGTCGGGCAGTTCGGCGTCGGCGCGGATGAGCGGGTAGAAGGCGGAGGGGGTCTGGTTGAGGACGGTGACCTGTTCGTCGGCGAGCAGGCGCAGGAAGTCCTCCGGGGAGCGGGCGGTGTCCTCGGGGACGACGACGAGCCGGCCGCCGTGCAGCAGCGGGCCCCACAGCTCCCACACCGAGAAGTCGAAGGCGTAGGAGTGGAACAGGGTCCACACGTCGTCGGGGCCGAAGCCGAACCAGTGCCGGGTGCGGGTGAACAGCCGGACGACATTGGCGTGCGGGACGACGACACCCTTCGGGCGGCCGGTGGAGCCGGAGGTGTAGATGGCGTAGGCGGGGCTCTCGGGGAGCGCGCGGCGGGCCGGGCCGGCGGCCGGGCGGCGGGCCAGGTCGGCCCGGACGCCGGGGTCGTCCAGCGGCAGCAGCGGCACGGGCGTCTCGACGACGGTTCCCGTGGTGGTCACCAGCGTCACCGGGGCGGCGTCGGCGAGCAGGTCGCGGACGCGTTCGGCGGGCAGTGCGGGATCGATCGGCAGGTAGGCGGCGCCGGTCTTGAGGACGGCGAGGACGGCCACGACGAGGTCGGTGGAGCGGGGCAGCGCGAGCGCCACGAACGTCTCGGGGCCGGCGCCGAGTTCGGCGAGCCGGTGGGCGAGCTGTCCGGAGCGCTCGTCCAGGGTGGCGTAGTCGAGCCGGTCGGCGCCGCAGGTCACGGCCTCGGCGTGGGGGGTGCGGACGGCCTGGGCGGTGAAGAGGGCGTCCAGGGTGTCGGCGGGCCGGCCTTCCTCGGTGCCGTTCCAGTCGGCCAGCATCCGCCGCCGCTCCTCGGCGGTCGTCCAGGCGAGCGCGCGCACGGGCCGGTCCGGGTCCTCGGCGAGTTCGGTGAGCAGCAGGCACAGCCGGTCGGCGAGGGCGCGCACGGTCGGGGCGTCGAACAGCGCGGGGTCGTAGGCGAGGTCGAAGCCGAACCGCTCGCCCTGGTAGGCGCGCAGGACGAGGGCGTAGTTGGTGGCGTCGCGGGCGGAGACGTCCGCCAGGCGTATCCCGGAGCCGGCCGAACGGGCTTGGTCGAAGGGGTAGTTCTCGAACGCCACCATGCTGTCGAACAGGGGGCTGCCGGCGGGCACGTCGCTCAGCGAGGTCAGCTCGGCGAGGGACACCGCCGCGTACCGCCGTGCCTCGGCCTGCGCCTCCTGCAGCTCCCGGAGCCAGGCGGCGGCGGTCCGGCCGCCGTCCACGCGGACGCGGGTGGGCAGGGTGTTGATGAACATGCCGACCATCGACTCGACGCCGGGCAGGTCGTCGGGGCGTCCGGAGACGGTGGTCCCGAACAGCACGTCCCGCTCGGCACTGTAGCGGGACAGCAGCAGGGCCCAGGCCCCCTGCACCACGGTGCCGAGGGTGAGTCCGGCGGCGCGGGCGGTGCGCGCCAGCCGGGCGGAGACCTCGTCGGAGAGCCCGGCCGTGTGCACGCCCGCGGAGCGGGTCTCGTGGCCCGGGCGGCGGACGCGGTCGACGGGCAGCGGGGTGGGGGTGGCGAACCCGGCGAGGACGGTCCGCCAGTGCGCGTGCGCGGCCTCGGTGTCCTGGCCGGCCAGCCAGCGCACGTAGTCCGCGAACGGCCGCCGTACCGGCGGACGGGGCTCGGCGCCGGCGGTGAGCGCCGAGTATTCGGCGAACACGTCGGTGAGCACCTGGGCCAGGCTCCAGCCGTCCAGGATCAGATGGTGGGAGGTCCACAGCAGCTGGAGCCGGGTCTCGGGCAGCCGGACGAGGGTGAGCCGCATCAGGGGTGCCGTGCCGAGGTCCAGGCCGCGCGCGAGGTCGTCGGCGCGCAGCCGGCCCAGCCGCTCGGCCCGCTCCCCCGCGTCCACGTCCCGCCAGTCCATCTGCTCGACGGGCACGGTGACGTGGCGGTGCACGACCTGGAGCGGCACCGGCACGTCCTCCCACGCCACCGAGGTGCGCAGGGCGGGGGTGCGGTCGGTCACGCGCTGCCAGGCCAGGGCGAGGGCGTCGGGGTCGGTCACCCCGTCCAGCAGCAGTGCGGCCTGGTCGACGTACACGTCGTCCGCTCCGCCGACCAGCCGGTGGAAGAGCATGCCCTCCTGGAGCGGGGTGAGCGGCAGCAGGTCCTCCACGTCCCGGCCGTCGCCGGCCAGGCGGTCCACACCGGCCTGGTCCAGGCGGGCCAGCGGGAAGTCGGAGGGGGTACGGCCGCCCGCGCCGGGCCGGGCGCAGTGCTCGGCGATGGCGGCGAGCGCCCCCGCCATGCCGTCGGCCAGCCGCCGTACGGTGCCGGCCCGGTGCACCTGGTCGCTGTAGTGCCAGGTGATCTCCAGCTCGCCGTCGGCCACCACGGCGGAGACGTCCAGGAGGTGGTCCAGCGGCGCGCCGGGGTCCGTGTCCCGGCCGGGCACGTCGGCGACGGGCGCGAAGTCCCCGCCGGCGGGCGCCTCCCACTGGCCGTGGTAGGTGAAGCAGACCTGGGGCAGCGGGAGTTCACCGAGGGCTCTCGCCTCGGGCCGGGGCGAGCCGAGGTGGCCCAGCGCCTGGTAGCCCAGACCACGGCGGGGCACGGCGCGCAGCCGCTCCTTGACGGCCTTGAGCGTGGCCCCCCAGTCGGCCGGGCCGGCCGGGGTCAGGGTGACCGGGTACTGGGTGGTGAACCAGCCGACCGTGCGGGACAGGTCGACGCCCTCGTCCAGTTCCTCCTCCCGGCCGTGGCCCTCCAGGGCGACGGTCACCCGGTCCTGGCCCGTCCAGTCGGCCAGCACCCGGGCCAGCGCGCTCAGCAGCACGTCGTTGACCTGGGTGCGGTAGACGCCCGGCACCCGCCGCAGCAGCGCCTCGGTGGTGGCGCGGTCCACCCGGGAGCGGACGGTGCGCACGGATCCGGCGAGCGGGGTGCCGGGGAGGTCGACGGGGAGCGGGGTGCGCGGCACCGCGGTCTCCTCCGTCCAGTGGGGCAGGTCGTCGTCCAGGTCGCCGGCCCGCACCCGCTGGGCCAGCCGGCGCGCCCAGTCGGCGAACGGGGTGTGCTCGGGCTCCGGCCGGGGCTCCTCACCGGCCACGGCCTGCCGGTAGGCCTGTTCCAGGTCGGTGAGCAGCACCCGCCAGGAGACGCTGTCGACGGCCAGGTGGTGGGCCGTGAGGAACAGTCGGGGGCGTTCCGCGCCGGTGAGCAGGGCCGCGCGCAGCAGGGTTCCGGTGGCCGGGTCCAGGGCGGCGCGGGCCTCGTCGGCGGCCTCGTCGGGCGGGGTCCCGGGGCCGTGCCGGGTCAGCAGGCCGCCGGCCGGGCCGGTGCCGGGGTGCTGCCGCCAGACGTCCCCGTCGCGGGTGAAACGGGCGCGCAGGGCCGGGTGCCGATGCACCACGGCGTCCAGTGCCCGTTCCAGTGCCCGCTCGTCGAGGTCGTGGGGCAGGTCGAGCAGCATCGACATGCTGAAGTGCCGCAGCGGGCCGTGCGTGGCGAGGAACCACTCCTGGACCGGGGTGAGCGGGGCGGGCCCGTCCTCCTGCGGGCGCCTGGGTGCGGGCAGGTCGGCGGTGCGGCGGGACGCGGCGGCCAGGTCGGCGACCGTCTGGTGCCGGAAGACGTCCTGCGAGCCGATCCTGAGGCCCGCCGCGCGGGCCCGGGAGACGGCCTGGATGCTGAGGATCGAGTCGCCGCCCAGCTCGAAGAAGTTGTCCGTGACGCCGACCCGGTCCACGCCGAGCACCTCGGCCCAGATGGCGGACAGGGTCTCCTCGGCCGGGGTGCGGGGAGCCACGAACTCCCGCTCCCCCGCCGTGGTCCCGGGTGCGGGCAGGGCGCGGCGGTCCAGCTTGCCGCTGGTGGTCAGCGGCAGTGCGTCCAGCGGGGTGAAGGAGGAGGGCACCAGCGCGTCGGGCAGGACGCGGCGCAGAGCAGCGCGCAGGTCGGCGGGGTCGGGCCGGGGCGTGCCGGGCGCCGGGACGACGTAGGCGGCGAGCCGGGTGTGGCCGTGCGCGTCCGGTACGGCGACGACCGCGGCGGCGGTGAGGCCGGGCAGCGCGAGCAGGGCGGCCTCGATCTCGCCGGGCTCGATCCGGTGGCCGCGCACCTTGACCTGGTCGTCGGCGCGGCCGAGGTAGTCCAGGCGGCCGTCGGGGGTCCAGCGGGCCAGGTCGCCGGTGCGGTACATGCGGGTGCCGGGCGGTCCGTAGGGGTCGGCGAGGAAGCGGGCGGCGGTCAGGCCGGGGCGGCCGGTGTAGCCCCGGGCGAGCTGGGCGCCCGCGAGGTACAGCTCGCCGCCGACACCGGGCGGCACCGGCTGGAGCCGGTCGTCCAGTACATAGGCCCGCACCCCGGGCAGGGGGCGGCCGACCAGCGGGCGGTCGCCGCCGTCGATGCGGCAGGACAGCGCGTCGACCGTGCACTCGGTGGGGCCGTAGAAGTTGTGGGCGGTCACGTCGGGGTGGGCGGCCAGCTCCCGCCAGAGCGCGGGCCCGACCGCCTCGCCGCCGAGCATGAGGACGCGGGGGCGGTGCCGGGGGTCGGTGAGCAGTCCGGCGGGCAGCAGCTGCCGCAGGTAGGAGGGCGTGACGTCGAGGAAGTCGACGCGGTGCTCGACCACGTACGCGACCAGGGCGGCCGGGTCCATCCGGGTCGTCTCGTCCACCAGGTGCAGCGGGTGGCCGTCGGCCATCAGCAGCACGCCTTCGAGGGAGGTGTCGAAGGAGAAGGACGCGGTGAGCGCGACCCGCAGCGGGCCGCCGCCCGCCTCCGCGACGAACCCGGCCCGGTGCGCGGCCAGCAGGCGCGCCGCCGAGCGGTGGGACACGGCGACGCCCTTGGGGCGGCCGGTGGAGCCCGAGGTGTGGATGACGTACGCGAGGTGCTCGGGGTCCAGCGGGGCGCGCCGGTCGGCGTCGGTGGGGTCGGTGTCGGGGAGGCCCCCGGGTACGGCGCGCAGGGCGGCCTCGTCCAGGACCAGGGCCGGGCGGGTGTCGTCCAGCAGGAACCGGACGCGTTCCTCGGGCAGGGCCGGGTCCAGCGGCAGGTAGCCGGCGCCGGACTTCCAGACGGCGAGGATCGCGGTGATCATGTCGGCGGTGCGCGGCAGCCGCAGCGCGACCAGCCGCTCGGGGCCGGCGCCGAGCGCGATGAGGTGGTGGGCGAGCCGGTTGGCGCGGGCGTTGAGCGTGGCGTAGTCCAGCCGTTCGCCGCCCGCGACGAGGGCGAGGGCGTCGGGGGTGCGGGCCGCGCGGCGCTCGAAGACCTCCGGGTGGGTGAGGTCGTCCACGGGGTGCTGGGGGCCGGTGCTCCAGTCGTGGACGACACGCCGCATCTCGTCCTCGGACAGCAGGGGCAGGCTGCCCAGCGGGCGGTCCGGTGCCTCGGCGGCGCCCTCCAGCAGGCGCAGCAACTGCCCGGCGAGCCGCTCGGCCGTGGCCGGGTCGAACAGGTCGGTGCGGTACTCCAGCAGACCGGTCAGACCCGCGCCGTCCGGCACGAACTCGACGCTCAGGTCGAAGGTGGCCGCCTGCCGGGGCACGGTGACCGGGGTGGTGGACAGGCCGCGCGGGGCGGTCGCGGCGGGCGGGTCGGGGTGCAGCAGGACCATCACGTCGAACAGCGGGTTGCGACCTGCCTCGCGGGGAGCGCCCACCGCTTCCACGATCCGCTCGAACGGCGTGTCGCCGTGGGCGAAGGCGTCGTTGACCGTGCCGGCCGTCTGCGCGAGCAGGTCGCGGAAGGAGCCGGAGGCGTCGACCGGGGTGCGCAGGACGACGGTGTTCACGAAGAACCCGACGGTCCGTTCGAGCTCGGTGCGGGACCGGCCGGGGGTGAGGGAGCCGACGGTGATGTCGTCCTGGCCGGACCAGCGGGCCAGCAGGGCCTGGGTGGCGGCGACCAGGGCGGTGTGGAGGGTGCTGTGCCGTTCTCTGGCGAGGTCGCGCAGCCGCGCGGTGAGGGCGGCGGGAACGGTGAAGGTGTGGACGGCGCCCTCGCCCGCCTCCTCGCCGCGCCGGGGCCGGTCCAGGGGCAGCTCCGGCGCCACCGCTCCGGCCAACTGTCGCTTCCAGTAGGCGAGATGGCGGTCGAGGCGGGGCCCGGAGAGCTGTTCGCGCTGCCACACCGCGAAGTCCGGGTACTGCGTGGCCACCGGCGGCAGGTCCGGGCGTGCCCCCTGCGCGAGGGCGTCGTACGCGGTGCACAGCTCGTCCAGGACCACGCCCATCGACCAGCCGTCCGTGACGATGTGATGGGCCGTCAGCAGCAGGACGTGCGAGGCCTGAGACTCGCGCAGCAGCAGGGCGCGCAGCAGCGGACCGTGCCGCAGGTCGAAGGGGCGCGAGTACTCCGCGAGCAGGTCCGCGTCCAGGTCGCCGGTGTCGCGGACCGGCAGCGGCACCGGGCCCGCCGGGCGGACGCGCTGCACCGGCCGGCCGTCGGTCTCCTCGAAGGTGGTGCGCAGGGCCTCGTGCCGGGCGACGACGGCGGCGAGTGCCCCGCCCAGCGCCGTGTGGTCGAGGGCGCCGGTGAGGCGGACGGCGACCGCGCTGTTGTAGCGGGCGTCGCCGGGACGCAGCCGGTCCAGGAACCACAGCCGCTGCTGCGCGAACGACAGCGGCAGCGGGCGGTCCCGGTCGGCGCGCTGGACGCCCTGCCGGGCGGCCGGGACAGCGCCGGCGGACCGTCCGGCGAGCCGCCGCCGCAGCGCCTCCCGCAGCTCCTCGGGCAGCGCCTCGGCGCGGTCCCGCCTGGAGGGCCGCGCGGAGCCGGAGGGGTTCGAAGGGGTCGAAGACGTCATGGTCGTCGGATCCTCACCGTTCGTGGTCGTGGCCGCCGGCAGCGGCGTCTTCGGCGTCGGCTTCGTGGGAGCGGTTTCCGGGGTCGTCGCCGTACGCGGCGCCCTCCAGCTCGCTCAGCACCTGTTCCTCCACGAGGTCCGCCAGGGCGGCGACGGTGCGGGAGACCAGGACGTCGCGGGGCGTGAGCGTGACGCCGAAGGCGTCGTTGGCGCGGGAGGCGACGAGCAGGGCGCGCAGGGAGTCGCCGCCGAGCAGGAACCAGTCGTCCTCGGCGCCCACGGTCGTCTCCAGGGTCTCCTCCCAGAGGGCCGCCAGCGCCTCCTCGGTGGGCGTGCGCGGTGCGACGTACTCGGGCCGCGCCCGCTCCTCGGCCGGGGCCGGTGCCGGGGCGGGCAGGGCGGCCCGGTCGGTCTTGCCGTTCTCGGTGAGCGGGAAGCGGTCCAGCACCATGAACGCCGAGGGGACCATGTGACCGGGCAGGAAGCGGGCGGCCAGCTCCCGCAGTGCGGTGGCGGTGGGCGGTTCGGCGCCCGGGGCCGTGAGCAGGTGGGCGACCAGCCGTGGCAGGCCCGGTTCGTCCTCGCGCACGGTCACCACGGCGTCCAGCACGCCCGGATGGCGGACCAGGGTCGCCTCGACCTCCCCCGCCTCGATGCGGTGGCCGCGCAGCTTCAGCTGGTGGTCGGTGCGGCCCAGATAGTGCAGTTCGCCCGCGCTGTCGCGGCGCACGAGGTCGCCGGTGCGGTACATGCGGGTGCCGGGCGGCCCGAACGGGTCGGCGCGGAACCGGGCGGCGGTCAGTCCGGGCCGGCCGAGGTAGCCGCGGGCCAACGCCGGGCCGGAGAGCCAGAGTTCACCGGCGACACCGTCGGGGACCGGTCGCAGCCGGGCGTCGAGGACGTAGGCGCGGGTGGCGGGCAGCGGGCGGCCGATGGGCGGTGCGGCGCCGTCCGCCTCCAGGGGTGCGGACCAGGTGGCGACGACGGTGGCCTCGGTGGGGCCGTAGGAGTTGACCATGCGGTGGTGCGGGGCCCAGCGGGCGACGAGTTCGGCCCCGCACGCGTCGGCGCCGACGATCAGCGTCTTCAGGTCGGGCAGGGTGCCGGGCGTGTCGGCGGGCAGGGTGGCGAGCGCGGCCGGGGGCAGCAGGGTGTGCGTGACCCGCCCGGCCCGCAGGACGTCGGCGAGCTGGGCGCCGAGCAGCGGTCCCGGCGGGGGCACGACGAGCCGGGCGCCGTGCGGCAGCGACATGCACAGCTCCAGCACGGACGCGTCGAAGCTGGGCGTGGCGAAGGCCAGGACCCGGTCCCCCGCGGTCACTTGGTAGTGGGCGGCCTCGGCGGCGGAGAACGCGGCGAGACCTCGGTGGGTGACGACGACGCCCTTGGGGGTGCCGGTGGAACCGGAGGTGTAGATGACGTAGGCCGGGTCGTCCGGGTCGAGCGGGCGGGTCCGGTCGGCGTCGCCGGGCCGGTGTCCGGGCACGTCGTCCGGCGGGGCGGCAAGCAGGTCCGCGATCTCCTTCGCGTCGAGGGTGAGGGCGGGCGCCGCGTCGCGCAGCATCAGGGCGATCCGCTCCTCGGGGTAGGCGGGATCGACGGGCAGGAACGCGGCGCCCGCCTTGGCCACCGCGAGCTGTGCCAGCACCATGTCCGCCGAGCGGGGCAGCAGCAGCGCGACGAGGTCGCCGGGTCCGGCGCCCCGGGCGATGAGCCGGTGGGCGAGCCGGTTGGCCCGCTCCTCGGCCTCCGCGAAGGTGAGGAGCGTGCCGGGCGCGTCGAGCGCGGGCGCGGTGGGCCACCGGTCGACGGCGGCTTCCACGAGCGCGGGCAGGGTGGCGGCGGGTACCGGGCCGAGGGCCGGGCGGGCCGGGCCGCGCAGCAGCCGGGCGCGCTGCTCGGGCGGCAGTACGTCGATGTCGTCCAGGCGGGCGGTGCCGTCGGAGGCGGCCAGGGCGTGCAGGGCGTGCAGCAGCTGCCCGGCCAGGGACCCGGCGGTGGCCGCGTCGAAGTACCGGGGGTCGTAGCCGAGTTCGACGGACAGCCGGTCGCCGGGCGAGACGACCACGGTGAGCGGGTAGTTGGTGGCCTCCCGGGCGTCCAGGTCCCGCAGGGCGAGCCCGTGCGCGCCGGCGGTCGCGTCGCCGACCGGATAGTTCTCGAAGACCACCAGACTGTCGAACAGCGCCGTGCCGGACGGCAGTTCGCTGAAGGCGTGCAGGGCGTTGAGGGGCAGGTGGTCGTGGCGGCGGTCCTCGGCCCGGGCCTCCTGCACCGCGCGCAGCCAGTCGGCGCAGGCGGCGGTGCCGTCGACCACGGTCCTGGCGGGCAGCGTGGTGATGAACAGGCCGGTGATGCCGTCGGCGCCCGGCAGGTCGGCGGGCCGCCCGGAGACGGTCGTGCCGAAGCACACCTCCCGCTCCCCGCTCCACCGCGCCAGCAGCAGCGCCCAGGCGCCCTGCACCAGCGTGTTGAGGGTGAGCCGGTGCCGGCGGGCGAACTCCTGGAGCTCGCCCGTGCGTTCGGCGTCCAGCCGCTGCGACAGCCAGGTGCCGGAGCGGGCCGTGGTGCCCGGTGCGGGCCTGCGGTCGTACGGCAGCGGGGTCGGCGTGCCGAAACCGGCCAGGACGCCGCGCCAGTGCTCCTGTGCCGGTCCGGTGTCGCGGGCGGCCAGCCAGCCGGCGTAGTCCGCGAACGGCCTGCGCTCGGGCAGCCGGGGCCGCTCGCCCCGGCTGAGGGCGGCGTGCGCGTTCATGACGTCGGACAGGACGTGGAAGACGCTCCAGCCGTCCAGCAGGACGTGGTGGAAGGTCCACACCACGCGCACCGCGTCGGGGCCGAGCCGGACGAGGGCGAGCCGCAGCAGCGGGGCCCGGTCCAGGGCGACGCCCCGGGCGCGCTCGTCGGCGAGCAGGCGCTCCAGCTCCGCGTCCCGCCGGTCCGCGGGCAGCCCGCTCCAGTCGCGCTCGGTGACCGGCAGGGGCACGCTCCGGTGGACGACCTGGAGCGGCACGGGGACGCCGTGCAGGGCGACGGAGGTGCGCAGCACGGGGGTGTGGTCGACCACGTGCTGCCAGGCCGCGGCCAGCACGCGCGGGTCGCGGGCGCCGTCCGCCACGAACGTGATCTGCTCCACGTACAGGCCGTGTTCGGCGTCGTCCAGGCCGTGCATCACCATGCCGGCCTGCGTGGGCGTGAGCGGGTACACGTCCGTGACGTCTGCTCCGGCGCCGACGAGCCGGTCGACGGCCGTCTGGTCCAGCGGCGCGAGCGGGAAGTCGGAGGGGGTGCGGCCGCCTGCGCCGGGTTCGGCGCAGTGCCGGACGATCGCGCGGAGTTCGTCGGCCAGTTCGGCCGCGAGCCGGGCGACGGTCTCCCGCCGGTGCACCTCGCGGGAGTAGGACCAGGTGAACTCCAGCCTGTCGTCGGCGACTCGGCCGAGGACGTCGAGGAGGTACGGCCGGTCCGCGGAGCGGTCCATGCCGCCGCTGAGGCCGCCGTGGGGCGCGTGCAGCAGGCCGCCCGGGGCGGGCGTGCCGTCCTGCCGGCCCAGGTAGTTGAAACAGACCGGCGGCAGGGCGGGCAGCCCGGGTCCGACCGTCGGGCGCAGGAAGCGCAGGGCGCCGTAGCCGAGTCCGCCGTGCGGTACGGCCCGCAGGTTCTCCTTGACGGCCTTCAGCACCGCGCCGGTACCGGCGTCCCGGGGCACGTCCAGGGCGACCGGGTACATCGCGGTGAACCAGCCGACGGTCCGGGCCAGGTCGACGTCCTCGAACATCTCCTCGCGGCCGTGACCCTCCAGGGTCACCGCCACCCGGTCCCGGCCGGTCCAGCGGGCCAGGACCCGGCCCAGCGCGCACAGCAGGACGTCGTTGACGCGGGTGCGGTAGGCGTCCGGCACGTCCTGGAGCAGCCGGCGCGTCTCCTCGGCGTCGAGAGATGCGGTCACGCTGTCCTCGTCGGCGACGGTGTTCGCGCCGCCGGGCCGGTCGGCGGGCAGCGCGGTGCCCGTGTCGAGCCCCTGCCAGTGGGCGAGTTCACCGTCGAAGCCGCCCGCCTCGGTGTGCGCGGCGAGCTGTCGGGCCCAGTCCCGGAAGGAGGTGCTCTTGGCACCGAGTGCGGGCCGTCGGCCGTCCCGCAGGGCGCGGTGGGCGAGGTCAAGGTCCTCCATGATCAGCCGCCAGGACACGGCGTCCACGACCAGGTGGTGGGCGGCCAGCAGCAGCACGGGCCGACCGCCGCCGTGCGGCCGGCACAGCGCGGCCCGCAGCAGCGGCCCGCCGGCCAGGTCGAACCCGGCGCCGAGGGCGGCGGCCACGTCGTGCGGCGCGGCCCCCCGGTGCACCTCCAGGTGCGGGGCCTCCTCCGCCGGCGCGACGCCGTACTGCCGCCACCGCCCGGCCCCGCCCGGCTCGAAGCGCAGCCGCAGCGCGTCGTGGTGCTCCAGTACGGCGGCCAGGGCGTCCCGCAGCAGACCCTCGTCCGGGTCCGTGGCCAGTTCCAAGGCGACCGTCTGGCTGAAGTGGGCGGGGTCGCCGGAGAGGCTGTCGAGGAGCCAGTGCTGTACGGGGGTGAGGGGGGCGTCGCCGGTGACCGGGCCCTGCTCGGCGACGGCCGTCGCGGCGCCGGGGCCGTCGGCGTCCGGCAACCGTTCGGCGGCGGCAGCGAGTTCGGCGAGGGTCTGGTGGGTGAACAGGTGCCGGGGGGTCAGGGCCAGACCGGCCCGGCGGGCGGCCGAGACGATCTGGATGCCGAGGACCGAGTCGCCGCCGAGCGTGAAGTAGTTGTCGTCGGCGCCGACTTCGGGCACACCGAGCACCTCCGACCAGATGCCCGCGAGGATCCGCTCCGCCTCGGTACGCGGCGGCCGGCCCGCCTCACCGGTGGCCGTGGCGGCCCACTCGGGCGCGGGCAGAGCCCGCCGGTCGAGCTTCCCGGTGGCGCCGAGCGGCAGCCGCTCCAGCGGGACGACGAGGGCGGGCACCAGGTGGTCGGGGAGGCTGCGGGCGAGGAAGGCACGCAGCTCGCCGGGGTCCGGCAGGGTTGCCGGGTGGCTGTCCGGTCCGGGCGCGCTGTTCGCTACGGGAACGGTGTGCGCCTCGGGGCCGGTCTCACCGTCGGGCCCGGGCGCGCCCGTTCCGCGGGGCACTCCACGGCCGCCGGCGCCGGCCTGGCCCCCGGGGTCCCGGGAAGGGGCCGGCCGGGGCACCGCGTACGCGACCAGGCGGCGGTGGCCGGCGTCCTCCACCACACGGGCCGCTGCCGCCGCCACGGCCGGGTGGCGGGCCAGCGCGGCCTCCAGTTCGCCGAGTTCGATGCGGAAGCCGCGCACCTTCACCTGGTCGTCGCCGCGGCCGAGGTAGACGAGGTCGCCGTCGGCCGTCCAGCGGACCAGGTCGCCGGTGCGGTACATGCGGCTGCCGGGCGGCCCGAACGGGTCGGGCAGGAAACGGCTCGCGGTCAGTCCGGGCCGGCGCAGATAGCCGCGGGCCACGCCGGTTCCGGCCAGGAACAGTTCGCCGGGCGCGCCGACGGGCACCGGGCGCATCCGCTCGTCCAGGACGTAGGCGCGGGCGCCACCGAGCGGCCTGCCGATGGGCGGGTCGCGGTCGGGGTCGGCCGGGTCGCAGGTGAAGGCGGTGGCGTAGACGGTGGCCTCGGTGGGGCCGTAGATGTTGCGCACCTGGCTTCCGGGGACGGCGTCGCGGACCCGGCGTACGGTCCGGGCGGGCAGGCCTTCCCCCGCGAGGACGACGGTGTCCGCCGTGATGTGCACGGCGTCCTCGGCGAGCAGCCGGTCCAGGGCCGACGGCACCGCGCTGAGCAGTCCGGCCCGCCAGGGGCCGGGGCGCTCGGCGAGGGCCAGCAGGTCGCGGACGACCTCCACGCAGCCGCCGGACAGCAGCGGCGAGAAGATCTCGAACACCGACACGTCGAAGTTGAGCGAGGTGGACGCCACCACATGGTGCAGGCCCCGGCCGGCGAACTCGGCCGCCGCCCAGTCGGCCAGGGCCAGCACGGACCCGTGGCTGACGACGACGCCCTTGGGGCGGCCGGTCGAGCCGGAGGTGTGGATGACGTAGGCGGGGTGGCCGGGCAGCAGCGGGCCGAGCCGTTCGCCGTCGCCGACCGGGGTGTCCGGCACGTCGGCGCCCGGGTCGGCGTCCAGCAGGATCCGGGTGAACGGTCCCTCCGGCAGCCGGCCGGCGGTCTCCGTGGCCGTGATCACGGCGTCGGGGCGTACGTCCTCGAAGAGGAACGCGACGCGCTCGGCCGGGTACTGAGGGTCGACCGGGAGATAGGCCGCGCCGCTCTTCAGCACCGCGAGGAGCGCCACGACCAGGTCGGCGGTGCGGGGCAGGCACAGGGCGACGAAGCGCTCGGGCCCGGCGCCTGCGGCGATGAGCAGGCGGGCCAGCCGGCTGGAGCGCGCGTCGAGTTCGCGATAGGTGAGGCACGTGTCGCCGTGGCGGACGGCCGGGGCGTCCGGGGTGCGCACGGCCTGCCGGCGGAACGCCTCGGGCAGGGTGTCGCGCGGTGCCTCGGCCACCCGGCCGCCGAACCGGTCCACCAGCGCCCGACCGGCGGCCGGGTCCAGCAGCGGCAGGTCGGCCAGGCGGCGCTCCGGGTCGGTGGCCATGCCGGTGAGCAGGGTGCGCAGGCTCTCGCCGAGCGCTTCCACCGTCGTGGCGTCGAACGCGGCCGGGTCGTAGTCCAGGTTCACGGCCAGGGTGTCCCCGGGCGCGACGACCACGCTGAGCGGGTAGTTGGTCGGCTCCAGGTCCCGCTCCTGCTCCATCGCCAGGCCGTGCCGGGCCAGCGCGCCCTCGTCGAAGGGGTAGTTCTCGAAGACGACGATGGAGTCGAACAGGTTGGTGCCGCCGGGCACTTCGCTCCACGACTGCACCTGGGCCAGGGGGACGAAATCGTGGCGGCGGGCCTCGGACTGGGCGGCCTGGAGGTCGCGCAGCCAGTCCGGCAGCATGCGTTGCCCGTCGACGCGGGCGCGGGTGGGCAGGGTGTTGATGAACAGGCCGACCATCGAGGTGACGCCCGGCAGTTCGGCGGGCCGCCCGGAGACGGTCGTACCGAACACCACGTCGTCACCCCCGCCGTAGCGGGACAGCAGCAGCGCCCAGGCGCCCTGGAGGACCGTGTTGAGGGTCAGGCCGGCCCGCTGCGCGGTGTCCCGCAGGCGCGCCGAGACGTCCGGGGCGAGGGTCATCCGCACCGACCCGGAGGAGGAGGCGCGGTGGGCCTCGGCGGGCCGCCGGTCCCGGGGCAGCTCGGTCGGGGCCGGGAATCCGGCGAGGGCTTCGCGCCAGTACCGTTCGGCCCGGCCGGTGTCCCGCCCGGCCAGCCAGCGCAGGTGGTCGGCGAAGGGCCGGCGCTCGGGCACCTGCGGACGGCGGCCGGAGGTGAGGGCCGCGTACCGCTCGCACACCTCGTCGAAGACCTGGGCCGCGCTCCAGCCGTCGAGCAGGACGTGGTGGAACGTCCACAGCAGGCGGACCCGGTCCGGTGCCAGCCGGATCAGCGTCAGCCGCATCAGGGGCGCGGTGCCCAGGTCGATGCCGGCCCGCCGGTCCTCGGTGAGCAGCCGGTCCAGCTCGCGCGCCTCGTCCTCGGCGGACCGTCCGGACCAGTCGAGGTGGGTGACGGGCACGGTGGCACGGTGCCGGACGACCTGGAGCGGTTCCGGGGTCTCCTGCCACACCAGACGGGTGCGCAGCACCGGGTTGGCGTCGGCGGTGTGCTGCCAGGCCTCGGCGAGCGCGTGCGGGTCGGTGACGCCGGACAGCACGAGCTGCACCTGGTTGACGTAGGTGCGGCCGGCGGGGTCCAGCAGGCTGTGGAAGAGCATGCCCGACTGCATCGGCGTCAGCGGGTAGACGTCGGCGACGTCCCGGCCGTCCCCGGCGATCCGGTCCACGGCGGTCTGGTCCAGGCGGGCCAGCGGGAAGTCCGACGGGGTGCGGCCGCCCGCGTCCGGGCGGGCGCAGTGGGCGACGATGTCGGTGAGGGCCCGCAGCATGCCCTCGGCGAGCGCGGTGACGGTCTCCTCGCGGTGCCGTCCGGCGCTGTAGTGCCAGGTGATCTCCAGCCGGTCGTCCTCGACCCGGGCCACGACGTCCAGCAGGTGCGGCCGCTCGGTGCCGGGCGCCTCCGCGCCGCCGAGGCCGCCGGGCACGGCCCCGATCAGGGTGCCGCCCTCGGCGGACCAGTCGAAGCGGCCCAGGTAGTTGAAGCTGACGCCGGGCGCGGGCGTGCCGGTGAGCCGCGCGTCGCGGACCAGGTGGCGCAGGACGCCGTGGCCGAGCCCCCGGTCGGGTACGGCGCGCAGCTGCTCCTTCACCGACTTCAGGGCGGTGCCCCAGTCGCCGGCCGGGACGGTCAGGGCGACCGGGAAGAGGGAGGTGAACCAGCCGACCGTGCGGGACAGGTCGACGTCCTCGAAGAGCTGGTCCTCGCGGCCGTGCCCCTCCAGGCCGACGGCGACGGTGTCGCGTCCGGTCCAGTCGGCGAGGACCCGGCTCAGCGCGGTGAGCAGGACGTCGTCGACGCGGGTGCGGTAGACGCCGGGGACGCGGCGCAGCAGGCCGTCGGTGCGGTCGCGGTCCAGCCGTACGGTCACCTCGCGGGTGTCGGTCGTGGTGGTGCCGGCGTCGCCGTCCACGGGGAGCGGGTCGGCGCAGGCCCGGGCGGCCTCCTCCCAGTGGGCGCGCCCGTCGGCGAAGACGTCGGCGCGGTCGCGCAGCCGGCGGGCCCACTCCCGCACGGAGGTGGTGCGGGCGGGCAGCCGTACGGGCTGTCCGGACGCGGCCTGCCGGTAGGCGCTCTCCAGGTCCTCCAGCAGGATCCGCCAGGAGACGCCGTCGACCACCAGGTGGTGGGCGATCAGCAGCAGCCGGGCGGGCCGGGCTGCGTCGGCGGTGAAGAGACGGGCGGTGAACAACGGGCCGGTGTCCAGGCGGAGTCCGGCGTGGGCCGCCGCCGTGACGAGCTCCTCGGCGCGGGCGTCGTGGACCTGGAGCAGCTCGGGGACCGGGCTGTCGTCGGCGGCGATGTCCTGGCGCCAGGCGTCGGCGTCGAGGACGAACCGGGCGCGCAGGGCGTCGTGGTGGGTCCACAGCGCGGTGAGGGCGCGGCGCAGGGCGTCCTCGTCCACCGGGCCGGCCGTCTCGATGACGACGGACTGGTTGAAGAAGTCGGGGTGCGCGGGGCGCGGGTCCAGGAACCAGTGCTGGATCGGGGTGAGGTCCGCCGGTCCGGCGACCGGTTCGGTACCGGCGACGGCGGGCGCGGCATCGCCGCCCGAAGCGGCCAGTTCGGCCACCGTGGGGTGCCGGAAGAGATCGCGCGGGGTGAGGGTGAGCCCGGCGGCCCGCGCCCGGGAGACCACTTGGATGCTGAGGATGGAGTCGCCGCCCAGCATGAAGAAGTTGTCCTCGACGCCTACCTGTTCGAGGCCGAGCAGCTCGGCCCAGATCCCGGCGAGGATGCGCTCGGTCTCGGTGCGCGGGGCGCGGTGGGCCCGCTCGGCGCCGGCCGACCAGTCGGGTGCGGGCAGCCGCCGCCGGTCGACCTTGCCGTTGGCGGTCAGCGGCAGCTCCGGAACGGTGACGAACGCGGCGGGCAGCATGTAGTCGGGCAGCCCGGCCGCGAGGTGGGCGCGCAGTTCGGCGGCCGGCGGCAGCGCGGCGCCCCCGGCCGGCACGAGGTGGGCGGCCAGCCGCTTGCGTCCGGCGTCCTCGTACAGGGAGACGACGGCCTCGGCGACGCCGGGGTGGGCGGTGAGCCGGGCCTCGATCTCGGCGGGCTCGACGCGGAAGCCTCGGATCTTGATCTGGTCGTCCGCGCGGCCGACGAAGTGCAGCTCGCCGTCGGCGCTCCAGCGCACGATGTCGCCGGTGCGGTACATCCGGGTGCCGGGCGGGCCGAAGGGGTCGGCGACATAGCGGGCGGCGGTCGCCCCGGGCCGGCCGGCGTAGCCCCGGGCCAGGCCGGCGCCGGCGATGTACAACTCACCCGGTATGCCCGGTGGTTGGGGCTGGAGGGCGGCGTCCAGGACGTACACGCGGGTGTTGTCCAGCGGCCGTCCGATGGGCAGGACGGCGGGCAGCGGGTCGCCGGAGCGGAAGGCACGGCGGGTCGCGAAGGTGGTGGTCTCGGTGGGGCCGTAGCCGTCCACGACGGTCAGGCCCGGGCAGGCGTCCAGCACCCGGCGCACGACCGCGCCCGGCACGGCCTCGCCGCCCGTCCACACCTCGCGGGCGCCGCGCAGGCACCCGGGGTCCTCCTGGGCCAGCAGGCGGAACAGCCCCGCCGTCAGCCACAGGCAGGTCACGCCCTGCTCGGTGACGGCACGGCGGACCAGGGCGGCGTCCAGGTCGGCGGGCGGGGCGAGCACGGCCGTGCCCCCGCGCAGCAGCGGCACCCACACCTCGTAGGTGGCGGCGTCGAAGGCGTGCGGCGAGTGCACGAGGACCCGGTCGTGGCCGGCGAAGACCCGGTCCAGGGCGAGCGCGACGACGTCCCGCTGACGCACGGCGACGCCCTTGGGGGTGCCCGTGGAGCCCGAGGTGAACATCAGGTACTGGACGTTGTCGGGGTGCACGGCGTGGGCGGGGGCCGCGGGGCCGTCCGTGCCGGAGGTCTCGTCCACGCGCACGACGCCGTCGGCGGGCAGCACCTCCCGGGCCGTCCCCTCCCACCCGGCGTCGGTGAGCAGCAGTCCGGCCCCGGCCTCGGTGAGCATGCGGCGCAGCCGCTCGACGGGTGCCCGGCCGTCCAGCGGCACGTACACCCCGCCGGTGCGGACGAGCGCCAGCTGTGTGACGACCAGTTCCACGGAACGGTCCATGAGCACCCCGACCGGGCGCTCCGGCCGTACGCCGAGCCCTGTCAGCCGTGCCGCCAACTGCCCGGCTCTCTGGTCGAGTTGGCGGTAGGTCACGCGCTCTTCACCGGCCTCCACGGCCACCGCGTCGGGAGTGCGGCGCACCTGCCCGGCGAAGAGGTCCGCGACGGTGGTGTCGGGGAGACCGGTGGCGGTGTCGTTCCAGGCGCTCAGCACCTGTGCGCGGCGGTCCGGGGTGAGCAGCGGGAGCCGGGCGGGCGGGCGGGCGGAGCCGGTGGGCATCCCGGCGAGCAGGACGGTGAGGTACTCGGCCATCCGCTCGGCCGTGCCGCCGTCGAACAGCTCGGGGTCGTACCCGAGGCGCAGGGCCAGCTCGGTGCCCGGGTAGGCGGTGAGGCTCAGCGGGTAGTTGGTGGTCTCGATGCCCTCCAGGCCGCTCAGGCGCAGTCCGTGGGCGGCGGCGAGGTCGTCGTCCACCGGGTAGTTCTCGAAGACGACGATGCTGTCGAACAGGCCGACCCTTTCGGGGAGTTCGGTGAACGTCCGCATCCGGGTGAGGGCCAGGTGGTCGAAGCGCCGGTCCTCGCTCTGGTCGTGCTGGAGCGCGCGCAGCCAGTCGAGCAGGGTGCCGTGGTCCGGGACGGTGACTCGGGTGGGCAGGGTGGTGATGAACAGGCCGGTCATGGCCTCGGCGCCGGGCAGCTCGGGCGGCCGTCCGGACACGGTGGTGCCGAACACCACCTCGTCCCGTCCCGCCTGCCGGGCCAGCAGCAGCGCCCAGGCGCCCTGCACGAGGGTGTTCAGGGTCAGGCCGGAGGCACGGGCCAGCTCCTCCAGCGCCCGGCTGGTGGCCGCGGGCAGCGTCACCCGGACGGCGTGCGTGGACTCGGCGCGGTGGGCCTCGCGCGGCTCACGGTCGTACGGCAGCGGGGTGGCCTCGGTCAGACCGGACAGGCGCAGCCGCCAGTGTCGTTCGGCGGCGTCCGGGTCGCGCCGGCGCAGCCAGCTCACGTAGTCGCGGTGGGGCGGGCGGTCCGGGAGGGTGCCGGGGTCGCCGCCGGCGTGGTGGGCGAAGACGTCCGTGAGCACCTGGAACAGGCTCCAGCCGTCCAGGAGCAGGTGGTGGAAGGACCACACCACGCGCACCTCGGTGTCGGAGAGGCGGGCGAGGAGCAGCCGTTGGAGCGGGGCCCGGCCGAGGTCGATGCCGTCCGCGCGGTCGCGGGCCAGTACGTCGTCCAGCCGGGCGCGGCGCTCGTCGGCGGTCAGGTCGCGCCAGTCCAGGTGGGTGACCGGGACGGCCGCGTGGCGCAGCACCACCAGCAGCGGCTCGGGCACGTCCTGCCACACGACCCGGGCCCGCAGCACCTCGGTGCGGTCGCTGACGTGCTGCCAGGCGGCGGCGAGGGCCCGTGGGTCGGGCACGCCGTCCAGGACGAAGGTGAGCTGCTGGAAGTAGACACCGCGGTCGTCCTGGGAGAGACCGTGGAAGAGCATGCCCGCCTGGGTGGGCGTGAGCGGGTACACGTCCGCGACCGCCGCCGGATCGGCGCCGGTGATCCGGTCCACGGCGGCCTGGTCGAGCCGGGCGAGCGGGAAGTCGGACGGGGTGCGCCCGGCGGCGCCGGGCCGGGTGGCGTGCCGGGCCAGGTCGGCGAGCGCGTCGGCGAAGCGGTCCGCCAGGTCCGCGACCGTCTCCTCCTGGTGCAGCCGATCGGAGTAGAACCAGGTGAACTCCAGACTGCCGCCGACGAGTTGGCCGACGACCTCCAGGGCGTGCGGACGTGCGGCCGCCGGGTCGGCGTCCAGCTCCAGCGGCCGGACGGTGCCCCGGCAGAGCCCGTCGGGGTCCTCCGCCGGCTCCATCCGGCCCAGGTAGTTGAAGCTGACCTGCGCCTCCGGGGTGCGCGGCGCCGCACCGGGGTCCGCCAGGTGGCGCAGCGCGTCATGGCCCAGACCGTGCCGGGGTACGGCGCGCAACTGCTCCTTGACCCGCTTGAGCACGGCGTCCCAGCCGGCGTCCTCGGGGACGGCGAGGGCGACGGGGTACCGGGTGGTGAACCAGCCGACCGTGCGGCTGATGTCCAGTTCGGGGAAGAGTTCCTCCCGGCCGTGCCCCTCGACGTCGACCACCACCCGGTCCCGGCCGGTCCAGGCGCACAGCGCCCGGCCGAGGGCGCTGAGCAGGACGTCGTTGGCCTGGGTGCGGTAGGTGTCGGGCAGGGTGCGCAGCAGGGCGGAGGTGTCCTCGGGGCTCAGGCGCACGGTGACGGCGCGCTGTGAGGCGTAGGTGCCGGTGCCTCCCGGCGGCACCGCGG
The DNA here is from genome assembly GCF_000716535.1 of Streptomyces flaveolus. Taxonomy (GTDB): domain Bacteria; phylum Actinomycetota; class Actinomycetes; order Streptomycetales; family Streptomycetaceae; genus Streptomyces; species Streptomyces flaveolus_A. The sequence continues at coordinate 243,888 of NZ_JNWV01000002.1, read as the reverse complement.
GTCCGGTCTCCGGGACGGCCCGGGCCCAGTACTCCCGTTCGTCGTCGAAGCCGCCCTCCGCCGCGTGCGCGGCCAGCCGGCGGGCCCACTCCCGCAGGGGCGAGGACTTCGCGGGCAGCGCCGCCGCGCCGTCGTCGCCGGCCCGGCGGGCCCGGTAGGCCCGGTCCAGGTCCTCCAGCAGCACCCGCCAGGACACCCCGTCGACCACCAGGTGGTGGACGGCGAGGTGCAGCACGCGCCGTCCGCTGCCATGGTCGTGCAGCACGGCCCGCAGCAGCGGACCCCGGGCGAGGTCGAAGGGGCCGAAGTGGGGGGTGTCCGTGTCCGGGCCGGTGTGATGGGCCAGGCGGATGCGAGGCGTCCGGTCCTCGATGTGCCAGCGGGCGCCCGGGCCGGTGTCGTCGGTGACGAAGCGGGAGCGCAGGGCGTCGTGGTGGCCGACCAGGTCGTTCAGCGCCTCTTCCAGCGCGGCCGGTTCCAGGTCGTCCGGCACGTGGACGGACAGCGCCTGGGCGTAGTGGCCGGCGCGTTCGGCGGCGGTGCCGAACAGCCAGTGCTGGATGGGTGTCAGGGGGGCCGGGCCGGTGGCCGGCTCCGGGGCCGGAGTGGCCTCGCGGGGGCCTCGGGCGGCGTCCGCGCAGCGGGCGAGGGCGGCGACCGTCTGGTGCCGGTAGACGTCCCGGGAGGTCAGGGACAGCCCCTCCTGCCGGGCGCGGGCCACCACCTGGATGCTGAGGATGGAGTCGCCGCCGAGTTCGAAGAAGTTGTCGTCGACGCCGACGCGTTCCACGCGCAGCACCTCGGCCCAGATCGCGGCGAGCGCGCGTTCGGTGGGCGTGCGGGGCGCGACATGCCGTACCGCGCGCACGGCGGGGCCCGGGTCGGGGAGCCGGGCGCGGTCGAGCTTGCCGTTCGGGTTGAGCGGCAGGGCGTCGAGCACGACGACGGCCGACGGCACCATGGAGGCGGGCAGCGTACGGCCGAGTTCCCGGCGTACGGCCTCCGGTTCGACCCGCTGCCCGGTGGCCGGGACGACGTAGCCGGCCAGGCGCCGGTGGCCGTCGGCGCCGGCGGTGACGGTGGCCGCCGCCTCGGCGACGCCCGCGCAGCGGCGCAGCGCCTCCTCCACCTCGCCCAGTTCGATCCGGAAGCCGCGCACCTTGACCTGCTGGTCGATCCGGCCGACGTACTCCAGAGCGCCGTCGGCGCGACGGCGCACCAGGTCGCCGGTGCGGTACATGCGCTCCCCCGGCGCGCCGAACGGATCGGCGACGAACCGGGCGGCGGTCAGTCCGGGCCGATGCAGGTAGCCGCGGGCCAGTCCACCGCCGCCGAGGTACAACTCGCCGGTGACGCCGACCGGTTGGGGCCGCAGGGAGCCGTCGAGGACATAGGCCCTCGTGAGCGCCACGGGTCCGCCGATGGGCGGGGCCTGCTCCGGCAGCCGGTCACCGGCGAACCAGGCGGTGGCGTACACGGTGGCCTCGGTGGGCCCGTAGATGTTGGCGACACGGCATTCGGGCAGGGCGGCGCGCAGGTCGTGCAGCGTCTGTGCGGGCAGGGCCTCCCCGGCCAGGACGACGGTGTCCGCGGTGACGGGTGCCGTACCGCTCGCGATCAGGCGGGAGACGACCGACGGCACCGCGCTGAGCAGCCCGGCGCGCCGGGGGCCGGTGCCGTCGGCGAGGGCCGGCAGATCGGGGACCACCTCGACGGTGCCGCCGGCCGTCAGCGGGCACAGCAGCTCGAACACGGAGACGTCGAAGTTGAGGGAGGTGGAGGCGATCACGTGGTCCAGGCCGGCGGCCCCGAACCGCTCCTTCGTCCACGCGGCCAGCGCGGCGACCGTGCGGTGGGTGACGACGACCCCCTTGGGGCGGCCGGTCGAACCGGAGGTGTAGATGACGTACGCGGGGTGGTCCGGCAGCAGCGGCCGGGGACGGTCGGCGTCGGCGAGGTCCGTGTCGGGCACGGCCGGGTCGGCGCAGTCCTCCAGGAGCAGGGGGGCGCAGTCGGCGGGCAGGGCGGAGGCGGTCTCCCGGGTGGCGAGGACGAGGGCGGGCCGGGCGTCGGCGAGCATGAGGCGGACGCGCTCGGCCGGATAGCCGGGGTCGACGGGGAGATAGCCCGCGCCCGAGGCGAGCACCGCCCACAGCACGGGCACGAGGTCGGCGGTGCGCGGCAGGCACAGCGCCACCAGGGACTCCGGGCCCGCGCCGCGCGCGAGGAGCTGCCGGGCCAGCCGGTTGGCGCGCCGGGCGACCTCGGCGTAGTCCAGCCGGACCGGGCCGCAGATCACGGCGGTACGGTCCGGGGTGCGGGCCGCCTGGGCGCGGAACAGGTCGGGCAGCGTGCTGTGACGGGTGTCCCGGGACCGGCGGGCGGGCGGGTTCCAGGTGTCCACCAGGGTGCGCTGCTCCTCGGCCGAGAGCATGGGCAGCTCGGCCAGTGTGCGACCCGGTCCGTCCGCCATGCCCTCCAGCAGGCGGTGCAGATGGGCGGTCAGCCGGGCCACGGTGGCGGCGTCGAACAGGTCCGTGTTGAACTCGGCGGTCAGCACGCAGCCGCCGTCGGGGTCCGCGGAGAACTCCAGGACCAGGTCGAAGCGGGCCGCCGGGCGGGGCAGCGGGTGCTCGGCGAGGCGCAGCCCGCCGGACAGCGGGGGCACGGGCAGGGCGGTCTGCTGCACGACGAGGGCCTGCACCAGCGGGGTGCGGCTCGGGTCGCGGGGCGGGGCCAGCTCCTCGACCACCCGGTCGAACGGCACCCCGTCGTGGGCGAAGGCGTCCAGCACGGTCGCCCGCATGCTCTCCACGAACCGGTCCACGGTGGCCCGTTCGTCGACCTCGCCCCGCAGCACCACCGTGTTGGCGAAGAAGCCCGGCACGTCCTCCAGGTCGCGCCGGCCGCGCCCGGTGGTGACGGTGCCGAACGCGACGTCCCGCTGCCCCGAGTAGCGGGAGAACAGCAGCGCGGCGGCCCCCGCGAAGAGGGTGAACACCGTGGTGCCCCGCCCTGCCGCCAACTGCCGCAGCCGGGTCACCAACTCAGCGGGCAGCGGGTGCCGGTGGGCCGCTCCGGAGGTGGTGCGCACGGCGGGACGCGGCCGGTCGGTGGGCAGCTCAAGTTGCTGCATCCCCGTCAGGTGCCGTCTCCAGTAGGCCAGGTCGGCGGCATCGGCCTCCGTGGCCCGCCGCCGGTGCTCCCACACGGCGAAGTCCGGGTACTGCACGGCCGGTTGGGGCAGGCCGTCGGGCTCGCCGGTGGTCTCCGCGTGGTGGAGGGCGGCGAGCTCGCGGGTGAGGATGCCCACCGACCAGCCGTCGGTGACGATGTGGTGCTGGGCCAGGAGCAGCAGGTGGTCCTCGGGGGCGAGCCGGACGAGCAGCGCGCGGGTGAGCGGACCGGCCGCCAGGTCGAAGGGACGGCCCAGTTCCTCGGTGAGCAGCGCCTCCGCCGCGTCCGAGCGGCGCGCTTCGGGTACGTCGGTGAGGTCGGCCGTGCGCAGGGGCAGGTGGGGCTCCGGCGCGACACGCTGGGCGCCCTGCCCGTCGGCCGTGGTGAAGGTGGTGCGCAGGGAGGCGTGGCGGGCGGCGAGGCGGCGCAGGGAGCGGCGCAGCGCGTCGGGGTCCAGGGGGCCGCGCAGCCGCAGGGACACGCCGGTGTTGTACTCGGTGCCGCCCTCGGTGAGGTCGTCCAGGTACCAGAGCCGCCGCTGCGCGCTGGACAGCGGCAGGGTGCCGTCGAGGGGCGCCGGCGGTATCGGCTCCGGTGGTGCGGCGGCCGACGGGTCGCCCAGCAGGGGGGCCAGGGCGGCGATCGTCCGCGCGGTGAAGACGTCCCGGACGGTCAGCCGGACACCCAGTTCGTCCCGGATCCGGGCCAGTGCGCGGGCGGCGAGGATCGATTCGCCGCCGAGGTCGAGGAAGTCGTCCGTCACACCGACGGCGTCGACACCCAGCACCTCCGCCCAGATCCGGGCGAGGGCCCGCTCGCCCGCCGTACGCGGCGCGACATGCCCCTCCGTGACGGTCCGCTCCGGCGCGGGCAGGGCCCGCCGGTCGATCTTGTGCTGCGGGGTGAGCGGCATCCGGTCGAGGACCACGATGGCCGACGGCACCATGTGGGCGGGCAGTACGGCGGCCACGGCCGAACGGAGAGCCGCCGGGTCGAGGGGGTGCGGGTGGGCGGAGGGGTCAGAGGGGCCGGAGAGGGAGACGGCGGGGGCTGTGGGCGCGCCCGCGGTGACGACGGCGTCCGAGTCCGCCGGGACGGGCGAGGTGGCGGGCGCGTCCGAGTCGGCGTGGACGGTCGAGGTGGTGGGCGCCTCCGAGTCAGCGGGGACCGGTGAGGTGGGAGGGGCCTGCGAGTCAGCAGGAACCGGCGACGTGGCGGGGGCCTCCAAGGCCACCGGGATGGACGAGGTCGCAGGGTCCTCCGGGCCAGCCGGAACCGGCGAAGTGGCGGCGGCCCCCGAGTCGGCCGGAACCGGCGAGGTGGCGGAGGCGGTGGACGTCGGCTGTCCGGCCGGAGTCACGTAGCCGACCAGGCGTTGATGGCCCGGCTCGTCCTCCCGGACCACGACCACCGCCTCCCCGACGCTCCCGGCGCCGGCGCGCCGCAACGCCGCCTCGATCTCGCCCGGTTCGACGCGGAAGCCCCGGATCTTCACCTGCCGGTCCAGCCGGCCCAGGAATTCCAGTTCCCCGTCGGCGGTCCAGCGCGCCCGGTCCCCGGTGCGGTAAAGACGGGCGCCGGGCGGCCCGAAGGGGTCGGCGACGAACCGGACCGCGGTCAGGCCCGGACGGCCCAGGTAGCCACGGGCCACCGCGTCGCCACCGATGAACAACTCGCCGTCCGCACCGGCCGGTACGGGGCGCAGCCCGGCGTCGAGGACGTACACCCGCGTGTGCGGCAGGGCGCCGCCGATCGTCGGCGTACCCTGGCCGGCGGTGAGCGGTCCGGTCCAGGTGGCGACAATAGTCGCCTCGGTCGGGCCATAGGAGTTGATCATGCGGCGACCGGGTGCCCAGCGGTCGACCAGTTCGGCGGGGCAGGCTTCGGCGCCCACGATCAGCGTGCGCAGCCGGCGGGCGGTGCCCTGTCCGGGGTCCGGCAGGGTGGCCAGCGCGGCGGGCGGGATGAGGGCGTGGGTGATGCGGTGCTCGTCCAGGACCGCGGCGAGTTCGTCGCCGAGCCAGGGGCCGTGCGGCGGTACGACGAGGGTGGCGCCGGACAGGACGGAGGCGCACAGCTCCAGTACGGAGGCGTCGAAGCTCGGCGAGGAGAACTGGAGGACACGGTCGCCGGGGCCCACCGCGTACCGTTCGGCGGCGGCCGCGGTGAAGCCGCCGATGCCTCGGTGGGTGACGGTCACGCCCTTGGGGGTACCGGTGGAACCGGACGTGTAGATGACGTAGGCGGCGTGGTCGGCGTCGACCTGGGCCTGCGTACCGGCCGCGTCTCCTGGGCTGTTCCCGGTGTCCAGCAACTCGCGGACCCGGCGCGGATCGTCGAGGGTGACGGCGGGCGCGGCGTCGGCGAGCATCAGCGCGCGGCGCTCGGCGGGATAGGCCGGGTCCACGGGCAGGAAGGCGGCGCCTGCCCGGGTGACGGCCAGCTCCGCCGCGATCAGCTCCATGGAGCGCGGCAGGACCAGGGCCACGACCCGGTCGGGTCCGGCTCCTCGCCGGGTCAGGTGTACGGCCAACCGGTCGGCGCGAGCGGCCAGTTCGCGGTAGCTCCAGGTCCGCCGGCCGTCGGTGAGCGCCGGCGCGTCCGGGGTGCGGGCCACCCACGCGGTGAACAGCTCGCCGAGCGTCGGGCACGCCGGAGCCGCCGCGCTCTCCGACGCGCCGGCGGCGGGGCCGGCCTGCGGCGGCAGGGAGGACGCCGGTGCGGGCTTGTCGTGCAGGTCCGTCATGGGTGAAGTCCTTTGGAGAGCGGGACGATGCGGCGCGCCGGGTGTGCGCGGAAGGTGCGGTGCGGCATGCGGGGGCCGACCGGGTGCCCGGCACCGGGGCGACCGGCGAGCGGAAGGGCCACGTGCCCGGTGACGGCCACCGGTCCGGGCAGGCGACGGCGAGGTGACCTGGCCGATGCGGGGACGACCCGGCCGGTGACCGTGGCCGCCGGGGCCGGGAGCACCCCGCCACCAGCGGTACCGACCGGAAGCAAGACCGGCGCCAGGCCCGAGGGGCCCGGACAGGATCGTCCCCGGGGCCACCCGAGCCGTGGGGAGACGAGCCCGGGCCGGGCACCGGAGCAGTCGCCGGACCGGCACCGCCGAACCACGGCCCGAGGGCCGAGTCCGCCAAGGCACGAGCGGTGTCCCGCGGAATCGGCGCCACGGGCCCGGACGCGCGGGCACCCGTGTTCAGTCGGGGTCGGTGCGGCGGGCCGTGCGGCCGGAGATCTGGACCCGGTCGATGCTCCCGGTGGCCGGATCGCGGTGGAAGCGGCCCCCGGGTTCGAGGCGCCCGGTGTCCGGATCGCGCAGGTCGCACGAGAGGTCGGCGTAGCAGACCAGCGGCAGGGGCAGGTCGCCGTCTACCGACAGGGCCGGCGAGCCGTCCGGTGCGGGAGCGATGCGATAGGTCGTGGCGCCGTTGCGGTAGGTGCCCAGGCACTCGGGCAGGGCGACGGGGCGCCCCCGGTCCACGGCCGGCACGGCGGCGGGCACCCGTATGCCGGTCAGCCGGTCCAGTTCCTCGGCGAGGTCGCGCCAGAGCGCGGTCGCACCGCCGGCGTTGCCCGTGAAGGCGACCACCACCCCGCTCTCCGGGTCGGCCCGCAGATGGCAGGACGTGCCCTGGGCGTTGCCGTCGTGCCCGCACCACACGCGGTCGTCCCGCTCGTAGAGGGCGAGCCCGGGGCCCCAGCCGTCGGCCAGTGTGCCCGGCCGGGCGGCGGTCTCGGGGCGGCGCATCTGCTTGGCGACGGCGGGCGGCAGCAGGTCCGCGCGGCCGATCAGCGCGTTGCCGAACGCGGCGAGGTCCCGGGCGCTCGCGAGGAGCGCCCCGGCCGGCGCCTCCAGCTCTGCCAGGTTCTGCCGGGCCGGACGGGCCTGCCCGGTCGCGGAGTTGACGGCGTGTCCTGCGGCCACGGGACGACCGGGCGCAGGGTCGCCGGTGAACGCGGGCGTGACACCCAGGGGTTCGAGGAGCAGCGCCCCGACCGCCTCGTGCCACGACATGCCGGTGACCGTCTCCACCAGCCGTCCGGCGGCGACGTAACCGGCGTTGGAGTAGGAGAAGTCGGTCCCCGGCGGGAACAGCGCGTCGCGGGCGGTGCACACGGCGGCGAGGTAGCGGACGGCGGTGGTCGTGGCCGCGGTGTCCGAGTCCGGGCCGGTGGGCAACCCGCCGGTGTGGCTGAGCAGGTGACCGATCGTCACCTGGGGGACTCCGCTCAGCTCGGGGAGGTGTGCGGCGACGGGTTCGTCCAGGTCCAGGTCGCCGTCGTCGGCCAGGAGCATGACCAGCGCGGCGGTGTAGGGCTTGGTGAGCGATCCCAGCGGGACCGCGGTGTCCTCGGTGAAGGGACTGCCGGTCGTGACGTCGGCCGTACCGGTGTGCACGGCGATGACGTCCGTGCCGGTGTCCAGGGCCAGTTGGGCGCCGGGCACCCGGTGGGTCCGGGCGAGGGCGTCGAGACGGTCCTGTATCTCCCGGCGTAACAGGGACGGCGCCCGGGAGGCGGCCGGAGCGGTGGGGATGGTGTACGGCATGAGAAGGGGACTCCCGTTGGGTGGGTCTCATGTGCGGGTGTGCCGGTCCGGCCCGGGTCTGAGCGGTGTCGGGGGCCGGCCGGTGCGCTGCGCGCGCTCGGGCTACGGTCTGCGGACCTCGACGGGCAGCCGTCGTACGCCGATGATCACGGCCGGATTCTGGTAGGCGATGTCCTCGTAGGAGGGGATCACCAGCATGCGGAATCGTTCATGCAACATCCGCAGGGCGATCCGCGCCTCCAGCCGGGCCAGGGGCGCGCCGAAACAGAAGTGGATGCCGTGCCCGAAGGTCAGATGCGGGTTGGGGTGCCGGGTCACGTCGAAGACGTCGGGCGCCTCGAAGCGCGCGGGATCCCGGTTGGCGACCCCCAGATGTGCCATGAGCAGGGTGTCCGCCGGAATGTCATGGCCACCGAGGACCACCGGCCGGGTGACCCGCCGGCCCAGCTCCGGGAACGGGGGCAGCCAGCGCAGCACCTCCTCGACGGCGGCCGGGATCCGTGCGGGGTCGGCGCGCAGCGCGGCGTTCGTGCCGGGGTGCCGGTCGAAGGTGACGACGGCGTTGCCCAGCAGCGCGGTGGTGGTGATGTGCCCGGCGACCAGCAGCAGGGCCACGAAGCCGACCATCTCCTGGTCGGCGAGGCGGACGCCGTCCACCTCGGCGGCGATGAGTCTGCTGGTGAGGTCGTCACCGGGGTCGGCGCGGCGGGCGCGGATGTGGTCGAGCATGTAGCCGTTCATCTCGCGCACCGTGGGCGCGATGGCCTCCAGTGCCCGTTCCAGGTCGGCCATGTCGGGCGCCTCGCCGAGCTGGTCGCCGCCGAACAGCACGCTCGCCCACTCCTGGAAGAGACGGTGTTCCTCCGCCGGGATGCCGAGCAGTTCGGCGATCACGATGATCGGCAGCGGATAGGCCACTGCGTCGACCAGGTCGAACCGGTCGCGGTCGGCGACGGCGTCCAGCAGCCGGGCGCAGACGGCCTCGATGCGAGGACCGAGCCCCTGGACCACCCGGGGCGTGAACGCCTGGCTCACCAGGGTGCGGAGCTTGCGGTGCTCCGGCGGGTCCATGCCGACGAAGTTGCCCTGCCGGAAGGTCTCGAAGTCGGACTGGGTGGGCGCGAGGGAGGACATGTCGGAGGAGTACGTCGCCGGGTCGGCGAGCACGGTGGCGACGGTCTCGTGGTCCAGGACCTGCCAGACGCCCTGTGTCTCGTCGTGCCGGACCGGCCCGGCCTCGCGTAAGCCACGCCAGCGGTCGGGTAACTCCTCCAGGAGGAGCCGTTCGCCCGTCGGTTGCTTGCTGATCACCTTGTCTCCTTGCTGGCGCGTGCGGGCATGGAGGAGTCGTGCGCGGGAAGGCCGTGGACCGGAGCCGGCCGGGAGCCCGGGCGGGTTCCGGGCACGGCTGCGCCCCCGCTGCCGGGACATCCGGACGGGAAGAGCGCGTGACCCCCGTGTCCTCCTCGGGCGCGGCGACGTCGGCCGCCGTAGGACTGGTGTCCGGGTGGGCCGGAGACCCTCCGCGGATGCGTGGAGGTCTCCGCCCCGGGGTTCAGCCCGTGCGGTGAAGCCTCATCGCATGCGGTGAGGTCTCACCCGTGCGGCGCGGCCCCCGCCCGGGCGGCGGGGTCTCAACACATGCGACGAAGGACGTGGCCGCGGCGCGGCCGGCCACGGTCCCGTAGCGAGCCCGGCGGTGCGGCGCGCCAACCCGACATAACCATCCCCCTCGGCGATGGCTCCCGCGCAAGGCTCACGCGGGGCCCTCCCGTCTCGTGAGGTGTGAGAATACGCAGTCGCAGAGCGTGCCGCCCCACGATTGGCATGATGCGTACCCCGAGACACCTTCGTTTCGATGGAACTCGGCCACAGTCTTCACGGCGAGTCACCCGCAAGCAACCCCCTGAAGTTGAACGGAGAGTACTGTGCCGGTGCTTTTGCGTCACAACCCGGCCACTCGCCGGGCCCGCGCGCGCACGAGCCGGATCGTCGCCCCCGCGTGTGCCCCGGTGTCTGCCCCGCAAACCGAGCACGCGGGGAAAAACCTGTCGGCGGACGCCGAGCGGCAGGTCGCCCGCGCCGCGTCCGCCGCGGGCCGGTCCGCCGCCCCGCTGTTCGACCCGATGGCCGGACTGCCCCTGATCAGGGGTGTTGATTCGGCCAGGGAAGACGCCGGACGCGCCACCGGGAACGGTGACGACACGCCCGGCGCGCCCCAGCGGCCCATCACCGACACGCCCGGCGGTCACGCCCACCCCGCCCCGCACTCGACCGCTTCGGCGCCGCGCGGGGCCGAGAACCGCGGCCGATGCGCGTGGAATCGGCCATCCGGGCGCGGCGGGGGCGCACACGAGGAGGCCGTACACCACCTGTGCTTCTCGCCCACCGCCGGGCGCCGCCCGGTACGGCGGCCCAGCCCTGGAGGTCGGCGTTCTCCTCCGCAGCCGACCCTCCCCTCCCGCGCCGGCGCATGGAGACGGCCGGGCGGGGTATTCGGAGCCATCCGGCACGCGCGGGCGCGAACGGAGCCTGCGGGGCGTTCGCCGTGCGCGGGGCGCCGCCGCGAGGGAGTCTTGTGGCCGGGATGCGACGCGCGGCCGTACGAGGAGGTGGTCGGCGTGTCCGACGGGCCGGAGCCAGGACGGGCGCCGGCGGCCGGCGCGGCGCCGGCCGTACAGCCGGTGCTGTCGCTGGCGCTGGCCACCCTGCTGGAGGAGGTGCAGGCGCACTCCGGCGCGGTGTATCTGCTCAGGCCCGACGAGCCGGTCCTGGAGATGGCGGTCATGGCGGGCATGCCCCGGGCCTTCGCGGCGCCGTGGGAGCGGGTCGGGCTGAGCGCGCCGATCCCGGTCGCGGACGCGGCGCGCGAGAGGCGGCTCGTGTGGGTGGGCGGCGAGGCGGAGATGGCCCACCACTATCCCAGGATCTCGGTGGTACTGCCGTACCCGTTCGCACTGGCCGCCGCGCCCGTGGCGACGGAGCACACGGTGTACGGCGCGGTGTTCGTGACCTGGCCGGGCACCCGTCCGCCGGAGCTGTCGGACCGGGAGCGCGAGCATCTGACGGCGGCCTGCGCGCGACTGGCGCTGCGGCTGGAGCGGGCCGCGCGGGAGGACCGCCCGCTCGGGCACGAGCCGGACGTGCTCGCCGCGCCGGTGTCGTTCGTGGCCGAGACGCTGGGCTCGGTCGAGGCGGCGCGGATGGTGTCCCGGCTGCCGTACGGACTGATGTCGCTGGACCTGCACGGCCGTATCGGCTTCGTGAACGCGGCCGCCGCCGAGCTGCTCGGCCGGCCCGCCGGGGAGTTGCTGGGCACGGTGCCCTGGGTGTCGGTGCCCTGGCTGAACGACCCGATGTACGAGGACCGTTACCGGGCGGCGCTGATGAGCCAGCAGGTGACGTCGTTCGTGGCGCTGCGCCCGCCGGGCGAGTGGCTGTCGTTCCGGATGTATCCCAGCACGACCGGACTGAGCGTGCGCGTCACCCGGGCCCGGGCGGTGGCGGAGATGGCGGGCGCAACCCCGCAGTCGGGTCCGGGCCCGTCCCGGCTCGTGACGATCTCCCAGTTGCTGAGCCTGGCGGGCGCGCTGACCGAGGCGGTCGGGGTGCGGGACGTGGTGGAACTGGTGTGGGACGAGGTGGTCCCGGCCGTCGGCAGCCAGGCGCTGGCGCTGCTGCGGGCGCAGGGCGGGCGGCTGCACGTGCTGGGACACCGGGGCTATCCGGACCCGCGCGTCGTGGAGCGGTTCGACGGGCTGCCGCTGTCCGAGCGGACCCCGGGCACGCACGTCCTGAACAGCGGGGTGCCCGCCTTCTTCGACTCCCAGGAGCAGCTGGAACGGCTGTATCCGAGCCGGCACCACACCCCGGACGGCTTCGCGGCCTGGGCGTACCTGCCGCTGATCGCGTCCGGGCGGCCGGTCGGCACCTGTGTGCTGGCCTACACGGAGCCGCACGTCTTCGCCGCCGACGAGCGCGCGGTGCTCGCCTCGCTCGGCGGGCTGATCGCGCAGGCCCTGGAGCGGGCCGTGCTCTACGACGCCAAGCACCGCCTGGCGCACGGCCTGCAACAGGCGCTGCTGCCGCACTCGCTGGCGCCCCCGCCCGGCATCGAGGCGGCGGCCCGCTATCTGCCCGCCACCCACGGCATGGAGATCGGCGGCGACTTCTACGACCTGGTACCGACCCGGCCGCTGGCGGCGGCGGTGATCGGGGACGTCCAGGGGCACAACGTGACCGCGGCCGGTCTGATGGGACAGATCCGCACCGGGGTCCGCGCGTACACCACGGTGGGGCAGGCACCGCACGAGGTGATGAGCAGCACCAACCGGCTGCTGATCGATCTCGGTGCCGAGCTGTTCGCCAGTTGTCTGTATCTGCGGCTGGATCCGGCGCGCGGGCGGGCCGTCATGGCCCGGGCGGGACATCCGCCGCCGCTGCTGCGCCGGCCGGACGGGCGGGTGCGGGTGCTGGACCTGGCCGGGGGCCCGCTCCTCGGGATCGACTCCTCGGCCAGGTATCCGACGACCGAGGTGTCCCTGGCCCCCGGCTCGGTGCTCGTCCTGTACACCGACGGCCTGGTGGAGTCCCCGGGCATCGACATCGAGGACGCGCTGGTCGACCTCGGCGGACTGCTCGCGGAGGTCGGCGACCAGCCGCTGGAGAGCCTGGCGGACGAGGTGGTCCAGCACAGCGCGAGGGCGCGGGAGCGGGTGGACGACGTGGCGGTGCTGCTGCTGCGGGCACGCGACTGCGGCTGACACGCGGCCGGATCCGACCCTCCCGCCGGAGGGCCGGACCACTCCCCGCCGGCCGGGACCGAGGGGGAGGCCGGTCGGGGAGCCCTGTGGGAAGTGCGGGCCGGCTCCGCGCTAGCGGGTCCGCTCGGCGCGGGCCGGTCCACTTGGCGCGAGCCGGTCCGGTCAGTGCGAGGCGATTCGCTTACGCGAGCCGTCCCCTTGCACCAGCCGGGCCACTTGGCGCGAGCCGGGCCACTTGGCGCGAGCCGGGCCACTTGGCGCGAGCCGGGCCACTTGGCGCGAGCTGGTCCGGTCAGTGCGAGCCGATCCGCTCGGCACCAGCCGGGCCGCCCGGCTTGAGCCGGTCCACTTAGCGCGAGCCGGTTCACCCGGCACAAGCTGGACCGGTCAGTGCGAGCCGATCCGCTTAGCGCCCCCTTGCACCAGCCGGGCCGGTCGACGCGAGCCGACCGCTTGGCACCAGCCGGGCCGGTCGGTCGGAGCCGGGCCCCTCACCGGGCGCCGGGCCGCTCAGTGCCTGCCGGTCAGTGGGAGCCGGTGAGGGACGACGACCCGTCGTCCGGCGCGCCGGCACCGGAGGGATCGGCGCTGCCCCCGATCTGGTCACCGCCGGCCCCGGCCTGGTCACCCGCACCGGCCTGCTCACCGGCACCCGTTTGGTCACCGGCACCCGCCTGGTCACCCGCGCCCGCCTGGTCACCAGCACCGGCACCGGCACCGGCCTCGTCACCGGCACCGGCACCCGCACCGGCCTCGTCACCGGCACCCGCACCCGCACCGGACTGGTCGCCCGCGCCGCCGACGCCGAGCGTCGCGCCCGTGGCCTGGAGGGCGGTGGTGACCGGCTGGAAGAAGGTCTCGCCGCCGGTGGTGCAGTCGCCGCTGCCGCCGGAGGTGAGGCCGAGTGCGCTGCCGTCCTGGGTGAACAGGGAACCGCCGCTGTCGCCCGGCTCGGCGCAGACGTTCGTCTGAATGAGGCCGGTGACGGTGTCGACGCCGTTCGGGTCGGTCTCGCTCTGGAAGTTGACGGTGGCGTCGAGGCCGGTGACCTGGCCGTCGTGCAGCCCCGTGGTGGAGCCCATCCGGAAGACGGTCTCGCCGACGGTGGCGTCGGCGGCCTGGTTGATCTGGACGGTCTGGCCGTTGCCGGTGTCGACCTCGCTGGGCGCCTGGGTGTTCGGGTCGTTGTACTTGACGAGGGAGAAGTCGCCCTCGCCGGGGAAGGTGGCCTGGTCGACGGTGGCGATCGGCTGGCCCGTCGCGGAGTCGGACCACTCCTTGGCGGCGACCCCGCAGTGACCGGCCGTCAGGAAGGCGGGGCTGCCGTCGGAGGCGGTGACGTTGAAGCCGAGCGAGCAGCGGACGTTGCCGCCCTGCACCTGGGAGAAGATGGCGTCGCCGCCGGAGACGAAGGTCTTGAAGGTGCCGGAGGACTTCTTCAGGGTCGCCATGCCGGACCCGAGGCCGCGCACGGCCGACTGCAGCCGGTTCCAGTCGGCGCCGGTCACGGTGGAGTCGGCGGTGACCAGGACCTTGTCGGTGCGCGGGTCGACGGCCCACGAGGTACCGGGGATGGTCGCCTTGACCTTCAGCGTCTGGGCGGCGGCCTTGAGTTCGGCGGTGCTGTTCTCGACCTGGCGGACCACCGCACCGGCCTTCTTCGCCTGCACGACGACGTTGTCGTCGCCGCTGACCACGTTGACGACGAGCTGTTGCCTGCCGCTGTCGTAGTAGGACCCGGCGAAGGCGTCTCCGAGGATCTTCTGGAGCCGGCCGGCGAGATCCGAGGCGTCCGTGGCCTTCAGGGTCTTCGCGTCCGCCGTGCCGCCCGCGGTCGCGCTGTCCTGGTCCTGGGAGGCGTTGGCGTTGGGCAGCAGGAGGGCCGCCGCCCCGAGCGCCGCGACACCGCCCACCGCTATCGCGGCCTTGCGCTTGGGCATTCGCTTGTGACTCAAACTTCTCGACCTCCACGGGGTCTGCCGCTCACGGGCAGTGCGTATCGGGTTCGTACCGGGGCGCCTGGATGGCCGTACGTACGCACCGGCCGTGTGGTGTGTTCAATTCCGGTTCCGTACGGCCGTACCGGCGCGGCGAATCGGCCATGCTCCGCGTGTCGCGGCGGGTCGCCGGGAACAATCCCCCTCATGACGATGACCACCGCCGAAGCCGACAAGATCCTCTCCGCCAACTTCGCCCCCTGGGTGCTGGATCTGGGCTTGACCGTCGAAACGGTGGGCGAGGACCGGGCGGTGCTGCGTCTGCCCTGGTCGGACCGGCTGGCCCGGGAGGGTGGCGGGCTCTCGGGGCAGGCGCTGATGGCGGCGGCCGACACGGCGACGGTGATCGCGGTCTCGGCGGCCCGGGGCGGGTTCGTGCCGATGACGACGGTGCAGCAGTCGACCTCGTTCCAGCGGGCGGTGACCGGCGCGGATGTCCTGATCGAGGCGGTGCTCACGAAGTTGGGCCGCCGGATGGCGTTCGCGGACGTCACGTTGAGCGACGCCGCCTCGGGTGCGCTCGCGGCCCGGGCGAGCACGGTCTACGCGATTCTGGGCTGACGCGGTTCTCGACCGGCCCGGTTCTCGACCGGCCCGGTTCTCGACCGGCCCGGTTCTCGACCCGACACCGGTTCTCGACCGACGCTGGTTCTCGACCGACGCTGGTTCCGGACTGACGACATGTCGGCCGGCCCGAGCCTCGACTGACGCTTGCCGACTGGCCCGATCCTCGGCTGACGCGATGCCGGCTGACACGATTCCGCGCTGACACGCTCAGCCACCGATCAGTAACGTTCAGTCGTCGACACGAAGCGGAATCCACCCTTCAGGGAATCTGCACATCGAATACCCAGGCGCGACACGGCCGCCCGGAGATCTGCACATTCGCACGCCCCCTGCCACGCCTTTGGCGAGGAGTGCCGGATTCGCGATCCGAGGGGCAAGGCACCCGGCGCGACGATGCCGCGCGGCATGTGAAGGAGTCGCCGACATGCCGTGCGCAGACCTGCACCGTTGCACCCCCTCACGCGCCAAGTGCCCAGGTGAGAGCCCTGGTTGATTGGAAGCGCGCCCCGCGTGCGTGCTTTGATCCATCGCACCGCGGGGTCCGGCGGACCTCCGGAGACGGAGGCCCGGCGCCCGCGGCCGCGGCCGTCCGTCTGTCCCCAGAGGGGGCCGCTCCCCCCTTGTGAGATATCCATATGAAGGGAAGTTCCACCATGAACTCCACCCCCCAGGTTGAGACCGTCGAGATCTCGGACGCCGAGCTGGACAACGTCTCCGGCGGTCTGTCCGTGAACACCCTCAACAGCACCCTGGGCACCGTCAACGCGGTGGCCCCGGGCGTGACCGGCCTGGTCAACACGGTCGTCGGCACCGTCGAGGGCGTCTCCGGCCTGAACGTCGCCCCGGTCAACGGCCTGGTCGCCGGTCTCTGATCGCACCCTCGGTGTGACCGACGTCCCGGAGCCGTCCCACGGCTCCGGGACTCATCGGTGCCCTGAAACACCCGCGTCTCTCCCACAGGTGAGGGAAGTTCCGTGCAGTTCCGCCAACAGGCCCTCGCCAAGCTCCAGTCACCGGAGG
This sequence comes from Streptomyces flaveolus, assembly GCF_000716535.1. Lineage (GTDB taxonomy): Bacteria > Actinomycetota > Actinomycetes > Streptomycetales > Streptomycetaceae > Streptomyces > Streptomyces flaveolus_A. The sequence goes on along the minus strand of NZ_JNWV01000002.1, from coordinate 227,812 downwards.
AGCTGGACCTCCCGGTGCGTCTCGCGCGCCCGCAGGGCTGGCTCGCCCTCGGCGTCACCGTCGTCGTCATGGCCGCCGCCTCGGTCTGGGCGGTGACCGGCTCGGTCGCGTCCACGGTGAGCGCCCCGGCCATCCTCACCCACGGACAGGGCAGTTACCTGCTGCAGAGCCCGGTGGCCGGACAGGTGACGGCCGTCCTGGCCCGTCAGGGCGAGCGGCTGCCCGCGAACGCGCCCGTGCTGAAGGTCCGTACGGACAAGGGCGAGGCCGTGGTCCGGACGGTCGCCGCCGGACGCGTCACCACGCTCGCCGCCACCATCGGCCAGATCATCCAGACCGGCGCCGACGTCGCCGCGGTCGAGAAGGTCGCCCACGCCTCCGACCCGCTGTACGCGACCGTGTACGTCCCGGCCGAGAACGCCGCCGCCATCCCGGCGCACGCCTCGGTCGACCTGACCGTGTCCTCCGTACCCACGCAGCGCTACGGCGTGCTGCGTGGCGAGGTGAAGTCGGTGGACCGCACCGCGCAGTCGGCCCAGTCCATCTCCGCGTTCCTCGGCGACAGCCAGCTCGGCGAGCAGTTCACCCGCAAGGGCCGCCCGGTGGCCGTGCTGGTGGAACTCGCCAAGTCCTCGTCGACGAAGAGCGGTTACCGCTGGTCCAGCACGGACGGACCGCCGTTCCGGCTCGACTCCATGACACTCGCCACCGGCTCCGTCCGGCTCGCCGACCAGCATCCCGTCGATTGGCTGCTCCCGTGACAACCGCCCAGGAGAACCGCGGCCGCAGACGCGCCGCCCCCGCGAAGCGGCCGGTCCCCAAGTCCCGTACCGGCACGGTCCGTACGCCCACCGTGCTGCAGATGGAGGCCGTCGAGTGCGGCGCCGCCTCCCTCGCCATGGTCCTCGGCCACTACGGCCGGCACGTCCCGCTGGAAGAGCTGCGCATCGCCTGCGGTGTCTCCCGCGACGGCTCCCGCGCCTCCAACCTGCTGAAGGCCGCCCGTAGTTACGGCCTGACGGCCAAGGGCATGCAGATGGACCTGGCCGCCCTCGCCGAGGTGCGGGCACCGGCCATCCTCTTCTGGGAGTTCAACCACTACGTCGTCTACGACGGCATGGGCCGCCGCTTCGGCCGGCGCGGGGTGTACGTCAACGACCCCGCCAAGGGCCGCCGTTTCGTGCCCATGGAGGAGTTCGACGGCAGCTTCACCGGTGTGGTGCTGGTGCTGGAACCCTGCGAGGGCTTCACCAGGGGCGGGCGCAAGCCCGGTGTGCTCGGCGCGATGCCGGCCCGGCTGCGCGGCACCGCGGGCACCCTGCCCGCCGCGGTCCTGGCCAGTCTGCTGCTGGTGGCGGTCGGCGCGGCCGTCCCCGCGCTCAGCCGCACCTACATCGACATGTTCCTCATCGGCGGGCAGACCTCGCTGCTGGGCGTGCTGTTCGCCTCGATGGCCGCCTGCGTGCTGCTCACCCTGGTACTGACCTGGCTCCAGCAGGCCAACCTGCTGCACGGCCGGATCATCTCCTCCACCCTCTCCAGCGCCCGCTTCCTGCGCCATCTGCTGCGGCTGCCGGTGACGTTCTTCGCCCAGCGCTCCCCCGCCGACCTGGTGCAGCGCCTGCAGTCCAACGACCAGGTCGCCGAGACCCTGGCCCGTGACCTCGCGGCGGCCGGCGTCGACGCGATCGTGGTCGTGCTGTACGCGGTCCTGCTCTACACCTACGACCCGCAGCTGACCTTCGTCGGCATCGCCGTGGCCCTGCTGAACGTCGTGGCCATGCGGCTCGTCGTACGGATGCGCGCGACGCGGACGGCGAAGCTGCGCGCGGACACCGCGCGGCTGACCAACACCTCGTACACCGGCCTTCAGTTGATCGAGACGCTGAAGGCGACCGGCGGCGAGGACGGCTACTTCCGCAAGTGGGCCGGGCAGCACGCCAGCACGCTGGAGGAGCAGCAGCGGCTCGGCGTGCCGAGCGCCTGGCTCGGCGTGGTCGCGCCGACGCTCGCCACCTTCAACAGCGCGCTCATCCTGTGGATCGGCGGGATGCGCGCGGTGGAGGGGCACATCTCGGTCGGTCTGCTGGTCGCCTTCCAGGCGCTGGTGACCCGCTTCACCGCGCCGCTGACCCGGCTCAACGGCGTGGCGGGCCGCATCCAGGACTTCGCCGCCGACGTGGCCCGGCTGAAGGACGTGGAGAACTTCCAGGCCGACCCGCTCTACGCCCGCCCCGGCGGCGGAGACTCGACGCGGCGGCTGCACGGGCACGTCGAGCTGGAGAACATCACCTTCGGCTACAGCCCGCTGGACCAGCCGCTGCTGACCGGCTTCGACCTGACCGTCGGACCCGGGCAGCAGGTGGCGCTGGTGGGCGGCTCGGGCAGCGGCAAGTCCACGGTGTCCCGGCTGATCTCGGGCCTGTACACGCCGTGGGACGGGGTGATCCGCATCGACGGCCGCCGGCTGGAGGACATCCCGCGCGGCGCGCTCGCCGCCTCCGTCTCCTTCGTCGACCAGGACGTCTTCCTCTTCGAGGGCTCGGTCCGCAACAACGTGGCCCTGTGGGACCCGTCGATCCCGGACGATGCGGTGGTGGAGGCGCTGAAGGACGCGGCGCTGTACGACGTGGTGATGCGCCGGCCCGGCGGCATCCACAGCAGGGTCGAGCAGGACGGCCGCAACTTCTCCGGCGGGCAGCGCCAGCGCCTGGAGATCGCGCGGGCGCTGGTGCGCCGGCCGAGCATCCTCGTGCTGGACGAGGTGACCAGCGCGCTGGACGCGGAGACCGAGCAGGTCGTGATGGACAACCTGCGGCAGCGCGGCTGCGCCTGCGTGGTGATCGCGCACCGGCTGAGCACGGTCCGCGACAGCGACGAGATCGTCGTCCTCCAGCACGGCACGGTCGTGGAGCGCGGGCGGCACGAGGAGCTGGTGGCACGCGGCGGCGCGTACGCGGCACTGGTCAGGGAGCGATGAGATGACGACTGTCCAGGAGGGGTTCGACGGCGACCTCGTCCTCGGGGCGCTCGGCTCGCTCGGCACGCGGTTCGACTGCGCCGGTCTGAGCCGCCTGGACCTGGAGGGTCCGCAGGTGCTGTGGCTGGTCGCAGCCGGCGCCCTGGACCTGTACGCGGTGGACGCCGCCCAGCAGGGCCACTGGCACCACCTGGGCCGGCTGGAGGCGGGCACGCTGCTGCTCGGCCCGGTCGCCGGCCCCCAGCACACCCTGGTCGCCCGCCCGGTCCGGGACTGCGTCGTGCACCGCGTGAACCTGCGCGAGCTGTACCAGCCGGCGCAGACCCAGACCTGGTCGTACGACGAGTACGGCAACCCGCAGTACGTGCCTCCGACGTCGAGCCCGCTGGAGTACGCGCTCGCGCTCGGTGTCGGCCGCGGCCTGTCCGTCCTCTTCCAGGCCCCGCTGGCCGAGGAGCGGGCGACGGCCCCGGCGGACGACGACGTGTTCTGGATGCAGGTGCCGCCGGGCAGCGTGCAGTACGGCTCGCTGTACGGCGCGGAGGCCGCCGCCGATCTGCTGATGGACCCGGCGCTGTGGCAGAGCATGGTGGACCAGCAGTACCGGCTGCTGACGGCGCTGGACCGGTGGATCGAGCAGCTCGAGCGCACGCACGAGACGCGGACGGCCGCCGGGATCAAGGCCGGTGAGGCGGTCCGCGCCCAGGCCGACCGGACCCTGCTGGCCTCCATCGGCAAGCGCTCCGCCCGCCGTACCACGGCCGCCGACGCCGACGCCACCTACGCGGCCTGCAAGCTGGTCGCCGAGGCGGCCGGCATCCGGCTCGCGGAGCCCGCGCAGAGCGGCACGGAGAGCGACCGGCTGGACCCGGTGGAGCGGGTGGCGCTGGCCTCCCGGGTGCGGACGCGGGCCGTCCGCCTGGACGGGCGCTGGTGGCGGGAGAACGTGGGCCCGCTGGTCGGCCACCGGGCGCTGTCCGGGGCACCGGTCGCGCTGCTGTGGCGGCGCGGCAGCTATGTCGCCGTGCACCCCGGGACGGGGCGCGAGACACCGGTCGAGAAGGCGAACGCGGAGGAGTTCGAGCCGCGCGCGGTGATGTTCTACCGGCCGCTGCCCGACAAGCGGCTCGGGCCGCTCGGGCTGCTGCGGTTCAGTCTGCGCGGCACTCGCGCCGACCTGCTGAACCTGCTCCTCGCGGGTCTGGTGACGGTGGCGATCGGCGCGCTGGTGCCGATCGCCACCGGCAAGGTGCTCGGCGAGTACGTGCCGAAGGCGCAGGAGGACCTGATCGTCCAGGTCTGCCTGGCGGTCATGGTGAGCGGGGTGGTCGCGGCGGCGTTCACGCTGTTGGAGAACCTGTCCATCCTGCGCCTGGAGGGCCGGATCGAGGCGGCGCTGCAACCCGCCGTCTGGGACCGGCTGCTGCGGCTGCCCACCCGCTTCTTCACCCAGCGCTCCACGGGCGAGCTGGCCAGTGCGGCGATGGGCATCAGCACGATCCGCCGGCTGCTGGCGGGCGTCGGCCCGGTCGTCGCCCAGTCGGTGACCGTCGGCACGATGAACCTCGCCCTGCTGTTCTGGTACAGCCCGGCGATGGCGACGGCCGCGATCGGGATGCTCGTCGTCATCGCGGCGGTGTTCGGCGGGCTCGGGCTGTGGCAGGTGCGCTGGCAGCGGCGCCTGGTGGTGCTCGGCAACAAGCTGAACAACCAGGCCTTCCAGACCCTGCGCGGGCTGCCGAAGCTGAGGGTGGCGGCGGCCGAGAACTACGCCTACGCGGCCTGGGCGCGCCAGTTCGCGCACAGCCGGGAACTCCAGCAGAAGGCCGGCCGGATCAAGAACCTCACCACGGTCCTCGGCGCGGTCTACCTGCCGGTGTGCACCCTGCTGATGTTCATGCTGCTCGCGGGCCCGGCCAGGGGGGCGATGTCGGCGGCGGACTTCCTCGCCTTCAACACGTCGGTGACCATGGTGCTGACCTCGGTCACCCAGCTGACGGGCGCGTTCGTCTCGGCGGTGGCGGCGCTGCCGCTGTTCGAGGAGATCAAGCCGGTGCTGGAGGCCACGCCCGAGGTGCGCACGGCGAGCACCCGCCCCGGTCCGCTGTCCGGCGCGGTGGAGGCCCGCCGGCTGTCCTTCCGGTACGCCGACGACGGCCCGCTCGTGCTGGACGACGTGTCCTTCGCCGTACGGCCGGGCGAGTTCGTTGCGGTCGTCGGCCCGAGCGGCTGCGGCAAGTCCACGCTGCTGCGCCTGCTCATCGGCTTCGACCGGCCGGTCTCCGGCAGCGTCCTGTACGACGGTCAGGACCTGGCGGCGCTCGACCAGTCCGCGGTGCGCCGCCAGTGCGGGGTGGTCCTCCAGCACGCCCAGCCGTTCACCGGCTCGATCATGGACGTCATCTGCGGCACCGAACCGTACACGCCGGAGGAGGCGATGGCGGCGGCCGAACTGGCGGGGCTCGCGGAGGACATCAAGCGGATGCCGATGGGGCTGCACACGATCGTCGCGGGCAACGGCGCGATCTCCGGTGGCCAGCGGCAGCGCCTGATGATCGCGCAGGCCCTCATCCGGCGCCCGCGCATCCTGTTCTTCGACGAGGCGACCAGTGCCCTGGACAACGACACCCAGCGCGTCGTCATCGACAGCACCCGCAAGCTGAACGCCACCCGGATCGTCATCGCCCACCGGTTGTCGACCGTCATGGACGCCGACCGGGTGATCGTGATGGAGGACGGCAAGGTCGTCCAGCAGGGCACCCCCGCCGAGCTCCTCGCGGACACCGGGGGCCGGCTGCACGAGCTGGTGCGCCGGCAGCTCGCCTAGGGGGTTTCCTCGTCGTCCGTCCCGGCCGGCTCGTCGTGGTGGTGGGACGGCACCCAGTGGTGCTGGGTGAACCAGCGGCCGAACAGGGCACCGCCGTAGATGACGAAGCCGACGCCGATGAGCCAGGACTCGACGACGAGCACGGTGCCGACGGCGCCGTAGCTCAGGGCGTTGGTGACGATGAGCGGGGTGAACACGAGGTAGGAGAAGGCGCGGAGGCCGGCCAGGCCGATGACGGTGGCCACCGCGCCGGGCAGCAGCGAGCGCCAGTGGACCTGCCCGCCGAGCAGGAAGCGCTGCCCCCACCAGAAGAACAGCACACCGCTCAGCGCGGAGAACAGGATCCGCTGCGTGCCGTGCAGCGTCGACTTCGTCGCGACCTCCTGGTAGAGGTACGCCGTCAGCACCACCAGCCAGGTCGCCTGCCGCCACACCCGGTGCCAGGGACCGGAGGCCAGGCCCCAGATCCGCTCGTAGGCGTTCTGCACGCTGCCGCCGAAGGACACGCCGAACACGGCGAGCAGGACGCCACTCCACACGCTGGTGGTGCCGATGACCTTGCGCGGGGGGCTGATGACGTCGGTGACGACGTGGGCGGACCGTCCGGACAGGCCCATGCCGTCGGTGAGCCAGGAGGCGAAGCCGCCCCGGACCAGCGGGTCGGCCGCGGCGACCACGATCAGCAGCGGTGCCAGTGTGACCAGGGCCAGGGTGGCGAAGCCCATGGCCCGGTGCATCAGCTCCAGTTCCCGGCCGTGTTCGAACAAGGCCTGGACCCGCAGCCACCGCCACGCACGGTGCAGGCCGCGCCGCAACCGCCTCACGGCTCCTCCCGCTGCTCGCCGCCCACCACACGCTCTCCTGTGCCGATTCATCCAGCCTGGCACGCGCCGCGCGACTCGCAGCCGGAGGACGGGCACCGGCACGGCGCGCTGCTGCGCACGGGTGACCGTCCGACCGCGCGACACGGCCGGAGGGTGCGCGGTTTGCGCGGCGCGGCGGCGGAGAATCGGACTCCGTGCCTACCACCGAGGACGCGCCGGGCGGCCGGCGGCGCATGCTGATCGTGAGCGCGAGCATGGGAGCCGGTCACGACACCGTGGCGGCCGAGCTGGCGCGGCGGGCCACCGCCCAGGGCCACGAGGCCCGGGTGGCCGACGTGCTGGCGCTGCTGCCGTACGGCCTGGGCACCGGGCTGCGCCGCGGCTACCAGGCGTCGGTACGGCACCTGCCCTGGCTGTACGGCGGCGTCTACGGCGCGTTCCTGCGCGGCGGGCCCGGCCGGCGGCCCAGCGGGGTCCCGCTGGCCCGGCTGGCCGGGGACCGGCTGACGGAACTCGTGGACCGGCTGGACGCCGACGTGGTGGTGTCCGTCTTCCACCTGGCCGCCCAGCTCACCGGGCATCTGCGGGAGCGGGGCGGGCTGCGGGTGCCGAGCGCCGTCTTCCTGCTCGACTTCGCCGTGCACCGGCAGTGGCTGCATCCGGGCAACGACCGGTACCTGTGCCTCACGGACGCGGCGGCGGCGGAGGTGCGCCGGTTCCTGACCGTGCCGGTGGTCACGACCGGCCCGGTGGTCGCGCCCGTCTTCCGCGCGCCCGCCCCCGGGGCGGCCCGCTGGCGTGAGCGGTTCGCGCGGCGGGCGCCCGGCCGGCCCCCGGTGCTGCTGTCCGCCGGTGCCTGGGGCGCGGCGTCCCGCCCGGCCGCCACCGCCCGGCTGCTGGCGGCGGCCGGCTATCTGCCGGTGGTGCTGTGCGGCCGCAACGAGCGGCTGCGCGCGGGCGTCTCCCGGGAGCCGGCGGCGCTGGCCCTGGGCTGGGTCGAGGACATGCCGGGTCTGCTGGCCGCCTGCTACGCCCTGGTGGACAACGCGGCCGGCCAGACCGCCGTCCAGGCCCTCGCCGCGGGCCTGCCCGTGATCGCCCACCGCCCGCTCCCCGGCCACGGCACGGACGGCGTGCGCCGCATGACCGAGCTGGGCCTGTCCGAACTGGCCCCGGACGCCCCCGCCCTGCTGGCGGCACTCGGACGCCTCGGGGAGAACACCCGGGAACGCACGGACCGGGTGGCCCGCGGGCGCACCTTGTTCCGGGGGGACGCCCTCGAGTTCGTGACGGATCTGCCGCCGGACCCGTGAGCGCGCCGGGGGGCCGGAAGCCATGGCCTGGGCAGGGCTGCGTGCGGCACCGAGCCGGGCGGCACGGAGATTGTGGCCGACAGCCGTACGGTCATCGGTCCGGGCCACACCCCACGGCCGATCGGCACCAGCCCCCGTCCTCCACGGCCCCAGGCGCCCTCCGCCCCGCGCCCCGCGCCCGGACAGCGGTCAGCCCGCGCGGCCCCGGGCACCACCCCTCACTCCCCCCACCACCCCGGCCGGCACCGGAGCCGGCCCGTGCTCGCGCAGGGGGCCCACCGTCAGCCCCGCTTCCCGGCACTCCCGGACCACCGTCGGCAGGGCGGCCAGGGTCGCGTGCCAGCAACCGGGGGCGGAGTGGCTGTCGGAGTCGTGGAGCAGGACGGTGCCGCCGCCGCGCAGGTCCGCGGCGACCCGGGCCCGTACGGACGCCGCCGTCGCGTCGGCGGTCCAGTCCCTGCCCCACGCCGACCACAGCACCGTCCGCAGTCCGGCCCGCCGGGCGGCCAGCCAGCGGCTCGTGGTGAGGATGCCGTACGGCGGTCGGTACCACCGGGGGCGGTGGCCGGTGAGGTCGTGCACCGCGCGGACGGTCCGGGCGACCTCCTCGGCGTCGCGGGCGAACGCCGGCCACCAGGGCCGGCCGTGGGTCCAGCCGTGCACCCCCAGCTCGTGCCCGCGCCGCACCGTCTCACCGACCAGTGCGGGATGGCGGACCGCCTGCTCGCCGAGGACGAAGAAGGTGGCCCGCACCCCGAGCTCGTCCAGCGCGTCGAGGAAGCGCGGGGTCGACACCGGGTCCGGTCCGTCGTCGAAGGTGAGCGCGATGTGCCGGCGGGGTCCGGTGCCGGCGAGCCCGGGGAAGAGGAGCAGCCGTACGCCCGGGAGCCAGGTGGCCGCCGGGCCGATGTGGGCCGCGGCGACTGCTGCGGGCAGCAGGACGGCGGCCGTCCGCGCGGCGCGGCCGGACACGAGGGACATCGGTGACCTACCTCCTAGGGGTGCGGGGAAGAGCGGCGGTGGAGCCGGGGGACTCCTCCGGGTCCGTGGCGTCCCACTCCCCGCCGACGGACGGCGAGTGGACCAGGCCGATGCTGCCCGCGCCGATCAGGGCGACGCCGATCGCCTCCGGCAGCAGGCTCAGGCCCACGTGGATCGATTCGCCGAACAGCAGCCAGCCGAGCACGACGCTGGTGAGGGCGTCGCCGAGGGTGAGGGCGGGCTGGGAGGCCGTCAGCGAGCCGGCCCCGAGGGCGCCCTGAAGCAGCAGGAACGCGACGAGTCCGGCGGCCCCGGTGGCGTACAGCGACCAGTGCCCGAACATCTCCGCGGGCCCCTGCCCGAGCCGTCCCACGGCCTCCTTCAGCAGCGCCGCGGTCGCGGCGAAGGACACGGCGGAGGCGAGTCCGAGCAGCGCGGCCCGGGAGGCGCCCCGGGTCGGGCGCGCGACCACCACGAGCAGGACCACGACACCGAGCGCCCCGCCGCCGCCCAGCAGCCAGTCCCCCGGCCGCGCGGTGGCCCGGCCCGGGGACGGCGCCGCCGCCAGCAGGAACAGGGCCAGCCCGCCGGCGAGGGCGACGAAGGCCAGCCAGGTGCGGGCCTCCGGGCGGCGCCGGAAGACGACACTGCCCACGGCCAGCGTGAACAGCAGCTCGGCGGCAAGCAGGGGCTGGACCAGGGACAGGCTGCCCACGGCCAGCGCCCCGGCCTGCAACAGGCTGGACAGCCCCAGCAGCCCGGCGCCCGCCAGCCAGTAGGGTCTGCGCAGCAGATGGGCGAACCGGCGCACGACGGAGCCCGCCCCGTCGCCCTGGTCCGGCTCCTGCACGGCGGCCCGGCGCTGGAGGACCGACGCGCCCGCGTTGGACAGGGCCGCGAGCAGGGCGAGCAGGACCGTCAGCGCGGTCATGGCCGCTCACCCGAAGCGGGCGGCGAGCCGCCGGTAGAGTCCGGGCGCGGCACCGCGCACCCGGGCGGGCAGACGCAGCCATCCGGGGACGTACACCTCGTCCCGGCCGTGCAGGACGGCGGCGCAGACCGCGTCGGCCACGCGGTCGGCGGACACGGGCCTCGGCCAGGCGCGGGTGTAAGGGGTGCCCCGCCGGTCGAAGAAGGGGGTGGCGACCACGCCGGGGATGACATGGCTGACGCCCACTCCGGTGCCGCGCAGCTCGTAGCGCAGGCAGTCGGCGAAGGTGGCCAGCGCGGCCTTCGCCGCGGAGTAGACGGCCTCCCCGCGCACGCCCACGCTGCCGGCGAGGGATCCGATGAGCACGACGCGCCCGGATCCGGCCGCGACCATGTGCGGCAGCACGGTCCGCACCAGGTGCACGGTGGCCAGCAGGTCGACCCCCACGATCTCGTCGATGCGCGCGGCCGGCATACCGGCGAAGTCCCCGGCCCAGCCGACGCCGGCGCCCGCGACGAGCAGGTCCAGCCGTCCGAGGTGGTCCAGGGCGAGGCCGGCGAGCCGGCGGTCGGCGCCGGGCCGGGTCAGGTCGCCGGGCAGGGCGACGGCACCGGCCTGTGCGGCCACCTGCTCCAGCCGGGTGACGTCGCGTCCGTTCAGGGCCAGTCGCCAGCCGCCCTCGGCGGCCAGCCGGCGGGCCACGGCCGCGCCGATGCCCGAGGATGCGCCCGTCACCAGGGCGGCACCGCCCCGGCCGGGGTGCGGGGCGGTGTCCGCCGTTCCGGCCGGGGCCGGGAGCGGCCGGGTGTCGTTCGACGGTCCTGCGGGGGACGGGGCATGGGACATGGTGACGACCTCACTGCGACGGCGTTGCACGGGCTACGCGAACTCCGGGGCCGAACCTTCGCGGTGTATCCAGGGCGCCACACACTGAAACACCGCGCACGGCGAAGTGGGCCGCCCTAAAGAAACGTTGCCGTTTCGTTCGGAGTGCTCTAGGGTCTAGCTGTACGAAACAGTTTCGTTTACGAGCTGTTCGCCTTGTCGTACCTCTCTGCCCTCTCGTACCCGAACGACTTCCCTGGAGTGGTTCCGCATGCCCCAGAAGACCCTGGCCGCAGGCTCCCGCGCGGGAGCCGCGGCGACAGAGCGCGGTGAGGCCTCACCCAAGCGGTGGTGGATCCTCGCGGTCATCGCGACAGCCCAGCTCATGGTGGTGCTCGACGCCACGATCGTGAACATCGCCCTGCCGTCCGCCCAGACCGACCTCGGCTTCTCCGACGGCAACCGGCAGTGGATCGTCACCGCCTACGCGCTGGCCTTCGCCTCCCTGCTGCTGCTCGGCGGCCGGATCGCGGACATGTTCGGCCGCAAGACCGCCTTCCTCGTCGGCGTCGTCGGCTTCGCCGCGGTCTCCGCGCTCGGCGGCGCGGCGAACGGATTCACCATGCTGGTCGTGGCCCGCGCCCTTCAGGGCGTCTTCGGCGCGCTGCTCGCGCCCGCCGCGCTGTCGCTGCTCAACACCACGTTCACCGACGCCCGGGAGCGGGCGCGCGCGTTCAGCGTGTACGGCGCGATCGCCGGCGCGGGCGGTGCCTTCGGCCTGCTGCTCGGCGGTGTGCTGACCGACGCGCTGGACTGGCGCTGGACGCTGTACGTGAACGTGGCCATCGCGGTCGTCGCCTTCGCCGGCGGCTGGATGCTGCTGAGCAACCACCGCGACGCGGCGAACGCGAGGCTCGACGTCCCGGGCACGGTCCTGGTCGCCGCCGGTCTGTTCTCCCTGGTCTACGGCTTCTCCAACGCCGAGACCCACGACTGGGGCTCGCCGCTGACCTGGGGCTTCCTGATCGCGGGCGGGGTGCTGCTGGCGGCCTTCGCCTGGTGGCAGACCCGGACCGCGCACCCGCTGCTGCCGCTGCGCATCCTGCTCGACCGCGACCGCGCGGCCTCCTTCCTCGCGGTGCTGATCGCGGCCGGCGGCATGTTCGGCGTGTTCCTCTTCCTGACCTACTACCTCCAGCTCAACCTCGGCTTCAGCCCCACGAAGACCGGTGTGGCGTTCCTGCCGATGGTCGGCGCGCTGATGGTGACCGCACAGGTGGGCACCACGCTCCTGCTGCCCCGGACCGGCCCCAAGGTGGTCATCCCGCTGGGCTTCGCGATCGCCACGGCCGGCATGGCCTGGCTGACCGGCATCGGCCTCGGTTCCCACTACCTCGGCGCGGTGCTCCCCCAGCTCATCGTGATCGGCGTGGGCCTCGGCCTCGTCATGCCGACGGCCATGCAGCTGGCCACCGGCGGGGTCGCGGCCGAGGACGCGGGCGTGGCTTCCGCGACCGTCAACGCCATGCAGCAGGTGGGCGGCTCGATCGGTACGGCCCTGCTGAACACCCTCGCGGCGAGCGCGGCCACCGACTACCTGGCCGGCCGGAACGCCACCAGCAAGCTGGTCCAGGCGCAGGCCACGATCGAGAGCTACACCACCGCCTTCTGGTGGTCGGCGCTCCTCTTCGGTGCCGGCACGGTCATCGCCTTCCTCGGCTACCGGCGCGGGGTGCCGCGGCAGGACGCGGGCGCCGCCCCCGTCGTCCACATGTGACACCCGGTGCGGTCAGGGCGAGGGGCCGCCGTCAGCAGGGAGACGGCGGCCCCTCGCCCTGTCCGGGGCACGCTTGGGACGCCGCCGTCGGGTAACTCGCAGAGGAGATCACCTGCCGACGGAAAGGAGAGGTCATGCCTGGCGGTAACGGCCACGACGACCACGAGGACCGGCCGGAGACGGCCCTGGACGAGGTGCTCCGGGAGGTCGAGGAGGCCGAGAAGCGCGACCAGGACAAGGCCGCCTCCGGCGAGGCCGGGGACGCCATCACCCCGAACACCGGGGCGCAGGAGCAGGCGAAGGGCGACTGAGGCCGGTCGGCGCGCCCCCGGGGCGCTCCGCAAAGTGGGCACGGGATCCGCCGATCACCTGGGGGCGCCGGCCCGACGGCCGGTTCGACGGCCCGCCCGCCCCGGTCCGGCGACCTCTTCAAGGGCGGCGGATCACTACTGCTTTCACGCCGGGCGGGTACTTGGGCCCCATGAACCACCATGCGCGAGGACCCCTGCTGCCCCCGCCCCGAGGCCCGCTCTCCGCCGCGGTCACCGCGTACCTGCGCGGCACGGGCCCGCTCCCGGACCCCGCGGACGCCGGGGCCGCCGACCCGTACGGCGACGATCTCCAGCTCGCCCTGTACCTCTGCTACGAGCTGCACTACCGCGGCTTCGCCGGTGTCCCGCCGGAGACCGAGTGGGACCCGGAGCTGCTGCGCGTCCGGGCCGCGCTGGAACGCCGCTTCGGCGCCGCGCTGCGCGCCGACACCCCGGTCCACGACAGCCTGGACGACGCGCTCGCCGCCCTCCTGGTGGAACCGGCCGAGGGCACGGGGGTCACCCACTTCCTGTGTGCCCAGGGCGAGCTGTGGCAGCTACGGGAGTACGCGGCCCTGCGTTCGCTGTACCACCTCAAGGAGGCCGACCCGCACGCCTGGGTGCTGCCGCGGCTGTGGGGCCGGGCGAAGGCGGCGATGGCCGCCGTGGAGTATGACGAGTTCGGCGGCGGCCGGGCCGAGCGGGTGCACGCACGCCTGTTCGCCGACCTGATGACGGACCTGGGCCTGGACACCGCGTACGGCCGCCACCTGGACGCGGCCCCGGCCGAGATGCTGGCCGTGGTCAACCTGATGTCCCTGTTCGGCCTGCACCGTGACCTGCGCGGCGCGCTGGTGGGCCACTTCGCCGAGGTGGAGATCACCTCCTCGCCCGGCTCCCGCCGGCTGGCCGAGGCGATGCGCCGCACCGGCGCCGGCCCGGCCGCGGAGTTCTTCTACGACGAGCACGTGGAGGCGGACGCGGTCCACGAGCAGGTCGTCCGGCACGAGGTGATCGGCGGACTGCTCGCCGAGGAACCTGAGCTGGCGCCGGACATCGCCTTCGGGATCGACGCGACCGAGTACCTGGAGGACCGGCTGGCCCGGCGGCTGCTCGCGGACTGGCGCGCGGGACGATCGTCCCTGCGGACACCTCTGGACTCTCCCGTGCGCACCGCCCCGCGGTCACCCCTGGGAACACCGCTGGAACAGGAGATTTCCCATACATCCTGATTCCCGGGGTACCCGCGCGATGTGATCGCTTTGGTACTTCCGGGTGTGTACGCCCCGCAGGACGACACGGAGCTGCTGGCCGAGGCCCTCCGCGAGGAAGCTCCGCCGCCCGGCGCCCGGGTACTGGACGTCGGCACCGGGAGCGGTGCGCTGGCCCTGGAGGCGGCCCGCCGGGGCGCCGCGGTGACCGCGGTGGACGTGTCCCGGCGGGCGGTGTGGACGGCCCGGCTGAACGCATGGCTGACGCGGCTGCCCGTGCGCATCCGGCGCGGCAACCTCTTCGCACCGGTGCGGGGCCGGACGTACGACCTCATCCTGGCGAACCCGCCCTACGTACCGGCCCCCGACGCCGGGCGAGGGCCGCAGGGCCGGGCCCGGGCCTGGGACGCGGGGCGCGACGGGCGGCTGCTGCTGGACCGGATCTGCCGGGACGCGCCCGCGCTGCTGCGCCCCGGAGGGGTCCTGCTGATCGTGCACTCGGCGCTGAGCGGCCCCGACCGCACCCTGGAGCTGCTGCGGGCGGCGGACCTGAAGGCCTCGGTGGTCCGGCGCCGCTGGATCGCCTTCGGCCCGGTGCTGCGCTCCCGTGAGGACTGGCTGCGCCGGAGCGGGCTGCTCGCGCCGGCCGAGGACAGGGAAGAGCTGGTGGTCATCCGTGCCGAACGACCCTGCTGACGCCAGGAGCCCTGCCGGCTCCCACGGCCCCGCTGACTCCAACGGCCCTGCCGGCCCGCCGGCCAAGGCTTCGGCCGACCGGGCCCGGCGGATCACCGTGCAGAAGCGCGGGCCCCTCCTCGTGGAAGGGCCCGTGGAGATCGAACTGGAAGACGGGACCACGGTCTCCTCGGACCGTTTCCGCGTTGCTCTGTGTACCTGCCGGCGCAGTCGCCGCTACCCCTGGTGCGACACGAGTCACCGGCGCAAGGCCTGAACACTGGTTGAAACAGATTGTTTTTCGCCGCTCCCCGGGCGGTCCCCCACGGACCGGCCCGGGGAGCGGCTGTGTGCCCGGGTCCGGCGGGCGGCCCCACTCCGCCCGCCGGTCCCGGCGCGAGATCGCAGGTTCCCCGCTCCAGGGGGCCGCACTCCCCAGTTGCGAACCTGATCCGGCGTCCACGGGGACCCGTGCGATCCCGGTCCTAGAAGGCGAACAGGCTGCCGCCGACGGCGTCCCTCATGCACGTGTTGCCGAAGGTGCGCTCGTAGGAGACGCGCTTGCCCTGCCAGACCCCCTGGACGGTGACGACGACGGGGTCGTAGACCTTGGTGCACATCACGTCGTCGGCCGGCTTCAGGGCCTCCAGTTCGCCACCGACACCGCGCAGTTCGGCGCAGGCCTGGGCGGCGGCCGGATGGGTGCCGGAGGCGGTGGGGGCGCAGGTGAGGGTGACGGCGCGCTCCGGAGTGGCCGTGGCCGCGTCGTTGCCGTGGCCGGTGGTGAGCACCAGCGCCGAGGGGGCGTAGAGCGACGACGGGGCGGCGCCCGGTGCAGCGACGGCGGCCCCGGTCAGGGGTCCGCAAACGGCGGCGGCCGTGAGGCCGAGGGCCGCTGCCCAGCGCGCGGTGTTCCGCATTGTGTGCATCCTTCCGCTCGAACAGTCGGGTTGCCGGCTCCGGTCCGGTCGGGTGCCGGAGCGGCGTGCGCCACTCTGCCGACTCCACCGGCGAAACTCACATCGAACCCATGGGTTTCAGTAACCTTTCGTGTTGAATCAGTGGCGTGAAGTCACGGAATTCGAACGCCGTGACCCCGGAACTGAGCGGATCCCCCCTCGCGGAAGCGGCCAGGTGGCCGAAAAACAGCGCTTCGTTAATCGTCCTGAAACATTCCGGCTCTGACCGCGTCGCGCCCCTTCATGACTCCTCGTGTTCACGAAGTGATCACCAGGCGCCGGTGCCCCGCCCGCCCGGTCCATGGGCGATTCATCCATCGGCGGCGCGAAAGTTGGATGAACCGTCCTCTGGATCACACGGTTCCGCCCGCCGTACCGTCGGCGCACCCCGCTGCCGTCCCCGCTGGAGCGCCCGTGTCCGCACAGCCCGAACCGCCCGCCGCGCCCGCCTCCTCGCCCGGACCCGCCCTCACCGAGGTCGAGGCCCACGGTGTGGAACGCATCCCCGACGCCGACCGCACCGCGACCCCGCTGGACCTGTTCCGGCTCGCCTTCGGCGGCGCGAACACCTTCTCCACCTGCGTCCTCGGCGCCTTCCCGATCCTGTTCGGGCTCTCCTTCTGGCAGGGCCTCGCGGCCACCGTGCTCGGTGTCCTCGCGGGCGCGCTGATCCTGTGCCCGATGGCGGTGTTCGGCCCGGTCAACGGCACCAACAACGCCGTGTCGTCCTCGGCGCACCTCGGCGTGCACGGCCGGGTGGTCGGTTCGTTCCTCTCCCTGCTGACGGCCGTCGCGTTCTTCTCGCTGTCGGTGTGGAGTTCGGGCGACGCCCTGGTCGGCGGCGCGCACCGGCTGTTCGGCCTGGAGCGGAACGACCTGTCGTACGTCGTCGCCTACGCGCTCTTCGCCGCTCTGGTGCTCGCGGTGTGCGTCTACGGCTTCCGCTTCATGCTGTTCGTCAACAAGATCGCGGTGACCTCGGCGAGCGTGCTGTTCCTGCTCGGCGCGGTCGCGTTCGCCGGCGACTTCGACCCGTCGTACGCCGGGGTGTTCACGGCCTCGGCGGACGCGGCGACGCGGTCGATGTTCTGGCCGTCCTTCATCGGCGCGGCGCTGATCGTGCTGTCCAACCCGGTGTCGTTCGGCGCGTTCCTCGGCGACTGGTCGCGCTACATCCCGGCTTCCACCCCGCGCCGCCGGGTGGTCGGGGCCGCGTTCCTGTCCCAGCTCGCGACGCTGCTGCCGTTCGTGTTCGGTCTGGCGACGGCCAGCATCGTGGCGACGAAGGCGCCGAAGTACGTGGACCCGGCCGCGCCGGACTTCGTGGGCGGGCTGCTGGCGATCTCGCCGAGCTGGTTCTTCCTGCCGGTGTGCCTGCTGGCGCTGATCGGCGGCATGTCGACCGGCACGACCTCCCTGTACGGCACCGGCCTGGACTTCTCCTCGGTGTTCCCGAGGCTGTCGCGGGTCCAGGCGACGCTGCTGGTCGGCGTGTTGTCGATCGCGTTCATCTTCGTGGGCCGGTTCGCCCTGGACCTGGTCCAGTCGATCTCCACCTTCGCCACGATGATCATCACCTGCACCACGCCCTGGATGGTCGTGATGATGCTGGGCTTCTGGACCCGCCGCGGCTGGTACGACCCGGACGCGCTCCAGGTCTTCAACCGCCGTCAGCGCGGCGGCCGCTACTGGTTCGCGCACGGCTGGAACTGGCGCGGCATGACCGCGTGGTGGGTGTCGGCGCTCATCGGCGTGCTGTTCACGAACATCCCGGGCCAGTTCGTGGGCCCGCTGGGCGATCTGGCGCACGGTGTCGACATCAGCCTGCCGCTCTCGCTGGCGGCGGCCGCGGTGCTCTTCCTGGCCCTGCTGTGGCTGTTCCCCGAACCCCGGGCCGCGTACGGCCCCGAGGGCGCCCGGCTGGTCCGTACGGTCGAGGTCCCGGTGCCGCCGGTCACCGGCCCGGGAGCCACCGCCGACGCCCCCGCCCCGGTGCCGGCGGGAGGGGCCGGGTGAGGTGATCCCGTGGCGCGCCGTCCCACGTACCGGTCGGTATCGTCGGGGGCGCACGCGGCCGACGACGCGCGGGAGTTGACGGATGACACGGCACTGGGCGGACTTCCAGTACGAGATCTACCTGAACGGGATGACCGGGGCCGTGCCCCGGCTCCCCACCGATCTGACCCGGCTGGAGGAACTGGCCGAACACCGGCTCGGCCCGGGCCCGGTGGGCTACGTGGCGGGCAGCGCGGGCGACGGCGGCACGGCACGCGCCAACCGGGCGGCCCTATCCCGGCACCGGATCGTGCCGCGCATGCTGCGGGACGTGCACGAGCGCGACCTCACCACCGAGGTGCTCGGGCGGACCCTGCCGGCACCCCTCGCCCTCGCCCCCGTCGGCGTGCTGTCGATCATGCACCCGGACGCCGAGACCGCCGCCGCCCGGGCCGCCGCCGCGCAGGGCGTGCCCTTCGTGCTGTCGTCGGCGTCGAGCACGCCGATGGAGCAGGTCGCGGAGGCGATGGGGGACGCCGAGCGGTGGTTCCAGCTCTACTGGGGCAAGGACCGCGAGGTGACGCGGAGTTTCCTCGCCCGGGCGCGGGCGGCCGGCTTCTCGGTGCTGGTCGTCACGCTGGACACCCCGCTGCTGGCGTGGCGGCCCCGCGATCTGGACCAGGCCTACCTGCCGTTCGTGCACGGCGTGGGCACCGCCAACTACTTCACCGACCCGGCGTTCCAGGCGGGCCTCGCCAAGCCGGTGCACGAGGACCCGAACGCGGCGGTGCTGCACTTCCTCGGCCTGTTCGGGGACGCGGGCCACACCTGGCCGGACCTGGCCTTCCTGCGCGAGCACTGGGACGGTCCGATCGTGCTCAAGGGCGTCCTGCACCCGGACGACGCCCGGCTCGCCGCGGACGCCGGGATGGACGGCGTGGTGGTCTCCAACCACGGCGGCCGGCAGGTGGCCGGTTCGGTCGCGGCGGCCGACGCGCTGCCCCGGGTCGCGGACGCGGTGGGCGACCGGCTGACGGTGCTGTTCGACAGCGGGGTGCGCACCGGCGACGACGTCTTCAAGGCCCTGGCCCTGGGCGCCCGGGCGGTCCTGCTCGGCCGCCCGTACGTCTACGGCCTGGGCCTGGACGGCCAGGCGGGCGTGGAGCACGTCATCCGCTGCCTCCTGGCGGAGTTCGACCTGACGCTCGCCCTGTCGGGTCACGCGCGTCCGGGCACGGTGACGCGGTCGGACCTGGAAGCCGGCGCAGGCGCGCCCTCCTGAGGGCCGCGGCCGGCGAGGCGACCTGTCGCATCCCTACGGCGAGACGCCGGAGGCCCACCGCTGGCCTGCGGACCCGTCCCGGACCTTGACGACGAGGTCGGCCCCCGCCTGGTCGCCGCCGGCGGCGAGCGCGAGGGTCCGGTCCCACCGCGGCAGCAACTCGCCCTCGGCGGAGAGGTCGTAGCGCACGTCGTCGCCGCGTTCCGATCCGGCGTCGGCGCAGCGGCCGAGGAGCACCACGCCGGCGTCGGCGTGCGAGTCCAGGCACAGACCGGTGTCGGCGGCACTGCGCAGCAGCCCGTCGGTCTCGTACGTCCACCGCTGCGTGGCCGAACCGGAGCACTCGGCGAGCACGGCACTCGCCCCGGCCTCCGCCGTGCCCTTGACGTCCAGGCACCGTCCGGCGGCGTTGCGCAGCGGACCCGGCCGGCCGGCGGCGGGCAGGCCCGCGGTGCCCGACGGAGCCGACGCGCCGGGGACCGCGCTGGTGGCGACGGGGGCGGTGCCGTCGTCGCCGTCCGGCCACACGCTGACCGCGAGGACGGTGGCGAGCAGCCCGGCCGAGGCCACTCCGACCCCGGTCAGCAGCGTCCGGGACGACCAGGCGGTGCCGGGCGCGCGGTGCGCGGACACCCCGGCGAGGAAGCGGGCCGGCAGCCCCCTTCCGCCCTCCTCGGCACCGCGACGACCGCCGCCGCGCCGGCGTCCGCCGGACCGCCGGGACCCGCCGCGGGCGGGACCGGGGCGGCGGCCGGGGCGCGAGTCGAGGTAGCGGCGGGCGCCCCAGCCGAGCACGGCCTCGGCGAGCAGCACGCCCAACGCCGCCTCGGCGTGGCCGAGTTGCTCGGCCGCGTGCCGGCAGTAGGCGCAGCCGGCCAGATGCTCCTGGACATCGGGCAGCAGGGCGCCGCCCCGGCGGATCGGGACGTCGAGCAGACGGTTGTAGTAACGGCACTCCTTGCCGGGCGCGAGCTCCCGGTGGGCGCGCACCAGGCCCTCGCGGAACTTCTCCCGGGCCTGTTCGAGCGCGGCGGACGCGTTCTGGATGTCCACGCCGAGCAGTCCGGCGGGGACGTACAGCGGTTCGGCCTCGACCTCGGCGTGCCACAACAGGGCCTGTTCCAGGCGGGAAAGGCCGTGGAAGGAGCGGTCGGACAGGGCGCGGTTCTCCGGTACGAGCGGTTGCGCGGCGCGCATCCCGCGGCCCCCGGCGGGTTTGCCGAGTCCCGGTAGTACGGCGGTGATCCCGTCGGTGCCGGACCAGTTCAAGACCGTGTCGCGGACGGCCACCAGCAGGCGGGGCCGCAGCGCGTCGGCGGGTTCGCCGAGCGCCAGCCGGCCGAGGACCTGGTGGAAGGCGGTGGCGGTGACCATGTGGGCGAGGGGTCCGGAGGCGGCCAGGCAGATGACCGCGTACTCCTGGGCCGGCTGCCAGTGCCGGGCCATCAGGAGGGCGGCCGACCGGGACGCCTCCGCGTCGGAGCCGGCCCGCAGCGGGCCGGCGAGGAACTCGTCGGATTCCCCGGGATCGGCGCCGGACGGCGGATACGGAGGACGAGGGGGGTGGGGGGTGAGCACGGAGCGGATTCCTTTTGGCGCGTGATGCGAGCGGGAAATTCACCGCGTTTGAACCCTTGCACACCTTCCACACGGGCAACAAGGCGCACGGAGGACATCGGCAGGTTTGAAGGAAAGTCAGAATCGGGGCCGCGGCCAGGGGTTGTCGCGAAAGCGGCCGGATTTCTCATGCGCCCCGTGTGAATCGTGTGCACGCGTCCACCGGACGCGCACGCTCCCGCAGCGGGCGGCCCGGTAGTGGACTGGGTACCGGTCCTCCTCGAAAAGGCCCGTCCCCGGCCGGCGGCTCCCGGCGGCTTCCCCCGCCGGCCGGGGACAGGGCGGGCCCGGCCGCGTCAGATCTGCCAGGAGCGGAGCCGGTCGGCGGCACCGTACACGTCGGTCTTGCCGGAGATGAGGTCGCGGGCCAGGTCGACGAGGGCGCCGTAGGGCGGGTCGATGCCGACACCGCTGACGAACATGTAGGCGACGGCGGTCGCGCAGGCGAAGCGGGCGTTGGCCGCGGGCAGCGGCTTGAGCACGGCGAGGGTGTGCAGCAGCGCGGCGGCGCGCCAGGCCGCGTCGGAGTCCACGCCGAGCCGGGGCGGGTCCACCCGGTGCCGGGCGACGGCGGCGACCAGCGCGGAGAAGTCGTCCACGGCGGGCTGTTCGGGCAGGACCTCCTCGTGCCGCTGGAGCAGCCACGGGACGTCGATATGGATGACGGAGGGCATCGCTCAGGCGGCCTCGCCCTTGGCGGGGCGCTCGTCGTCGGGGAAGGCAGCCGCGAACTCCTCGGCATGGCCGGCGAAGAAGCGACGGAACGCCTCGGCGCCCTCCTGAAGGGCCCGGTGCCGGGCGATGTCGGCGGCGGCGGCCTCGCGCACGAGGGCCTTCATCGACGTACCGCGCTCCTTGGCGATCTGCCGCAGGTCCTCTAGTTCCCGTTCGCTGAACTCCACGTTGAGAGCTGGCATGTCCCTCACGGTACCGCGCGGGTACTCACGCGTAAATATGCCCAGGTCAACAGCCGCATGGTGCGGTACCGGCCAGGTCCGAAGGCCATGTCCGATTCCCGCCGGTGACGCCGCGGGCGGGGCAGCAGACTCGACAGCGCGGAAGCAGCCGAAGAAGCACCGAGGAAACAGGTGGGAGCACCGATGAAGACGCACACCGTGCACACCGCGCACCCCAGCCCGCTGGGCGACCTGCTGCTGACCGGATCCGTGTCCCCGGCCGGCCGTCTCACGCTCGCCTCGCTCTCGCTGCCAGGGCAGCGCGGCGCGCCCGCGGTCCGGCCCGAGGACCGCGACGACCGGCCGTTCAGCGAGGTCCACCGGCAGCTGGAGGCGTACTTCGCGGGCCGCCGGACCCGCTTCGACCTGCCGCTCTCCCCCGCCGGCAGCCCGTTTGAGCGGGCCGTGTGGCAGGCGCTGGACGACATCCCGTACGGCACGACGACCACGTACGGCGAGCTGGCCGCCCGGGTCGGCGTGCCCCGGTCCGAACTGCGCGCGCTGGGCCGCGCCCTGGGCGCCAATCCCCACCTGCTGGTCCGCCCGTGTCACCGGGTGATCGGCGCGGACGGCTCGCTGCGCGGGTACGCGGGCGGGGTCGAGCACAAGCGGTGGCTGCTCACGCACGAGGGTGCGTTGCAGCCGACGTTGCTGTGACCGGAGGACCCATGACGTTCACCCGGGCCGAGGCCCGTCGCCGGGCCGCCCGCACCGACTGGACCGCGCTCGCCGCCGAGCTGGACGAGCACGGCAGCGCGCCCACCGGCCCGCTGCTGACGCCCGCCGAGTGCGCGGACCTGGCCGCGCTGTACGACGAGCCGGAGCTGTTCCGCACCACGGTCGACCTGGGCCGGCACCGGTTCGGCTCCGGCGAGTACCGCTACTTCACGCACGACCTGCCCGCCCCGGTCGCCGCGCTGCGGGCCGCGCTCTATCCCCGTCTGCTGCCGGTCGCCCGGGACTGGGCGGCCCGGCTGGACCGCCCGGCGCCCTGGCCCGACTCGCTCGACGCGTGGCTGGCGCGCTGCCACGCGGCCGGCCAGGACCGGTCGGCGCAGATCCTGCTCAGCTACGGGCCGGGCGACTGGAACGCGCTGCACCGGGACGTGTTCGGGGAGCTGGTCTTCCCGCTCCAGGTGGTGATCGCGCTGGACGCGTACGGCACCGACTACACCGGCGGCGAGTTCCTCATGGTCGAACAGCGCCCACGCGCCCAGTCCCGGGGTACGGCGAGCGTCCTGCGCCAGGGGCACGGACTGGTGTTCACCACCCGGGACCGCCCCGTGCGCACCCGGCGCGGCTGGTCGGCCGGTGCGATGCGGCACGGGGTGAGCACGGTGCGGTCGGGGCGGCGGCGGACCCTGGGCCTGGTCTTCCACGACGCGGCCTGACCCGGGCGGCACCGCGGCTCCTCCAGGGGCGCGGGGAACAGCGGCCGGCGGCCGGGCCGACGCCCGCTCCCCGGTGCCGTCCCCGAGCGCAGGGCGGGGTGGAGGAGTTCCTGGCGGCCGTCGGTGTCCCACTCGGCCGCGATCCGGCGGACGGCGACCAGGACATGGGGCCGCCACGCGGCGGTCGGGCCGGACTGCCGGAGGGACACGCCGAAGAGCCGGGTGAAGACCTGCGCGGCCGGCCGTCACGGGCCCCCGGCCGACCGCACGCCGGCAGCCGGAGGGCGCGGCCGCGGAGGCCCGAGTCAGACGTCCAGCCGGCTGATCCGCACCGCCCCCTTCGCCTGCCCCGGGTACGCGCTGGTGAGCGTCAGCCGCAGCCGGGAGCCGCGTACCGCGTCGAAGGTGATGACCGTCGGGCTGTCGGAGGCGGTGGCCCACTCCGTCTTCGCCCCGGTCACCGGGACCCAGGCGTGCCCGTCCCACACCGCCACCTCGGCCCGCGCGGGCAGGGTGTGGCCGGCGTCGACCGTGAAGGAGGCCGCCACCCGGTCGAGGGTCCGGGTGCGCCCGAAGTCGACGGACACCCAGTCCTTCGCCCGGGCCCCGCTGAACGCGGGCAGCAGCGCGGTGGCCGACTTGACGAAGGCGTTGGACCAGCCGGTGGCCGGGTCGCCGTCCAGCATCGCGGCGGGCAGGCTGTCCGGGCGGCCGGAGTAACTGGCGTCCGCGTACGGATGGCCGATGGGCGCCGGGTGGTCGGGCCGGAAGGCGGCGGGTTCGGTGGTCGCGGCCGAGCGGGCCGGGGTGGTGTGCAGGTGGGCCGTGCCCGTGCGCAGGCCGTCCACCCGGGCGGTGACCTTCAGGGCGCCGGGCCTGGTGCCGGAGCGGACGATGGCGAGGGCCTTGCCGTGGAAGGCGGTGCGGGTGCTCGCCTGGTAGCGCTCGGCGCTCTCCTGGCGGCCGTTGTCGACGCCGGCCAGGGAGCCGCCGGTGACGTCGAAGGCGATGAGGTGGTCCGCGTCGGGCACGACCACGCCGTGCGCGTCGACGATCTCGACGGTGACGAAGGCGAGCGAACGGCCGTCGGCGGCGAGGGACGTGCGGTCGGCGGTGAGCCGTACGGCGTGCGGGGCGCCGGCCGTGCGCAGCACGTCGGTGGCGACGACCTTGCCGTCCCGCCGGGCCACCGCCTTCAGCTCGCCCGGCCGGTACGGCACCTTCCAGGTCAGGTGCAGTTTGCCCGCGCTGCCGTTGGGGCTGGTGTAACTGCCCGGGTAGGGGCCGTCGGTGAAGGTCTTGTCGTCGCCGGTGGGTTCGGTGGTCTCCAGGTAGCCGCGGCCGTCGGTGGTCCGCTTGACGTCGAACTCCCTCACTCCCAGGGACTCTCCGTCGAGGAACAGCTCGACGCTGGGCACGTTGGCGTAGGCCCACACCTCGACGGTGTCGCCCTCCTCGTGGTTCCAGGTCATCGGCAGCAGATGGACCATCGGCTCGGTCGTCCACTGGCTCCGGAAGAGGTGGTACATGTCCTTGGGGAAGCCGGCGGTGTCGACGGCGCCGAAGAAGGACGCCTTGACCGGGAAGACGTCGTACGGCGTCGGTTCGCCGATGTAGTCGATGCCGGACCACAGGAACTGGCCAGCGAACCACTTCCGGTCCCGGTCCTTCTTGTGCCCGTACTCGCCGCTCATCGTCCACGAGGCGAGGTTGTTGTCGTAGGAGGAGACCTCGCGTCTGCCGGGCGTGTGGTTCTCGCCCGTGTTGAGGTGTTCCGGTTCCTGGTAGGTGCCGCGGGTCGAGGTCTCCGAGGAGGACTCGGACTCGAAGAGGAACAGGTGGGGGTAGGCCGCGTGCAGGGCGTCCACCGACTTGGCCGTGTTGTAGTTGAGGCCGAGGCCGTCCAGTTTGGCGAGCATCAGGTCGGCCGCCGAGCCCTTGGCGGGTACGCGCCGGTACTTGTCGGAGCCGATGACGAGCGGCCGGGTGTCGTCGGCGGCCTTGACGGCGGCGATGATCCGGTCCGCCATGGCGAGCCCGGCGGTGGAGGTGGAGTCGGGGATCTCGTTGCCGATGGACCACAGCACCACGGCGGGCGAGTTGCGGGCGGCCAGGACCATCTCGGTGGCGTCCCGTTCGCACCACTCGTCGAAGAACCGGCCGTAGTCGTACTTCGTCTTGCCGGTGCGCCAGCAGTCGAAGGCCTCCACCATCATCACGATGCCCAGCTCCTCGCAGACCTGGATCATCTGCGGCGAGGGCGGGTTGTGGGAGGTGCGGAAGGCGTTGACGCCCATCGACTTCATGATGCGCATCTGCCGGCGCACGGCGTCGACGCTGATCGCCGCGCCGAGCGCGCCCTGGTCGTGGTGGAGGTCGACCCCCTTGATCTTGGTGTACGCGCCGTTGAGGGAGAAGCCCTCGTCGGGGTCGAAGCGGAAGGTGCGGATACCGAAGGGCGTGCGGTAGGTGTCGGTGGTGCGGCCCCCGACGCGCAGTTCGGTGTGCAGGGTGTAGCGGTGCTCCGGGGTCGCGAAGTCCCACAGGAGGGGCTCGGGGACGGTCAGTTCGTGGGTCTCGGTGGCCTCGTCCGCGACGGCGGCCGTGGTGGCCGTACGGGCGACGGTCCGGCCGTCCGGAGCGACGATTCGGGAGCGGATCTCCACGTCCGCGCCGGTGCCGGACGCGTTCCGCACGGTGGTCCGCACCCGGACCAGCGCCCGGTCGGCGGAGACCTCCGGCGTGGTGACGCAGGTGCCCCAGCGGGCCACGTGCACCGGCTCGGTGATCACCAGGCGGGCCTCGCGGTAGATGCCGCTGCCGGAGTACCAGCGGCTGCTGGGCAGCCGGTTCTGGACCTTGACCGCGAGCACGTCGGGGGTGGTGCCGTCGGTGTGGACGAGGTCGGTGAGGTCGAAGGCGAAGCCGGTGTAGCCGTAGGGGTGGCGGCCCACCTCGGTGCCGTTGCAGTACACGTGGGCGTCCATGTAGACGCCGTCGAACTCGACCGAGATCCGCTTGCCGGCGCAGTCGCGCGGGATGGTGAAGGCGAGCCGGTACCAGCCGAGGCCGCCCGGGAAGAAGCCGGTGCCGCTGGTGGTGCCGTGGTCGGTCGTGGGGGTCTGCTCGATGCTCCAGTCGTGGGGTACGGGGACCTCCCGCCAGGCCGAGTCGTCGTAGCCCGGGTCGGCGGCCCGTGCGTAGGCGCCTGTGGGGTCGGTGACGTCGGCCGGGTCGGCCAGGGCGAAGCGCCAGCCGTCCCGCAGCGGCACGGTGTGGCGCCGCCCGGCGGCGGGCGCGTCGGCGGCGAGGGCGGCCGGAGCCGCGGAAACGTTCAGGAGCGTCCCGGCCGCGGGCGCTGCCGTGGCTGCGACCAGAACCGATCTACGCGTGACCGACATGGGCGGCTCTCCCTCATCAGGGCCCAGAAGTACTCACAACTGATCGTGAACAAACAGATTCTGACGTCCTGCCACACATGACCGTCAAGGGTCCGGAACCTTGCGAGTACCGTCGGCAGCACATCGGCCGGATTTCCCCCTTGACCGTGCCCCCGGCGTGTTCGACGGGTCGGTCGGACGGTCCCGGATCGGCGCTCACGGGAGGGCGCGAAGCACTAGGCTGGTACGCGAGTGGTGCCACCTGTTCACTGTGAGTGTGCGCTTGGGAGCGGGGACGATGAGCCGGGCCTATCCGTTCGACGATGCGGCGACGGCCCGGGCTGTCATCGGTGACGACGGAACGCTGGTGGAGTGGAACGAGGGCGCCCGCCGCCTGCTCGGCCACCCGGCGGACGCCGTCCTGGGCCGCCCCGCCGCCGAACTGCTGGCCGACGCCGGCACCCCCGTGCCGCCCCTGGGCCCCCGTTGGGCGGGAACGGTCGAATTGCGCCACCGGGACGGCCGTACCGTCCCCGTGTGGCTGCTCGCCCACCACCACCCGGCGCACGACGAGCACCCGGGTGAATGGCTCGTCGTCACCCCGCTCACCGGCACCGATCCGCCCGCGGGGGACGACCCGCTCACCGAGGCGGGCCTGCTCCAGTCGCCGTGCCCGGTCGCCGTGTACGACGACCGGCTGCGGCTGCGCCGGATGAACGAGGCGATGGCCGGCGTCGTCGGGCTGCCCGAGGAGCGGGTACGGGGGCTGCGGCTCGCGGAGATCGGCGGCAAACCGCAGAGCGAGGACCTGGAGGAGAGCATGCTCCGGGTACTGACCTCGGGCCGGCCCCTGGACGTGCAGACCTTCATGCGCACCGGCGGCGAGGACCGGGCCCACGCCTGGCTCGCCAGCATGGCACCGGTCCGGGACCCGGCCGGCCGGGTCCGGGGCGTGTGCCTGGCCGCGCACGACGTCACCGACAACCACCGCGCCCGGCAGCGGCTGCAACTGCTCAACGAGGCCAGCGTGCGCATCGGGACCACGCTCGACGTCACGCGTACCGCGCAGGAACTGGCCGACATGTGCGTGCCCGCGCTCGCCGACTTCGTCACCATCGACCTGCTGGACCCGCAGGAGTACGGCGGTGAGCCCCCGGCCCGGATCACCGCGCCGGTGCGGCTGCGCCGCGCCGCGCACCAGTCGGTGCTGCCGGACCTGCCGGAGGTGGTGGTCCGGCCCGGGACGACGGAGGAGTACCCGGCCCTCTCCCCACAGGCCGACTCGCTGACCGCGGGCCGCACGATCACCGCCAGCGTGTCCGCCGGTGACATGGACCGGTGGCTGACCTGGCGTCCGGAGCGCGGCGAGCGGGTGCGGCGGTTCGGCATCCACTCCTCGATGTCCGTGCCGATCCAGGCACGCGGGCTCACCCTCGGGGTCGCGGTGCTCACCCGGCACCGCCGCCCGGACCCCTTCACCGCGGACGACGTGCTGCTGGCCGAGGAGATCACCGCACGCGCGGCCGTCTGCATCGACAACGCCCGCCGCTACTCGCGCGAGCGGGAGACGGCGCTCGCGCTCCAGCGCAGCCTGCTGCCCCGCTCGCTGCCGCGCACGGCCGCGCTGGACGCCTCCTCCCGCTACCTGCCGGCCTCGCGCGCCGGCGTGGGCGGGGACTGGTTCGACGTGATCCCGCTGTCCGGGATGCGGGTCGCGATGGTCGTCGGGGACGTCGTCGGGCACGGCATCCAGGCCTCGGCCACCATGGGCCGGCTCCGCACCGCCGTACGCACCCTCGCCGACATCGACCTGGCCCCGGACGAGCTGCTCACCCACCTGGACGACCTGGTGCTGCGGCTGTCGGAGGACGCCGGAGCCGAAGGCAGCCCGGGCGAGGTCGGCGCGACCTGCCTGTACGCCGTCTACGACCCGGTGTCCCGCCGCTGCGCGCTGGCCCGCGCCGGGCACCCGCCGCCCGTGCTGCTGCGGCCGGGCGGCCGGCCGCAGGTGCTCGACCTGCCCGCCGGTCCCCCGCTGGGCCTCGGCGGGCTGCCGTTCGAGTCCACCGAGGTGGACCTGCCCGAGGGCACCGTCCTCGCCCTGTACACGGACGGCCTGGTGCAGTCCCGGGAGCGGGACCTGGACGCCAGCCGCGAGCTGCTGTACCGGGCGCTGGGGCAGGACAGGGACTCCCTGGACGAGGCGTGCGACTGCGTCCTGCACGCCCTGCTCCCGGGCGGGGCCGCACCGGACGACGTGGCGCTGCTGCTGGCCCGCACCCGGGGCCTGCCCGCCTCGCAGGTGGCGACCTGGGACATCCCCGCCGACCCGGCGCTGGTCGCGCCGATCCGCAAGCAGGTCGTGGACCAGCTGGACGCCTGGTCGCTGAGCGAGGCGACGTTCACGGCGGAGCTGGTGGTCAGCGAGCTGGTCACCAACGCCATCCGGTACGGGGCACGGCCGATCCGGCTCCGGCTGATCCACGACGAGACCACGCTGATCTGCGAGGTCTCCGACACCAGCCACACCGCCCCGCACCTGCGCCGGGCGAAGACCTTCGACGAGGGCGGCCGGGGTCTGCTGCTCGTCGCCCAGCTCACCCAGCGCTGGGGCAGCCGGCACACCCCGGAGGGCAAGACGATCTGGGCCGAGCTGCCGCTGTACGAGGAGGACCAGTAGGCGCGGGCCCGCGCCTCAGGAGGCGGTCAGCCAGGGCCGCACCTGCTTGCGGGCCTCGTGCAGGCGGGACTTGAGGGTGCCGAGCGGGATGCCCGCGCGCTCGGCGGCCTCGGCGTAGTCAAGCTGGCAGATGTCCCGGTAGACCAGCGGCGCCACCAGATGCGGGTGCTCGCGCTCCAGCCGGTCCAGGGCCTCCAGCAGATCCACCCGGGAGCCGGCGATGACGCTGGTGGTGCGCGGGTCGACGGCGTGCGCGGGCTCGATGGCCGCGGGCTGCTCGGCGGCCCGCCGCTTCAGCTCGCGGTACTTCTGCCGGCAGCAGTTGGCGACGACGGTGTACAGCCAGGTGCCGAAGCGGCTGCGGCCCTGGAAGCCGGTGATGTGCCGGGCCACCTGGAGCAGCACGTCCTGGGCGGCCTCCTCGGCGTCCTCCCGGCACGGCAGGAAGCGCGCGCAGCGGCGCACGACCTCGGGCCGGATCTCGGTCAGCAGCCGGTCCAGGGCCCCGCTGTCGCCGGCGGCGGCGCGCCGGGCGAGGTCTTCCGTCGGCGCCTGGTCCTGCACGGACGGGCCCCCCTCCAAGTCGATCTCAGGCCAGGCATGATAGTCGTATGCACCCCCTGGAGCGGATCGGCCGCCACCGCCTCGAACGGCCGCTGGGCAGCGGCGCCTTCGCCACGGTGTGGCTCGCGCACGACCCCGAGCTCCAGGCCCCGGTGGCGGTGAAGGTGCTCGCCGAGAACTGGTCCCACCGGCTCGACATCCGGGAGCGCTTCCTGTCCGAGGCCCGGCTGCTGCGCCGGGCCGGGTCCAGCCGGGTGGTGCAGGTCTACGACATCGGGGAACTCCCGGACGGCAGGCCGTACTTCGTGATGGAGTACGCCGCCGGCGGGACCCTCGCCGATCTGCGGGCGGGCGGCCCGCTGCCGGTGCGGGAGGCGCTCGCGCTGACCGCCGAGGCCGCGCGCAGCGCCGCCGCGCTGCACGAGGCGGGCATCGTCCACCGCGACATCAAGCCGACCAACGTGCTGCTGCACACCGCCCCGGACGGCACCCGGCGGGTGCTGCTGGCCGACCTCGGGCTGGCCAAGAGCCTCGCGCAGGCGTCGGTGCTGACCCTGGCGGCCGGTTCGGCGGGCTACCAGCCGCCGGAGCAGGCCGAGCCCGGCGCGGGCATCGACGAGCGGGCGGATGTCTACAGCCTGGGCGCGGTCGGCTACGAACTGCTCACCGGGACCGTGCCGGGCCCGCCGGGGAAGGTGATACCGCCCCGGCGGCTGCGGCCGGAACTCGGCGCCGACGTGGAGCGGGCGCTGCTGCGCGCGCTGGAGCCGGACCGCGCGCGGCGCTGGCCCGGCGCCCTGGCGTTCGCCCATGAGCTGGACCGGCTGGCCGCCGGTCCGTCGGTGCGGCGCGCGCGGCGCCTGGACGGGGTGCGCGGCCGGCTCAACGGCGTGACGCTGGCCGTGGCCGCGGTCCTCGCCGCCACCGCCGCCGCGGTCACGGTGACCGTGGCGCTGCACCGGGGCGGCGGCACGGACGACGGGGTGCGGGTCGCGGACGCCACCGGGCGGGTGACCCTCCGGGTGCCCGCCGGCTGGGGCCGCGAGCTGCGCGGCTCCGGCTGGGACCCGCACGCGCTCGGGCTGGCGGCGGGGCACGAACCGGGTCTCGTGGTGGCCGACGACCTGTCCCGCTGGTCCGATCTGAAGGCCGCCGTGGACGGGGTGTTCGTCGGGATCGCCGAGCACGGCGACGTCACCGCGGAGGTGAAGGTGCTCGCGCACCCCGGCTGCCGCTACGCGGGCGCCCACCGCTTCACGGACGCCGACTGGCACGGGCTGGTCCGGGCCTGGAACGGCTGCCCGGACGGCGGCTCGGTCACCGAGTCCGCGCTGGTCCCGGCGGACGGGGCGGCGCGGCCGCAGGTGTACGTACAGGTGCGCGAGCGGGACGACGACGACGCCACCGACGGCGTGCTCCGTTCGCTGCGGGTGGCCTGAACGGCGCCTGCCGAGGGGCCGGGCGGGGAAAGGAACCCGACAGAACCCGGCGGGTCCCGAACTTTTCCGGCGGTCCGTGCATCGGACGGAGATGACGGCGCACCCGGCGCCGTAGGCACGCGTTCCCGTCGCGTGCCGTGACCTCCAGGAGTGTTGAGCGACATGGTGTACACCCCCCGGTCCGCCCCCCGGTCCGCGCGGCACGGGGCCCTGCTCGTGGGCACGGTCGCCGTGCTGGGCCTGCTGACCGCGTGCGGCAACGGCACGAGCGCGCACAGCGAAGCCCCGGCCACCGTCTCCGGTACGGCCGCACCCGCGACGGAGGGCGCGACGAGCCCGGCGCCGTCCGCCACGGCCTCCTCCGCCACCGGCACATCGTCCTCGCCCCGGGCGACGGCGTCCTCGGGCGGCGGTGCGGCCACGACGACCCCGGCCGCGGCGAGCACCCGCTGCCACACCTCCGAGCTGCGTGCCTCCGTGGGCCGCAACGACCCGGGCGCCGGCCAGGAGAACTTCCCCGTGGTCCTCACCAACGCCTCCGCCCGGACCTGCACCCTGCACGGCTATCCGGGCGCGGCCTTCGTGAGCGCGTCCGGCGACCAGCTGGGTCCGGACCCGAAGCGGTCCCCGGGGACCCCGGTGACCGTCAGGCTCAAGCCCGGGCAGAGCGCCTGGGCGGGGCTGACCTTCTCCAACCCGGGGATCAGCGGGGCGAAGACGGCCACGCCGGCCGCGCTGCTGGTCACCCCGCCGGACGAGCGGGACCAGTTGAAGGTGGTCTGGAAGGGCGGGCCGGTACCGGTCTCCGGCAACTCCTCGACCGTCCGCCTGACGGTGTTCAGCCCCGGCGCCGGGCCTTCCTGACCCGGCACCCCCCGCGCGGACCCCGCTGTCACCCCCGAGACAGCGGGGTCCCTCATGCCGGCGCCGGACGAGCCCGGTTCGTCATGCCGGCGCCACAACTGTCACAGGACGGCAACAGCCGCCCCCGGCCGCGATCTTTTCCCGACCCCCGTTCATCGAACCCGGTCGACCACACGGCGAGGTGGCCCACCACGGGCCATGACCAGGGAATCGGGGAGACGATGAGCGGGATATCACGCAGGCGGGTGCTGACGGCCGGGGCGGCGGGCGCCCTCGGGACACTGGCCGCCTGCTCCTCCGGCACCGGCCTCAGGACCGGCGGGCCGGACCCGGCGGACGGGAAGGGCACCGCGCAGGCCCGGCCGGTGAAACCGATCGGCGACGGCTCCACCGCCGACACCGGCGCCCAGCCGCACCAGCCGGAGCCGGACCGGCTGCGTCCCGGTCAGCGGCCCCCGCAGTTCGTGGTGTTCTCGTGGGACGGCGCGGGCGAGCTGAGCAACAGGCTGTTCTCCCGGTTCCGCAAGGTGGCCGCCGACCACGGCGCCAAGATGACGTTCTTCCTCAGCGGCATCTACACCCTGCCCGAGTCCAAGAAGCACCTGTACCGGCCGCCGCAGCACCCGGTCGGCGCCTCCGCGATCGGCTACCTCGCCGACCGGCACATCCACGCCACGCTCCAGCAGGTGCGCGCGGCCTGGCTGGCGGGCCACGAGATCGGCACGCACTTCAACGGGCACTTCTGCGGGGCGACCGGCGTGCGCAACTGGTCCCCGGCCGAGTGGCGCAGCGAGATCGACCAGGCGGTGGACTTCGTGACGAAGTGGAAGACCAACACCGGCTTCACCGACCTCGACCCGCTGCCCTTCGACTACCGCAAGGAGCTGATCGGCGGCCGCACCCCCTGTCTGGAGGGCCAGGCCAATCTACTGCCCACCGCCGCCGCGCTCGGCTGGAAGTACGACGCCAGCTCCCCCGGCGGCCTCCAGGTCTGGCCGGGCAAGGTGCGGGACGGCCGGCTCTGGGACTTCCCGCTGCAGTCCATACCGTTCGCCGGGCACTCCTTCCAGGTCCTCTCGATGGACTACAACATGATGTTCAACCAGTCCGGCGGCAACCCGCTCGGCGACCGCGCCCAGTACGACACCTGGCGCGTCCAGGCCCGCGACACCTACCTGGCCGGTTTCCGGCGGGCCTACGAGTCCAACCGCGCGCCCCTCTTCATCGGCAACCACTTCGAACGCTGGAACGGCGGCATCTACATGGACGCCGTCGAGGAGGCGATCGGGAAGATGGCCGCCTACGACGACGTGCGCTTCGTGTCCTTCAAGCAGTTGGTGGCCTGGCTGGAGGCGCAGGACCCGGCGGTGCTGCGCAAGCTGCGCACGCTCGTGCCCGGGCAGTCCCCCGCGGGCGGCTGGGCCGAGTTCCTGGGCGCGGCGGGCGCCGGGGCGTCGTAACGCGTTCAGGATCGTCTGTTTTGATGGGCGGGCACCGTCTGCTCCACCGTGGAAGGACCCGCCCTGAACACCCCGCTCGCCGAGGCCCTGTCCGCCGTTCTGCTGGTCGCCGTGCTGGCCTGGGCCGTCGTACGGCCCTTCGGATGGCCGGAGGCGGTCATGGCCGTGCCCGCCGCCGGGATCGCCGTCGCGACCGGCGCGATCTCGCTCGGCCACGCGCGGGCCGAGGCGGAGCGGCTCGGCCCGGTGGTCGGGTTCCTGGCGGCGGTGCTGGTGCTCGCCCACTTCTGTGACGTGGAGGGGCTGTTCCAGGCGTGCGGGGCGTGGACGGCGCGGTGGGCGGCGGGCCGCCCGGTGCGGCTGCTGACGGCGGTGTTCGCGCTGGCGTCGGCCATCACCGCCGTCCTCAGCCTGGACGCGACGATCGTGCTGCTCACCCCGGTGGTGTTCGCCACGGCCGCGCGGACGGGCGTACGGCCCAAACCGCATGTCTACGCCTGTACGCATCTGTCGAACACGGCGTCGCTGCTGCTGCCCGTGTCCAACCTGACGAATCTGCTGGCGTTCGCGGCGAGCGGGCTCAGCTTCACCCGGTTCGCGGCGCTGATGGCGCTGCCGTGGCTGGCCGCGATCGGCGTCGAGTACCTGGTGTTCCGGTGGTTCTTCGCCCGGGACCTCGCGGCGGCGGCACCGGCGGGCCGGGACACCGCTGAGGCGCCCGAGCTGCCGCTGTTCGCGCTGGTGACCGTGGGCTGCACGCTGGCCGGGTTCGTGGTGGCGTCGGCGTTCGGCGTGGAGCCCGCGTGGGTGGCCGCGGCGGGCGCTCTGGTGCTGGCCGGGCGGGCGCTGGTCCGCCGGAAGGCGAGCCCGCTGACCGTCGTACGGGCGGCGGCCCCGGCTTTCCTCGCGTTCGTGCTGGCGCTGGGCATCGTGGTGCGGGCGGTGGTCGACAACGGGCTCGCGGACGTGCTCGGGCGGGTGATGCCGGGTGGCACCGGGCTGGTCGCGCTGCTCGGGATCGCCGCGCTGGCCGCCCTGCTCGCCAACCTGATCAACAACCTGCCCGCGGTCCTGGTGCTGCTGCCGCTGGCGGCACCCGCCGGTCCCGGGGCCGTCCTGGCCGTACTGCTCGGCGTGAACATCGGCCCGAACCTCACCTACGCCGGGTCGCTGGCCACGCTGCTGTGGCGGCGGATCGTCCACCAGCACGAGCACGACGTGGACCTCCGGGAGTTCACCCGGCTCGGGCTGCTCGCCGTGCCCTCCTCCCTCGCCGTCGCGGTGGTGGCACTGTGGGGATCGCTGCGGCTCATGTGACGGGTAGTGAGCGGAGGAGGCCGAGGAATGCGCGTGATCGCCTGGCTCGTGGAGGGCACCTGGCCCGCCTGCGTGGACGCGGTGCGCGTCCACGCACCGGAGGACGCCGAGGTGGTGCTGCTCCATGTGAGCGGACCGGACGTGCCGGCGCTGGCGCACGGGGCCTTCGCCGGGCTGCTGGGGCGGCGGGGCCAGGACCCGGGTGACCGTCTCGAAGCGCTCGGCGGCACGTCGGCGACCGCCCTGCTCGACGCGGCGGCCGAACGGCTGGGCCGGCCCTGTGTGCGCGAGGAGCGGTCGGGCCGGGTCGAGCGGGAGGTGGTGGCCGCCGCCGAGGGTGCCGGGCTGCTGGTGCTGGCGCGGGACGGGGACCGGTCCCGGCTGGGCCCGAAGAGCCTCGGCCCGGCCGTCCGCTTCGCCGTCGACCACGCGCCCTGCCCGGTCCTGCTGGTCTGGCCGGAACCGGCTCCGGACCTGGACACGATCCCGCCACCGCCGCCGCACCACCACCCCTGACCGCTCGGGCCGCGCCGGGGTGCGGGGCCGCCTCTCGTCACGGTCGTGGGGCTTGCTCCGGCGTGCCGACGCCGTCCCAGTGGACGTTCTCCATCCGCAGGTCCGGGTGGGCGGTGTCGATGGCCCAGCGCTGGGCGGTGCCCGCGGCGCGGGTCTTCACCACGAGCGCGCCGGAGCCGTCGGTGGCGGCCGGGGTCAGGGCCAGCTCCTGGTCGGAGCGCGGTACCAGGACGCCCTGGAGCGTGAAGTCGTAGCGGAGGGCGCGGGCGGCCTTGCCGGTGGCGGTGCAGGGGGCGAGGCGCACGGAGTAGCCGAGGCGGGAGTCCAGGCACAGGTCCGGGGCGGCGGCGCTGCGCAGCAGACCGTCGGTCTCGTACCTCCACTGCTGGGCCGGGGCGGCGGAGCAGGCGGCGAGTTCCGTCTCGGCGCCCTGGACGGCCTTGTCGCCGACGACGCCGACGCACAGGCCGGAGGCGAGGTTGCGCAGCCTGCCCTCGAGGGCGCCCTGGCCCGCGGCGTTCCGTCCGGCCCAGGAGGGTCCCGGGGAGGCCGCGTCCCCGCCCGGCGTACGCGAGGGCGTGCCGGCGGTGCCGGGCGCCGGGCCACCGTCGGAGCCGAGCGCCGACCACAGCGCCAGTGGCAGGACGACCAGACCGCCGACGGTGACGACGGCCAGCGCGAGATTCCGGCGCCGGGCCCGCCGGGCGGCCCGCAGGGCGAACCGCCGGGACCCGACGGCGGGTTCGGCACCGCCGCCGCTCGGCGCAACGGCGGCAACCGCTCCCGCCAGGCGACGTGGCGCCGCACCACGGCCGGCGGTCCCGCCCGGCACAGCGGACCCGGCGCCGTCTCCGGGGCCAACGGAGGCCGTCCCCTTTCGGCGGCGGGCGAGCGACGCGCCCCGACCCGCCCATCCGCCACCAGCCGACCCGCCCGGCACAGCGGACCCGGCGCCGTCTCCGGGGCCGACGGAGGCCGCGCCCTTCCGGCGGCGGGCCGGGGAGACGCCGCGGGCGGCCCGTCGGCCGCGGGTGGTTCCTCCGTCGGACGCGACCGGCTCCGTGCCGGCGGCGCCCTCACCGTGGTCGGGCGACGTGCCCCCGTGGGCTGCTCGGCGGCTGGTCCCTGCGCGGGGGGCGGCGGGCTCGGCCGGTATGAAGGCTTCCCCGGCTGGCGGTGCGGCGGTGTCCTCGCCCGCGGGCGCGAGGGTGGCGGCAGTCGGCGCGGGTGCGGCCGGCTGGTCCGGGTCCGCCGTCCTGGACTCCAGGTAGCCGGAGGCACCCCAGCCGAGGACCGCCTCGGCGAGTGCGAGGGGCAGGCCGTCGTTGAAGCGGGCGAGCTGGTCGGCGGTCCGGGCGCAGTGGGAGCAGCCGGCCAGGTGCTGGCGCAGGTCGGGGTCGATGTCGGTGCCGCCGCGCCGGAAGGTCACGTCGAGCATGCGCAGATAGCGCTGGCAGTCCTCCTCGGGGGCGAGTTCACGGTGCACCTGGAGGCATTCCTCGCGCAGCCGCTCGCGGGCCCGGCGCAGTTCGACGCGGGCGTCCTCCTCGTCCAGGCCGAGCAGCGCGGCGGGCACGGCCAGGGGTTCGGCCTCGACCTCGGTGTGCCACAGCAGGGCGCGGGAGGTCTCGGGGACTCGCTGGAACGCGCGGGACAGCAGCCGCCGGCCGGGCGGTGGCAGCAGCCGGGCCGACGCCCGCTCCCCGGTGCCGTCCCCGGAGCGCAGGGCGGGGTGGAGGAGTTCCTGGCGGCCGTCGGTGTCCCACTCGGCCGCGATCCGGCGGACGGCGACCAGGACATGGGGCCGCCAGGCGGCGGTCGGGCCGGACTGCCGGAGGGACGCGCCGAAGAGCCGGGTGAAGGCCGCGGTGGTGAGCATGCCGGCGGCGCGCGGTCCGTCGGTGCACAGCCGGGCGTAGGCGAAGGCCGACGCCCAGTGCCGGTCGAGGAGTTCGC
The DNA here is from genome assembly GCF_000716535.1 of Streptomyces flaveolus. GTDB lineage: Bacteria > Actinomycetota > Actinomycetes > Streptomycetales > Streptomycetaceae > Streptomyces > Streptomyces flaveolus_A. The sequence continues at coordinate 190,781 of NZ_JNWV01000002.1, read as the reverse complement.
CGACGGGATGCAGGGCGGGTGTCGCTCCCGTCCACTTCTTCAGTTCGGCGCTCAGCTGCTCGTCCGACAGGCCTGCCTCGGTCACGGCCGAATTCCTCCAGACGCATTACCGGAATTAGTCCATACCAATCGGTACGGCGAGGTCATGGCAGCTCGAACGTCCACCTGAGGCGGCACTTTTACACAGTCCGAGACGCCGGAACAAGCTATCTCCCGATTCTCGGGATTTCCCGCCCAGGATTTTCTTTATTGACATTTCGTCAAGGGCCGTCATTTCCTGGCTTTACCGCCGTTCACCCGCCCGATAGGCGCCGGGCGGCACCCCGTACCGCGCGCGGAACACCCGGCTGAAGTGAAAGGGGCTCGGAAATCCGGAGGCGGCCGCCACGCGTTCCACCGTCAGGTCGGTGACCTCCAGCAGCCGGGCCGCGTGCCGCAGCCGGGCCTCGCGCACGGCCCGCATCGGGGACCGGCCGGTCCGCTGCGTGAACAGGTGCGCGAACCGGGACGGGGACAGCGCGACACCCGCGGAGAGCGAGCGGACGGTGTGCGGGGCGCCGGGGTCGGCGGCGATCAGCTCCTCGGCACGGCGCACCCGGGCGTCGGCGCCCGCGTCGGCCGCCGGTGCGGGGGCGGCCCCGGCGACGGCGAGCAGGACGACCTCCTCCAGTGCGCACAGCGCCAGTTCGCGCGCGAAGCCGCCGTGTGCCACGGCCACCGGCTCCGGCCCCTGCGGTGCACCCCCTGCGCGAAAGTCGGTGAGCATCCGGCCGAACGCCGCGTCGACCCGGGGTAGTTGGGCGTCCGGCACGGAGGGGACGGCGTACAGGCCGTCGGCCACGGCGTGCGGGCCGAGCCAGTGCGTCCAGGCCGGCCGGGCCTGGCAGTGCGCCCACCAGAACCGCCACCGCCCGGCACCGGGCTCGACCGCGTAGCGGTGGCCGACTCCGGGGGCGAGCACCACCAGGTCACCCGCGCCGGCCCGGACGCGGGCGCTGCCCTGCCGCAGCAGACCGCGTCCGCCCGTGGTGAAGGTGAACAGCCAACTCGCCGATCCCCGCGGCCGGTTGACGCCGTAGCCCGGTGCCTGGTCGTAGCGGCCGGTCACGACGAGGCCGGGCGGCGGGGACGGGTCGCCGGCGGCAGCAGTCACAGGCAGACCCTCAGCACGCACAGGCATCCCTCCCGTCGGACGCACCCGCCTAGCGTGGGACCGGTTCCCAGCGGACGCGAGGAGCGGATCATGACAGCCACGGACCCCGGTGCCACCGGCACCCCCATCCTGCCCGAGCAACTGCGGCACCCGTTCGAGGAGGACGGATTCGTCGTCGTACCCGGCCTGTTCGGCCGTGACGAGATCGCGCGGCTGTGCGCGGAGTTCGCCGCGCTGCACGCGGCGGGGCCGGTGCCGGGCCACTTCGCACCCGAGCCCGACCACTCCGACCCCCTGTGCCGGCATCCACGGGTGATGCAGCCCCACGACATCAGCCCGGTGGCCCGGCGGTTCCTGCTGGACACGCGGCTGCGGGCGGTGCTGGAGGCGCTGTTCGGGGAGGAGGTGCTGGCCGCGCAGAGCATGTTCTACTTCAAGCCGCCCGGTGCGCGCGGGCAGGCGCTGCACCAGGACAACTTCTACCTCCGGGTCGAGCCGGGCACGTGCGTGGCCGCGTGGGTGGCGTGCGAGCCGGTCGACCGGGACAACGGCGGCCTCGAAGTCGTCCCGGGGACCCACCGGATGGACCTGTTCTGCCCCGAAGTGGCCGACGCCGGGCTGTCGTTCGCCCGTGAGTACGTCCCGCCGCCGCCCGGACTGACACCGGTTCCGGTGGATCTGGCGCCGGGTGACGTGCTGTTCTTCAACGGCAGCCTGGTGCACGGCTCGGGGCCCAACCGCAGCGCCGACCGCTTCCGGCGCACCTTCATCGGCCACTACGTGGGCCGCTCGGCCGAGCGCATCGGCGCCTACTACCGGACGCTGACGATGTCGGGAGCACGGGTGCCGCTGCCGGAGAGCGAGGGCGCGGGTCCGTGCGGCACGGAGTTCGCACCGCACGGACCGCACTGACCGGTCAGTGGCCGCTGATCTCGTGGGGCGCGTACGGCTGCTCCAGTTCCTCGATCTCCTTGTCGCTGAGCTTCAGTTCGACGGCGGCCACCGCGTCCTCGATGTGGTGCGGCTTGGCGGCGCCGACGATCGGCGCGACCACGGTGTCCTGGTGCAGCAGCCACGCGAGGGCCACCTGGGCACGGGGTACGCCCCGCTCACCGGCGATCCGGGTGACGGCCTCCACGATCGCCCGGTCGCCCTCCAGATAGAGCCGGCTGCCGAAGTCGTCGTTCGCGCTGCGCTCGGTCACCGCGCCCCAGTCACGGGTGAGCCGGCCACGGGCGAGCGGGCTCCACGGCAGCACACCGACCCCCTGGTCCGCGCACAGGGGCAGCATCTCCCGCTCCTCCTCGCGGTAGAGCAGGTTGTAGTGGTTCTGCATGGACACGAACTTGGTCCAGCCGTGCCGCTCGGCGGTGTACTGCGCCTTGGAGAACTCCCACGCGTACATCGAACTCGCCCCGATGTAGCGGACCTTGCCCGCCTTGACCAGGTCGTGCAGCGCCTCCATCGTCTCCTCGACGGGGGTCGCGTGGTCGTAGCGGTGGATCTGGTAGAGGTCGACGTAGTCGGTGCCGAGGCGGCGCAGGCTGTGGTCGATCTCGCTCATGATGGCCTTGCGGGACAGGCCGGCCCCGTTGGGACCCGGCCGCATCCGGCCGTTCACCTTGGTGGCGAGCACGATCTCGTCGCGCTGGGCGAAGTCCCGCAGGGCCTTCCCGACGATCTCCTCGCTGGTGCCGTCGGAGTAGACGTTCGCGGTGTCGAAGAAGTTGATGCCCGCCTCCAGCGCCTGCCGGATCAGCGGGCGGGACGCCTCCTCGTCCAGGGTCCACTCGTGCGTGCCGCGGTCCGGCAGTCCGTAGGTCATGCAGCCCAGACAGATCCGCGAGACGTCCAGGCCCGTGGAACCGAGCTTCACGTACTGCATCGTTGCTGCTCCTGCCTTCAGGACGATGGTCAGGGCCGAGCCTACGACGTGACGTGCGCCGACTTGACGTCCGGAGCGTGCGGGCGATGTGATCCTGACACGTACCGCGCCGCCCGGCGTGGACAGGACGGAGCGGACGTGCCCCCCACGCGTGTGCGCCGCGCCACGGGGTCGCGCACGGCCCTGGGCGCGCTGGCAGCGGCCCTGGTCGTCGCGGTGACGGCACTGTCCGGCTGCGCCTCCGGCGAGCGGGAGAAGGAGGGCCCTGCCCGGCGCGCCGCGCTGCGGCTGCCCCCGCGGCACGCCGGGTTCGACTACCAGATCGGCGGCGCCTATCCCCCGCCCGCGGGCGTGCGGATCGTCAGCCGCGACCGGTCGGACTCCCCCGCGCCGGGCCTGTACAACATCTGTTACGTCAACGCGTTCCAGGCCCAGCCCGCCGAGCGTTCCTCCTGGCCGGCCGACCTGCTGCTGCGCGACGCGCACGGCGAGGTCGTCGTCGACGAGGACTGGAACGAGCCGCTGCTCGACATCGGCACCCCGGCCAAGCGGGAACGGGTGGCGCGGCGGGTGAACCGCTGGATCGACGGCTGCGCGGACAAGGGCTTCGACGCCGTGGAGCCCGACAACTACGACAGCTACACCCGCTCCCACCGGCTGCTCACCGCGTCCGACGCGACGGCCTTCATGGCCCTGCTGTCCCGGCACGCGCACACCCGGTACCTGGCCGTCGGACAGAAGAACACCGCGGAGCTGGCCGCGCGGCGCGAGCGTGCCGGGCTGGACTTCGCGGTGACGGAGGAGTGCGGGCAGTACGACGAGTGCGAGGTGTACGCGAAGGCGTTCGACGACCGGGTGGTGGACGTCGAGTACACCGACGCCGGCCTGCGCGCGGCCCGCGCCCGCTGGGGCGACCGGCTGAGCATCGTCCGCCGGGACCGGGACGTGTCCACGCCGGGCAGCGCCGGGTACGTCCGCGCGGTGCGCTGATCCGGTCGCCGCCCTCGGGTGGTCGTCCGGCGGCACGGCGGTCCGGGCGCCGTACCGCCGGACGGTCGTCAGCCGGTGCTGTCCCGTACGGTGATCGCGCTGACCGGGCAGGCGCGGGCCGCCGCCCGGACCATGGGGTCGCCCCCGCCGTCCTCGTGTCCGGGCACGAGCGTGCTGTAGCCGTCGTCGTCCTGGGTGAAGACGCCCGGCGCGGCCAGCGCGCACTGCCCGGCGCCGATACAGACGTCCTTGTCGATGTCGATGTGCATGAGCAGAGCCTCTTACCAGGTCACGGGGAGTTCCAGCATCCCTTGGATCGTGTCGCCGGGTTTGAAGGGGATGTCCTTTGCCGGCACGGCCAGCCGCAGGTCCGGCAGCCGGGTGAACAGGCTCCCCAGGGCGATCTCCAGTTCCGCGCGGGCCAGGTTCTGGCCCAGGCACTGGTGGATGCCGAAACCGAAGGCGACGTGGTGGCGGTCGGGGCGGTGGAAGTCCAGGGCGTCGGGGTCGTCGTACACGGACGTGTCGCGGTTGATCACGGACGTCGAGAAGAGCACGCCGTCGCCGGCCCGGATCGTGGTGCCGGCGATCTCGATGTCCTCCAGCGCCACCCGCTGCAACCCCTCGGCGATGGACAGCATCCGCATCAGCTCCTCCACGACGGCGGGCAGCAGCGCGGGGTCGGCGCGCAGCTCGGCCAGCCGGCCGGGGTGCCGGAGCAGGGTGTAGGTGCCGAGGGAGATCATGTTGGCGGTGGTCTCGTGGCCGGCGACCAGCAGGATGATGGCCAGCGACACGGCGTCGGCGCGGTCCAGCTCGCCCGTGCGGAGCCGTTCGTGGACCAGCTCGTCGAGGATGCCGTCGCCGGGCTCCGCCTCCTTGGCCTTGGCGTCAATCAGTCCGCCGAGGTAGTCCTCCAGCCGGTTGCGGGCCTGAACCGTGTCGGCGGCGGTCGGGCCGCGCAGCAGCCGGCGGGACTGCTCCTCGAAGAACTCGTGGTCGTCGTACGGCACGCCGAGCAGGCCGCAGATCACCATGGACGGCACGGGCAGTGCGAAGGCGGAGACCAGCTCGGCGGGCGGGCCCTGGGCGATCATCGCGTCCAGCAGTTCGTCCACGATCCGCTGGATCCAGGGGCGCAGCGCCGCCGCGCGTTTGACGGTGAACGACGGGATCAGCATCCGGCGCTGCCGGTGGTGCTCGGGGTCGTCCACCCCGAGCAGGGCCACCCTGCGGTCGCGTCCCGCCTCGAACCGGGGCGTGGGCACGGGAAAGCCGGGGTGGCGGCGCTCGGTGGACAGGCGGGGGTCGGCGAGCAGCGTGCGGGCGGCGGAGTACCCGGTGACCAGCCAGACCTCACGGCCGTCGTAGAGGGTGACGCGGGACAGGGGGCGCCCGTCGCGCAGTGGGTCGTAGCCGGCGGGCGGGTGATAGGGGCAGGTGCGGTCCTGGGGGAAGGCGACGGGGTCGGGCGGGGCAGCCGGGCCGGAGATGTCCGTCAGTTCCGTCATGGAAAGACCTCGCAGACGAAGAGGTGCGTCGTGCCGATCTTCATTAGATGCCCCAGGCACCTATGGGTCGACGCCAAGTTCGGCCACTTCGGTGACCTTCGTCATCTGGCCGAAGTACCCGGGGTCCGGCGGACGGAAACCGGCCACGGTCGCGTGCGGCTCGGGGCAGCGGCCGGGTGTCGACCTTGTCGGGCCTGGTCACGGCAGCCGGGCGTCGTGCTCGTCGGGGGCGAAGGCGCGGGCGACGGCGAGGCTGTCCTCGTACACGTGGTGCCGTACGACCAGGCCGTCCCGGACGGTGAGGTGCAGGGCGAACCGGGCGGAGTAGGCCCGGCCGGTCGGGGCGGCGGTCTGCCGGATGACGCCGAGTACGACCGCGTCCTCGCCGTCGGCCAGGACGTGCCCGATCGTGGTGCCGGCCTCCTCCGGGACGTGGTGGGCCGCCAGCTCCCGGTAGTGGGCGGCGGCGTCGGCGCGGGTGGCGCGGTGCCGGATCCACGGTGTGTCGGCGCGGCCGTGTTCCTCCTCGGGCCAGTCCAGCCGCCAGTCGCAGCCCTCCGCGTACAGCTCGGCGATCCGCTCCGGATCGCCCTGGCCGATCCTGCGGAGGAGTTCCTGGACGACGGCGCGGGTCACGGCGGTGCGGTCGGTGGACACGGGTGGTTCCCTCCCCGGGTGGGCGGTGATCGGGACGCGGACCACTGTGCCGCGCGCGGCGGGGCGGCGCGATGACCCCGGAGGTCATCGCCGCGGACGGACGGCGATCACCCCATCGGCCGAATCGGTGCGCGGTACGGATGATTCATGGCGTCACCGGCGTTGTCGCGGTGGCAGGCAGCCGTTTGGACCGACGAAGGGAACGGAATCCCATGCCTCTTGAGGGCGAGTACGAGCCCAGCCCGACCCAGTGGGTGCGCGAGCAGGTCGAGCTGTACGAGAGCTCGGGCGGGACGAAGGGGACGACGCTGCTCGACACCGGGATGCCGGTGATCGTGCTGACCACCCGGGGCGCGAAGAGCGGGAAGATCCGCAAGACGCCGTTGATGCGCGTGGAGCACGAGGGCCGGTACGCGGCGGTGGCCTCCCTCGGCGGTGCGCCCAAGCATCCGGTCTGGTACTTCAACGTGAAGTCCGACCCGCATGTCGAGTTGCAGGACGGCCCGGTGAAGCGGGACATGCGGGCCCGTGAGGTCACCGGGGCGGAGAAGGCCGAGTGGTGGGAGCGGGCGGTGGCCGCGTACCCGGCGTACGCCGACTACCAGAAGAAGACGTCCCGGGAGATCCCGGTCTTCGTACTGGAGCCGCTCGACGAGAGCTGACCCGGCCTCGACGAGCGCCGGTTCGGGCCGGGGACCGCTCCGCTTCAGAAATATCTGTTCCGGGGAGGTGTGAAGCGGCCCTCCGGCGGGCACTCGTGCGTCAGGCCCCGCCGCGTTCCCCCGTCGCGGCGGGGCTTTCGCGTGCCTCGCCCGCCGGCCGGTCGGTGACGTCGAGGAAGATCTGGTCGGCGTCGGGGAACGTCTGGGCGAGGGACCGCTTGATGCGTACGGCGACCTCCTCGACGCGTTCGCTGTCCAGGCCCGGCACCAGGTCGACGCGGGCGGCGACCAGCGTGGAGTCGAGGCCCATCTTCATGGTGAACAGCGCCTCCACGCTGTCGATCTCCGGCTGCGCCCGCAGCAGCGCGCGGATCCTGCCGCTCAGCTCCGGGTCGGCGGCCTCCCCGATCAGCTGGGCGCGCGCGTCGCGGCCGAGCCGGAAGGCGACGTAGACCAGGAGCAGGCCGATCGCCAGCGAGGCGGACGCCTCCCAGACGACCTGCCCGGTGACCATGTGCAGGGCCATCCCGGCCAGGGCGAGGGTCACGCCGAGCACCGCCGTGCCGTCCTCGGCGACCACCGTGCGCAGCGCCGGGTCGCGCAGCGCGCCGAGGCCGCCGCCCTGCCGGCGCACCTGGTGCAGGGCCCGCAGCAGCGAGACGCCCTCGGCGACCAGGGCCAGGCCCAGCACGATCAGGCCCGCCACATAGCCGCTGAACTTCTCCTCGGCGCCGCTGGTGAGGGCCTCGACGCCCTGGAAGAAGGAGAAGCAGCCGCCCATGACGAAGATGCCCACGGCGGCGAGCAGCGACCAGAAGAAGCGCTCCTTGCCATAGCCGAAGGGGTGCCGGGTGTCGGCGGGGCGGCGGCTGCGGCGCAGGGCGGCCAGCAGGAAGACCTCGTTGAGGCTGTCGGCGACCGAGTGCGCGGCCTCCGACAGCAGCGCGGGCGAGCCCGCGAGGACGCCACCGGCCGCCTTGGCGACGGCGATCACCAGATTCGCGGCGAGCGCCACGAGGACGGTGACCTTGGTGTGCCGGTCGCCCTTGGCACCGGCTCGCCCGCCGGGGTCGCCTCCGGCGTGGGTGCCTGACCGTTCCGGTTCGCCCTCCTCGGCGTGTGCCGATGGCGCGTCCGGGCGCGAGGCATGGGTTGATGGCGCCTTCCGGTCCGGAGCCGGTGCCGGTGCGCCGTCGGTGGCGTGTGCCCGTGCCGGTGCCCCGTCCGTGGCCTGTGCCCGTACCGGTGCCCCGTCCGTGGCCTGTGCCCGTACCGGTGCCTCATCCGTGGCCTGTGCCCGTACCGGTGCCCCGTCCGTGGCCTGTGCCCGTGCCGGTGCCCCGTCCGTGGCCTGTGCCCGTGCCGGTGCCCCGTCCGTGGCCTGTGCCCGTGCCGGTGCCCCGTCCGTGGCCTGTGCCCGTACCGGTGCCCCGTCCGTGGCGTGTGCCGGTCGTGTTCCGTTGTCCTCGGCCGTGCTTGCGGCCGGCTCCCGTTCCGAGGGTGTCCCGCTCATCTCTCGCCGATTGCCCCCGACCGGGCGGCTCACACCGTGCGAGCCGGGTGAAACGGGGAACGCGGTGGCCAGGACCACCCGGGCGGCGAGGAGGAGACATGAGCGGCGACGGCAACCGCGCCTACGGACACCGGACCTTCAGCCGGTCCAGGAGCCACTTCCAGGACCGGATCACGGCCGACGGCCGGGACGGCTGGCCGGTCGAGGCGGGCCGCTACCGGCTGGTGATCTCCCGTGCCTGTCCCTGGGCCAGCCGCGCGGTGATCTCGCGCCGGCTGCTGGGCCTGGAGGACGCGCTCTCGATGGCGATCGCCGATCCGGTCCAGGACGATCGGAGCTGGCGGTTCACCCTGGACCCGGGCGGCCGCGACCCGGTGCTCGGCATCCGGTTCCTCGGCGAGGCCTACGACAAGCGGGAGACCGACTACCCGGGCGGGGTGAGCGTGCCCGCGATCGTGGACGTCCCCAGCGGACGGCTGGTCACCAACGACTACCAGCGGATCACCCTGGACCTGGCCACCGAGTGGACGGCCCTGCACCGCACCGGCGCGCCCGACCTCTACCCGGCCGACCGGCGCGACGAGATCGACCAGGTGATGGCCGAGGTCTACGAGGACGTGAACAACGGGGTGTACCGGGCCGGGTTCGCCACGCACCAGAAGGAGTACGAGGAGGCGTGCGCGGCCGTGTTCCGGCGGCTGGAACTGCTCGGCGAGCGGTTGTCCGAGCAGCGTTATCTGGTCGGTGACACCCTCACGGAAGCGGACATCCGGCTGTTCACCACGCTGGTCCGGTTCGACGCGGTCTACCACGGCCACTTCAAGTGCAACCGCTGGAAGCTGGCGGAGCACCCGGTGCTGTGGGCGTACGCCCGGGACCTGTTCCAGACGCCGGGGTTCGGTGACACGGTGGACTTCGATCACATCAAGCGGCACTACTACCAGGTGCACACCGGTATCAACCCAACCGGCATCGTGCCGCTCGGCCCGGACCTCGACGGCTGGCTGAGCCCGCACGGCCGTGCGGAGCTGGGGGGCCGGCCGTTCGGTGACGGTGTGCCGCCGGGACCGGTGGCTCCGGGCGAACGGGTGGCCCCGCAGGGACGGCCCGCATGAGGGCCGATTGACGAGGAAGTAGTCACACATGGCCAAGAACAAGAAGAAGAAGCTCCCTCTCGTCTACCAGCCGGTCGGATTCGTGCTCAGCTGGGCGGGCGGTGCGCTGGCCGGCATGGCTTTCCGCAAGGCGTGGATGGCGATCCGGCACGAGGATGACGCCCCGGACGCCCTGGACCCGGACCGCGGCTGGGGCGAGATCCTGCTGGCCGCCGCGGTCCAGGGCGCGATCTTCGCGGTGGTGCGCAGCGCCGTGGACCGCACCGGCGCGAAGGCCATCGCCCGGTCGACGGGTGTGTGGCCGGCGACCGACAAGGGCGGCCGGGACTGACCGGACCGCCCACTGCGTGCCCCGGCGCCCCGGCCGACCCCCGGCGGGGCGCCGGGGTTCACCCCTGCCTCGGCACCACCGCCCCGCGCCACGCGGCGCCGGCCACCCACCCCGGCTCCGGTGCCCCCGCTCCTCGGGTCACCCCTGCTTCGGTGCTGTCGGCGGCAGCAGGCGCAGGGTGAAGGAGTGGCCGGCGGGGTCGGCGTAGCCCCGTTCCTCGTACGGCCCCGCCGCGTCCCTCGTCTCGATCGGCCGGCCGCCGAGTCCCACGACGCGTCGCTCGGCCTCGTCCAAGTCCTCGACCAGGAAGTCGAGATGGACCTGGAGGGAGTTCTCCGGGCGCGGCCAGCTGGGCGGGGTCGCGTTGACGTCACGCCGGAAGGCCAGCCGGGCGCCGTCGGCGCCCCTGATCTCCACGAGGTTGGCGGACGCGCTCGTCCGCTCTCCGTCCAGCAACTCCCGATAGAATGCGGCGAGTTTCTCGGGCTCGGCGCAGTCCAGCACGACCACGCCCGCTTTCACCAGTGTCATCGGTCCTCCCGGGAAGTGTCCTCTCCCCAGCGGATATCCCGGGCCCCCGGATTCAGTCGGCGGGCAGCCACCGTCCGTCGCGCATCAGCTCCCGGCCGCGCAGCTCGTTCTCCTCGCGCCACGCCTGGATCCGCTCCGGGAAGACCCTGAAGTACAGGTAGCGGGCGGCCAGTCGGCGCGGGTCGAACCCGGTCTTCCCGGCGAAGACCTCGGCGTCCTCCTCGGGCAGGTCCTCGGGCGTCACCGCGCGGACGGTGCCGTCGACCAGGACGACGTCCCGGGTGGGGCCGATGCCGAGACGGGCGCGGCCGGTGGCCACGAGATTGCGTCCGGTGGGGCTGTCCGCCGCGGTGGCGATCAGCAGGCAACTGCCGTCCCACACGAACGACAGCGGCACGAGATACGGCGCTCCGCCGTCGGGGGCGGCGGTGGCGACCCAGGCGTCGACGTCGTGATCCAATCGGTGCAGGGTGTCCTTCTTGCGCTGTTCGGCGGTGCGGGCGGGGGGCGGTGTCATGGCGTACGGCCTCCTCGGCGTGATCGTTGCGAACAGTGTGGCCGTGGCCCCCCGCTCCGCGCACGAAGCCGCTCGAGGCGTGTCCGGGTGACGGGCGTGGAGGGCGCCCCACGAGCACACCGTCGGCCTGTCGAGCACGCGTCCGCCGGCCACCGCCCACCGACCGACCCGGAAAGGCATCATGCACGCTGATCTCCTCTTCACCGGCGGCCCCGTCCTCACCCCCGAGGGCCGTACGGCGACCGCCGTGGCCGTCACCGGCGACCGGATCACCGCCGTCGGCCACGCCTCACTGCGCGAGCTCGCCGGGCCCCGCACGGAGGTGGTCTACCTCGCCGGGCGGCTGCTGCTGCCCGGCTTCCAGGACGCGCACGTCCACCCGGTGCCGGCCGGGCTGGAACTGTCCCGGTGCGATCTGAGCGGCGCGACGACGGCGGAGGCGACCGTGGCCGCCGTACGGGCCTACGCCGACGCGCACCCGGAGCGGGAGTGGATCCTCGGCGGCGGCTGGTCGATGGAGGCGTTCGCCGGGGGCACGCCCACGAAGGAGCTGCTGGACGCGGTCGTCCCGGACCGGCCGGTGTACCTGCCCAACCGGGACCACCACGGTGCCTGGGTGAACAGCCGGGCGCTGGAGCTGGCCGGCGTCGGCCCGGACACGCCCGACCCGGCCGACGGGCGGATCGAGCGGGACGCCTCAGGCGCACCCGCGGGCACCCTTCAGGAGGGCGCCATGCGGCTCGTCGGCCGGCTGGCCCCGCCCGCCACGGCGGCCGACCGGCTGGCGGCGCTGCTGCGCGCCCAGCGGCATCTGCACGCGCTGGGCATCACCGCCTGGCAGGACGCGCTGGTCGGCGACTTCCTCGGCATGGACGATCCGGCTCAGGCGTATCTCACCGCCGCGCAGGACGGCTCGCTCACCGCCCGGGTCGTGGGTGCCCTGTGGTGGGACCGGGAGCGCGGCGGCGAACAGATACCCGAACTCGTCGACAAGCGCGCCGCGTTCAGCCGGGGGCGGTTCCGGGCGGGCGCGGTGAAGCTGATGCTGGACGGCGTCGCGGAGAACCACACGGCCGCGCTGCTCGACCCGTACCTGGACCGCTGCGGCTGCGTCACGGCCAACCGCGGCACGAGTTTCATCGACCCGGACCGACTTCGCGAGTACGTCACCGAGTTGGACGCGCTCGGCTTCCAGTGCCACTTCCACGCGCTGGGCGACCGGGCCGTCCGGGACGCGCTGGACGCGATCGAGGCGGCCCGGGCGGCGGGCGGGCCGGGCGACACCCGGCCGCACCTCGCGCACCTCCAGGTCGTGCACCCCGACGACGTACCCCGCTTCGCCCGGCTCGGCGCCACCGCGACCGTCCAGCCGCTGTGGGCCGCGCACGAGCCGCAGATGGACGAGCTGACGATCCCGTTCCTCGGCCGCGAACGGGCCGCCCGGCAGTACCCGTTCGGGTCGTTGCTGCGCTCCGGGGCACGGCTCGCCGCGGGCAGCGACTGGCCGGTGAGCAGCCCCGATCCGCTCCAGGGCGTCCATGTCGCGGTCAACCGGGTCGAGCCGGGCGGCACCGGGCCGGTGTTCCTGCCGGACGAACGGCTGCGCCTCACCGACGCGCTGACGGCGTACACGGCCGGGTCGGCGTACGTGAACCACCTGGACGACGCCGGCCGGGTGGCCGTGGGCGCGCTCGCCGACCTGGTGGTCCTGGACCGCGACCCGTTCGCCGGGCCGCCGGAGTCGATCGCCGAGACGGCCGTGGCGCTGACCTACGTGGGAGGCGAGTGCGTGTACGCCGCGGAGTGAGCAGGCATCAGTGGCCGAGGGTCGCGTGCCGGTGCGCGGTCGCCCCGCGCACCTCCGGGGGCTCCCGGCGGCGCCGGTCAATGGCAACCGATGCCCTGCTTGAGCAGCGGCCACGCCTCCACGCCGTGGTCCGTGCGGACGTACGCCGTCGCCTTGTCGGCCGTCAGCCACAGCCGCCGGCCGCGGTGGTGGTACCCGGTGTCCCGGGCGTCCGCGGGCATGCGGACCTCCGCGCGGTACGGCGCCCGGAGCAGCCCGTCCCGGTCCAGCACGCCCTCGGGGTCGCGGGCATAGGTCCGGTCCTCCAGGGCGAGGAAGTCGGCCGACTGCCAGCCGCAGTGCTCCGGCCCCGGCGAGCTGTGCAGCCGGGTCACCGGCACCCTCCGGCCCGCGCCGTCGGTCCAGATCTGCCAGTCCGTGGTGGCCGTGAAGCTCTCCGGGAGTTCGGCCGGGTCGCAGGACGCGTTCGTCTCCGGGCCCCAGCCGGGCCGGTTCTTCTGGTCCTTGGCCACCACGACCGCCACCTTGGTGCGGCCGCCCACGTCGTAGGAGTACAGGACCCGGTCCGCCTCCCGGCGTTCCACGCGGTACCCGTGGTCGGGCTCCTCCGGCTGGACCATGTCGAAGTAGAGGGCCAGCCCCTCCTCCGGGGTGTCCCCGCCGTCCGATCCGCTCCAGCCGTCGGGTCCGGAGCCCTCGAAGATCTCCCCGTCGCACTCCAGCGCCCGGCCGGCCGCCCCGGAGGCCAGGCGCAGCGCCCGGGGCGTGCTCTCGTCGAGTTCCCTGGTCGGTACGTCGAGCGGACCGCTGTACGGGGTCGCCGGAGGGGTGCCCCTCACCACCAGGTCCGACCGGGGTCCGTCGTCGCACCCCGCGACCGCCCCCACCGTCACGGCCGTCAGTACCGCCACCGCCACGAGCCCTCTGCGCATTCCCGCCCCTGTTCTCCCGTGCTCCTTGCGCTCCTTCGACGCCGGAGCCGGACGGAACGTTCAGCGGGCCTGCTGGAAGGTCCTCCGGTAGGCCTGCGGGGACACCCCGATCGCCGCGTGCAGGTGCTGGCGCAGCGAGGCGCCGGTGGCGAAGCCGACCTCGGTGGCGATCCGGTCCACCGGCAGGTCGCTGGCCTCCAGGAGCTGCCGGGCGCGGGCCACCCGCTGCTGGATCAGCCAACGGCCGGGGCTGACGCCGACCTCGTCGCTGAAGCGGCGGGCGAAAGTGCGCAGGCTCATCCGGGCGTGCCCGGCGAGGTCCGCCAGGGTGAGCGGCTCGTCCAGTCGTTCCAGCGCCCAGGCGCGGGTCGCGGCCGTGCCTGCGGCGCCGCTCGGGGGGACCGGCTGCTCGATGTACTGGGCCTGGCCGCCGTCGCGGAACGGGGGCACGACACAGCGGCGGGCGACGGCGTTCGCCAGTGCGCTGCCGTGGTCGGTGCGGACGATGTGCAGGCAGATGTCGACGCCGGAGGCCGCGCCTGCGGAGGTGAGGACGCGGCCGTCTTCGACGAAGAGGACGTCCGGGTCGAGGTCCACCTGGGGGTAGCGGCGGCGGAAGTGGTCGGCCACCTGCCAGTGGGTGGTCGCCCGGCGGCCGTCGAGCAGTCCGGCCTCGGCGAGGACGAAGGCGGCCGTGCAGATGGAGACGATCCGGGCGTCCGGGCGGATCCGGTCGAGCGCGGCGGTGACCTCCGCCGGCAGCTCGGTGGGGATGTGGGGGGTCGCCATGGAGGCGACGACGACCGTGTCGGCCGTCTCCAGGATCTCGGGGCCGTGGGCGACACCGATGGTGAAGTCGGCGTTGGTGCGCACCGGACGGCCGTCGACCGAGCAGGTGAAGACCTCGTAGTGGCCGTCGGCCGCGCCGAAGATGCGACTGGGGATGCCCAGCTCGAAGGGGTAGACGCCGTCGAGGGCCAGGACGACCACGCGTTCGGGACTCGGTGTGCCACGCATGGCACGATCTTATCGAAGGTTGGCAATCATGCCATTTTCCGGCCGGGCGGACTTCGGCAGGCTGGGTGACCATGAGCGATGTGAACACGATGCGAGCCATCAGCCAGGACGTCCTCGGCGGTCCCGAGGTCCTGAAGGAGGTACGGGTCGAGCGGCCGAAGCCGCGGCCGAACGAGGTGCTGGTCCGGGTGCGGGCGGCCGGGGTGAACCCCACCGACTGGAAGCACCGGGCCACCGGCGGGTTCCTGGGCGAGCCCCCGTTCGTCCTCGGCTGGGACGTCTCCGGGGAGGTCGCGGAGACCGGGATCGGCGTGGCCGCGTTCCGGCCCGGCGACGAGGTCTTCGGCATGCTGCCCTACCCCTTCGGCCACGGCTCGCACGCCGAGTACGTCACCGTCCCGGCCCGGGCCCTGGTGCACAAGCCGGCCTCCGTCGACCACGTGCAGGCGGGCGCGCTGCCGCTGGTGTCCCTGACCGCCTGGCAGGCGCTGACCGAGCACGCGGACGTCGGGCCGGGGCAGCGGGTGCTGATCCACGCGGCGGCCGGCGGGGTCGGTCACGTGGCCGTGCAGATCGCGAAGGCGCGCGGGGCGTACGTGATCGGGACGGCGAGCGCGGGCAAGCACGACTTCCTGCGGGAGATCGGTGTGGACGAGCCGGTCGACTACCACACGACGGACGTCACGGAGGCGGTGCGGGACGTCGACGTCGTCCTGGACACCCTGGGCGGTGAGACCTCCGTGCGCTCCCTGCGGGTGCTGCGGCCGGGCGGTGTCGTGGTGTCGATCCTGCCGGTGGGCTCCGAGGAGTTCCACAAGGAGGCCGAGCGGCTCGGGGTGCGGGCGGTGCGGATGCTGGTCGACGCCGACCGGGCCGGGATGCGGGCGGTCGCGGAGCTGGCGGAGTCCGGCCGGCTGAAGGCGACGATCGCCGGGACGTTCCCGCTGGCCGACGCGGCGAAGGCGCACGAACTGGGGGACACCGGGCGGACGACGGGCAAGCTGGTGCTGCTGGCGGACTGAGCGCGGGGCAGGCGACACGCCACAAACTCGAAGACATATGTCAATCGAACATGCTCAAATTCCTTCCATCGAGGGTAACTTGACGATCGGGATACGACGTCCGGGCGCGGGTGGGAGGTGGTGGCGAGGTGCGACACGAACCCGTACCTCTCCCCCGGCAACTGGGCATGTACGCGTACCGCGGGCACACGGTGCTGGAGTTCCGGGGTGAGATCGACATCGCCTCGGCGACGGAGATCGGCCCGTTCCTCGACCGGGCCACCGGCCGGCCCGGGGCACGGGTCGTCATCGACCTGCGGCCCGTGGAGTTCTTCGACTGCTCGGGGCTGCGGCTGCTGTACCGGGCGCGCCTGCGGGTGCTGGAGCGCGGCGGGCAGCTGCACCTCGTGTGCACGCACCCGTTGACGCTGCGCGTGTTCCGGGTCACCGGTCTGACCCGGCTGCTGCCCCCGCATCCGAGCCTGGACGCGGCCCTGACCCGCTCGGGGGCCGCGTCCGGCTCGCTGTGAGGCCGGCCACCGGCCTGCTCCGGCTGTTGACTGCTCCGGCCGTTGGCGGGCATGTGGTCAACAGGAAGGAGGACCGTCGCGATGACGACTTCCGTGAGGCGCCTGCCGGGGTGGGCCAAGGCCGTGGCGGCGCTCGTGCTGGTGCTCGCCGTGCTGTTCGCCGGGATCCGGCTGGCCGTACTGCCCGGCATCAAGGACCTGTTCGGCACCGAGACCCATGACCGCTCCGGCCCGGCTCTCCTCAAGTCCATCCAGGACATGAGCCGTTACGACGCCGCGTCGGGCAACTTCCAGGTCGTCGTGGACCTGGACAAGGACGCGAAGTTCCTGCCCGACGCCATCCGCGGCACCCGCACCCTGTACGTCGGCGCAGGCACCGTGGACGCCTACGTCGACCTGGGCCGGGTCGGCGAGAAGGACGTGACGGTCAATGGCGACCGTACGTCCGCCACCATCCGGCTGCCGCACGCGCGGCTCGGCAGGCCGGCCCTTGACCCCGACCACTCCTACGCCGTGTCCAAGCAGCGCGGGCTGCTGGACCGGCTCGGTGACCTGTTCTCCGACAACCCCAACAGCGAGCAGGCCGTGCAGCAGCTCGCCGTCCGGCACATCGGGGACGCGGCGCGCACCAGCGGGCTGACCGCCCGGGCCGAGCGCAACACCACCGGCATGCTCCAGGGCCTGCTGCGCTCCCTCGGCTTCACGGAGGTGCGCATCGAGTACGGCACCTGATCAGGAGCCGAGGATCCCCGGCAGGGTCAGCGCCCCCAGCACGGTCGCGCCCACCAGCAGCCAGGCCACGTAGTCGCCGACGTGCCCGGACTGCAGGCGCCTGAGGGGTGCGGCCCAGTCGGGGGCGGCCACCCAGCTCGGGCGGCTGACCGCGAGGCCGGCCAGCGCCAGGGCCAGCGCGGTGGAGGCCACGCCCAGCAGGACGCCGGGCAGGGTCCAGTGCGCGGAGGCGTGGGCGCCGCCCGAGCCGGCCTCGTTGACGGAGCGGGCGGCCAGGGCGCCGAAGCCGGGGGCCACCCCGACGGCGAGGGCGGCGGCGAGCAGCACGGCGGGCACGGTCGTCATGGTGTCCGGGATCCGGCGCAGCAGGCCGGGAGTCTCGGGCTCCTCGTCGGAGCCGCTGGTCTCGTACTCCGCGTCCTCGGGACGCGGTCCGAGGCCCAGGAAGACGCGGGCGGTGACCCGCAGGACCGCGCCGGCGGTGATCGCGGAGGCGGCCACGTACACCACGGTGAGCGGGCCGCCGACCGCCTCCTCGGCGATCGACTTGCCCAGCGCCGTACCGAACGGCGGCAGGCCGGCCAGGCCGAGGGCGCCGACGGCGAACATCACGGCGGTGGCGCGCAGTTGTCCCCGGGCCCGGCCGTGCAGCGCGTGCTCGTCGACGCTGCCGAACCGGTCCAGCAGGACGCCCGCGCAGGCGAACAGCGCGGCCTTCACGCCGGCGTGGCCGAGGAGGTACAGGGCGACCCCGTCGTCGCCCTCGGGGGTGAGGACGCCCAGGCCGATGAGGAACAGGCCGGTGTGGGCGACGGTGGAGTAGGCGAGGAGCCGTTTGATGTGCCGCTGGTACCAGCACATGACGGCGCCGGTCGCGGCCGTGAGGGCTCCGAGCGTGACCAGGGCGCGGGTCAGGTCGGCGGCGGGGATGCCGCCGGGCCCGGCGAAGACGGTGCCGTACACCCGCCACACGCCGTAGGCGCCGAGTTCGACCATGACGCCGGACAGGAGCATGCAGACCGGGGTGGGGGCGACGGCGTGCGCGTCCGGCAGCCAGAAGTGGAAGGGCACAGCCGCCGCCTTGACCAGCAGCCCGGTCAGCACCAGCACGAAGGAGGCGAGGACCAGCGCGTCCGGGCCGCCCTGCCCGGCGGCGGCGTCGAGCCCGCGGCCGATCTTCGCCATGGCCAGTTCGCCCGTACGGGCGTACAGCAGGGCGATGCCCGTCAACAGCCCGTAGGCGCCGAGGGAGTTGACGATCCCGAAGGTCAGGGCGCCCTGCACGGCCTTGGCCTCGTCGATGCGGTAGCCGGTCAGGGCATAGGCCACCACGCTCATCAGCTCGAAGAACACGAAGGCGTTGAACAGGTCTCCGGCGACGGCGAAGCCGCACATGGCGCCCTGGAAGACCAGCATCAGCGCGGTGAAGGAGCCGGTGCGGTCGCGCGGGGGTTCGTCGAAGTAGCGCCAGGAGTAGGCGAGTGCGGCGAGGGTCAGCAGCGAGGCCAGCGCGGCCATGCCGAGCGCCGGGCCGTCGCCGACCACGAGGATGCCGACGCTCTCGCCGTCGACGGGCAGCCAGCCGCCGACCCACTCGACCATCGGCGGGGCCGAGTTCAGCAGCAGGACCAGCGCGAGGGCGGCCGTACCGCCGGAGAAGACGAACCCGGTGATCTCGGCGGCGATCCGGGGGAGATGGCGGCCCGTGGCCACGAGCAGGGCGGCGCCGAGCAGCGGGACCGCGACGGGCAGCGGGATCAGGTGGTGCATCAGCCGCGCAGCTCCCGCAGTTCGTCGGGGTCGACCGTGCCGTGCCGTTTGGCGATCTGCAGGACGAGGGCGAGTAGCAGCGCGGTGACGGTGGCGCCGACGACGATGTCGGTGAGGGTGAGGGCCTGCACCACCGGGTCGACCACGGGACGGGAGCCGGGCTGCATGTCGGAGAAGACCGGCGCGGTGCCGCCGTCGCGGTAACCGGCCGCCAGCAGCAGGACGTAGGTGGCGGACTGGCAGACCGCGAGGCAGCCGACTGCGTGGATGAGGTTCCGGCTGGTGGCGAGGCCGTAGCAGCCCGTCAGGAAGATGTAGGCGGCGACCAGGTACGGCAGGACGTGCATCACGGTGTTCCCCTCCCGGGCTCTTCCTCGATCTCCACGGCCTGGTCGAGGAAGTGGGCGAGCAGGACGACGACCGCGCTCGCCACCTCCATGCCGATGGCCGCGTTCAGCAGGGGGACGGCGCCGCCGGACGACAGCGTGTTGAACGTGCCGTACGGCAGCAGGGTGTTGGCGAGGAACGCGGTGCCGGCCAGGACTCCGGCGGCGCCGAGCACGAGGTAGGAGGAGACGGCGAGCGCGTCGGTGGTCTCGTAGACGCCGAGTGGACGGACGCGTTCCAGCGCGTGGTAGTCGGCGCCGAGGTAGAGCAGGTGCAGGGCGGTCGCGGCGACGACCCCGCCCTGGAAGCCGCCGCCGGGACTGAGCTGGCCGTGGGCGATGACGTACAGGCCGGTGACCAGGGCGACGGGCAGCACGAGAAGGGCGTAGCGGCGGACCGGGCGGGCCACGTCGGCGGGTTCCGGCCGTGCCCGGTGCTCGTCGCGGGCCTCGCGCAGCAGCACCACGCAGCCGAGGACGGCGGCGAACAGGATGCTCATCTCGCCGAGGGTGTCGTAGGCGCGCTGGTCGAAGTTGACGGAGGCGATGGTGTTGGCGGTGTGCCGGGAGAGGGAGGCGTGGACGGCGCGTTCGCCGTACGGGTGCCGGGGCCCGCCGAAGCCGGGCAGGTCGAGGCAGGCCGCGACGAGCAGGGCGGCCAGGCCCGCGCCGCCGACGGCCAGCAGCCACAGCCGCAGCCGGTTCACTCGGGCCCCTCCTTCGAGCGGCCCCGGCGTCTGACCTTGCGCACCGACAGCATGATCAGCAGCGGGGTGAGGGCGGAGCCGACGGCCAGTTGGGACAGGCCCACGTCCGGGGCCTGGAGCACGGTGAACAGCGCGGCCAGCAGCACTCCGAGGAAGGACAGCACGAGCGCTTGGCGGGCGGGGTCGCGCTGGGCCACGGCCGCGGTGGCGGCACCGGCCACGAGCAGCAGGGCGACGACGATCACGGCGTCGGACACACGGCACCTGCCTTCGGTACGCCGGCCGGCGCGCGTCCGCCGCGCGGGGCGTGCCGGGCACCGGCCACCCCCGGCGTCCCGTCGGCCACGGCGCACCCGGCCGCGCCGCCGCCCGTGGCCCGTCCGGCCACCACGCGCCCGGCGCCCGGGAATCCTCCGGCGCCGGCACCGGCCGCGCCCTCCCTCGTGTCAGCCACCCCGCACCCCCCGGAATCCGCCCGCCAGCGCGCGGGAGGCGATCAGGTTGCCGCCGATCAGCAGGGTGCCGATCACCAGGAGCTTCGCCGTCGCCCGGCCCGGATCGCCGGCCACGCACACGGCCAGTACGACCGCGGCGCCCAGTCCCGCCGCCGTCCAGGTCAGCGCCCAGGCGCCCGGGCGTTCCCCGGTCAGGTCGCCGGAGAGCAACCGGGCGAAGACGAGCGTGCCGACCGGGCCGAGCAGGGCGAGCAGCAGGGCGAGGTCGACGTAAGCCGGGCGGCCGTAGCCCTGGGCGAGGAGCAGCAGGGCCGGGCAGACGACGGAGGTGGTCAGGTTCTGGGCGATCACCCGGCGGGCCGGCGGGCCGGTGGTCACGCCCCACAGGGCGGCCGCGCCTCCCCCGCCCAGCTCGACGGTCGCCGCGAGGATCCAGCCGTTCACCGCCAGGTCACCGCCCGGCGGCCGGTCCTGGCGAGGACCGCGCCCACGGCGGCACAGCTCGCGCCGACGATCCGTTCCAGGGTGTCGACCGTGGTGATCAACACCAGCCACAGCAGCGCCAGCGCCGCCCACCAGCCGAGGAGTTCACCGGCGGCGAGGAGGACCGCGCGGAGCGCCGTACGACGGGTCACGCAGCACCTCCTCGGTCCGCTGTGCTCGGATGTGCGGCGATGTGTCCGGAGTGCCGCTGGGGGCATCCAAGCACCGCCGGACCCGGGCGGGAGCGCGCGGCACGCGGGTCCGCACCCGGAGTGCCCCTCAGGCGTGAACGGAAACCACGGGTGCGGGCCAGGCGGCGGGCATCCTGGGCCGCGGCGCGGGTAACCGACGATCGGAACGCGGAAGTTGACGAGTGGAGGACCGCATGGCCCGTACCGTCCCGCGCCTGCCGGAGATCCTGCGCACCGCCCGGAACCGGCAGCCGGCCGACGAGGTACGCCCCCGACCCACCCGTAAGTGGTGGCCGGCCGGGAAGGTACGCCCCCGATTCGCCCTGAAGCGGCGCCCGGACGAGGACACCGGGAAGCGACGGCCCGCCGGAGAGGGGCGCCCCCGGCACGTGTGGCCGCTGCCCGTCCGGCTGCTGGCGATCCTCGTCGCCTTCGCGTGCATGGTGGCGTTCGCCGTCGTCCTGGCCCGCATCACGCTCCAACCGTCGCCCGCGTCGGTGCCGCTGACGCACAGCAACCTGCACCCGGGCCGCTCGCTCCGGGCCTATCTGGAGCAGGCGTCGGTGCGGGACGCGGTCCGGCAGCTCGGCGGGAACCTGTTGCTCGGCGTGCCGTTCGGGGTGCTGGTGCCGGTCCTCGCGCCGCGCGCCCGGGGTGCGCTCCAGGTGCTCGCGCTGACGGCCCTGGTGATGCTGATGGTGGAGCTCGTCCAGGGGGCGCTGGTCACCGGGCGGGCCTTCGACATCGACGACGTCATCCTCAACACGGGCGGGGCGCTGCTGGGTTGGCTGCTGCTGGGGCGGCGGCTCGGACGCGGGGTGCACCGGCGCGTGCGTGAGCCGTCCGCCGGCTGATCGTCAGCAGCAGGTCCGTACCAGAGTATTGACGGCCCCTTATCTCACTCCTTAAATCAAGAGGCGCACCGCTCGAACCCCCACACGAACGGAGAGTCATGGCCTCCCCACGCCTGCTCCGCAGATGTCTGCTGGCCGCCCTGTCCGCGGCACTGATCGGCTCCGCCGCCGTCGGTCCCGCGCGGGCCGACACCGCCGCTCCCGCGGCGGCGGCCGTCACCACCTTCTCCGACACCTTCGACGGACCCGCGGGCGCCGCGGTCGACTCCTCGAAGTGGACCCTGGAGACGGGTGACAACGTCAACAACCACGAGCGGCAGTACTACACCTCGGGCACGAAGAACGCCGCCCTGGACGGCCAGGGCCACCTGGTGATCACGGCCCGCAAGGAAAACCCGGCCGGCTACCAGTGCTGGTACGGAAGCTGCCAGTACACCTCGGCCCGGCTGAACACGGCAGGGAAGTTCAACGCGCAGTACGGCCACGTCGAGGCCCGGATGAAGATCCCGCGCGGCCAGGGCATGTGGCCCGCGTTCTGGATGCTCGGCACACCGGTCAACTGGCCGGACTCGGGTGAGATCGACGTGATGGAGAACGTCGGCTTCGAACCCTCGACCGTCCACGGCACCATCCACGGCCCCGGCTACTCCGGCTCGGGCGGCATAGGCGCGGCCTACTCGCTGCCGAACGGGCAGGCCTTCGCGGACGCCTTCCACACCTTCGCGGTCGACTGGGCACCCGACTCGATCACCTGGTCCGTGGACGGCAACGTCTACCAGCGGCGCACCCCGGCCGACCTGGGCGGGAAGACCTGGGTGTTCAACAAGCCGTTCTTCCTGATCCTGAACCTCGCGGTCGGCGGCTACTGGCCCGGCGACCCCGACGGTTCCACGCAGTTCCCGCAGACGCTGCTGGTGGACTCGGTGTCGGTCACGACGAGCGACAGCGCCGCCGGTGTGCCGATCCGGGGCCTGGCGGGCAAGTGCGTGGACGTGGCCGGAGCCAACCCCGCGAACGGCACCCCGGTCCAGCTCTACGACTGCAACGGCACGGCCGCGCAGGCGTGGACGGTGGGCTCGGACGGTACGCTCCGGGCGCTCGGCAAGTGCCTCGACGTCAGCGGCGGCGGAACCGCCGACGGCACGCCCGTCCAGCTGTGGGACTGCAACGGCAGCCCCGCCCAGAAGT
This sequence comes from Streptomyces flaveolus, assembly GCF_000716535.1. Classification (GTDB taxonomy): domain Bacteria; phylum Actinomycetota; class Actinomycetes; order Streptomycetales; family Streptomycetaceae; genus Streptomyces; species Streptomyces flaveolus_A. The sequence goes on along the minus strand of NZ_JNWV01000002.1, from coordinate 167,863 downwards.
GGGCCCTCCCGGCGGCCCGCGACATCGTCAACCCGCAGGCGAACAAGTGCCTCGACGTCACCGGCAACAACTCGGCCAACGGGACACGGCTGCAGATCTGGACCTGCACGGGCGGCGCCAACCAGAAGTGGACGGTGGGCTGAGCCTGGCCCCGCGACCGGTCAGTGCAGCGTCCAGGTGTACTTGTCGCCGCCCACCCAGCGGACGGCGTCCGGGTCGTCCAGGTCGTGGATGGGGATGCCGTAGGAGGCGGCCGTCTCCAGCACGTCCGTGATGGTCCTGGCCTCACCGACCACCTGACCGTCGATCTCCATGATCCGGAAGGGCGGCTCGCCGTGCCGGCCGGGGCACACACCGAGGACCAGGATCCGCGGGCGGGAGATGTGGGGAGCTGCTTGTTCGGTCATGCAATCGAGGGTAGAACGCAACCCGCGCCGACGGGTCACCCGCCGGAGCCGTCCAGAAGATCGAGTACGGCCGCCTCGACGGCTCCCTGCGTGGCCGGACGCCCGAACTCCCCGTGTTCGCCCAGCCGGGTGAGCACGGGGGCGACGGTCACGCCCCGCTCGAACAGTTCGAAGACCTTCGGGTCGATGTACGACGCCCGGCACACCGCGGGCGTGTTGCCCAGGTAGCGGCTGACCTCGCGGACGGCCCGGGCGATCTGCCGGCGCCGGCGGCCTCGCAGGAACTGGTACGCAGCCTCACCGTGGTCTCTCCCCCCGCCCTCGTCCTGCTTCCCCCGCCGCCTCAGGGCCGGCGCCAGTCGTCGCTGGTCAGATGGGAACCGGCCTGTGGGCCCATGCGCAGCATGCCGCCGTCGACGCTCCACGAGGCGCCGGTGACGTAGGAGGCGTCCGGGCTCGCGAGGAACGCGATCACGGCGGCGACCTCGCGGGCGTCGCCGGGCCGGCCGAGCGGCACGCCGGGGCGGCGCTCGGTCCGCACGTCGGTGTCCTCCTGGCCGGTCATCGGGGTGGCGATCTCCCCCGGCGCGACCGCGTTCACGGTGATGCCGTACTCGGCCAGCTCCAGGGCCATCACCTGGGTGAGCAGGCCGAGCCCGCCCTTGGCCGCGCAGTACGGGGCCGCGCCGACCCGGGGCTGGTGCTCGTGCACGGAGGTGACGTTCACGATCCGGCCGCCCTCGCCCTGCCGGATCATGCGCCGCGCGGCCCGTTGCCCGAGCAGGAACGGGCCGACGAGATCGACGTCCAGGACCCGGCGCACATCCGTGAGCGTCAGGTCGAGGTAGGGGGTCATCGTGCCCGTACCGGCGTTGTTGACGAGGACGTCGATCCGGCCGAGTTCCTCGCACAGCTCGTCCACGGCGTCGGCGGCCTCGGGCAGCCGGGTCAGGTCCAGCCGGGTCACGGCGGCGCGGCGGCCGTGCGCGCGGACCTCCTCCGCCGTCTCCTCGGCGCCCTTCTCGTCCGTGTGCCAGGTGATGCCGACGTCCAGGCCCGCCTCGGCCAGCCGTACGGCGGTGGCCCGGCCGATGCCGCTGTCTGCGCCGGTCACCACGGCTGTTCGCTGCGCATCCGGTACGGACATGACGAACCTCCTCACGGTGGGTCACGTGGACGGGTCACGCAGTACCCGGGGGTGGTGGGGGCAAACGGACCCGCCATGGCGGGCACGGAAGGTCCGGGGCGCGGGCGGTGCGGCTGGTCGCGCGGTTCCCCGCGCCCCTCTGGGGCGTCTGCGGCACCCTTGGTTCTCATGGACCCCGTCGCCGCCCTCGACCGGATCGCGTTCCTTCTGGAGCGGGCGCTAGCGCCCACCTACCGGGTACGGGCCTTCCGTACCGCCGCCCGGACGCTGGCCGCGCTGCCCGAGGGCGAGGTGGCCGAGCGGGCCGCCGCGGGGACGCTGGAGTCCCTGAAGGGGGTCGGGCCGAAGACCGCGCAGGCGGTGCGGGAGGCGCTGGGCGGTGAGGTGCCCGGCTACCTGCGGAAACTGGAGGAGGAGGCCGGGGCGTCGGTCGACGCCGAAGGGGCCGGGGCCGGGCTGCGGGCACTGATCCGCGGGGACTGTCACACGCACTCGGACTGGTCCGACGGAGGCAGCCCGATCGAGGAGATGGGACGGGCGGCGGCCGAGCTGGGGCACGAATGGACCGCGCTCACCGACCACTCGCCACGGCTGACCGTGGCCCGTGGGCTGTCGCCCGCGCGGCTGCGCGAGCAACTGGCGGTGGTCGCGGAGCTGAACGCGCGCTGGGCGCCGTTCCGGCTGCTCACCGGCATCGAGTGCGACATCCTGGAGGACGGCTCGCTGGACCAGGAACCGGAGTTGCTGGAGCAGCTCGACGTGGTCGTGGTGTCGGTCCACTCCAAGCTGCGGATGGACGCCCGGCCCATGACCCGGCGGATGGTCACCGCCGTCCGCGATCCGCATGCCGACGTCCTCGGGCACTGCACCGGGCGCCTGGTGACGGGCCGAGGGCGGCCGGAGTCGCAGTTCGACGCGGACGAGGTGTTCGCCGCGTGCGCCGAGTCGGGGACCGCCGTGGAGATCAACAGCCGTCCGGAACGGCTCGACCCGCCCCGGCGGCTGCTGCGCCGGGCGGTCGAGGCCGGGGTGCTGTTCTCGGTCGACACCGACGCCCACGCGCCCGGCCAGCTCGACTGGCAGATCCTCGGCTGCGCCCGGGCCGAGGAGTGCGGGGTGCCGCCCGAGCGCGTGGTGACCACCTGGTCGGCCGACGAGCTGCTCGGCTGGACGCGGGAGGGACGGCTGCCGGCACGCGTGGCGGGTTCCGGGCGTGGTACCCGCTCCGGGAGCCGACAGTGAGGACCCGGGGCCGAGGGAAGAACCCGGGGCTGACAGAGAGGACCTGGAATGGACCGTGCCGCCGTGTTCGACGTCGACGGGACCCTCGTCGACACCAATCACCTGCACGTCGTGACCTGGTGGGAGGCGTTCCGGCAGGCGGGCCACGAGGTGCCCATGCACGCCGTGCACCGGGCCGTCGGACTCGGCTCCGCGGACCTCGTCGCCCATCTGCTCGGCGACGACCGGGACCCGGACCAGGACGCCGAACTGAGCGCCGCCCACACGGCGCTGTACGGCCAGTACTTCGACCGGCTCCCTGCCCTGCCCGGGGCCGGCGAGCTGCTGCGGCGGCTGCACGGGGACGGCTGGACCGTGGTCCTCGCCACCTCGGCGAGCGGTGCCGAGCTGGGTGCGCTGCGCCGGGCGATCGACGCGGACGACGCCATCGCGGCCACGGCGAGCGCGGACGACGTGCGGGAGGGCAAGCCCGCCCCGGAGCCCGTGGAGCACGCGCTGGAGCTGGCCGGGGTGCCGGCCTCGCGGGCGGTGTTCGTCGGGGACACGGTGTGGGACATGCGGGCGGGCAGCAAGGCCGGGGTGCGCTGTGTGGGCGTGCTGTGCGGCGGGATCCCCCGGGCCGACCTGGAGGAGGCGGGGGCGGAGGCGGTGTACGCGGACCCCGCGGATCTGCTGGCGCGGCTGGCCGACAGCCCGCTGGCCTGAGCGGTTCCGGTGGTGACGCACGTCACCTGGGGGGCTGGAACACCTGGGTGTGGTTGCCCGTTGAACGAGCCGTGGGTGCGGATGGGACAGTGTCCCCGGGCCTCACCTTTTGCCCACAGGGACGATCGTTCGGCTGAAGCCCTGTGGAGCGTCTCGCCGAGAGGCGACCGCCATCCGCCCCCACCACCGACCGCCCCGGTCGTGATTCCCCCGTCACGGCCGGGGCTTCCTCATGCCGTCCCGAGCCGCGTGTGCGGACGCGGCGCCCGGGTACCCGGCCGCTCGTCGCAGGCCTCCGCCGTACCCGACGAGAGGAGCCGAAGGTGAGCAGCTCAGCGGGCAGCAGGGTCGTCGTGACAGGGGCCACCGGCAACGTCGGGACGAGTGTGGTGCGCCTGCTCTCCGAGGACCCGGACATCAAGTCCGTGCGCGGGCTGGCGCGGCGGACGCCCGAGTGGTCGCCGCCGAAGACCGAGTGGTCCGCCGTGGACCTGGCCGGGGACCAGGCGAACCTCGCCGAGCGGTTCGAGGGTGCCGACGCCGTGATCCATCTGGCCTGGGCCTTCCAGCCGACGCATGATCCGGCCACCACCTGGCGGACCAATGTGCTCGGCGGCATCCGGGTGTTCGAGGCGGTCGCCGCGGCCCGGGTGCCGGTACTGGTGCACGCCTCCTCCGTCGGGGCGTACTCGCCGGGTCCGAAGGACCGTCCGGTGGACGAGTCCTGGCCCACACACGGCTGGCCGGACGCCGCGTACTGCCGGGAGAAGGCCTATCTGGAGCGCACGCTGGACGTGTTCGAGCGCGACCACCCCGGGGTGCGGGTGGTCCGGATGCGCCCGGCGTTCCTGTTCAAGTGGGAGTCGGCGAGCGAGCAGCGGCGGATCTTCGGCGGGCGGTTCCTGCCCGGTCCGCTGGCCCGGCCGGACCTGCTGCCGTTCCTGCCGGACGTCCCCGGCCTGCGGGTACAGGCGCTGCACACGGACGACGCCGCCGAGGCCTACCGGCTCGCGGTGCGCTCGGACAGCGCCCGGGGCGCCTTCAACCTGGCCGCCGATCCCGCGCTGGACGCGGGTGTGCTCGCCGAGCTGCTCGGCTCCCGGCCGGTACGGCTGCCGCGTACGGCGGCCCGCTCGGCCATCGCCGCCGCCTGGGGGCTGCACCTGCTCCCCGCCTCCCCGCACCTCTTCGACGCCGTGCTGCGGCTGCCGCTGATGGACTGCGCGCGGGCCCGCGCCGAACTGGGCTGGGAGCCCCGGCACACGGCGACCGAGGTGATCCAGGAGTTCCTGGACGGCCTGCGGAAGGGCGGCGGCATGGAGACCGAGCCGATGCGGGGACGGAAGGTCGGCTGAGCCCCCCAACGAGTCGCCGGAGCATCGAGCCGACGAGGAGCGGAGAAGATCATGACGGTGCGGGAGCCCGGTTCCGGGTCCGGAGCCGAGGAGCGGCCGGTGCCCCGGGACCTGCCCGACCAGCAGGCCGGGCTCGGCGAGGACCCGTGGGACGTGACCCCGGAACACGCGGTCGACGACGAACCGGACGAGGACGTCGTACCGGACACGGACGAGGCCGGCACCGGCCCCCGGGGCGCACCCCGGCCGGGCACGGTACACCCGGAACACCCGAGCCCGGACGAACCGTCGGCCTGAGCCCCAGCGCCGTCGGCCTGGCCTGACGGATCTCGGCTTGGCCTAACGGGCGTCTACGTGATCCCAGGCCGCCTCGGCTGGACCCGCCGGACGTCGGCCTCTGCCCCGGAGCACGGCGGCCCAGGTCCAGCGCGGCAGCCTCAGCCCGGCCACTGCGGCCTGGACATCGGCGGGAAATCAGCCTCTCCCCAAGGACGGCAGCCTGGCGGCCCGGTTTCAGGGCACGGTGGCCCCGGCCGGGGAACCTCGGCCTCAGCCAGCGAACCGTCGGCCTGAGCCCCAGGGCCGTCGGCATGAGGTGGCGGACGTCGGCCTGGCCTGGCGGATCTCGGCTTGGCCTGACGGACGTCGGCGTGATCCCAGGCCGCCTCGGCTGGACCCGCCGGACGTCGGCCTCTGCCCCGGAGCACGGCGGCCCAGGTCCAGGGCGCGGCAGCCTCAGCCCGGCCACTGCGGCCTGGGCATCGGCGGACGTCGGACTCTGCTCGAGACACGGCGGCCCGGTTTCGGGGCACGGTCCTGAGTCCAGGACGCGGCAGCCTCGGCCGGCGAACCTCCTGCTGAGCCCGGCCCCTCGGTGTCGGCCCGGGGAGTAGGACCTCGCCCAGCGGGCGTGCGGCTCAGTGCGGGGCGCGTTCCTGGAGTGCGGCGCGCCAGGCGGGCAGTCGGTCCTCGGTCGCCGGTTCGGGGCGGCGCCCGCCGCTGGCGAAGAAGTCGGCGAGCGGCAGGATCGCGGCGCCGACGGTGACCGCGTCCGGGCCGAGCCGGCCGAGGTCGATGGTCACCTTGTCGGCCGGGTGCCGCAGGGCGTACGTGGCCGCGTGCCGGCGTACGGCGGGCAGGAACCGCGTGCCGAGCTGGAGCCCGGCCCAGCCGCCGATGAGGATCCGCTCCGGCTGGAAGAGGTTGATCAGGTCGGACAGACCGGCGCCCAGGTACTCGGCGGTCTCCTCCAGGACGGCCAGCGCGACCGGGTCGGCCGTACCGCCCTCGGAGGGGTACGCGGCGGCGAGCATCGCGGTGAGCGCGGTCTCCTCGTCGGTGTCCTCGGGCGGCCGGCCGCCCTCCTCGCGCCAGCGGGCGAGCAGCGACTCGGCGCCCGCGTAGGCCTCCAGGCAGCCGGGAGCTCCGCAGCGGCAGCGGCGCCCGCGCACCCGTACCGTCAGATGGCCCCACTCCACGGCCCGCCCGTACTCCACCTCCGGGGTGACCAGGCAGGCGCCGACGCCGGAGCCGAAGAGCACGACGACGGCGTTGCGGGCACCGCGCCCGGCGCCGAACCACATCTCGGCCTGGCCGAGCGTCTTGGCGCCGTTGTCGATGAGGTACGGCACTCCGTCGGGAAGCTGGGAGGCCGAGCGGAGCAGTTGCTCCAGCGGGACCGCGTCCCAGCCGATGGTCTGCCCGTGCACGACGGCACCCCGGTCCGGGGTGTGCTCCACGATGCCCGGGACGCCGACGCCGACGCCGAGGAGCCGGTCGGGGACGGCCTGTTCGGCGGTGAGGACCTCGGCGACGCCGTCGCGGATATGGCCGGCGATGACGTCGACGTCGTAGCCCTGCGGGGTCAACGGGCGTTCGGCACGGGCCAGTTCCGTGAGGGCCAGGTCGAACAGCTCGACCCGGACGCGGGTCTCGCCGACGTCCACGCCGATCATCTGGCCGCTGTGCGGGGCGACACGCAGCAGCGTGCGCGGCCGGCCGCCGTCGGAGTCGACGCTGCCGGCCTCCTCGACCAGTCCGTCGGCGATCAGGTCCGCGACCACGTTGCTGACCGAGCCGGAGCTCAGACCGGTGGCCGGGCCCAGCTCGAACCGGCTGAGCGGGCCGTCGAAGTACAGCCGCTGGAGCACCGCCGTACGGTTGCCTCGTCTCAGGTCGCGTACCGTGCGCCCGTTGCGCGCCGCCATGTGGCTCCCTTCACGAACCCTGCCCGACCTGCAACATACCCCTTCGGACAGCCGGGGCGCGACATTCCCCCAACCCTTAGTTCACGCTATGAGCTAAGGCGGAGACGTTTGATCTCGTCCAGCGCCGCGACAAGTTCCGGCGCGACGGTCTCCCGGGTCCGGCGCCGCCGCTCCGCGTCGACCGCCCGGGGCACCGTCTCGACCAGCATGATCAGGTAGAGACAGGCGCGGTAGAGCGCGAGCCGCAGCCGCTCCGAGCGGTCGAAGGAGATCCGGCCGCCGGCGTCCCGGTAGCCGGCGAGGAAGTCCTGGTCCTTCTCGATGTCGTCCAGCAGGGCGAGGGAGACGAGGTCGGCGACCGGGTCGCCCCAGAACATGCGCTCGCCGTCGATGAGCCCGCCGACGCGGGGCCCGGCGGGCGTGCGGTGGACCAGGATGTTGCCCGGCCACAGATCGAAGTCGACGGCGCGCGGGACGGTGACCTCGTCCAGCGCGTCGTGGTCGGACCGGAGGGTTCGGGCCACCTCGTCCACGGGGCACGGCAGGTCGGCCGCGTAGTCGCGGGCGTCGGCCAGCACGGCGTCGGTCATCGTGGTGAACGCCGTCCGCCAGTTCGGGGCGAGCGGGCCGAGGGCGCCGGACGGGTACCCGAAGCCGGGGCCGGTCACCCGGTGCAGCCGGGCCACGTGGCCGCCCAGCTCCCGGCGCAGGGCGGCCTGTTCGGCGGCGGTGAGGGAGTCGTCCCAGGGGGTGCCGGGGCAGTGGGTCTGCAGGGTGTGCCGTGCGGCGGGGCCGCCGTCGGTGTGCACGGTGCGGGGCGCGGGGACGCCGGCCTCGGCGGCGGCGCGGCAGAACTCCTCCTCCGAGCGCGGCAGCCGGGACTCGTAGCGCAGGCCCGGCCCGTCCGGCGCGACCTTCAGCACAAAGCGGCGGCCGTCGGTGAGCCGCAGTTCCTCGACGGTGTTGTAGGTGCCGCCGCCGAGCGGGCGCACCCCGCCCGGCCGGGCGGGCGGCAGGCCCGCCGTGGCCAGGATCCGCCGGGCCCGTTCCTCCGTGTCCCGCACCCCGCACCCCTCCCCCGGCGGCTCAGCCCGCCGCGTACACGTCCTCCACGTAACGCCCGTCCGCCACCAGCGTGTCGAACCACCGGTCGGCCGCGGCCTCGTCGGCGCCGGGGGTCCGTTCCCGGTACAGCGTACGGAAGGCCGCGCGGACGCCGGGAGCCATCCGGGCGCCGTCGCCGCAGACGTACACCCGGGCGCCGGCGCTCAGCAGCTCCCACACCTCGTCGGCCTCGGCGGCGATGCGGTGCTGGACGAAGGCGGCGCCGTTCTCCGGTGCGGCACTGAAGGCGGGCCGCAGCGAGACCGCGCCGGCCCGCTCGGCGGCCCGCAGCTCCTCGGTGTGCAGGTAGTCGGCGTCGGGGGCGTCGCAGCCGAAGTACAGGAGCCCCGCCGGGAGTCGGGCGCCGGTACGGCGGGCGGCCAGACGGTCGGCGACGGCACCCCGGAACGGGGCGAGTCCGGTGCCGGCGGCGACCATCACGACCGGTGCCGCGTGGTCGATCCGGAACGCCTCGCGGCAGGGCTGGACGCGGGCGTACACGGTGTCACCGGGCCGCAGGGAGGCGAGGTGACCGGAACCGGTGCCCCGGTAGCGGCCCTTGCCGGAGCGCGCGGGGGCGTCGAGCACGGACACCATGAGGTCGGCGTGGCGGGCGTCGGCCGACGGTGCGGAGGAGATGGAGTAGTGGCGGGGACGCAGCGGGGTCAGCAGGTCGAGCAGCAGCGGCCAGTCCAGGGCGCCGCGCAGGGCGGGGTGGTCCTCGGCCAGCTCCACGAGGGTGCGCGGGTCGTCGCCGGGCAGGGCGGCGAGGGCGGCCCGCTCGGGCGGGCAGGGGTTGGCCTCGGCGAGGAGGGCCAGCCGGCGGCCGGTCGGCCGTTCCTGCAACTCGACGTGATGCGTGAGCAGTTGCCGTACCGTCAAGGGCCGGTCGACGACGAGGTGGTCGGGGCGCGGACGGGTGGGCCGGATGTCCAGCACGGCGTCGCCGTCGAGGCCGAACGCGGCGACGGCACGGTCCACCAGCTCGGGGGAGTTGGCGGGCAGCACGGTCAGGTGGTCGGCGGTGCGGTAGGTGACCCCCTCGGGCAGGGCGACGCGCAGGAACCGCTTGGTGCGCGGATGACCGGGCGCGGTGAGGTCGTACGCCTCGGTGACCGTCATCGGGACCAGCCCGTGCCGCTCGGCGAGGGCGTCGAGCGGTCCGCCGGGGCGGATCGCCGAGGCGCTGCGGCTGCGGCACCGCTCCCGCTACCAGGTGTCGGTGTGCTGGCGGGCGCCCGGCGGGGCCGAACGGCGCGGGGAGCTGACGGCGGACCCGGTGAGCGACACGGTGGAGGAGACACCTGCGCTGCTGGTGATGCTGCGGGTCCTGGGCGAGCGCCCCGCACCGGAACCGGAACCGGAACCGGAGCCGGTACGGGTCACGGATACGGAGCAACGGGTCCTGGCCCTCCTGGCCGGCGGCGCCACCACGGCCCGCGCCGCCCGCGAACTCGGCCTCACCAAGGACGGCGTCACCTACCACCTGCGCCGCCTGTCGGCACGATGGGGCGCGACGAACCGCACGGAACTGGTCGCCCGAGCCTATGCCACGGGGGTGCTGGCCACGGGGGTGTGGCCACCGGAGCCGGGCACGGGGGGTGGGGAGTAACGGGCGGACACGCTGGGGCACGTCGGCCGTGGCGGGTCGTCGGGCTCGGGTCGTCGGGCTCGGACTGGCGGGGTGGGTCTTCGGGGGCAGGCGGCGGTAGCCGGGGCGGCGGGCTCGGGCTGGCGGGGTGGGTCTTCGGGGCAGGCGGCGGTAGCGGAGGCGGCGGGCTCGGACTGGCGGGGCAGGTCGTCAGACGCACGTCGGCCGTAGCCGAGGCGGTGGGGTCGGACTGGCGGGATCGGTCTTAGGGGCAGGCCGGCGGTAGCCGAGGCGGCGGGCTCGGACTGGCGGGGCAGGTCGTCAGGCGCACGCAGGCCGCAGCCGGGGCGGTGAGCGCCGTCCGGTGGGTTCGGTCCTGGTAGGGGCCTGTCCAGGCAGCGGCAGCGCTTGCAGGGGCGGCACCTCAGAGCACCCTCAGAAGCCGAACCGCGCCCGCCACGGCGGCAGGCGCCCGGAAACCTCAGTCGCAGTGCTCCGGCGGGACCTCCACGGCGGCGCCCGCCGTGGGAGCCGTGGCCGCAGGTCCTCCGACGGCGCGGGGCGGGAGGGCCGGTGGCGGGGAGAGCCTCGCCGTTCCGGCGCCCTCCGGGGCTCCGAAGCGGGCCAGGGTGTGCCAGACCATCTTCAGGTCCTGGAGGTCGTACCGGCCGCTGCGGGCAGCGTCGCCGATGACGCGGGGGGTGATGAGGCCGCGGTCGGCGATGCGGGCGCCGAGGTCGGCGTACTCCGGGCCGCGGTAGTCGGCGTGCCGGCGCAGTGCGGTGACGGTGAGGCGGTAGCCGCGGTGCCAGGTGAGGGGGAAGGGCAGGCGCCGGGCGGCCGTCTCCACCGGTGTGCCCCGGTAGCTCGCGTCCAGTACCAGCGCCTCCACGTCCCGGTCGAGCAGCACGCCCCCGTGCACATGGGCCTCGATGTAGTCGTTCAGGGCGTCCTGCTCGTCGGCCTCGGCGAGCGCGATCAGCGGCATGGCGCCGGCCACGCCGAAGTCGGTGGGCCCGGTCGAGCTGTCCGGGTAGCAGAAGGTGGCCCGGCCCAGGACCGCTCCGGAGAGCCTGAGGTGGGAGGAGCCGAAGCGTGGGGCCGCGCCGACCACCTGGCGCCGGAAGTCCAGCGCGCCGTACACCGGGCGCTCGGCCGGGTCGGCGTCGTCGTACGCGCCGCCGAAGATCCGGCTCTCCCAGCGCGTCCGGTCGCCGTCCGGGTGGGCGGTGAGGCCGCCGTTGCTGGTGCCGGTGACGAACTGCGAGTGGTAGGCGCCGTCCCGTGCCAGTGACTCCAGGATCGGCAGGCCGGCGGAGATCCGGTCGGGATGGAAGTTGAGCGTGACGCGCAGGCCGGGGTCGAGCGGTGGCCCGGACACGGCACCGGTGACATGGTCCAGCGCTCGCCGGGCACGCTGCGGCAGCCCGGGCAGCCCCCACGGCAAATCCATTGGCTCACCCCCCTCTGACTAAATACGATAGCCAACAACCTAGAGCCCCTAGGTTCCCACTGGACATCCGGAAGGACCCCCCCAATGAGATCGCTCACCGAGCAGGACATCCGCAACTCCTTTATCAACTGCTCCAAGGGCGAGGCCAAGCGGTTGGCCGTCCCGCGCGATCTCGGCGACCGCCCCTGGGACGATCTGGACTTCCTCGGCTGGCGCGATCCGGGTGCTCCCGACCGCAGCTATCTGGTCACGGAGCGGGACGGCCGGCTCGTCGGAGTGGCCCTCCGCTTCCCCGCCTCGCAGCACGGCTTCCTGCACCGGAGCATGTGCTCGGTGTGTCTGACCACGCATCCCGGCGGCGGGGTGTCGCTGATGACCGCGCGGAAGGCCGGGGCGGCTGGCCGGGAGGGCAACTCGGTCGGGCTGTACATGTGCACCGACCTGGCCTGTTCGCTGTACGTGCGCGGCAGGAAGGCCCCCGAGTCCGGCACCCGGTTCGAGGAGAGCCTCACCCTGGAGCAGCAGATCGCGCGCGAGACGGGCAATCTGGCCGCCTTCATCGACAAGCTGTACGCGTAAGTATCTGGCGTAAATCAGTCGGAATCAGTCCGCAAACGGCTACGTTCGATGCACCCGATGAACGGGAACAGGCCAAGGGATGCGCGAACGAAAGTTGACCACGGGACTACTGCGACTGGCGAAGCGCCGCCGGGAGCCGGTGGTCGTCCAGACGCTGCGGTCGGCCGCGGCGGCGACGGTCGCCTACGTGATCGCCCTCCGACTGAGCCCCGAGCCGGCCCCGCTCACCGCGCCGCTGACCGCGCTGCTGGTCGTCCAGGTGACCTTCTACGCCACGCTCACCAACGGCATCCGCCGGGTGAACTCGGTGGTCGCCGGCGTCCTGGTCGCCATCGCCTTCAGCGTGCTGGTGGGCCTGACCTGGTGGAGCCTCGCCCTGCTGATCGTCGCCGCGCTGGCGGTGGGACACCTGGTCCGCGTCGACGAGTACGTGGCCGAGGTGGCGATCAGCGCCATGCTGGTGCTCGGGGTCACCACGGTCGGGTTCACCGCGTGGGCGCGGATCGTCGAGACGCTGATCGGCGCGGTCGTCGGCACCGCGTGCAACCTGCTGCTGCCACCCCCGGTGTGGGTGGACGAGGCCGGCCGGTCCATCGAGGACCTGGCGCGGCGGGTGCGCCAGCTCATGCTGCGGCTGGGCGAGGAGGCCGCGGGCCGGACCCCCTGGCAGCAGGCGGCCGAACGGCTGCACGAGGCGCGCCGGCTTGACCACCACATCGTGCAGGTCGACGCGGCACTGCGGCAGGCCGAGGACAGTCTGCGGCTCAATCCACGGGTGAAGGAGGGGCTGCTGCACCGGGTGGTGCTGCGCACCGGTCTGGACACGCTGGAGATCTGCACGGTGGTGCTGCGGGTACTGGCCCGCTCGTTCACGGACCTGGCGAAGGCCCGTGGGTCGGACGAACTGTTCCCGTCCCAGGTGGGGGCGACCGTGGAGCAACTGCTGTCGGAGATCGCCGACGCGGTGGTCAGCTTCGCGGTGCTGGTGACGACCCATCTGAGCGAGAACGCCGAGTCGGCGGAGGCACGGCTGTCGGCGGAGCTGCACACGGCGGCCGGCACCCGGGACCGGCTGGCCGAGCTGCTCCAGGAGGAGATCCGCAAGGACTGGGCGCACTGGCAGCTGCTCGGGGCCGTCCTGACCGAGACGACCAGGATCATCGACGAGCTGAACACCGAGCACCGCACCCGCCGCCTGCTGGAGGAGCTGGACCGGGTCTCGCGCGAGCAGCGGGCCAAGCTGCCCCGGCTCGCCCGGCTGCGCGACCGCCTCGGGGTCCAGGAGGAGCTGTGGCGGAACCGCGCGGGGTTCGGTGAGCGTTATCGGTGAGGGAGCCGCCGGACCGGGCAGGCGCCGGAGGCGGGGGCACACACGGCTGACCGGTGACGGCGCCAGGGGCGAGGAGACGTACACATGACCGCGGACCGCGCCGGACCCGAAGGCGTACCCGCACGACCACGCACCGCGCCGACCCCGAGAGCGCACACGTACGAACGCCCCCATACGGCGCCGAACGGCAAGGCGCACCCCATGACCGCAGAGGCGCCGGAGGCGAAGGAGCGTACGGGTGATCGGTGACGGAGTCCGGATCGACGGGAACACGCTGCGGCTGCCCGGCGGGGTGGCGGTGCGGTTCATCCGCACGCTGCGCCTGCCCGAGAGCGGTACGCATCCGCTGCCGCCGGGGCTGGGCGAGTTCCCGGTCCGGCGGGTGGCCGACCACGCCGACCGGGTGCCCGAGCGGATGCGGGCGCGCGGCGGCGTCATGCTGCCGGTGTACCTGCGCGAGGCGATGTGGCTGAGCTTCGCCGCGTCGGAGCCGGCCGCGCTCCAGGTCGGCGTGGGAAAGGTGTGCGCGGTCTCCGGCGAGCCCTGGCGCGACCGGCTGTCCCGGCGTCCGCAGAACTACGTGGTGCTGCCCCGCCAGCCTTGGCTGGACGGCATCAACGCCGGCAAGGGCACGGTCCGCCAGTTCGTGGCCGTACCGCTGGGGCTGGGCGCGACCGTGGAGGGGCAGGTCACCGGCGAGGAGGTCTGGGGCGGCGTCCAGCTCCAGTCGTTCCCGCTGAAGGAGGAGGCCCTCGCCGGGTGGCGGCGCCAGGAGCGGGAGCGGCAGCGGCGCCTGGCCGACGCGCAGGGCGGTTACGGGGCGGCCCTGCCCATGGCCGCCCAGGCCCCCAGCGGACCGCCCGGAGTGCCGCCGTCCGCGCCCGCCGCCGCCTTCGGCGCTCCGCCCTCCCCGTCCGCCGCTCCCCCGCGGCGCGCCACGGCCATGGGGCTCGGTGTCGGCGGCTCGATGCGGCAGGAGGTGTACCGGGACGACCGGCCGCTGGACGACTGGTCCGAGCGGCCCGCCGGGCGGGTGTTCGTGCACCTGGTCACGCCCCCCGAGTGGCGCCGGATCACCGGCGAGGCAGCACCGCCGTCACCGGTGGACCGGGCGGCGTACACCCGGGCGGGCCTGCCCTGGTACGACTACTACGACGCGGACGCCGAGGACCTCGCCCCCACACGGGCCCTGGAGGCGGTCGAGCCGGTCGGCGAGTGGCTCGGGGACGACCTGGAGCCCTGGCAGGCACCGTCCGACGGCCAGGTGACACCGCTGAAGGACGCGCCGGGCAAGCCGGTGGAGGACGGGGACTGGTAGGGGCCTCGGCGTTGCGTAGGGCGCAACGGCTGTTGCCCGGCTTGCCCTTGGCGGCGTGCTCGGGCCAAGGTGGCTGTCACGAGTGGGGGCCCGACGACCTGAGGTAGCGGCATGGACACGGAGGCACGGACGACGGGAGGAGGGTCTCCCCTCCCCCGGCGGGACCGGGACCCGAACCGGGAGCAGGGCGGCTTGACCAGACGCCGGTTCGTCGGCGCCGTGGCCGGTACGGCGGCGGTCGTCGCGGTGCCGTCCCCGGCGGCCCCGCCGACGGACACGCCGGCCGGGCGGGACAAGCCGGAGGCGGCCCCGCCGCCCCGGAAGCCGTCCGGGCCGCGCCCGCTGTACGTGGGCACCTACACCTCCGTCGAGGGCGGTGGCACCGGAATCGGCCTGGCGTCGTACGACCCCGAGTCGGGCCGGATCACCGGGTCGGGCACCCTCACCGGGGTCCCCGACCCGTCGTACCTCGCCGTGCACCCGGACGGCCGCACGCTGTACGCGGTGGACGAGCGGGAGGACGGCGGGGTGACGGCCGTACGCCTCGCGGACCGGCGCGTCCTCGGCACCCGGAGCACCGGCGGCGCGGGCCCGTGCCATCTGTCGGTGCATCCCTCCGGGCGCTGGCTGCTCAGCGCCAACTACGGCTCGGGCAGTGTCGCCGTGCACCCGATCGACGCCTCCGGCGCGCTGGGCGAGCGCACCGATCTGGTCACGCACAGCTCTCCGCCGCCCGGCCCCGGTCAACAGGGCCCGCACGCCCATCAGTTCCTCACGAGTCCGGACGGCGGGCACGTCCTCGCCGTGGACCTCGGCACCGACACCGTCTACACCTACCGCCTCGACCGGGCGAAGGGCACGCTCGCGGAGGTGGCGCGGGCGCGGACCCGGCCCGGCGCGGGGCCGCGCCATCTGACCTTCCATCCGGGTGGCCGGTACGCCTATCTGGCCAACGAGGTGGACGACACCGTGGCCGTGTGCGCGTACGAGCCGGGATCCGGACGCCTGACGGTCGGCGAGCCGCAGTCGACAGGCTCGGGTGGCGGCACGAACTATCCGGCGCAGGTCCTGGTGACGGCGAACGGCCGGTACGCGTTCCTCGCCAACCGGGGCCACAACAGCCTCGCGCGGTACGCCGTCGAGGACGGCGGGGCCCGGCTGCGGCTGCTCGGCACGGTGCCGGTGGGCGGGGACTTCCCCCGGCAGATCGCGTTCTCGCCCGACGGCCGGCTGCTGTTCGCGGCGAACCAGCGCTCGGGCACGGTCACCGTCTTCCGCGTCGACGCGGACCGCGGTGAACTCCGCCTGACCGGTGAGCCGTTCGCGTCACCCGTCGCCGTCTGCACGCTGCCGCTGTAGCGCGCGGGGGCAGGCGGCGGCACCGGCCTGGGCGAGCAGGGCGTGCATGCGCTCGGTGAGCTGGGTGACGTCGTCGGCGGGTGTGTGGAAGGGCAGCCGTACGTCGCCGTGGGCGCGGGCGCGTTCGATGCGCAGGGTGAGTCCGTGCCGGTCGACGGCGAGCGGCGCCACCCGGGTCGCGGCGTGCAGGCTCTCGGGCCGCACCAGGCGGGTGAGCCGCTCGACGGCGTCCGGGTGGGCGTCGGCGAGGTGGGTGAGCAGCCGGGCCTCGGCGCCGCACAGGGGGTCGGGCCGGGCGGTGGTGAACTCGTCCAGGCCGACCACCACGGCCCCGGCCGACCGGCGCAGCACCACGCGGGTGGGCCGGAACAGGAGGGTGCCCCCGGACGGGGCGAACCAGCCGGAGAGGAAGAGCCGGGCGCGGATGCGGTGGCGCACCGGTACGGGCGCCGTGTCGGCGAACTCCAGCAGTGCGGAGGGTTCTTGGCGCGGGGCGCACAGCACCGCCCCGAACAGGCCGCTGTCGTCGGGCACCGCCAGCCGTACCGCGCCGTCCTCGGTCACGGTGTGCGCGCCGACGTACTCCTCGCGGACGCCGTCCGCGGTCACCGCGCACGACCACGCGGCGGCCAGCACCGAGCGTGCCCGTTCCGCCGCTCCGGGGGCGGCCGTCCAGTCCTGCGTGTCACCCATCCGAGCCTCCTTAGGTAAGCCTTGCCTAACCTATCGGAGATCGGGGCGCACGCCAACCACACCGCCCCCGCGCGGGACCGCGCCGGTGGCGGACCTGACACGCAGGCACATGGACTACTCGGACCTCAGGGGGCCGTAGCGGGCTGCTGAGCCGACTCGCCGGACGCCATCGCCCGCACTACGCGGTGGCCGTCAGCCGGCCGCCTTGGCGATGATGCGTTCCATCTCCTCTCGGCCGAAGGCCCGCAGAGTCGTGGAACGGACGTTGCCCACACCACCGAGCTGCAGCAGTGCCGCGGTGGCGGTTTCGTCGTCGGACGCCTCGATGATGGCCACGAGGTCGTACGGACCGACGGTCCAGTAGATGCTCAGGAGCTTCGCCCCGAGCTTCTGTGCCGCTGATCCGAAGGTCTCGGCGCGCTTCGCGGTGTCCTTGTAGTTGCGGACCCCTTGATCGGTCCAGCTCAGCAGGGCGACGTACGTCGGCATGTTCTTTCACCTTCACGAGAAGACTCGTCCCGAGGTCAAGCCTGGACACCTGGGCCGGAAACGGCACGAGGAACGCACCCGAACGAGCATTCACGCGAGCCGTGATCGAGGTCGTCTCCCGGTGCGCGCTTGCCTCGGCAGCCGCCAAATCCTTTGCCAGGCTTCCGGGCGGGGCTCAAGACTGAGGTCATGCTCGGATTCGTCAGGACCGACGACGAGGCCCTCGTCTCCTCTTTGGGTGACCCGCAGCGCGCGGTGGCGGCGTACCACGAACTGCTGCGGCGCGCCGAGGGCGCGCTGAGCGCCATCCGTACCGGACTGCGCCACGAGAATCCGGCGGTCCGCGAAGGCTGCTGCCGCCTCCTCGACCACCTGGTAGACACCGATTCCATGGACGACCTCGTCGCCATGGCCGACGACCCCGACGCCCGGGTCAGGATCGCGGCCTTCCACGCCCTGGCCTGCGACCGGCGCAAGGGCGACACCTGCGCACCTGGCGCGGACCGGGTCCTTCACCCCGCGCTGCGCCACCTGGCCTCCGACCCCGACCCGCACGTCCGGAGCATGGCCGTCGAACTCGTCGGCAAGTTCGCCCACACCGATGCCCGCGCCATCGCCGCCTTGCGAGCGTCCCACGCCCAAGACGCGAGCCCGGCGGTCCGCAAGAAAGCGGGCTGGTACGTGCCCGGCGGGACCATCTACGAACGCACCGCCCCACGCGGTCTGAAGTAACGGGGCAGCTCTTACGCGAGAACGCCCAGCAGAGCGCGGGCGCACAGGTCGCGCACCTGCTCCCGGCTCAGCTCTCCCTCGCCGCGCAGCCATTCGAGACAGACGGCGGTGGTGAAGGCTAGCCAGCCGCGCACCGCCAGGCGCACCCGCGGGGTGGCCTCGGCGGCGGGCCCGAACTCGGGATCGGCGGCGAGCGCGGCCAGGATCTGCTTCTCCTGGGCGGCCAGCGCGCGCTGGTAGACCCGGCGCACGGCCTGGTCGCCGGCCGCGTCGGCACGATGGAAGGCGCGGAAGCCGTGGGCGTGCGCCTGGACGTAGCCGAGGTAGGTGTCGAGGCCGGCGGCGAGCTGCTCGCGCACCGGCACCCCGGGCTCGGCCGCCGTCATGCGCAGCATGCGCTTGCTCTCCCGCTCCACGACGGCGGCGAAGAAGTCCCGCTTGGTCGGGAAGTAGTGGTACAGCAGCCCCCGCGAGACCCCGGCGATCTCGGCGACCTGCTCGATCCACACGTCGTCGTAGGGGCTCTCCGAGAACAGCTTGGCGCCGACCGACAGGAGCTGCTCACGGCGCTCCTCGGTGCTGAGTCTGCGCCGGGCGCGCTCCCCCTGGTTCGCGGGCATGGTGTCACTTTACTTGACGTCGGTTCAACAAGGGCACCACACTGAAACCCGTTATTGAACCCACGTACAACACGCCCGCTCACTGCCTCAACCATCGGCTGGATCAAGGGAGATCGCGTCATGGCGGCGACGACGGAGTCCATGCAGACCGGGCTGCCGAAGGGTTTCCGGAGCGCCGAACAGGGCTGGCCCGAACTGCGCCGGATCCCGCATCCGCCGCGTCGGCTGCCGCTGCTCGGCGACGTGCTCGGTGCCGACCGGCACCGGCCGTTGCAGGACTCGATGCGCTTCGCGCGCGAGCTGGGGCCGGTCTTCCGGCGGCGGGCGTTCGGCAAGGAGTTCGTGTTCGTGTGGGGAGCGCGGCTCGTGGCCGATCTCGCCGACGAGTCCCGGTTCGCCAAGCACGTCGGGCTCGGCGTCGCCAACCTGCGGCCCGTCGCGGGCGACGGACTGTTCACCGCCTACAACCACGAGCCCAACTGGCAGCTCGCGCACGACGTCCTGGCACCCGGGTTCAGCCGGGAGGCCATGGAGGGCTACCACGGGATGATGCTGGCGGTCGCCGGCCGGCTGACCGACCACTGGGACCGTCACGTGGCGGCCGGGCGCACGGTGGACGTGCCGGACGACATGACCCGGCTGACCCTGGAGACGATCGCCCGGACCGGTTTCGGACACGACTTCGGCTCCTTCGAGCGGGACCGGCCGCACCCCTTCGTCACGGCGATGGTCGGCACGCTGACCTACGCGCAACGGCTGAACAGCGTGCCCGGGCCGCTCGCCCCGCTGCTGCTGCGCGCCGCCGCCCGGCGCAACGCGGCCGACATGGCCCACCTCGACCGCACGGTCGACGGCCTGGTCGCCGCCCGGCGCAGGTCCGGCAGCGGCGAGGGGGACCTGCTGGACCGCATGCTGGCGACGGCGCACCCGGAGACCGGGGAGAAGCTGTCGTCGGAGAACGTCCGCAAGCAGGTGATCACGTTCCTGGTGGCGGGCCACGAGACCACCTCGGGCGCGCTCTCCTTCGCCCTGCACTACCTCGCCCGGCACCCGGAGATCGCCGCCCGGGCCCGCGCCGAGGTCGAACAGGTCTGGGGCGACACCCCGCGGCCCGGCTACGACCAGGTCGCCAAGCTGCGCTACGTCCGCCGGGTGCTGGACGAGTCGCTGCGGCTGTGGCCGACCGCGCCCGCCTTCGCCCGCGAGGCCCGGCGGGACACCGTCCTCGCCGGGGACCATCCGATGCGCCGGGGCGCGTGGGCCCTGGTGCTGACGCCGATGCTGCACCGCGACCCGGAGGTGTGGGGCGAGGACGCCGAACGGTTCGACCCGGACCGCTTCACCGCGCAGGCCGTACGGTCCCGGCCACCGCACACCTTCAAGCCGTTCGGCACCGGCGCACGGGCCTGCATCGGCCGCCAGTTCGCCCTCCACGAGGCGACCCTGGTCCTCGGCCTGCTCCTGCGCCGCTACGACCTGCACGCCGACCCGGGCTACCGGCTCACCGTGGCCGAGCGGCTCACGCTGATGCCGGAGGGGCTGCGGCTGCGACTGGAGCGGCGGCCGGCTCCCAAGGGGCTCGGCGAGAGGCTCCCCGAAGGGGCGAGGGGCAGTGTCCGACCTGCGGCGGACACCGCGTGGGCGCGACCAGGCACGACGAACCCGCAGACGGCGGACGACACCTCACGGCACACGCACAGCGCGGCTACGACGCCGGAGCGCCCGGCCTCAACCGCCCGCTGTCCAGTGCACCGGGCGACCGACTGACGCCGGCAGTCGAGTACCGCCGCTGCCCCGCGCCGCGTTCAGCTGCGGCTGGGTGAGGAAGAAGGCGCCCGTCAGGTCCGCATCGGTCAGATCGGCATCGCGCAGGTCGGCACCGATCAGATCCGCGCCGCGCAGGTCGGCACCGGTGAGGTCGGCGGCGATGAGATAGGCACCGCGCAGGCTCACCCCGCGGAGGTCGGCGCCCCTGAGGCGGGCGCCCATGAGGTCCGCGCCCCTGCGGTCCTTGCCCCGGCCCTTTCCCTTGCCCTTGCCGCCGACGCCGGCCCGGGCCAGCTCGCTGGTGCGCAGCAGGAGCACGTTGACCTCCTGCCGGTGCGCGGCGACGTCCAGCGCGGCGAGCTCCTCGGGAGTCCGCCGGGTCAGCCGCTCGGTCCGCTCCAGCGCCCGGCGCAGCTCGGGGTGGACGGGCCGGGCGGCGGGCAGGCCCAGCGCCTCGGTCAGGTACCACAGCAGCTCGTGGAGCTGCCGTACGACCGGGAACACGTCGAACATCCGGCGCGCGTGCTCCGTGGACCCCGTACGCCAGTCCTGCCCGCCGAAGGTGACCTGCGAGACCTTCTGGCCGGCGCCGAAGCAGTCGTAGACCGTGCAGCCGGTGAAACCCTTCTGGCGCAGGCCGGCGTGGATGCCGCAGCGGTGGTCGCCCTGGAGGTTCGGGCAGGGCTTGCCCGCGGGCTTGTCCAGCGCGAAGTCGGCGGAGCGGGCGAAGGGCAGGGCGACACAGCACAGCCCGAAGCACTGGGCGCAGTCGCCGCGCAGGTCGGAGGGGTCGGCTATCTGATCCGGCATGGGGTCCAGCGTACTGACCTGCGCGCTTGCCCCCGCACCCGCGCGGCCCCCGCGACGGCTGCCCGGGGCGCCGCTAGCGGGCGAACAGCTCGAAGGCCACCGCCGGTGTGCCGCCGAAGCGCTTGCCGGTGGCGGTGGTGGTCTCGGTCAGGAAGTCACGGACGTAGGCTTCCGGGTCCTGGTCGGTCAACGCCGCGATGTAGGTGCGGTGTTCGAGCAGCGAGCGCACCGCCCGGTCCAGGCCCGGCCTGGCGTCCACGGCGTGGGTGGGGCTGCTGGAACCGGCGACGGCCACCCAGCGGACGCCGTTCCAGGGCTTGAGGCCCTGCTCGGCGAGTTCGGGGAAGATCCAGCGGTTGCCGGCGTCGGCGGCGGCGTCCAGGGTGGCACGGCCGACGGCGACGTGGTCGGGGGTGTTCCAGGCGACACCGCCCCAGGTGTCGCGGTGGTTGAGCGTGACGACGAGTTCGGGGCGGTGGCGTCGGATCGCGGCGGCGATGTCGCGGCGCAGCGCGCTGCCGTACTCGATCACGCCGTCCCGGTGGTCGAGGAACTCCACGGTGCCGACGCCGACGACGGCCGCACTGGCCCGCTGCTCACGCTCGCGCAGCGGGCCGCAGGCGACCGGGTCCAGGGTGTCGATGCCCGCCTCGCCACGGGTGGCCAGCACATAGGCGACCTCACGGCCGGCGTCGGTCCAGGCGGCGACCGCCGCGGAGCACCCGTACTCCAGGTCGTCCGGGTGCGCCACCACGGCGAGGGCACGCTGCCAGTCGTCGGGCAGGGGCTGGAGCTGAGTGATCTTGGACTCCGTCATGGGCGGCACACTATGCCGCCCTGCCCCACGCGCGACGCCTTTTGCGGCGCACCCGGTCCGTCATATCGCGTATGTCACACCTCGTCGCGCACCAGTGCCAGCAGCCGGTCCAGCACCCGGGGCGCGCCCGCGCGCAGACCGTCGTGCTCGTACTCGTTGGTGACCCAGGGGCGCAGGCCACGGATCGCACCGGCCGTCTCCAGGGAGTGGCCGGTGTCGACGTACATGTCGTCGTGGTAGACGGCCGCGGCGACCGGGACCTCGTTGGCGGCGAGCCGCGCGGGGTCGTAGAGGGGGCGCCAGTCGGTGCGGGCGGCGAGCAGTCCGGCCGTCTCGCGCAGAGGGCGCAGGGCCGGGTCGGCGTCGAACATCCAGGGGTGGACCGTCTCGCCGGTGAACAGCACCGGGCCGTCGCCGGTGAGCGCCTTGGCCGCGTCGAACTGCGGGAACTCGGCGCGGACGCGCTCGGCCGACCAGGCGGTGGGGCGGGCGTCCTGGCCGTAGATCACCTCGTGGACGAGGGCGTAGAGGGGGTGGGCGGCGTACGACAGGAGGGACTGGGCCTGCTCCTGGAAGGCGTCGGACAGCTCCAGGCCGGCCGGGGTCACCACGAAGGCGTCCTCCAGGAGGTGGTGCAGCCGGTGGCTGCCGTCGCTCGTGCCCAGCATGATGCCCAGTGACTGGAAGGCCTCCACCGTGAAGCGGTAGCCGTTCGGCAGCGCCACGTCGTGGGTGAGGAGGTGGTCGGCGATCCGGCGGGCCCGCTCCACGTCCTGCGGGTAGCGGGCGTAGTGCGCGGCGACCTTGCGCTCGACGCGCGGGTAGGCGGCCCGGTAGACGTCGTCGGCGTGGGCGTGCAGGGAGGGCAGGCCGCCGGTGATGAGCGCGGTGGCGACGCCCTCGGGGGCGAGGGAGAGGTACGACACCGTGCAGAAGCCGCCGAAGCTCTGGCCGAGCACGGTCCACGGGGCGCCGCCGGTGACCTGGGGGCGGATGGCCTCGCAGTCGCGGACGATGGAGTCGGCGCGGAAGTGGGTGAGGTAGTCGGCCTGGGCGGCGGGGCCGCCGCGCAGCGGGAGCGTCTGCCGGGTGGCGGGCGTGGAGCGTCCGGTGCCGCGCTGGTCGAGGAGCAGGACGCGGTACTCCTTCAAGGCCCGGTCGAGCCAGGCTTGACGCCCGACGAAACGATTCGCCCCGAAGCCGGGGCCGCCCTGCAGGTACACCAGCCAGGGCAGGTCCTGCCCGGCCTTGTCGCTCGCCACCGCCTCACGGGCGTACAGCTCGATGGTCTCGCCGCCCGGGACGGCGTGGTCGAGGGGCACGGTGAAGTGGCGGTCGGTGAGGACGACGCCGGGCTGACGGTAGCTGAGGCTCAACGGGTCTCCTGGGACGGACGGGCTGGACGTCTCCCAGTTGAGCACATGAGCGGGCGTGGGCCGAGCCCCGGGATCATGCATTGTTGCTGAACTGTCGGTCAGCACTTCCGGCCGGCGCTTCCGGCCGGCGCGAGGCTCGGCGCCGGGCACACCGCGGGGCTCAGCGCGCGGCGAGGCTGGAGCGGCGCACCACCAGCTCCGGCTGGAGTACCACCCGCCGGTGCTCGTGCTTCCGCTTGCCCTTGCCGTCCTCCTCGCCCTGCTCGGTCTCCTCCAGCAGCAGGTCGGCGGCGAGGGCGCCCATCGTGACGGCGGGCTGGCGCACCGAGGTGAGGGGTACGGCCGCCGCGGCGGCGAACTCGATGTCGTCGTAGCCGACGATCGCCAGGTCGTCCGGCACGGTCACGCCCGCCGCGTACATCGCCTGGAGCACGCCGAGGGCGAGCAGGTCGTTGGCGCAGAACACGGCGGTGGGCCGGTCGGCGAGGCCGAGCAGCCGGGCGCCCGCGTCCCGGCCGGCGGCCACGTCGAGCCGCTCGGTGGGCAGTTCGCGCAGGGCCTCGGGGCCGAGCCCGGCCTCGGCGAGGGCGTTCAGCGCGCCGGTGCGCCGGTCGCGGACCTGGTTGAGCCCGGGCGGCCCGCTGACGTAGGCGATCGAACGGTGCCCGGCGTCCACCAGGTGCCGCACCGCGAGCGCGCCGCCCGCGACGTCGTCCACGGAGACCGAGCACTCGGTGGTGCCCTCGGCGACCCGGTCGACCAGTACGAACGGGATGCCGTGCCGGCGGAAGGCGGCGATGTTGCGGCCGGTGGCGTCCGCCGGGGTCAGCAGCACGCCCCGCACCCGCTGTTCGGCGAAGAGCGACAGGTACTCGGCCTCCTCGGCGGCGTCCTGCGCGCTGTTGCAGACCATCACGCCGAGACCGGCCTCCCGGGCCGCGCGCTCGGCACCGCGCGCCACGTCCACGAAGAAGGGGTTGCCCATGTCGAGCACGAGCAGCCCCATGATCCGGCTGCGGCCCGCCCGGAGCTGGCGCGCCGACTCGCTGCGGACGTAGCCGAGCCGGTCGATCGCGGACAGCACCCGGGCACGGGTCTCCCCGGCGACGGTGTCCGGGCGGTTGATGACGTTGGACACCGTGCCCACCGACACTCCGGCGGCGCGGGCGACATCCTTGATACCCACCGACTGGGCCATCGGGCTTCGGACCTCCAGGGAACGGGGATGCGGCGGGACGACCTTCACATTACCGTCACGCCGACAGGGCGAAGTCGGCCACGTACAACGCCGAGGGCGTCGTGCCGGCGGACTTCTCCTGGTACAGGAACGACAGGACGTTGTCCGCCCTGATCCGGGTCTCGTCGACCACCACCTCGCCGAACGCGTTCAGCCCGGCGCCGTCGAACAGGAGCGTCCAGTCGGTGTACCCGGAGGCCCGCGAGGCCGCGGCGATCCGGCCGAACGGGAGGACGGCGTAGGCGTTGTCGTACCGGTCGAGGACGAGTCCGGTGCGCTGACTGGAGCGGAGCGGGACGGGGATCTCGGTCTTCCGCCAGCCACCGGAGGCAGTCTTGCACAGGTGGAAGGCGCGCCCGTGGGCGGTCCGGTCGGCGACGTAGTCCTTGGTGCACGGCCCGGAACGGACCGGGACGTGGCTGACGACGGCGTGCGGGCGGCCCGCCGAGTCGGTGAACTGACTCTCCTGGTTCATCAGCGCGTGGTCCGGGCCCAGCGGGTCGACGACGAGACCGTTCGCGCCGACGGAGACCTTCTCGGACCCGCCGGTGACACCGACCACCGCGCCCGCGTCGTTGCGCCAGGTGCGGCCCCGGTCGTCGGAGTACACATAGCCGGTGTCGTGGTTGGTGAGACTGCCGCGGCCGCGCATGACGGCCGCGTCCCGCTCCCGCCAGGTGAACAGGGCGTGCAGCCGGCCCCGCCTGTCGTAGTCGATGCCGTGCAGGTACATGCTCCGGGCGGTGCTGGAGCCGAGCGCGCTGGTGTACGTGCCGGTCGCGTCGGTCCACTCCCCCAGCGCCGTCCACCGCGAACCGTCGTACTCGGCCAGGGCGTTGCGGCCGTCGCCCGAGACTCCGGCGCGGTAGCTGAGCTGGAGCCGCCCCTCGGGCGTGGCGACGAACTGCGGGTAGGTGAACCGCGAGGTGAGCGCCAGGCCGTCGAGTGTCGTCTGTACGGCACCGAAGGCGGACGGGGTCCAGGCCGTGGACGCGGGGTCGTCCAGCAGCCCGGCGGCGGACTTGACGTAGAAGAAGCCGTCGCTGTGCGAGTCCATGGTCAGGTGGAGGCGGCCGTCGACGGCGGAGACGCCCAGGGAGATGACGTTGTGGGAGTCGTCGGCCTTGAGCCGGTGCGGCAGGGTGACCGTCGACCAGTCGGTGGCACCGAGGGCCCGGCGGGCCACGACCGCGTCGCGGCTCGCCGTGTACCAGGCGGCGTACTGGTGGCCTCGATGGGTCAACAGACCGTTCTTCTGGAACGAGTTGGTGTTGACCAGGCCGTCGTAGGAGACGAAGTAGACGGCGTGGGCGTCCAGTTGTGTGACGCCCTGCCGGGTGACGGAGGGTCTCATCCGCGCGGCTCCCGCGTCAGTCGAGGTGGAACACTTCGGTGAGCGGTCGCATGGCCTCGTCGGGCCGGGTACCGTCCAGGGACTCGAAGAACGGTGCCATCTCCTTCTGCCAGCGCGCGTTGACGTCGGTGGCCGCCATGCCCGCCTGGGCGGCGGCGAAGTCCTCGGTCTCCAGGTAGCCGACGAGCAGGCCGTCCTCGCGCAGGAAGAGCGAGTAGTTGTGCCAGCCGGTCGCCTTCAGGGCGTCGAGCATCTCCGGCCAGACGGCCGCGTGACGCTCACGGTACTCGTCGAGCCGGTCCGCCCTGACCTTCAGCAGGAAGCACACGCGCCGCATCAAGAGCCCCCGTCGTCTCAGAAGTTGAACTGGTCGATGTTCTTGGCGTCGAACACGGTCGGCTTGCCCAGGTTGATCACGCCGTCCTTGCCGATGGTGTACGTCGTGGCGCCGGCCTTGAAGGTCTCGCCCTCCTTGCCGGTGATCTGCCCCGAGGCCAGCGCGACCGCGGTCCGGGCGGCCAGGGCGCCGAGCTTGGCCGGGTCCCACAGCTCGAAGGCGTCGACGGTGCCGTTCTTCACGTACTTGCGCATGTCGTTGGGGGTGCCGAGCCCGGTCAGCTTGACCTTGCCCTTGTACTTGGAGCCCGACAGGTACTGGGCGGCCGCCTTGATGCCGACGGTGGTCGGGGAGATGATCCCCTTCAGGTTCGGGTGCTCCTGGAGCAGGCCCTGGGTCTGCTGGAAGGACTGCTGGGCGTCGTCGTTGCCGTACGCGATCTTGACGAGCTTGACGTCCTTGTACTTCGGGTCCTTCAGCTCGTCCTTCATGTAGCCGATCCAGGTGTTCTGGTTGGTCGCGGTCTGCGCGGCCGACAGGATCGCGATCTCGCCCTTGTACCCGATCTGCTTGGCGAGCAACTGCACCTCGGTACGGCCCAGGTCCTCGGCACTGGCCTGCGAGACGAAGGCGTTGCGGCAGCCCGGGCTGGTGTCGGAGTCGTAGGTGACGACCTTGATGCCGTTGCTCATGGCCTGCTTCAGCGCGGTGCACAGCGCCCCCGGGTCCTGCGCGGACACCGCCATGGCGTTCACCCGCTGCTGGGTGAGCGTGTTGACGTAGCTCACCTGCCCGGCGGTGTCGGTGGCGCTGCTGGGCCCCACCTCCTTGTACTTCGACCCGAGCTCGGCGAGCGCCTTCTCACCGCCCTTGTCGGCGGTGGTGAAGTAGGGGTTGTTGACCTGCTTGGGCAGGAATCCGACGGTCAGCCCCTTCTTGGTGGCGGCGTTCGGATCGGCCTTGCCGGCGGAGGCGGCGGAGGCGTTGTCGTCCTTGACGTCCTTCTTGGT
Source organism: Streptomyces flaveolus (assembly GCF_000716535.1). Taxonomy (GTDB): domain Bacteria; phylum Actinomycetota; class Actinomycetes; order Streptomycetales; family Streptomycetaceae; genus Streptomyces; species Streptomyces flaveolus_A. The sequence goes on along the minus strand of NZ_JNWV01000002.1, from coordinate 140,824 downwards.
GGTGCCGCCGCAGGCGGTGAGCGCGAGGGCGAGGGAGGTGCCGGCGGCGAGGGCGGCACAGGTGCGGCGGAGGGTTGGCTTGCGCATGGAAGGGGCCCCTTGTCGAGAGTGGAGTAGGTGGTGCGCCCTGGAGGGCGCGGGTTGTACCGAGGTGCGGCTCCGCCGCGTGCGCGACCGGCCGCGGGCGGCCGGCGGACGGCCTATCCGGTGGAACCGGCCGCCCGCGCGAGGGAGATCTGCCGCGCGACCCGGGGGCCCAGCACGGACACCACGAGCAGCACACCGGTGACGACGATCTGCGACTGGGCCGAGACGTTCAGCAGACTCATCACGTTCTGCAGCGCACCCAGCAGGAAGACACCGGCGATGGCACCACCGATCGTTCCCTTGCCCCCGTCGAAGTCGATCCCGCCCAGCAACACGGCGGCCACGACGGAGAGCTCGAGCCCGGTGGCGTTGTCGTACCGGGCGCTGGCGTAGTGCAGCGCCCAGAAGACACCGGTCAGCGCGGACATGACCCCGGTGGCGACGAAGAGCAGCAGCTTGGTCCGCTTCACCCGGATCCCCGCGAACCGTGCCGCCTCCTCCCCCGCTCCGATCGCGAACAGCGACCGGCCGAACGGCGTGGCGTGCAGCAGCACCACGGCGATGGCGAGCAGCACCAGGAAGGGCAGGAAGGCCTGCGGCAGGAAGGAGTCCCCGAGGCGACCGGCGGCGAAGTCCAGGTACTGCGAGGGGAAGTCGGTCACGGCGTCGGAGCCGAGCACGATCTGCGCGATTCCCCGGTACGCGGCCAGCGTGCCGATGGTGACCGCCAGCGACGGCAGCCCGAGCCGGGTCACCAGCAGGCCGTTGACCAGCCCGCACGCCACCCCGAGCAGCAGGCACAGCGGAATGATCGTCTCGATGGCCATGCCCTCGTTCCAGAGCTTGCCCATCACCGCGCCGGACAGCCCGGCCGTGGACGCGACGGACAGGTCGATCTCGCCGGCGACGACCAGCAGGGTCATCGGCAGGGCGATCAGCGCGATCGGGAGCGTGTTGCCGATGAGGAACGACAGGTTGAGCGCGTTGCCGAAGCCGTCGACGAAGCCGAACGACAGCAGCAACAGGACGATGAGCAGCGCGCCGACGACCGTGTCCCAGCGGACCGCGCGGGTGAGCGACTCAGGCACCGGCCTTCTCCTTCGCCATGGCGGACCTCCTGGGGGCCGACTTCTTCTTCAGGGCGGCGGCCACGCGCAGCGCCACGATCCGGTCGACGGCGATGGCGAGCAGCAGCAGGACGCCGTTGATGGCGAGCACCCACACGGAGCTGACGCCGAGCGCGGGCAGCACGCTGTTGATCGAGGTGAGCAGCAGGGCGCCGAGGGCGGCGCCGTAGACGCTGCCGGAGCCGCCGGTGAAGGCGATGCCGCCGACCACCACGGCGCTCACGACGGTGAGTTCGTAGCCGTTGCCGGTGCCGGAGTCGACGTTGCCGAACCGGGCCAGGTACATCGCGCCGGCGAGTCCGGCGAGCGCCCCGCAGAAGGTGTACGCGGCCAGGATGCGCTTGCGGACCGGGATGCCGGCGAGCCGGGCGGCCTCCGGATTGGAACCGAGGGCGTACAGCTCCCGGCCGCTGCCGTAGTGCTTGAGGTAGTAGCCCGTCGCCACGAGCACCACCAGCGCGATCACGGCGAGCCAGGGGATCGCGGAGATGCCCCCGGAGCCGAAGTCGACGAAGCCGCCGGGCAGGTCGGCCGCGGTGATCTGGCGGGAGCCGACCCAGATGGAGTCGACGCCCCGGATGACGTACAGCGTGCCGAGGGTGACGACGAGGGCGGGGACCTGGCCGAGGCTCACGAGGAGGCCGTTGAGCAGCCCGAGGCCGATGCCCAGCAGGACGGCGAGGAGGATCGCGACGACCGCGTTCCCGCCGCCCTGCAGATAGCTTCCGGCGGCGAAGGCGCTGATGCCGAGCGTGGAGCCGACGGACAGGTCGACGTTGCGGCTGAGGACCACCAGTGACTGGCCGGTGGCGACCAGCACCAGGATCGTCGCGTTGAGGAGCAGGTCCTTGATGCCCTGCTCGGACAGGAACTCGCTGTTGCCCGCCTGGGTGACGGCGATCATCAGCAGGAAGACGGCCAGGATGGCGAGTTCGCGCATCTTGAAGACCCGGTCGACCAGCCGGGTGCCGCTCGACCGGGGTGCCCCGGCGACGGGGGTCTCGTCGGTGGTGGTGACCGTCATGCGGCGGCCCTCCCGGTGGCTGCGGCCATCACGGTCTCCTCGGTGGCGTCGGCGCGGGGTATCTCGGCGGTGATCCGGCCCTCGTGCATCACCAGGACGCGGTCGGCCATGCCGAGGATCTCGGGCAGGTCGGAGGAGATCATCAGGACGGCGACACCGTCGGCGGCCAGCTCGCCGAGCAACCGGTGCACCTCGGCCTTGGTGCCGACGTCGATGCCCCGGGTCGGCTCGTCCACGATGAGCACCTGGGGGCCGGTGGCGAGCCACTTGGCGAGGACGACCTTCTGCTGGTTGCCGCCGGACAGGGTGGAGACGGCGTCCGCGATCCGGGCGTACTTCACCTGGAGCTTCACGGCCCAGTCCAGTGACCGGCTGCGTTCGGCGGTCCGGTTCATCAGCCCGGCCCGGGCGGTCGTACGGAGTCCGGTCAGGCCGATGTTCCGTTCGATGGACATGTCCATCACCAGGCCCTGGGCCCGCCGGTCCTCCGGCACGAGGGCGAGTCCGGCCGCCATCGCGGCGGACGGGGCACCGTTCGTGAGCCGGCGTCCGGCGACCTCGACCTCGCCCGCGTCCCAGCGGTCGACGCCGAAGACGGCCCGGGCGACCTCGGTGCGTCCGGCGCCGACCAGCCCGGCGAGGCCGACGATCTCGCCGCGCCGGACCTCGAAGGAGACGTCGGTGAAGACGCCCTCCCGGGTCAGCCGTCGCACGCTGAGCGCGACGTCACCGGCCTGGACCTGCTGCTTCGGGTACAGCTCGGCCAGGTCGCGGCCGACCATGCGGCGGACCAGGTCGTCCTCGGTCATCCCGGCGAGGGGCTCGCTGGCGATCCAGGCGCCGTCCCGCAGCGTGGTGACCTTCTGGCAGATCTCGAAGATCTCCTCCAGCCGGTGGGAGATGAACAGCACCGCCGCACCCTGTTCGCGCAGGGTGCGGACGACGCCGAAGAGGCGGGCGACCTCGCTGCCGGTGAGGGCGGCGGTCGGCTCGTCCATGATCAGGACCCGGGCGTCGAAGGACAGCGCCTTGGCGATCTCCACGATCTGCTGGTCGGCGATGGACAGGCCGCGGGCCGGCCGGTCGGGGTCGAGGTCGACGCCGAGCCGCTGCATCAGGGCCGCCGTGGCCGCGTGGGTGGCCTTGTGGTCGATCCGGCCGAGGGCGCGCCGGGGCCGGCGGCCCATGAAGATGTTCTCGGCGATCGACAGGTCGGGGAAGAGCGTGGGTTCCTGGTAGATGACGGCGATGCCGGCGTCGCGGGCGTCGCCGGGGCCGTGGAAGACGACGGGCTCGCCGTCGAGCAGCACCTGACCGGTGTCCGGCCGGTGCACTCCGGCGAGGGTCTTGATCAGCGTCGACTTGCCCGCGCCGTTCTCACCGGCGAGGGCGTGCACCTCGCCGGGCAGCAGCTCCAGGGAGACGTCCCTCAGGGCGCGTACGGCGCCGAAGGACTTCGAGACGCCCTTCAGTGCCAGCACCGGGGCCGGTCCCGTGTCAGGCGGGTGGGTCATGGGGGCTCCTCGACGACACCGGCGGAGGGGCCGCGAGGCCGCCACGGTGTCGTGAAAGGTTTCAAATGGATTGCCGGGACCGTAGGCACCACAGTCATGTCACGTCAATGGGTCCGTATCGAAAAGTTTTCGATAGCCAAAGGTCACAGCGGGGTCACGGAAGGCGGGGTTCGCCGGAGTCCTTGACACCCCTCCGAGCGGCACCTAGCTTGCCGTCCTGAATCGTTTCACATTCTGCGTTCGCATGCTCGGCCGTTCCGCCCGACATCCGCTCAGTCGTACCCCCGACACCACAGGAGCCCCGAAGTGACCGACCTCGCCGCGGTGAAGGCCGCGCTCAAGACCCAGGCCGTCGAGACGCCGTCGTGGGCGTACGGGAACTCGGGCACCCGGTTCAAGGTGTTCGCCCAGGCCGGTGTGCCGCGCTCGCCGTGGGAGAAACTGGAGGACGCCGCCCAGGTGCACGCCTTCACCGGGGTCGCGCCGACGGTCGCCCTGCACATCCCGTGGGACACCGTGGACGACTACGCGGCGCTCGCGAAGTACGCCGAGGAGCGGGGGGTGCGGCTGGGCGCGATCAACTCCAACACCTTCCAGGACGACGACTACAAGCTGGGCAGCATCTGCCATCCGGACGCGGCGGTGCGGCGCAAGGCCGTCGACCACCTGCTGCGGTGCGTCGACATCATGGACGCCACCGGGTCACGGGACCTGAAGCTGTGGTTCGCCGACGGGACGAACTATCCCGGGCAGGACGACATCCGTGCCCGGCAGGACCGGCTCGCCGAGGGGCTGGCCGAGGTGTACGCGCGGCTCGGCGAGGGGCAGCGGATGCTGCTGGAGTACAAGTTCTTCGAGCCGGCCTTCTACACGACCGACGTCCCGGACTGGGGGACCGCCTACGCGCACTGCCTCAAGCTCGGCGACAAGGCCCAGGTGGTCGTCGACACCGGGCACCACGCGCCGGGGACCAACATCGAGTTCATCGTGGCGACGCTGTTGCGGGAGGGGAAGCTCGGGGGGTTCGACTTCAACTCGCGGTTCTACGCCGACGACGACCTGATGGTGGGGGCGGCGGATCCGTTCCAGCTCTTCCGGATCATGTACGAGGTGGTACGCGGCGGGGGGTTCACCTCCGAGGTCGCCTTCATGCTCGACCAGTGCCACAACATCGAGGCCAAGATCCCCGCGATCATCCGGTCGGTGATGAACGTCCAGGAGGCCACGGCCAAGGCACTGCTCGTGGACAAGGCCGTGTTGGCCGACGCTCAGGCCTCGGGTGACGTGCTGGGGGCCAATGCCGTGCTGATGGACGCGTACAACACGGATGTGCGGGGGCTGCTCCGCGAGGTCCGTGAGGAGTCGGGGCTGGACCCCGATCCGATGGGCGCGTATGCGCGGTCCGGGTGGGCCGAGAAGATCGTTGCCGAGCGCGTGGGTGGGGAGCAGGCCGGTTGGGGGGCGTGAAGCGTCCGCCGAGTTCCGTCGTCTGCGGGGTGCGGGCCGTATGTGGCTGATCGCGCCGTTCCCCGCGCCCCTTCTTGTCCTCCCCCTCCCCTGAACAGGAACTGACTGCCATGTCGACCCATCCCGAAGTTACCGCCCTCCTCGACCGCTCCCACCGGCTCGGCTCCGACCCCCGCAACACCAACTACGCCGGCGGGAACGCGTCCGCCAAGGGCACCGCCACCGACCCCGTCACCGGGGGTGACGTGGAGCTGATGTGGGTGAAGGGGTCCGGGGGTGACCTCGGCACGCTCACCGAGTCCGGGCTGGCCGTGCTGCGACTGGACCGGTTGCGGGCCCTCGTGGACGTCTACCCCGGTGTCGAGCGCGAGGACGAGATGGTCGGCGCGTTCGACTACTGCCTGCACGGCAAGGGCGGGGCCGCGCCCTCCATCGACACCGCCATGCACGGGCTGGTGGACGCCCCGCACGTGGACCATCTGCATCCCGACTCGGGCATCGCGCTCGCATGCGCGGCCGACGGGGAGAAGCTGACCGCCGAGTGCTTCGGGGACAGCGTGGTGTGGGTCCCGTGGCGGCGGCCCGGATTCCAGCTCGGGCTGGACATCGCCGCGATCAAGGAGGCCAACCCGCAGGCCATCGGTTGCGTCCTCGGCGGGCACGGGATCACCGCGTGGGGATCGACGTCCGAGGAGTGTGAGCGCAACTCGCTGCACATCATCCGGACCGCCGAGGCGTTCCTCGCGGAGAAGGGGAAGGCGGAGCCCTTCGGGCCGGTCGTCGAAGGGTACGAGGCCCTGCCCGAGGCCGAGCGCAGGGAGCGGGCCGCCGCTCTCGCGCCGTACGTCCGGGGTCTGGCGTCACAGGACCGGCCGCAGGTCGGGCACTTCACCGACTCCGAGGCCGTGCTCGACTTCCTCGCCCGCGCCGAGCACCCCCGGCTGGCCGCCCTCGGCACCTCCTGCCCGGACCACTTCCTGCGCACCAAGGTCCGGCCGCTCGTCCTGGACCTGCCGCCGGCCGCGCCCCTGGAGGACGCCGTCGCGCGGCTGCGGGAGCTGCACGCCGCCTACCGCGAGGAGTACGCCGCCTACTACCGGCGGCACGCCCAGCCCGACTCCCCCGCCATGCGCGGCGCCGACCCGGCCATCGTGCTCGTCCCGGGCGTCGGCATGTTCAGCTTCGGCAAGGACAAGCAGACCGCCCGGGTGGCGGGCGAGTTCTACGTCAACGCCGTCAATGTCATGCGCGGGGCCGAGGCGGTGTCGTCGTACGCGCCGATCGAGGAAGCCGAGAAGTTCCGGATCGAGTACTGGGCGCTGGAGGAGGCCAAGCTCCAGCGGATGCCGAAGCCCAAGCCGCTCGCCACGCGGGTCGCGCTCGTGACGGGGGCCGGCAGCGGGATCGGCAAGGCCATCGCGCACCGGCTGGCCGCCGAGGGGGCGTGTGTCGTCGTCGCCGACCTGAACGGCGACGGCGCGGCGCGGGTCGCCGAGGAGCTGGGCGGGCCCGACAAGGCCGTCGCCGTCACCGTGGACGTCACCGACGAGGAGCAGATCGCCGCCGCGTTCAGGACGGCCGCCCTCGCCTTCGGCGGGGTGGACCTCGCCGTGAACAACGCCGGGATCTCCATCTCCAAGCCGCTGCTGGAGACGTCGGCCAGGGACTGGGACCTCCAGCACGACATCATGGCCCGCGGGTCCTTCCTGGTGTCGCGGGAAGCGGCGCGGGTGATGACCGCGCAGGGGCTGGGCGGTGACATCGTCTACATCGCCTCCAAGAACGCCGTGTTCGCCGGGCCGAACAACATCGCCTACTCCGCCACCAAGGCCGACCAGGCCCACCAGGTGCGGCTGCTGGCCGCCGAGCTGGGGGAGCACGGGATCCGGGTGAACGGGGTCAACCCCGACGGTGTGGTGCGCGGGTCCGGGATCTTCGCCGGGGGCTGGGGGGCGCAGCGGGCCGCCGTGTACGGGGTGCCGGAGGAGAAGCTGGGCGAGTTCTACGCGCAGCGGACGATCCTGAAGCGGGAGGTGCTGCCCGAGCACGTGGCGAACGCGGTGTTCGCGCTCACGGGCGGGGAGCTCACGCACACCACCGGTCTGCACATCCCGGTCGACGCGGGTGTGGCGGCCGCGTTCCTGCGATGAGCGCGGACGTGAAGTCGTACGCCGCGGTCGACCTCGGCGCCTCCAGCGGGCGGGTGATGGTGGGGCGGGTGAGCCCGGACTCGGTGGAGCTGAGCGAGGCGCACCGGTTCCCCAACCGGCCGGTGCGCGTCCCCGAGGAGCTGCGCTGGGACGTCCTGGCGCTCTACGGCGGTGTCCTCGACGGGCTCCGGGAAGCCGGTGCCCATTGCGACGGAGGGCTCGCCTCCGTGGGCGTCGACAGCTGGGCCGTCGACTACGGCCTGCTGGACGCCGACGGGGCCCTGCTCGGCAACCCGGTGCACTACCGCGACGCCCGCACCGAGGGCGTCGCGGAGAAGGTGTGGGCGACCGTGCCGGCGGCGGAGCTGTACGCGGCGACCGGCATCCAGTACGCGCCGTTCAACACCCTCTACCAGCTCACGGCCGCCCGGAACTCGGAGCAGTTCGCCCACGCCAGGCGGCTGTTGCTGATCCCGGACCTGCTGACGTACTGGCTCACCGGCGAACAGGGCACCGAGCTGACCAACGCCTCCACCACCCAGCTCGTCGATCCCCGGACCCGGGACTGGTCGTACGAGGTCGCCGAGCGGCTGGGCATCGACCTCGGCCTGTTCGCGCCGCTGCGACAGCCCGGCGATCCGGCCGGGACACTGCGACCGGAGGTGCTGGCGGAGACGGGCCTGGCCGGTCCCGTGCCCGTGACGGCCGTCGGCTCGCACGACACCGCGTCGGCGGTGGCCGCCGTCCCGGCGACCGGGGGGCGCTTCGCCTACATCTGCACCGGCACCTGGTCCCTGGCCGGCCTGGAGCTGTCCGCTCCGGTGCTCACCGAGGAGAGCCGGGCCGCGAACTTCACCAATGAGCTGGGGCTCGACGGCACCGTCCGCTATCTGCGCAACATCATGGGATTGTGGCTGCTCCAGGAATGCGTACGGGCCTGGGGCGGGCCGGATCTCGGGGCGCTGCTGCGGAAGGCGGCGACCGTGCCGGCGCTGCGCTCGGTGGTGGACGCCGGGGACGAGGCGTTCCTGGCGCCGGGGCGGATGCCGGAGCGGATCGCCGAGGCCTGCCGGGCGTCGGGGCAGCCGGTGCCGGAGAGCCGGGCCGAGATCACCCGGTGCATCCTCGACTCCCTGGCCCTCGCCCACCGGCGGGCCGTGCTGGACGCGCAGCGGCTGGCCGATCATCCGGTGGACGTGGTGTACCTGGTCGGCGGCGGCACCCGCAACGCGCTGCTGTGCCAGCTCACGGCCGACGCCTGCGGGCTGCCCGTGGTGGCCGGCGCCACCGAGGCGGCGGCACTCGGCAACGTCCTCGTGCAGGCCCGCACGGACGGGCTCGTCGGCGATCTCGCCGCCCTGCGCCGGCTGCTCACCCGGACCCAGCCGCTCACCCGGTACACACCGCGCGGCGACACCGGCCCGTGGCGGGCGGCCCAGTCCCGGCTCGCCACCCGGTGAGCCGCGCTCTCCCGTCGGGGCCGCCCGCCGACTACCCTGCACTCGTCCGATGACCGACACCGAGGAGCCGCGATGCGTGTCGCCCTGTTCCTGACCTGTGTCAACGACACGCTGTATCCGGACACCGGCCGGGCCGTGGTGAAGCTGCTGACCAGACTGGGTGTCGACGTCGACTTCCCGATGGCGCAGACCTGCTGCGGACAGGCCCACTACAACACCGGCTACCGGCATGAGGCCGAGCCCTTGGCCCGGCATTTCTCCGATGTCTTCGGGGAGTACGAGGCGATCGTGACCCCGTCCGGGTCATGCGGGGCGATGGTGCGGGAGCTGTATCCGCGCATGGGCGAGCGGGCCCGGGCCGAGGGGCGCGGGGACACGCTGGCGCGGACGCTGGCGCCGGTGGTGCCGAAGACGTACGAGCTGACGGAGTTCCTGGTCGACGTCCTCGGGGTGACGGACGTCGGCGCCTACTACCCGCACACCGTGACCTACCACCCGACCTGCCACGGGCTGCGCGGCCTCGGGCTCGGCGACCGGCCGCGCCGGCTGCTCCAGGCCGTCAAGGGGCTGGAGCTGGTGGAGTTGCCGGGCGCGGAGGAGTGCTGCGGCTTCGGCGGCACGTTCGCGCTGAAGAACGCGGAGGTGTCGGCGGCGATGGGCGCCGACAAGGTGCGCAACGCGGAGTCGACGGGCGCGGAGGTGCTGTGCGCGGCCGACAACTCGTGTCTGATGCACCTGGGCGGGACGATGAGCCGGCTGCGGACGGGCATGCGGCCGGTGCACATCGCGGAGATCCTGGCGAGCACGGAGGAGGAACCGGCGGTATGACCGGAACGTATCTCGGCATGCCGGCCTTCCCGAAGGCCGCGCACGACGCCGTCCACAACCCCGTCCTGCGGGGCAACCTGCGGCACGCCACCCACACCATCCGGGCCAAACGGGCCAAGGCGGTGGGCGAGTTGTCCGACTGGGCGGCGCTGCGCGAGGCGGGCAGCCGGATCAAGGACCACACCCTGCGCCACCTCGACCGCTACCTCGTCCAGTTGGAGGAGTCGGTCACCGCGGCCGGCGGTACGGTCCACTGGGCGGCGGACGCCGAGGAGGCCAACCGGATCGTCGCCCGGCTGGTCAAGGAGACCGGCGAGTCGGAGGTCGTGAAGGTCAAGTCGATGGCCACGCAGGAGATCGGCCTCAACGAGGCCCTGGAGGCCGAGGGCATCCGCGCCTACGAGACCGATCTCGCCGAACTGATCGTGCAGTTGGGCAAGGACCGCCCCTCGCACATCCTGGTCCCGGCCATCCACCGCAACCGGGGCGAGATCAGGGACATCTTCCGCACCGAGATGGGCGAGTGGGGCCGCCCTGCCCCGGAGGGCCTGACGGACACGCCGGCCGAACTCGCCGAGGCGGCCCGGCTGCACCTGCGGGAGAAGTTCCTGCGCGCCAAGGTCGGCATCTCCGGCGCCAACTTCATGGTCGCCGAGACCGGCACGCTGGTCGTGGTGGAGTCGGAGGGCAACGGCCGGATGTGCCTGACCCTGCCGGAGACGCTGATCTCGGTCGTCGGCATCGAGAAGGTGGTGCCCACCTGGCGTGACCTGGAGGTCTTCCTGCAGACCCTCCCCCGCTCCTCCACCGCCGAGCGCATGAACCCGTACACGAGCACGTGGACCGGGACGACGGACGGCGACGGTCCGAGCGCCTTCCACCTGGTCCTGCTCGACAACGGCCGCACCGACACCCTCGCCGACCGGGTCGGCCGCCAGGCGCTGCGCTGCATCCGCTGCTCGGCCTGCCTGAACGTGTGCCCGGTGTACGAGCGGGCGGGCGGGCACGCGTACGGCTCGGTCTACCCGGGTCCCATCGGCGCCATCCTCAGCCCCCAGCTGAGGGGCACGGCCAGCGAGATCGACGCCTCCCTGCCGTACGCGTCGAGCCTGTGCGGGGCCTGCTACGAGGTGTGCCCGGTCGCCATCGACATCCCCGAGGTGCTGGTGCACCTGCGGGAGCGGGTGGTCGAGGGCGGCCCGGCGGTACGGCAGGGCAACACGGTGGTGCTCCAGCCGGCGAAGGGGCACGCGGCCGAGCGGGCGGCGATGCGGGCGGCGCGCTGGGCGTTCACCCACCCCGGCGCGCTGCGCACGGGCCAGCGGCTGGCCTCCCGGACCCGCCGCCTGCACCCACGTACCCTGCCTGGCCCCGGCCGGGCGTGGAGCGGCACCCGGGACCTGCCGGCCGTGCCGCCGGAACCGTTCCGGGACTGGTGGCAGCGCACGCGCGGCGGGAAGGACGGTGCGAAGTGAGCAGCAGGGAGCGGATCCTGGGCCGGGTGCGGCGCGCGCTCGCGGACGTACCCGCGGACGAGGGGCCGTACGAGGAGGCCGTGGCCCGGGACTATCTGCGCGAGCACGGGCGGCGGAGCACCGAGGAGACGGTGGAGCTGCTGGCGGAGAACCTGGTGGACTACCGGGCGATCGTGCACCGCTGCGACGCGGAGGAGCTGCCGCTGCTCGTCATGCGGCTGCTGGCCGAGCGCTGCTCCCAGGAGGTGCTGGTCCCGCCGGGGCTGCCGCCGGAGTGGCTGTCCGCCGCCAATCCCGTGCGCATCCACGACCGGGCGGCGGACACCGCCCAGCGGCTGGACCGGGTGGACAGCGTGCTGACGGGGTGTGCCGTGGCGATCGCCGAGACCGGCACGATCGTGCTCGACGGCTCCCCCGACCAGGGACGGCGCCGTATCTCGCTCGTCCCGGACCACCACATCTGTGTCGTCCGCGTACCGGACCAGGTCGTCTCCTCCGTTCCCCAGGCCCTCGAACGCCTCGATCCGGCCCGCCCGTTGACCTGGATCTCCGGCCCGTCGGCCACCAGCGACATCGAACTGGACCGGGTGGAGGGCGTCCACGGCCCCCGCACCCTGGAGGTGATCCTCCTCGGCTGACGGCACCTCCCGCGAGTCCGCCGGTCGGGGCACGACGGAATGAGGCGCGCGGCGTCCTGCCGTAGCGTGAGGGAATGATCCGGTTCGAGCAGGTCACCAAGCGGTATCCGGACGGTACGACGGCCGTGGACGACCTCTCCTTCGAGGTGGCCGAGGGGGAACTGGTCACGCTCGTCGGGCCCTCCGGGTGCGGCAAGACGACGACCATGATGATGGTGAACCGGCTCATCGAGCCGACCTCCGGCCGGATCCTCGTCGGCGGCGACGACATCGCGACCGTCGACCCGGTGCGGCTGCGCCGCCGGATCGGGTACGTCATCCAGCAGGTGGGCCTCTTCCCGCACCGCACCGTCCTGGACAACACCGCGACCGTGCCCGCGCTGCTCGGCTGGAAGCGGGCGAAGGCGCGGGCCCGGGCGGCCGAGCTGCTGGACCTGGTGGGGCTGGATCCGAAGACGTACGGGCCCCGCTATCCGGAGCAGTTGTCCGGCGGTCAGCGGCAGCGGGTCGGCGTGGCGCGGGCGCTGGCCGCCGATCCGCCGGTGCTGCTGATGGACGAGCCGTTCGGCGCGGTCGACCCGGTGGTGCGCGAGCAGTTGCAGGACGAGTTCCTGCGGATGCAGGCGGCCGTGCGCAAGACGGTGCTGCTGGTCACGCACGACATCGAGGAGGCCGTCCGGCTCGGCGACCGGATCGCCGTGTACGGGCAGGGCCGCATCGAGCAGTTCGACACGCCCGGCGCGGTGCTCGGGTCGCCCGCGACGCCGTACGTCGCCTCCTTCGTGGGCGCCGACCGCGGGCTGAAGCGGCTGTCGGTCACCGCGATCGAGCCGGACGACCTGGAGCAGCCGCCCGTGGCCCGCGCCGACGAGCCCGCCGCGCGGGCCCTGGAGCGGCTGCGGTCCGAGGGCGCCCGGTGGGCGGTGGTCCTGGACACGGGCGGTGACCTGCACGGCTGGGTCGGGATCGAGGAACTGCCGGCGGGCGGCACAGTCGGGGAACTCGCCCACCGCATGACCGCCTGGGTGCCGGTCGGCGCGCCGCTGAAGCAGGCGTTCGGGGTGATGCTCCAGCACGACGCCGGGTGGGTCGCCGTGCTGGACGGGGCGCGGTTCCTCGGCGTGCTGACCCCGGCGAAGCTGCACGAGGCACTGCGCCGCTCGGTGGACGCCGACGCGCGCGGGGTGGCCCGGGGGCAGGTGCCGTTCGACTCGGTGGCGGACGCCTGAGCCGGGTCATTTGAGCAGGCCCTTGTCCTCGACGTAGGCGCGGGCCACGTCGGCCGGCAGCCGCCGCCAGCTGTCGACCTGCCGGTTCATGGCGGCCAGGTCGCCGGTGGTGAGGACGTCGTTGAGCCTTCCGAGCGCCTTCGCCACGCCGGCACCGCCCGCGCGGGAGCGGTTGACGACCGGGACGACGTAGTCGGCGTTCTGCAGTCGCTTGTCGTCGGCGAGCAGGACCAGGCCGAAGGAGTCGAGGGTGGCGTCGGTCGTGGTGGTCAGCACCATCTGGTCGCGGCCCTCCTGCACGGCCCGCTTGGCCTGGGTGGTGCCGACACCCTTGGGATCGACGCCGGTGATGGCGATGCCGTACACCTTCTTCAGCCCGGGCGCGCAGTACGGCCGTCGCACGCATTCGTCGCCCGCCGCGAGCCGCACCTTCAGTCCGGAGGCGCCGAGGTCGCTGAGGGTCCTGAGGTGGTGCCGGTGGGCGTAGGCGGCGGTCACTGCGAAGGCGTTCTGGTCGACGGCACGGCCGGGCGGGAGGACGGTGAGGCCACGGGGTGCCGCGAGGGCGCGCAGGGCCTTCATCGTGGTGCCGAGGTCGGGCGAGCCGGCCGGGGGCGCGTCGGCGCCGTGGGTCTTGGCGCTCAGCCAGTCGGCGAGGGTCGCCGCGTACTCGGGCACGACGTCGATCTGGCCGGACTCCAGGGCCGGTTCGTACAGCTCCCGGTTGGCGACCGTGAGGAGGGACGTCTTGTAGCCGGCCTGATCGAGCAGCTGGGCGTACATCTGGGCGAGCAGATCGCTCTCGGTGAAGCCGGCCGAGCCGATGGTCAGGTGACGGCTGTCCCCGGGAGGTGCGGTGACCTGGCCGCGGTCCTCCAGGGACGGACCGGTGGCGCAGGCGCCCAGCGCGAGGAGGGCGGACGTGGCGAGCGCGGTACGGCGGCTCAGGAGCGCGGGCCCGGCGCGTGCCGTACGGCGGCTGGGTGGTGCGAGGGTGGCGGGTGTCCTCGCCGGTCGGTCTCTCATCGGCCGCCCCGGACCCAGGTGGGTGCCAGTCGCTCGGCGATCTCGAAGACGGCCTCCACGAGCAGGGCGAACACCGCGACGAGCAGCGCGCCCGCGACCACCTGGGGTGTGCTGGCGAGGTTGAAGCCCGCCGTGATGATCCGGCCGAGGCCGCCGCCACCCGCGAGCGCGGCGATCGTGGCGGTGGCGACGAGCTGGACGGCGGCGATCCGTACACCGTTCAGCAGCAGGGGGAGCGAAAGGGGCAGTTCCACGTGAAACAGCAGTTGTCGGCCGGTCATGCCCATGCCCCGGGCGGCCTGGACGACGCTGCGGTCGACCTCACGCATGCCGACGTAGGCGTTGGTGAGCAGCGGCGGTACGGCGAACAGCACGAGGGCGACCACCGTGGGGCCGTCGCCCCACCTCCCGACCGGGGTCAGCAGGAGCAGGACCAGCACGGCGAAGGTGGGCACGGCCCGGCCGACGTTGGAGATGTTCACGGCGAGCGCGCCGCCCTTGCCGAGGTGGCCGAGGACGAGCGCGACGGGCAGCGCGATCAGGCAGCTGAGGACCAGGCAGACGACGGTGAGCAGGAGGTGCTGGAGCAGCCGGTGCCGGATGCCGTCGTCGCCCGACCAGTGCGCGGGGTCGGTGAGCCAGTCCCAGGCGGCGGTGAGGGTGCTCATGTGCGGGCCGCCCGCGTCCAGGGGGTGATCAGCCGCTGGACGCCCAGCAGGAGCAGGTCGGCGGCGACGGCGATCAGCACGCAGAGCACGGACGCGGTGAGCACCTGGGCCTTGAAGTAGGTGTTCATGCCGGCGTAGATCAGGTTGCCGAGACCGCCGAAGCCGACGATCGCGCCGACCGTCAGCAGGGAGACCGCCGAGACGGTGGCGATGCGCAGGCCGGCCATCGCGGCGGGCAGGGCCAGGGGCAGCTCCACGGTCAGCAGCAGGCGGACGGGGCCGTATCCGAGGCCTCGCGCGGCCTGCCGGGTCTCCTCCGGAACCGCGCGCAGGCCCGCGAGGATGTTCCGGACGAGCAGGGTGAGCGAGTACAGCACGAGTCCGGCGACGACCAGGGTGGCCGAGAGGCCGTAGAGGGGCAGGAGCAGGGAGAACATGGCCAGCGACGGAATGGTGTAGAGGATCGTCGTCACGGCCAGGACCGGGCCGGCCGCCCAGCCCCAGCGACGGGCCAGCACCGCCAGCGGCAGCGCGATGACCAGGCCGATCAGGACCGACAGGAAGGTCAGCTCAAGGTGCTGGACGACCGCGTCGAGCAGGATCTGGCGGCGGGTGCTCAGATAGGCGCCGCAGATCCACTCGTTGCGCGCGAGGCAGTCGTCCGGGGGCGCGATCACGGATCCATTGGACCGGGCGGGCGAGAGGGGCGGCGCGTTGTGGTGACCCGGACGGGGGGCGGCTGTCGTGGCGGCTGGTCCTGGTGGCTGGTGAGGGGGCGTGCCGTGACGACCCCGACCGGGGGTGTGTGCCCTGGCGGCCCGGAGCCAGGGGCGTGTGGCTAGGCCCTGTCGTTTGGATCATCACGGCGTCGCGGGGCCTGGCACGCGCATCCGCCGCGTTGTCGTCGGTTGCCGACTCCCCCGCGCTCGGCTGCGCTCGCGCGGGGGGACCCCCATCGCGTTGTCGCCCTCCTCCGCCTTGCAGCCGCACGCACCAGACCCCGCTCGGCTCGGCTCGGCTCGGCTCGGCTAGATGGCACCGCTCCTCGTAGCTGGCTGATCCAAACCGACAGGGCCTAGTGGACTCCCGCCGCGTCCAGCAGGGCCGTCGCCGTCGTCGTGGCGAGTCCGTCGTCCAGGCGTTCCACCCGGGCGCCGGCGCGGGCGTTGGCGCCGTCGAAGACGAGCAGGAGCTGGCGGGCGAGCAGCTCGGGGTCCCGCGCGCCGCCCCGCTCCGCCTCGGCGCGGAAGGCGCTCAGCAGGGTGTCCTTGGCCTCGCGGGCGACCACGCTCGCCGGATGCTCGGGATCCTTCAGCTCGACCAGCGCGGCCAGGTAGGGGCAGCCGTGGTACTCGGGATCCAGGGAGCCCTTCTCCATCTGTTCGAAGACGTACAGGATGCTCTCGCGCGGGGTCGCGGCCGCCGGATCGGGGTGGGTCAGCCGGGCCTGGTACCCCGGCATCCGCCGCTCCAGGCTGGCGGCCAGCATCTCGTCCTTGCTGTCGAAGAGCTGGTACATCGACCGCTTCGAGACGCCCGCCTCCCGGCACAGCGCCTCGATGCCGATGGAGACACCCTCGCGGTAGGAGAGCCGCGCGGCGGCGTCGAGCAGCCGGTCGCGGGGGGACGCCTTCTGCGTGCTGGTGGTCATACCGTGAGGTTACCGCGACACGCCGACAAAGGACACCGATCGGTGTACACCGTGGCGCGGAAGCTGAACAAGCGCTTAGATAGACGTCGGACACCGCTCCGCTCCGCCCCTGTCCCCGACCCCGCCGGAGGCCCCGTTGTTCACGTCCGTCGACGACGTCTCCGCCCGCCTCGCCGAGACCGGCTATCTCGCCTCGCCCGCCGTCGCCACGACCGTGTTCCTCGCCGCCCGGCTGGGCAAGCCGCTGCTGGTGGAGGGCCCCGCCGGGGTCGGCAAGACCGAGCTGGCCAAGGCCGTCGCCCAGGTGGCCGAAGCCCGGCTCGTCCGGCTCCAGTGCTACGAGGGCGTGGACGAGTCCCGGGCGCTGTACGAGTGGAACCACGCCAAGCAACTGCTGCGCATCAGCGCGGGCCGCGGCGAGAGCTGGGACGAGGCCCGTACCGACATCTTCACCGAGGAGTTCCTGCTCCCCCGTCCGCTGCTGACCGCCATCCGCGGCGACGAGCCGACCGTGCTGCTCATCGACGAGACCGACAAGGCCGACGTCGAGATGGAGGGGCTGCTGCTGGAGGTGCTCAGCGACTTCCAGGTCACGGTCCCTGAGCTGGGCACGGTCACGGCGACCCGCCGCCCGTTCGTCGTCCTCACCTCCAACGCCGGCCGTGAGCTGTCCGAGGCGCTGCGCCGCCGCTGCCTGTTCCTGCACATCGGCTTCCCCGAGGAGGAGCTGGAGCGGCGGATCGTACGGCTGAAGGTGCCGGGCCTCGGCGCGGCGCTGACCGAGTCCGTGGTCCGGGTGGTCGGGGCGCTGCGCGCGATGGACCTGCGCAAGGTGCCGTCCGTCGCCGAGACCATCGACTGGGCCCGCACCCTGCTCGCCCTGGGCGCCGGCACGCTGGACGAGACCGTCGTGCGGGACACCCTCGGGGTGATCCTCAAGCACCAGGACGACATCCAGAAGGCGGCGGCCAAGCTCGACCTGGACGCGCTGTGACCGCCGTCGCCGACCGGATCACCGGCCTGGCCGGGGCGCTGCGCGCACACGGGGTGCGGATCGGCACCGGGGAGACCGTGGACGCGGCGCGGGCGGTGGAGGCGCTGGGACTCGCGGACCGGGAGCTGCTGCGTGAGGGGCTGGCGGCGACGCTGTTGCACGGACCGGGCCAACGGGCCGTGTTCGACTCGGTCTTCGACCTCTACTTCCCGCGCGGTGTCGGCGGTCCCGAGGACGCCCCCCGGGACCGGGAGACCCTGCGCGACCGGCTCGCCGAGGCGCTGGCCGCCGACGACCGGGCGATGATGGCCCAGTTGGCCGCGGAGGCGGTCGACGGGCTGGGCGGGTACGGGAGTTCACCGGGCTCGGACGGCTGGTCGGCGTACCAGACGCTGGACCGGCTGCGCCCCCAGACCCTGCTGGCCCGGGTGCGGGCCGACATCCGGGGCCGGAACGGCGACAGCGGCGCCGGGTTCGCGGACCGGTTGCTGGACGACGAGATCCGGCGTCGCATCGAGGAGTTCCGGCGGCTGGTGGGGGCGGAGGCCCGGCGCCGGGTGGCCGAGCGGCGCGGTCGGGACGAGATCGCGCGGCGCGGTGTGCGGCCGACCGCCGACCGGGTCGACTTCCTGATCGCGAACCGGGACCAGCTGACCGAACTCCGCAGGGCGGTGCAGCCGTTGGCGCGCAAGCTGGCCACCCGGCTCGCCGCGCGCCGCCGCCGGGCCGCGCGCGGCACGATCGACCTGCGCCGCACCCTGCGCTCCTCGCTCTCCACGGGCGGCGTGCCGATGCGGCCGGTGCTGCGGCGGCGCCGTCCGGTCCGGCCGGAACTCGTGCTGCTCTGCGATGTGTCCGGCTCGGTGTCCGGCTTCTCGGACTTCACCATGCTCCTCGTGCAGGCCCTGCACGACCAGTTCAGCAAGGTGCGTGTGTTCGCGTTCGTCAACCGGCTGGACGAGGTCACCGGCCTGCTCGACCACGGCCGTGCCGACCCCGACGGTCTCGGCGCCCGCATCCGCGCCGAGGCCACGCTCACCGGCTGGCACGGCAGCAGCGACTACGGCGTGGCGTTGGGCGAGTTCGCCGAGCGGTACGGCGGTGCGGTGGGGCCGCGTACGACGGTGTTCGTCCTCGGTGACGCCCGCACGAACATGAGCGACCCGAACCTGCCCGCCGTACGCGAGCTGGCCCGGCGGGCCCGGCGCGTCTACTGGCTCAACCCCGAGCCACGCGACCGCTGGGGCACCGGCGACTCGGCCGCGCCCGCGTACGCCGAGCTGGTGGAGATGCACGAGTGCCGCACGGCCAGGCAGCTCAGCGAGCTGATCGCGGGACTGCTGCCGGTGTGAGAGGGGGCGCGAGACCGTGATCGCCCGGTGTGCCGGCACGGCCGCGTGATCGACTGGCCTGCCCCGCACGCCGTGCGGCTCAGGGCGCCGATCATGCGCGCTTGGGCCGCCGGTATGACGCCGAGCGCCCGGTCGTGATCGACTGGCCCCAACGCCGACACCGATTCGAGGACGCCACCATGACCCACCCGCCCGTGCCGCTGGGAACCTTCCCCACCCCTCTGGAACCGGCGCCCCGACTGGCCGCCGCGCTCGGGCTCGGGCCGGAGGACCTGTGGGTGAAGCGGGACGACCTGACCGGCCTGGGCGCCGGCGGCAACAAGATCCGCAAGCTGGAGTGGACGGTGGGCGCGGCCCTCGCCGAGGGCGCGGACACGCTCGTGACCACCGGTGCCCCGCAGAGCAACCACGCCCGGCTGACCGCCGCCGCGGGCGCCCGGCTAGGGCTGGACGTCGTCCTCGTCCTGCGCGGCACCCCGGGTGCCTCCCGCTCCGGGAACCTCGCCCTGGACGGCCTGTTCGGGGCGCGGCTCGCCTGGGCCGGCGAGGTGGACCAGGCCGGGCTGGACACGGCGGCGGCCGAGGTCTGCGCGCGCCTGCGGGCCGACGGCGCCCGCCCGGCACTGATCCCGTTCGGCGGCTCCAGCACACTGGGAGCCAGGGGGTACGTACGCTGCGGCACGGAGCTGCGCGAGCAACTGCCGGACCTGCGAACGGCGGTCGTGGCCCTCGGCTCGGGCGGCACGATGGCAGGGCTGGTCGCGGCCCTGGGCAGCGGGTCGGTACTCGGCGTCGACGTGGGCGCGCTGGCCGACCCGGCCGCGGCGGTCGTGGAGTTCGCCGCACCGCTCACGGCGGAGGAGATCACACCGGACGCGCTGCGGATCCGCCGGGACCAGGTGGGCGCCGGCTATGCGGCCCTCACCGCCCCGGTACGGGACGCGCTCCGCCTCGCCGCCCGCTCCGAGGGCCTGGTCCTCGACCCCGTCTACACCGGCCGCGCCCTGGCCGGCCTGCACGCCGCGGTCCGCGACGGCACCGTCCGCCCGGGCGAGCGGACGGTCTTCCTCCACACCGGCGGCCTCCCGGGCCTCTTCGGCCACCCGGACACGATCGCCTTCGCCGAGGAGGGGACGCGGCTCTTCGGCGCGTAGACCGGCCCCGCCGGACCGCTCGCGGGCGGTCCGGCGGGGCGGGGAAACGGGCGGACGGATCCAGTGCTCGGCTAACCCTTCGCGTACTCGTTCGCCATCGTGCCGGCGAAGTCGTAGACCACGACCTGCTCGTCGCCCACCACCCAGGCGTCGTGGCCGGGTGGGCAGACGAAGACGTCGCCGGGGCCGACCTCGCTCTCACCGCCGTCGTCCATGCGGATGTGCAACCGACCCTGCGCCACGTACCCGTTGTGGTGCACCATGCAGCTCGCGGTGCCCGCGATCGGCGCCACGGACTCCGACCAGCGCCACCCGGGTTCGAACGTGCCCACCGCGAAGTCGAGCCCGGTCAGGTGGAGGGCTTCGAGGTGGCCGCGGGGGAAGTCGCGCCGTTCGTCCGGCTTCTCGACCGTCTTCACTTCCAGCATGACGGTGTCCTCCCTTCCGGCCGCTGCCCACGGCCGGGGCCGGCCTCCGTCCCCCGGCGGCCTCGGACGGCACCGGCGCTGCGGCGGCGGCCGTGCCCCACGCCACCATCGTCGGCCCCGCGACCCGGCACCGCCATCCAGGAGCTACGGGACAACGATGTCAGCGGCACCGGGCAGGAGTCGGGACGCGCGTCGCTGATTACTCTGGCACGGTGACAGCCGGCGACACACCGTCGATCGCGACGGACGACCTCGACGACCCGCCCCTGCGCCCCCTGCCCGGACGGGTCGCGCTGCTGCTGGAGCAAGTGGCGGCGCCGCCACGGCTGGTGGCCCACCTCCGGGCGGTGCACGATGTCGCGGCACAGCTCGTGGCATGGGTGCGGCAGCACTGTCCGCGGCTTGAGTTGGACGCGGACGCGGTGCTGTTCGGAGCCGCCACGCACGACATCGGCAAGGCCCTGCACCCGGCCGAGCTGTCCGGTCCCGGCGCACGGCACGAGGCGGCGGGGCGGGAGTTGCTGCTGGAGCACGGTGTGCCGGCGGGTCTCGCCCGGTTCGCCGGCACCCACGCGTCCTGGACGGCTCCCGGGACCGGCGTGGAGGACCTGCTGGTGAGCCTGGCCGACAAGGTCTGGAAGAACAAGCGCGTCCCGGAGCTGGAGGACCTGGTGGTGGCGCGGCTGGCCGAGGCCGACGGACGGCCCGCCTGGCAGTGGTTCATGGAGCTGGACGAAGCCCTGACCGCCGTCGGGGAGGGCGCGGACCGTAGGCTGGCGTATCAGATGTCCCACCCTCTCGGCCGAAGGTGACCATGTTCGCGACCCCTCTCGGTGCCGACGGTGCCGAGCTGTGTCCTCTCCGGCCCTGGCAGGCCGAGGAGTTCCTCGCCCATGTGGACCGGGGCCGGGAGTTCATCGGGCGGTTCAACGGACTGCCGGACGTGGTCACCGATCCGGCGTCCGCCCGGGCGTTCCTGGAGGCGTACGCCGAGAAGGAAGCGGCCGACGCGGGGCTCGTCCGGGCGATCCGCCTCGGCGGAACCCTGGTGGGGGCGGTGATCCTGCGCCGGATGGACGTGCCGCAGGGTACGGCGGAGGCGGGCTGCTGGCTGGAACCGGCCGCGGTGGGCCGTGGTCTGGTGACCCGGGCGGCCCGCCTGCTCATCGACTGGGCGATCCGGGAGCGGGGCATCCACCGCGTCGAGTGGTGGGTGTCGGCCGGCAACACCCCCAGCATCGCGGTCGCCCGCCGGCTCGGCATGCGCAAGGAGGCCGTGCTGCGGGAGAGTTACCCGTACCGGGGTGAGCGGCACGACGAGGAGATCTGGTCGGTCCTGGCCCCGGAGTGGACGGCCGGCCCGGCAGCCACCTCCTCCTGAGCGGCCTCTCCCGCCGGCCTACCAACTGCGCGCCGCGCGCAGCAGGAGGGCGCGGACGCGGGCCACGTCGGGGTTGTCGGAGGCGCCGGGGCGCTGGACGAGGAAGCCGGTGTTGATCGGCGGGTCCTCCGGTTCCAGCAGCGCGACGAGCGCGCCGGATGCCAGGAGGTCCTGGCACAGATAGCGGGGCAGCACGCTGAACCCGGCGCCGGCGGCCACGGCCGCGAGCACCCCGCGCAGATCGGGAACGGTCACGGCGGCGGTACGCGACAGACGCCGGCCGAAGACGTGCCGCCAGTAACGGCGGGCGATCGGCAGGTCCTCGGCGTAGGTGATGAGCGGAACCCGGTGCAGGACGGCGGGGTCGAAGGAGTCCGCAACGGTCACGGCGGCGGTCCCTTGCCCGTCGGCGTCCCGCACGACGGCCTCTGGGCGCTCGGCGTCCCGCCCGGCGGCTCCTTGGTCCTCGGGCTCCTGTACGACACCCCCTCCTTCAGCGTCCGCGTCCCGCACGACGGTTCCTCGCCCCCCGGTCTCCCCCGCGAACCGGCGTCCCGTCAGCCGCTCGGCCCAGACCGGGGCCGTGACCAGCACGAACTCCTCGTCGGTGAGCGGGACGGCGTGCAGCGTACGGCCGCGGGGGCGGGTGGTGGCGATCACCAGGTCGTGGCGGCCGGCGCGCAGTTCGTCCAGCAGCGGATCGGTCAGCCCGGTCGCCACCCGCAGCCGTACGCCCTCGGCGACCAGCGGCGCGAGGGCCGGCAGCACCCTGGTGCACAGGAGTTCCGCCGGGCCGGCCAGATGGACGGGCTCGGTCCGGGTCCCGGAGGGCGGCGTGGGGCCGGCGACGGCGGCCAGCTCGTCCAGGGGCGCGGCGATCCGGGCCGCCAGCTCGTCGGCCACCGGGGTCGGTGTGACCCCGCGCGGCAGCCGTTCGAACAGCTCCCGGCCGGTCTGCCGTTCCAGCGCGCGCATCTGCGTCGTCACCGTCGGCTGTGACAGTCCCAGCAGCCGGGCGGCGCCGGTGAAGGAACCGGAGCGGTACACGGCGAGGAAGGTGCGCAGCAGGTTCAGGTCGAGGGAAGCGGTCTCCACGGGTCCGAGTATGGCCGCCGTGCATTCCCCGGCCGCCATAGGAAATCCAATGTCAGCTATTCGGCTCTGCATTGGATTCCTATGGGTCGTCTCGCCTACGTTCTTTCTCGCAGGCCCGAGCCGCCGCATCCGCGGCCCGAGCCGCCTGCGGACGCAAGCCTTCTGGAGAGGGAACCCATGTCGAAGATCCTGTTCGTGATGACCGGCGCCGATCACTGGACGCTCGCCGACGGCACCGCGCACCCGACCGGCTTCTGGGCCGAGGAGGCCGTGGTCCCCTACCGGGCCGTCAAGGCCGCCGGTCACGAGGTCGTCGTCGCCACGCCGGGCGGTGTGGTGCCGCCGGTCGACCGGGCGAGCCTGGCCGCCGAGGTCAACGGCGGTCAGGAGAAGGCCGAGGAGATCGCCCGCGCGCTGGAGGAGATGACCGAGCTGCGGACGCCGGTGAAGCTCGCGGAGGTGGACCTCGCCGACTTCGCCGCCGTGTTCTACCCGGGCGGGCACGGCCCCATGGAGGACCTGGCCGTGGACGCCGAGTCGGGCCGGCTGCTGGTGGCGGCCCTGGACTCGGGCAAGCCGCTGGCCGTGGTCTGCCACGGTCCGGCCGCCCTGCTCGCCGCGGTCCGCTCCGACGGCGGCAACGCCTTCGCCGGCTATCGCGCTGCGGCCTTCACCAACGAGGAGGAGACGCAGGGAGGCCTCGCCGGACAGGCCAAGTGGCTGCTCCAGGACCGGCTGACCGAGGCGGGTGTCGAGGTGCGGGCGGGCGAGCCGTGGGCGCCGCACGTCGTGGTGGACCGCAATCTGATCACCGGCCAGAACCCGGCCTCCTCGGCCCCGGTCGCCGAGGAACTGCTGAAGCGGCTGGGCTGAGACACCTCGGGCCGCGGTCGCTCGCGAGTGGCGGGACACGGGTTGCGGGACCGGGGTTGCCGCACAGGGACTGCGGGGGGCTGCACCGGGGCGGAGACGGATTCCGGCGTCGGGGTGCGGGAACGGGTGGCGGAAAATTCGCCGGACGTCACCTGCAACCTCGCCCGGGGCCGGACGTCTGTCGGGGTGGAGGCCTCCACCCCGTCCAGTTGTCCGACCCCGAGCGACCGAAGGAACACATGTCCGCACACCGTGACCCGCGCCCGAACCGCACCAACCGGCTGCGCGCCGCCCTGGGGGTCTCCGCCGTAGGCGCTGCCCTGGCCGTCGCCGGCACCCTGACCGCCCAGGCGGCCCAGGGCGACAGCCACACCACGGCCGGCAGCCGTGCCGCCCACCCCCGGACCCACTCCGAGAGCGCCGCCGCCCCGGCCCCGGCCCCGGCGCGTGGCCACACGGTCCCGTCCCCGGTGCCGTCGCCGGTCCGCACGGGAACCCCGTCCCCCGTCCCCTCCCCCGTGCACACGACCGGTCCCGCACCGGCGCCCGCCCCGGCCACGCCTTCGCCGGTGCCCGCCACCCCGGGACCGGCGGCCCCGAGCCCGGTGCCGTCCACCGCCGCTCCCGCGCCCCGGCACCCGGCCCCCGTTCCGGGACACGCGCGTCCGGCGCCCGTACCGCACCACCGTCACGCCACGCCGGCGCCGGTTCCGCAGCAGCACTGAGGCAGGGCCGGAGCGGGGGAGCCGTCGCGCGGCGGCTCCCCCGCTCCCGGCTCCGGGAGATCCATGACGACAGCGACACCACCGGCGACGGCCGTGCCCTGGGAGCGGCCGGGCACCCGGAAGCCCCCCGCGTCCTGGCGGCGCTTCACCGGAGCGCTGCGGGCCCGCGTCCTCGCCCGCACCCGCGCGGGTACGACACCGGCCGCGCCCGGCACCGAGCCCCGTACCGGCACCCGGACCGCCGTGGACACCGGGCGGCCACCGGGCATCGAGGAGCTGTACCACCACCGCCGGCTGTCCCTGGTGCGCCTGGCGGTGCTGCTGGTGGACGACCTGCCCACGGCCGAAGACGTCGTACAGGACGCGTTCACCGCGCTGTTCCGGCGGCACGGCCACCGGCTCGCGCGGCTGGACGACCCGGAGGCGTATCTGCGGACCAGTGTCGTCAACGCGGCCCGCTCGGTGCTGCGCCGGCGCAGGACCGCACGGGCGCACACCCCCGCCCCCGAGGGACACGCGCCCGCCCCCGAGGAGGACGTGCTGCTGCACGAGGACCACCGGGAGGTACTGGCGGCGCTGGGCACGCTGACCCGGCGGCAGCGGGAGGTGCTGGTGCTGCGCTACTGGTCGCATCTGACCGAGGCCGAGATCGCGACGACGCTCGGTCTGTCGCGCGGTGCCGTCAAGTCCACGGCCAGCAGGGCGCTGGACGCCCTGGGCCGGCGTCTGGAGGGGCTGCGATGAACGAGTCCGGTACGGGGACCACGGCGACGCCGGTGGAGGAGCGGCTGCGGGCCGCACTGGCCGCGCGGGCGCACTCCGTCGGCCCGGCCGACCTGCGGCCCCTGCGCCCGCCGACCCGGCCGGTGCGGTCCCGGCGGGTGCTGGTGCGCCGGGCGGTGGCGGGCGTGCTGGTCCTGGCCGCCGTGGCCGCGCTGGTGTTCCTCTCCGTGCGCGGCGAACCGGCCCGCCCGGCCGAACCCGCCCGTTCCCCGCGTCCACCGATCGGCACGCCGACCCCCGTCCCGAGCCCGGTGAGCCCGTCCACGACCCAGCCGTCCCCGAGCGCGCGCCAACCGTGAGCACAAGGATGTCGAAGAGGTATTTCTCGTCCTGGCGCGGGCGCACCGTCATGGTGCGTCCGGGCGTGAGTTCGAAAGCCGGTGCCAGTCGCCGGTCACCCTGGTGCCTCGCGCTCACCGAGGTCACCTTGACCGGGGTGCGGCTGCGTCTTCTGAGGGGGGCGACCGCACGCCTCGGCTGTCAGGCCAGCTCGGCGGGGACGGGGAAGCCGATGCCGCCGAGCAGCTTGCCCACACGCTTGTCCAGGCCGTGGCCGATGTCGCTGATCTGCTCGCTGCCGAAGGTCCCGAGCTGAAGGCTGGGCTGGTCGATCAGGAAGCGGACGTTCTGCTCGTGGTCCTCGTGGAGGGTCATACGGGAAAGCGGCCAGCCCGTCGCGACCGCCCGCCGCCGCCTGCTCGGCCGCCAGGGTCGCGGTCACGGGTATCTGAGGCAATGCGGTCACGGGTATCTGAGGCAATGCCCCCTCGAAACGCGCCACCGCCTCCTCGAACGCGAACGGCACCTCCAGCACGAGCCGAGTACCGACGTTCCCCTCGGAACCGGGCGCGTCCGTCTTCGACGTCTGCCCGGAGGGCCGGGGCGCCGCCGCCGCCGCGGTACCCGCCGTTCCGCCCGCCACGGCCAAGGCGACCGCGCCGGCGCCGGCACCCAGGACAGCCCTGCGGTCCATCAGCCGGTCTTCTGTGCCCGCCGCGCCGGTGGTGCCGTCGGACGAGAGGGATGATGTCGACATTGATGTCTCCTCGAGTTGAAGGGGGTCACCGACACACCAGGCGGACCGCACCGGCGGGAACCGGGAGGCCGGGTCTCGGAGTACCAGGTGGCACCGTGCGCGGCGTAGCCTTCGTGTTCGATGCCGATCGAGTGCAGGTTGGTGGAGTAGTTGCCCGCGTGGAAGCCCAGGTCCTTCGTGGGCACCATCTGGGTCACCGCACCGTCCGAGGACCGCATCACGTAGTGCGCGGCAGTGCTGCTCGCCGGGTCCTGGAAGGTGGCGATGGCCGACTCGTAGGGCGATTCGGTGTCGTGGATGACGATCTGGTCGATCCGGACACCGTTCGCGGGCCGGTCGGACACCTGACCGTTCTTGGGGCCGGCCGGGACAAAGGTGCAGTCGAGCGTCGGGGGGCATTCCGTGTCCGCCACCGTGGCCGTGGCCAGCTTGAGTCCGTCCACCTGAGAGGTGACGGGAGTGACCGTGGGATCGGGGCTGAGCTCGACGTTCTGACCGTCGGCCGTTCTGCGGGTGACGCCCTTCTTCATGGTGGCGAAGACCCGGTCGGCGAACGCGGTCGCGCCCCGGCGCTCCGTGGAGCGGCTGTAGCGGGCCACCGCGCCGTACCAGTCACCCGGGTTGTCGGACGTCCTGCCGTTCAACTGCTCCTGGTACGACGCCAGCAGAGCGGCACCACCCCGGATGTTGCTCGCGGGGTCGTCCCGCAGTTCCTCCGTCGTCAGACCTGTCAGCTTCGCCGCGGCCTGGTGCGTGTGCTGGGCCGCGCCCTCGGCCAGCTCCTCGGCCTCGGCCCGGCCGGCCATGCCGGCGGGGCCGCCGGACACCATGTCGGGTGTGACGTCGGTCAGTTCCAGGGGACCGTAACCGCCGGTTGTGCTGTGGTGGCCCCGGTGGGCCTCCCATGCCGTCTGTTGGTAGGCCACCGCCATCAGGACGGACTGGGGCACCTTGTACTCGGCGGACGCCGTCGCGAACGCCCGCTGAAGTGCCGTGTCTGCGGGAGGGGCGTCCGGGGACGCCTGCGCCACCACCGGAACGGCGATGGCTCCCGCCACCACCATGGCGGCCGCTCCGAACACGACGGGGCGCCGCCGGGACGCGTGCTTCCGGCGTGGCATCGATTTCTTTGTCATCAAGTTCCCGATTCGGGGGTGACGAACTCACGTCACCCGGGCTTGGGCGACAGGGAACGGACCGCCCGAGGTGAGCCGGGTCGGCCGCGTCCGTGATGTCCTGATTCGCCGTCACGGCCCGGTCACATGGACCCGGAGCCGCTGCGGACGGAAGCCAGCACATCGTTTCGGACAGCGGGCGGAAAGCCATCGGCCCTTTCGTGGCAGGGAGGTTCAAGTTGTCGGCACTGGTCTTCCGCATGCTGCCGCCGGGGTGCCGTCACAGACATGGAGACCCGCATCGAGCAGGAGCTGGTCGACACCCTCGGGGCGGTCATCAGGTGTTGCTCACGCTGTCCGATCAGCTCGCGGCGACGCCGCGAGGAGAGTGCCGTGCCGGTTGCCGATCTCCGGCAGAGCCGCCGCCCGCGGTCGAGAGTTCCGTTTCCTGCGCGCAGGCCACCGCGGGCCGACCCGCTCCGGATGCGGGGCGGTGCGGCGCATGGCACATTGGGGCGTGAGGGCCGCCGCCAGGCCCTGTGACCGCTGGTGCCCGAGGACTTCGGATGACACCACGTAGCAGGTCGTCACTCCTCCCGTAGCCAGTCGCGGTCGTCTCCGGCTGAAGATCTGTGGGGTATGGGTATGCACCGAACGCACGCGCTTCGTTACTCGGCTGCTGCCGCGGCCGGCATCTCGTTCGCCGTCTCCGCACTCGTCCCGACGCACGCCGTGGGCCTTTCGGCGACCGCCTCCCCGGCCGCCTCCAAACCCACGATCGTGCTGATCCACGGTGCCTGGGCCGACGCCTCCAGCTGGAACGGCGAAGTCAAGATCCTCCGCGACCAGGGGTACCAGGTACGTGCCATCGCCAATCCCCTGCAGAACCTGACCACCGACTCACAGACGGTCGCCGACTTCCTCAAGACGGTGCACGGTCCGGTGGTGCTCGTCGGGCACTCCTACGGAGGCAGTGTCATCACCAACGCCGCCGCGGAGACCAAGAACGTCAAGGCCCTGGTCTACGTCGACGCCGCCGCGCCCGCCGTCGGTGAGACGAACGGATCCCTGAGCGGCTCCAACTCGGCGCTGAACGCGCCGCCCAACACGCTGTTCGACACGGCGGCATACCCCGGGGCGCAGTCCGGCGCAAAGAACCTTTACCTCAAAAAGAACATATTCGTGAAGGATTTCGCGAGTGACCTGCCCACCAACCAGGCCGAACTCCTGTGGGCGACGCAACGAGCCGCCTCGACGGCCGCGTTCGACACGCCGTCGAAGCACGCGGCCTGGAAGACGATCCCGTCCTGGTACTTCATCAGTTCTGGCGACCGGATCATCACCCCGCAGTCGGAACAGCGCATGGCTCGTCGCGCCCACTCGAAGACGACCGTCTTCCGGGGCGGGTCGCACCTGACCCTGATCTCGCACCCTGACGCGGTGGCGAAGGTCATCAGCACGGCGGCCCGCTCCGTCGGCTGACATCCCCGGGGAGGCCTGCGGTGGCTGCCTCTCCTTCGAGGTTCGAGGGCGAGGCGGGCTTCACCCGGAGGCCGCCCCAAGAACGTCGGCCCGGTCCTCTGTGTCCTCAGTTGCCGGGCCAGTGCGCCTGCAGTCTGGGCGTGAGGGCGATCAGGCGTGCCCGGCGCGGGTGTGACGACCTCGCGGACGCCCCATACCTGCTTGTGATTCACCCGCCGAGACATGATGCGGTGGACCGCCGTTGCCGCTGCGGCCGCCGCCACTCCGACCGCCCTGGCCGCCCCGGCCCGCGCCGCTGCCGTCGGTGGCTCGGGGGGCGGTGCCGTGACGCCCGTCAACCTCGAACTGGTCACTCTGGCCGAGGACCACGCCATCATCACCTGGTACACCGGCGAGGCCGGCACCGACGACGGACTGGGCCGCATGGTCCCGGCTCCGGCGGACGGCGAGGTCGTCTACGGGACGCATCCGAACCGCCTCAACCGCGTCGCGGGGGGCATCTCCTCGCACACGCCCTACCACTACGTGGAGCTGCGGGACCTGGAACCCGGTCAGACCTACTACCACCAGGCACGCTCCAACGGGAAGCTTGCCACCCCCACCCCCTTCAACCTCATCGGCGGCAACGCCGTGGGCACGGACGACACGGGCCTGGGCACCACGGGTCCCTTTTCCTTCACACGCCGGAACCGCCACGCGGCCGGTTCCTGTTCTCCGTCGCGCTGTGCAACGACCTGCACATGGGCGAGACCCAGGCCGGCTTGGTGGGCGGGCAGCCGCAGTACATCGGCATCGTCCAGGAGCCGGGACTGCCGCCGTACCCCGACGTCATGCTCGAATCGTTGGTGGAAGATGTGAAACGCGTCGGCGCCCGCTACCTGCTTGCCGCCGGCGACATCTCCGCGGAGGCCCTGCCCGTGGACCTCAGCCGTGCGGGCCAACTGCTGACGCGCTTCGGGGACTACCGGCGGGACTACTTCGTCGCGCGTGGCAACCACGACCGCGCCCACACCGGCGACCCGTACGCGTCCTGCCGCGCCGGACAATGGCAGGGCAACGACTGTTTCCACGACGCGTACTTCCCCGGCATCGAGCCCACGTACTTCTCCACCGACCTGTCCGGGCTGCCATCACCGCGAGCAACACCCTCGACCAGAAGCAGGCGGCGACCATCCTCGACCAGTACGCGAAGAGCCCCGGGGTCTTCCTGCACCACGCCGGACACACGCACCGCAACCACCGTACGGTCAGTCCGTCCGCGCCCCGCGTCGTGCACCAGGAGATCGCCGCGGCGAAGGAGTACCCGGGCGGCTTCTCACTGCTGCGGCTGCACGAGGAGGGCTACGCGCTCAACTTCTACAAGTCGCGCGGCGAGTTGGCACGCCGGTGGAGCGAGCGCAGCCGCCAGGAGATCCAGGGGTACTGGCCGCAATTCGCGCTCGGCAACAACGTTTCCGACCGCAACATCGTCGTCAAGCGCGACCTGACCGGCCTGCGCCGCCCGTCCCCGGCACACCCGGGTCACCGCAACGGCCATGGCCGCCGGAACGGGTAGCCCAAGGTCTGGTGGAGCAGCGGCACGGACCGAGGACCACGCATGTTGACGGAACAAACCTTGCGATGGTCACGGACGCGGACTGTTGGCCCAGACGTCACTTGCGGTTCGGCTGCGATCGATCATCACCCCATTAGATTGCAAAGGAAGCACTTTGCGATGCCCATGGGAGAGTTTTGTGAACAGAAACGTGCGTGGTATGCGATGGGGGGCGCCCGTGGCAGCGGCGTCCGCGGCCGTGGTGGCAACCATGGTGCTCAACCCCACGCCGGGCGCGTCCGCCAGTGCTCCGCAGAGCACGGCGAAGGCGAAGGCCGCCACCGCGAAGAACGTCATCTTCATCAACGGCGACGGCATGGGTGCCGCCGCACGTGAGGCGGCGCGGCTGCACCTCGCCGGTCTGCAGGGCCAGTTGACGATGGATCGTCTGCCCGTGTCCGGTCAGCTGACGACCACGCCGGACGACCCCAAGGCCGTGGTCACGGACTCCGCGGCAGCCGCCACCGCATGGGCCACGGGCGAGAAGACGTACAACGGCGCGATCAGCGTCGACACCGACGGCAACCCGCTCCCCACGCTCGGGGCGCAGGCCAAGGCGGCGGGCAAGGCCACCGGCCTGGTGACCACCGCACAGGTCACCGACGCCTCGCCCGCGGCCTTCTTCGCCAACACCGCCGACCGCGGCAAGCAGGACGAGATCGCCCGCCAGTACCTCGAAGTCAGCAAGCCGGACGTGATCCTGGGCGGCGGCGAGGACTGGTGGCTGCCGGCCGGCACCGCCGGTGCCTTCCCGGACAAGCCCGCCGAGGACACCAGCGAGGGCAGCCGTGGCACGAAGGGCAACCTGATCGCCCAGGCCAAGCGCTCCGGCTACACGTACGTCACCGGCGCGAAGGAACTGAGCAAGGCGCCTCAGGGCAAGCTGCTCGGTCTCTTCAGCAACGAGGAGATGTTCCAGCAGCGCCCCGAGGGCCAGGGCGACGTGTACGACCCGGCCGTCGACCTCGCCACGATGACCAGCAAGGCACTGAACACGCTGGACAAGAACAAGAAGGGCTTCTTCCTCATGGTCGAGGAAGAAGGCGTCGACGAGTTCGCGCACAGCAACAACGGCACGCGTGTCCTTCAGTCGATGCAGCAGCTCGAGAAGGCTGTCGCCGTCGCCCGCGCCTACCAGGCGACCCACCCGGACACCCTCCTCGTCATCACCGGCGACCACGAGACCGGCGGCCTGGCGGTCGAGGAGAACGACACCGCGGACGAGTCCGGCACCGGTGTCTCCGTCGAGGACGGCCCGTTCACCATTCACGGCAGCGACCGGACGTTCACGATCGACTGGACGACTTCCGGCCACACCAGTGTCGACGTTCCCGTCACGGCCGCCGGTCCGCTCGCGAGCCGGTTCACCGGCAAGCACGCAAACACCTACGTTCACGACGTCCTGTCTCAGGTCCTGGCCCCCCGTCACTGACCAGCGACCGGATCGTCCCAAGCAATACGAGGCTTGAAGTGTCCCTCCGGCATGCTTTCGCCGCACTGGCCGTCGTGCCCGTGCTCGCCGTCCCGGCGACCGCCGCCCAGGCGGCCCCCGCCGACCCCCAGCCCACGGTGCTCCCCCAGAAGACCCACTTCGACCTGCAGGCCCACCGCGGTGGCATCGGCATGACCACCGAAGAGTCCCTCGAGGGCTTCGGCAAGGCCATGCGCCTCGGTGTGACCACCCTGGAGCTGGACACCCACGTCACCAAGGACCAGAAGGTCGTCGTCAACCACGACCGCCAGATCAGCGCCCAGAAGTGCAAGGACACCGCGCCGGTCACCCCCGGTGACCCGATGTACCCGTACGTCGGCAAGTACATCAAGGACCTGACGCTCGCGCAGATCAAGACCACGGACTGCGGCTACCAGCAGCTCCCTGGCTTCCCCGAGCAGGAACAGATCAAGGGCCACCGGATGGTGGAGCTCAAGGACGTCCTGAACCTGGTCAAGAGCTACAACGCCCGGCAGATCAAGCTCAACATCGAGACCAAGGTCGAGGCCGGCGCCCCCGAACAGACCGCGCCGCGCGAGCTGTTCGTGCGCCGCGTGTACGAGGAGATCCACGCCTCCGGCATCGAGGACCAGGTCACCATCCAGTCCTTCGACTGGGGCGCCCTGAAGGAGATGCACAAGCTCGCCCCGAAGTACCCCCTGGTGGCGCTGACCAACTACGACTTCCTGCAGGTCGGCAAGCCCGGCGCCTCCCCGTGGCTCGGCGGCATCGACGCCGACGACTACGACGGCGACTTCGTCAAGGCGGCAGCCGCCGTCCCCGGCGTGACCGCGCTCTCCCCGGTCTACGGCTTCCCGCAGGACGGCGTCGTCTCGAACCCGGACTTCAGGTTCTACGTCGACGACAAGATGGTCTCCGAGGCCCACAAGCGCGGCCTGAAGGTCGTCCCGTGGACCTGTGACGACCCCGCCACCCTCGAGGCCCTCATGGACATGGGCATCGACGGCATCATCACCAACTACCCGAACCGCGTCCGGGACATCATGGCCGAGCGCGGCATGCGCCTGCCGAAGGCGTACGAGCCGAAGGCCTGACGCCCCGCGGCCCACTCCGCATGTCCCACCCCCCGGAGCACCTCTTCAGCTCCGGGGGCGTGCGCGTTCCCGGCCTCGACGCCCGGCCATGGCCACCGCGCCCATCGCGAGGGGGACGAACGGGTCACCGGCACTGGCACTCGGTCGGCCAGGAGATCGCGGTGGCCGCGGTGGCCGCGGTCACGGCGGCCAGACGTCGGAAGTCGAGTGTCTCCGGAAGGTCGGTGGGTCGGTGGTAGTGCGGGTTGCGGAAGTTCGCCGTGTCGGTGAGCATCAGCGCGGGAATCCGCCGGTTCCAGAAGGGTGCGTGATCGCTGCGGCCCAGATGCTGGGCCGGGGGAACCGCCAAGCCGATCAGCATGCCGAGCGGGCCATCGGGCCTCGGGTCGCGCAGCAGGAGACTCGGCAGCGACAGCGACGTCGCCGCGGCAGCGCGCTGCCAGGAAAGGGCCGCCGCGGCCGAGGACCGCCGATGGACGACGAGTGCGAAGTTTCCCCGCCGGCCGTCGGTCTTGACCACCTCGGAAATGCGGGGGAAGGCGACCGAGAAACCGGCCGGCAGCTTCTGGCTGCCGGGCGCGTCCGTGAAATAGCCGACCGACTCCAGGCAGATCATGCCGGCCACGCGCCTGCTGCGGCTCAGTTCGCGCGCAGCATGGCGAGCACCGATCAACCCCAGTTCCTCCATGTCGAAGACGGCGAGGGTGACCGGTGGCGCGACTGGCAGCCGGCCAAGAAGGCGTGCTGTCTCCAGGACCACCGCGACTCCCGAGGCGTTGTCGTCGGCCCCCGGGCTGCCGCTGACACTGTCCAGATGAGCCCCGATCAGCACCGTGGGGCAATCGTGGGCGTCCCCCAGGGAGGCGATGAGGTTCGCACCCCGAAGCCGGCGGTGCAGCCGTGGCTTCATCGCCAGAGCCCGGTGGCCGTGCCGGTCGGTCGAGCCCCACTTCCATCCCAGGTCGAACGGTTGCCGCTCGACCCGCCACCCAGCGGAGGTCAGCTCCTCACCGACGTACGACTCCGCGCGGTCCATCGCGTGCGGGGCCCGGCGCCGACTGCGCGGCGACGCGGCGAGGAACTCGACGTCGCGTCGCAACCGAAGAGGCTCCACGAGCGTCTCGAAGTCCCGGACGGTCGGGGTGCCAGGCGTCATCACTGCTTCTTCCTCTGCGACAAAGGCGACGCGGCAACTGACAGTGCGTCGATCCGGTCGGCCATGGCCGCAGCATCGTCGCGCGGCGCGCCGGCGGAGCTCGGGTTACGGCAGTCGTCGCTGATGCGGTTCCGGCCCGCCGCTGGGACCTGATCCTGCAGTCACCCGTCGAATCCACCCTACCGTCGTAGGGAGCGGGCGGAGCGATCCCGCCACCCACTTGCCCGATGCTGCCGACGTCACGCTCGGCCCGTTCTCCTCGGGCCGGATCCTTCACCCACGGTCACCCTCACAGCCGTGAAGTCGCCAGTATCGTGCCGTCGCCCAGCAGGATCGTTCTGTGTCGCCCAGGGCGACACCGCGCGCTGCGAGGTCGTCGGCGCGCACGCGGACCTTGTGTGCCGCGTTCTGCACACACACCATGGAGGTGAGGAGGCGGCGGCCGTCGTGCCCGTCATGGAGAAGCAGCACCTGGCCATCGAGCAGGCCCACGCCGAGGCAGTCGGACTGCTGCCCGCTTGGCACTCCACCGGCCAGGGCGGCCAGGAGCTGGCCGACGCCTTCGAGTTGCTGTCGGGACGGGCGAGGTCGAGTCAGGTCGTCTCTCGGACCGGGGACACCGATGTGTGGTGACCGTCGGCCATGGCCTCTTCGGATGTGTGCAGTTGTTGTTCCGCCCAGATGGTCTTGCCGCGGGAACCATGGCGTGTGCCCCACCGCTGGGCGAGCTGGGAGACGATGAACAGTCCCCGGCCGCTCTCGTCGAAGGTGCTGGCCTGCCGCAGGTACGGTGAGGTGCTGCTGCCGTCGGAGACCTCGCAGGTCAGTCCGGCACCTTGGCGGATGAGGCGCAACTGGACCGGCGGGCCGCCGTGACGGATGGCGTTGGTGACCAGTTCGCTGACGATGAGCTCCGTGGTGGGTGCGGCGTCCTCAAGTCCCCACGCGGTCAGCTTCGCCCACACGTGCTTACGGGCCTGGGAGACGGCGGCAAGGTCGTCCGCGAGGTCCCAGGAGGCGACGTTGTCGCTGTCGAACGTGCGGGTGCGGGCCGCGAGCACGCCGGCGTGGGCGTAACGCCTGTCGGACAGCAGCGCGTTGAGGGCGGACCGGCTCAGAGACGTCAGGCGGGATGGTGATCCGAGGCCCGCCTCGGGCAGCGTGCTCGGGCCGGCCCCGGCTGCCGGGTCGGGTGTCCAAGGCGTGTGCGCGTGCAGCAGGAGCAGGCTGCGATCCGGGAGATCGACCTCAGTGGCCTCTATGGGCGATGCCGCGGGTCCCAGGGGAGGGTTGGCGGGAATGTCGACGGTGGTGATCACGCCGTCCGGCTGGAGGACGGTCAGCGCGGGGTAGCCGGCGCTGGCGAGGGTGCAGCGGCCGGTGACGGGGTCGTAGACCGCGTACAGACAACCCACGGTGACACCGGATACGTCCTCGCTGTGCCGGGTCGGTTCGCCGCCGAGCCGCAGTCCGGTCAGTACGTGCGCCAGGTGGGCGAGGAGCTCCTCCGGTTGCAGGTCCATGGCGGCCAGCGTGCGCACCGCGGCGCGGAGTTCAGGGGCGAGGGCGGGCGCGGGACTCCCGTCTTCGGCGACGGAACCGGCAACGAGCGCGACCCGGGCGCCGGGCAGTGGTATCGCGTCGAGCCAGTGGGCTTCGGCCCGCACGGTGTCGTCGGCAGCCGC
The DNA here is from genome assembly GCF_000716535.1 of Streptomyces flaveolus. Classification (GTDB taxonomy): domain Bacteria; phylum Actinomycetota; class Actinomycetes; order Streptomycetales; family Streptomycetaceae; genus Streptomyces; species Streptomyces flaveolus_A. The sequence goes on along the minus strand of NZ_JNWV01000002.1, from coordinate 105,080 downwards.
ACAGCAACCGGCGAGCTCCAACGCCGCGGGCTGCGGCAGCAGACCGGCGTGCGTGCTGGTCATCGAGAACGGAAACGTGTCGCCGGAGACATCGTCCACCGCCCGGTTCGCGTCCGAGCTGATCCGTGGGCTGTCGAGGCCCCGCGCGGGCCGCTCCACCGGGGTGGACACGCGATGTTGCAGGCTCAGGCGCCTCCGGCACATGATCAGGCTCAACGCGAGTGAGAGCGCGGCCGCGGTGATCACGACCGTGCGCCCTCCGTCGGACACCCCACGGATCGCGAAGCCGTAGACGGCCACGCTGGCGACCAGGGTCGCCACGCCGATCGCGAGGGTACGCCGAAGGGGAAGCAGGCCGGCGGCCACGAGGGGCGCCAGTATCGAGTATTCGGACCAGCGGACCAAACCACCGGCTGATGCCACCAGTTGTACCGCGGAGGTCGCACCGAGGTAGGCGACCAGCAGCGAGCACGGCTGCCAGGCCAGGCGACGTACAGTGGTCATCCTGGTCACTGTCCTTTCATGATGGGCGTTGTGCAGGTCATGTGGGTGCGTCCAGGTGGTGCAGTGAACGGGTGGGGCAGTGGACGGCCACCAGGGCGAGGTCGTCGTCCAGGCGGGGACCCACATGACTGTCGAGGTCTTGGCTGATGTGCTGCAGGAGGCGGTGTGGGCCACTCCACACCCAGGTGGCGGCGCGTTCGAGAACGGGATAGAAGTTCCCGCTGCTGTCCCGGGCTTCGACGAGTCCGTCGGTGTAGAGCAACAACGTGTCTCCGGGGGCAAAAGCGAAGGCGTGCAGGGGAAAGGCGTCCGTCGTGCTTCCGGCCAGTCCGAGTGGCGGGGCCGGCCGGCTTACGCGCAGGAGGCTCACTCGGCCGCGCTGCCTCACCAGCGGCGGGGGATGCCCGCAGCTGACGATCCGGACGGTCTCCTCTCCGTCGGGGAGTTCCGCCAGCAGCGCGGTGATGAAACGCTCGCCGCTGTCGGGGTCGCGTTCCGTCATCTCGGCCAGGTGCCTGCGGACGCTGCGTTCGAGGGCAGCCGCCAGCTCCGGCAGGGTCTCGTGTTCATGGGCAGCCTCGCGGAAGGCACCGAGCAGGGCGGAGGCGTCCTCGACGGCGAGCAGGCCCTTGCCGCGGACGTCACCTATGAGGATGCGGGTCGTGCATCCGATGCGGGCGGCGGCGTACAAGTCGCCGCCGACCAGCGCGTGCGCAGTGGCCGCCCGGTACATCGACGCGATGCGCAGGGAGCCCAATGTGCGGGGTATGGGCCGCAGCAAGACCCGTTGGGCCGCCTCGGACACCGCCCGGACCTGCGTGAGTTCTCTCAGATCGCGGTCATGCAGTGCGCGAGCGACGATGGCGCAGCCGGAGACCGCCAGCAGTGCGCCGATGTGGAGGGGCAAGAGCGCCGAATGCAACAGACCGTCGTGCCAGTCGACGAGGACCACGGCCGCACTGGCGACCAGAGCCATGACGACCGTCACCGGGGTTCGTGCGAACGCCACGGTGCAGGTGGGGGCGGCCACGAGGAGCGGTGAGAGGTGAATGGCCAGGGGGGCGAAGGATGCCGCGAGGGTGATCGCCGCGATCAGCAGGAGCGGTAGTCCCACCTGCGCTCGGGCGCTTTCGGCCGGTGGCCGACCGCGACTCGTGAGGCGACGCTGGAAGCGATCTTCCCAGTGGTGTCCGAGCCCCTGGACGAGAGGGACTTTGCGGCCGTCGGGACCAGGCGCCGGGACACCGCGAGCGAGGAATTTCATGGGTGGTCCTGTGGTCACGGTTCGTACGTCATGGCGGCTACGCGGGGTGGCGACACGGGTGCAGATCACTCACGGGCTCATCATTCTTACCGCATCCTTGTCACATTCTTGTCGCATTCCGAGAAACCATTTCCGCTATGCGGACTCCAATGTGCGACACCGGAGACGTGCGCGTCAAGATCGCGAGCCTGATTCATTCATTACGAGATTCGAACGTCGGGCCCTGAGCCGAGTTTCGGACCACACGGAGAACGATCCTGCCACCCACGTGCACGATGGCGCCGACTTTCCCCCGCCCGACCTGGGAAAGGGCTACAGCTAGCGGTAATGCCGACCGGGTGTCCGCCCGGGATGCTGGGTACATGCTGCGTTGCGTGATCATCGATGACAGCCCTCACTTCCTCGAAGCCGCCCGCTGCCTGCTCGAGGGGCAGGGAATAGCAGTCGTGGGCGTGGCAGCCGACAGCGGGCAGGCACTGCGGCAGGTTGAGCGGCTCCGGCCGGAGGTCGTACTGGTGGACATCGATCTGGGTACCGAAAGCGGTTTGGAGTTGACCCGCCGACTGCAACACGAGACCGACCCCTCCCCTCCCCCGGTCATTTTGATTTCTAATTACGCCGAGGAGGATTACGGCGATGTGATCGAGGAGAGCGCGGCGGCCGGGTTCCTGGCGAAATCCGCTCTGTCAGGCGACGCCATTCGGACTCTGCTCGCCGAGGAGGACGGCAATCACCAGGACGACTCGTTCATCGAGCCTCGAGAAACGTGATGACGGCCCTGACCCGACGGTGATCGTCGTCGGTCTCAGGCAGGTTCAGCTTCGTGAGAATACTGCGCACATGCTTCTCCACCGTTCCTTCGGTGACCCACAGACGACGGGCGATGCCGGCATTGGAGCGGCCCTCGGCCATCAGTTCCAGCACCTCGCGCTCCCGCGTACTGAGTACCGCCAGCGGATCCTCCCTACGGCGGGCGGAGACCAGCTCCTGCACCAGGGCGGGGTCCACCACCGACCCGCCCCTGGCGATCCGGTGCATGGCCTCCAGGAAGTCCTGCAGGTCGCTGACACGGCTCTTGAGCAGGTAACCAACACCGTGGCCGCTCTCCAGGAGTTCCAGCGCCCGCTCCACCTCGGCGTACGCCGACAGGACCAGGATTCCCATCTCGGGGAACTCCTGCCGGATGGTGCGGGCTGCGTCCAGCCCCTCGGTGCCCTGACCAGGCGGCATCCGGATGTCGGTCACGACCAGGTCCGGCCTCGCCTGCCTGACCGCGTCGAGAAGCTGGACGGCATCGGCCGTTTGCCCCACGACCGCACAACCCGCACCCTGGAGCAAACTGGCCAGCCCCTCGCGGAACAGGACATCGTCCTCGGCCAGGACGACCCGCAGGTCCGTCGTGGCTGGTCCGCTGTCGCTCGGCTCGTCCCCAGCAGGGGACGTCGAGCCCCCTGACGTCATACCTACCATTGTCCTTGCGTCTCGTCCGGTGGGCACCTGCCAGTGGCCCACGCAAAACCTGGTCAACGCCACGGAGGAAACGTGCGTCCGCTCGCCTTCCGTGCCCTGGGGACCGGCGCGAACGGCGATCTCGTGCGCCGCGTGGTCGTCGCCAGTGGCTTCCTCCTGCTCCTCATCGGCTCGGCCTTCGTCATCCTGTTCCGCTCGAGTGTGGATCTGCGCGCCTCCCAGCGGCTCGCGCAGCGATCCGAGGAACTGCTGCTGGCGGCCAACCAGGTGCAGCGCCGAACGCTCAGTCTCCAGGCGGACTTGCGCGGCTATGAACTGACCGGGCGCGAGCGGTTCATCAAGCGCTGGCAGGCTGCCCAGGCCGCCCTGCCCAAGGAGGTCGAAACACTGACCCACCTGGCCAACTCCGCCCAGCGGATCAGGACCGAGCAGGTCCAGCAGGCGGGTTTCGCCTACATCATCAAGGAATACTCCATGCCGCTGATGAAGGTCGCGAAGCAGGACCGCGCGACGATGCGGACCGCGGCCCCGGGCGTGCAGAACGACCGGCGCGTGGCGGCGGTCCGCGACGAGTGCCACCGCATCGTGCTCACCGAACGCAAGCTCGCGGCGGCCCGGGAGGAACGCGCCGCCGGGATCGCCAACCAGGCGGTCATGGCATCCGTCGGAGGTCTGGCCGGATCGGTCGTGCTCGTCATCGGCTACGCGGGCTACGTCACCCGGGCGGTCGTGCATCCCGTGCGACAGGCAGCCGCCATGGCCGGCCGGCTCGCCGGCGGCGACATGAACGCACGCACACCTGAGACAGGGGTCGGTGAGATCGGTGTGCTGGAGCGCAGCTTCAACCGGATGGCCGACTCGCTCCAGGAAAGCCACGCCGAACTGTCCACCTCACGGTGCAGGATCCTCGCAGCCGCCGACGAGGCCCGGCGACGCATCGAACGTGACCTGCACGACGGCACCCAGCAGCGGCTGGTGTCCCTGGTGCTGGAACTGCGGGCCGCCCAGGGCGCCGTACCCGCGAACCAACCGGAGCTGAAGGCCAGGATGGCCCGGGTCACCAAATCGCTGCTGGCGGCGCTCGACGAGCTGCGCGAGCTCTCCCGCGGCATTCATCCAGCGATCCTCTCGCAGGGCGGGCTGGTCCCCGCGCTCCGGGCGCTGGCCCGTCGCTCACTGGTTCCGGTCGAACTCGACATCGACGTCCCCCAGCGACTTCCCGAGCCGGTGGAGGTGGCGGCCTACTACGTCGTGTCGGAGGCGCTGGCCAACACGGCCAAGCACGCCCTCGCGTCGTGCGTTCGCATCTCCGCGCATGTCAGCGACGACGTCCTGCGCCTGTCCGTTCGCGATGACGGCGTCGGAGGGGCCGTGTGGGGGCAGGGCTCGGGCCTGGTCGGCCTCACCGACCGCATAGGGGCCCTGGGCGGGACCCTCACCCTGCACAGCCCCAGCGGTCAGGGAACCACGCTGGAAGCGCGCCTTCCCGTGACGCGGTCGTATCCCACGGACGTGGCGCAGTAGGAGGAGGCGGACGGGCCGAACGTGCTGTGCTGAGGCTGGTGCACCGATGCGTGCACCAGCCCGCGGGGGCCGTCGTCGACCTCGCGCTCGACGGGTTCCGGCACCGTCAGCATTCCTCCGCCAGCGCGCGACAGCGGTGGTCGCAGCGATGCACGGCGAGCGGGTACGCGGGGAGATGCCGGGGCGGGACGGCACCGTCGGATGACGCCGCCGCGTCAGGAATCAGATTGTTGAAGCGCAGGACCTTGACCACCATGGGGTGACCGGCCAGCAGGGTCAGCGAGCCCCCGGCCTCATGGATGCGGCGTGCGGCGGCCATCAGGGGGCGCGCTCCCGCACAGTCCACGAAGGTCACCTGCCTCAGGTCGATGACGACCTCGGGATGCGTACCGCCGGTCGCGGCCGTAAGGATGGCGTCAGTATGGGCGGCGGTCGCGATGTCCAGTTCACCGGCAACATTCACCACCATGGGTGAGGTTCCGACAAAGACGGTGCAGACGGCTTTCACTTGCGTTTCCCGTTCTCAGAGGGTGTCGAGTCACAACGGATGGCAGAACCTGCGAAGGAATGTCCGGCCAGATCAGCCAACACGTCCACGCTAGGAAGACAGTTACGGCTCAGTCATTGCAGCCAGCCCCCACCGCCATTGCAGCCAGCCCCCACCGCACACCTCCCGCCAGCCACCAGGCATTGAGGTCATGGCACCGCCGATGGCGGCCGGCAGCAGCGTGTGCACCCCCGGGCCACCGTACGGCTCTTCGCGCTCAGGACAGCGTTCCGCCCGCCCACCCGTAGTGCACCGGGTCCTGCTGCTCGGCGGCCGGACTTCCGGCACCCCGCCATCCGGTCCGGGGGGTGCCGCCCTCCGTCGGGAGCAGTTTCGCGACCCGCTCGCCGATCCAGCGGCCGAGTGCCTGGTAGGCGTCGAAGCGCCGGCTGTCGAACCACTGGTCGCTGGTGCCGTCGTGGGGAAACGCCCCGTTGGCCTGGGCGTAGGCGAGAAGTGTGTAGGGCATGTCCGCGGTCAGCGTGGCCCGCGCGACGATCAGCCGTCCCCGCGTCCCCAGCGTTCGGCCGCGTTCGTCCACCAATGCGCGCGGATAGATGATCTCGCCCTCGGCCACCGCGTCGGCCGAGAGCCGGAGGTCGAGGGCCGCCAGCGGGTTCGGCGCGGCCGGCTGGGCCGGCTGGTTCGGCTGGGGCGGCTGGTTCGGCTGCGGTGTGAGGGGAGAGGCGCTGCCGGGAACGAGCTTCTGCCAGTCCTCGCGCGCGATCCTGATCTCGACCCCGAGTTCCTCCCGGGCCAGGGCGATGGCCTCGCCCAGAGCGGGGGCGAAGGCCCCGGAGCCCCCGCTGGCGTCCACGCACACGGCGGTGGTGACGCCGTGCCGGAGCAGTTCGACCAGGCCGAGATTCTCGTAGTGGCCGCCGTCCGTGACCAGCAGCATCCGGTCGTCCAACGGGTAGCGCCCGGACACTTCCCGCAGCAGGTACGGCAGGCGGCGGATGCCGGGCATCGGGGGCAGTCCCCAGTCGGCGCGCTCGTCCCAAAGGGCCCCCAGCACACCGGGGTTGGGCAGCCAGGTGCCGAGCCGGGCGTTGGAGATCGCGAACAGTGTCTGGAAGGCACGCGCCTGGCGTCCCATGGCCGAGGCGAAGGCCGCGCCGGAGACGGCGACGGCCGACTCGACGGTCAGGTCCTTGCGGATGACCGGTCTGGTGCGGTTCCACAGGACGTCCGTCCGGGCGTACCCGACGTCCGGACCGCCGACGTAGTCGTACGACAGGGTGAACGACACCGCGTGCCGCCCCGGCGGTGTGCGGTCGTCGCCGGACAGGTTGGCCGCCGCCGCGAAGACGACCTGGGGGAAGCCGGGGTGCCGCCTGCCGTAGCAGGAAAGCGGCGTCGGTTCGTCGAACTCGTAGGGGACCGCGAGCTGTTCACCGTCCGGATCGGTCTTGCGGCGGACGGCGAAAGCGGATGCCAGCCGGGCGCGGTAGAAGGGGTGGAGACTCGTCCACGTCTGGTCGAGGCTCAGCGCGACCGCGCAGAGGACCACGGGAAGGCCGATCTGGACGGCCGCGGGCCATGTCCGCCCGACGTGGATCGCCCCGCCCAGAATGAGCAGCGAGGCCACTGCCACCACAAGGAGAACCACCCATACCAGCAGATACTTTCCGACGACGGGCATGGTCCGCACCAGTCGCGTACGCCTGGCGGACTGGACGGCGTGCTCGGTGGACTCAATGCGCCGCCATGTGGTGCCGGCCAGCACGGTCACATAGGTGAGCAGCCCCACGACTCCGCCGCTCACCGCGGTCGCCGGGGCATGGAGCGTCCACAGACGCGCCGTCGCCCACTCGAGGGCGGGGAGGACGACCACCACGACGGCCAGCAGCAGGCCCGCCACCACGAAGGTGAGGAAGGTCTTCTTCAGCACGCCCGACAGGAACTGCCTGGCGAGGCACAAGGACACCAGCCAGAGGAACCAGAACACGGCCGCGCAGCACAGGAGGGCGAAAACGGCCCACAGCGCGGGTCCCCGGAAGCCCGGGAGCCGGGTCGGGTCCGCCAGCGGGACGAGGTGGTAGCCCCAGCTCAGGGCGAGCCCGACGACCAGCAGGGTGGCGGTGAGCAGCCCCAGGGAGGCCAGCAGGCCCCGCAGGACGGCACCGATGGCGGCCAGCCACTGGCCGGTGCCTTCCGCGACGTACTTCGAGTGCCGGCGGGTGTGGTCCTCCTCCGGCGTGCCGGGCATGAAGACGTCGCCGGAACCGGCCCGGTACCGGTCCTCCCCACGGAATTGGCCCGCCCCGGCCAGCGCCAGTTGCAGGGCACCCGCGGTGTAGCCGCCTCCTGAGACCGACACGAGGTAGCGCGCCCTGCGCAGTTGGGGGCGCAGGACCTGTAGCGCGCCCAGGGTGACGCAGGCCGACCGGATGCCGCCGCCCGAGACGCAGAAGCCGAGGCCGCCCTGTTCCCGGCCGGGCGGCACCCGGCTGCCGTTCTCCCAGCGCGCCGCCCTGGAGCGGGGAGGGTCACCGCGCGCCGTCCCCGGCCAGCGCCGCCGGCCCCACGCCATAACGGGCCAGGGAGCGACGACGTCGGGGCCGGAGCCGGTCGTGTCGCCTCCGTGCCTGCCTCCGCATACGCAGGTCCCGTGGCGGGCGCGCTCCCTGGCGTACCTGCGCTGGGCACAGCCGTGGAACGCGGCCCGTTTGAGGACGATCGCGACCAGGACCGCGGCGACCGGCACGGTGACGACGAGCAGCAGCCACTTGACCGTCGCGAAGCCCGCCGCCCACGCGAACGCCCAGTCCGCGCCGCTCAGCGCATGGAGAAGCAGCAGTTCCTCGGTCACGGCGCACACACACGCCGCGACGGCCGCGCCGATGCCGTACACGATCAGGGAGCTGTGTCTCATGCGCACCGCGATGGTGCGGCCGCTCAGCCAGAACGCGAGCACCGTGCTGACGGTGTACGTCCCTATGAGGACGAAGTCGGCCGTCAGTGCCGTACGGAAGTCGGCCGTCCGGCCGCCGACGAGGGTGTGCGCCGCACGGGCGTCCCCGGCCAGTTGCAGCCCGACGTCGTCGACGGCCGGGGCACGGCTGCGGATCCAGAGTCCCGCACCGAAGACGGCGAGGGCCACGACGGCCAGGGTGCAACCGACCACGCGCGACAGCGGTGCGGGGCGTGCGTCTCCCCGCGAGGCCGGCAGACCGCGCGTTCCGCCGTCCGTCTCCGGTCTCACCGCGGGGCCCCCGCCGCGGCCCACGGGGCGAAGGCGTTGTCCACCGACCGCAGGGACGCTCGCAGCCCCGGGAAGTGCCGTAGCAACACGCTGGTCATGGTGTTGTTCTCGATCCAGTCCAGGCCGGTCCGGGTGTACACCTGCGGCGTGTAGTCCTCGGTGAGGAACCGGTCGCTGTTGAGGCGGCGGGAGGCCATCAGGACGAAGACGCGGAAGGCCGTGTCGCTGAACGCGAAGCCCTGTGGGCGGGGTTCGGCGAACATGCCCACCGTGAGGTCGACGCGCTCGATGTCCCCGTCGTAGACCCGGCGCAGTTCCTCGGCCCAGACGGGGTTGTCCGTGAGGGTGTCGAAGTCCTGGGCAGGGCGGAGGTGGAGCTGGCGCCTGAACTCGTTGTAGCGGGGCACACCCACTTCACGCGAGCGCAGGATGTCGACGGCCCCGAGGTCCATGAGCTTGCCGTCGGGCCGTTGGAACTCCTGGAGGAACCGGGGGTAGTTGTGCAGGGTCACCAGTCCCGGGTGCGAGGTGCCGAAGGAATAGAGCAGGTCGCTCAGGGTGTGCTTGCCGAGGATGTCGTAGGCGTGCCATCCCGTCAGTTCCCGGAAGGTGGCCTCCTGGAGGAGCGAGTCGTCGGCGGCCGACCGGAAGCTCCAGTCGTCCGGGATGAGGGGGTGCATACGGTAGACGGCGACGAACTCCTCCGTGAGCGAGTACGGGACGCCGAAGTGGTCCGTGCGCCCGCCCACGATGCCGCTGAGCACCTCGCTGCCGCTGACCCTGCCGAGCAGCCTGTGCAGGCGCTCGCCCAGCAGGCCGTACCAGTTGGTGTGCAGGGCGGTGACGGTCGTCGGGTGGCTGAGGACGGCGGGGGTCCATTCCACGGTGTGGATCTTGGCGAGGAGCGCCGCCGTGATCAGCCGTGCCCGTTGGAAGAGCTCCTCATCGGACCACGTCGGGTAGGCGTCGTGCAACGCGTCGCAGATCGCGTTGTGTTCGAGCAGGAAGACCAGGTGCATCATGGCCAGTCCCACCCAGAAGCCCGGAATCGCCGCCGGGTCCTTGTCCGGGTCGTCCGGGAACAGCGGGCCGTCGGGGACCCGGAGCCTGCCGCCTTCGCCGGTGCGCAGCGACCGCTGCTCGTCCAGGTTGTTCCCGTACAGTTGGGACGCGTCCCACCAGGGCGAGTTATCGTTGAGATAGGTCGGCGGCAGACCGTCGTGCCCGTCGGGGCGGGTGGGGTCCGGGATGGTCCGCGGGATGAGCATCGGTGGTGTCGGCCACGGGTCGTCGTCGGTCAGGTCGATGTGCCAGGGGCGGTCCATGGTGCCCTGCCCGTGACTGACCCAGTCCCTGACCATGAACTGGAGCCAGGCGGCGACCAGGGCGTTGACGGACTCCGCCGGGACGAACTCGTGCCGGGTGAGCAGGGCCCGGCTCACCTCGCGGGGGCTCGGGGAGAGAAGGCGGGGCTCGGGTTCGGGAAAGGCCTGCTCCGGCGGCACGTTCCGGCCGAAGCGCGAACGGGACATGCCCATGCGGGGGTCGGCCAGGTCGTTGTAGGTGCCGTCGGCCGTGCGCCCCGTGAGGTTCTGCACGTTCGGGGGGCCGACCTCCGGCAGGTCGCGCGACGGGTAGGAGCCGGTGTCGAAGAGGTTCTTGCGGCGCAGGTTGTCCCGCAGGCCGACGAGGGTCAGCAGACCGAGGGGTTTGGGCAGGCGCTGCCAGCCGACCTTGTGGTCGACGGCGACCGCCAGCCGGTCGTGCAGCTGCACGAACCAGGGGGCCCGGCCTTGTGGTGCTGTGCTCATGAGGGGATTCCTTCCGGCGTCCCATCCCGGGAGGCCCGGCGCGGCGGCTACGGCGTCAGCGGACGTCCGGCAGCCGGCACGGCCACCCCCGGGCGACGAGGGTCAGGGCGACGTTGACCGTCGAGATCGCCGTGGCCGCGGCGGCCATGCGGCGCGGGAGCAGGCCCTCGCGGCCGGCGCAGGCGGCTGCCAGGGCGTCACTCGCGTGGATGAGCGTGCCGGTCCGCAGCTCCCGGTCGAGTTCGTCCGCGTCCGCGGGGAACAGCAGTCGGGCTCCGATGACAACGGTGCGCACGCCGAACATGCGAAGCACGTAGACCAGGGCGGGCTGTCCGGGGTCCGCGCCCAGACGGCGGGCCATCACTTGCGGGGTCACCAGCGCCGCTGCGCCGTTCACCAGTCGGATGACGGCCAGAGAACCGCGCGCGGCTGTCCGCACGTCCATCTCAGCGTCCCTTCCAGGCGGGCATCCAGAGGATGTTCACGCCCTGGTTCCTACGATATGGGATGCGGTCCCGATGCGCCCGTCGGGGTCGCGGGGCGGCCGCCGGCCTGTCATCCCTCCTCTCCGGGCTCCTGGTGCGGCGTGCCGTTCATGGTCTGTCTGAGCCGCGCGAGCCGCAGATAGATCGTGCGGCGGGCACGGTTCTGGTTGCCGAGCGGCCGGTGTTCGGGCACGGCGTGCCAGGGGTTGAAGGACAGCCGGTCGGCACGGGCGAACTGGTCCGCCGCATCGCACTCCTGCCGGAACAGGCGCAGGGTGGCCACCGGCACGAACGGCGAGAGGCGTTCGGGCCACACCACGGACGCGTTCTCGACCGGCATCCGGTGGGCGTCCGTCTGCACCTGGACGAGGAAGTCGAAGTAGACGTCGCCTTGTCGCAGTGCGGTGGCCAGGGCCTGCCGCAGGTAGTCGTCGGGCGGGTGAAAGGGCACCCGGCTGCGGGTCCGCTCGCGGGGCACGATGGAGTACTGCATGGCCTGGCCCGCCCCGAGGAGGTACGGTGCGCAGCTCCAGTAGCGGGCCTCCAGCGGGCTGGTCTGGGTCTTCGCGTACAGCCCCTGCATGATCATGTCGCAGAGGTGCGGGTGCGCGGGGTCGAGGAAGTACAGGACCGGGGTGCCCGCGAAGACGTGCCGTTGGAGCCTGAGGTTCTCGACGACGTCGGGCGTGGTGAAGGTCGGCGCGCTGATGCCGGTGAAGTCCTGGGTCCACCGCTCGTCGTCGAGCAGCTTCTCGCCGCCGACGCCGAGGAGTTTGACGCCGATGCTGAGGATCCCGTTGTCCTTGATGTCGGGCGGCGCGAGGGGGCCGGGACCCGCGAAGCGGACCCAGGCGCGGTAGGTGGCGGGGGTGCGGAACACACCGTGCCGCAGCCGTGTGGGCAGGTCGTCGCGGACGGTGAAGTCCGCGTGGACGACCCCGTAGGTCTTGGTGTTGCCGGCCCGTTGGGCCTGGCCCGGCCGGTACTGGCGCCGGACGAAGCGGGTCATCTGCTGTGCGATGGCCTCGGCGAGAGCCGCCTCGCCCGGCACGGCCCGCTCTTCGGCGAGGCCCAGGCGCTCGTCCCGGCGGCGCACGTTGACGCACCACTGCACGGCGGCCTGGAGGGGACGCAGGAGGGTCCGGTCGAACAGCGGGCGCAGGTAGGGGTCGATGCGCCGCTCCAGCAGGACGCATCCCAGGAGCGCGTCGTTGAGTCGCCGCCCGGCGTTCACCGCCGTCCACCCCCGGGTACGGCCGTGCAGAGGTAGTGCAGCGCCTTCAGGCCCGGGAGGAAGAAGTAGGCGCCGCCCTGAACGGTGACGAACTGCGGGAGGCCGAGGTGACGGGTGCGGAACGGCCTGGCCTGCTCGGTGAATGTGGCACGGCGTTCCTGGCGCGGCGCGAGGATCGGGTCGGGGCCGTCGTGGAGCCCGTTGAAGTTCGGGTTGTCGAGCCAGGTGTGCTGGATGAACTCGAACTGGCGGGAAATGTTGGCGTTCAGTCCGACGAAGTGCAGTCCGCGTGCGTCCGGGCCGTCGTCCGTGCCGTCGGGACCGTAGGGCCGGCCGCGGCGGAGCAGCCGGTGGCGGCGTCCGACGGCGACCGAATCGGCGGAACCCGGGCGGGGATCGAGGGAGTCACGGGGGTTGGCCCGGCGGATGTGGGCGCCGAGCGGACAGCGCAGACCGGCCGGGTCCGTGGCGTGGTAGCCGAAGCCGTTGTCCGTCGCCAGTGCGGGGTCGTCGTGGTCGGGCGCCCGGACCAGAGGTGCGCCGCCGGGCCAGCGACCCACCATGCGCGCGGCGAGTGCCTCCTGTGCGGCGGGGTCGCTGCTGCCGTCGGGGCGCCGTGTCTCCGCGTCGAGGTAGTCCCGGAATGCCTCGACGTCCTGGCGGAGCTGCCGGAAGACCAGGTAGCTGCCGTTGCGCCCGATGTCGGCGCCGCCCTCGGGCGTGCGGGGCAGCACGCCGAGGGGGTCGTAGCGGGGCGGCAGCAGCGGGCGGTCCGTCAGCAGCCCGTACTCGTTGGGGTAACCGAGGACGAACTCCCCCGCCCTGACCACCTGCTCACCGTCCGTGTCACCGACGGGGGCCGCCGCCATGGCCTTGGGCAGGCCCTCGACGAGGGGCTGGGAGATGCCGTCACGGAAGCCGAAGGGTTCACGGCCGGTCAGCTCGTCGGTGCCCAGCCGTACGGTCTCGGTGAACGCGCCGGGGGCCAGGACCTCCCGGCGTGTCTCGTCCTCCAGTTGCCGCAGTCCCTGCCCGTCGCGCGCGTAGAGCATCACCAGGACGTGCACGGGCGGACCGGCCGGGCCACCCCACTGCCAGTGCCGGGGGGCGTTCTCCCCGACGTCCCCGAGGAAGCGGCTGCGGTCGGGATCGGTCATGCCTACGACGAACTCGTACGGGAACCGGTCCAGTTCGGGTGTCTCCAGTCCCAGGCGCCGCAGACCGTCCGAGGTGAGGGCCACGTTGACCGCGGTGTCCGAGGGGTCGGAGAGGCCGTTCGTCACGCGGGACGCCAGCCGCCCCAGCGCGGCGCGGGCGGTGGCCGCCGGCCCGGCGGTGGCGAGCACCAGGAAGGAGGCCGACGTCAGGGTGCGGTAGCCGCGGGTGACCAGGCCCTGGATGTCGTCGAGTTCCAGTGGCGTCGTCATGGTGTCACCCTTCCTTCGGAGCCCTTCAGAACAGGGCGAGCCAGGCCTCCGTCTCGGCGGGGCCGAGGTGCCCGAAGAGGCCTGCCCGGATGCGGGCGTTGATGTCGAGGTCGTGCGCGGTCGAGGTGTCGTACGCGGAGTACCAGACCTGCGTCGGCACCTGGTGGCACCGCAGGTAGTTCTTGAAGGCCTGCTCGTCCCTGGCACCGTCCAGCAGGAGCCACCGCACCCGTGGATAGCCGAGGCCGTTGCTGAAGACGGCGTTGAGCCCCCAGGCCACCTTGTCGATGAAGTCGTCCATGTAGCTTTCGAGGCTGCCGTCGTAGTTGCTGGCGAAGATCACCCGCCGTTTCCCGTCGACGAACAGCCAGCGGGCGAAGTGGATCGTCTTGACCCCGGCGAGGTCACCCCGGTCGAAGATGTGGCGTACGCCGTAGTCCACGACGAACAGGACGGTGGTGAGCGTGATCCGCCGGAACGGTCCGGCCTTGACGGAGCCGACGGCGGTGAACGGGTTCTGCGCCACGAAATCCTCGCAGCCCGCGAGTTCGCGTATGCGGTCGTGGCTCGGACGGGCGTCGTCGGGGACGTCGCGGCGCTCGTGCCGCCTGAGCAGGACGGCCCAGACCGGCAGGGCGCCCGCGAGCAGCGGCAGCAGCACCAGGCCGGCGAGCGGGACACCGACCAGGTGGGCGGCCCGGCGGATCCGCCACCCGAGCGGGGACGGCGCGGGCCCGGTGCGGGCCCAGGCGAGGTCCTCGCGACCGCTGACGTGGTCCTGGACGGCGGCCCTGATCTCCACAGGACTCCGGTCGGCCAGGGCCGGTCCGTTCCGGTCGAGGAATTCCTCGATCACCTCGCGCAGCAGGGCCTCCTGCTCGATCTGCTGCCGCCCCCTGCCGACGGTGTTGACGTAGAAGGCGGCGCAGGGCACCACATGGGAACGCAGCCAGTCGATGCGCGCCGCGTCCGGGGAGCCGTCCGCCGGATATCCGGCGCAGTGCCCGAACACGCGGTCCAGGCCGTCTCCCGCCTTGCGGACGAGATCGGTGAGGTGCGCCTCCACGGGCCCGTCCACCTCGCTCATGTACACGACGCTGGGCGGCATGTCCGCTGTGGCGCCGCCGGGTCCCTCGGGAACGAGGACGACGCGTGCGAAGTGGATGCCCGGTATTTCGGCGAAGGGGAACAACTCCCCTGCCGTACTCTTCGGGCCGGCCTCGTGCAGCACTTCCCGCACCTCGGCGACCCGGTCCGGCGGCAGGGCGGCCTGGACGGTGACCGCCGTCTGATACGGCATCTTCAAGCACCTCCGCCTCCGCTCAGGACTTCAGGTCCGCGCGTCCCCGAACGTCAGGCTGAAATCCAGGACTTTGCGCCGCCCCCAGTAGACGTTGCCGAGGTAGACCCCCTGCCCGACGCTGCGGATCTCGTCCCGGATCCAGTGGGCCACGAGCGAGGTGCGCGAGTAGTCGAGGACGATGCAGGCGCCCTGGTCCGACCAGCTCTGGTCCCGGTAGACCCGCGCCCGCACCGCCCGGATCCCGAACGGCGAGACGAGATTGCGCAGTCCACGGCCGTCGGGGTCGAAGACTTTGCCCTGCCACGCGAGACGGCGTGCCAGCACGGCGGCCAGGGCGTTCATCTTCGGGTCGAGTCCCAGGAGTACCGTCCCCAGGCCCTTTCCCCGGGGTATCTCCCCGGGTGGGGAGTAACGGAACAACCGGTCGAGCTCGGGCCGCGACATGTCCAGCAGCCGGTTCGTGCGAATGTCGGTGGCGTGGCTCATCGTGCACCTCCATGAGCCCACTGCCGCGGGCACGTGTCTTTCGTGCACCGTCGCTACGGCCATCCTATTTCCGCTCGCCCGCCCTCGGCATCCCGACGGCCCTGCGATTCGACAGCCGCGGGGGGCACGCGCACGATGAGTGTGAGGGTCGGGCCCGCCAAAGATGGCTGAATCGTGAACTAGCCATCAGGCCTGTCCAGGCGTTTCCTCGGAACACGCCTCCTCGTCCGACGAGCGGCGGCGGTCGGACGAACGCCGACGACGCCGACATCACTGACGGGTGATCAGGTGTGCATACGCGTGGGATCCGCACGGCCGGAAGGCCGCGGGGCTCCTCGACATCGCTCCACCGACCGCGTTCCCCCTGCGGGCACAACGGGTGATGCGTTCGGCGTGGAACGCCGGACGCACCACGGCAAGCCGTTCACTGGGAGGCGTGATCAGGCTTGAAACAGCGCTCGCCGGCCTGGGCGGCGCCCTTGGCGGAGGATTTCTGGGAGCGGCGGCTCACTTCGTGATCAGAACCTTGGGACAGCGGCACCGAGACGAGAAGTCGGGACTTCAAGCGCAGCGACAAGCGGTCCACGAGCAGTTCACGCGCGTGTGTGCGACGAGGGACTGGGTGGCCGGGCTACCGCAGTCGGTCCGCGCGTCGGACTCGACCGAGCATCGGCGCCGGATCCAGGAGGAAGCCGTCAGGCACAGCGACGAGTGTCACATGGTCTGGGACATCGCCTGGAAGGACATCGACAGTGACGAGGTTCGCTCGGCCATGGCCGGCCTCGACCAGGAGGTCACCACCGTCTTGGGCCAGGTGGCGGAGGGGGAGTTCGCCCCGGACCTGAACCGGCTTCAGTGGTGTCTCGACGACCTGACAGCCGCTGCGAAGCACCGACTCACCACCCGCCTCAGCCCACGGACTTCCCCACTGACGCACCTTCGCGAGGAGCGGCGAGACCAGACGCCGCCATGAGCACCGTTTCGTTCGACGCCGCGGGAACACTCTGGTGGCGAGGAGGAACGTCGTCCGCGGCCCCGACGATCACGAGTGGTGGTGAGCAGCATGGCCGTACCGGGCAGGAACGGACCGGCGCCGGCCCCCTCGCATGCCGACCCCCGGGGGGATCCGTTTCTCCGGACGCAGTTCGCCGTACCGACGCGTTCCGTGACGTTCCTGCGGCGCGACCGGCTGGTCGTTCACCTCGACGAGGCCCTGCTGACGCCGTTGACGGTGGTCCACGGATCCGCGGGGGCGGGAAAGACGCTGCTGACCGCTGACTGGGCCTCGGCCCAGGACGGTCCCGTCGCCTGGCTCACCGCCCAGGTGGCGGACAGGGGAGGCGGCACCTTCTGGGCGTACCTCCTGAAGGCCCTGCACCTCGCCGGCGTGCCACCGTCCGCCGACGTCGGTTTCCCCGCCGAAGCCGGCCGCGCGGACGACAGGCTGCTCACGCGGCTCGCGGCCGAGCTGAGCGCCCGCAAGGCCCCGGTGACCCTGATCATCGACGAATACGATCGCGTGACCGACCCGGAGATCGCGGACCAGCTCGACTTCGTCCTCCAGCAGGCCGGCAGCGGCATGCACCTGGTTCTCGTCACGCGCACCGAGCCCCTCCTCCCGCTGCACCGCTACCGGGCGGCCGGCACCGTCACGGAGATCAGGGGCGCCGAGCTGGCCTTCACCCCCGACGAAGCAGCCGAGCTCCTGGCGCTGCACGGCCTGCGTCTCCCGGCCGGCGACGTGGGCGCGCTGGTGGAGCGGACCCGGGGCTGGGCAGCCGGGCTGCGGCTGTGCGCGCTGGCCGCGCGGGGAGAGACGGACCAGCGGACGTATCTGAAGGAGTTCGAGGCCGACCGCACCACGATCGCCGACTTCCTGCTGGCCGAGGTGCTCAAGCGGCAGACGCCCCAGACGCAGGACCTGCTGCTGCGGGTCAGTGTCCTCGATCGCTTCAGCCCCGATCTCGCCAACGCCCTCACCGGGCGCACCGACGCCGAACGCGTCCTGACCGATCTGCACCGCCAGAACGCCTTCGTCGAGTACCTCGGGCGCGGCTGGTTCCGTCTCCATCCGCTGTTCGGGGAGATCCTCCGTGCCCACCTCCGGGTACGTTCCCCGGGGCTGGAAGCCGAACTGCATCGCCGCGCGGCGCACTGGCTGCGGCGCTCGGGGTCACTCGGCGAGACGCTCGGCCACGCAGCCGCTGCGCAGGACTGGGAGACCGCCGCCGGTGCCCTCATCGGCGATCTCGCCATCGGGGAGGTCTTCACCGGCCTCCACCGCGATGATCTGTCCCGGCTGATCTCGTGCATGGGACCCGAGCCCACCAGTCCGGCCACGGACCTCGTCCGCGCGGCCCGCGATCTGTCCCGTTGCGACGTCGAGCGCGGTTCTTCCCGCCTGCGACGGGCGGCACGGGCCCTGGAGCCGCGGAACGGACCGTCCGAGAGCGATCCGGCCGACCTGGCCGCGGCCCGGCTGAGCTGGGCCTTCCTGGAAGCTCTGGCGGCGCGTCTGGCGGGCGCGCCGGGACGGGCGGAAGCGGCGGCACGGACCGCGGAGGAGCTCCGGCGCGAAGTGCCCGGCGGGCTTCTCGAGGCGCACCCCGAGCTGATCGCGCTCCTGCTGACCCACCTCGGCTCGGCACGCTTGTGGGCGGGCCGGATCCGGGATGCCCAGGCGGCCCTGACCACGGTGGTCGACTCCGGCCGGGCGGGGGCACCGGCGCAGGCACGTCAGGAGTGCCTCGGCCACCTGGCCCTGATCGACTACCTGAAGGGCCGGCCGGGCAGAGCCGAGCGCAAGGCGTCGGCCGCCGTCACCGAGGCGGACCGGGCCTGCCCGCTTTCGGCGCCCGGGCCGGAGCTGGCATCACTGGTCCTGGCCGCGGTGGCGGTCGAACGCCACGAGCTGGACCGGGCCCAGGTGCTCCTCGACGCCGCGGTGGACACGCGGTGCCCGCCGCGTGACCCGGTGACGCAAGCGGCGCGGGCGATCGTCACCGGGCGGGTCCTGCTGGCCCGCGGGGACACACAGGCCGCGCTCGAAGCGGCGGACCTGGCCGTCGTGGCCGACGTGCCGTGCCCCTGGGCCGAAGCGCACACGGCGTCCGTGGCCGCCGCCGCTCACCTCGCCGAGGGGCGTCCGGAGATGGCCGTCAAGCTGCTGGAGGAAGCGCCCGGCGGCGAACCGGTCTGCCTCGTGGGAGCCGCGCAGGCAGAGCTGGCCGCGGGCAGACCCGGAGCTGCGGCCGAACTGCTCGACGGAGTGCGGCCGCACGGCGACCTCGGCCCCGCCGTCACCGTACGGGCCACACTGCTCAGAGCCCGGCTGGCAGGCGAGGGCGGAGACTACGCCGCCCAGCGCGGGCTCGTCTCCCGGGCGCTGCGGGACGCCCGACGCGAGCGGCTGCGACGCCCCTTCGTGGAAGCCGCGCCGTGGCTGCGCAGTGTGCCGTTGGACGCACTGGCCGACGGTTGGCTGCCCTCCGGTCCCGCTAGTCCCGGGGACCCGGCGCGGACCGGCGATCGGCCGGTGCTTCCTGTCGTCGAGCAGCTCAGCGGGCGCGAACGCGACGTCCTGTGCCGACTGGCGCAGTTGATGTCGACGGAGGAGATCGCCGCCGACCTGTATGTGTCGGTCAACACGGTCAAGACCCATCTCAAGAGCGCCTACCGGAAACTCGCCGTGAACCGGCGTCACGACGCGGTGCGCCGCGCGCGGGAACTGGGGCTCCTGTGACGGAACGCTTCGCGGTGTCTGCGCGGCAGGCGGTGTCACCTCCCACGGGTGAAGCGGTGCCGTGACCGGGGCCGGAGGATCGTACGGAGGGACCATGCAGGCCCGTGGGGAACGTGGGGAAGAGCGGCTCATGCGCTACGAGATTCGCGTCGACGGACGGATGACCGACACGCTGGTCAAGGCGTTCCCCGAGCTGGACCACGTCCTGATGGCCGGTCAGACCATCCTCTTCGGAGCGGTCGTCGACGAGGCACACCTGTACGGGCTGCTCGCGCGCTGCCAGTCCTTGGGGTTGCGGGTGCTGGAGTTGCGCCAGACGCCGTCGTGATCCGGGCACCGCTCCGGCGGCCTGCCCCCTCCCGGCCGCTCCGCCGCCCCGGCGCCGGGAAGCCTCACTCCGGGGTGTCCCGCCCCCGGCGTCGAAGGCCGGCGCGGACCGCGGCCCCGAGCACCCGTACGGCCAGACCCACGAGCAGGACACTGCACACCATCTGGCACATCACCAGCACCCTGCCCGTCTGGGAGATCGCGAGGACGTCACCGAAGCCGACGGTGGTGAACGTGGTGAGCGTGAAGTACAACGCGTCGGTTCTGCTCAGGTGCTCGTTGAAGGATCCGGGTACAGCGCGTTCGAGCAGGTAGTAGCCGCTCGCGAAGAGCACCAGGTACAGGGCTACGGTGGCGGCCACGGCCTCGAGGGCCTTCAGCCTCGGCGAGGGCGAGCGCCTGATGAGCCACACCTCCCAGCCGAAGAAGAGGCCGACCGCCAGCAGCCCACCGACGAGGGCCAGCGCGGTGACGTCCTCGCCGTGCCAGTCCAGCGGCAACAGGTAGTACGCGGTGACGAGGCCGACCGCCACGCTGGCCGAGCGGACGACGGAGGCGGCCGTCGCCAAGGGACCCGGCCGGCCGCGACGCGCCGTCCGCTCCGGCCGGGCCTGTCGCTTCCCCGCAGCCGCTGGATCGGTCATCTCGTGCCTCTTCATCCGGTCCGCCCAGGCCGACCGCCGGCCCTCGGTACCCACCTCACCGTCCTGGTCCGCGGCGCGGATCACCCGCCAGGGGTGACGCCCACGGCGACCGTCGGCGGCACGCCGGCCCGGTGAGGTGCCCCGCACACGGTCCCAAGGGCCGTCCGAAGAGGGGGACCCCGATCGCCTGAGGAGAAGCCGTGACCGAGTCCCGTGGTCACACCTCGCACGCCGGATCGCGGCGGCTTCCCGGCGGGGCCCCTCCCGTCCGGGCCGTCGACCGGCGCTCGCGCCGACGGAGCTCAGCCGCTCCCGGACGGGGACCGGACGTTCACCCGCCCCGGGTGAGGTGGCCGCGGTCCCGCCCCGTCCACGCTGAGGGGCGTACGCGACGACCACCGGGTGCGGACCCGGAGCGGAGGAGGAGACATGAGCGCGCACACCTATCTCGCCTACGACTATCCGGCGCTGAGTGTCTTCTGGTCCATGCTGGTGTTCTTCGTGTGGATCATGTGGTTCATCCTTCTCTTCCGGGTCGTGACCGACATCTTCCGTGACGACGACCTGGGTGGCTGGGGCAAGGCCGGCTGGCTCGTGTTCGTCGTCGTCCTGCCCTTCCTGGGCGTCTTCGTCTACCTGATCGCCCGCGGCAGGCACATGGGTCACCGGGAGGCGGAGCAGGCCCGTGCGCGACAGCAGGCCGTCGACGACTACATCCGCCGGGCCGCCTGGGCGGACGCACCCCCGAGCAGCGCCGACGAACTCGCGAAACTGTCCGAGATGCGCACGCACGGAGACATCACCGACGACGAGTTCCGGCGGGCGAAGGAACTGGTCCTCGCCGGCGGCGGGCCGTCCCGGCGTACGGACGCGGCATCCTCCGCCCCGCCGCACTGAACCACAGCGCGCAGTACGGAAACGAGGCCGACCGGGGGCCGCGCGCCGGGGCGGGGCGAGGATCGCGGTGAGGACGATGATCGTAACGATGGTGTCGATGCCGGAGGGGGCCGCCACGCGCCTCTCCGTGGCGGAGGCGCGTCAGCGGCTCGCCCTGGACCGTTTCCTGCTCCTCGACGTGGAACTGCCCGACCAGGAGAGCCCGGCGGACCAGCCACTGGCCCACCGGCTCGGGCTGGACGGCGAGGAGCTGACCTGGTTCGGCAGACAGGGCGAGTCCGCGCGGGCCGAATTTCTGGGCGACATCGCCGGCTTCGTCGTACCGCTGGTGCACGACGAGCGGGTGACCCAGCTGCACGTCGTGGCCGGGGAACGCTTCCTGGTCCTCTGCCACCGGGGCCGGGCCGTCCTGGCGGCGGACATCACGACGCACCTTCGGCGGGAGAAGCCCCACGACGCCGTCTCCACGCTGTTCCTGATGCTCCAGGAGGCGCTGGCGACGTATCGTCGTGCCGCGGTGCGCGCGCTGCTCCAGGTGGAAGAGCTGGAGGACGACATGTTCGAGCAGCGGCGCCCCGAGCAGATCTACCGTCTGTCCCAGTTGCGCCGTCGTGCCGCCGTCCTGCACCACTCGCTGCTGCCGTTCTTGCAGGTGGTCGAAGAGATGATCACCCGCAGGATGATGAGCCGCGACTTCCCGGTGGAGCGTCAGCGGCTCGCCCAGGAGTTCCAGCGCGCTGCACGGCTGGTCCTCGCGGACATCGAGTCCCTCCAGGAGGCCACCCGCCGGGCCTTCGCCAGTTACGGGTCCCTGGTCGCGGACGAACAGAACGGTGTGATCAACCGGTTGACCATCGTGTCGGTGATCTTCCTGCCGCTGTCCTTCCTGACCGGCTTCTTCGGCATGAACTTCGAGTTCCTGACCAACCGGTTGGAGAGCAGGGCGGTCTTCTGGCTGCTGGCCATAGGACTTCAGGCGGTCGTCCTGCTCGCCGCGCTCTACGTACTGCACCGCACCCGACTGTGGCGGAGACTGCGTGACCAGGCCTAGCCGGGCAGCATGGCCTCGGCCTGGGGAGACTGCCGACCGGGCATGTCGGCGACCACGTCGTACCGGTCGGCATGCGCGAGCGCGCCGCCCTCTACCGGACACCCACGGCGGCTGGTCCTGATGGACGTCCGGATGCCGGGCATCGACTGCATCGGGGCCGCCGCCGCATCGCCGGGTCCGGTGGCCGCTCCCGCGTCCTGGTCCTGACCGCCTTCGCGCGCCGGAGCCGGAGGAACTCGTCGCGGCGACGACGCCACTCGCCGACCTCACCGAGCGCGAACGCCACGTACTCACCGCCGTCGCCGCCGACTGGACCAACGCCGAGATCGCCGAACGGCTCCACCGCGCCGATCCCACCGTCGCGTCCCCCCACTGGCCACAACCTCGCCAAGATCGAGGCGCGCGACCGCGTCCAGGCGTGCTCTTCGCCTACGGCACCGGACTCCTGCTCCGGCAGGAAGCCGCGCCGCGTGCCTGGTACTGGCTTTCCTAGGGAGCCATGCCCAGGAAAAGCCCTCCCTGTATGCCAGGGCGCTCCGTCACGACGATGGATTCCGCAAGGCGGCTTCGCCACATGAAGGCGCCCCGCCACACACCTGTCCATGCCGCGGCGAACCGCGCGTCCCACGGAGATGGCAAGCCTCATGAACGCCACCGACAAGCCGGCCGTCCTCCAGCCCCCAAGGGCCCGGCACCGCACCGCCCACCACGGCCGGACGTACCGTCCCTGGCACTTCCGCACCGTGGTCGGCGTGGTGTTCGTCGTCATGGCCGCCAGCAGCGCGCCGTCTCCGCTGTACGGGCTCTACCAGCAGCGATGGCACTTCGGCACGGCCACCTCGACGGTCGTGTACGCCTGCTACGCCCTCGGTGCGATCCTGACCCTGCTCCTCGCCGGGGGCCTGGCCGAGCACCTGGGGACGCAACGCACGATCGTGGGGGCGCTGGCCACCGCCGTCGTCAGCTTCCTCGTGTTCCTCGTGGCCACCGGGGCCTGGGCCCTGTGCCTGGCCCGCCTGGTCCAGGGCGTCGCGGTCGGCTTGCTGACCAGCGGCGCGGGCTCGGCACTGGCCGACCTGCACCGGGACCGCAGTCACCGGGCCGCGTCGGCCGCCAACAGCGCGGCGACCTCCACAGGCATCGCGCTGGGCGCGGTCTTCTCCGGCCTCGCCGTGCGGTTCGCTCCCGCGCCGCTGGTCACCCCGTTCGTCGTGCTGACCGTCCTGTCCATCGGCGGGCTGCTCCTGGTGCGGTCGATCCCCGCCTGGCAGGCCGTGCCGGACCGGCTCGGACCCTGGCGTCCCCGGGTGCTGCGGCTGGGGGCGGAGCCTCGCGGGACCCTGCTGCGGGTCGCCCCCATGGTGACGGCCGGCTGGGCGGTCGTGGGCCTGTATCTGGCACTGGGCGTCGACCTGGTCGCCGGCCTGCTGCACACCACCGACAGGGCACTGTCCTCGCTGGTGATCCTCGTGGTGCAGGGCTGCGGCGGCGTCGCTCCGATGGTGCTGCGCAGGCTCGGCGACCGGGCGGCGTCGGTGACGGGGTGCGCGCTGCTGGTGGCCGGGGTCGGGGTGTCCGTGATCGGGTTCGACACGGCTCACGCCGTGCTGTTCTTCGTCGGCGCGGCGATCACCGGCGCGGGGTTCGGCCTGTCGTTCATGGGGTCCACCAGCACCGTGACGGCGGTGGTGGTCGCCGGGGGCCATCCGCAGCTCCTGCCGGGGTTCTTCGCCCTGGCCTACCTGGCGGTGAGTGTGCCGGTGGTCGCCCTGGGCACCGCCGCGTCCCGGTTCGGCCTCGCCGCCGCCTTCTCGTGGTTCGGGTTGCTGGTGGTCCTGCTCGCCGTGCCGGCGGGCGCTCTCGCCGCCCGCCGGGACCGGCCCGGATCCCGCTCGGCAATTCGCTCCGTCTGACCCGTTTTCCTACCATCGAACGAATGAAAGGCAGTGGCATGACCACTTGGTTCATCACTGGCGCGTCCCGCGGTTTCGGCCTGGAGATCGCACGTCAGGCACTTGAGCGGGGCGACAAGGTCGTGGCGACGGCCCGCAGGCCCCAGGACGTCCGGGACGCGCTCTCCCGGTACGGGGACAGCCTGCTCGCCGTCGCCCTGGACGTCACCGACGAGGCACAGGCCCGCGAAGCCGTCGGGGCAGCCGTCGAGAGGTTCGGGACCATCGACGTCCTGGTCAACAACGCCGGACGCGGCGTGCTGGGCGCGGTGGAGGAGACCTCCGACGCCGCGTTCCGCTCGGTCTACGACACCAACGTCTTCGGTCTGGCCAACGTCACCCGCGCCGTACTGCCGGTCATGCGCCGGCAGAGGTCGGGCCGCATCCTCAACCTGAGTTCCGTCGGGGGTTTCGAGAGCGTGGCGGGTTTCGGCGTCTACTGCTCCACCAAGTTCGCCGTGGAAGGCCTGTCCGAGGCGATGCGCGCCGAACTGGCACCGCTGGGCATCCAGGTCACGATCGTCGAGCCGGGATATTTCCGCACCGACTTCCTCGACGCCACGAGCCTGCTCACGGAGGGCCAGGTCATCCCCGACTACGCCGGGACCGCCGGCGCCGTGCGGCAGGCCGTGCCCGGGCTCAACCACGCCCAGCCCGGTGACCCCGTCAAGGGCGCCGCGGCCGTCCTCGTCCTCGCGGACGCCGCCCACCCGCCGCTGCGCGCCCAGCTCGGAAGCGACTGCGCGGCGGCCATGGACCACAAGATCGCTCAGCTTCGCGAGGAGACCGACACCTGGCGGGAGCTGGCCCTGTCCACCGACCATGACGACGCGAAGGCCGCCGTCTGACCGGTCGCACGACCCGGCACGGCTCGTACGAGAAGGAGGCCGCCGTGACAGAGCTCGGTGCATACCTGCGCGCTTGCCGTGCCCGGGTCAGTGCGGAGCAAGTGGGGCTGCCCACGTCCGGGCACCGCCGGGTGCCGGGACTGCGGCGCGAGGAACTCGCCTCGCTGGCGGGCGTCAGCGTGGACTACGTCGTGAGGCTGGAACAGGGCCGTGCGAGGTCGGCCTCGCCGGCCATCCTCACGGCCCTGGCCAGGGCGCTGGAGCTCCGTCCCGACGAGGAGGAGTACCTGTTGAGGTGCGCGGCAGAGGCCGGTATGTCGGGCGGGCCGAAGCCGGCCGCGCCGAGGAGCCAGCAGGTGTCGCGGGCGACCCAGGTCCTCCTGGACAGCATGGTGAACGTCCCGGCGCTCGTGCTCGGCCGCCGTATGGACGTCCTGGCGTGGAACAGCCTGGGCGCGGCGCTGTTCACCGACTACTCCAGGCTGCCGGCCAAGCGCCGCAACCACATATGGCTCACCTTCCTCGACCCCGAGGTCCGCGGGCTGTACGCGCACTGGGAGAGAGTCGCCCAGGAGTGTGTGGCCTATCTCCGCATGGACGCCGGCCGCTACCCGAACGATCCCGAACTCGCCCGGCTCGTCGGGGAACTCTCCCTGAAGGACCCGGACTTCCGCCGATGGTGGTCCGACCACAGGGTCCGGTCCCAGCGTCACGGCCGCAAGGAGTTCGTCCACCCGATCGCCGGGGAGCTCAGCCTGGACTTCCAGGTGCTCGATGTGCGGGGCTCGACGGAGCAGAGTCTGCTCGTCTACACCGCGGAACCGCACTCGCCGACCGCGCAGGCCCTGACCTTCCTGACGGGCTGGGCCGCCACCGGGCTCCCGGCAGGGGCGGCGGACGCGGCGGCCCGGTCCAAGGACGAGCAGTCGCCGCGCCGATGACCGTGGGGGCGGCCCTTCTTCTCCGTCAATTCCGAAAGGAAAGGGATATTCCGCCCCAATTTTACAAAAGTAATAACCCGGACTAGTTTCGCACCAGCGACAACCTCCCGCAGGTGTGCAGCCACGTCTTCCCCACACCGGAATTCCCCTTCCGGCAGCAATCCCACCGGGAAGATCAGAATTGAGGCACCATGAAGCATCTGGAACCCGATGCGCGCCCGGCCCCCCAGTCACCCTCACCAGTGCCCCTCGTCGACGTCACCCTCAATGTCAACGGCACACTGCACCGGCTCAGTCTCGACGCGCGGGTCACGCTGCTCGACGCACTGCGTGATCACGTGGGCCTGACCGGCGCGAAGAAGGGGTGCGACCAGGGCGCGTGCGGTGCCTGCACGGTCATGGTCGACGGCAGGCGCATCGTGTCGTGTCTGGCGCTGGCCGCCCAGTACGAGGGGCGCGAGATCACCACCGTCGAGGCCCTGTCGGTCGACGGCGAGCTGCATCCCATGCAGGCGGCCTTCGCCCGGCGTGACGCCTTCCAGTGCGGTTACTGCACGCCGGGGCAGATCATGTCCGCGATCTGCCTCATCGCCGAAGGGCGCGCGAACTCGGACGACGACATCCGTGAGTTCATGAGCGGCAACATCTGCCGCTGCGGCGCCTATCCGAACATTCGCGCGGCGATCCGCGACGTGACGGCGGAGGGCTGACCATGCATCCCTTCGAGTACGACCGGGCCACCGACGCCGACCAGGCCGTGGCCGTGGTCACCGCCGATCCCAACGCCTCGTTCCTCGCCGGCGGAACCACACAACTCGACCTCATGAAGGACGGTGTTCTGCACCCCGACCGGCTCGTCGACATCACCCGTCTCCCGCTCGGCGGCATCACCCACACCGCCTCGTCGATCCGGGTCGGCGCGCTGACGACGATGGAGGAACTGGCCGCCGATCCCGTCGTGAGCGAGCGAGTGCCCTTCGTACGGGAAGCCCTTCTGCTCGGCGCCTCCACACAACTGCGCAACATGGCCACCATCGGCGGCAACCTGCTCCAGCGGGCCCGGTGCCGCTACTTCAGGGACCCCGCCGTCGCCGCCTGCAACAAGCGCAGCCCGGGTTCGGGCTGCGCCGCCATCGCCGGGATCCAGCGGATGCACGCGATCCTGGGCACGAGCGACCACTGCATCGCCCTGCACGCCTCGGACGTCGCGGTACCGCTGACCGCGCTCGACGCGATCGTCCACGTCCAGGGCGCCGACGGATCCCGGTCGGTCCCCCTCACCCGGTTCTATCTGCCACCGGGCGACACGCCCCACATCGAGAACGTACTGCGGCACGGTGAACTGATCACCGCGGTCGAGGTCCCGCTGCTTCCCGAAGGGGCGCGCTCTCACTACCTCAAGGTCCGTGACCGGGTGTCCTACGAGTTCGCCCTGGTCTCGGCCGGCGTCGCTCTCGTGATCGAGGACGGCGTCGTCCGGGAGGCCCGCGTGGCACTGGGCGGAGTGGGCACCATCCCGTGGCGCGCCCGGGATGCCGAGGACACGCTGCGGGGGGCCCGCGCGGGCACCGACTCCTTCCGGGGCGCGGCTGAGGCGGCCCTCGCCGGGGCCAGGCCGCTGCCCGGCACCGCGTTCAAGGTGGAGCTGGCCAAGCGCACGCTCGTGCGCACGCTGGAGACCGTCGCAGGAGCGCTGTCATGACGACTCTCGAAACGGGCAGGATCGTCGGTGCGGGCATCGACCGCGTGGACGCCCCGCTGAAGGTGGCCGGGGAGGCCCGGTACCCCAACGACTTCTCCTTCCCCGGCATGGCGCACGCCGCCTTGGTCGGCAGCACCATCGCCGCGGGGCGGATCCGTGGCATCGACGTGACCGGCGCCCTGGCGGCACCGGGCGTGCTGACCGTCCTCACGCATCTGAACGCGCCGAGGCTGGAACGCGGTCCGATGACGCTGCTGGGCGGATCACCCCCGGCTCCGCTGCGGGACGACCGCGTCCTGCATTACGGCCAGCACATCGCGGTCGTGGTGGCCGAGAGCGCGGAACAGGCCCGGTACGCCGCCCGGCTGGTGCGCGTCGAGTACGAGGCGACCGAGGCCCTGCTCGACGTCGACGACCCGCGGGCCGAGATCGTCGAGAACCCCTGGGGACTGGACACCGAACGCGGAGACGTGAACGCCGGTTTCGCCGCGTCCGACGTGATCGTCGAAGGGACGTACACCACCCCCGACAACACCAACAACCCCCTCGGCCTGATGACGACGGTCGCGTCCTGGCACGGTGATGCGCTGACGGTGCACGACTCGACGCAGTGGCCGCACAACGTGCGTACCTCGCTGGCCACTGTCTTCGGGATCCCCGAGAGCGGGATCAGGGTCCTGGCCCCCTTCGTCGGGGGCGGCTTCGGGGCCGGACTGCGGGTGTGGTCCCACGTGATCCTCACCGTGCTGGCGGCCCGCGAGGTCAACCGCCCGGTCAAGCTGGTCCTCACCCGGCCCGAGATGTTCACCTCCGTCGGACACCGGCCCAACAGCGTCCAGCAGATCAGGATCGGCGCCACCCGTGACGGGGACCTCGTCGCCATCGAGCACCGCGGCATCTCGTCCGTCGCGATGGAGGACGACGACTACGAACCCGTCTCCTTCGGCTCCGCGGTCGCCTACGCCTGCCCCAACGTGCTCACCCGCGACCGGCAGGCGCGGCTGAACATCCCGTGTCCGGGCTCCATGCGCGCGCCGGCCGAGGGACAGGGCAACTTCGCTCTGGAGTCCGCGATCGACGAAGTCGCCCACGCCCTGGGCATGGACCCCCTCCGGTTCCGCCTGCGCAACTACGCGGAGGAGAACCCGGTCCTCGGCCTTCCCTGGTCGAGCAAGGCGCTGCGGGAGTGTTTCCTGGAGGGTGCCGAGCGGTTCGGCTGGTCGCGGCGCACACCGGAGCCGGGTTCCATGCGGGACGGCCGCTGGCTCGTCGGCTACGGCATGGCCGGCGTCTCCTATCCCTTCTACCAGGTGCCGTGCCAGGCCCGTGCCTCCGTGCGCCGCGACGGCTCGGCCTATGTGCGCAGCGCCGCCACCGACATCGGAACCGGTACCTACACGGTCATGACCCAACTGGCCGCCGAACTCCTGGGCCTGGACGTCACCCGGGTCCGTTTCGACCTCGGCGACTCCGACATGCCCTATTCACCCCAGGCCGGCGGCTCCGGTCTCACCGGTGCCCTCGGCAACGCGGTCCACGCCGCCTGCCGGCGCCTGGTGCGGGAGTTCCTCGAGGTGGTCCGCGACGACACCGAATCCCCCCTGCGCGCAGCGACAGTGGACGAGGTGACGGTCACCGACGGGCGCGTCCACCGCCTCGCGGATCCCGGACAAGGCGAGTCCTACGTCGACATCCTCGCCCGTCACGGCCTGGAGGAACTCAGCGCCGACGGCAGGAGCACGCCGCCCAGCAGCGACGAACTGGGGATGGCCATGGCGGGCGCCTTCGGGGCGAAGTTCGCCGAAGTGCGCGTCGACCGGGAACTGGGTCTGCTGCGCGTGGCACGCGTGGTCTCCGCCATCGACGGCGGCCGCGTCCTCAACGAGAAGACGGCCACCAGCCAGATCGTCGGCGGCACGGTGGGCGGCATCAGCCAGGCCATGTTCGAGGAGACCGCCACCGACCGGGGCACCGGACGCATCGCCAACGCCACGTTCGGCGACTACCTGATGCCGGTGAACGCCGACATCCCCGACATGGAGGTGCTGTTCGTCGGCGGCCCCGACCGGGCAACCGCCGTCGGTACCAAGGGAGTCGGCGAGGTCGGCCTGGTCGGTCTGGCGGCGGCCATCGGCAACGCCGTCTTCCACGCCACCGGACGCCGCCTGCGCTCGCTCCCGTTCACCATCGACCAACTCATGCTCTGAGCCCCGCCCCACGGCGAGATCCGTGCCCATGGAGTGAACGATGCCGTGATGTCCGCCTCACCGTGGACGAGTCCGGCACGGCTGCCGGGCGGGCCCCCGTGACCGGAGCCCTGGCCGGCGCGCGTACTCCTCTCCACCGTGACACGGCGGCTGCCTTCGCCCTGGACCGGTCCGTGACGTGCAAGCGCCCGGACGCCTGGGGACATGAACCGGCCCGCAGCTCACCGGCCGGTACAACGGACCGCCGCCCCCTCGTTCCTGACACCCCCCGACTGTTCCTGACCCTCCTGACGCGAACGGAGAGACACATGCCCCGCACGTTCCTCATCACCGGCGTGAGCAGCGGCCTCGGCCGCGCCTTCGCCACCGCCGCCCTCGACGCCGGCCACACCGTCGTCGGCACCGTCCGCAAGCCGGACCAGGTCGCCGCCTTCGAACAGCTCGCCCCGGACCGCGCCCACGCCCGCGTGCTCGACGTCACCGACACCGACGCCGTCGCGCCGACCGTCGCGGCGGTCGAGGACGAGACGGGCCCCATAGACGTGCTCGTCAACAACGCCGGTTACGGTGTCGAGGGCACCTTCGAGGAGACCCCGCTCAGCACCTTCCGGCAGCAGTTCGACGTCAACGTCTTCGGCGCCGTCGCGGTCACCCAGGCCGTCCTGCCCCGGATGCGTGAGCGCCGTGCCGGACACATCCTGTTCGTGACCTCCATGGGCGGTCTGCGCGCCTTCCCCGGTCTGGCCGCCTATCACGGCTCCAAGTTCGCCGTCGAGGGCATCGCCGCCACGCTGGCGCAGGAGGTCGCGCCGCTGGGCATCCACGTCACGGCGATCGAGCCCGGTTCCTTCCGCACCGACTGGGCCGGCCGCTCCATGGACCGGGTCGAGAGCACCGTCGCCGACTACGAACCGATCTTCGCCCCGGTCCGCGAACGCCGCCTCGGCATGAGTGGTCAGCAGCTCGGCGATCCCGCCGAGGCCGGCCGTGCCCTGCTCGCCGTCGTCGAGGCCGAGAACCCGCCGACCCACCTCATCCTCGGCAGCGACGCGCTCCGGCTGGTCGCCGAGGCGCGCTCCGCCTTCGACGCGGAGACGGCGGCCTGGAGCGAGCTGTCCAGGTCCACCGACTACCCCGACGGGCAGCAGATCGCCTGAGCGTCGCCTCCAGGACCGGCGGGCGGCCCGGATGTCGCGGACGCCCGTCCTGGAGGACACTGAGGGGCGTACCGAGCTCTGAGGCGAGCGAGAGCTGATCACCATGGGTGCATCTCATGCCACCAACCGCGGTGACCCCCACGACGACGTCCCGGCGCGGAGCCAGGCTCACCTGGTCATGGACCAGGGGGGCACGGTGGTCGAGTGGAGTCCGGCGGCCGAGGAGCTGCTGGGCCATCCCGCTCGTGCCATGGTGGGCCGGCCGGTTGCCGACCTGCTCACCGGCGCCGGCACCACCGCGCACCCGCTCGCCGCCATCGGCGACATCGCCGTACCACTGCGTCGTCAGGACGGTACCTTCCTGCCCTGCCGGCTGGCCGTCCGCGCCGAGCGCGAGGACGAGGCGGGGAAGAGGTGGACGGTGACCCTCACCCCTGTGGAACAGGCGAGCCCGACCGCCGCACTCGACCGAGCCCTGCTGGAGACACTCTTCACCGTGTCCCCCGTGGGTCTGTACCTCCTCGACCCCGATCTGCGGATCGTCCGGTTCAACCCCGCGGCCGAAGGCATGCAGGGCTCCTCCGTCGCGGAAGCCGTCGGCAGACGTCCCACGGAAGTGTGGCCCGGCTTCCCCACGGAGGCAGTGGAGCGCGTGATGGAAAAGGTGCTCGCCACGGGACAGCCCGTCATCGGCATCGAGAAGCACCTGCATCCGCCAGGAGACCCCGAGCACGAGCATGTCTACTCCGCTTCCGTCTTCCCCCTGCACGACGGCCGGGGCCGGCTCCTGGGCCTCGCCGACGCCACCGTCGACGTCACCGACCGCCACCTGGCGCGGGAGCGGCTGGAGGTGCTCGCGCGGGCCGGCACCCGGATCGGTTCCGCCCTCGACGTGCTCGACACCGTTCGGGGCCTCGCGGAAGTGTCCGTGCCGGGGCTGGCCGACGGCATGGCCGTGGAGGTGGTGGAGCCGGTACTCGCGGGAGAGGACCTCGAACCCGGTCCCGTACGGGGCGACACCGTGCTGCGCCGGGCGGCATGCCGGTCCCGGGACGACCCGGAGCCGTGGACGGCCTGCGAGCAGGAGGGCGCCCTGCCGCCGGTGGCCGCCGCGGAGGCCCTCGCCGATCTCGAACCGCGCATGGTCGATCCGCAGTCCTCCCTCGGACAGCGGGCGTTGCACAGCCTGCGGGCGCCCACGGAAAAGGTCCACTCGCTGATGCTCGTCCCGCTGCTCTCCCAGCACCGCGCCCTCGGGCTGGCCACGTTCTGCCGCTGGGGACAGCGCAGGGCCTTCGAACGCGACGATCTGACCCTGGCCGGAGAACTCGCGTTGCGCACGGCGGCGTGCCTCGACAACACCCGTCGGTACCTGCGGGAACGCCATTCCCTGACCGCCCTGTCACACGCCCTGCGTCCGGGCCCGCTCCCCCCTGACCATGCTCTCGACGTGGCGCACGCGTACGTGCACGCGGGCTCGGGCGGCGACTGGGTCGACGCGATACCCCTGTCCGGAGCGCGGGTGGCCCTCGTCGCGGGCCGTGCGCCCGGCCACGGCGTACAGACCGCCGCGGCCGCGGGACGGCTGCGCGCGGCGGTGCACACCCTGTCGGACCTGGACCTGGAGCCGGACGAGCTGCTCGCCCGACTCGACGATCTGGTGCGCCGGCTCAACGGCGACAAGGGGCACGGGGCCGGGGACCACCGACAAGGGCCGGCGCGGGACAGGCTGCGCTCCGCGGGCGGAAGCGAGGCCGGCGCGACGTGCCTCTACCTGATATACGACCCCGTGTCGGGGCGCTGCTCCGTCTCCTGTGCGGGCCACCCGGGTCTCGTGATCGTGCGCCCCGACGGCACGCCGGCACCACTGGAACTGCCGGTCGGCGCAGCCCTGGCCCACACCGGTGAGCCGTTCGAGAAAGTCGACATCGACCTTCCCGAGGGTTCGCTGCTCGCCGTGTTCACGCCAGGCCTCTTCCAGCAGCAGTCCGAAGACCGTGGCCGTGAGCGCCTGGCCGGCCTCCTCGCCGGGTTCTCCGGCTCCGCGCGCCAGGCATGCCACATGGTGACCGACGCGCTGATCCCGCGGCCCCTCCGAGAAGACGCCGCGGTCAAGATCGCCCGCACGAACACGCTGGGGCCGGACCGGGTCGTGTCGTGGGACCTGCCGAGCGATCCGTCCGTGGTCTCCAGGGCCCGGTCGCTCGTCGCCCGGCAGCTCACGGAGTGGGGCATGGACGAAGCGGCGTTCACGACCGAGCTGATAGCCAGTGAACTCGTCACCAACGCCATCCGCTACGCCGGCCCTCCCATGCGGCTGCGCCTCATCCGCGGCCATGTGCTGACCTGCGAGGTCTCCGACGGCAGCAGCACCTCGCCACGGTTGCGGCACGCCCGGACCACGGACGAGGGCGGCCGGGGGCTGCTGCTCGTCGCCCGGTGCTCCGAACGGTGGGGCACCCGTTACACCGAGGACGGCAAGACCGTCTGGGTCGAGCAGAACCTTCCCGGACCCCGGGACTGAGCCGGCGGTCAGTCCTCCGGGCGGCGGTACACGCCGCACCAGTAGCTACGGGCCGGCTCGCGGGCTACGACGGCATCCTCGCCGTCGTAGCCGTTCGACATCTGCTGCGCGATGACCTGACTACCGCCTAGGACGATCACCTCGGCCGCGAGTCCGGGGTCGGTGCCCGCCGGCATCACCTCACGCGCCATGCCGCGCGACGTGCTGGACTCCCTGGCCACCGGCAGCGCCGGCGCTTCCGGCACCGGGGGATGACGCGCCGCACTCCGCCCGGCGGACGCGGCGACGATCCTCACGCCGCCGAGAGCGACTGACCGACTGCGGGCGCGACCGCCGGCACCCCGGTGGACGGCGGCGGTGGCCGGAGCTCCGGTCACCGCCGCCACGTCTGCATCGGGCCTCGGTCAGCGCAGCGGGACCGTCACCTCGCCCCTGCCCTCGGCGCTCGCTCCGCCGGCGACGCGCACGGTGAAGGGACGGTCGGTGCCGTCCGCGGTGACGCGCAGCAGGTCGCCGTCACGCTGGACGCGGAACACCGCGGCCGGCGCACCCGTCAGGTCGGGGACGCGGACCTGACGGGTGTACGTCGCCGAGGCCGGCGGGTGGACCAGCAGGGCCAGGTCGTCCAGCCAGTCGCCGTCGGGGCGCGAGTCGTCGGTGGCCAGCGGCAGTACGGCGCCCTCGCGGACGTACAGCGGAAGGCTGTCGAAGCCGTGCCGTTCGGTGCGCCACACCGGGCC
The DNA here is from genome assembly GCF_000716535.1 of Streptomyces flaveolus. Lineage (GTDB taxonomy): Bacteria > Actinomycetota > Actinomycetes > Streptomycetales > Streptomycetaceae > Streptomyces > Streptomyces flaveolus_A. The sequence goes on along the minus strand of NZ_JNWV01000002.1, from coordinate 71,085 downwards.
GGTGACTCGCTCGCCGCTGAGGAGATGGGTCCAGGTGCCCTCGGGGAGGTAGACCTCCACCTCGCCGTCCTCGCTGAACACGGGGGCCACCAGGAGGTCTGCGCCCAGCATGTACTGGCGGTCGAGCGGGCGGCAGGCCGGGTCGTGCGGGAACTCCAGGACCATGGGCCGCATCACCGGAACGCCGGTGCGGTGGGCCTCGGCCGAGGCGCCGTACAGGTAGGGCATGAGGCGGTGCTTGAGCAGGGTGAACCGCCGGGCGACGTCGACGGCCTCGTCGCCGAACGCCCACGGCACCCGGTAGGACGACGAACCGTGCAGCCGGCTGTGCGAGGACAGCAGGCCGAACGCCAGCCAGCGCTTGAAGACCGCCGGGTCGGGCGTGCCCTCGAAGCCCCCGATGTCATGGCTCCAGAACCCGAAGCCGCTCAGCGACAGGGACAGGCCGCCCCGGAGCGACTCGGACATGGCCTCGAAGGACGACCAGCAGTCGCCGCCCCAGTGCACGGGGTACTGCTGACCGCCCGCCGTCGCGGAGCGGGCGAAGAGCACGGCCTCGCCCTGTCCGCGCTCCTTTTCGAGGAGTTCGAACACGGTCTGGTTGTACAGGTGGGTGTAGTAGTTGTGCATCCGCTCCGGATCGGAGCCGTCGTGCCAGACGACGTCGGTCGGGACGCGCTCGCCGAAGTCCGTCTTGAAGCAGTCCACGCCCTGGTCCAGCAGGGGCTTCAGCTTGGACTGGAACCAGGCGCGGGCGTCGGGGCTGGTGAAGTCGACCAGTCCCATGCCGGCCTGCCACAGGTCCCACTGCCACACGTCACCGTTCGGCCGGCGCACCAGGTGCCCGAGCGCGGCGGCCTCTTCGAACAGCGGGGACTTCTGCGCGATGTACGGGTTGATCCAGGCGCTGATCCTCAGCCCCTTGGCCTTCAGCCGGGCGAGCATCCCCTCGGGATCGGGGAAGACCTCGGGGTCCCACTCGAAGTCGCACCACTGGTACTCGCGCATCCAGAAGCAGTCGAAGTGGAAGACGGACAGCGGGATGCCGCGCTCGGCCATGCCGTCCACGAACGACATCACGGTCCGCTCGTCGTAGTCCGTGGTGAAGGACGTGGTCAGCCACAGGCCGAAGGACCAGGCCGGCGGCAGGGCCGGGCGGCCGGTCAGGGCGGTGTAGCGGGTGAGGACGTCCTTCGGGGTGGGGCCGGCGACGACGTAGTACTCCAGCGTCTGGTCCTCGACGCTGAACTGCACCTGCCCGACGGCCTCGGAGCCGACCTCGAAGGAGACCGCGCCGGGGTGGTTGACGAAGACGCCGTAGCCCCGTGAGGACAGGTAGAAGGGGATGTTCTTGTAGGCCTGCTCGCTGCTGGTGCCGCCGTCGGCCTGCCAGATGTCGATCACCTGGCCGTTCTTGACGAACGGCGTGAAGCGCTCGCCGAGGCCGTAGATCTGCTCGCCGACACCGAGCGCGAGCTGGGTGAGGACGTGGTGGGCGCCGTCGTCGGTGGTGGCGAAGGCGGTGCCCTTGCGGCCCGCCCGGGTCAGCTCCCGCCCGTCCCCGTCGTGGAAGGTCAGCGACCACGGGGCGGCCCGGTCCAGGCGCAGGGTCAGCGGGCCGCTGGTCAGCTCGGTGACGGTGCCGTCCCGGCGGACCTCGCCCGCATCGCCGGGCTCGGCCGCGAGGGCGAAGTCCGGTCCCGGACGGCGCTTGCCGGCGTGGTGGGTGACCCGCACGCCGATGACGCCCTCGGCGGGTGAGAAGCAGTTGACGGTGAGGAGCGGCGCGTTGAGCGTGTCCCCTCTGCGCGTCACCTTCTGCACGGCGGCGTAGGCGGTGAAGCGCTTCGATTCGACGCGCACGTCGCGCGCCTCGGTGGCGTACGCGACCTGGACACCGTCGCGGATGCGCCAGAAGCCGTTGGTGAACTTCATGGTCTTCCTCGGGGGAGCGGGGCTGTTCGGCGGGGACGGCGGAGGCTGTCGCCCGGCGAGCTGATCGTACACAGCAGAAATCGTTGTCAAGCGCGCTTCACGCCGGGAGCAACGCCATGACCTGCGGTTTTCCCGGCAAGTGATCGATTGTCACTTCGTTGCGTGATCGGACGAACACGCATGCGGGTCTAGCGTGACACCCGGGATTGACGTATTAGTCATCAGGCCAAACAAAAGCCCCGGCGACGAAGCCGGGCAGACGACAGCAAGGGCCGCAGCATGTCGAAGCGCTTCAATCGCATTCCTGAGAGGTCCCCGGCCGCCGCACGCCGGGGACGCTCCCGCAGGGCCGTGGCACCACTCACCGCCGTGTCGGTCCTGGTCGCCGGGGCGGCCCTGACCGGATGCGGTCAGCAGCGCGACAGCGACGTCTACACCGTGATGAACTCCTCGACCGACGAGACCTACCACCGCTGGGACGCCGAGGCGATGACCCGCTGCGGCAAGCAGCTCGGCGTCACCATCGAGCAGCAGAGCGTCCCGGCCGCGCAGGTGATGACGAAGGCGCTGCGCATGGCGTCCTCGAAGTCGCTGCCCGACATCGTCCAGTTCGACGCCTCGGAGATGCCGACGTTCGCCGAGGCGGGCGGCCTGGTCGACCTCAAGACGCTCGGCCTGAGCACCAGGGACATCCCCCAGGGCATCGTGAACTTCGGCTCGTACAAGGGCACGTACTACGGTGCGGCCCGGTCCGTGAACACCCTGGCGCTGTTCTACAACAAGGACGTCCTCGCCCAGGCCGGGGTGAAGGTCCCCACCACCTGGGACGAGTTGCGCAAGGCCGCGAAGAAGCTCACCCGGGGCAAGCGGTACGGCCTGGCGCTCAGCGCGGGCGGCGCGGAGGACGGCGTCTTCCAGTTCACGCCGTTCATGTGGTCCAACGGCGGTGACGAGACCGAGCTGGACAGCCCGCAGGTCGTGGGCGCGCTCGACTACTGGAAGGCCCTGCTGGCGGACGGCTCGCTGTCGAAGTCGACGGTCAGCTGGACGCAGGCGGACGTCAACGACCAGTTCATGGCCGGCAACGCGGCGATGATGATCAACGGCCCGTGGCAGGTCGAGACGCTCAACACCAAGAAGTCGCTGCACTGGGGCATCGCACGGATCCCGGTGCCCAGGGCGGGGGCCGCCTCGGTCGGTCCGCTGGGCGGTGCCGTGCTCACCGTGCCCAACACCGGTGACCGGGCGCGGGAGAAGCGGGCGGGCGAGATCGTCGCCTGTCTCGCCGGCCAGAAGGAACAGCTCACTTACGCGCTCAACAGCTGGATGGTCCCGGCGAACGCCAAGGCCGCCGCCGTGTGGCGCAAGCGGGTGCCCGAGCTGGACGCGCTCGCCGACCAGGTCGCCGCCGCCCGGTCCCGGACCGCCAAGCTGGGCGCCGGCTGGCCGAGCGTGTCGCTCGCCCTGCAGAGCGCCTTCCAGTCCGCCCTGACCGGCCAGTCCAGCGAGGCCGCCCTGAAGCGTGCCCAGCAGCGGGCCACGAGCGGGAACTGAGGTAAGCCACCATGACCACGTCCATCGTCACCGCTCAGGCGCCGCAGAAGGCGTCCAGGACGGCCACCGCGCCGGACCCGGCCCGGCTGCGCCGCCGCCGCAGACTGACCCAGTGGGGGTTCGTCGCCCCCGCGGTCGTCTTCATGCTGCTGTTCTTCGGCTACCCGCTCGTCCGCAACGTCGTGATGAGCTTCCAGCACTTCACACCGAAGACGTTCTTCACCGGCGACGCGCCCTTCAACGGCGCCGACAACTGGTCGAACGTGTTCCAGGACCCGCTCTTCGGCAAGGCGCTCTGGCACACCCTGGTCTTCACCGCCGGGTCGCTGCTCGGCCAGTTCTGCATCGGGATGGCGCTCGCGGTGTTCTTCAGCCGCCGCTTTCCGCTGAACGGCGTCCTGCGGTCGTTGATCCTGCTGCCCTGGCTGGTGCCCATGGTGGTGTCCGGCATCGTGTGGCGCCGCATCCTCGACCAGGACACGGGCGTCCTGAACTCGTTCCTGGACACGCTCGGCCTCGGCGGCCACACCCCGTGGCTGACCAGTCCCGGCATGGCCCTGCTGTCGGTGATCCTGGTCAACATCTGGATCGGCATCCCGTTCAACATGGTCATCCTCTACGGCGGTCTCCAGGAGATCCCCAAGGAGCTGTACGAGGCGGCCTCCCTGGACGGCGCCTCGGCCTGGCGGACCTTCCGCTCCATCACCCTGCCGCAGCTGAAGCCGGTGATCACCGTCGTCCTCGTGCTCGGCTTCATGTCCACGGTGAAGATCCTCGACCTGATCCTCGCGCTCACCGACGGCGGCCCGGCCGACGCCACCCAGACGCTCGGCACGCTGACCTACCAGAACTCGTTCGTACGGCTCGACTTCGGCGCGGGCGCGGTCGTCGGCAACGTACTCATCCTTGTCTCCGCGGTCTTCGCGGTGTTCTACCTGCGGGCCAACCGCACCGAGGGGAAGTGACGTCCATGGCCGCTCGCACGCCCACGACATCCGGGCGCCGCTGGGGTTCCACCATCGCCGGTGTGCTCATCCTGTGCGTGATGCTGTTCCCGCTGTACTGGATGCTCAACACCGCCCTCCAGCCCGCCTCGGGTCTGCTCCAGGTCGACCCGGTACCCCACAGCCTGGACCTGTCCGGCTTCTCCAAGGCCCTGGACGACCAGGGCGGTCACCTGCTGACCTCGCTGGTCGTCTCGCTCGGCGCGGTCGTCATCTGCCTGGCGGTCTCCGCCCCGGCGGCCTACGGGCTGGCCCGGTTCGGCCTGCGCGGCTCGCGGACGATCGTGTTCGGCACGCTGATCACCCAGATGGTGCCGGGCATCGTCATCGCCAACGCGCTCTACAACTCGTACGTCGACCTGGGCCTGGTCAACTCCTACTTCGGCCTGATGCTGGCGGACGCCTCGCTCGGCATCCCGTTCTCGATCGTGCTGATGCGGTCCTTCATGGTCTCGATCCCGGGTGAGGTGATCGAGGCGGCGCAGATGGACGGTGCCGGGCCGGTGCGGACGTTCCTGCGGGTGGTGCTGCCGATGAGCCGCAACTCGCTGATCACGTCGGGCCTGTTCGCCTTCCTCTTCTCGTGGAGCGACTTCATGTTCGCGCTCACGCTGAACACGACCGACGACGTCAAGCCGGTCACCCTGGGCATCTACCAGTACATCGGCGCGCACGTCGGCGACTGGGGCTCGGTGATGGCCGCGTCCGTGCTGTCCGCGGTGCCCGCGGCCATCCTGCTCGTGCTCGCCCAGAAGTACATCGCCGCCGGAATCACCGGCGGTTCCGTCAAGTGACCCGCCCCCACCGCACACCTGGAGACGGCCTCCATGACTGACTTCCCCGACGCCACCGGCTTCCCCGGCTTCCCGCCCGGCTTCGTCTTCGGTGCCGCGACCGCCTCGTACCAGATCGAGGGCGCGGCCCGGGAGGACGGCCGCGGGCCGTCGATCTGGGACACCTACAGCCACACGCCGGGCCGGACGGCGAACGGCGACACCGGAGACGTGGCCTGCGACCACTACCACCGCTACCGGGAGGACGTGGCGCTGCTGCGCGACCTGGGCGTGGACTCGTACCGCTTCTCGATCGCCTGGCCGCGGATCGTCCCCGACGGCTCCGGCCCGGTGAACCCGAAGGGGCTGGACTTCTACTCCCGGCTCGTCGACGAGCTGCTCGCGGCCGGCATCGAGCCGGCCGCCACCCTCTACCACTGGGACCTGCCGCAGGCGCTCGAAGACCGGGGCGGCTGGCGGGTGCGGGAGACGGCGGAGCGGTTCGCCGAGTACACGGCCGTCGTCGCCGGACACCTGGGCGACCGGGTGCCACGCTGGATCACCCTCAACGAGCCGTGGTGCAGCGCCTTCCTCGGCTACTCCGTGGGCCGGCACGCGCCCGGTGCGCAGGAGGGCCGGGGCGCGCTGGCCGCCGCGCACCACTTGCTGGTCGGCCACGGCCTGGCGGTCGAGGCACTGCGGGCGGCCGGGGTGCGCGAGGTGGGCATCACCCTCAACCTCGACCGCAACCTGCCGGCCGGCGACTCCCCCGCCGACCTCGCGGCCGTCGTCCGCGCCGACACCCAGCACAACCTGGTGTGGACCGAGCCGATCCTCGCGGGCCGCTATCCCGCCACCGAGGAGGAGACCTGGGGCGAGCTGATCACCGGGGCCGACTTCCGGCGGGACGGCGACCTGGAGCTGATCTCCCAGCCGCTGGACTTCCTCGGCATCAACTACTACCGGCCCATCGTGGTCGCCGACGCCCCGCACCGCGAGGCCGACCCGGCGCGACGGGTGGCCACGGACAACCGCTACGCGGAGGTCAGGCTGCCGGACGTACGGCACACGGCGATGGGCTGGCCCGTGGTCCCCGGCTCCTTCACCGATCTGCTGGTCCAGCTCAGGCAGCGGTACGGCGACGCGCTGCCGCCGGTCCACATCACGGAGAACGGCTCGGCGGAGGACGACACGCTCTCCGCCGACGGCGCGGTGCACGACACCGACCGGGTGGCCTACCTGCGCGACCACCTCACCGCGCTGCGCGCCGCGATGGACGCCGGCGTCGACGTCCGCGGCTACTACGTCTGGTCCCTGCTGGACAACTTCGAGTGGGCCCTCGGCTACGACAAGCGCTTCGGGATCGTCCGGGTCGACTACGGCACCCAGCGGCGCACGCCGAAGGACAGCTACCACTGGTACCGGGCCTTGATCGCGGCACATCGGGGGTGACGGGGGGCCCGCACGGACGCTCGCCGTGTGACGAAGACGTCGAGGCAGTCGGTGATCTCCGGGGCGGTGTCGAAGACGTCACCGCCACAGATCGTGAGGTGATGTGACGCACGCCACCGACCGTGACCGTCACACGGCGGCGCAGACCGGCATCTCGTGGGTGTGGCAGAGTCGAGCACGAAGAAGCGGGGGCCGGAGATGGGCGAGCGGGAGACGGACGGAACCGGACACCGCGCCGGGGGGAGCCGCCCGGGCTCCCCTACCGAGGCGTTCCTCGCCCACCGCAGTCTGCTGTTCACCGTCGCCTACGAGATGCTGGGCTCGGCCGCCGACGCCGAGGACGTCCTGCAGGAGACCTGGCTGCGCTGGGCGGGCGTCGACCCCGCGACGGTGCGGAACCAGCGGGCCTACCTGGTCCGGATCGCCACCCGCCAGGCGCTGGGCCGGCTGCGCACGCTCGCCCGGCGCAAGGAGTCCTACGTCGGTCCCTGGCTGCCCGAGCCGCTGCTGACCGCCCCGGACGTGGCCGAGGACGTCGAGCTGGCCGACAGCGTCTCGATGGCGATGCTGCTGGTGCTGGAGACGCTCACGCCGACCGAGCGGGCCGTGTTCGTGCTCCGCGAGGTGTTCGGCGTGGAGTACGACGAGATCGCCGAGGCCGTCGGCAAGAGCCCGGCCGCCGTCCGCCAGATCACCCGCCGGGCACGGGCGCACGTCGCCGCGCGCCGGCCTCGCGGAGCCGTCTCCGCGGCCGAGACCCGCACCGCGCTGGAGGCGTTCCGGCGGGCGGTCGAAACGGGCGACCTGCAGGGCCTGCTCGACATCCTGGCGCCGGACGTCGTCTTCCTCGGCGACGGCGGCGGAGTCGCCGAGGCCGCGCCGGTGCCGGTGGTGGGTGCGGAGCGGGTGGCCTCGCTGGCGGCCGGCCTGAGCAGGTTCGGTCCCGCCGCGTCGCTGGAGCCGGCCCAGGTCAACGGCTACCCGGCGCTGGTCTTCCGGCTCGACGGCAGGATCGACACCGTGATCGCGGCGCACCTGGAGGACGGCCGCATCACCGGCCTCTACGCCGTCCGCAACCCCGAGAAGCTGTCCCGCATGGAACGCGAGACCGTCCTGCGCCGCTGAACCGCCACCCCACCGCGCCCCGCGCCCGTCTTACGGAGTCGTGACGTGCGGGCGCGGCCTCCTGGCCCGGTGCGGCGGCGGCCCTAGCGTGGGGGCATGCGGGTACTGGTCACCGGCGGCGCCGGGTTCATCGGGTCTCATGTGGTCGAGGCGCTGACGGCGCGCGGGCACGAGGCGGTCGTGTTCGACGTCCGGACGGATCCGGCCGCCGACGTGCGCGATCCCGTCGCGGTCGCGCGGGCCGTGGCCGGTGCGGACGCCGTCTGCCACCAGGCCGCGATGGTCGGGCTCGGCGTGGGGTTCGGGGACGCGGCGGAGTACGTCTCCCGCAACGACCTGGGCACCGCCGTACTCCTCACCGCCATGGCGGAGGCCCGGGTACGGCGCCTGGTGCTGGCCGGGTCGATGGTGGTGTACGGCGAGGGGCGGTACGTGTGCCCGCGCGACGGGGTCGTACGGCCGGGGCCGCGTGCCGTCGCCGATCTGGACGCGGGGCGGTTCGAGCCGAGGTGTCCGGTGTGCGGCGCGGAGCCGGCCCCGGGGCTGGTCGGCGAGGACACGCCGGCCGATCCGCGCAACGTGTACGCCACCACCAAGCTGGCGCAGGAGCACCTGGCCGCCGCCTGGGCCCGGTCGACCGGCGGGTCCGCCGTGTCGCTGCGCTACCACAACGTGTACGGGCCCCGGATGCCCCGCGACACCCCGTACGCCGGCGTCGCCTCCTTCTTCCGGTCCGCGCTCGCCCGGGGCGAGGCGCCCCGCGTCTTCGAGGACGGTCGGCAGCGCCGGGACTTCGTGCATGTGCGGGACGTGGCCGCGGCCAACGTCGTGGCGCTGGAGGCCGGTTCCGCGCCGGGCGCGCTGACCGCGTACAACACCGGCAGCGGCGAGCCGCACACCGTCGGGGAGATGGCCCGCGCCCTGGCCGACGCGCACGGCGGTCCCGCGCCGGTCGTCACCGGGGAGTACCGGCTGGGCGACGTACGGCACATCACCGCCGACTCCTCACGGCTGCGGGCCGAGCTGGGCTGGCGGCCGGAGGTCGGCTTCCAGGAGGGCATGCGGGAGTTCGCGGCCTCGAAGTGACCGGGGCGGGGCGTCGCTTCGGGACACGGGTCCCCGGTCCGGTGGACGGTCCCGTCGGTGCCCAGGTGATCACGCGGTCGTAGCGGACGGCATGGTCGTCGAAGACCTCCCTCGGCGGCGGCACGGTCCGGGAGGCCTTCCCCAGGGGGCTGCCGGAAGCCCTAGTGGGCCGGCGGAAGCGTGACCTCGAAGCGGCAGCCGCCGGGGATGTTGTGTACGGTGGCCCGGCCCTGGTGGGCCTCCACGATGCCGCGCACGATGGCGAGGCCCAGCCCCGCGCCGGCCGGCGGGGTGCGGGCGTGGGTGCCGCGCCAGCCGGTGTCGAACACGCGGGGCAGGTCCTCCTCCGGGATGCCGCCGCAGCCGTCCGTCACGGAGAGCACCACACCGTCGGGCGAGCGCTCGGCGGCGACGGCGACGGTTCCGTCGGCCGGCGTCCGGCGGATCGCGTTGACCAGCAGGTTGCCCAGGACGCGGCTCATCTCCTTGGCGTCGACCTCGACCGGGACCGGCTCCACCCGGTCGCCGACCAGCCGTACGCCGTGGGCGCGGGCGAGCGGGTCGGCTCCCGCGAGGGCGTCGCCGACGAGGTCGTAGAGCGAGATCCGGGACGGGCTCAGCGGGAGCGTGCCGGCGTGGATGCGGGAGAGTTCGAAGAGGTCGCCGACCATGGCGTTGAGGCGCTCGACCTCGGTGCGGATCTGCTTCAGATAGCGGCCGGGGTCGTCGGCGACGCCGTCCTCCAGGGCCTCCGACATGGCGCGCAGACCGGCGAGCGGGGTGCGCAGGTCGTGGGAGATCCAGGCGACGAGTTCCCGGCGTGAGGTCTCCAGCAGGCGTTCCCGTTTCCGGGATTCGGCGAGTCTCGCGCTGGTGGCGGCCAGTTCGCGGCTCAGTTCGGCCAGTTCGGCGGTGGCCGGGCCCTTGGGGGCGGCGAAGTCACCGGCCTCGCCGAACGAGCGGGCCGCCATGGCGAGTTCGTGACTGCGGGCGACGACCCAGCGGCCCAGTATCAGGGCGGTCGCCAGGGAGACCACGGCCGCCATGGCGACGACCGTCGTCACCACGGTCAGGTCGTGGGTGGACAGGAACATCGCCCAGGCGACGGCGAGGGTGCCGGCCAGCACGCCGCCCACGCCGACCGCCGCGATCACGGCGAGCGACGCGGTGAGCGAGCGGCGCCGCAGCAGCCGGAGCGCGGTGGCCCCGGCCAGGCCCGTGACGGCGGCCCCGGCGAAGGCGAGCAGGGCGATGACGACGATGTCGCGCACGTCAGCCCTCCTCTTCCGCGCCGCTCGGCTCGAAGCGGTAGCCGACGCCCCACACGGTCTGGATCAGGCGCGGCCGGGCCGGGTCGTCCTCGACCTTGCCGCGCAGCCGGCGGATGTGGACCGTCACGGTGGACAGGTCGCCGAAGTCCCAGCCCCACACCTCACGCATGAGGTCCTCGCGGCTGTAGGCCCGCCCCGGGTGCCGCATGAAGAAGGCGAGGAGGTCGAACTCCCGGAGGGTGAGGGCGAGTTCGGTGCCGTTCTTGGTGGCGCGGCGGGCCGTCGGGTCGACGGTGACGCCGACCGCGGTCAGCGGGCCGGCACCCGTCCCGGGGAGCGCGCGGCGGAGCACCGACTGCACCCGCAGGACCAGTTCGCGGGGGCTGAACGGCTTGGTCACGTAGTCGTCGGCGCCGACCTCCAGACCCGTGATGCGGTCGTCCTCGTCGCCGCGGGCGGTGAGCATGACGACGGGGACGGAAGCCCGCGCGCGCAGCCGTCGGCAGACCTCCAGGCCGTCCATGCCGGGCAGCATCAGGTCCAGCACCACCAGGTCCGGCCAGTGGGCGGCGGCGCGGTTGAGGGCGGCGGGGCCGTCGGCGGCGCGGTCGACCACGTATCCGGCGCGGCCGAGGTATCCGGCGACGATCTCGGCGACGGTCGTGTCGTCGTCCACGACCAGGATCCGGGCGGCACCGGGAGCGGACCGGTAAGCCGGTGCGGCGGTGTCGGGTGCGGTCCCGTCCACGGCTGGGCGCCCGGCGGGCACGTGCGGCTGCTGCATGCCTCCAGCCTCGCACCGGGCCGTGGCAGGTGTCGCACGCATGGCCGGGTCCCGGCCCGGACGTCCGCGTTTCGTAAGCAGCGCCGGCCCGATATGCCCGGTTCGCATTCGTAGGGTGAACGGCGTGACCCCCTCATCCCCCTCATCGGCGAGCGTGGACGTGGTGCTGCCCTGCCTGGACGAGGCGGAGGCCCTGCCCTGGGTGCTCGCCCGGATCCCGGCGGGCTGGCGCGCCCTCGTGGTCGACAACGGCTCCACCGACGGCTCGACGGACATCGCCCGCGCCCTCGGCGCGACCGTCGTGCACGAGCCCCGGCGCGGTTTCGGCGCCGCCTGCCACACCGGGCTGACCGCGGCCACCGCCGACGTCGTCTGCTTCTGCGACTGCGACGCCTCCCTCGACCCCGGGCACCTCGTGCCCTTCGTCCGGGAAGTCCTCGACGGCCGGGCCGACCTGGTCCTCGGCCGGCGGCGTGCGCGCACCCGGGGTGCCTGGCCCGCGCACGCCCGGGCCGGCAACTTCGCGCTCGCCCGGCTGCTGCGCCGCCGCACCGGGCTACGACTGCACGACCTCGGCCCGCTGCGCGCCGCCCGCCGGGAGCCGCTGCTGGCGCTCGGCCTCAGCGACCGGCGCAGCGGCTATCCGCTCCAGATGGTGGTGCGCGCGGCCGACGCGGGCTGGCGGATCGCCGAGCACGACGTGCCGTACCTGCCGCGCACCGGCGCCTCCAAGGTCACGGGCACCTGGCGCGGCACCTGGCAGGCGGTGCGGGACATGAGCCGCGTGCTGGCGGAGCCCCCGGCCGGCGGGAGGACCGCACCGTGACCACGCTGCTCGTGATCGCCAAGGAACCGCTGCCGGGGCGGGTCAAGACGCGGCTCACCCCGCCGTTCAGCCCCGCCGAGGCGGCCCAGCTCGCCGAGGCCTCGCTCGCCGACACCCTGCACGCCGTCGCGGCGGCCCCCGCCACCCGGCGCGTCCTGGTGCTGGACGGGCGGCCCGGCCCCTGGCTGCCGCCCGGCTTCGACGTCGTACCGCAGTGCGCGGGCGGGCTGGACCTGCGGCTGGCCGACGCGTTCGCGCGGTGCGCCGGTCCCGCTCTGCTCATCGGCATGGACACCCCGCAGGTGACCCCGGAGCTGCTCACCGTGGACTTCGAGGCGTACGACGCGTGCTTCGGCCCGGCGGAGGACGGCGGCTTCTGGGCCCTGGGGCTGGCCGAGCCCGACCCGGCTCTGCTGCGGGGCGTGCCCATGTCGACGCGGTGGACGGGTGCCGTCCAGCGGCGGCGGCTGGTGGCCGCCGGGCTGCGGGTGCGCGAGCTGCCCCGGCTGCGGGACGTGGACACGGCCGCCGACGCGGTCGCGGTCGCCGCCCGGGCGCCGCACGGCCGGTTCGCCGCCCGCCTGGCCCGGTGCACCGCGCGCTCCGCCGGACCCGGGGCGGGGCGATGACCGGCCGGTACCGGGCTCGGGAGGGGCGATGAACACCCCGCCGGCCGTCTCCTGGGCCGGGGCCGATCCCTACGCCGTCGCCCTGCGCGCCGGGCGCGGTCCGCTCTTCCTGCGCCGGACCGACGGCTGGCTGCTGCCGCTGGAGGTCGAGCGGTGGTGTGCGCGGGCGGACGCGGTCGACCGTGCGGTGCTGGACCGGTGCGAGGGTGCCGTGCTCGACGTCGGCTGCGGACCGGGGCGGCTGGTGGCGGAGCTCGCCGCCCGGGGCCGAACGGTCCTCGGCATCGACGTCAGCCAGGCCGCCGTCGACCACACCGTGCGGCTCGGCGGCCAGGCGCTGCGGCGCTCGGTGTTCGAGCCGCTGCCCGGCGAGGGCCGCTGGGGCACCGTGCTGCTCATGGACGGCAACGTCGGCATCGGCGGTGACCCGCGCGCCCTGCTGGGCCGGGTGGCCCGGCTGCTGCGCCCCGGCGGTCTGCTGATCGCCGAGACGGCCGCGGTGGACGTCGACGAACTGTCCGAGGTGCAGGTCGTCGACGGCACCGGCGCGGAATGGGGCGACACCGGCGCGGGGACGGGCGGCGCCGGCGTCTTCCCGTGGGCGCGGCTCGGCACCCCGGCCCTGCTGCGGTACGCGGGCCGGGCGGGCTGGCGCGCCGTCGGTCAGTGGACGGCCGGCGGGCGCCGCTTCGTCGCCCTGCGCACCCGCAGCTCCCGCAGCGCCAGCAGCAGCGCCGAGCCGGCGAACAGCGCCGCGCTGATCAGCAGCCAGCGGGCGAGGAAGCCGTCCGTCGACAGGCCGGTGGCGGACCGGTAGGGCCGGTCCACCATGCCGGTGATCAGCGGGAACCACACGAGCAGCAGCAGTCCGGACAGGGCGGCCGGGACCCGGACGTACATCGTCCCTTCCCGCCGCCCGGTGACGCGCAGAGCGCGGACGACCGCCCGGTCCGCCACCGCGTACAGCGGCAGCAGGACGAGGTCGTGCAACAGCGCCGCGCCCACCAGCCACAGCGCGACCCCCTGCCAGTCGCCCGCGAACAGCCGGACGCCGGCATAACCGGCGAGCGCGAAGGAGCAGGCCAGCAGCAGGATCTGGAAGGGGCTGCCGAGGGTCGGGCGCGGGCGCATCACAGGTCTCCGAAGGTCAGCCGGGCCACCCACTTGGTGTTGAGCACACCGGGCGCCGCGGGCACGATGATCCGCGCCGGGTGGCCGTGGTCGGGGGACAGGTCCTCGCCGTTGACGTACAGGGCGAGCAGGGAGCGCGGGTCGGCCACCTGGTTGGCGCGCAGGGCGGCCCGGCGGAAGGCCCCGTGCCGCTGGAGCGACTCCACGAACAGATCCGGCGGGTCGCCGTCGTACCCGACGAGCGCGGCGAGGTCGCGCAGCCGCACCCCGCGCCACCACTGGTCGTCCGTCGACCAGCCCTCGACGCAGGCGATGGGCAGCGCCGAGCTGTGCAGCGGCAGCCGGAGCAGTTGGGCGCGGCTGAGGCGGACCGTTCCGGTGCGGCCGGTGACGACGAGCCGCCACGCGTCCTCTCCGGTCTCCGCCGCGTCGATCCCGGCGTAGGCGGCCGTCTTGTTGATCTGGAAACCGTTCGGCCCGCTGCCGGGGTCGGCCCCGCCGTGCGGCGCGAGCAGGGCGGTGCGCCGCAGCACGCCGCCGATGCTCTGGCCGGCGGTGGTGACCAGGAGCAGCAACGAGGCGCCCCCGACGAACCACAGCGCCCCACGCCGGGTCACGGTCGGCGGCAGCGGGCGGGGGGACACCAACTCCCCCGGCTCCGGCGTGCGGGACACGGGCTCCCCGCGCTCTTCGCGCCGTCGGCGCAGGCTCCGTACGGCGGTCGGCAGCTTCAGCGCCGCGTGTGCCACGAACGCGGCGAAGAACACCCAGGCGCCGTAGAAGTGCAGCGGGTAGAAGGAGCCGGGGAAGACGTAGTCGAGCTGGACGTTGAGGACGCCGGTGGTGAACTCGAACAGCCCGCCGCCGACGAGGAGGAGCAGGGAGATCCGCTCCAGGGCGTGTGCGAGCGAGCGGGCCGGGGGCAGGGCGAACAGTCTCGGCACGACCGACCAGAGCTTGGCCAGCAGCACCGGGATCAGGGTGATGCCGAGGGTGACGTGCAGGCCCTGGGTGAGCCGGTACAGCCAGTACGGGTTCGTCGGCCAGGCGAAGAGGTAGGAGCCCAGGATCCCCTTCTCCGGCGTCTGGTCGTTCACCCGTGCGAGGCCCGGGTTGTAGGCGGCGTAGGACACCAGGCCCGTCACGAACAGCACGGTGATGCCCGCCAGCAGCACGATGCCGAGCACCGAGGTGAACCACGGGCCGCGCAGTGGGCTGCGCCAGAAGCCGGGCGAGGAGGGGAGCCGCGGGTCGTCGTCTCGCATGCTCCGACGTTAGGCCGGAAGCGCCCCCTGACCGGGGCCGTGACCCATGACGAAACGCTGACGTCGGGCCGTCGGTCCCCTCGTTCCCCCGATCGGCGCCCTAGCGTTCCGGTGTGACCCAGGCTCCCCTCCGTGACCGGTACGCCGGCCTGCGCGCCGATCTCTGTGCCGCGTCGGCCGCCGCCCTGCTCGTCCTCGTCGCCGTGCTGGTCGGCCGGCACATCCAGGACACCCGGCGCACCCTGTTCGTGCACTGGCCGCCGCTGTTCGCCGACTGGGACCCGCACCTGGGCCCGGGCACTCCGGCCGCCGTCCTGGTGGCGGTCGCCGTGGTGGCGTACGGGCCGGCCGTCGCCGCACGGCTGCCGTGGCGGGGGCTGCTCCCCGCCGCCTGGGCCGCGGCACTGGCCTGGACGTGGTCGCTGGCGCTGGTCGACGGCTGGCAGCGGGGGGTGGCCGGGCGGCTCACCACCCGCAACGAGTACCTGACGGTGATCGGCCGGTTCCACGACCTCCCGGCCGCGCTGCGCGGCTTCACCCACCACATCGTGAGCGGATCTCCCCACCCCTGGCCCGCGCACATCGCCGGGCATCCCCCGGCGGCCACCGTCACCTTCGTCCTCCTGGACCGGGCCGGGCTGCGCGGCGGCGGCTGGGCCGGTGCCTGGTGCGTCACCGTGGGAGCGACCGCCTGCGTGGCGGTGCTGGTGGCGGTGCGGGCGCTGGCCGACGAGCGCCTGGCCCGGCGGGCGGCGCCGTTCCTCGTCCTGGCCCCGGCCGCCGTGTGGGTGGGCGCCTCGGCCGACGGGTACTTCGCGGCGGTCGCCGCCTGGTCGGTGGCGCTGCTGGCCCTCGCGGTCACCGGCCGGTCCGTGGTCTGGGCGGCGGGCAGCGGACTGCTGTACGGCCTGACCTGCTACCTCTCGTACGGCCTCGCGCTCTTCGCGCTGATCGGTGCGGCGGTGCTGGTGGCGGGACGGCACCGGGGCCACACGCGGCCGGTCCTCGCGGTCCTCTTCGCGGCCGGGGCGGCGGTCGTCCCGACGGCGTTCACGCTCGCCGGGTTCGACTGGTGGGAGGGGTACCGGCTGCTGGTGACGCGCTACTACCAGGGTGTCGGCGGCATCCGCCCCTACGGCTACTGGGTGTGGGCCAACCTGGCCTGCACGGTGCTGGTCACCGGCCTGGCCACGGCGGCGGGGCTACGGCGGACGGCCACGCCACTCGCCCGGCACCGCGCGGCCCCGTCGGCGGAGACCAGACTCGCCCTCCTCGTGGCGGCGGCCCTGGTGGCCCTGTTGGCCGCCGACCTGTCCGGCATGAGCAAGGCCGAGACGGAACGCATCTGGCTGCCCTTCGCGATGTGGCTGCTCCCGGCCTGCGCACTCCTCCCCCGCCCACGCGTCTGGCTCACCGCCCAGGCGACGCTCGCACTCCTGCTGAACCACTTGCTGCTCACCGGATGGTGAACCGGCCGGCCGGTGGGTCTGCCGGTGGGGGCGAGGCGGCCACCGGCTCGCGCAGGCCGCCTCGCCGGGCGTGGAGCAGACACCGCGCGGAGGGTGCCCGATCGCCCGGCGTGAAGCCGACACCGGGCGGAGGGTGCCCGATCGCCCGGCGTGAAGCCGATACCGCCCAGAGGTCTGCCCGATCGCCCGGCGGAAGCAGACACGGCCCGTCATGACCGCGTGCCCTGGCTGCTTCGGCCGTGCGACCGAGCGTGCTCCCGGCCCCGCCCGGTCGTCACCGAGCCGAGAGGGCCCGACCCGCTGGGCGGCCGTTGACCCGGGCGTCACCGAGCCGAGTGCGCCCCGTCAGGAACCGCCGCCGGCTCCCCGGCCGGAACTCTGCCGGCCAGGGTGCCTCGTCGCGTCGGGGCTCATGCCTCCCGGCTGGGTTTCCCCGTGCGGAAGCGGCGGTACAGGAGCGTTCCGCCCATCAGTGAGGCCAGGCTCGCGGCGGCCGCCGCCCAGGTGGTCTCCGTTCCGGTGTGCGCGAGGCTGCCGTGCCGTACGACGGGCGGGGTCGGCTTCGGCGCCGGGTGGGTGACGGGCGGTTCCTGCGGCCGCGGGGGCTCGGAACGCACCGGCGGCGGAGTGACCCGCGTGGGCGGTTCCTGCGGCTTGGGCGGGGTGGTGGTCCGGCCGGGCACCTCGGGGTGGTCGTCCGGGACGTTCGCGGACGTGTTGCCGAAGACTGGGTTGCCCACTCCGACCACGTTCACGCTGTTGCCGCTGACGTTGACGGGCAGGTCGACCGGCAACTGGATGCCGTTGCCGGAGATCACGCCCGGCGAGTCCTTCGTGGTGGCGTGGGACGTCGCCCCGCTGGGCGCCGCGGGCTGTTCCTTCCCCCCGCCGCCGCCCTTGTTGACGCACGTGTTGCCCATGGCGGGGTTGAGCAGCCCCACCACGTTCACGGTGTTCCCGCAGACGTTCACCGGGAGGTGCACCGGCAACTGGATGCCGTTGCCCGAGATCAACCCGGGCGAGCCGCTCGCGGACCCGTCCGCGGCGGAGTCGGCGTGCACCGGTCCCGCCACTGCCATCGCGCCGGACGCGGCGGCGATGGCGATCACACTGTTTCGGGTAGCCCGTTTCATCGGTTCCCTGCCCTTCCAGACACGGTTGCGGGCACTCACCCGCACCGGAGGCAACGCCGCCGTAAACATGCAAGTTGTGGTTTTTCAGCCTTTTGCCCTATACGGCGGTCGGCGGGCCTGTTCACGCGGCCGTCGCGCCCGAGAGCCGTACGGGGGTTCGGTACGGGCATGGCCGCGCGCCTTCGGGTACTCGGCCGGTGGTCGTGGCGACGCTTGTCGTATCGCCTCTCCCGTTTCTAGGAGCCCTCGACATGACAGACGTAGCACGCACGGGTCCCGCCTCCGGAGACGACCGGAGGATCCTGACCAACCGACAGGGCCACCCCGTCTACGACAACCAGAACCAGCGCACCGTCGGCGCCCGTGGCCCCGCGACGCTGGAGAACTACCAGTTCCTGGAGAAGATCAGCCACTTCGACCGGGAACGCATCCCCGAACGGGTGGTGCACGCCCGCGGCGTGACGGCGTACGGCTACTTCGAGGCGTACGGCGCCTGGGGTGACGAGCCGATCGGCCGCTACACGCGCGCGAAGCTGTTCCAGGAGCGCGGCCAGCGCACCGACGTCGCCGTCCGCTTCTCCACCGTCATCGGCGGCCGTGACTCCTCCGAGGCGGCGCGCGACCCGCGTGGCTTCGCCGTCAAGTTCTACACCGAGGACGGCAACTGGGACCTCGTCGGCAACAACCTGGGCGTCTTCTTCATCCGCGACGCCATCAAGTTCCCGGACGTCATCCACGCCCTGAAGCCGGACCCGGTGGACTTCGAGCAGAAGCCGAACCGGATCTTCGACTTCATGTCGCAGACGCCCGAGGCCATGCACATGCTGGTCAACCTGTTCAGCCCGCGCGGCATCCCCGCCGACTACCGCCACATGCAGGGTTTCGGCGTGAACACGTACAAGTGGGTGAACGCCGAGGGCAACACCGTGCTCGTCAAGTACCACTGGATGCCCAAACAGGGCGTGCGCTCGATGACGGAGGAGGACGCGGCCAACGTCCAGGCCGGCTCCCTCGGTCACGCCACCAAGGACCTGTACGAGGCCGTCGAGCGGGGCGAGTACCCCGAGTGGGAGCTGCTCGTGCAGATCATGGAGGACCACGAGCACCCCGAACTCGACTTCGATCCGCTGGACGACACCAAGACCTGGCCGGAGCAGGAGTTCCCGCCCAGGCCGGTGGGCCGGATGGTGCTGGACCGGATGCCGGAGAACTTCTTCGCGGAGAACGAGCAGATCTCCTTCGGCACGGGCGTACTCGTCGACGGCCTGGACTTCTCCGACGACAAGATGCTCGTCGGCCGGACCTTCTCCTACAGCGACACCCAGCGCTACCGGGTCGGCCCGAACTACCTCCAACTGCCGGTCAACCAGGCGAAGAACGCCCAGGTGCGCACCAACCAGCGCGACGGGCTGATGACGTACCACGTCGACGGCGGCGGGGAGAATCCGAGCGTCAACTACGAGCCGTCGATCCGGGGCGGCCTGCGCGAGGCGGAGTACCCGGTCCACGACGAGCAGGGGCCCGAGGTCCGGGGCCGGCTCACCCGCAAGCGCATCCCCCGCACCAACGACTATCTCCAGGCGGGTCAGCGGTACCTGCTCATGGAGCAGTGGGAGCGCGACGACCTGGTGCGGAACCTGGTGGGTCAGCTCTCCCGGTGCGACCGGTCCGTCCAGGAGCGGATGGTGTGGCACTTCCTGCTGGTGGAGAACGACCTGGGGCTGCGGGTCGGCGAGGGCCTCGGCATCCGCCCGGAGGACGTCGCGGACCTGGAGCCGCTGGCCAGCCAGGACCTCACCGAGGAGGACAAGGAGCGGCTGGCGAACCTCGGCAAGAACCCGCCGCGGAACGTCGAGGGCCTGACCATGACGCACTGCGTTCCGGACGCGCGCCATGAGGTGAGCCGCTGAGCCCGCACCGCTGACGGCCCGGAAGGCCGGTCAGCTCACGACGGGCGCCGCCCCCGGCTCGGCCGCGAGCCGGGCGTGGCGCCCGCGCGGGCAGCGCACGATCCGGTCGCCGAGGCCGAGCCGGTCGGCCTCGGTCAGGAAGGCGGACAGGGGCGAGCGCATCACCGTGTACTCCTCGTAGTGCACGGGCAGGACGGCGCGGGGAGCGAGGCGCCGGGACAGTTCCGCGCCCTGCCGGCCGTCCATGGTGACCACGAAGCCGCCGGGGAGCCGGGTGCCGCCCAGGTGCAGGACGGCCAGGTCGGCGGCCGGGAAGCGGCGGGTGATCTCGTCGAGGCCGGCGTACGGCAGGGTGTCGCCGGAGACGTACAGCCGCAGCCTCGGCGGACCGCCCGCCGGGCCGAACTCGATCATGCTGCCCATCACCGGGGGCAGCAGTCCTCGCAGCACCGGATGTCCGGCGTGCCGTCCGGGCAGCGCCGTGACGGTGGCCTGGACCGGGCCCTGCCGGAGGGTGAGTTCCTGCCAGGTGCGCAGTCCGGCCACTCTCTCGCGTCCGTGCAGCACCTTCAGGCGACGCGCGGCCTGCGGGGTGCTGAGCACCGGCACCGAGCGGTCCAGGTGGCGTCGGGACCGGCGGTCCCAGTGGTCCCCGTGCAGATGGGACAGCACGATCCCGTCGAGGCGGGGCAGGTCCTCCGGTTCCAGGACGGGCTCGGTCAGGCGCCGGCTCAGCAGGCCCTTGCCGAGGTAGGCGTACTGGCCGAGGTGCAGGAAGTTCGGGTCGGTGAGCAGGGTCAGCGGCCCGTAGCGCAGCAGAACGGTCGCGTTGCCGAGGAAGTGCAGGTCGACCGTGTCGTCGGTGGGTGGGTCCGTGGTACCGGGCATGGGTTCCGTCGCCCTTCCGTCCGAGCCGTCGCAGGCACCCGCACCCTCGCGGGCGTGCCGGGTTCCTCCCGTGCCGGCCGGGTACCCCTGGCGGACGGACAGCATGAGAGGACGTGTTCCGGCCGGCCGGTTCGTCGCCGTACCCCGCCTCCGTACAGATGGCCGAGCGTGCCGCAGCGGTGGAGCCGGGGAGCTGGTAGCTCTCGTAGGGCAGCCGCTGCCGTACCCGCTCGACCGAGGAACCGACGAGGAACCGACCGAGACGAGGAGCGATGACGACCACCGCGCGCGAGACCGGAGCCGAGACCGCGCCGCCCAGTCTCCGACTCCCCGGCCTGCTCCTGGGAGTGGGACTCGGCGGATTCGTCGACGGGATCCTGCTGCACCAGCTCCTGCAGTGGCACCACATGCTCACCGGCACCGACCACGACCGCATCGGGGTGAAGTACTACGACCCCCGCACCGTCTCCGGGCTGGAGATGAACACCGTGTGGGACGGCGTCTTCCACACGGTGTGCTGGCTCGCCGTCCTCGGCGGCCTCGCCGTCCTGTACGCCCGGGTGACCACCGGCCGGCGCCAGGTGTGGGCCTCACGGGTGCTGTGGGGCTGGGTCCTGGCCGGCTGGGGCCTGTTCAACCTCGTGGAGGGCGTCCTCGACCATCACGTCCTGGGCATCCACCACGTCCACGGCGGCCCCTACCAGGTGTGGTGGGACATCGGCTTCCTGGTGCTCGGCGCGCTGCTGCTGGCGGGCGGCGCGCTCCTGCGGCACGGCGCCCGGCCCTTCGATCCGGCCGCGCCCCGCGCCGCACGGCCGGGACACGCCGTCTGATGGGCCACGGAACCGCGCACATGCCCGCGCACACGCACCCGCATCACGCGGAGGGCGGCGGCGCGCTGGAGGTCGTGCTCCCGGTCCTGGCCCTGCTGGCGTGCGCGGGCGGCTATCTGCTGCTGGCGCGCCGGGTGCGCCGCCGCAACCCCGTGCGGGGCTGGAGCCCCTGGCGGACGGCCGGTTTCTGCGTGGGTCTCCTCCTGCTGGCGGCGGCGCTGCTGCCTCCCGTCGCCGCCCTGGCCCACCGTGACTTCCGCGGTCACATGGCCCAGCACATGCTCATCGGCATGTACGCGCCGCTCGCCCTGGTGCTCGGCGCCCCGACGACCCTCGTGCTGCGCGCCCTGCCCGCGCCCCACGCCCGTCGCCTCACCGCGTTCCTGCGCAGTGGCCCGGCCCGCCTGTTCGCCCACCCGGTGACCGGCCTGCTGCTGTCCACCGGCAGTCTCGCGCTGCTGTATTTCACCCCGCTCTACGACGCCGTCACGGCCCACCCCGCCGGGCACTGGCTGCTGCACGCGCACTTCCTGCTGGCGGGCTGTCTGTTCGCGCACGCCGTCGCCGGGCCCGACCCCGCCCCGGCCCGTCCCGGTGTGCGCACCCGGCTGGTCTGCCTGGGCTGCGCCATCGCCGCGCACGCGAGCGTCGCGCAACTGATGTACGGCGGTTTCCGGGTGGCCGTCAGCGCTCCGGTCCCCGAGGTCCAGGGCGCTGCCGAGATCATGTACTACGGCGGTGACATCGCCGAACTCCTGCTGGCGGCGGCCCTGGTCACCACGTGGCGTCCCGCACGCGGCGCGCTCGCGGGGCGCGTGGTGCGCCCTGCGCGGTAGACATGCGGTTGGGCGTGCGGTAGGCACGCCGGTCGACATGGCCAGGGTTGGGGCGGGGTCAGGGACAGAATTTAGTAGCCATGTACATAGTAGCCATGTACCGTATCTGCCATGAGCAAGGTGTCCGAAGGAGCAACGCCCGGTTTCCTGGTGTGGCGGCTGTCGATGAAGTGGCGGGTGGCGGTGGACCGAGCGGTGGCCCCGCTCGGACTGACCCACGCGCAGTACTCCCTGGTGGCGTCGCTGTACGGCATGCAGCGCTCCGGGCTGCGTCCCAGCCAGCGCCGTCTCGCCGACCACACCGGCCTGGAGGCCCTGTACGTCTCCAAACTGGCCCGGGGCCTGGAAGCGGCCGGCCTCCTCGAACGCACCCGGGACCCGGCCGACCCGCGGGCGGTCCAGCTCGCCCTCACCGAGCGGGGCCGCGAGACGACCCGGAAGGCGATCGACGTCGTCCAAGGACTGCTCGGCCAGCTTCTGGCACCCCTCGGCGGGCCCGACAGCCCGCGCGCCCGGACGTTCACCCGGGAACTGACGGCCCTGCTCGACGCACCGCTTGACCCGTTCGGCACCACCGATCACGAGACGGAGCAGTCATGACCACCACCGCACCCCGCGTCGACAGCCGGGGCATCGGCCTCGCCCACTACGCCCTGCGCGCCGTCCTGGAGCGCGTCCTCTCCCCCCACGGCATCTCCTTCCTCCAGTCCGTCACCCTGCGCCTCGCGGCCCTCTCGGACGGGCCGGTCGAGCGGGCCGCCCTGGTGGACGGCGTCGTCGGCACGGTGAAGGCCGACGAGAGCGACGCCGGGCGCGCGATCGAGGACCTGACGGCCGCCGGCCTGCTCGCCCCCGAGGGGCCCTCGGCCATGCGCCTCACGGACGCGGGGCGTGCGGTGTACGCCACCAGCTCCGCCGAGGCCGCGATGGTCTCCGCCCGGCTGTACGCGGGCATCGCCGAGGAGGACCGGGCGGTGGCCGGCCGCGTGCTCACCCTGCTCACCGAGCGGGCGGAGGCGGAGCTGGCCGGCCTGCGGCAGCGGTAGGGCCACCCGTCACCCGAGAGGCGGCAGCGCGGCCGTCCCCTCTCGGGCACTCGAACGGTTCCGGGGTGCCCGCGGACCGAACCGGCACCAGGCCACGCGGTCCGGGCACAGCCGTCCCGGCCCCTTTGTCGTCACAGCGGTGTCGCCGCGTGCAGGATCAGGAAGAGGGTGACGGCCGAGTTCGCCGACGACATCGCCGACACCAGCGCCCCGGCGGCGGCACCCCAGGCGGCCAGGCCGACCGAGGTGAACGCCGACGGCCACGTCCGGGCCACGGGCGCGGGGGCCAGCAGCGCGGCCACCCGGCGCGGCACGGGACCGGTCGCCGCCAGCGCGGCCACGGTCGGCACCGGTGTGCGCGGGGACAGCAGGGCCGCCTTGCCGATGGCGCGGGCGACCGTGCGCCGGCCGCCGACCGCGCGGGCCGCCTCCTCGTCCGCCCACCGCTCGGCCGTGTAGACGACGGCGGTGCGCAGCGGTCTCAGGAAGGGGTTGGCGCGGGCCGCCAGGTGCGCGGCGAGCAGGTGGCGGTGGTGACGGGCGGTCAGGTGGGCGCGCTCGTGGGCGAACAGGGCGCGCCGCTCGGCGGGTGCCAGGCCGTCCAGCAGGGCCGTGGTGACGACGATCCGGCCCCGGCCCCGGCCGCCGGGGAGGGCGTACGCGTAGGGCGTGCTGTCCGGGAGGACCGCGACCGTGGGTCCCGGTACCCCGTCGAGCGCGCGGCGGGCGCGGCGGGTGACCCGGCGGTGCCGCCACAGGGTGCGGGCGCCGGCGGCGGCGACCACCGCGAGCGCGGGGATGGCGGCCCGGCCGGCCACCTCGTCGTGCGGGACGGCGGCCCGCACCTCCGGGTCGGACCAGCCGTCCGGCAGCGGGTTGCCGGGCAGTTGGGCGGTGCCGACCACCATGAGCAGGGCCAGGCACAAGGTGCTGCACCAGGCCATGACGACGGCGACCGCGGTCAGCAGCCGGGTGGCGGTGCGCGGGTGCAGCCGGGTCTCGGCGAGCCGGGCGACGGGCCACGCGGACAGCGGCAGCACCAGCGGCAGGAAGACGAAGACCCCCATGAGCGGTCAGTCCTCCGTGCCGCCGGCGTCCGGGCCCGGGATGTCGAGCAGGGCCCGCAGCACCTGTTCGTCGCCGGGCGGCAGCGCGGTGACGAAGCTGGCCAGCACCGCCTCGCGGTCCCGTTCGCCGTCCAGCAGGCGGCGCATGCGCAGCGCCGCCAGCCGGGCCACGTCGGCCGTCGGCGTCCACAGGAAGGACCGGCCGTGCCGTTCGCGGGAGACGACGTCCTTGGCGAGCAGCCGGGTCAGGATGGTGACGACGGTGGTGTAGGCGAGGTCGCCGCCGAGGCGCTGCTGCACCCAGGCCGCGGTGACCGGTCCGTCCGCCTCGCGCAGCGCGCCGAGGACCTGACCCTCCAGTTCCCCCTGCCCGCGCCGCCGGGCCCGGCCGTCTTCCCTCGTCATCTCCGGTCCTCCCCCGTGTTCCCTCGCTCGCTCACCCGCCGTTCCACGCTACTTCACGCCACTGACACTTCCGTAGGTGCGGCGCCCGCGCCGGTGCGCGAGCTCGCCGAGGAGGATGTCGACGGCGAGGAAACAGGCCAGCGGGACGCCGAGCAGCGGCACGAACCAGCCGAGCACGGCGACGGCCGCGAGCGCCGGGACGAGGAGGTGCGGCGGCACCCCCGCCCAGGCGCCGCGCGGAACGGGCCGGCCGAAGGCGGAGCCCCGGCCGCGCTGCCACCACATGCGGTAGCCCCAGACGACGAGCAGGATCAGGGCGAGCGCGAGCAGCGCGAGGGCGATCTGGTTGACGAGCCCGAAGAGGACGCCGGTGTGCAGGTCGATGCCCCAGCGGGTGAGCTTGGCGAGCACCGGGTGGTCGGCGAACCGCAGTTCGTCGGTGACCCGGCCGGTGGCGGGGTCGACGGCGACGGAGTCCTGCTTCTCGGGCCAGCTCCGCTGGATCTGCCTGACCACGTAGGCGCTGCCGGCGTCCGCGGGCGGCACGATCTCCACCGGGTCGCCGAGCCCCTTCGCGCGGGCCGCGGCGAGCACCCGGTCCAGGCCCACGCCGTGCTCCGCCGTGCCGCCGGCGGACGCCGCCGAGCCGTGGCCCGCGTGGTCGCCACCGGTCGCGGCCGCCGAGACGGACGGGGTGGCCTGGCCGAGCGAGGTGCGCAGCTCGTCGATGTTCGCGCCGGCGTACGCCGACCAGGTCAGGCCGGTCGCGGACAGGAACAGGAACCCGGCGGCGGTCCAGACGCCGACGGTGCCGTGCAGGCCGAGGGTGCGGCGCCGGCCGCCGGTGCCGCGCACCCTGCGCAGGGCGCGGCGCCGGGAGAACCACAGCACCAGGCCGCCGCCCGCGATCACCCACAGCCAACTGGCGGCCAGCTCGCTGTAGAGCCGGCCGGTCTCTCCCCGGTGCAGATCGCGGTGCAGCTCGTCGATCCAGGTGCGCAGGGGCAACGCGCCCGTCGCGCCGTACTGTTCGAGGGCGCCACGGACCGAACCGGTGTACGGGTCCACGAACACGGCGAGGGTGTGCTCCGGGTCGACGCCCCTCACCCCGGTGAGCAGCACCCGGGTCGTGGCGCCGGCCTCGGGCGATGGGCGGACGGCCGCGACCGTGCCCTCCGGGTGGGCCTCGCGGGCGGCGGCCACCTGGGCGGAGACGGGCAGTTCGCGTTCGCCGGCCGGAACGGTCAGCTCATGGCCGTACACGAGCTTCTCGGCCTGGAAGGAGCCCGCGTACAGCAGGCCGGTGACGGCGGCGATCAGCAGGAAGGGCGCGACGAGCACGCCGGCGTAGAAGTGCAGGCGCAGCACGAGGGGGCGCAGGGGTGCCCAGCGGCCGCGGGTGGCGGGGCGGGACGCCTCGGCCGGGGTGGTCGAGGGAACGGTGGTCATCGGCGGGCTTCTCCGGGACTCGGCGCGAAAAGCGAGGGCGGTCCAGTAGTCGGACCGCGAAAGGGCTGAGTTCCCCGGGGTGTTGGTGAGCTGTGCCACAGGGGGTGGCGGGCGGGCGTGGCATCCTGACGCGATGGCACCTCCCCGTGATCACGCACCGCTCGCCGAGCGGGTCGAGGAACTCCTCGCCGCCGGCGGCCCCTTGCCCATCGTCGCGGCCGGACAGCCGGTGCTGCGGCGCGGCACCGAGCCGTACGACGGCCAGCTCGGCCCCGCGCTGCTGGCCCGGTTCGTCGAGGCCCTGCGCGTCACCATGCGCGCGGCCCCCGGCGTGGGCCTCGCCGCCCCGCAGGTCGGTGTGCCGCTGCGGATCGCGGTCATCGAGGACCCGGCGCCGGTGCCCGAGGAGGTGGCGGTCGCCCGGGGCCGGGTGCCGCAGCCCTTCCGGGTCCTGGTCAACCCCTCGTACGAGCCCGTCGGCAGCGCCACGGCCGCCTTCTTCGAGGGCTGCCTCAGCGTGCCGGGCTGGCAGGCGGTGGTGGCCCGGCACGCCGAGGTGCGGCTGCGCGGCGCGGACGAACAGGGCCGCGCGCTGGACGAGGTGTTCACCGGCTGGCCGGCCCGGATCGTCCAGCACGAGACGGACCACCTCGACGGCACGCTCTACCTGGACCGCGCGGAGCTGCGCTCGCTGTCCACCAACGAGGCGGTGGCGGCCCTGTGGGCCCAGCCGACGCCGGAGGCGGCGGCCGAGGCCCTGGGCTTCGAACTGCCGTAGCCCGCGGTTCAGTTGTCCCGGTAGGCCTCCAGCAGCCGCAGCCACACCTCGCTCAGCGTCGGGTACGACGGGACGACGTGCCACAGCCGGCTGACCGGGACGTGTCCCGCGACCGCGACGCTGGCCGAGTGGATGAGTTCACCGACGCCGGGGCCGACGAAGGTGACCCCGCGCAGGATCTCGTCCTCCAGGTCCACGACCATGCGGGCGCGCCCCTTGTAGCCGTCGCCGTACAGGCCGGCGCCCGCGACGGAGGAGAACTCCACGTCGACGGCACGGACCCGGTGACCGGCCTGTTCCGCCTCGGCGAGGGAGAGCCCGACCGCGGCGGCCTCCGGGTCGGTGAAGACGACCTGGGGGACGGCGTGGTGGTCGGCGGTGGCGGCGTGGGCGCCCCAGGGCTCCTCCGCGACCGTGCTCCCGGCGGCGCGGGCGGCGATGGCGGCGCCCGCGATGCGGGCCTGGTACTTGCCCTGGTGGGTGAGGAGGGCACGGTGGTTGACGTCGCCGACCGCGTACAGCCAGTCGGTGCCGGTCACCCGAAGGCTGTCGTCGACGTCCAGCCAGGAACCGGGTTCCAGGCCGACGGTCTCCAGGCCGATGTCGTCCGTGTGCGGGACGCGGCCGGTGGCGAAGAGGATCTCGTCGCCCTCGATCCGGTCGCCGGCGGAGGTGACGGCCACGACCGTGCCGTTCTCGCGGCTGACGGACTCCACGGAGGTGCCGGTGCGCAGGTCGACGCCCGCCTCGGTGAGGGCCTCGGCGACCAGTTCACCGGCGAACGGCTCCATGCGGTTCAGCAGGCCCTTGCCGCGTACCAGCATGGTGACCCGGGAGCCGAGGGCCTGCCAGGCGGTGGCCATCTCGGTGGCGACGACGCCGCCGCCGACGACGATCAGCCGGCCCGGGGCCGCCTGGGCGCTGGTGGCCTCACGGCTGGTCCAGGGCTTGACCTCGGCCAGTCCGGGCAGGTCGGGCAGCTGGGCCCGGGTGCCGGTGGACACGGCCACGGCGTGCCGGGCGGTGAGGGTGGTGACCGTGCCGTCGGGGCCGGTGACCGTGACCGTGCGCGGCCCGGCCAGCCGGCCCTGGCCGCGGTACAGGACGGCGCCGGTGCCCTCCAGCCAGGCGACCTGGCCGCCGTCCTTCCAGTTCGCGGTGAAGTAGTCCCGGCGGGCCAGCACGGCCGGGGCGTCGAGCGGGCCCTGGACCGCCTGGGCGAGGCCGGGCAGGCGGCGGGCGTCGGCCTGTGCGATGACCGGCCTGAGCAGGGCCTTGCTGGGCATGCACGCCCAGTACGAGCATTCGCCGCCGAGCAGTTCGCTCTCCACGAGCGCCGTGGTGAGGCCGGCCGCGCGGGTGCGGTCGGCGACGTTCTCCCCCACGGGCCCGCCCCCGATCACCACGACGTCGTAAGCGATGGATTCCGTTTCCGTCATGGGGTCAGTCTGGTGGGTGGTGTGCGCCGTGGCCACATGGGTACGCGCGCGGAACACGGGCGTGCACGGGTGGAATAGCCGGAGCGGTGGCCGTGTTTGCGACGTCGGCACACCCCACACCAGGAAGAGGGAATCACGCCATGAGCAGCACTGTGGAGCTGACCAAGGAGAACTTCGACCAGACGGTCACGGAGAACGAGTTCGTTCTCATCGACTTCTGGGCGTCCTGGTGCGGGCCCTGCCGGTCGTTCGCGCCCGTCTACGAGAAGGCCGCCGAGGAGAACCCCGACCTGGTCTTCGCCAAGGTGGACACCGAGGCGCAGCCGGAGCTGGCCGCCGCCTTCGACATCCAGTCGATCCCGACGCTGATGATCGTGCGCGACCAGGTCGCGGTCTACGCCCAGCCGGGCGCCCTGCCCGCGCCCATGCTCGCCGACCTCATCGGGCAGGCCCGCAAGCTCGACATGGACGAGGTCCGCAAGGACATCGCCGCCCAGCAGGAGCAGGGTCAGGCGCAGGAGCAGCCGGGACAGGCGCAGCAGTAACACGTGCGGGGCCGCGGTGACACCGCGTGCGGGGCCGGATCAACTGGACTCGCGCCGGATCACCGAGGCTCCCAGCACGGTGTGCACCTCCGGCTCTCCGCCCGGGTCGCGCACGGCACGGTCGACCAGTTCCGCGAGGTACCGCCCGGAGGGCAGTTCGATGTGGACCGTGCTGAGCCGGGGCCGCAGCAGCCGCCCCAGCATCAGGTCGTCGGCACCGATCACGGCGACGTCCTCGGGGATGCGTACGCCCTCGTCCTGGAGGGCGCGCATGAGCAGCATCGCGTACTCGTCGTTGTAGGCGAACACCGCGTCCAGGCCGGACTCGGTCCAGCGGGCGGCCAGTTCGGCGGCGGCCTCCTCGGTGTAGGCGAGCGGCAGCTCCGTCACGGTGGCGTCCGTGCCCCGCAGCGCCTCGCGCACGCCGGCGAGCCGGGGCCGTGAATAGGCCTCCAGTCCCGGCTCCCCTGGCAGTACGACACCGATCCGGCGCCGCCCGCCGGCGTACAGGTGGGCGCCCGCGCAGTGGCCGACGGCGTCGTGGTCCATCAGCAGGGCGTGCGCTCCCTCGACGCGGCCGGGGCCGAGGGTGACCACGGCCCGGGCGCCGGACCGCTTGAGCACGGCGACGCCCTGCGGGCCGAGACCGGCACCGGGTACCAGGACGGCCACCGGCCGCAGTTCCGCCCAGGCGCGGGCGGCCTCGTCTCCCTCCAGGCCGACGCTGCCGTACTGGACGACGGTGTAGTCGAGGCGGCCCAGCGCCCACTGGAGTTCGTTCAGGAACCGGCTGTAGAGGGGTCCCACCGGGATCACCGGGGCGGGCATGAGGACCATACGGCTGTGTCCGGCGCGCAGGCTGCGGGCGGCGGCGTGGGGGACGTATCCCAGCTCGCGGGCGGCCTCGTGCACGCGTCGGCGGGTGGATTCGCTGATCCGTACGGCGCTGGTGTTGTTGATGACGTAGGAGACGGTCGCGCGCGAGACGCCGGCCAGGCGGGCCACGTCGGCACTCGTGGGCGTGTTCGGTATCTGCACCATGACAGACCGCATCTTGGCAGAGGGGTCGGGGCCGGGAGCGGGCGGGGCAAGGTGGTTCATCGTTCGACAAAGAGGGCGTTCGTACATCTCTTGACGAACACGTTCGTGCCGAACTTGTTCGGAACGAACATGTTCGTTATCGTGAGGGCATGAACGCTGCCCCCCGCTCCCGCCGGGAGCGTCCCGCCAAACCCGCCCTGACCCGGGAGGGCATCATCGCCGCCGCCGTCGCGATCCTGCGGACGGAAGGGCTCCGCAAGGTGACGATGCGACGGCTCGCGCAGGAACTCGACACCGGCCCGGCCTCGCTCTACGTGTACGTCCGCAACACCGACGAACTGCACGCGGCCGTCCTGGACGAACTGCTCGGCACGGTCGGCCCGGCACCGGCCGGGGGCAGCTGGCGGGAGCGGCTGGAGCGGGTGCTCACCGACTACACCGCGATGCTCCTGGAGCACCCCTCCCTCGCTCGCTCGGCGCTGACCGCCCGGCCGAGCGGACCGCACTACCTGCGCCTGGTCGAGACCCTGCTGGAGCTGCTCCAGGCGGGCGGGGTGCCGCTCGCCCAGGCGGCCTGGGGCGTGGACCTGCTGCTCCAGCACGCCACGGCGACCGCCGCCGAGCACGCCGGGGAGCAGCCCCAGGGCGACTGGCAGGCCGCTGCGCGGGCCCTGCGCGAGGCGCCCGCCGCGACCCATCCGCACATCGCCGCCGGCGCCGACGCGCTGCTGTCCGGCACGCCCGAGGCCCGTCTGTCGTGGACCTTCCAGACGCTGATCAACGGCATCGAGCGAACCGCCGTACCGACCCCCGCACCGACCGACGTACCCACCGAAGGCCAGGAGGCCACGTGACCACCGGTTCCCTCCCCCACCACCCCGTCGCCGTCGTCGGCGCCGGCCTCGGCGGACTCACGCTCGCCCGCGTGCTGCACGTGCACGGCGTCGAGGCCGCGCTGTTCGACCTGGACGCGTCGGCGGACGCCCGGGTCCAGGGCGGCATGCTCGACATCCACGACGACACCGGCCAGGAGGCGCTGCGGGCCGCCGGCCTGCACGAGGAGTTCCTGACCCGGGTGCACTCCGGCGGCCAGGCCCTGCGGGTCCTCGACCAGGACGGCACGGTCCGGCTGGCGGAGCCCGACGACGGCACCGGCGGCCGGCCCGAGATAGACCGGGGCGATCTGCGCGACCTACTGCTCGGCTCCCTGCCCGCCGGCACGGTGCGCTGGGACGCCAAGGTCACCGGCGCGCGCCCGCTGGACGGCGGCCGGCACCGGGTGACGCTCGCGGACGGCACCGAGTTCACCACCGATGTGCTGGTCGGCGCGGACGGCTCCTGGTCGCGCGTGCGCCCGCTGGTCTCCGCGGCCCGGCCCGCGTACACCGGTGTGTCGTTCGTGGAGGTGGATCTGTGGGAGGCGGATGTGCGGCATCCGGTGAGCGCGGAGGTGGTCGGCGGCGGCATGCTCTTCGCGCTCGGCCCCGGCCGCGGTTTCCTCGCCCACCGTGAGACCGACGGCAGCCTGCATGTGTACGCCGCCGTGGTGGCTCCGGAGGACTGGCTGGACGGCATCGACTTCACCGACACCGAGGCGGCCAAGGCTGCCGTGCTGAAGGAGTTCGACGGCTGGGACGCGAGCCTGCGGGCGCTGGTCGCGGACGCGGACGGCGCGCTGGTGCCCCGCCGCATCCACGCCCTGCCGGCCGGGCATCGCTGGGAGCGGGTGCCCGGGGTGACCCTGCTCGGCGACGCGGCCCATCTGATGTCGCCGTTCGCCGGCGAGGGCGCCAACCTCGCCCTGATCGACGGCGCCGAACTGGGCCTCGCCCTGGCCGCGCACCCCGGCGACACGGAGGCCGCGCTGGCCGCCTACGAGTCCCGGATGTTCCCGCGCGCCGAGGCCTCCGCGACGGAATCCGCCCACAGCCAGTCCCTGCTGTTCCGCACGGACGCGCCCCAGGGGTTGGTGAACCTGTTCACCGGCCAGGAGGACTGAGCTGGCGGGCTTGCCGTGGGGGGCGCGTGGGCGCGAGCGGGCTGGGGCGGCGGGGGCAGGTGCCGGGGCCGAGGTGGCTCGGGCAGGTGCCGGGGGCTGAGCGGGCCGAGCGGGCCGAGCGGGCCGAGGTGACTGGGCCGGGTGCCGAGGGGCCGAGCGAGCCGAGGCGGCTCGGGCAGGTGCCGGGGTTGGAGCGGGCCGAGGCGACTGGACCGGGTGCCGGGGGCTGAGCGGGCGGGCCGAGGCGACTGGACCGGGTACGGGGGTCGGCGCGGGCCGGGGCCACTGGATCCGGTGCCGGGGGCTGAGCGGGCCGGGCGGGCCGGGCGACTGGACCGGGTACGAGGGTCGGCGCGGCCCGACGCGGCTGGACCCGGTGCGGCGATTCCCCAGCGGGGTGAGACGACATAGCCGAGCGCGGCGACCCCCAGCAGGCCCGTTCGGCCCGGCCGGGCGCGGCGATTTACCAGTCGGCGGAGGCGACTTGGCCGAGCACGGCGGTTCCCAGCAGGTCCATTCGGCCCGGCGGGCACGGCGATTTACCAGCGGCGCGGGGCGACATGACCGAGCGCCGCGACCCCAGCAGACCCGTTCGGCCCGGCCGGGCGCGGCGATTTACCAGTCGGCGGAGGCGACATGACCGAGCGCCGCGACCCCAGCAGGCCCCTTCGGCCGGGCCGGGCGCGGCGGTGCCCGTCGGGCAGGCTCGTTGGGCGTGGCTCGGTGATTCCGCGCGGGGCCGACTCATTCAGGGCCGCCTCCGGCGACTTCGCGCGAGCGCCGCGACGCGATGCGATGTCACGCGACAGCCAAGCGCGGCTCGCACCACCCCGCCCAGCACAGCGGTTCCGGTGGCTCGCACCACCCACCCCGGCGTAGCGCTCTCCGCGTGGCTCGTTCGATCCGGGTCGGCCCGGCGGCTCCATGCGGCTCCACGCCACCGGAGCGGGTCCGCAAAGGGGGCCGCCGCGACAGCCCAGCCCGGCGCAGGCCGCCGCGCCGGCCTAGCGCCGCGGCTCCGTGCCGGTCACCCGGGCGACCAGGTCGAGCCAGCCGGATTCCAGGCGTTCCATGGGCATGTCGCACTGTCGGGTCAGGTGGTGGATCAGCGCGGGGTCCAGTGAGGCCAGCAGGGTGTGGGCCAGCAGGTCGCAGTCCGCGTCCGGGACGATCTGGCGGAGCAGCATCGTGACGTGCATGCGCAGCGACCCGGCGGCGGGGTGCGCGAACCGGCGGGTCGGCTCCGGCTGGGCGGCCAGTTGGAGGTCCAGCTGCTCCGCCGTGCGGTACAGCACGGCCACGCCGAACGCCCGTAGCCGCTCCAGGGGCGGCGAGCCGGGGCCCAGCGGCGGGGGCCCGCTCAGGAAGTCGGCCTGAAGCTGCCTTGCCGAGTGGTCGAGCAGGGCCATCAGCAGCCCGGTGCGGTCGCCGAAGCGGCGGAAGACGGTCCCTTTGCCCACGTTGGCCGCCGTCGCCACCGCCTCCATGGTGACCCCTGCCACCCCGTGGTCCGCGATCAGCCGAGCGGCGGCCTCCAGCAGCCGGGCCCGGTTGCGGGCGGCGTCGGCACGCAGGAACGGCTCGCCGGAAGCCGGGCCGACCTCCAGCAACTGGGGCGCGTCGACGGGCTGCTCAGGCTTCGGGAACGGCGGCAGAGCGCTGGACATGTCGACAGCTTAAAGCATCGGGAACAAAACTGGACCGCGGTCCGGTTAGGGTGATAGAAACTTAAGCGGACCTCGGTCCGGATCGTGACAGCGATGTTTCAGCCCTTTGGAGTTCCCATGTCTGTTCGCATCCTCGCGCTCGTCGGCAGCCTTCGTGCCGGTTCGCACAACCGCCAGCTCGCCGAGGCGGCCGTGAAGCTCGCGCCGGAGGGCGCCGAGGTCGAGCTGTACGAGGGCCTGGCCGACATCCCCTTCTACAACGAGGACATCGACGTGGAGGGCAACGTCCCGGCCGCCGCCGCCAAGCTGCGCGCCGCCGCCCAGGCCGCGGACGCCTTCCTGCTCTTCTCCCCCGAGTACAACGGCACCATCCCGGCCGTGCTGAAGAACGCCATCGACTGGCTGTCCCGCCCGTACGGCGCCGGCGCCTTCGGTGGCAAGCCCGTCGCCGTCATCGGCACCGCCTTCGGCCAGTACGGCGGCGTGTGGGCGCAGGACGAGGCCCGCAAGGCCGTGGGCATCGCCGGCGGCAAGGTCATCGAGGACATCAAGCTGTCCATCCCCGGCTCGGTCACCCGCTTCGCCGAGACCCACCCGGTCGACGACGCCGAGGTCGCCGCCCAGCTCACCGAGGTCGTCGCCCGTCTGCACGGCAACGTGGGCGCTGCCGCCGCCTGAGCCGGTACCGCCGTTCCCGTGAGGGCCGGCGCCCTGCATTCCCGTAAGGACCGGTGCCCTGCGTACCGGTGAGGGCCGGAGCCGCCACGGCTCCGGCCCTCACTCATGCCCAGGCCTGGCCACTACCCTTAGCCGCGCCCGAGCCGCCCGCCCCTCGCTCTGCTCCAGCCGCCCAGCCGGTCCCGCCGGCCCGCGCCCCAGTCGCACGCCCCGCCTACTCCAGCCCCGCCAGCCGTTCCACCGCCGGAGCCGCGAACCGTTCCATCCACCGGGACGTCTCGCCGCGGCGCGGCGCCAGGATCACGGTGTCCAGGCCGAGCTTGGCGTACCCCTCGATGTCCCGCAGGAAGGCGTCCAGGTCCCCCTCGGTGACGGGTTCGCCGCTGTAGGCGATGGTCTTGCGGATGGTGTCGTAGTCCCGGCCGACCGCCTCGCAGTGCCGGCGCAGCACATCCAGCTTGTGCCGCAGCTCCTCGGGCGAGCCGGGGATCAGGTTGCAGGCGTCCGCGTACCGCGCCACCAGCCGCAGGGTCTTCTTCTCTCCCCCGCCGCCGATCATGATCTCCGGATGCGGGGTGCTCACCGGCGCCGGCACGCACAGCGTCTCCGCGAGCCGGTGGTACCGGCCCTCGAAGGGGCCGTCGTTCCGCGGGTCCCACATCTGCAGGCAGATCCGCAGGGTCTCCTCCAGCCGCTCGAACCGCTCGGCGAGCGGCGGGTAGGGCACGCCGAGTCCGTGGTGCTCCCGGTCGTACCAGGCCGCGCCGATCCCGAGGGTCGCCCGGCCGCCGGACAGGACGTCCAGCGTGGTGGCGATCTTGGCGAGCAGACCCGGATGCCGGTACGTCACCCCGGTCACCAGGGCGCCGAGCCGGACGGTGGAGGTGCGGGCGGCGAGGAAGCCGAGGGTGGTGTAGGCCTCCAGCATGGGGTCCTCGGCGCCGCCGTTGAACTCCATCTGGAAGTAGTGGTCCATCACCGACAGCCAGCTCACCCCGGCCGCCTCCGCGGCGGCACCGGCGGCGGCGAGTTCGGCGCCGAGCGCGGGGCCGCCCCCGGGGTGATCGAACCGGTTGATGTGCACACCCACGCGCATGCCGTCTCCGTCCGCTCGTCCTGCCGGCACCGGTGCCGCTCCGGACACGTGCCGCAGTCGTCACTGTCGTCGAGGACACCGACGGTAGGCGCTGGAGCGCGCTCGAAGTCAACGTGCGGGCCGGCCGGCGCCCCACGCTCCGCCACCGCCGCCGCCTCCGGCGACGTCCCCCGGCCCCGGCAGGTCGTGCTCCGGACGCCAAGGGGTAGACGGCTCATGACCGCGCATGACGCGCATGACCGCTTACGACCGCGTACGTCGTCACCGATCGCCGGACGGGTCACGGAAGGAGGAGGAGCCATGTCCCTGGTCCCGCCGCCGTTCGACACGGAGCTCGCCGCCGTGCTGGATTCGTTCCGGGGCGTGATCGGGCCCGGACTGACGCCGGCCGATGTCGAGTCCGCCCGGCGCAGCGCGGCCCTCGAACTGGTCGACGTGACCATGGACGGCGCCTTCGAGGCGGAGGACCGTACGGTGCCGGGCCCGGAGGGCGCCCCCGATGTCTCCCTCCTCCTGTGCCGGCCGACGGCCGCTCCCGCCCCGGCCCCGCTGCCGGTGCTGTACCACGTGCACGGCGGCGGCCTGGTGGCCGGCACCAACCGGGCCGGGGTGACCGAGCCACTGGCCTGGGCGCGTGAGCTGGGCGCGGTCGTGGTGTCGGTGGAGTACCGGCTCGCGCCCGAGCATCCCCATCCGGCGCCGATCGAGGACGTGTACGCCGGGCTGCTGTGGACCGCGGAGCACGCGCGGGAGATCGGCGGCGACCCGGACCGGATCGTCGTCGCGGGCGCCAGCGCGGGCGGCGGTCTCACCGCGGCGCTGGCCCTGCTGGCCCGGGACCGGCGGGGCCCGCGTCCGCTCGGTCAGCTGCTGATGTGCCCGATGCTGGACGACCGCAACGACAGCGTCTCCAGCCGTCAGATGGCCGGCCTGGGCGTGTGGGACCGTACCGCGAACGAGACCGCGTGGTCCGCCCTGCTGGGCGACCGCCGCGGCGGCCCCGAGGTCTCCCCGTACGCGGCTCCGGCCCGCGCCACCGATCTGTCCGGCCTGCCCCCGGCGTTCCTGGACGTGGGCTCCGCGGAGACCTTCCGGGACGAGGTGGTCGCCTACGCGTCCCGGATCTGGCAGTCCGGCGGCGAAGCCGAACTCCACGTCTGGCCGGGCGGCTGTCACGGCTTCGACGCCCTAGCCCCGGAGGCGACCCTGTCCCGCACGGCCCGCGCGGCCCGCCTGGGGTGGCTGCGGCGGCTGCTGGGCTGATCCCTCACCACGTCACACGTCTGGCCCTAGAGTCTCTCCGTGGACACCTACAGCTGGTTCGAGGTCGAGGACCCGGAGCAGTACGGCGAGGAACCCTGGAACTTCGACGAGGCGGAACGCGCCTTCGTCGCGGCCCTGCGCGGCCGGGCCGCCGTCTGGCGGGTGCCGTGGGCTCCCAGCCAGGTCGGACGGCCCGAGGACAGGTCCTCGCTCCTCGTCCACGTGTGCCTCCTCGACGAGACGCGCTCGGTCGCGCTCGGCGAGTGGGCCGTGCACTTCCACGGCACTCATGTGCGCGCGGGGAAGGTCCGCGACCAGCTCTTCAACCTCCACGAGTCGCCCGAGCGCGACTTCTTCCGAGCCTCCGGCACGGTCGAGGAGCTCGCCGAACGGTGCGCCGACTGGTTCGAGCGCCTGTTGAGCCGCCCTGTCGTGCGTGCCGAGTGGCCGTCCGAGGCAGGGGCGTACGCCGCCCGCTGGGAGTTCGCGGACACGAAGGACGCACTCGTGACGAGCGGCGCGGTCCCCGCCGACGGCTCACCGGCTCGCCGCCTCCGGGTCCGTCCCTGATCCGTCGGGCAGCATGGCCGTGGAAACGCGGGACGGCGTCTGGCAAGACACCCGCGGGAAAACCGTGCTCCCGCCCCGATGGGACGTTACCGTTCGGTAGACATCGTGCCCGGAGTCTCCCGGAGGTGCTCGTCCATGACGCCCGACCGTGCCGCAGGACTCGTGGAGACCCGGCGTGCGCTCGCCGAGGGGGAGGTGACCTCGCGGGAGCTGGTGGAGCGGACGCTGGCGCGGATCGAGGCCGCGCAGGCGACGCTGAACTCCTTCCGGATCGTGCGCGCCGAGGCCGCGCTTGCCGAAGCGGAAGCCGCGGACCGGGAGTTGGCCACCGGGTTGCGGCGCCCGCTGCTCGGGGTGCCGGTGGCGGTGAAGGACGACATGGACGTGGCGGGCGAGCCGACCGCGTTCGGCTGCCGGGGTGAGTTCCCGCCGGTGGCCGAGGACGGCGAGGCGGTACGTCGGCTGCGCGCGGCCGGGGCGGTGATCGTCGGCAAGACGAACACCTGCGAGCTGGGGCAGTGGCCGTTCACCGAGGGGCCGGCGTTCGGCGAGACCCGCAACCCGTGGAACACCGAGCACACACCCGGCGGCTCCTCCGGTGGTTCGGCCGCCGCGGTCGCCGCCGGGCTCGTGCCGGCCGCGCTCGGCTCCGACGGCGCCGGTTCGGTGCGCATCCCGGCCTCCTGGACACATCTGATCGGGATCAAGCCGCAGCGCGGCCGTATCTCGACCTGGCCGCGCGCCGAGTCCTTCAACGGCATCACCGTCAACGGCACCCTCGCCCGTACGGTCGCCGACGCGGCCGTGCTGCTCGACGCGGCGAGCGGCAACCACGACCTGGACCCGCACCGGCCGCCCGCGCTGACGGTGGCGGACGCGGTCGGCCGCGACCCGGGCCGGCTGCGCGTCGCCCTGTCGTTGAAACCGCCGTTCACCGCGCTGCCCGCCCGGCTGGACCCGGTGATTCGCGCACGGGTCGTCGAACTGGCCGAGCGGCTGGCGCGGCTGGGGCACGTCGTGGAGGAGGCCGATCCACCGTACGGGCAGATCGGCCTGGCCTTCGTGCCCCGGGCCACCGCCGGGATCGCCGAGTGGGTCCGCGAGGCACCGGATCCCGCGCTGCTCGATCCGCGCACCCGGGGTGCGGCCCGGCTAGGCCGGCTGCTCGCCGGTGCCCCGCTCCGGGCGGCCCGGCGTGCGGAGACGGTGCTGCACCGGCGGATCGGCGCGTTCTTCGAGTCGTACGACGTGATCCTCGCCCCGACCACCGCCATGCCCCCGCCACGGATCGGTGCCCTGTCCCGGCTCGGCGGGCTGGCCACGGACCGGGCGATCATCGCCGCCTGCCCGTACGCCTGGCCGTGGAACGTGCTCGGCTGGCCGGGGGTGAACGTGCCCGCCGGATTCGCCGGCTCCGGACTGCCGGTGGGCGCGCAGTTGCTCGGGCCGGCCAACAGTGAGCCGCTCCTGGTGTCCCTGGCCGCGCAGCTCGAGGCGGAGCTGCGCTGGCACGAGCTGTGGCCGCCGGAGGGGGCGGACGCCGACGCGGACGCGGGCACTCCGGCCGCGTGACGGCGTTCCGCCCGTACGCTGGGGCCATGGACGACGCGTCGATGGTCGGGCTGATGGGGCGGGTGACGGGGACGGTCGGGCCCGGTCTGGTCGGCGAGGTGATCGTGCGGGTGCGCGGCGGCGCTGAGCACTTCCTCGCCTATCCGGCCGACGGCACGGGCCGGATCCCGACCGGAACGGTCGTGATGGTGGTGGAGTACCTGCCGCCGAGGACGGTCTACGTGACGGCCGCGTACGACAGTTGAGCATGCGTCGGCCCAGGTGAGGGCGGCGTGCGTCAAGATTGCAACAAGGATTTCCCGGCGTCTTCACCCGGGCTCCCGGCAGGCGCACACTCCCTTCGTTCGGTGCCGAAAGGGCACCATGCAAAGGGGGCGTATGCCGATGGTTGTCGGCGTCGTTGCGGGGGCGGTCGTCGTTGCCGTCCTCGTGTTGATCGGTCTGTTCAAGATGATGTGGCGGGTCGCCGAGCCGAACGAGGCGCTCATCATCTCCGGGTCCAAGCACCGCACCGAGGGCATTGAGGAGGGCATGGGCTTCCGCATCGTCACCGGGCGCGGCACGCTGGTGCTGCCCGGTGTGCAGGCGGTGCGCAAGCTGTCGCTGGACCTGAACGAGACCGAGTTGCACGTGGACTGCGTGACGCACCAGGGCATTCCGCTGAAGGTGCGGGGCGTGGTCATCTTCAAGGTCGGCGACGACTTCGTGTCGATCGCCAACGCGGCCCGCCGTTTCCTGGACCAGCAGAAGCTGATGTCGGAGCGGGTGCACAACGTCTTCGCCGGTCATCTGCGGTCGATCGTGGGCGGGTTGACGGTCGAGGACATGATCCGCGACCGGGAGAAGCTGACCGGGCAGACCCGGGCGGCCTGCGGTACGGAGATGGAGAAGCTCGGTCTGATCGTGGACTCGCTGCAGATCCACGAGATCGAGGATCCGACCGGGTACATCCAGAACCTGGCGATGCCGCACGCGGCGG
The DNA here is from genome assembly GCF_000716535.1 of Streptomyces flaveolus. GTDB lineage: Bacteria > Actinomycetota > Actinomycetes > Streptomycetales > Streptomycetaceae > Streptomyces > Streptomyces flaveolus_A. The sequence continues at coordinate 31,587 of NZ_JNWV01000002.1, read as the reverse complement.
CCGTCCAGCGGGACGCGCGGATCGCACAGGCCGAGGCGAACCGACTGGCCACGGAGGCCGAGCAGCAGTCGTTCGCGCGGATGGCGGAGGCCACCCGGGACAGCGAGATCCTCCAGGCCGGCTACCAGGCCGAGCGGGACAAGGCGGCGGCCAAGGCCCAGCAGGCCGGCCCGCTCGCCGCGGCGGCGGCCCGGCAGGAGGTCGTCGTGCAGGAGACGCGGGTCGCCGAACTGGAGGCGCACCGGCGGGAACAGCAGCTCCAGGCGGACGTGCGCAAGCCGGCGGACGCCAAGGCGTACGAGAAGCGGACGCTGGCCGAGGCCGAGCGGGACGCGCGGATCTCGGCGGCGCAGGCGAAGGCGAAGGAGACGGAGCTGGCGGCGGCGGCCGAGGCGACCCGGGTGAAGGCCGCCGCCGCGGCCGAGGCCGAGTCGACCAAGACCCGGGGTGCGGCGACCGCCGCCGCCACCCGGGCCACCGGTGAGGCCGAGGCCGCGGCCCAGCAGGCGAAGGGCCTGGCGGTGGCCGAGGCGACCCGGGCCCAGGGTCTGGCGGAGGCGGAGGCCATCAAGGCCCGGGCCGCGGCCCTCGCCGAGAACCAGGAGGCGGTCGTCGCCCAGCAACTCGCCGAGAAGTGGCCGGAGATCGTCCAGGCGGGGGCGTCGGCGTTCGGCAACGTCGACAACATGGTGCTGCTCAACGGTGCCGACGGCATGGGCGAGTTGTTCGCGAAGGCACTCACCATGGGCGGCACGGGGCTCGGCCTCGCCCGCAAGCTGCTCGCCACGATGGGTGACAACGGGCAGGCCGTGAACGGTGGTTCGCCCTCGCTCAACGGCGTGGTGGCGCCTGTGCCGCAGAAGGTGCCCGTGGAGCAGGAGGGCTGAGAAAGGGGTGCTGTGCGCGGCCGGGGTCCCTCACCAGGGGCCCCGGCCGTGCGTGTGCACGAGCCGGTCGACCGTCTCCGGGCACAGGGCCGGGTTGGCCGCGGCGGCGTGGGCGAGTTCCGCGTCGGCGAGCAGTTCCGCGAGCCGGGGCGCCGGGAGGTTCGGGTGGCGGGCCAGGGCCGCGCGGACCTCGGGGTCGGGGTCATGGGTGAGCCGTTCCACGACGACCGGCTCGGTGTCCGGGTCCCGTGCGACCAGGGCGCGGACGTGCGGGTCGGCGTGCCCGGCGAACTGGGCGAGCCCGGTGCGCGGGAAGTTCGGCAGGGTGGGCAGGCGCTCGCGTTCCGGACCGGAGTACTCCAGGAAGGCGCGCAGGAGGAGGGCCGCCGGGGCCTGCGGGTGGTTCTGGGCGAGCAGGACGCGGACGCCGAGGTCGTCGTCCTCCGCGAGGCGGGCCACCAGATCGGCCGGCAGCGTGTGTTCCCGCGCGGCCTTTCTGCGGAGCATCGGATGCCCGGAGAGGGCGTCCCGGCGGACATCGGCCGGGTCGCGGGGCACCCGACGGGCCGGGTGGAAGCAGAACGGGCGGTCCAGCGGCACCCGGTAGTCGATGCGGGCGCGTTCCTCCTCGCTGAACGCGGGGTGCACGGACACCGCCAGCCGGACCTCCGGATCCGGGTCCGTGGCGAGCGTACGGCGTTCCTCCGGGCCGAGGTCCGGATGGCGGGCCACCGCCCGGCGCACGTCCGGGTGAGGGTCGCGGACGAGGGCGCGGCGCTCGGCGGGCCGCAGGTCGGCGCGGCCGGCGATCCTCTCGCGCACCTCCGGGTCAGGGTCGGCGGCCAGGAGGGCCACCGCGTCGGCCGGGAGGGTGGGGTTGAGGGCGATCGTCGCCCGCTCGTCCTCGCGGGCGGGTGCGGTGAGGACGCCGGCGACCACGGCCGGGCTGAGGGGCCGGTTGAGCAGGATGCCGGTACGGGCGTGGCAGGACCGCGGGGGAAGCTCGCTCTCCACCCACGCCGGGTCCTCCCACCGCAGTTGCGCCTCGGCCCGCGCGCGCACGCTGTCGTCCGGGTCCGTGAGCAGCGCGGCCCTCCGCTCGGCGGACAGCGACTCCCATTGGCCGACCCCCCACCAGCGGACCCGGGCGACCGGGTGGGTGGGCAGGGAGTCGACGAGCTCCCGCGACATCTGCTGCCAGAAGCCGAGCGAACCCAGCGGCTCCTCGCCGTCGTAGGTGGTGATCATGCGGACGACGGTGTCGTCGGGCAGCGGCCTCGGCCGGTGCGGAAGCGGTGTCCGGGGGCCCTCGGTGAGGTGGGCGCGGACGATCCAGTCCGGGTCGTCGACCAGGCGGGCGCGTTGGGCGGGCTCGGCGTGCGGATTGACGGCGAGGAAGCCGCGGGTGCGTGGGTCGGGGTGCGCGATCACGGCGTCCACGACGGCGTCCGGCAGCTCGCGGTCGCGGCACAGCACCATGCGGACGGCGAGCGGGGCGTCGGCGAGCAGCCGGAGCAGGACGTCCTGCGGCACGGCCGGGTTGAGCGCGAGTCCGGCCAGGCGGCGGGCCGGCAGATCGGCTTCGGCCCAGATCTGTTCGGGTGGCGGCATGTTCGGTGGCCCCCCTCGTGCGCGCCCCGGCCTCACGGGCCCCCGCGCCGACCCTACGGGATCACGCCGTGAGCAGGGCGACGCCCAGGGCGATCAGGGTGCCCGCCTTGAGGACCTCCAGGGCCACGTACCACAGGTGGCTGCGGGAGCGGGGCAGTTCCTCTCCCGCGAGGACCCGGTCGGACCTGCGGTTGAGGAGGGGGCGGACGACGGCCAGCTGGGCGAGGAGGAGCGCCGCCACCGCGGCGGTCAGCGCGATGACGGCGGCCGGGGCGTCGCCCAGCGCGACCGCGAGGACCACGACGACCGCGAGGACGGCCTCCACGGCGTTCAGCGCGCGGAAGACCAGCCTTCCGATAGCGAGACCGACGGGGATCGTCACACCCGGGGCGCGGAACTTCAGCGGGGCCTCCAGGAAGGAGATCGCCAGCACCATCCCGAGCCAGACGAAGGTGACCGCACCGGCGGTGACAGCGGGGGTGGTGTTCATGGGGGCCTTTCTCCGCCGGCTGGGGGGCGGCGAGGTTGATCGGGGTGGGAGGTGCGACGGCTGCGGATACGGCGGGCGGCGCGGCGGTCCACCGGGAGCGGCGGGGCTCGGCCGGTGCGGCGCCCGAATCACGCGGGACGGTTCAGCCGGGCGCGGTTCCCGCCAAGTGGGCCACGCAGGAGTCGGGTTCGGCGAACGGTTCCAGCGCGGTGGCCGTCAGGGACGCGCCCAGCTCCGCCAACGCGCCCTGCATGAGACCCAGATGCAGCGGGCACACCAGGCCGCCCTTTTCCTCGGCGAGTTCGAGGAAGGGGCAGTGCCGCAGCCGGATCCGCTCCGGCGTCCGTCCGGACTCGGCGTTCGCTGCGCCTTCCCCTTCCGGCTGGGGCGCGAAGCCGAGGCCGTCCAGCAGGTCGAGCAACGCGGCCACCGACCGCTCGGACGTCGCCGGCTCGTACGGCGGGAGGGGGTCCACCAGGAAGCGGCCCCAGGCCCGGCCCGTCTCCCTCGCCTCCGCCCGCGCCTCGGCCGGGTCGGCGGCGGCCCACCGGCTGAGCAGCATGCGCGCGAGCAACCGGTAGTCGCGGTGGCCGCCGCGGTCCATACCGGGGCGCACGGTGTGGACGGTGCGGGGTCGGCCCGGTCCCGTGGGCGCCACCGTCCGGCGCTCCACCAGGCCGTCGGCCACGAGGGCGTCCAGATGGAACCGCACGGTGTTGGGGTGGAGCCCCATACGCTCGGCGGCCTCCGCGACCCCGAGCGGCGCGGGCGCGGTGCGCAGCACGTCCAGCACCTCCCGGCGGCGCGGGCTCTCCCGCGTGGTCACGTCCGGACACCCCTCTCCCACCTGCGCCCATTTTCACGAATCCTACATGTATTAATTGTAAAGTGGCCGGACACCGTGGGCAGGGATACGGAAGAGCCGAGGGGAACACCAGATGACGTCGCCGTCCGCGACCGACACCGCAGCAGCAGGCCGTCCGGCGGCGCAACCGCGCGTGCTGTGCGACACCCGTGCGCTGGCCGACGCACCCCCGGCATCGGCCGGGGTGCTGTGGAAGCTGGCGGAGAGCGGACGGCAGCTCGACGCGAACGTCGTCCGGCTGGCTCCGGGCGGACGGATCACGGCCCACACGGAAGCGCAACTGGACGTGCTGGTCCTGGTCGTCGCCGGGGACGGCACGCTCGGCAACGGCTCCTCGGACGCGGTGGAGCCGCTCACGGAGGGCGCCCTGGTCTGGCTGCCGCACGGCGCCGCCCGCAGCATCACCGCCGGCGAGCGCGGGCTGACGTACCTGACGGTGCACGGCCGGCGCCCCGGCATGCGGATCGGCGCCCGCCCCGGCACGGCACCGGTCCAGCGCCCCGCGTCCGCACCGGCCCGGCGCCCCGGCTCAGCCCCGCAGCAACCCACCGGCGCCGGAGCCGAGTTGCGCGACCACTAGGGTGCCTCCGTGAGCACGTTTACCGAAGAGAACGTCCCCGGCCGCCACGGCCCGCACGCCACCACCGAGGCCGACCCGCGCGAGGTCGGCCGGGTGCGCACCGAGTACTCCCCGGCCCACGACGGCGACCCGGACCCCGGGGAGATCGTGTGGACCTGGGTGCCGTTCGAGGAGAACGACGGCCGGGGCAAGGACCGCCCGGTGCTGGTGGTGGCTCGCGAGGCGGCCGGCACCCTGCTCGCCGTACAGCTCTCGAGCAAGCGGCACGACGGTGACCGCGAGTGGGTGCCGATAGGGAGCGGGCCCTGGGACCGGTCGGGCCGCGATTCGTGGGTGGACGTGGACCGGGTGCTGCGGCTGCACGAGCAGGGCATGCGCCGGGAGGCGTGCGCGCTGGACCGCATGCGGTTCAACCTGGTCCGCCAACGGCTGCACCAGCGTTACGGCTGGACCTGACCGTCCCCGGAGCCACCGACCGGGACCCGGGCCCACCGGCGGAACACCTTCGGCCGGCTCCGACCGCGCCCCTCACCTCGGCAAGGTCGGCAGTCGCACGCCGAACTCCCGCTAGACCCCCGTCGACTCCGGGAACCCCTGTTCGAACGCCGCCCGCACCATCGCTCCCGGCGTCCGGTCCAGCACCCCGAACACCACATGCTCGAACGCCCGCGCGAATCGGCCGCCGGGTCCCAGCAGCGCCCGGAAGGCCCCCGCGACCTGCGCCGGGTCGTTCTGGAAGACGCCGCAGCCCCAGGCGCCGAGGACCAGCCGCCGGTAGCCGTGGGCCGCGGCCGTCTCCAGGACGCGTTCGGCCCGTGCGGCCAGGGCTGCCGGGAGCGCGGCGGCCCGTTCCGGCGCCGCACGCCGGATCACGCCCGCGTTGGGGGCGGCGGCCGTCAGGAAGCCCGCGAGGTACGGCTCGTCGAGCAGCCGGCCCCGGTCGTCGCGGAAGACGGGGACGGCCGGTGAGTGGATCACGCGGTCCGAGTAGAACGGGTCGCGGTCGGCGCGGTGGTGGTCGTAGAAGGCGCGGGCCGTCAGCAGGCAGGTGTGCAGCGCGGAGGCGCGGCACAGGGCCTCCTCCTGGGCCTGCGCGCCGTTGAGGTAACCGCCGCCGGGATTCCGGGCGGAGGCGAAGTTCAGTACGGCGACGGGCGCGTCGGCGAGCCGGCGGGCCGCCTCCAGGCTGCTCTCGCCGGTGACCTCGACCACCGTTTCGGTTCCGCTCGTCGGTGTCACCGGTACTGGCGCCGGGCCGTACATTTGGGTACCTACCCGCGCGGCCTGCACCGATTCGGCGAGCGGCACCTCCCGGCCGCCCGGCGCGCGATACCAGCCCGCGGCCACGATACGTTCCGTTTCCTCGGCGATCCCGCGCAGGCGCGCGCTCACGGCGCCACCCCCGTGGGCGCCGTGACCGCGGCCCGCGCGATGTCCCCCGTCGTGCTCATGGACGCATCCTGGGTGATGCTGGTGATGCGGTGCAACGGAGTTTCCACGCCCCGCGACGACCCAGAAACACGCAAGGAAACGGAAGTGACGGATCCGGAACGTCCCGACTGGCACCCTTGTGCGAATCGGTGCGAAGGTCTTGGGTGGGACGAGTGCCTGCCCGGCCCGCACCAGGGGCCGGTGGCATGGTGGAATCTCAGGAGGATCCCGACATGTCTCATACGCAGAGCGACGGCGGTGACTGTACGGAGCACCGTACCGCCGTCACCGAGGCCGAGGTGGAGGCCCTGGTCCGGGGCATCTGCTTCAAGACCGGACCGCCCCGCACCCTCGGTGTCGAGCTGGAGTGGCTCGTCCACCCGCTGGAGCTGCCGCAGCTCCCGGTCACACCCGAACGACTCGAAGCGGCCTACGCCTCCGTGCGGGCCGTATCCCTGGGATCGGCGCTCACCGTCGAACCCGGCGGCCAGCTGGAGCTGAGCTCGCCGCCCGCCGCCTCCCTGATGGAGTGCGTCGACACCGTCTCCGCCGACCTGGACGCCGTCCGGGCCGTGCTGGCCCAGGACGGTCTCGGCCTCGCGGGCATCGGCCACGATCCCTGGCACGCGCCCCGCAGATTCCTGCACGAGCCCCGCTACGACGCCATGGAGACCTGCCTGGACCGCACCGGTCCGGCCGGCCGGCACATGATGTGCGCGTCGGCGTCCGTCCAGGTCTGCGTGGACGCCGGCCATGAGGAGCCCGGTCCGCTGGGGCACGTCCGGCGCTGGTGGCTGGCGCACCATCTCGGCGCGGTCCTGGTGGCCGCGTTCGCCAACTCGCCGCTGCGCGACCGCCGCCCCACGGGCTGGCAGTCGAGCCGGCAGCTCACGTGGATGGAGATCGGTGCCGGCCGGGCCGGCGCTCCCCCGCTGAACGGCGAGCCACGGGCCGCCTGGGCCCGGCACGTACTGGACGCGCCGGTCATGTGCGTGCGCCGGGACAGCGGGCCGTGGGAGGTGCCCGAGGGGCTCACCTTCCGGGAATGGACCCGTTCCGGTTCACCCCGGCCGCCCACCCGGGCGGACCTCGACTACCACTTGACCACGCTGTTCCCGCCGGTCCGGCCGCGCGGCCACCTGGAGCTGCGGATGATCGACGCCCAGCCCGGCGAGGACGGCTGGATCGTGCCGCTCGCGGTGACGGCCGCGCTGTTCGACGACCCGGAGGCCGCCGAGACCGCCTACCGGACCGTGAAACGTCTGGGCGAACGCGCCCTGAACCTGCCCGCCCCGCACAACCCCCTGTGGGCCGACGCGGCCCGGTTCGGGCTCGCCGACCCGGAGCTGCGCGAGGCCGCCGACACCTGTTTCGCGGCGGCCCTGGACGCGCTGCCCCGGCTCGGCGCCACGACCCGGGTCACCGACGCCGTGGCGGCGTACCGGGACCGCTACGTCGCCCGGGGCCGCTGCCCGGCCGACGACCTGCTGGACCGGCTGCCGGTGACCGCCCCGCCCTCGTCCGGGTCCGGCCCCGACGCGGGAATCCGCACCGCCCACGGGAGGAAGGACATCCGTACATGACCGCGCCCGAGACCGACATCGAGACCCAGACGGCCGAGACGGACACCGAGGCGCTGCGCGAGCGCGCGCTGGCCTCCCTCGCCACCGCCCGCGACCGCACCACGCTGCTGACCTCCTGCGTCGACGAACCGGACCTCACCGCCCAGCACTCGCCGCTGATGTCCCCACTGGTGTGGGACCTGGCGCACATCGGCAACCAGGAGGAGCTGTGGCTGCTGCGGACGGTCGGCGGCCGGGAGGCGATGCGGCCCGAGATAGACAACCTGTACGACGCCTTCGAGCACCCTCGTTCCGAGCGCCCCACCCTGCCGCTGCTGCCGCCCGCCGAGGCGCGCCGGTACGCGGCGGAGGTGCGCGGCCGGGCGCTCGACCTGCTCCAGGCGGCGGACTTCCACGGCACCCGGCTGACCGAGGCCGGCTTCGCCTTCGGCATGATCGCGCAGCACGAACAGCAGCACGACGAGACCATGCTGATCACCCATCAGCTGCGGAAGGGCCCGCAGGCGCTGACCGCCCCGGACCCGGAGCCGGTCCCGCTGTTCACCGGCCCGGCCGAAGTCCTGGTCCCCGGCGGCCCGTTCACCATGGGCACCTCCAGCGAGCCCTGGGCGCTGGACAACGAGCGCCCGGCGCACCCGCGCGAGGTGGCGCCGTTCTGGATCGACACGACCCCGGTGACGAACGCTGCGTACCAGGCGTTCATCGAGGACGGCGGGTACGACACCGAGCGCTGGTGGTCGCCGCAGGGCTGGGCGCACATCAGGGAGCACTCCGTCTCGGCCCCGCTGTTCTGGCGGCGGGACGGCGGCCAGTGGCTGCGGCGCCGGTTCGGGATCACGGAACCGGTCCCGCCGGACGAGCCGGTGCTGCACGTGTGCTGGTACGAGGCGGACGCCTACGCCCGCTGGGCCGGGCGGCGGCTGCCCACCGAGACGGAGTGGGAGAAGGCGGCCCGCTTCGACCCGGCGACCGGCCGCTCGCGGCGCTACCCGTGGGGGGACGCGGACCCGGCACCGGAACACGCCAACCTGGGCCAGCGGCACCTCAGGCCCGCCCCCGCCGGCAGCTACCCGGCCGGTGAGTCACCGCTCGGTGTGCGGCAGTTGATCGGTGACGTGTGGGAGTGGACGGCGAGCGACTTCCTGCCGTACCCGGGCTTCAAGGCGTTCCCGTACAAGGAGTACTCGGAGGTGTTCTTCGGCCCGGAGCACAAGGTGCTGCGCGGCGGTTCGTTCGCCGTGGACCCGGTCGCCTGCCGGGGCACCTTCCGCAACTGGGACTACCCGATCCGCCGGCAGATCTTCTCCGGGTTCCGCACCGCCCGCTCGGAGGCGGTCTGATGTGCCGTCACCTCGCCTACCTGGGCCCCGAGGAACCGCTCGGCCGGGTCCTCATGGAGCCCCCGCACAGTCTGTTCCGCCAGTCGTGGGCGCCGCGCCGGCAGCGGTACGGCACGGTCAACGCCGACGGGTTCGGGGTGGGGTGGTACGCCTCCCAGGACCCGGTCCCGGCGCGTTACCGGCGGGCCGGGCCGATCTGGGCCGACCTGTCCTTCGCCGACCTGTCCCGGGTGGTGCGCTCGGGTGCCGTGCTCGCGGCCGTCCGGGACGCGACCTTCGCCGGGGCGGACGCCGAGGCCGCGGCGGCGCCGTTCGCGTCCGGGCGGTGGCTGTTCAGCCACAACGGCGCGGTCGCGGGCTGGCCGGACGCGGCGGCGCCCCTGGTGTCCGGGCTGCCGCCGGTCGAGCTGCTCTCGCTTCAGGCCCGTAACGACTCGGCATTCGTCTGGGCGCTAGTCCTGCACCGGCTGCGGAGCGGCGACGCACCGGACCAGGCCATGGGCGAAACGGTTCTCCAACTAGCGCGGGCGGCCCCCGCCTCCCGCCTCAACCTGCTGCTGACCGACGGAGCCACGATCACGGCCACCGCCTGGGGCGACTCGCTCTGGTACCGCGCGGAGCCCGGCCGGAGCACGGTCGTCGCCTCCGAGCCGTACGACGACGACCCGCTCTGGCGGGAGGTCCCCGACCGCACCGTGGTCACCGCGAGCCGCGCCGGCGTGCTGCTCGCCCCGCTGGAGGAACCGGCGGCCTCCCCCACGCTCGACTCCTCCCGAGCGGGGGCACGCCCATCACCGAAGGAGCCCTGCCGTTGAGTCCCCTGCACGTCACCCGCACGCTCCCCGAGGACGCGACGGACGCCGCGCTGCGCGCCGACGTCCTGCACGGCCTCACCGTCACTCCCAAGTGGCTGCCGCCCAAGTGGTTCTACGACGCGCGCGGCAGCGAGCTGTTCGAGCGGATCACCGAACTGCCCGAGTACTACCCCACGCGGGCCGAACGGGAGATCCTCGCCGCCCGGTCCGGTGAGATCGCCGCCGCGAGCGGTGCCCGCACCCTGGTCGAACTGGGCTCGGGCTCCTCGGAGAAGACCCGCTACCTGATCGACGCGCTGCCCCTCTCGGCGTACGTCCCCGTCGACGTCAGCGAGAGCGCCCTCACCCAGGCCGGCGAGGCTTTGATCGAGGAGCGTCCCGGGCTCGAAGTCCACGCGTTGATCGCCGACTTCACCGCCCCGCTCACCCTGCCCGCCACACCGGGACCCCGGCTGGTGGCCTTCCTCGGCGGCACGATCGGCAACCTGCTGCCCGCCGAGCGCGCGCGGTTCCTGGCGTCCGTGCGCACGCTGCTCGCCCCCGGCGACGGGCTGCTGCTCGGCACGGACCTGGTGAAGGACGAGGGGGTGCTGGTCCGGGCGTACGACGACGCGGCCGGGGTGACGGCCGCGTTCAACAAGAACGTGCTGGCCGTGGTCGACCGCGAACTGGGGGCCGACTTCGACCCGGACGCGTTCGACCACGTGGCCCTCTGGGACGCCGAGCGGGAGTGGATCGAGATGCGGCTGCGCTCCCGTACCGCGCAGACCGTGAAGGTGCCCGCGCTGGATCTCGCCGTGGACTTCGCGGCGGGCGAGGAGCTGCGCACCGAGGTGTCGGCCAAGTTCCGCAGGGAGGGCGTGACCGCCGAACTGGCCGCCGCCGGCCTGGAGCTGACCCACTGGTGGACGGACGCCGAGGGCCGGTTCGCGCTGTCGCTGAGCGTGGTGCGGTGAGGCGGGTGCGCCCGGTCAGCCCACGTCCGGGGCGAGCGCCTCGGTGATCGCGCGTGAGGCGCGGCGGGCCTCGGTCAACGGGTCCGCGCCGCCCAGCACCCGGGTCATGTACTCCTTGATCGGGTTGTCCGCCTCGACGTCCGCCCACTGAGGGGTGTTGGGGGTCGCCCGTCCGTGCGCCGCGCCCACGGCCATGGCGGCGACCCCCTCCTCGCTGCCGACCGCGCCGGCCAGCGTGGTCTTGTTGGGCACGTAGTTCATGGTGCGGGCGAGCTCGGTGTCCCACTTGGCTCCGGTGAGCGCCCCGACGACGGCGGTCGCGGCGAACTGGTCGTCGGTGTTGCGCGGGACGACCAGGTCGGAGCCGCCGGTGAAGACCGTGCCGGGCCGTCCGGCGGTCGGGCCGGGCACCGGGAAGAAGCCGAGCTCGTCCTTCAGGGCCGGGTTCTGCCGGACGACCGCCTGGGCGAGTCCGGGTACGGCGACGATCTGCGCGACCTCGCCGTCGGCGAACACCCCGGCCTGGGGCGGGTGTTCCTCGTCGGCGTCCACGGGCCCCTCGCCCAGCGCCTGGAGCCGGCGGTAGAAGTCCATGCCGCGCAGCGCGTCCGGGGTGTCCAGGGTGCCCTGCCACTCGTAGTCCTTCTCCCGGGCGAGGTCACCGCCCTCGTCCCAGATGAAGCCGGAGAGCGTGTACCAGTCCTGCCCGGCGAGGTAGATGCCCTGGTTGCCGCCGGAGTTGAGCTTCTCGGTGGCGGCGAGCCACGCGTCGCGGGTCTTCGGCGGGCTGGTGATGCCGGCCTGCTCGAACAGGTCCTTGCGGTAGATGACGACGCGGTTGGCGGCGTACCACGGGATGCCGTACTGCTTGTTGCCGTCCTTGCCGGGCTCGGCGAGACCGGGCAGCCACTTCTCCTTGCCCCAGTCCCGCATCGACTCCAGGGTCAGGTCCACGAGCCGGCCGCCGTCCGCGTACAGCGGCACCTGGGTGTTGCCGACCTCGATGACGTCGGGGCCGTCGCCGGAGCCGTCCTTGAGCGCGCCGCGGACCTTCTCGACGATGCCGGTCCACTCCTGGATGCGGATGTCCAGCCGCAGATCCTCGTGGGTGCGTTCGAAGTCCTCGGTGAACCGCCGCAGGAACTCCCCGGAGGCGCTGCCCTTCATCAGCCACACGGTCACGGTCTTCCGGTCGTGGTCGCCGGGCAGCATCCCGCAGCCGCTGACGAGTGAGCCGGTGACGCAGATGAGGGCGAGCAGACGACGTCTCACGAGGGGTCCTGTTCTGTCTGGCGAAAGTGCTGGGACAGGGCTGGGGGCCCGACGTGGGGGGACGAGCGCGCGACTCGTACGGGTGTTCGCGATTTTGGTATGGACCAATGCGGAGGTCAAGGCCCGGCCACCGGCCGGCCCCCGACGCCGTGCGCGCGGAGCGCTGATACGGCACGGTGGAGTACGGCGTGACACGAGAGGAGCACCCGCATGTCGAACCACACCTACCGGGTCACCGAGATCGTCGGGACCTCGCACGAGGGCGTCGACCAGGCCATCCGCAACGGCATCGCCCGCGCCGACCAGACCCTGCGCAACCTGGACTGGTTCGAGGTGACCCAGGTCCGCGGCCAGATCGAGAACGGCCGGATCGAGCACTACCAGGTGGGCCTGAAGGTCGGCTTCCGCCTGGAGGACGGCGACTGAGCCCGCCCGCGCCGGCCCTCCTCAGGTACGCCCTTCCCGCTCCTGCGCCTCTTCCAGGGCGGCCGACTTCGCGGCCCAGCGCGCCCGTACGACGGTGAACCCGGCCCGCTCGGCGTCGTCACAGACCAGTTCGTCGTCGTCCACGACCATCCGGACCTCCCGGTCCCGGGCGAGCCGGCGCAGGATCGCCAGCTTGGTGAACCGGGCCGGCCTGCGGTCGGCGTCGCCCCGCATGTGCACGCGCCCCTCGGGAAGCCCGTGGGCCGCGAGCCACTCCAGCGTGTCCCGGCGGCACCGCTCGGGGCGGCCGGTGAGGTAGACGACCTCGCACGCCCGGGCGCTCTCCACGGCCAGCGCCACGCCCTCGGCGATCGGCGGGTCCTGGGGCGCGGCGGCGAAGAACGCGTCCCAGTTCCGCGGCCGGCCCTCCAGGAAGTGCTGGCGGTGGGCGGTGTCGGCAAGCGTGTTGTCGAGGTCGAACACGGCGAGCGGGCGCTTGCTGCTGTCGGTCACACCGACCACCCTAACCAGCCCCGCCGCCCGAGCCGGCCGTACGGTGCGTGCCCGTGCACCCACCGGGGGTGGCCCCGGGAATCCCGGGCCCGCCACGACGTTGAACCCTCTGTGAGCAGCACAGTGATCAGCCGGACCCGGTTCTCCGTCCTCGACCGCTCCCGCACCCGCGAGGGCCACCCGGCCGCCGAGGCGCTGCGGGACTCCGTGGCGCTGGCCCGCGAGGCGGAGGCGCTGGGCTACCACCGGTTCTGGGTGTCCGAGCACCACGGGGTGCCGGGCGTCGCCGGCTCCGCGCCGACCGTGCTCGCCGCCGCGGTCGCCGCCGCAACCCGCACCATCCGGGTCGGCACCGGCGGGGTCATGCTGCCCAACCACCGACCCCTGGTCGTCGCCGAGCAGTTCGGAGTGCTGGAGGCGCTGTTCCCGGGCCGGATCGACATGGGGCTCGGGCGCTCCGTCGGCTTCACGGACGGGGTGCGCAGGGCGCTCGGCCGGGACAAGGCGGACGCCGAGGACTTCGCGGCGCAGCTCGGCGAGCTGCTGGACTGGTTCACGGGCGACTCGCCGACCGGGGTGCACGCCCGCCCCGCGGAGGGCCTGACCGTGCCGCCGTTCGTGCTGGCCATGGGCGAGGGCGCGCGGATCGCCGCCCGCGCGGGCCTGCCCGTGGTCGTCGGAGACCTGCGGGCCCGCGAGAAGATGCTGCGCGGCATCGACCGGTACCGCTCCCTGTTCCGCCCCTCCCGCTGGGCGTCCGAGCCGTACGTCGTGATCTCCGGTACGGTCGCGGTCGCCGGCACCGAGGCCGATGCACGCCGGCTGCTGGTCCCCGAGGCCTGGTCGATGGCGTACTCCCGCACGCACGGCAACTTCCCGCCGCTCGCCCCCGCCGAGGCGGTCGAGGCCCGCGTGATGACCGCGAAGGAACGGGAGCTCTACGCGTCCGGGCTCGCCGGGCACATCGCGGGCACCGCGGACCAGGTCGCCCACGAGCTGGAGACGGTGCTGAAGGAGACGGGCGCCGACGAGGTGCTGGTCACCACCAGCACCTACGACCGTACGGCCCTGCTGGACTCCCACCGGCGGCTCGCCGCGCTCTTCGCGCCGGGCCGGTGACCCGCCCGAGATGCGAACCCGGCGCGGGCCGGTGACCCGCCCGAGATGCGAACCCGGCGCGGGCCGGTGACCCTGGGAGGGCGAACCCCTAGTGACGAGGAGGGCTGCCATGTCCCTCAAGGACAAGATCAAGGGCATGCTCAAGGGCCATGAGGGCATGGCCGACAAGGGCATCGACAAGGGCGGCGACTACATCGACCAGCGCACCGGGGACAAGTACCAGTCGCAGGTCGACACCGGTCAGGACAAGCTGCGCGACGAGTTCGGCACCCGGCCGCAGGACCGGGACAACCCTCCGCAGGTCTAGCGCACGGGGGCGGTTAGGCTGTCCCCCCGATGCACAGCCCCCATGACCCGTACGTCCGCGTCCGCGGCGCCCGCGAGCACAACCTCAAGGGCGTCGACGTGGACATCCCCCGGGACGTCCTCGCCGTCTTCACCGGCGTCTCCGGCTCGGGCAAGTCGTCCCTGGCGTTCGGCACGGTCTACGCCGAGGCCCAGCGGCGCTACTTCGAGTCGGTAGCCCCGTACGCGCGCCGGCTGATCCACCAGGTGGGGGCGCCCAAGGTCGGTGAGATCACCGGGCTACCGCCCGCGGTCTCGCTCCAGCAGCGCCGCTCCGCCCCCGGATCGCGTTCCTCGGTGGGCACCGTCACCAACCTCTCCAATTCACTGCGCATGCTGTTCTCCCGCGCCGGCACCTACCCGCCCGGCGCCGAGCGGCTGGACTCGGACGCGTTCTCGCCGAACACGGCGGCCGGTGCCTGCCCCACGTGCCACGGCCTAGGCCAGGTGCACGAGACCACGGAGGAGCTGCTGGTCCCGGACCCCTCGCTGACCATCCGCGAGGGCGCCGTCGCGGCCTGGCCGGGCGCCTGGCAGGGCAAGAACCTGCGGGACATCCTGGACACCCTCGGCCACGACGTGGACCGGCCCTGGCGCGAACTGCCCGCCCGCGAGCGCGAGTGGATCCTGTTCACCGACGAGCAGCCGGTGGTCACCGTCCACCCGGTACGGGACGCCGACCGCATCCAACGCCCGTACCAGGGCACCTACATGAGCGCCCGCCGGTACGTCCTGAAGACCTTCTCCGACACCAAGTCGCCGACTCTGCGGGCGAAGGCGGAGCGTTTCCTGACCAGCGCGCCCTGCCCCGCCTGCGGGGGCAGCCGGCTGCGGCCCGAGGCCCTCGCGGTGACCTTCGGCGGGCGGACCATCGCCGAGCTGGCCGCGCTGCCGCTGACCGACCTCGCGGGACTGCTCGACGGCGGCACCGGAACGGAGACGGCCCGGGTGCTCACGGCCGACCTCAGGTCCCGGATCGCGCCGGTCGTCGAGCTGGGGCTCGGCTACCTCAGTCTGGACCGGGCCACCCCCACCCTCTCGGCGGGCGAGCTGCAACGGCTGCGGCTGGCCACCCAGTTGCGGTCCGGGCTGTTCGGTGTGGTGTACGTGCTGGACGAGCCGTCCGCCGGGCTGCACCCGGCGGACACCGAGGCCCTGCTGACCGTGCTGGACCGGCTGAAGGCGGCCGGGAACTCGGTGTTCGTGGTGGAGCACCACCTGGAGGTGGTGCGCGGCGCCGACTGGGTGGTCGACGTGGGCCCCGGCGCGGGCGAGCACGGCGGGCGGGTGCTGTACAGCGGGCCGGTCGCCGAGCTGGCCTCGGTCGAGGAGTCGGCGACGGCCGTGTTCCTCTTCGACGAGTCGCCCGGTCCGCCGCGTGAAGTCCGCGCACCCCGCGGCTGGTTGACGGTGGGCCCGGTGACCCGGCACAACCTGCGGGAGGTGACGGCCGAGTTCCCGCTCGGCGCGTTCACCGCGGTGACCGGTGTCTCCGGCTCCGGGAAGTCCACGCTCATCGGTGAGTTGACGGAAGACCTGGAGGGGATCGAGCGGCTGGTCCGCGTCGACCAGAAGCCCATCGGGCGCACCCCGCGGTCCAACCTGGCGACCTACACGGGCCTGTTCGACGTCGTACGGAAGGTGTTCGCCGGCACGGAGGAGGCGCGGGAGCGCGGGTACGGCGTCGGCCGGTTCTCCTTCAACGTGGCCGGAGGGCGCTGCGAGACCTGCCAGGGCGAGGGGTTCGTCAGCGTGGAACTGCTGTTCCTGCCGAGCACCTACGCGCCCTGCCCGGACTGCGGCGGTGCCCGCTACAACCCCGAGACGCTCCAGGTGACGTACCGGGGACGGACCATCGCCGACGTGCTCGACCTGACCGTGGAGGCCGCCGCGGAGTTCTTCGCGGACTCCCCCGGCGCCGCCCGCAGCCTCGGCACACTGCTCGACGTGGGCCTCGGCTATCTGCGGCTCGGCCAGCCGGCGACCGAGCTGTCCGGTGGCGAGGCGCAGCGGATCAAGCTGGCGAGCGAACTTCAGCGCGGGCGCCGGGGTCACACCCTGTACCTGCTGGACGAGCCGACGGCCGGACTGCACCCGGCCGATGTGGAGGTCCTGATGGACCGCCTGCACGGGCTGGTCGACGCCGGGCACACGGTCGTCGTGGTCGAGCACGACATGACGGTGGGCGCCCTATCTGGCACGGGTCATGCCCTGAGCCCCGGGTGACCCGCGTGGTCGGCACGGTCCGGCGGCGCAGTACGGGCGCCCTATCTGGCACGGGTCATGCCCTGAGCCCCGGGTGACCCGCGTGGTCGGCACGGTCCGGCGGCGCAGTACGTACACCCGGCTCCCGTGGCCGACGGGCCGCTGCCCCGAGCCCGCTTCGAGACGGCTCGCGCCGCGTTCCACCGCCCGGCCGGGCTGAGCGCCCCGCTGCCGCGGAGCAGACGGGGGACGCCGGACGGAGCCCCCGTACGGTGACGTCCGTGCGCTCAGCACTCGGCTGCCCCGGGCCTGGCCGTGATCGGGCACCGCGCGGGGCAGGTCGCACCTGACTCCGCGCCGGTCCACACGGACCGGCTGACCGGGTGCTGCCGAACCGAACGGCTGGCACCGCCCGGGTTCGCCCGACGACCTGGAGCGGACCTTGGGCACCCAGCTCGCTGTGAATCGTGCCGGTGCCGTTCGACACCGAGCCGTGGTCACCGCGCCGGCAGCTGAAGGACCTCCGCCCGGCCACCGTGCACGCCTGTCCGCGGCCGGCCGAGCTGGTCCTGCGGCACCCCTAGCGCGCTCGCGACCAGCGCCGCGTGGGTCCAGGCCGGTTCGGGGGCGGCCGGCTGGGCCGCGTGGGCGAGGGCGCGGCGGTCGGGGTGGGTGCCCGGCGGTATCACCGGGCGGACCTCGACTTCGGCGACCAGGCCGCGGGCGCGGGCCACCCGCCAGAGGGAGGCCAGCAGGGTGTCCTCGCCGACGAAGGCCGCCGCCGTGCCGGGTCCGCCGTCCTGCCGCCGGTAGCGCAGGCCGACCGGCTGGACGGGCACGCCCGCGTCGAGCGCGGCCTGGAACACGGCCCGGCGGAAGCAGCCGTGGGCGCGCCCGCACCAGGTGCTGCCCTCGGGGAAGGCGGTCACGGCCGCACCCGCGCGCAGGGCGCCGGCGATGTCGGCGACCGTGCCGGGCAGGGCGCGCAGCCGGTCCCGCTCGATGAACAGGGCCCCGCCGCGCGCGGCCAGCGCGCCCGCCATGGGCCACCGCCGGACCTCGGTCTTGGCGAGCATCCGGGCCGGGCGCACGGCGGTGAGCAGCGGTATGTCCAGCCACGAGACGTGGTTGGCGACCAGCAGCAGCCCGCCGGCCGGCGGGGCGGCGCCGGTGATCCGGACCCGGACCCCGATGGCCCGCACGATCCACCGGCACCACCGCCCGACCCACTCGGCGGGGATCCTCCCGCCGAGCGGGGACAGCGCGATCCCGGCCAGCAGCAGGGCGGCGACCGCGGTCAGCCGCAGCACCGCGCGGGGTACGGCCGCGGCGGCCCGGACCGGCTCCAGGCAGGCGCCCGGGGTGCAGGGCGCGCTGGGCAGCCAGACGCTCATCAGGCCGGGACGAGGGAGAGGAAGTGCCGCAGATAGCGCGGGTCGACCCGGCGCATCGACAGCAGGACGTACAGGTCGGCGACCCCGAAGGCGGGGTCGTGCGCGGGCTCGCCGCAGACCCAGGCGCCCAGCCGGAGGTAGCCGCGCAGCAGGGCGGGGAGTTCGGTGCGGGCGGCGGGGGCCGCGGCGCTCGGGGTCCACGGCAGCAGCGGCCGGACCCGGAACTCCTCGGGCGCCAGGTGCCTGCCCCGGACCCGCTCCCAGGTGCCGGTGGCGAGGGCGCCGCCGTCGGCGAGCGGCACGGAGCAGCAGCCGGCCAGCCACTCGTGGCCCCGGTCGGTCATGTAGCGGGCGATGCCGGCCCAGATCAGACCTATGACGGCGCCGTCGCGGTGGTCGGGGTGGACGCAGGACCGGCCGACCTCGACCAGCCCGGGGCGGATCGGGTCCAGCGCGGTCAGGTCGAACTCGCCCTCGGAGTAGAGCCGGCCGGCGATGGCGGCCCGCTCCGGCGGCAGCAGCCGGTAGGTGCCGACGACCTGCCCGGTCACCTCCTCGCGCACGAGCAGGTGGTCGCAGTAGGCGTCGAAGGCATCGACGTCGTGTCCCGGCTCCGCGGTGGTCAGCAGGGCCCCCATCTCCCCGGCGAAGACGTCGTGCCGCAGCCGCTGGGCGGCACGCACATCGGCCTCGTCGCGGGCGAGGGTGACGGTGTAGCGGGTGGGTGCCGTGGGCTGCGGGGGACGGTCGAGGGTGGAAACGCCGGTCATGGCTCTCTCCTGGGCACGGGCCGGTCGGCGGCAGAGGCGGCGGGCCCGGTGTGTACGGCCCGCCGCTCCTGTTCTTCCGAGGCCGGTTGGCGTGCGCGTGACCGGTGCCGGGAGAGCGGATGTGAGGGTGGTGAACGGCGGGGTCGACGGGGTCGGCCGTCCTCCGTCACGCGTCCTGGATCACCCGTTCTTGCTCACACGTCCTTGCTCACACGTCCTTGCTCACACGTCCTTGCTCAGCGTCCTTGCTCACGCACCCGGCGAGCAGGCGACCGGCCTCCTCCTCGCCGAGCACGCGCTCCAGGACGAGGTCGCCCGTCATGTGCGGGAAGAAGCGGCCCGCGGGCCAGCTCCGCTCGTACGGCGGCGGGTCCAGGACGAGCAGCCGTACGCCGTCCACGACCGGGATGTCCGAGGGGGTGCCCTCGTTCCAGACCCATGCGCCGGACGGGGTGAGGAGGTTGAAGGAGCCGGTGGTGTCCACCTGTCCGGGCCGGTCCCGGCAGACGGCCGCCTCCTCGGCGGAGGGCGCGCGGCCGGGCAGGTGGCCGCCGCCGACCAGCACGTCGGCGAGCAGGGTGTGCAACTGGAAGTTGTCGCCGATCCCGGTCATGCGGAGGGCGTAACCGGTGCCGGTGGGGCGGTGCAGCACGATCAGCGGTTCGTCGTCCAGGACCAGCAGGGCGTAGGCCAGGCACTTGAAGTCGTGCCCGGAGTCCTCCTCCACCGAGCGCAGCGTCCGGAACAGGCGGGCCCGCGTGCCGGCGTCGAGGGCGGTGCGGACGGCGGCGTGGTTGAGCATGGCGACGGAGGCCATCTCCCACTGGTGCAGGGTCAGCCAGGCCACGGCCGCGTCCTCCCCCACCCGGTCGAAGAGGTCCGGGTGCGGTTCCGCGGCCTCCGGGTCGGGGAGTTCCCCGCCGCCGGTCGCCGCCCACCGCTCGCAGGCCTCCCGCGCGCCGTCGAGCGTCTCGGCGAGCCCGGCGAGGACGTGCGGCCCGCACGCGGAGGCGTCGGCACCGCGCTCGACGCACGCGCCGACGATCACGGCGACGGTGGCGCGCGGGCCGGGCGGCACCTCGTCGAGGATTCCGGCGAGCCGCGGCCCGGCCCGGAGGAACTCCTGGTCGGCCGCGTCACCGAAGAACCGGTGCATGTCCTGGAAGTACTGTTGCGACCGGTCGGCGTCCCGTTCGCGGACAGCGGCCTCGAAACCGGCTACGGCGTCGAGGAACCGCTCCCTCCCCTTGTTCCCGAAGATCATGGGCGGAGACTACCGGGGCCGGGAAAGCCAGACGGGGCCGGGGAGCACCACTCCCGGCCCCGCCCGTCCACCGATCGGCGAACGTTCTCGGGTGCTACTTCTTGCCCGCCTTCCGGGCGGCCCGCAGCCATTCCTTGTTCATGCTGGTGATCGAGACCAACGGGATTCCCTTGGGGCAGGCGGTCGCGCACTCACCGGTCAGCGTGCACCCGCCGAACCCCTCCGCGTCCATCTGCGCCACCATGTCCAGCACCCGCGTCTCCCGCTCGGGCGCTCCCTGGGGCAGTACGTTCAGATGGTTGACCTTGGCGGACGTGAACAGCATCGCCGCACCGTTGGGACACGCGGCGACACACGCCCCGCACCCGATGCACTCGGCGTGCTCGAACGCGAAGTCGGCGTCGGCCTTCGGCACCGGCGTGGCGTGGGCCTCCGGCGCGGAGCCGGTCGGCGCGGTGATGTAGCCGCCGGCCTGGATGATCCGGTCGAACGCCGACCGGTCCACGACCAGGTCCTTGATCACCGGGAACGCGGAGGCCCGCCACGGCTCGATGTCGATCGTGTCGCCGTCCTGGAAGGACCGCATGTGCAGCTGGCAGGTGGTGGTCCGCTCCGGCCCGTGCGCGTCGCCGTTGATGACGAGCGAGCACGCGCCGCAGATGCCCTCGCGGCAGTCGTGGTCGAAGGCGACCGGTTCCTCCCCCGAGAGGATGAGCTGTTCGTTGAGGACGTCCAGCATCTCCAGGAAGGACATGTCGGGCGAGATGTCGTCCACCTCGTAGGTGGACATCGCTCCTTCGGCGTCGGCGTTCTTCTGCCGCCAGACGCGCAGGGTGAGCTTCATGCGTAGCTCCGCTGGGTGGGATGGACGTACTCGAAGACCAGGTCTTCCTTGTGCAGGACGGGCGCCTCGCCGGTGCCGGTGAACTCCCACGCGGCGGCGTACGAGAACGCGTCGTCCTTGCGGGCGGCTTCGCCGTCCGGGGTCTGGGACTCCTCGCGGAAGTGGCCGCCGCAGGACTCGGTGCGGTGGAGCGCGTCGAGGCACATCAGCTCGGCCAGCTCCAGGTAGTCCACGATGCGGTTGGCCTTCTCCAGCGACTGGTTGAACTCCTCGCCGGTGCCGGGAACCTTGATCCGGCGCCAGAACTCCTCGCGGATCTGCGGGATGCGCTCCAGCGCCTTGCGCAGCCCCGTGTCGGAGCGGGCCATGCCGCAGAACTCCCACATCAGCTCGCCGAGTTCGCGGTGGAAGGAGTCCGGGGTGCGGTCGCCGTCCACGGCCAGCAGCAGGTTGATCCGGTCCTCGGTCTCGGCCAGCACCTCCTGGACGACGGGGTGGTCGGCGGTGACCGGGTCCTGGTGCGGGTTGCGGGCCAGGTAGTCGTTGATGGTGGCCGGCAGCACGAAGTAGCCGTCGGCCAGGCCCTGCATCAGCGCCGAGGCACCGAGCCGGTTGGCGCCGTGGTCGGAGAAGTTGGCCTCGCCGATCGCGAACAGGCCGGGGATCGTGGTCTGGAGGTCGTAGTCGACCCACAGGCCGCCCATCGTGTAGTGCACGGCCGGGTAGATCCGCATCGGCACCTCGTACGGATCCTCGTCGGTGATCCGCTGGTACATGTCGAAGAGGTTGCCGTACTTGGCCTCGACCGCCTTGCGGCCCATGCGCCGGATGGCGTCGGCGAAGTCCAGGTAGACGCCCTGCCCGCCGGGGCCCACTCCCCTGCCCTCGTCGCAGACGTTCTTCGCGGCGCGGGAGGCGATGTCCCGGGGCACGAGGTTGCCGAAGGACGGGTAGATGCGCTCCAGGTAGTAGTCGCGCTCGTCCTCGGGGATCTCGTTCGGCGGGCGGGTGTCGCCCTGGGCCTTGGGCACCCAGATGCGGCCGTCGTTGCGCAGCGACTCGCTCATCAGCGTGAGCTTGGACTGGTGGTCGCCGGTGCGCGGGATGCAGGTCGGGTGGATCTGGGTGAAGCACGGGTTGGCGAAGTAGGCGCCGCGCCGGTGCGCCCGCCAGACGGCGGTCGCGTTGGAGTTCATGGCGTTGGTCGACAGGTAGAAGACGTTGCCGTAGCCGCCGGAGGCGAGGACGACGGCGTCCGCGAAGTACGTGTCGACCTTGCCGGTGATGAGATCGCGCGCCACGATCCCGCGTGCCCGCCCGTCGACGACGATCAGGTCGAGCATCTCGGTGCGCGGGTGCATCTCCACGTTCCCGGCGGCGATCTGCCGGGACAGCGCCTGGTAGGCGCCCAGCAGGAGCTGCTGGCCCGTCTGGCCGCGGGCGTAGAAGGTGCGCGAGACCTGGACGCCGCCGAAGGAGCGGGTGTCGAGCAGGCCGCCGTACTCGCGGGCGAAGGGCACGCCCTGGGCCACGCACTGGTCGATGATCTCCACGGAGATCTGCGCCAGGCGGTGCACGTTGGACTCGCGGGCCCGGAAGTCGCCGCCCTTGACGGTGTCGTAGAACAGCCGGTGGATGGAGTCGCCGTCGTTGCGGTAGTTCTTCGCCGCGTTGATCCCGCCCTGCGCGGCGATGGAGTGGGCGCGGCGCGGGGAGTCCTGGTAGCAGAACTGGACGACGTGGTAGCCCTGTTCGGCGAGCGTGGCACCCGCGGAGCCGCCGGCCAGGCCGGTGCCGACGACGATGATCGTGTGCTTGCGCCGGTTGGCGGGGTTGACCAGCTTCGCCTCGAAGCGGCGCTTGTCCCAGCGTTCGTGGATGGGCCCGGCGGGGGCCTTGGTGTCGGTGACCGGCGCGCCGGTCGCGTAGTCGGCGTAGGTAGTCATGTCAGCTCACCACTCCGGTCATGACGCCCACGGGGATGGAGATGAAACCGGCCGTGAGCAGCAGCGCGAGGACGTTCGCGAGGGTCTTGAGGGCGCGGTCGCGGGTGCGGCTGCCGACGCCGAGGGTCTGGGCGGCGCTCCAGAAGCCGTGCCGGACGTGCAGGCCGAGCGCGAGCATCGCCACGATGTAGATGACGTTGCCGTACCAGGTGGAGAAGGTGTCCACGACGTTCTGGTACGGGTGGCCGTCCTGGAAGCCGCCGGAGTGCACCGTGCCGGTGGTCAGGTCGAGGATGTGCCAGACGATGAACAGGCCGAGGATGATGCCGCCCCAGCGCATGGTGCGGGTCGCGTAGCTCGCCCGCGGCTTCTTGTGCACGTACTTGCTGGGCCGTGCCTTGATGTCGCGCCGGCTGAGCTGGTAAGCGGACGTGGCGTGGGCCACCACGGCGACCACGAGGACGATCCGGACGAGCCAGAGGGTCCACTCGTAGTGCATGAAGGGCTCGCCCACGGTGCGCAGCCAGTGCGCGTAGTGGTTGAACTCGCCGGCGCCGAAGTAGATCTTCAGATTGCCGATCAGGTGCGCGACCAGGTACAGGAGCATGATCACGCCGCTGACGGCCATCACCGTCTTCTTGCCGACGGAGGAGTCCCACATCGTGCGCGCCATGGACGGCCGTCGGTCCGTCCGCGTTGCCAGAGCCATGGAACAGCACGCTAGGGGTGAGAGGCCCGATCGGTCCAAGACATGGTCCAGCTCGTTTCCATAGGCCAGGGCTATTCTTGAGGTGTGCAGTTCCAGCAGCTCCAGTACTTCGTGGCCGTCGCCGAGACCCGGCACTTCACCCGGGCCGCCGAGCTGGTCCATGTCGCCCAGCCCTCGCTCTCCCAGCAGATCAAGGCGCTGGAGCGGGAGCTGGGCGCGGATCTCTTCCTGCGGGCCCGGGGCAACATCACGCTCACCGACGCCGGCGAGGCGCTGCTGCCGCTGGCCCGGCGCATCCTGGCCGACGCCGACACGGCCCGGCACGAGGTGCAGGAACTGGTGCAGCTACGGCGGGGGCGGGTACGGCTGGGGGCGACGCCGAGCCTGTGCACGGGGTTGTTGCCGGACGTGCTGCGGGCCTTCCACGACCGGTACCCCGGTATCCAGCTCCTGATCGAGGAGGGCGGCTCCCACGACCTGGTGCGCGAGCTGGCGCGCGGCGCGCTCGACCTCGCGCTGGTCGTGCTGCCGCTGCCGACGCCGGCGCCCGCGCTCACGACCGTGGAACTGCTGCGCGAGGACCTCGTGGTGGTGTCGTCCCCGGAGGCACCGGCGCCAGGCCGGAACGGGCGGTTCGTGGAGATCGCCGATCTGGAGGGGGAACGGCTGGTGATGTTCCGGCACGGGTACGACCTGCGGGAACTGACCGTCGCCGCGTGCCGCTCCGCGGGGTTCGAGCCGGACTTCGCGGTGGAGGGCGGCGAGATGGACGCGGTGCTGGGGTTCGTCCGGGCGGGGCTGGGCCTGGCCGTCGTACCGAGGATGGTGGCCGCCCGGACGGGCCGTGGGCTGCGGGTCACCCCGCTGGCCCGCCCCGGCCTGCACCGCACCATCGCCCTCGCCCACCGCAGCGATGTGGCTCCGCCGCGAGCGGCCCGGGAGTTGCAGCGGATGCTGCTGGAGCGGTAGGCGGTGGGGGTGGAGCGGTGGGCGGTGACGGTGGCCCCATACGCGGTGCCGGTGGAGCCGCGGGTCGTGCAGGTGGAGCTGTAGGCGGTAACGGTGAAATCGGGGCGTGCCGGTGGAGCCGCGGGCCGTGACGGTGGAGCCGCAAGCCGTGCCGGTGGAGCCGCGGGTCGTGGCGGTGGAGTTGTAGGCGGTAACGGTGAAACCAGGCCGTGACGGTGGAGCCGCAAGCCGTGCCGGTGAAACCGGAGGTGGTGCCCAAGGAGCCTTGGGCGGTACCGGGAGCCTTCGGCGGCACCAGTGAACCGCAGGTCGT
Source organism: Streptomyces flaveolus (assembly GCF_000716535.1). Classification (GTDB taxonomy): domain Bacteria; phylum Actinomycetota; class Actinomycetes; order Streptomycetales; family Streptomycetaceae; genus Streptomyces; species Streptomyces flaveolus_A. The sequence goes on along the minus strand of NZ_JNWV01000002.1, from coordinate 6,940 downwards.
GCCGGTCGAGCCGTAGGCCGTGCCGGTGAAACCGGAGGTCGTGCCCAAGGAGCCTTCGGCGGTACCGGGAGCCTCAGGCGGCCCCAGTGACTTTGCAGTGCGTGCCGAAGGAGCCTTGGGCACGTACCGAGACCTAGGCGGCGCCGGTGAAACCGCCGGTCGTGCCCGTGAAGCCGCAGGTCGGTGCCGCGGGAGCCATACGCGGCGCCGGTGAAGCGCAGACTGTGCCGGCGGAGCCGCAGGACGTGGCGGTCAGCCCAGGGCGGCCGGTTTGAGTACCTCCTCGCACCACCGGCGGAAGGACGTGCGCGCGGTCTCGGGCGTGGTGGGCGCCGCGCTGCCGTAGAAGCCCTGTTCGGCGGTCGCGGCCGCGAGGTCGGCCACGGCCCGCGCCCAGTCCTCGCTCGCGCCGTGCCGCAGCATCGACGCCCGGTACTCCGCGCCGCTGAGCCGCTGGAAGCGGACCGGCCGGTCCAGCACCTCGGAGACGACGCGTGCCATGCCCTCGGGCGTCAGCGCGTCGGGACCGACCATCGGGACGTCGTCCTGGCCGGTCCAGGAACCGTCGAGCAGCAGCCGTGCCGCTGTGGCGCCGATGTCACGGGTGGCGCAGGTGCGCAGCACCCGGTCGCCGTAGGTCGCCATGGCGATCACCCCGCCGTCCCGGATCGCCGCGGCCTGGTGGAGCAGGTTCTCCATGAGGTACGGCGGGCACAGCGCCCGGTGGTGGACACCGGTGGCCCGGATCTCGTCGTCCATGGCCAGCGAGGCCGAGATCTGGCCGGCGTTCCGGGCGACGCCACGGCCCAGGGTGGAGACGGCGACGACCCGCTCGACGCCCCCGGCGCGGATCGCGTCGACCAGGGGCCGGGTGAAGGAGCGGAAGTGACCCTCGACGCTGTCGGCGGTGGGCGCCGGCGGCACCAGCCAGAACACCCGGTCGACGCCCGCGCACGCCTTGGCGGTGACGTCGGGGTCGGCGTGCGAGCCGGTGACGGCCTCGACGCGGGCGCGCGCACGCGGGGACAGGCGCGCCGGATCGCGCACGATCACGCGGACCTCCCCCGCCGCGTCCCCGGCGTCGAGGAGGGAGTCGAGGACCTGGCTGCCGATCTGACCGGTCGGAGTGGTGACAAGGATCACGGAAAGCTCCTGGAAGGACGGGAGGCGGACGTGATCGAGCCTGCCGTCCGGCGTCCGGCAACTGAAGGACCGCTTCGCTCCCGGTTGTTACCCTCAGGGCAATACCGAGCCCGGGGCACAGCCGAAGCGAGCCCCAGGGCACTGCCGAAGGGAGGGCGAAGCCGTGGAGTCCCGCCCGCTGCGCTACTTCGTCGCCGTCGCCGAGGAACTCAACTTCGCCCGCGCGGCCGAACGGCTGGGCATCTCCGCCCCGCCGCTGTCCCGGGCGATCCGCCGGCTGGAGACGGAACTCGGGGTCACCCTCTTCGAACGGACCACCCACAGCGTGGCCCTGACCCGGGCGGGCGAAGTGCTCCTCGCCGAGGCGCGGTTCGCGCTGGACGCCCTGGATGCGGCCGGGCGGCGGGCACAGCGCGCGGCAGGCCCCGACCGGAAGCTGGTCCTGGCGGTCAAGGCCGACGGCGACGCGGGACTGCTGGAGCCGGTCCTGGAGCGCTACGCCACCGACCCCGCCGCCGTGCCGGTGACGGTCCGGCTGTGCGCCTGGCTGGAACAGCCCGGGCTGCTGCGGCGCGGGGAGGCCGACGCCGCGCTGATCCACGAGCCCTTCGACCGCACCGGCCTGGACAGCGAGACCCTGATCGCCGAACCGCGTGTCGCGGTGCTCGGCGCGTCCCATCCGCTCGCCGCCCGCGACCGGGTGCCGCTCGCCGACCTCGGACTGCGCCCCGGGGACGTGCACCGGTTCCTGGAGGACATGCGGCACGAGGGCCGCGATCTCGCCCAGTTGCTCACCCGCGTCGCCCTGGGCGAACTGGTCGCCCTGCTGCCGGCGTCCGTCGCCGACCGCTACCCGCGTCCGGGCGTCGTGTACCGGCCCGTCCCGGACGCGCCGCCCTCGCTGCTGGCGGTCGCCTGGCCGCAGCACTCCCGCTCCACGGCCACCGCGGCACTCGTCCGGGCGGCCGCCTCCGTCGCCGCGGCCGCCCGTCAGGGGGACGACGGCGGGGCCGGGGCCGGTCAGCCCGTCGCGTCCACCAGCGCCAGGTCGTGGAGCCTCTCCGGCGGGCCCGGGCGGGCGTAGTACCAGCCCTGGGCCGTGTCACAGCCCAGTATCCGCAACTGCTCGGCCTGGGCGCCGGTCTCCACGCCCTCGACCGTGACCGCCAGGTCCAGGCTGTGGGCGAGCGAGACGATGCCCTCCACGATCTTCAGGTCGACGGGGTCGGCGGGGAACTGCTGCATGCCCTGGGTGAAGGAGCGGTCCAGTTTGAGGACGCTCACCGGCAGGCGGCGCAGATTGGCGAGGTTGGAGTAGCCGGTGCCGAAGTCGTCCAGGGCGATGTCGACGCCCATCTCCGCGAGCCTTCGCAGCGGTTTGAGCAGGTCGTCGTCGGCGCCGATGAGCGCGGACTCGGTGACCTCCAGGCACAGGGCGTCCGGGGTGACGCCCGTCCGTTCGAGGATGTCGACCGTGTCCTGCACCAGGCCGGGGTGGCTGAGCTGGCACGGGGACAGGTTGACGTTGATCCGCAGCGGGCCGGCGGCCTTCTGCTCGCCGTGGCGTTCCCGCCAGGCGCGGGCCTGGCGGATCGACTCCTCCAGGACCCAGCGGCCGAGCGGGACGATCAGGCCGGTGTGCTCGGCGAGCGGGATGAACCGGTCGGGGCCGAGAACGCCGTGCTGCGGGTGCAGCCAGCGCACCAGGGCCTCGGCGCCGCGCACGCTGCCGTCGCCGAGGTGGACCAGCGGCTGGTACTCGATGAAGAACTCGCCGCGCTCCAGCGCGGTCGGCAGGGCCGTGGTCAGGCCGTGCCGGGTGATGGCGCGGGCGTCGGCCTCGGGGTCGGCGAGCTCGGAGCGGTTGCCGCCCGCCGACTTGGCCCGGTACATGGTGATGTCGGCGCTGCGCAGCACCTCGGCCGCGGTGCGCTCCCCGGCCGGGCCCTCCACGATGCCGAGGCTGCCGCGCACCATGAGGTCGCGGCCGTCGATGCTGATCGGGGTGACCAGCGCGTTCATGATGCGCTCGGCGAGTTCGTCCACCTTCCGTTCGGTGCCGGGGCCGGTGGTCAGGGCCACGAACTCGTCGCCGCCGAGCCGGGCGACCATCTCGCCGGGCGCGGTCGCGCAGGACTGGAGCCGGTCGGCGACCTCCACCAGCAGCCGGTCGCCGGCCGCGTGGCCGAGGCTGTCGTTGATGGTCTTGAAGCCGTCCAGGTCCAGGTAGCACAGGCCGAAGCGCTGGCCCTCGCCCGCGCTGAGGGCCTTCTCCAGCCGTTCGAAGAACAGGGAGCGGTTGGGCAGGCCGGTGAGGGCGTCGTGCGTGGCCTCGTAGCGCAGCCGGAGGTTGAGCAGCCGGCGCTCGGTGGTGTCCTCCATGAGGGCGAGCTGGTACTGCGGGTCGCCGTCGGCGTCGCGCAGCAGGGACACCGTCAGGTTGGTCCACAGGACCGTCCCGTCGGGGCGGTTGAACGCCTTCTCCACGTGGTAGTGCTCGCGCTCGCCGCGCACGAGTTCGTCGTAGAGCCGCCAGGTCTGCGGGGCGTCCTCGGGGTGGACCCAGTCCTGGACGCGCCGGCCGCGCAGGGTCTGCTCGGAGAGGCCGAACATGCGCAGCAGCGCCTCGTTGACCTGGAGGACGTTGCCGTCGAGGTCGGCGATGCCGATCCCTATCGCGGCGCCCTCGAAGACCGCGCGGAAGCGGGCCTCGCTCGCGTGCAGCGCCTGGGCCACCACGCCCTGGGCCTGCAACGCGGCCTGGGCGATGGCCTCCTGCTCGGCGAGGGTGCGCTCGCGCAGCGCCTGGGCGTAGCCGGCGGCCATGGCGTGCTGCAACCGGGAGGAGCGGATGCGCAGTTCGTCCTGGGGGCCGCCCTCGCCGCAGTACAGGACCAGGTAGGCGTCGACGCAGTCGAGGGTGCGGGCCAGGGCCTCGGGGTCGGTGCAGTGCGCCCCGACCAGGGCGGCCCCGACGGCCTTCGCCGCGTCCGCGTCGAAGCTGCGGGCACGCAGCAGCTCGCTCAGCCTGCGTGCGAGCGGCAGGAGTTGTTCCTCGAACTCGGTGCGAGTCAGCGACGTGGAGGTCACCGGGAAGAGCGCCCGGCTCCAGATCGTCGTCAGCCGGCGCAGTCTGCCCTCCGGCTCGTCCGGCTCCGCGCTCACGCCGTACGCCCCACGCCGGCGAATCCGGAGAAGGCATACGGGTCCTCGTCCTCCGGCGCCGAGTCCGGGCGCCAGCGCGGCATCGGCACCAGTCCGGGTTCCACCATGTCGTACCCCTCGAAGAACCGCGCGATCTCCTCGCGCGAGCGCATGATCAGCGGGTTGCGAATGTCCTTGTACACGTCCACCGCGCCCTCGGCCCGCTCGGCGGGCAGCGGGATTCCCTCGTACGAGGCATGGGTGAGGATCAGCAGGCTGCCGGGCGCGAGCGCCTCGCGCAGCTCGGCCACCGCACTGTACGGGTCGTCCGCGTCTTCCACGAAGTGCAGTATGGCAACGAGGAGGAGGGCCACTGGCCGATTCAGGTCGATCAGGCGGTTCAATTGGGGGCTGGAGAGAATCTCCTGGGGCTTGCGCAGGTCCGCCGCGACCACGTCGGCGTCGTCGTTGCCCGCCAGGACCGCCTGGCTGTGCGCGACGGCCACCGGGTCGTGGTCGACGTAGACCACGTGTGCGCCCGGTACGGCCGCCTGCGCCACCTCGTGCACGTTTCCGAAGGTGGGGATGCCGGAGCCGATGTCGAGGAACTGGGTGATGCCCTCGCCGGCCGCGAACCGCACGGCCCGGCGCATGAACGCCCGGTTGGCCTGCATGATCTTCGGCAGGCCCGGCATGAACTCCATGGCCTTGCGGGCCGCTTCCCGGTCGACCTCGAAGTTGTGCGAACCGCCCAGGTAGTAGTCGTAGATCCGCGAGACGCTGGGCACCGAGATGTCGATGCTCCGTGGGGCCCAGGCGGGACGCTCCATGTATCTCTCCAAGGCGTGGACGGGTGCAGGCGATCCGGTGTTCGAGCTGAGGCTACTGATCGCCCGCCGATGGAGCGACCCGATCCGGAAATTGACCGTCCGTTCCCGGTCACTGCCTGTGGCAAGTGCCCGTATGCCCCGCTGTGTGACGGCTGTACGGGCAACTCGCGCGCTCACCGCACACAACGATCCGCCCCCTCCGTGCGGTGCGGAGGGGGCGGATCTTCGGCCGCGCGCCGGGGCGGGCGGGGCGATCGACCTGGGGAGGTGATCAGTCGCCCGACGCGCCGACCGGCTTTCCGTCGGGCGAGACGGCGTACCACGTGCCGCCCACGCCCTGACCGTTGGTGTCGCCCGGGGCCTTGTCCCCGGAGAAGGTGTAGACCGGCCAGCAGTTGACGGTCATCTGCTTCACCCCGTCGGGGCGGGTGAAGGGCATCAGGCCCTTCTTCTTGACGCCCTCGGTGTCGTCGGCGTTGACCGGGCCGACCGCCGGCCACTTCTCCAGGCAGGCGCCGGTGCAGTTGGAGACGGACTTCGGCCAGGCCTGGTCCTTCATGAAGCGGTAGACCGTCATGCCGTTCTTGTCGATGACGATGTCACCCAGTTTGGGGTCCTTGCGGACGGACAGGCCGGGCAGGTCGGTCAGCTTGGCCTTCTTGCCGTTGGGGGCGAGCGCGAACCACTTGCCGCCCACGCCCTGGCCGTTGACGTCACCGGCGTTGACGTCCTTGGCGTAACGGTAGGCGGGCCAGCCGCCGACCGTGAGCTGCTTGGAGCCGTCGGCGCGGGTGACCTCGCCGAGCAGCGCCTTGTCGATGCCGGCACCGGCGGTGGCGTCGTCGGCGGGGACCGGCGGCCAGGTGGTGGCGCAGTCGCCGTCGCAGTTGGACTTGGGCGGGTTGGCGGTGTCCTTGTCGAACCGGTAGAGGGTGAGGCCGGAGCCGTCGGTCAGCACATTGCCCAGCTCGGGGTTGCCGGCGACTTCGAGCTTGCCCGCGGGGGCGACCGGGGCCGGGGAGCTGGAGCTCTGGTTGCCGTCTGCGCCGTATCCGTTGCCGGCGCCCGGCGCGGTGCCGCTGCCCGGGTTGCCGTAGTCGCCGGCCGCGGCGGTGGCCCCGACGTTCTGGGCCGCCGAAGCGGGAGTGGTGGCATTGTCCTGACCGCACGCCGTCGTCAGCGCCAGCACAGAAGCGGCTGTCGCCACCAGTGAGGCGGTCCGCCAGGAGGTCTTCATCGTCAACTCCCCATTATCGCCTGGATATTGCAGCGCCCTGATGTGCCGCCGCACGGCCATGGGTACGCACCGGAGGGGCCCTGGTGTTCAACGGCGGCCGGAATTTCTTTCCGGAGCCCGTACGGCGCCGGGGCGGGGCGGGCGCACCCAGGGGACACATGGGGCGATAGCGGACCCTTCCGCTCGTCAAACCTCCGATCACCCCATCTCCCTCTTTCGGAGCAATCTCGGCCCACTGCGGGGTACGGCGGCCTTCCGCGCCTCATGATCTCGGTCGTGCCTGGACCCGAAGTGACCCGATGCGCGCCCACCACGCGGGTGTTGGCCCTGTTGACGCTGACCTGGGCCCTGGTGGGCTGTCCGGCCGGCACCGCGTCGGCCGACGCCTGCGCGTACGCCTCCACGGGCCCGGACGGCACGGTGGCGGTGGCCTACGCGGGCGGCCACCACTGGCCCGACCCGCCCTGTCCGAAGCCGCCCCCGCCACCGTGTCCGCCGACGCCGACGCCGACGCCCACTCCCCCACCGCCCCCGCCGCCCCCGCCGCCCCCGCCGCCGACACCGACACCGACACAGACACCGACAC
>NZ_JNWV01000001.1 GCF_000716535.1 Streptomyces flaveolus | reverse complement strand
AAACCGACGACACCGTCCTGCCCACCGAACTCACCGCATAGCCTCAAAACGAGATCACCGAGTGGCCGTCGATACACCACTCCAGCGGACGTGACCCAGGTCGGCGCGACGAAGGGGTCGGCGAAGTACTGCGTCTCGTGCACCACGTGCTGGTCCGCGAATTTCATGATGCTCACCGAGTACGAAGGCACGCCGTCGTAGGTGATGATGCATTCACTCACCCACAGATTCGCGTGGCCCGTGATCCGCTGGACGGTGAAATGCCGGTCGGCCGGGTGCCCGCCGCGCTGCGCCAAGATCGTCGCGCGACCCCGGAATCGCTCTCCTGACTGCGGGTAGTCCAGGATCGCGTCCGTGGCGTAAATGGCGTGCTCGGCTTCGACGTTCCCGCCTTCTGAGGCCCGCCAATGCTCCTCGATCGCGGCCCTGGTCCGGGAGTCAGCATCCATGGCACCGCCCTTCCGCAGCGGTGCCAGCATAGGCACTCCGGGCCTCAGCAGGGCCGGGGCCAGGCGGGCATGGGCTGCTAAGTCCTCCCTTTGGCCGGATCGGGGCAACCCTTGTCAAGACCGCGCGCAGCGACTGACACCAGCGGCTGACACCAACAAGCACGACCAGCAGCGGTCGACACCGGAACTCAGTGGACGATCGACCGAGGCGCAGGTGCGGTTGGTCGACGTCAACAAACCCCAGTGATCGACCTGATAAAGACGAGGCCAGACCTCGAAGCCTTCACCTGGCGCGGGTGCCGCCGGCCCCCGCCGCCTTGACTCAGCCTTGATCCATCGATCCGATTCCGAGGTGGCTGTGCTGAGGGCCTGTCCTCGGATTCACCAAAGGTGAGATCGTCCCCGATCGCGGCCGAAGAGTCGCCGGATCAGCACGTACGTGCCCACGGCAATCAAGGTCGCCCCCATAAGGATCAAGGCCACCCCGATAGCGATCAGGAATGTCCCGATAAGGACCAGAAGTGCCCCAAGCAGGACCAAGAGCGTCCCGATGATGAGGAGAAAGATCGCGAGGACGGTCACGGTTGTCTCCTGTCCTCCCTCCCGCTCTGCCTCCTTCCCTCCTCCCGTGGGAACACGCCGCCTCACGCTCACAGCACGGTTGCTGATCGTCCCCGCAGAGACATGCGGATGACGTGAGTGCTGCCCGCAGGAACCGTGACGATGCGAACGAGCAGGCCGAGAGGCCTGTGCCAGAGCCGGCTGCCGTCATCCGGTACGAGTACACGCCTGTTGCAAGATCGGTCTTGCTATGCCTGCGGCCCCTCGGCATCCCTCCGGCTGGACACGACATGCCGCGCGATGGTGGACAAGGCCAGCTCACGATCCTCGTCAACCACAAGCCAACCCTTGCCCAGGAGCGATTGCAGCAGTGGGCGGACCTCTTCGCCCAGTTCCTCCGCCAAGTCGTCATCCGTGAGGGAGAAGCCATTCTGTACACGGCTCGCCACGTGGAACACGACGGCTTCCTCCCCCGCGGTGATGTTGAAGTCCATGACGTGAAGGTATGCGAGCCCCTTGACCGCAGCACGCCGGTGGCGCCTGAAGCCGGGAATCGTCGGCTGCGGCCGGATGCACCTGCGGCTGATCCGAACGGCCTGGTCAGTCCCCACCCGCCCGTCTCAGTTTCCGTCTCATTCAGCGACGGACACCACCGTTCAGGCCCGGCACTCGACTCGTAATGAGCGCCCGGACGGGCATGAACGCAGCGAGTTCGAATCTCGTATCCTCCGCCAGCCCAGAGGGCCGGACCACGTCAGGTGGTCCGGCCCTCTGGCGTTTTCCGGGCCCGTTCGCTGTCCCGGTCAGCGGATGCGACCTCTGGGGCTGAAGTGCACTGTGGTGACGGGACTTCTTTCGCTGGAGGTGAGGGCGGTGGGGCGCTCGTTCGGTGTGGTGGCCGGTGCCGCGGCTCTGCTGGTCCCCGTCGTCTCCCTGGGCGGTACGGCGACCGCGGCGCAGGCACGGTTACCGGCCTCCGATCCGGCGAGCCAGTGCGCGTACCAGGACGCGTATCCGCCAGGGGGCGGCACCGACCTGGGCGGTACGCCCAAGCGGTTCAAGTACGCGGACACCCCGTACGCCGGTGCCCGCTTCGACGAGTGCGCCAACACGCTGAGGGTGTACTACGGCGGCTATTCCAGCCCCCGCTACACCTACTACGAGGTCCGGTACACGTATCCGTCACGGCCCGGCTGGTACAGCTGGCAGCTGCGCATGGGCGAGTACCGGGTAGCGACGGTCGACGCGCCCGCGCGCGGCGACTGGAACTTCAAGGTCAGGGCGTGCGCCGGCGCGATCGACGAGGCGGGGCCCGGCAGCTGCACGGCCTGGTCCCCGCAGCTCTTCCTGCACGCCGTCTGACCGCACCGGCCCCCGCCCCTACCGCGTCACCCGCACCGGTGCCGACACCGTGACCTGGTCCAGGTCCGACACGCGGACCGTCGCCTTCATCGTCCAGGTGCCGGGGAGCGGCAGGGTGAAGGCGGGGGTGGCCCAGTAGCCGCCGCGGTCGGTGAGCCTGGTGTCCAGGGGGCCGATGCGCCCGGACGGGAGCGTGAGCGTGACGCGGAGCTCGGGGACCGTGGAGAGGCCGCCGTCGGGGCCGTAGATCACCGCCTGGAGTGAGTTGGTGCCGACGCGGCCCGGGTCCAGGGTGATCTGGACCTTGCCGTGGCCTCCGGGGGCGCCGGTGTCGAAGGGGATCGTGGTGACCGAGGCCGTCTGGACGCCCGTCGCCGCGGAGGGCGCGGGCCGGCCGGACTCCGTCGCCGCGCGACCGGGGACCGTGCTGGTCAGCAGGGTGGTCAGGGCCAGGACCAGCGCGGCGGCCACCGCCTCCAGGAGGACCGAGCGGCGCAGGAGGTGCAGGGGTGGGGCCGGGGGCGGCTCCGGGGGGAGTTCGGGGAGCGGAGGGCCCGTGGCCGGCTCGGGGACGCGGGCGCGGGCCGCGGCCCCCGTGGGACGGGCCAGGCGGGCCGTCCAGGTGCGGGAGCAGGCCGCCGCCAGGAGCAGCGCGGTGACCGCCGCCAGCTTCGCCAGGAGCGTGCGGCCGTACGTCGTGTCCGTGAGCGCCTGCCAGGAGCCAAGGCCCCGCCAGGACTGGTAGACGCCGGTAACGACCAGGACCACCACCGACGCGAACGCCAGGCGGGAGAAACGGGCCGGGACCGTGGCCGGCAGGGTGGGGGCCGGTTCCGGGGCGCGCCGCAGTGTCCACAGGAGCGCGGCGAGGCCGCCCAGCCAGGCCGCCATGGCCAGCAGGTGCAGGGTGGACGAGACGATCGCCGCCGGGACCTGGATGCCCGCCGAGGCGTGGTCGGACGCCGACCAGGTGAGGGCCAGGGCGACGGCGAGGGCCGTCGCCGTCGTGAGGGTGGTGCGGCGCGGCAGCCTGACCCGGCGCGTCCTGAGCAGGGTCACGGCGGCCGCGGCCAGCAGCAGCAGGGCCAGGCGGAGCAGCAGGAGCCGGCCGGCGCGAGTCGTCGCCGTGTGGGTGAGGGCGGTGAGGGAGAAGGCGGTCGTCGGGGAGGCGGCCTCCTCGTAGGGGGCGCGCAGGAGGTAGACGGCGAGGGTGGAGGCCGCGAGCGTGGCCGCGGCGGCCAGGGCGGGGGTGCGCAGGTGGGCCGTCGTCGGCGGGCGGCAGTACGCCACGAACGCGGCCGTGCCCAGGAGGAGTGCCAGGGAGAGGTAGGCGAGGTAGCGCGCGATGGTGTGCAGGGCCGTGGTGGCCCCGTTCTCCGTGCGGTCCTGGGGCGGGGCCGCCGGTGCCGCCGTCCGTTTCCCGACGGAGAAGGTGAGGGCACCGGACACCGGGTGGCTGTCGGCCGACACCACCCGCCAGGCGACCGTGTACGTCCCGGCGGCGAGCCGGGCGGGGAGGGTGACGCGCGCGGTGTCGGAGCGGCCGGCGGCATGGCCGGCGGGGCCGGTGCGGACGCGGCGGTTGCCGGGGTCGTAGACCCGGAAGGAGTCGGTCAGCAGGCCGACCGACTCGGTGAAGGTGAGGGTGACGTGGCGGGGGGCGGTGCGCAGGACGGTTCCGTCGGCGGGGTCGGTCGCGCGCAGGACGGCGTGGGCCGAGGCGGGCGTCGCCGCACCCAGGAGGAGGACGGGGAGGAGCAGGAGGAGCAGGAACGTGCCTGCCGGGCGCCGCGACGGGCCGCGTCGTCCTCGCGGTCGTCGGTCGCCGTACCGGGCTCCCGCACGGTCTCCGCCGTGGGCTCCGTCGTTGTCCGCGTCGCGCAGCACCGTCAGCCTCCGTTCCCGCCGTGCACCCGTGCCTCCCCATAGGTACGGGGGGAACCGGCCGCGTGCTCACCAGGTCGGACGGGCCGTCACCCCGCCGTCCACCACCAGGTCGTGACCGGTGATCCAGGTCGCGAGCGGGGAGGCGAGGAAGACGCAGGCGTCGGCCACGTCCTCGGGGCGGCCCAGGCGGCCGGTGGGGGCGGCGGCGAGCCAGCGCCGTACGCCGTCCGGCCAGGCCTCCGCCAGGCCGGGCCGGTCGATCAGGCCGGGCGAGACCGTGTTGACGCGGATGCCGTCGGGGCCGTACTCCAGGGCCGCCGCGCGGGCGTGCGCGACCACCGCCGCCTTGGCCGCGCCGTAGTGCGCGTGGCCGGGGGCCGGGTGGCCGGCCTCGATGGAGGCGATGTGGGTGATGGTGCCGCCGCCGTGGGCGCGCATGTGGGCGGCTGCCGCCTGCGTGCAGGTGAAGACGCTGGTGAGGTCGGTGTCGACGACCGTGCGCCAGTCCCCCGCCGTCAACTCCGGGAGGGGCTGGACGGGTTGGACGGCCGCGTTGTTGACGAGCGCGGTGAGGCGGCCGGCCGACCAGGCCGTCGTCTCCTCGATCAGGCGGTGGCAGGCGGCCGCGTCCGTCAGGTCCGCCCGGAGCACGACCGCCCTGCCGCCCGACTCCCGGATGCGGTCGGCCACTTCGGTGGCCGCGGCGAGCGCCGTACGGCAGTGGAGCGCCACGGCCGCGCCCTGCTCCGCGAAGCGCAGGGCGATGGCGCGGCCGATGCCGCCGCCGGCGCCGGTCACCAGGGCGGTCTGTCCGTCGAGCAGGGTCATGGGCGGCGTGATGGGCGGCGTCATGGGCGGCACAGTCGCGTGATCAGGGCGGCCTCGGCCGGGTAACGCGCCGTGAGGTCGGCCGCGTCCCCGTGTTCGTAGTCCGGGTAGGTGAACCCGGGGGCCATCGTGCAGCCGAAGAACGTCCATGCCCCGCCCGCGGCCACCCGCGCGCCCATCCAGGTGCGGGCCGGCACGGTCAGCTGGAGGTGCTGGCCGGAACGGAGACCGGGGCCGAGGACGGGGGTGCGGGTGGTGCCGTCGGGGGCGAGGAGCAGGAGCTGGAGCGGGTCGCCCAGGTAGAAGTGCCAGGTCTCGGCGAAGGGCAGGCGGTGCAGGGCGGAGAAGTCGTCGGCGGTGAGCAGCGCGACGATGGCGGAGCCCTCGGGACGGCCGTCGGGACGGGTGGGCCCGGCCCAGGTACGGCGGAACAGGCCGCCCTCGCGGGGGATGGGTTCCAGGTCGTAGTGCGCGATCAGCTCGTCGGGCGTCGTCACCCGGGGAAGGCTACCGTCCGCTCCAGGAAGGCGAGTTGCGCGTGCTTTTCCGGCAGGTACACGTCGGGCAGGTCCACCTCGGGCAGGACGACGGCGGGGCCCCGCTCGAAGCCCTGGCGTTCGAAGCGGGCGATGGCCTTGGCGTTGCGCACATCCGGGTCGATCACGATCCGGTGGCGGTCCAGGACCAGCAGCACGTACGTCGTGATCGCCGTCAGCAGGGCGGACGTCCAGCCGGGGCGCGGGCCGTCGGGCCCGGCGGGGACGAGGAGGAGGTGCACGCCGAGGTCGCCGGGGCGGACGTCGTAGCACTCGCCGACCCGGTCGGCGGACGGCTCGTACGTCTGGAGGAGCGCGGCCGGCTCACCGTCCACGGTGACCAGGTGGGCGTGGTGGGTGCCGAGCGTGTCCAGGTGGGCGTAGACCTCGGCGACCTGGGCCCGGGTGAGGCCCTTCATGCCCCAGAACGCGGCGCGTTCGTCGCTCACCCAGGCGTGGATCAGGTCCGCGTCGCCCTCCGGGTCGAGGGGACGGACGCGGACGGTGCCGTAGCCGTCGATGTGCTGGACGTGCAGGTCAGTCATCGGATTCCTCGGTCTTCTCGGATGCGTCCACGGGTTCGGGGGTGAGCCGGGCCCAGTCGGTCACCACCGGGGCCAGCTCTCCCTCGGTCCACAGAGGGAGTTGGTCGTGGTGGTGGGCGGCGCCGGGTACGCCGTCGGCGCCGAACGGGACCACCCAGCGGCTGTTGGCGCGGTCGGCCAGGTCCCAGACGTAGCGGGCGGCCGGGCCGCGGGCGGCGCGGTCGGTGAGGCCGGGGACGGCGGAGGTGCACAGCACGCAGTCGTGGTCGCCGCCGAGACCGGGTTCGTCGGCGCCGCCGGAGTGGGGGACCAGCGGCAGCGCCGTCCAGGGCGCCAGGCGGTGGGTGGCGGACCAGGGACCGGTGGGGGGTGCGGCGGCGACCTCCTCCAGAGCGGCGCGGACGGCCGCCGCGCGGTCGATGCCGTACAGGTCCTCGGCGCGCAGGAGGTGTTCGAGGGCGTGGCCGACGCGCGGGACGAGGGCCAGCCAGGGAAGCAGGACGTCCGGGTAGGCCGGGGGCTCGGCGAGCGGGGCGAACACCGGGTGGGCGGCGAGGTGGCGCACGACCGCGCCGCGCACCGCCGCGTACGCCGCCGCGTCCGTGCTGTCCGCCGCCATCCGGCGGTCCCAGGCGAGCAGTCGGTCCCGGAGGGCCGCCGCGGCCGGGCCGAGGCCGGTGAGGGCGGCGAGGTGGTCCAGGAGGGGCGCGGCGGAGCCGAGGTGGGTGTCGGTGTGGATCGCGGGCATGCCGTCGGCGGTCCAGGTGGGGCGCGCGTCGAGCAGGGCACGGATGCGGGTGGCGCGGTGGGCCGGGGCGAACTCGACGCCGAGGGGGGCGGCGAGGCCGCGGGCGTTGGCCATCACCGCGACGCCGTTCTCGGTGGCCGGTCGGGCGTACGGCGTCTCGTGCGCGCCCTGCCACGCGTGGCCGGGTTCCCAGGCGGGGACCGGGTGGAGGCGGTTGGCCCCGGCACGGCGGGGGACGTGGCCGGCGACGCGGTGCAGGGTGCCTCCGGCGGTGTCGGCGGCCAGTACGACGTTGACCGGCTCGGTCCAGGCGTCCAGGGCCGTGTCGACGTCGGCGACCGTGCGGGAGCGGAGGAGGGGGAGGAGGGCGCTGAAGCCGAGGTCTTCCGTCACGCGGGGCGGGTAGCGGAGGGCGAGCGCCTCGGCCGCGCCGCTGGCCAGGTCTCCGCTCCACCCGGCAGCACCCGTGCGGCTGTCGTCGCCGGGTGCGGCCGGCTCCAGCGGTACGTCGCCGCCCTCGCGTCCGTGCGCTTCGCCCGGCTCCGCGGGCCGCCCGGGCCGGCGCCCGGATGCGGCTGCGGGGGAGGCGACGTCGGCCGGGGCGGCGGCATCGGTGGTCGCGGAGGCGCCGACGGCCATGGAGGCATCGCCGGCCAGAGGGGCGCCCTCGGCCAGGGAGACGTCCACGTGCCCCGGCGTCGTCCCCGCGGCGATTGCCTCGAGTCCCTCCGGCCCCCCGGCTATCACCGGGCCCCGGGGTGTCTCCATGAGCTCGATCTCGATGGGGGGTTCACCGGCGATGTGGACGGTTTCCGTGTGGCGGCCGGCGCGGTGCCAGGCGCCGTCGGGGCCCAGGGCCTCGATGCCCGCGCCGGTGCGGCGGAGCCGTTCGCGGTAGAGGTCCTGGTAGTCGGCCATGGCGTTGGTGATGGCCCAGGCGACCGTGCCGGTGTGGCCGAAGTGGGCGATGCCGGGGACGCCGGGCACGGCCAGGCCGACGACGTCGAACTCGGGGCAGCAGAGGTGGATCTGCTGGTAGACGCCGGGGTCTTCGATGAACCGGTGCGGGTCGCCGGCGATGAGGGCGTACCCCGTGTCCGTGCGGTCGCCGGTGACCAGCCAGCCGTTGCTGCCCGCCGTACCGGGCCCGTCGGTGGCGAACAGGCCGACCGCCTCGGGGCCGAGGTGCCGTATCGCCCGCTCGCGCCAGAGCTTGGCCGGGAACCCCGCGAAGAGGATGTGCGTGCCGAGCCAGACGCCGAGGGGCGTCCACGGCTGCCAGCGGCCGGGGGTGAGACCGGCCCGGGCGAACTCGGGGGCGCGTCCGGCGCCGGCGGGCAGGCCCTCGTTGACCCCGTCGACGTACGCCCGGACCCAGTCGGCCGTCTCCGGATCCCGCCGTTCCAGCGCGGCGAAGCAGCGGCGGGCGGTGTCGTCCAGCCGGGCCCGGCGGGCGAAGACGTCCCAGGAGAGCGCCTCGGCGCCGAGGAAGGAGGCGGAGGTGCCCTGGAAGCGGTGGCGCTCGACCTCCAGTTGCCAGGCCCGGTCGTGGGCGGTGACCCGGCCCTGGGCACGGGCGAGTTCACGGGCGCTGGACGCGCGCAGGTGGGGGATGCCCCAGCCGTCGCGGTAGGTCTCGATGGTCACCCGGACATCTCCCTGCGCTCTGCTCTTTAGGTTAGCCTTGCCTAAGTTTTTCTGTGGCGGGATCGTACGCGAACGATGGAGGGGTCATGGGGCAGGGGCGGGGTTGGGAAGGCGCGGTCCTCAGACTGCTGCGCGCCCAGGACTTCGTGCTGACCGTTCTGGACGCGCGGGACGTGGCCCCGCACTACCGGCGGCTCCGGCTGAGCGACGGCGGGCTGCTCGCCGCGACCGGCGTCCACCCCACCATGTGGGTGCGGCTGTGGTTCGCCGCCGACGGCCGGCCCCACCAGCGCGCCTACACCCTGGTCGACCCCGCCCCCGGCACCGGCACCTTCGGCCTGGAGTTCGCCCTGCACGAGGGCACCGCCTCCGACTGGGCGCGGGCCGCGCGGCCCGGCGACACGATCGAGGCCACCGTCCAGGGCACCGGCTTCCGGGACCCCGAACCGGCGCCCTCCCACGTCGTCGCGATCGGTGACCCGGCCTCGCTGCCCGCGCTCAACTCCCTGCTCGACGCGCTGGGTCCGGCCCCGGCCACCGTCTGGTTCGAGGGGGACCCGGCGGGGCTGCCCTGCCGGACCGTGCCCGGCCGGCACGAGATACGGGCGGTGCCGCGCCGGGACGCGGGCGCCCACCTGGTGGAACGGGTCCGCGCCGAGCTGCCCGCCGTCCTCGCCGGCACCCCGCACCCGTACGTCTGGATCGCCTGCGACACGGCGACCACCCGCACGCTCGCGGCCCACGTCCGCAAGGACCTCGGCGTGCCGAAGGACCGGGTGCACGCCCTGGGGTACTGGCGCGCGCGGTGAACGGCGACGGCCGAGCCGGGGACCACCGGCGAGAAGAGGCCACCCAGCGGGCGGAGCCACCCCGCGCGCGGGATCATCTACGCATGGACGTCACCCTGCACCTCGCCCAGGACCCAGCGGCCGACGCGCTGCTCGGGCGCTCCGCGCTCGCCGCGCTGACCGGGATGCTGCTGGACCAGCAGATCCCCATGGAGTGGGCGTTCAAGGGACCCCGCACCATCGCCGACCGGCTCGGCACGGACGACCTGGACGCGCACGAGATCGCGGCGATGGATCCGGAGGCCTTCGCCGCGCTGCTCTCCGAGAAGCCCGCGGTGCACCGCTACCCGGGCTCGATGGCGAAGCGGATCCAGCAGCTCTGCCAGTACCTGGTCGAGCACTACGACGGGGACGCGGAGGCGGTCTGGCGAGGCGTGGACAGCGGGGCCGGGCTGCTGCGGCGGCTGGAGGACCTGCCGGGGTTCGGCAAGCAGAAGGCACAGATCTTCCTGGCCCTGCTCGGCAAGCGGCTCGGCGTCGCGCCCGAGGGCTGGCGGGAGGCCGCCGGAGCCTACGGCGAACCGAAGTCCTTCCGGTCCGTCGCCGACATCACCGACCCCGAGTCCCTGGCCAAGGTCCGCGCCCACAAACAGGAGATGAAGGCCGCGGCGAAGGCGGCCAAGGCGGCGAAGAAGTAGGGACACCGGCGGGCTGTCACCACGCTCCCGACTGAGGACCCGGCCCGGGACGGCGGCCAGGTTCCGCCACGAGCCCAAGAGCGCCCGGGTCCGCCCGCGCCCCACGGACGACCAGTGCCGCCGCGCACCGAAGAACGACCGAGTCCCGCCGCGCCCGAGCACGACCAGGTCCCGCCGCGCACCGAAGAAAGGCCGAGTCCCGCCGCGTCCGAGCACGGCCGGGTCCCGCCGCGTCCGAGCACGGCCGGGTCCCGCCGCGCCCGAAGCACGACCGAGTCCCGCCGCGCCCGAAGCACGACCGAGTCCCGCCGCGCTCCGAGCCGCCGGGTGCCACCACGCCTCGAAGGGCGCTCGGGGCGTGACGTCCGGCGCAACGGCCTCCGCCCACCCCCCACCCCCCGACCGGGACGGTCGCCCCGCCTCACCACCGCCCCCACCACCCGCTCGGCCCACCCCGCTGGCTCGCGCCGCCCGGTCGGTCTCAGCATGGGGCATGAGCGAGGTACCGAGCAGCGGTCCCGAGCGGGACCGGGCGTACGACGACCGGCATGTTCACGCGGGGGCGTCACCGGGCGGCCACCCCGCGGCGGCGCCCGGCACCCACCATGAACCGGAGCCGCCGTTCGAGGGCCCGCTGCACGCCCTGTCCCGGGCCGCCTGGCAGGTCGTCCTGCTCACCGGGATCGGTTCCCTGGTGCTCGGCGTCCTGGTGCTGGTCTGGCCGGGCGCCTCCCTGCTGGCCGCCGGTGTGCTGTTCGGCCTCTACCTGCTGTACAGCGGGGTCCTCCAACTGGTGTCCGCGTTCGGGACGCACCGGGCGACCTCGCTGCGCGTCCTCGGCTTCATCAGCGGCGCGCTGTCCATCGTGCTCGGCCTGTTCTGTTTCCGCGGGCCCATGCAGTCGATCCTGCTGCTCGCCCTGTGGATCGGCATCGGCTGGCTGTTCCGCGGCATCACGCAGACCCTGGCCGCCGTGCACGACTCCCGGATGCCCGCCAGGGGCTGGCAGGCGTTCCTCGGCATCCTGACCTTCATCGCCGGGATCGTGCTCATCGACTCGCCGTTCGAGTCGGTCGCCGTGCTGACCCTCGTCGGCGGGATCTGGTTGATCGCGGTGGGGATCGTGGAGATCGTGACGGCGTTCGGCATCCGCAGCCGGACGCGCCATGTCCCGCAGACCCTGTGACCACCGCCGCGACCGAGGGCCGCGCTCCCCGCCGCGACCGTCCCCACAGCCACTGCCGGAACCCCCTGCGCCCGCCGGGATCCCGCCGGACCCCCGTTGTGCCCGGCGCCATCGCCCCGGCGCCACGACCGGGACCGCCGCCGGCACCCCTCATGGTCCCCGCCGCCCCACCCTGCGCCCCCGCGCACCAGCGCCGCCACCAGCCCCGCTGCGACCCCTCCGCCAAACCGTCCCCACCACCACCAGGCCGACCACCACCGCCCCCCGCCCCACCGCTCGCGACCACCGTCAACCCCGCGTCTCATATGTCCCCCGGTCGGGTGGAGCTCCCCCCCGACGTGCTGCGCTTCGGGCGTGCCGCGGGAAAAAACCCGGCGTGAGCAGGAGCAGGAGCACGCCCCGGGGCCGTACCTGGCTACGCGTCCTCGTGCTGCTCCTCGCCCTGTGGGTGCCCGGCGCGCACGTGCCGGCCCAGGCGGTCCCGGACCTCGCCGTGGCCGCCGAGACGGCCGAGCACGACGTCCTCGACACGCCGCTGCGGCCGCCCGCCCGCGCGATCCACCGGGCCGACGCGCCCGAGCGCCTCGCGCCCCTCCCCACCCCCGCGCCCGCCCGTCCGGCGGCCCGTCCGGGCCCCGGCGCGCCCCGGGCGCCGTACACCGCGCCCCTGCTGCGCACGGTGGTCCTGCGCTGCTGACAGACCCGCGTCCCCGTGAGGTCAGTCGGTTCGACGCAAGGAGCACAGCCATGCCCAAGGATCCCTACGCCGTCCTGCGTGCCCTGCTGCGCGCGGAGGCCCGGCGCGGTGCGGCCCCCCGGCCGGACCAGCGGACACCGGAACCCCAGCGGTCCCCCGAGGAACGGGACCGTTGACCCGGCACCGGCGGGGGCGGGCTACCGCCTCCGCCGGGCGGTGCCGAAGAGGGAACGGGTGATCTCGCGGCCGAGCTGGGTGCCGACCGAACGGGCCAGCGACTTGAACATCCCGCTGCTGACGACCTGTTCGACCAGCGACGGCTCCTCCTGGGGAGCGCGCGCGGCGGCCGGCTCCGGCGTCCGCGGCGCGGGCCGGGCGGCGCTCAGCCTCTCGTACGCCGACTCGCGGTCCACAGCCTGTGCATAACGGTCGTGGAGCGGGGAGTCCCGGACCGCCCGGTCGAGTTCACCGGGGTCCACCGGACCCATCAGGGACGCCGGGGCGCGCAGCCGCGTGGCGGCGACCGGGGTCGGCGCGCCGGCTTCGCCGAGCACGGTCACCACGGCCTCGCCGGTGCCCAGCCCGGTGAGCAGTTCCTCCAGGTCGTACGCCGATCTCGGGAAGGTCTGCACGGTCGCCCTCAGGGCCTTCTGGTCGTCCGGGGTGAAGGCGCGCAGGGCGTGCTGGACGCGGTTGCCGAGCTGGCCGAGGACGTCGCCGGGCACGTCCTTGGGGGTCTGGGTGACGAAGAAGACGCCGACGCCCTTGGAGCGGATCAGGCGGACGGTCTGGGTGATCGACTCCAGGAACGCCTTGGACGCGTCGTCGAACAGCAGGTGCGCCTCGTCGAAGAAGAACACCAGCCTGGGCTTGTCGGCGTCGCCGATCTCGGGCAGGTCGTGGAAGAGGTCGGCGAGCAGCCACATCAGGAACGTCGAGAAGAGCAGCGGTTTGTCCTGCACCGCCGCGAGTTCCAGGACCGAGACGATGCCCCGCCCGTCCTCCGCCGTGCGCAGGAAGTCCGCCGTGCGGAACTCCGGCTCGCCGAAGAAGTCCGTCATGCCCTGCGCCTCGAAGGCCGTCAGGGAGCGCAGGATCACCCCGGCCGTGGCGCTGGACAGGCCGCCGATGTTCCTGAGTTCGGCCCTGCCCTCGTCGGAGATGAGGAAGGCGACGACCGCCCGCAGGTCCTTGAGGTCGATCAGCTCCAGGCCCTTGGTGTCGGCGTAGTGGAAGATGAGGCCGAGGGACTGTTCCTGGGTCTGGTTCAGCCGGAGCACCTTGGCCAGCAGCACCGGGCCGAAACTGGTGACGGTGGCCCGCACGGGGATGCCGTGGCCGAGGCCGCCGAGCGCGAAGAACTCGGCCGGGAAGCCGGCCGGGGCCCACTCCTGGCCCACGTCGGCGGACCGCTTCCGCACCCGCTCGTTCGGCTGCCCCGGCCGCGCGATGCCGGACAGGTCGCCCTTGACGTCCGCGAGGAACACGGGCACGCCCTGCGCCGACAACTGCTCGGCGATGAGCTGGAGGGTCTTGGTCTTCCCGGTGCCGGTGGCGCCCGCGACCAGCCCGTGCCGGTTGAGCACGGGCAGTGGGATGCGGACCGGCGCGTCGGCGCGACACGCCCCGTCCCACAGGAGGGCGCCGAGATCGAGCGCGGGGCCGGCGAAGGCGTACCCGGAGGCGATCTTCCGGGCCTCTGCGGGAAGTGCGGGCGCCCCCTGCGGGCCGGCGGGCGGCGCGGTCTCGCTGTCACTCATCTCCGACCCCTGTCACCGTAGTAACCCGTATGCCCGATTTGATCCATCTTTTCAAGCGTCGCACTCCGCCGCCATGGCTGCGCCCGGAACGTCTTGACCGGTAGGCTTTCCGTGTGATCTTCAAGCGCATCGGAAACGGCCGGCCGTACCCCGACCACGGCCGGGAGAGCACCCGGCAGTGGGCGGACGTCGCGCCGCGCCCGGTCCGCCTCGATCAGCTCGTCACCACCAAGCAGCAGCTCGATCTGGAGACCCTGCTGGCGGAGGACTCGACGTTCTACGGCGACCTCTTCGCGCACGTCGTGAAGTGGCAGGGCGACCTCTACCTGGAGGACGGCCTGCACCGCGCGGTCCGCGCCGCCCTCCAGCAGCGCCAGGTGCTGCACGCGCGCGTGCTCGAACTCGACTGACCCGACGCACACGGCCGTTGGCCCTTTCGGGTTCGCTGAGCGGCATCGACTGATCATCTGATAGGCATCGCCGCTCGGGCGCACTACGCTGCGCCCATGAGCATGCTGACTCCCCCCGGCATGGGCGGCCAGTACCGCATCACGGGGGACAAATACCCTCGGATGCGTCCGCCCCGGCGGCGCGGCAGGCTCGTGGCCGTCGTGGTGGCGTCCGTCGCCGCACTCGGCCTGACCGGCTGGGGCACGCTCCAGCTCATCGACGTCTTCACCGGCGGCGGCGACAAGTACACGGCGAACGCCTCCGCGACAGGCTGCCGGACCAAGTCCGCGGCGGCCCCGGCCGCCCAGGTGCACGCCCTGCCGAAGCCCGGCCAGATCACCGTGAACGTCTACAACGCGACCAAGCGCACGGGGCTCGCCAAGACCACCGCGGACGAGCTGAAGAAGCGCGGCTTCAAAATCGGCAAGGTGGGCAACGCCTCGCAGCAGTACGACAAGAAGGTCAAGGGCACCGGGATACTCCTCGGCCCTCCCTCCGCTCAGGACACCTCGCTGCGCGTCCTCGGCACCCAGCTCGGCGGCGCCCAACTGCGCGCCGACGGCCGCAAGGGGGCCGACCTCGACCTCGTCATCGGCGACGCCTTCAAGGGCCTGTCGAAGCCGGCGGCCGCGGAGCAGGCGCTGACGACCCTGACCGAACCGAAGCCGACGGCCTCCCCGAAGAAGGGCTGCTGAGCGGCGCCCTGAAGCGGCGCGGTGGACCGCGCCGCCGGCCACGACGCACCCGTTCCCGCGGACGGCGCCCAGGCGGCGTCCCTCCGGGCGCGGAAACCTACTCGGCGGCTCCGTAGAGCCGGTCCCCCGCGTCCCCCAGCCCCGGCACGATGTACCCGAGCTCGTTGAGGTGGTCGTCGACAGCGGCCGTGACCACGGTGACCGGCGTCCCCGCCAGCTCCCGCTCCATGACCTCGACGCCCTCGGGGGCGGCCAGCAGGACCACCGCCGTGACGTCGTCGGCGCCGCGCTTGATCAGTTCCTGGATCGCCGCGACCAGGGTGCCGCCCGTGGCCAGCATCGGGTCCAGGACGTACACCTGGCGGCCCGAGAGGTCCTCCGGCATCCGCGAGGCGTACGTGGACGCCTGCAGCGTCTCCTCGTTGCGGATCATGCCCAGGAAGCCCACCTCGGCGGTCGGCAGCAGCCGGACCATGCCGTCCAGCATGCCGAGGCCGGCCCGCAGGATCGGCACCACCAGCGGGCGGGGGCGGGCGAGCTTGACGCCCGTGGTCGCCGCGACCGGCGTCTGGATGTCGACGGCCTCGGTGCGCACGTCCCGCGTGGCCTCGTAGGCGAGCAGGGTGACCAGTTCGTCGGCGAGTCGCCGGAAGGTCGCGGAGTCGGTGCGCTGGTCGCGCAGCGTGGTGAGCTTGTGGGCGACCAGGGGGTGGTCGACGACATGGAGACGCATGCCCCTAACGGTACCTGCGCCCCGGGCCGCCCTCGCGCTGGCGTCAAACCGGCCATCCGGGGGAAAGTGGGAGGGACGGACTGGGGTGGTGTGACGTGTCTGACCTGCCTGACCTGCCCGCGGACGCCTCCGGGCCCACCGGTGACACGACCGGCCCCGCTGCGCGGTCCGCGCGGACCGATTCCGACAAGCCCGAGAGCGAGAGCGAACGCCGGCGCCGGCGCGCGCAGTTCCTGCGTGATCTCGCCGAGGCCCGTGCGCTGCGCGCCCGGGTCCAGCCCCGACGCGCCAAGGCCGCACGGCTGCGCCACGCGATGCGCATGCGGACGTTCCGCTGGTAGTTCCGGGGCCAGTTCCCGGGACGGAGCAACCACGCTCGCGCCGGTGTTGGGAGGTGGGCGTGCGTGAGCGCCGGGAAAAGCCGCGTACGATCCGCAGGTGGCGGCAATGAGCGCGCTGGTGAGCCGATCACGGATCCACGATCGAAACAGCCAGACACAGGGAGCCGAAGACGTCCCCTGGAGGCCTTGTTTCTGCCACGATTCCGAGTGGGTGGGGCTCGGAGCCCAGCTCTCTCCGCCCAAGTACCTCCGCCGGGGGGACCCCCAACCGGCACGCCTATGACCAGTGGGAGAGTCACGGTGTACTTCGCCGCACTGCTCGCGCGCACCGAAGACGGGTGGGAAGCGAGCGACACAGAGCTCGACGATGTGGAGACCCTGTCGGATCTGGCCGACCTGGCCCGGGAAGCCTCTCCCGACGAGGACACGGTGCTCGTCCTGATCGAGCAGGAGGACGCCTGGTTCGGCGTCGTCCGCGTGGACGGCGAGGACGACCCTCGCATCTACGTGTCGGATGCCGCCGCCGCCCAGCGCAGCGCGTACGGGGAGCTGCTGCTCACCGACGAGCTGCTCGGCCGGGAGCCCGGCGCGGACGACGTCCCGGACCTGGACTCCCTGGACCTCGACGGCACCGAGGACGGCGAGTCCGAGGACGACGACGAGGAGGGTGCCGCCGGCGACGCGGTGCCGCACAGCCCGGTGGGCGACAGCGAGATCCTCGACGACCTGGGCATCAGCGAGAAGGAGCTGCGCGCCCTGGACGCCGACGACGCGCTGAACACGATCGCCGAGGCCCTGGGTGCCTCGGAGGTGCTGGAGACCGTCCGCTGACCACGCCACCGCGAGCGCAGGGCACGCCGGACCCGGTCCGGGACCCCTGGCGGGCCGCGATGCGGCTCGCGCTGGACGAGGCCGGGCTGGCCGTCCGGGGCGGGGACGTCCCGGTCGGCGCCGTCGTGCTGTCCCCGGACGGTACGACGGTGCTCGGTGCCGGGCACAACGAGCGTGAGGCCACCGGTGATCCCACGGCCCACGCCGAGGTCCTCGCGATCCGGCGGGCCGCCGCCCGGCTCGGGGAGTGGCGGCTGACCGGCTGCACGCTCGTCGTCACGCTGGAGCCGTGCACGATGTGCGCGGGCGCGCTCGTCCAGTCCCGGGTGGACCGGGTGGTCTACGGCGCCCGGGACGAGAAGGCGGGTGCGGCCGGTTCCCTGTGGGACGTGGTGCGCGACCGCCGGCTCAACCACCGGCCGGAGGTCATCGAGGGCGTGCTCGCGGCGGAGTGCGCGCGCCTGCTCACCGAGTTCTTCCGTGCCCGCTGAACCGCCGCCGGATACCGATTTCGAACCACGGCCCCCCGTGTTGTAGGGTCTCCCTCGGTAGCGTGTCCGAGCGGCCGAAGGAGCTCGCCTCGAAAGCGAGTGTGGCGCAAGTCACCGAGGGTTCAAATCCCTCCGCTACCGCAGAGAGAAGGGGCGCCCGGTTCATCGAACCGGGCGCCCCTTCGGTTCTCGGCGCGGGGACTCGGTGCCGCGGCGCGTGACCGGATGAGACGATCTTCCTTTACGGCAATCCCGGGGGGG
The DNA here is from genome assembly GCF_000716535.1 of Streptomyces flaveolus. Classification (GTDB taxonomy): domain Bacteria; phylum Actinomycetota; class Actinomycetes; order Streptomycetales; family Streptomycetaceae; genus Streptomyces; species Streptomyces flaveolus_A. The sequence continues at coordinate 279,574 of NZ_JNWV01000001.1, read as the reverse complement.
ACCGTGTCGGGGAGACCGCAGCAGGGTGGGGACGACGGGACGACCAACGACGTCGCGGGGTGCGGCTGCTCGGTCGTCCTGCTCGCGATCGGCTGCTTCACAGCCGCGCGCTTCGGCGACGATCCAGCGAACACGGGCAGGTCCGCCATCGCTCTGCTCGGCGGGTTCTGCATGCTTCTGGCGCTCATGGTGGCCCGGCAGACCTGGGCCGAACGCCGGGCACGCAGACGCACGTGGGTCGCGCCGGTGATCGGGCAACGAGCGGGCGTCAGCACGTGGCGCGATGCCGAGCTACTGGCTGTGCGGCACATGCGCGCCCTCGGCTTCCTCGACGCTCGTGACACCGGGCCCGGCAGTGACGGGGGCATCGACGCGATGGCCACGGGGGCGGTGGCGCAGGTGAAGATGCACAACAAGCCCGTCGGCCGTCCCGACGTTCAACGCCTCGTGGGCGCTGCCGGGGGCCAACCGGTGCTGTTGTTCTACAGCCTCAGCGGATTCACCAGCACAGCGCACACGTACGCCGACGAGCGGGGCATCCTGCTCTTCGGCTTCGACCGCGCCGGCACCGTGCGCGCCCTCAACGGTGCCGCGACACGAGCTCTCCGCTCCGTCTGACCAGCACCTCACAGCGTGGCGCAGGCCACCGGGGGTTCAAGTCGCTCCGCCGGCGCGGGGATACGAGTCGTGCGGCGTGGGAGCCGTGGCTGCGCGCCCCCACCACTGGACGCGACCCTTGTGCGATTATCAACAGCGCTTTCGGCAGTCACGACAGGGAGGCCGCGGTGGCGGTGAACGCCAAGAAGATCGCCGTGTACGTGCTCGTGGTCTTCGCGCTGTACGTGATCATCACGGATCCGGCCAAGGCGGCCGACTACGTGCAGATAGGCTTCGAGGGCATATCGGACGCCGCGAAGGCCATCGGCGACTTCATGACCTGGGTCGCCCACGGAGCAAAGAGCTGAGGTACACCCCATGATCCGCCACCTGGTCCTCTTCAGGCTCAACGAGGGCGTCGAGCGCGACGATCCGCGGGTCGTGGCGGGGGTGGAGGCCTTCCGGGCCCTCGGCGGCCAGATCGAGGAGCTGCGCTTCTGGGAGTGCGCCTGGAACATCAGCGACCGGCCGATCGCCTACGACTTCGCGATCAACTCGGCCGTCGAGGACGCCGACGCGCTCAAGCGCTACCTGGAGCACCCGGCCCACCAGGCGGGTGTCGCGCTGTGGCGCGAGTTCGCCACTTGGGTGATCGCCGACTACGAATTCTGAGCCCCGCGCCCGCCAGAACCCCTCGCCGTTCCGGCGAGGGGTTTTTCGTGCGATGCGTACCCAATTTGTCGGTGTTTGAACCACAACACGGGGTTATTGGGTGCTTGCACACAGTGCACATGTCTTGTGATGCTATGACCGCTTTTGACGGATGATTGACCGATGAAGAGGTGGCGTTGACCGTGTCGGCCAGTACTGCGCCGCCCCAGGAAGAGGCGCCCACTCCGACCCCGCCGGCCCCCGAGAAGCGCCGCGGCGCGGACACCCGGGCCCTGACCCAGGTGCTGTTCGCCGAACTGAAGGAGCTCACCCCCGGCACGCCGGAGCACAACCGGGTGCGGGGAGCGCTGATCGAGGCGAACCTCCCGCTCGTACGCTACGCCGCCGCCCGCTTCCGCTCCCGCAACGAGCCCATGGAGGACGTCGTCCAGGTCGGCACCATCGGACTGATCAACGCCATCGACCGCTTCGACCCCGACCGGGGCGTGCAGTTCCCGACCTTCGCGATGCCCACCGTGGTCGGCGAGATCAAGCGGTACTTCCGGGACAACGTCCGCACGGTCCACGTCCCGCGCCGGCTGCACGAGCTGTGGGTGCAGGTCAACAGCGCCACCGAGGACCTGACCACGCTCCACGGCCGCTCGCCGTCCACCGCCGAGATCGCCGACCGGCTCCGGATCAGCGAGGACGAGGTGCTCAGCTGCATCGAGGCGGGACGCTCGTACCACGCCACCTCGCTGGAGGCCGCCCAGGAGGGCGACGGGCTGCCCGGGCTCCTCGACCGCATCGGGTACGAGGACCCCGCTCTGGACGGCGTGGAGCACCGCGACCTGGTCCGCCATCTCCTCGTCCAACTCCCCGAGAGAGAACAGCGAATCCTTCTCCTGCGCTACTACAGCAATCTCACCCAGTCACAGATCAGCGCGGAACTCGGCGTCTCCCAGATGCATGTCTCCCGTCTCCTCGCCCGTAGCTTCCAGCGGCTGCGTTCCGCAAATCGGATCGACGCATAGCCGCAGCAGAGGCCGGGGCGCCTGATGCATAGCGGGCGCACGGAAGCACGCCCCGAACGCCATTGCATCGCAAACCCGATCGAGCGGTAACCGGCGCGAGCGAATCGCCCACCAGGGCTGTTGCCGACAGTTCCGTTCCGAAATGCCGTCAGACCCCTTGTTTGCAGGGCCGATTCGGATCTCACATGTCGACATGTCGGTACAGCGCGTTGCCGACATGTGACATTCTGCGGGAAGCGCGTTTGCCGTGGCTCCGGCTCCGGTATTCAGGTGAAGGCTGCGTTGCTCGAAAGAGACAGGCGCCGCCGCGACCGTCCCGCGACCCAAAGGGGGTGGCATGTCCGCAGACCAGGGCAGCTCGAAGGTGCTGACGCCCACGAAGAGCGAGGCAGCGCCCAAGGAGCTCGACGCTCTCGACGTCCTCGACGGCTTCGAGGGTGTCACGGCCCTCGAAGCCGTGCCGTCCCCGGCCGCCGAGCCGGCCGCCGAAGCTGTCCCGGCCGCGCAGGTCACGGCCAACATCGACACCCGCACCCTGTCCCGCTCGCTGTTCCTGCGCCTGGCCGCGCTGGGCGAGGACAGCCCCGAGCGGGCGTACGTCCGGGACACCCTGATCGAGCTGAACCTGCCGCTGGTCCGCTACGCGGCGGCGCGGTTCCGCTCGCGCAACGAACCGATGGAGGACATCGTCCAGGTCGGCACCATCGGCCTGATCAAGGCGATCGACCGGTTCGACTGCGAACGGGGCGTGGAGTTCCCGACGTTCGCGATGCCGACGGTCGTGGGCGAGATCAAGCGGTTCTTCCGCGACACCTCCTGGTCGGTGCGCGTCCCGCGCCGGCTCCAGGAGCTGCGCCTGGCCCTCACCAAGGCCAGCGACGAGCTGTCCCAGAAGCTGGACCGCTCCCCCACGGTGACCGAGCTCGCCACCGTGCTCGGTGTCTCCGAGGAGGACGTGGTCGACGGCCTCGCGGTCGGCAACGCCTACACCGCCTCCTCCCTCGACTCCCCGGCCCCCGAGGACGACGGCGGCGAGGGCTCGCTCGCCGACCGGCTCGGCTACGAGGACACGGCCCTGGAGGGAGTGGAGTACCGCGAGTCCCTCAAGCCGCTGCTGGCCAAGCTCCCGCCCCGGGAGCGCCGGATCATCATGCTGCGCTTCTTCGCCAACATGACCCAGTCGCAGATCGGCGAGGAGGTCGGCATCTCCCAGATGCACGTCTCCCGTCTGCTGACCCGGACGCTGGCGCAGCTGCGGGAGGGTCTGATCTCGGACTGAGGCTTCCCGGTCGCTTCCCATCTGACGAAGCGTCAGTCACCATGGCCGGATGCTTCGGGCCGGGATGCTTCGTACGACGACATGGACGCGTGGCCGCCGAGGCGCCGTTACGGCAGCGTCGGCGGCCGTCGTCTGTCTGGGCGGGGTGGTCGCCGCGTGCGCGGGCGGTGGTCCGGGCGGCGGCTACACCGCGGTCGGCGCGGGACCGGGCGGCCCGACGGCCGTGGCGCCGTCCGGGTCGGTGGTCCTCGTACCGCTCGACGGGGACAGGGGCCGCGGCGGACGCGACGGCGCCCCGCGCAGGGCCGGCTCCGCGGCGCACGCGCGGGGACCGACCCCGTCCGGTGATCCGCACTCCGCCACACCGGTACCGGCGCCGACGCCCACCGACGAGGACAGCCCCGGCACCTCGCGGCCCCGCGGCGGCCCGGACGGTCGTACGACTCCGCCGGCGGCCTCGCCGAGCCCGGCCCCCGCTCCGAGCCGTACGACGACCCCCGCCACACCCGCCGACCTCTCCTGGGGCGATCCGGCGACCGAGGACACCGACGAGCGGTGGTGCCAGAAGGTGACGGTCGCCTTCCACAACTCGGGCGGTACGGCGGTGCGCTCGGGGTCGGTGACCTTCGGCACGCACGTCACCGGCGCGCTCGGCACCGACTGGGGGACGGTCGAGTCGACCGTGGAACTGCCGGTGCCAATCGCGCCGGGTGCGCGCAGACGTCCCACGTGGGCGGTGTGCGTCGACGCCTGGCATGCGCCGATCGGCATGCACATCGAGACGCGGGACGTGTCCGTCCGGTGGGAGTGAGTCCTACCGCATCGCCAGCCAGGCGACGCCGGCCACCACCACGAGCGCCACGACGACGCCGATGATCAGACCGACCCGGGGGCCGGAGGAGGCCGCCTGCTGCTGGGGGCCCTGGGGGGCCTCGTCGACGAACGCGCGGAACATCTGGGTGCTGCCTGCGGGGTCGTAATTGCCCTGGGGGCCCTGGGTGTTAGCCATGGCCCGAGACCCTAGCGAATCCCGGTGACCGACCCAAGTGCGGGGCCACCGGGACAGACGGGGGCACGCCACCCGCAGCCACCTGCCTGTTTACGTTCGCAATACTTGCCTTTGCCAAGTTTTTGCGCCGCCGGACCCCTGTTTGTTTGCCTTCAGCAACCAAGCAGTCCTATGGTTGCCCCAAGCAACGAATACGGGAGGTGTGATGGCCGAGCAGGCGCAGTTCGAAGAGCTGGCGCGTCAGCTCAGTGCCGTCGGAGCCGTGAAACGGGACATGGGGCGGATCCTGCCGCCCGACTGTCCGGCCGGCTCGGCCGCCGTGCTGACTCTGCTCGGCCGCCACGGCGACATGCGCATGAGCAAGCTCGCGGAGCTGCTCGCCGTGGACATGTCGGTCACCAGCCGCCATGTCGCGCACGTCGCCGCGCGCGGCTGGATCGAACGGCACCCCGACCCGGCGGACAAGCGCTCGCGCATCCTGCGCCTGACGCCCGCGGGGTCGCACCAACTCGACGACCTGTCCCGGCGCACCACGCATCTGCTGGCCGAGCGGCTCGCGGACTGGACCGACGAGGACGTCGACGAGCTGATCCGGCTGATGACGCGTCTGCGCGCGTCCTTCGGCGACTGCCGGTCCGCCCCGCTGCGGCTCCCCGCTCCCGTAGACGCAGAGACCACCCGTACACCCGCAAGCACGTAAGAAAAGGAAGCCCATGGCAACGACCACACCAGCCGGTGTGCGGGCTCACGCCAAGCACGGGGGAGGCTCCCACGGCGACGCCCCGATGACCCACCGGCAGATCATGGAGGCACTGTCCGGGCTGCTGCTCGGCATGTTCGTGGCGATCCTGTCGTCCACGATCGTCTCCAACGCCCTGCCGCACATCATCGGGGACCTCGGCGGCGGCCAGTCCGCCTACACCTGGGTGGTCACCGCCGCCCTGCTGTCGATGACCGCGGCCACTCCCCTGTGGGGCAAGCTCGCCGACCTGTACAGCAAGAAGGCTCTCGTCCAGATAGCCCTGATCATCTACGTGGTCGCCTCGATGGCGGCCGGTCTGTCGCAGAACCCCGGCATGCTCATCACCTTCCGGGTGTTCCAGGGCATCGGCGTCGGCGGTCTGTCCGCCCTGGCGCAGATCGTCATGGCGGCGATGATCTCCCCGCGCGAGCGCGGCCGGTACTCCGGCTACCTGGGTGCCACCTTCGCCGTGGCCACCGTCGGCGGCCCGCTGCTCGGCGGTGTCATCACCGACACCTCCTGGCTGGGCTGGCGCTGGTGCTTCTACGTCGGCGTCCCCTTCGCCGTCGTCGCCCTGATCGTGCTGCAGAAGACCCTGCACCTGCCCGTGGTCAAGCGGGAGGTCAAGGTCGACTGGGGCGGCGCGACCCTCATCTCCGCCGCCGTCTCCCTGCTGCTGGTCTGGGTCACCTTCGCCGGTGACAAGTACGACTGGGTGTCCTGGCAGACCTACGCGATGGTCGGCGGTTCGATCGTCCTCGGCGCGCTGTTCGTGCTCGTCGAGTCCAAGGCGAGCGAGCCGATCATCCCGCTGCGCCTGTTCAGGAACCGCACGATCACGCTGGCGTCGCTCGCCTCGCTGTTCGTCGGTATCGCGATGTTCTCCGGCACCGTCTTCTTCAGCCAGTACTTCCAGCTCGCCCGCGACAAGTCCCCGACCATGTCGGGAGTCCTGACCATCCCGATGATCGGCGGTCTGTTCGTCTCCTCGACCGTCTCGGGTCAGTTCATCACCCGTACCGGCCGCTGGAAGGCGTGGCTGGTCAGCGGTGGCGTGCTGGTCACGGCCGGCCTGTTGCTGCTCGGCGGCATCCGGTACGACACGGACTACTGGAAGATGGCCGTCTTCATGGCGCTGCTGGGTCTCGGCATCGGCATGATGATGCAGAACCTGGTCCTCGCCACGCAGAACCAGGTCGCCCCCTCCGACCTCGGCTCGGCCAGCTCCACGGTCACCTTCTTCCGCTCCCTCGGCGGTGCGGTCGGCGTCTCCGCGCTGGGTGCCGTGATGTCCCGCCGGATCACCCACTACGTCCAGGACGGCATCGCCGACCTGAGCCCGAAGTACCAGAAGGCCCTGGCCGGCGGTTCCGGTTCGACCGACAGCATCCCGGACATGAACGCGCTCCCGAAGCCCATCCGGACGCTGCTGGAGAGCGCCTACGGCCACGGCATCGCCGACGTCTTCTTCATCGCCGGCTGCCTCGCCGCCGTCGCCTTCCTGATCACGCTGTTCATCAAGGAGGTCCCGCTGAAGACCAAGGGCGCGCTGGCGCAGGCCGCCGAGGGCGAGGCCCCCGTGACCGACCCGGCCGCCGCGCCGGCCGTCGCCGAGGCCCAGGTCCCGGCCGCCGCGCCGGTCCCGGCCGCGGTCGCCGCCAGCACCGAGGCCGCCGCCGACGGCACGGCCACCGCCACCCGGCCCATGGCGGCCGTCGCCACGATCGCCGAGCCCGGCGGCTCCGGCGGCACCCCGCTGCACGGCTTCGTCCGCGGCGCCGAGAGCGCCCCGGTCCCGCAGGCCGCGATCACCCTGATCTCGCTGTCCGGCCGGCAGCTCGGCCGCGCGGTCGCCCAGGCCGACGGTTCCTACGCGCTCGACGCCCCGGGCACCGGCAGCTACGTCCTGATCGCCTCCGCCGACGGCTACCAGCCGCAGGCCTCCACCGTCGTGGTGGGCGAGGAACCGCTGTCGTACGACATCCTGCTCAGCGGCACCAGCGGGCTGACCGGTGTCGTCCGGGCCGCCGGGAGCGCGCTGCCGGTCAAGGACGCGATGGTGATCGTCACCGATGTGCGCGGTGACCTGCTGGCCACCGCCGCCACCGGTGAGCAGGGCGACTTCGCCCTCACCGACCTGGTGCCCGGCACCGTGACCGTCGCGGTCAACGCGAGCGGGTTCCGGCCGCGCGCCCTGCCGGTCGAGGTCGGCGTCACCGGCGTCACCCGGATCGAGGTCGACCTGGACGCCGGCGCCCGGCTCCAGGGTGTCGTCCGGGCCCCGCACGGCCCGCTGGCCGACGCCCGGGTGACCCTGGTCGACCAGGCCGGCAACGTGGTCGGCACCGCCACCACCGGCACGGACGGGGCGTACGCCTTCACCGACCTGGACAGCGGCGAGTACACCGTCATCGCGACGGGTTACCCGCCGGTGGCGACGGCCCTGACCGTCTCCGGCACCGGAGTCGACGGCCACGACATCGAACTCGCCCACCCCGGCGAGTAGTTCACCCCGGCCCGTGGCGGCGCGCGCCCTGAGCGGAGGGCGCGCCCGCCACGGGCCGGTCTCATACGACCATTTTTTGAGCTTTTTTCAGGGAGAAACGGGATGGGACTGACCGCGAAGATCCGTACGCGGGACGGGTGGGCCGTGTCGCACGCGGTCGTCACGGTGACCGACATGACCGGCACGCAGGTGCTGCGGGCCGAGGCGGACGCCGAGGGGGCCGTACGGGACACCACCGAGCTGGCGCCGGGGGCGTACACCGTGATCGTGACGGCCGTCGGCTACGCGCCCACCGCCTCCAGCGCGATCGTCACCGCGAGCGGCCGGGCCGAGGTCGGCACGGTCACGCTGGCCCGGCAGGGCGGCACCGAGCTGCCGCCGCCCGGCCCCTGGACCATCGACCCGGCGCACTCCTCCGTCGCCGCGGTCGCCCAGCACCTGGGCATCTCCAGCGTGCACGGCCGGTTCACGCAGTTCGGCGGCACGATCGAGATCGCGCCCGACGACGTCACCAAGTCCCGGGTGGAGGCGGTGATCAAGGCCGCGTCCATCGACACCGGCAACGGCATGCGCGACACGCACCTGCGCTCCGCGGACTTCCTCGACGCCGAGAACAACCCCGAGATCGTCTACCGCTCGACGGGTCTGACGCAGGCCGGCTCCGACCGCTGGACCGTGCACGGCGAGCTGTCCCTGCACGGGGTCGTACGCCCCGTCGACCTGGACCTGGCCTACCTGGGCACCGGCGCCGACCCGTGGGGCGGCACCCGGGCCGCGTTCCGGGCCACCACCGAACTGCACCGCGAGGACTTCGCGATGAACTACAACCAGGTCCTCCAGGCCGGGATCACGGCGATCGGCACGACGCTGAAGGTGGAGCTGGACATCCAGGCCGTCCAGGGCGACTCGCTGCCCCAGGCGTAGACATAGGCACAGCAGGGTCAGCCACAGGGGCACCCGCTGCCCCTAGGCTGCCCCCATGGCACCGAACATCGCTACCAACACCCGTGTGTCGCTGGACGAGCTGCTGGACTTCGTACGTCCCCGGCACCGCGCCCTGCTGATCACGCGTCGGGCCGACGGCTCCCCCCAGGCGTCCCCGCTGACCTGCGGCGTCGACGACTCCGGCCGGATCGTCGTCTCGACCTACCCCGAGCGGGCCAAGACCCGCAACGCCAAGCGGGACCCCCGGGTCGCCCTGGTCGTCCTCAGCGACGACTGGAACGGCCCCTGGGTCCAGATCGACGGCACGGCCGAGGTCATCGACACGCCCGACTCGGTGGAACCGCTGGTCGAGTACTACCGCAACATCGCCGGCGAGCACCCCGACTGGGACGAGTACCGCCAGGCGATGGTCAAGCAGGGCAAGTCCATCATCCGGGTGACCCCGCAGCGGTGGGGCCCGGTCGCGACCGGCGGCTTCCCGGCGCGACTGGTGGCGGAGGGGTAGTCAGCCGCGGGCCACCATCGCCTCGATGCCGGCGACCAGCAGGTCCAGGGCGAAGGTGAAGTCGCGGTCCAGCATCTCGGCCACCGTGTCGCCGCCGCGCGCCGCCATGAGGTCCTTGGACTCCTTCATCACGTCGGCGGTTCCGGGGACCTCGTCCACCATGGACATGGCCTGCTCGAAGTACTCGTCGGGGCTCAGCCCGGTGTCCGCGATCCGGGTGCGGAAGTGCCCCTCGATCGTGCCGAAGCCGTACACGAACTGGAAGACGGCCGAGATCGCCCCGGTCACCCCGTGCGCGGGCAGCCCGGCCCGGCGGACGACCCGCTGGACCACCCGGGAGAACGCGAGGGAGTTCGGGCCGATGTTGAGGAAACGCCCGGCCAGCGGGGACAGCCAGGGGTGGCGGACCAGCAGCGCCCGGTACGCGGTGGCCAGCGCGCGCAGCTGCTCCCGCCAGTCCTCGTCCGCGTTCTCCGGGTCGGGCAGCCGCAGCTCGGCGTAGGTGGCGTCCAGGGCGAGTTCGAGCAGGTCGTCCTTGGTGTCGACGTACCAGTACAGGGACATCGCGGTGACGTTCAGCTCGGCCGCCAGCCGCCGCATGGAGAACTTGGCGAGGCCCTCGGCGTCCAGCAGCCGCACGGACGCCGCGGTGATCCGCTCCCGGTCCAGCCCGGACGGCTGCCCACTGCGGCCACCGCGCCGGGTCCTGCCCTCCAGCCACACGCTGTCCCGCGCCGACCGACCTGCTGCCTTCGCCACCGGCGGCCCTTCCTCGATTCCGCTCACGGTTCCAACCTAAGGGGCACGACTACCCACCGGCCCGGGCCATTAGGCGGACACCCGCTCCGCCCGTCGAAGCAACCCCGCTGCCACGAACCCGCCGACCAGCACGGCGACGGCCCCGACCAACTGGCCGGACCCCAGACCGGCGGACAAGGACTGCCCCGACGCGACCGAAGAGCTGAGCACCGCACCCAGTACGGCCACACCGAGCCCGTTCCCGAATTCGGCGAGGGTGCCGTTGATCCCGGCCCCCACCCCGGCCTTCTCCGGAGGGATGGCGCTCATGATGGCGTGCGCCATCGCCGGGTTCGCCACCGCGCACCCCGCGCCGATCAGCAACAGCCCGAGCAGCGTCCCCGGATACCCCCCGGAGTCCACCTCCGCGATGGACACCAGGCCCCCGGCCATGCACACCATTCCCAGCGCGATCGACACCGGCGTGCCCAGCCGTGCCGACCACTTCGCCGACAGCCCGCTGAAGTTGAGCGCCACCACGGTCAGCGCCAGCGGGGCGGTCCGCAGGCCGGCCTCCAGCGGCTCGTACCCGAGCACGAACTGGAGGTGCTGTGTCAGCAGGAACAACGCGCCGCCCATGCCGAACACGATGAGCACGGCCCCGGCGACCGCGCCCGTGAACCGCGGGTCCCGGAAGAAGTGGAGGTCGAGCATCGGCTCGTCGGCCCTGCTCTCCCACCAGGCGAAGGCGCCCAGCACCAGCACCGCCACGGCCGCCGTGCCGAGCACGCGCGCCGACGTCCAGCCGTGCTCCGGCCCGGAGATGATCGCGTACACCAGCGAGGCCATGCCGATGGTGGACAGCACCGCGCCCGGCAGGTCCGGGCGGTCGCCGCGCGGGTTCTTCGACTCCGGTACGAGAACCACCACCGCGACCAGGCCGAGCGCGGCGACCGGGATGTTGATCAGGAAGATCGCGCCCCACCAGAAGTGGTCGAGCACGAAGCCGCCGATCAGCGGGCCGCCGGCGAAGCCCAGCGCGTTGACCGCGCTCCAGATGCCGATCGCCTTCGGCTGCTCCTCGGGGGAGAAGATCTGCATCGCCACGGCCAGCGTGGTGGTCACCAGCAGCGCGCCGCCGATGCCCATCCCGGCCCGCGCGGCGATCAGTCGGCCGGTGCTGTCGGCGAGTCCGGCCACGAGCGAACCGACGCCGAACAGGGCGAGCCCCGCGATCAGCATCTTCTTGCGGCCGTAGCGGTCGGCGGCGCTGCCCGCGGTGAGCAGCAGGCCGGACTGCACGAGGGAGTACGCGTTGATCATCCACTGGATGTCGGAGGTCTCCGCGTGGAGTTCGCGGGTCAGGGAGGGGATGGCCACGTTCAGGACCGTGTTGTCGAGCAGCACGGTGAGCTGCGCGAGACAGATGACGCCGAGGATCAGCCAGCGTTGGGGGTGGCCTTGGGGGGTGGACATGCCGTACACCGTATAGCTGTCGCTATACGGTGTACAACGCGTTTGTCGGTCAGTCGCTCGCCTTCTGCGTGAGGTCGTAGAACGTCGCCGATCCCACCGTCACCTTCTTGAAGGTGCTCTGGATCCAGGAGCTGATCTGCGAGGCCGTGCCGCTGTTGCCGCCGCCCATGCCACCGCCGGCGATGAAGTAATGGATCCTCCCTTCCTCGACGTACTGCTTGAACTCGGCGAGCGTCGGTGACGGATCGGTGCCGTTGAAGCCGCCGATCGCCATCACCGGGTCGCCGGTGGCGAGCTGGTAGCCGGCCGCGTTCTGGGAACCGATGGACGCGGCCACCCACGTGTACGTCGAGGCGTCCTTCTCCAGCAGCTTCCTGGCCTCGGACGACACGCTCGCGCCGTTCAGCAGGCCACCGGCGCCACCGGCCCCGCCCATGCCGCCCTCACCCGTGCGGCCACCGCCGGGGAAGCCGAAGCCGTTGCCGTTCTGCTGCCCCTGCTGCCCCGGCTGACCCGGCTGTGTCGGGGTGCCCCCGCCGAAGCCGCCGCCCGGGAAGCCATCGCCCTGCTGACCCCGCTGGTTCTGCTGCCCCTGTCCGCCCGGCATGCCGCCGCCGAAGCCGCCTCGCACCCCGCCCCCGGCACCACCGGGACCTCGGCCGCCCATCATGCTCGCGCCCGCCGGGCCGGCCGTGACGATCGAGCCGGTGTGGCCCTCCTGGAGCGTGCTCAGGGTGTACGCCGTGGGCCCGGCCAGCGCGGCCACGAGTCCCACCGCCGCCGCGCCCAGGGCCAGTCGCCGGGAGATCCGGCCGGCGAAGACCAGGCCGAGCGCCGCGGACAGCCCGCCGACCAGAACCAGCCACTTCAGCCAGGGCAGATAGTCCGGGGTGCGGTTGAGCAGGACGTACCCCCAGGCCGCCGCCGCGACCACGGACGCGGCGAGCGTGACCGACGCCCACGGCTCCCGCCGCCGCTCCCACAGCAGCCCGGCACCCATGCCGACAACGGCCGCCAGATAAGGGGCGAGGGCCACGGTGTAGTACTGGTGGAAGATACCGGCCATGTAGCTGAAGACCACCATGGTCATCAGCAGCGAGCCGCCCCAGACCAGGAACGAGGCACGGGTGACGGACGTCCTGCCCGCCTTGCGCGTGGCCACCAGGCCGGCGACGAGCAGGAGCAGCCCGGCGGGCAGCAGCCAGGAGATCTGGCCGCCGATCTCGGAGTCGAACATCCGGTCCCAGCCGGTCTCGCCCCACATGCCGGTGCCGCCCGCGCCGCCACCGCCGCCGCCCACACTGCCGGTCTCCTCGCCGTTGAGGCGGCCGAGACCGTTGTAGCCGAAGGTCAGTTCCAGGAAGCTGTTGTTCTGCGAGCCGCCGATGTACGGGCGGGACGACGCCGGCCACAGCTCGACGATCGCGACCCACCAGCCACCCGAGACGACCAGCGCGAGCGTCGCCGCGGCCAGTTGCCCGAACCGCTTCCTGAGCGACACCGGCGCGCACACCGCGTACACGACTGCCAGCGCGGGCAGGATCAGGAACGCCTGGAGCGTCTTGGTGAGGAACGCGAAGCCGATCGCGACCCCGGCCCACACCAGCCACTTGGTCCGGCCGTCCTCCAGGCCCCGGACGACCAGGTAGCAGGCCACCGACATCAGCAGGGCCAGCATCGCGTCCGGGTTGTCGAACCGGAACATCAGCGCCGCGACCGGCGTGAGCGCCAGCACCGCGCCCGCGATCAGACCGGCCACCGGGCTGAACCGGCGGCGCACGGCCGCGTACACGACGGCGACCGTCGCCACGCCCATCAGCACCTCGGGGGCCAGGATCGCCCACGAGTTCAGGCCGAAGACCCGGACCGACAGCTCCATCGGCCACAGCGAGGCCGGCGGCTTGTCCACGGTGATGGCGTTGCCCGCGTCCAGCGAGCCGAAGAAGAACGCCTTCCACGACCTGCTGCCCGCCTGGACGGCCGCCGAGTAGAAGGAGTTGGCGTAACCGGAGGCGCTGAGGTCGTAGAGGTACAGCAGGAGGGTGGTGGCGAGCAGGCCGAGGAGGGCCGGGCGGACCCAGCGGGGGTCCTCGGGCCGGCCGCGCCACAGTCTGCGTACGAACGGCTGCCTGGGCTCACCGGCACCGGGGCCCCGCGGGGGCGCGGTCGGCGGCGGCCCCCAGTCGGCCGGGGTGCCGTGCTCTGTCGTCGACGGGTCGGAGTGGGTGGTCATCGGGCATTCCCCGGGTCGGTGTCATCAGGGCGCACCGGCTGCGACCGCACGGTCGCGTCGGTGACGCCGCTCCAGCGGCTGTCCGCGGCTTCACCGGCGCGGAACCGGGTGGTCTGGTACGGCTGCGGCGGCGCGACCGGCCGCCGCGGGAGCGGTGCGTACGGAGTCGTCGTGCGGTGGGCCGGCGCGTACGGAGCCGTCGTGCGCCGGCCCGGGACCGCCGGGGTGTGCGCGGTGGCCACCGGGGACAAGGCGGGCTCCCTCCGCTCCGGGAAGACCCAGGCACGGAAGAGCAGGAACCGCAGCACGGTCGCCGCCAGGTTGGCCGCGATGAGCACCGCAAGCTCGGTGGAGTGCGCCGGGCTGTCCGTGGCCGTGTTCAGGGCGGCGAGCGAACCGCTGGTCAGCGCGAGACCGATGCCGAACACGACCAGGCCCTGCGCCTGGTGCCGTACCGCTCCGCCCCGGCCGCGCACCCCGAAGGTGAGCCGGCGGTTGGCGGCCGTGTTGGCCACGGCCGAGACCAGCAGCGCGAGCGCGTTGGCGAGCTGCGAGCCGCAGAACTGCCGGAAGGCGCTGTACAGCAGCAGGTAGAAGAGCGTGGACAGGACGCCGACCACGCAGAAGCCGACGAGCTGACCGGCGAGCCCCCTGGGCACGCCGGTCAGTTCACGGTCGCGCGGGTCGTCACCGAAGGGCCGGGTCAGCCGGTCCAGCGGCAGCGAACCGGTGGTCAGCGCCCTGCCGATCCGCCACACGCCCTTCAGGTCGTCGGTCGCGGTCCGCACGATGTGCACGGTGGAGTCGGGGTCGTCGACCCAGTCGACCGGCACCTCGTGGATCCTGAGCCCGGCCCGCTCGGCGAGCACCAGCATCTCCGTGTCGAAGAACCACCCGGTGTCCTCCACCAGCGGCAGCAGCACCTGCGCCACATCGCGCCGGATCGCCTTGAACCCGCACTGCGCGTCCGAGAAGCGGGCCTGGAGCGAGCCGCGCAGGATCAGGTTGTAGGCCCGGCTGATGAACTCCCGCTTGGGGCCGCGCACGACCCGGGAGGTGCGGGCGAGCCGGGAGCCGATCGCCAGGTCGGAGTGACCGGAGATCAGCGGCGCCACCAGCGGCAGCAGGGCGTTGAGGTCGGTGGACAGGTCGACGTCCATGTAGGCGAGGACCGGGGCGTCCGACGCCGACCACACGGCCCGCAGCGCCCGCCCCCGCCCCTTCTGCTCCAGGCGGACGTTCCTGACCTCCGGGACCTCCGCCTCCAGCCGCGCCGCCACCAGCGGGGTGGTGTCCGTGGACGCGTTGTCCGCGACCGTGATGCGGAACGTGTACGGGAAGGTGCGCGTGAGGTGCTCGTGCAGTCTGCGGACGCACGGCTGGAGGTCCTTCTCCTCGTTGTAGACGGGGATCACTACGTCCAGGACAGGCGTTCCGGCGTCTCCGGCCGGGAGGTGCTCCCGCGCCGGCAGGGTGCCGGGAGAAGAGTCGGTTCGCATGGCACCGACTTTTCTCAAGTGCCCTGTCGCACCCATGTGGTGGCACTGTGCTGTGCCTGTGAGTCCGGTCGCCGGCTCGTTTCGGACGCCGGCCGGGGAACGGCCGGGCCGAGGGCGGGCAGATGCACGGTGAACACCGTGCGGCCGGGAGCGCTGTCCACCGTCACGGCACCGCCGTGGGCGGCGGCCACCGCCTGCACGATCGCCAGCCCGAGCCCCGTGGACCCGGTGGCGCGCGAACGCGCGGTGTCCCCGCGCGCGAACCGCTCGAAGACGTGCGGCAGCAGATCCGGCGGAATCCCCGGCCCGTTGTCCTCGACGTCCACGCACATCCACGGCCCGCGCCGCCGCACGCGCGCGGTGACGGTCGTACCGGGCGGCGTGTGCTTGCGGGCGTTGCCCAGCAGGTTGACCAGCACCTGCTGCAACCGGGCCGCGTCCGCCGGCACCGGCGCCGGCTCGTCGGGCAGGTCGAGCCGCCAGACGTGGTCCATGCCGGCCGCGCGGGCGTCGCTGACGGTGTCCACGACGAGCGGGACGAGATCGGTCTGCTCGAACTGCAAGGGCCGCCCGGCGTCCAGCCGGGCGAGCAGCAGCAGATCCTCCACCAGCAGGGTCATCCGCCCCGCCTCCGACTCGATCCGCCCCAGCGCGTGCCGTGTGTCGGGACCGACCTGCTCCCGCCCGCGCCGGGTCAGCTCGGCGTACCCCCGGATGGAGGCGAGCGGCGTCCGCAGCTCGTGGCTGGCGTCGGCGACGAACTGCCGTACCCGCGTCTCGCTCTGCTGCCGGGCGTGCAGGGCGCCGTGGACGTGGTCCAGCATGCGGTTGAGCGCAACGCCGACCCGCCCGACCTCTGTGTGCGGATCGCACTCCGACTCCGGGACCCGCTCGCTGAGGTTCACCTCTCCGGTGTGCAGCGTCAGTTCGGACACCCGGGTGGCGGTGGCGGCGACCTTGCGGAGCGGGCGGGTGGCGACGCCGACGAGTACGTACCCCGCGATGCCGGCGGCGACGAGACCGGCGGCGGTGACACTGATCTCCACCAGGATCAGGGTGTTGATGTTGTCGTCGGTGTCCTTGGTGGGCAGCGCGACGTAGAAGGCGTCGCTGCTGTCCCGGCTCGCCATGTACTTGGCGAGGTAGTTCCCGAGCCCCGGGATCTCCACGGTGTGCGCCTTGCCGTCCTTCGGCACCGTGTCGAGCGCCTTCTGCTGCGCCGTGCTCAGACCGACGGCCCGCGACTCCTTGAAGAGGCCGTTGTCGTCGTTCTGCATGCGGGCGACGGCCGCGTTCGTGATCGAGGAGTCGCGCACATAGGCGGCGACGGTCCCGAACGGCGTCGGCCCCTTCGTCAGCAGGTTCTCCACCTTGGTGCTCGGCGTGGTGGCCTCCGGCACTCCGGGCGGTCCCGGATCGGCGCCACCGCCCGGTTGCTGCCGCGTGTGCCCGACCCCCCGGAGGGCGATCTCGGTGACCTTGCCGTCCAGTTGTTCGTACAGATGCGAGCGCAGCGCCAGCGTGGTGACCGTGCCGATCACGGCACACACCACGGCGATCAGCGTCACGGACGCGACGACGAGCCGTGTCCGCAGCGTGCGCGGCTGTCCCGCTCGTCGCTTCCGCCGCCGCCGCGGACCCGGCCGTCGCCGCCCGCTCACGACACGGCGGGCTTGATCAGATAGCCGGCCCCACGCCGGGTGTGGATCATCGGCTCCCGCCCGGCGTCGATCTTCCGCCGCAGATAGGAGATGTACAGCTCGACCACATTGGCCTGACCGCCGAAGTCGTACGACCACACGCGGTCCAGGATCTGGGCCTTGCTGAGCACCCGCCGGGGGTTGCGCATGAGGAAGCGCAGCAGCTCGAACTCGGTGGCGGTCAGATGGATGTTCTCGCCGCCCCGCGACACCTCGTGACTGTCCTCGTCCAGGGTCAGATCGCCCACGACGAGCACGGAGTCGGAGCGGCGGTCGGCGGCCCCCGACCGCCGGATCAGCCCGCGCAGCCGCGCGACGACCTCTTCCAGACTGAACGGCTTGGTGACGTAGTCGTCCCCGCCGGCGGTGAGTCCGGCGATACGGTCCTCCACCGCGTCCTTGGCGGTGAGGAAGAGGACCGGCACATCGGGCAGTTCACGCCGCAGCCGGCCGAGGACGGCCAGCCCGTCCATGTCCGGCAGCATCATGTCGAGCACGACGGCGTCGGGCCGGAACTCACGGGCCGTCTGGACGGCCCCCTGTCCGTCCCCCGCGCTCCTGATCTGCCAGCCCTCGTAACGAAGAGCCATGCTCAGCAGTTCGGTGATCGACATCTCGTCGTCCACCACCAGCACGCGGACGGGGCTCCCGTCCGGCCTCAGCAGTTCGGTGCGCCCCTGGGGCGAGGTCGTGGTCATGGTGGACACCTTGTCGGGGCCCTCTGAGAACACGCTTTCCAGAGTCTGTGATTTCTCTGAGAAACACACAGGCGTCTCTCAGGGAACGCCCGGGTCAGAACAACCCGTCCGGTTCCCTCCTGAACTCCCGCACAGGGAAGGCACATCCATCCGCCGCCGACTCCGGCGGCACGAGCTCCCAGCCGGTCATCAGCCGCGTGTCCAGCACGACGACGCCACGACCGCCGGCCGACAGATGCAGATCGGGCCCGGCAACCGCGACCAGCTCACCGCCCACACCCCCGCCGGGAACGAGTTCGACCACCTCCCCGAACGCCTCCGGAGCCCCACCGAGCCCGAAAACCCCTAGGTGGTCGACCACTTCGCAGGGTTCGGGCCGCAGGGACTCCGGCCACCCGGCGAGCGCGACGGCCCGCGCGTGCAGCTCCCGCACCTCGGCGGCCCGCTCCGCCTCCGTCCCCGGCAGCGCCGACCGCACCGCCCGCTTCTCGGCGTACGGAATCCGGTCCGGCACCCGCAACGCGGCCCGCAACAGCTCCTCGGTGCGCCGGGCGGCCATCAGCGGACCGGTGCCGAGCCAGCTGAAACAGACCGCGCCCTGCTCCAGCAGCCGCGCCGGACCCCGCTCCACGGCGGTGATGCCGACCTTCACCATCCCCGGCCCGAACCACGCCAGATACACGCGGTACGGCCGTGGATCGTCCGCGATCGTGTCGGCGGCCACGGAGTGCGCCCGGTCCAGCCGCGCGCACTCCTCGCACCGGGCCCCCGTACTCCGCCCCGGCACGGCGGCCCGCACCGGACAGACATGGCCCCGCGCCCCCACGCACGTACGCCGTCCCTCCTCCGGCACCGCGAAGGCGACCCGCTTCCCCCGGGGCAGCGCACTGCGCCGCCCGCCGTCCCACTCCAGCACCGGACCGCCTGCCGCCCACCGCAGTCCCGCGCACTTCCAGACCTGTGCCATCACCCGTGAGGGTAAAGGGTGGCTCTGACAGCGGCTGTGGGTGATGAGCGGGGGTCCTCGGCTACGGCAGCACGTACACCGGCCCGCCCCCGGCCCCCACTCCCACCTGCCAGGTCGCGAGGAGCGGCTGAGAAGTGACCCTGAGCGGACGGGACGGGTCCATCGGCATGTGCCGGACCAACGACCACCTCGGTCGCGCCACCGACCATCTCGGTGCTCTCGCCGACCGCGCCGGTGGTGTGCACGACACCCTCGATCTCATCGCCGGCCGGCTGCGGCCCCCCGGGCCCGGCGGTGGACGTGGGAGTGCATCTCGGCTACGCGAACACGAAGTCGTTGATGTCGACCGCGTCCCGGTTCGCTCCCGTCGGCTGCTCCGACGGGGTGTCGTCCTGCTCGTTCATCGAGCAGCACCTCCACCCCGGAAGCCAGGGTCGGCGATCAGCAAGTGTCGTTCGAGGAAAGCTCGTTCACTCGACAGGGGACAGAGGGATCGATGCGGCAGGAATCGCACCCGGCGCCGAAGCCGAGAGCGAGGCCGGCGCCTCGGCCGGCCGCCCCCGCCCCGCCAGCCGGCACCCGACGCACCCCGGGTGCCCCTGCCGCGCCTGCGTGTCCCGGACCCGCATCCCCCACTGTTCGCGCGGCCGCACCCCGGGCGGCTTGCCCCAGCCGGACAGATGCAGGGCCCAGGTCACCAGGACGCTCAGCACCACCACGGCCAGGCCGGCGCCGACCAAGGGGAGGGAGGCCGTACACACTCCCAGCCCCACCACGGTGCCTCCCGCGGTCGCGATGGCGACGCCGGTCCAGCCGGCGATCGTGTGACCCTCGTCGTACAGACTCATTGGAACCGCCTCCAGGGGACGACCCAGTTCCCTCACGGGCTAAGAAATTTACAACCCGAATATCTCACGAACTAAGGGATTCCGAAAGATGCACGGCACGCCGCGCCCGCCCGCCACCCCGGCCCAGGCGCTGTCGGCGATGGACCACCTCATCGCCGCCCACCTCATCGGACAGCAGGAGCTGGCCCGGCGGCTGGGCCTGAACGTCACGGACCTGACCTGTTTCGCCTTCGTCCTGGAGGCCGGCGACGATCTGCTGACGGCGGGCGACCTCGCGGCCCGCGCCCACGTCACCACGGGCGCGGTGACCGGCATCCTCAACCGCCTCGAACGCGCCGGCTACGTCACCCGCCGCCCCGACCCCACCGACCGCCGCCGGGTCCGCGTGGCCGCCGTGCCGGACGCCGTCACCCGCGTCGAGGCGGTGTACGCGGGCCACTACAAGCGCCTGACGGCCCTCTTCTCCGACTACTCACCGGAGGAACTGGCGATCATCACCGACTGGTTCACCCGCGCCACGGCCCTGGCCCACGAATACCTGGAGAAGCTGAACCGCGACGACCCCGCCGAGGAGTGCTGACTCCCGGGGAGGCGCCGAAGGCACCGGAGTGATACGGGATCAGGCGCGTCCGTGTGCCGTCATTGCCGTGATCGGACGGCACGCCCGGCACGGGGCCGTCAGGAGGTGATGACGGAGATGCCGTCCCCGACTAGTTTCAGCCCGAGAACGAAGAACAGGACGGCCATCACGGCGACATTGTGCTGAGCTGCCCAGTCCTTCCAGTTCCCCAGCGTGGTCCTGGCCCGCTCTCCTCCGAGGAGGAAGACGCCGAGCGGGACCAGCAGGCCGAGCGTGGCGATCACGACGAAGATCGCCAGTGATGCGATCTGCTGCCCGACCGGAAGACCGGCCGAACCGATGGCGGCCCCCGCAGCGATGGTCAGCGGGGCGTTCTTGGCGTTGAGCGCGGCCAGGGCCGTGCCGAGTCCGAAGACCTTGACCGGCGTGAGGCGGTCGATCGCGCCCATCCACTTCGGCAGCTTCGCCTGCGAGGGATCCTTCGGACGCCGCCGCCACTGCCGGGCACCGAAGAAGAGGAGGAGCAGGCCGAGAGCGAGCTTGAGGGCCCCTACCCAGGTGGCCGGGTGCTTGTGCGCGGAAGCACCCGCTGGGGAGGCGACCGCCAGCATCACGGCGCCCAGTGCCGATAGTCCGAGGATCCAGCCGACGGTGAAGAGGATGCCGTTGAGACGTCCCCGTGGCGTGGCGAGGATGAGGATGACGGCGATGACCGGAAGCGGGCTGATCGCGACGCCGGCCGCGAAACCCAGCACGTCACCAAGAACTGCGCCCATGGCTGCCTCCAGCTGGGGGTCAGGGTGGCGGTCCCGTTGAGCAATGGTCCGGCGGGGGGAAGGAGTGCCCCGGCCGCCTGCCCGGCGCGGGGGTTCTCGTGCGAAAGGTTGCGCCGCGGCTTCACGGACGCGTGGGAACGGCAGACCGAGGAGGTGACGGCCCCGTGCTCGGCAGGCACGGCCCAGTCCCATCTTCCTGCGCCCGGCTCGATCTGTCCTCGGCAGCTTCGACTCGTACCGCGGTCATCGGCGGCCGAGATGCGAGGCTGCGCATCCGGTGGTGAGGATGGAAGGGTGAGGGCGATGGCGCCTTGGGTTCGGGTGCTTGGTGACCCTCACACCGATCCGTGGCAGGGGAGTCCCACGATGACTGCATCGGCACGAGCGAATCAGTCGGCTCACCCCGAGCGTCCGGGCAGGTCGGACGGGGTCTGCAGCGAGTTCACCGTGTACACCGAGATCAAGCCCGGTCATGCGGACGCGTTGCGAAAGGACCTCGCCGCAATGGCCGACGCGGCGGAGGCCGACAGGGTCCACGCGGCGGTGCGCCAGATCGGCACCCTGCATGACGCACGGCACGTGATCTTCGACAACGACACCCGGTTCATGTTCGCCAGCGTCTTCGACGGCTCGTGGGACGCGTACATCGACGACTTCGCCAAGACGGTGGTCGGAGAGCGCTTCGACAAGGTCTTCTCGCACAGCGTGGGATTCCCCGGTGTCAAAGATCCCCGGGTGAAGGACTGGTTCATCGCTCACCAGGCGCCCGCGAGTGTTTTCGTCAGCGCCTATCCCGACCTGACCGTTCAGCAGATCTACAAGGACCACCGCGTGGAGGAGGCGTTCGAAGAAGTACTGGACACCCCCGAGTTCCGCGCGGCGCTGGAGAACCCGGCCAACGAGGATCTGGTGAACACGCCTGCCTTCCGGAAGCTGCTGGAAGAAGCCTCGGCCTAGAAACCGGGCACAGCTGCCCCGCAGGCCTGTGCCCACCTCGGTAAAACAGCGTCGGCGAGCGCGAACCAGCCTCTGCGGAGCTGTCCGGACAGGAACCGATGCGGAGGCGCACACGATCATGAGCACGGCAGACAGCGGCAGCGCGACCGGTGTACGCGTCGAAATCGAGGACGTCCAGAGCGGGGCGCTGCGCCCGCGACCCGTCCCCTACGAGGGGAAGTTCGTCTTCCTGCGTGTCGACGACCGCCACGCCGGACGCGCCCTGCTGCGGCGGCTGCTGCCGCTGACCTCGGGCGGCCTGCCGAACGTGGACCGGAGCCGGGACGCCTGGGTGGCCGTGGCGCTCACCCATCAGGGACTGAGGGCCCTCGGGGTGCCCCAGGAGTCGCTGGACAGCTTTCCGCGGGCGTTCCGTGAGGGCATGGCCGCCCGGGCGGAACTGATCGGTGACGTGGGCGAAAATGCCCCGGCCCACTGGGAGAAACCTTTCGGGACGGGCGACGTCCACATCGCGTTGAGCGCCCTCGCCTCAGACACGGCGCAACTCGAACGGGAACTGGAGCAGGCCCAAGTCGCCTACCGGGAAACCCCCGGTGTCCAGGTGATCTGGGAACAGGACGTCCACCAGCTCCCGACCGGACGGACCACGTTCGGCTTCCGGGACGGCATCAGCCATCCGAACATCGAGGGTGTCGGGCTGCCGGGCTCCAATCCGCAGGAAGCCCCCATCAAGGCCGGCGAGTTCATCCTCGGCTATCCGGATGAAACCGGCAATGTGCCGCCCATGCCCAGCCCCGATGTGCTGGGGCGCAACGGAACCTACGTGGCCGTTCGCAAGATCCACACCAACGTGGCGGCCTGGCGGCGGTACCTGCGCGCCAACAGCTCCAACGCCGAGGAGGAAGCACTCCTGGCGGCGAAAATGGTCGGACGCTGGCCGAGTGGCGCGCCACTGACCCTGACGCCGGAGCACGACGACCCGGACCTGGCGGCGGACCCGCAGCGCGTCAACAACTTCCTGTACCGGGAGCACGACGACCGCGGCCTGCGCTGCCCCGCCGGCGCGCACATCCGTCGGAACAACCCCCGCGACGCCACCATCATCGGCGACGCACGGATGCACCGGATCATCCGCCGCGGCACCACCTACGGTCCGCCGCTCCCCGAGGGGGTGCTGGAGGACGACGGTGCCGACCGGGGCCTGGTGGGAGTCTTCATCGGGGCCCACCTCGAACGACAGTTTGAGTTCATCAAGTCCGAATGGGTCAACGACGGCAATTTCATCGGCTACCCCGGCGAGCAGGACCCGGTGGCCGGCCATCACGACGGGACCGGCAACGCCACCATTCCCGGCAAGCCGGTCCGGCGCCGCCTGCGGAACCTGCCCAGCTTCGTACTCACCCGCGGCGGTGAGTACTGCTTCGTACCGGGGTTGCGGGCCCTGCGCTGGCTCGCCGAACTGGAGGACTGAAGGGAAACCCCGTCCCTGAGGCCCGATCTCGCTCTCCGAGGAGAGGTCGAAGTCATGGCAGCACAGTTCGTCCGCTACACGCCTGACGTCGAGGTGCAGGACCCGGACTTCGACCAGCACGTGCAGACGGTGATCGAGAAGACCGAGAACTACGTCGCCGAGTCCGTCGAGGCCGGCGGCACCGGACAGGCCCTGCGCGACGCCCACGCCAAGGGATACGGACTGATCCGCGGGGAAGTCGAGATCCTGGACGGGCTGCCCCCCGAGTACGCCCAGGGCATCTACGCGACGCCCGGAACCCACGATGCGCTCATCCGCTTCTCCAACGGCTCGCCGCACGCCGGAGCCGACGCGCGACTGGGCGCCGCCACCGGACTGGCACTGAAGATGTTCGACATCCCCGGCCCGACCCTGCTGGAAGACGAACCGGACACGGGCACCTTCGATTACGCCAACATCAACGGACCGATCTTCTTCTGCAACACGGTCGAGCACTACCTCTTCATCCAGGAACTGTTCCTGGACGCGCCGGCCTACTTCTCCCAGGGCCGACCCGGCGCGCACCGCTTCTTCACCGAGTTCGTGACCGGCAAGGGGACACTGGACCAGGACAACTGGGCATGGGACGAGTTCCTGGCCTTCCTCCGCCTGTCGAAAACCCCTCCGGCGAACCTGCTCCTGTCGAGCTACTGGACGATGGGCGCCGTCAGGCACGGCGACTACATCGCCAAGGTGCGCATCACCCCCGACCCGGACTGTGCCGCCGCCGTGGTCCGACGCGCCATCGACCCGTCCTCCGCGCAGGAGGTCTTCCGACCGGCCCTCCAGGCCGAGTTGCAGGAGCGGCCCTACACCTTCGACATCCAGGTCCAGCTCTGCACCGACCTGGAACGCATGCCGGTGCAGGACACCACCGTGGAGTGGCCCGAGAAGCTGTCCCCGTCCGTCACCGTGGCCAGGCTGCGGCTCCCGCAGCAGGACATCTCCGGCCCGGAGAACCTGGCGAAGATGGACTCACTGTCCTTCACACCCTGGAGGGTCACCGCCGAGCACGCCCCCCTCGGCGAAATCATGCGGGCCCGCAAAGAGGTCTACCGCCACTCCTCCATCGCCCGCCACAAGCTCAACCAACAGCCGCGAACAGAGCCGCGCAGCGCCGACGAGGTACTTGGCCCGGCTCCCTGACAAGCAGGGCAGCCCGGCCGGCTCCCCCGCCGGAGGAATCGCGGCTCCGTGGATGCGTCCGAGATCGCCAGTCGTCAGTGACCACCGCGGACGCCGCAGGACAAGATCGCCGGGCTTGGGGGCATGCAGATCGTCGTGGTACTCGATCCGTGCATGATCACCCCTCCCGACGATGACGACGGCAGAGGCCCTGTGGAGTGATCCACAGGGCCTCTGGTGTGCTGCGCACTCGGCAGGATTCGAACCTGCAACCTTCTGATCCGTAGTCAGATGCTCTATCCGTTAAGCTACGAGTGCTTGTTCTTTTGTTTCGCCCCCGCTCCCGGTCCTTTCGGCCCGCTCGCGGCGACAGGAAGAACATTACATGACTGCCGCCGTCATGTGAAATCCGATCCGCACACCCCTTGCGACCTGCGAAAACGCCCCCGGAGTGCCGACGGGCGACAGAGTCCGGTGAACGCCGAAGCCCCGGTCCTGGGGACCGGGGCTTCGGGATCGGGGCGGAGGCGGAGGGATTTGAACCCTCGATGGGCTTTAAGACCCAAACCGCATTAGCAGTGCGGCGCCATAGACCGGACTAGGCGACGCCTCCAGCACAACCGCTCACGCGAGCGCGCGAGTGGTGCGTGCAGATGATGACACAGTCGAGCGCCGTGTCACCAATCGCCCCCCACGGTACTAGGCACTCGGGTCGCAGGGCAAAGAGGAAAACGAGGAGGGCAGGGGGCCGGGCGCAACGTCTGGGGCGCGGCCGCGTTGGAAGGGGCATGGATTCCGTGCTGCCGGGCGCCGGGCGGCGCCTTCTGTTCGCGTCGCTCTCCGCCGTCGCCTCCCTCGTCCCCCTCACCGCCGTGCCCGCCGCCGCGGCCGGCGCCGTGCCGCCGCCCGTCCGGCCGGAGGACCAGGGTGATCACCTCACCGTCGTGGTCCGGCACGCCGGGGCGGGGCGGGACGGGACGTACGAGGTGCGCTGCCATCCCAGCGCCGGGCGGCATCCGGACGTCGCCGAGGCCTGCCGGGTGCTCGACGCGAACACACGGTGGGGGCGGGACCCCTTCGCTCCGGTCGCTCCCGGCACCACCTGCACCATGCTCTACGGCGGCCCGGCCACCGCCCGGGTCACCGGGACCTGGGCCGGGCGCCCGGTCGACGCCTCCTACGACCGCAGCGACGGGTGCGAGACCGGGCGGTGGGACCGGATGGTGCCCCTGCTGCCGGGCATGGGCGGACCGGCGTAGCGAGGAGTGGGCGGACGCATTGGTTCCGTAAAGGTCCCGGGGAGGACTCGGGGAGCCGACGCATACGGTCACCCGTTCGCCGTCACTTCCTCGTGGGACCTCCCTCTCATCCGGCGCCGCCGACGCGACCCGTGCCCTTAGACTCCCTCGCGTGACACGTCGCGGGCCGGTTGGCAAGATGGCCCGAGCGGTCGGCAAGGTGCGGTAACAGGGAGGAAGGCGTCTCGTGAGCAGCAGGCCATCCCGAGGCGCTGCTCGCCTCGCAGCCATACTCGACGCGCTGCCGGACGCGTTGGTCCTGGTCAACGCCAACGGAACCGTCGTCAACGCCAACACCATCGCCCTGGAGGCCTTCGAGACGCCCGGCACGGCTCTCGTGGGACGCGGGCTGCTCGATCTGCTGCCCGAGTTCGACTCCCGGCTCATCCCCGGCTCCATGCGGCGGCCCGATCACATGGACCCGCGGGGCCGGACCAAGCCCACCCGGATGGTCGCGCGGCGGACCGACGGGACCGAGTTCCCGGTCGAGGTCACCAGCGCGAACCTGGAGAACGGGCAGCAGGCGTACGACGGTTACGGCTACACCGGCGACGAGCTGCTGATGATCGTGGTCCGGGACCTGTCCGGGACCGTGGACACCGAGGCCGAGCTGGCCCGGTCGCAGCGGCAGACCGAGATGATCCTGCGGGCGGCCGCGGAAGGTGTCGTGGGCACCGACACCGACGGACGGATCGTGCTCGTCAATCCGGCCGCCGCCCAGATACTGGGGTACCGGGCCGGTGAGCTGGGCGGCAAGGAACTGCACACGCTGGTGCTGCACTCCCGCGCCGACGGCTCGCCCTTCCCGTACGACGAGTCCCCGCTCGCCGACACCCTGCGCTCCGGGCGCAAGCACCGGGTGCGCGGGCAGGTGCTGTGGTCCAAGGGCGACCAGAAGGTGCCGGTCGATCTGACCACCGCGCCGGTGCGCGACGGCGACCAGCTCGTCGGCGCCGTGATGACCTTCACCGACCGGCGGCCGTACGACGCCCTGGTGGAGGAGAAGGCCGCGCTGGAGAAGGCGCACGCCGAGGAACTGGAGCGGCTCTCCGAGGAACACGCCTCCGACCTGACCGCGCTGCGCCAGCAGCACGTCACCGAGGTCGAGGAGCTGCGCGAGAAGCACGCGGAGGAACTGGCCTCGGGCGAGGAGCGGTACGCGGCGCTCGCCGAGCGGGAGAAGGACCGGTACGAGGCCCTCGCCGGGCGGCACGAACAGCTGCTCACGCTGCTCGGGCAGTCGCTGCGCGGGCCGCTGGACGAGCTGCGCCGCGAGCTGTCCGCGCTCGCCGCCGACGACGCGGGGCAGCTGTGGCCCGAGGCCAACCAGGTGCTCCACCACCTCTCGGCCGGCTACTCCCGCATCACGACCCTCATCGACAACGTCCTCGGGTACCAGCGGCTGGACGCGGGCGGCGAGGACATCACCCGTACGAAGGTGATGCTGGACGCCGTCGTCGCCGCGGGTGTGGACGGGGCCGTCGAGCTGATCGGGCC
The DNA here is from genome assembly GCF_000716535.1 of Streptomyces flaveolus. Taxonomy (GTDB): domain Bacteria; phylum Actinomycetota; class Actinomycetes; order Streptomycetales; family Streptomycetaceae; genus Streptomyces; species Streptomyces flaveolus_A. Next base: position 252,404 of record NZ_JNWV01000001.1, on the reverse strand, counting down.
GGGTCGCGTGCAGTTCGCCGTCCACGCGCCGCCCATCGAGGCCGAGGTCGACCCGCAGCGGCTCGCCACCGCGCTCGCGCATCTGGTGGCGGACGTCGCCGGGGTCGACGCCACCGGCAACACGCCCGTCTCGGCGGGCGGTTACCTGGACAACACCGTGGTCGTGGCCGCGGCGCAGCGCGGTGAGGTCGCGCGGATCGAGGTGCGCGGCCCGTACGCCGGCGGGGACCCGGTGCACGAGCCGATCGTGCGCGGGATCGTGCGGGCCCACGGCGGTGTGCTCCAGACGCACGAGGTGCCGGGCATGAGCGGCAGCGCGTACGTGCTCGAAGTACCGCTCGGCGGCGGGGCGGGCGCGGTCGCGGCAGGAGCTGCCGGTGCCGCCGGGACGGCGGTCGCGGTGCGGGTGCCGGACGGCGGTGAGGGCGGCGCGGACGACACCGGTGCGGCCGGACAGGGTGCCGGTGCCGGCCGGCGGCGGGCCCGGCGGGCCTCCACGGACGCCTTCCTGGACAGTGACGCGGCCGGCGCGGGTGACACCGGTGAGGCGGAGGCGCCCGTGCCGACCGGACGGCGCCGGCGGCGTGCCGCCGCACCCGCCGAGGAGGGTGCCGCGGTTCCGGCCGAGGGCGCGGAGAGCGCGTCCGGCGGGACCGGACGCCGCCGCGGTCGGCCCGCGGGCAACGCCGAGGCCGGTGAGGGCAACGCCGAGGGTGTGTCCGAGGGGTCCGTGGTGACCTCGGCCGAGCAGGGCGCGGGGGCCGCCGCCTCGGGTACGGGACTCGGTGGCACCGTGCCGCCGCAGGGCGTACCCGCGCCGACGGGCCGACGCGCCCGCCGTGACTCCGGTGCCCCGCAGGCCGCGCTGCCTCCGGCGCTCCCGGCGGCAGGCGGCGAGCCGGGTGCGCCGGCCGTTCCGGCCGAGGGCGGCGCCTCCGTGGTTCCGGCGCAGGGTGGCGAGGCGGTTCCGGCCGACGGTGCGCAGCCGACCGGACGGCGCCGACGGGCGCTGGCCGCGGCGGCGGAGCGAGCCGCTGCGCAGGAAGCGGGCGGCGCGCGTACCGTCTTCGCCCTGCCGCCGGCCGAGGCGGACCGTTCCCCGGAGAGCCCGGACAGCCCGGACACCCCGGGCGCGGGCGCGGCTGTGCCGGTGCCGCCGGGTGGCGGCATGCCTGCGGGCCCGGGTGCCGGGGTTCCTGTCGTCCCCGAGACCGGGGTGCCCGTCGCCCCAGGTGCCAGTGCGCCCGTCGGCCCGCACGCCGGTGCCCCGGCCGGTGCTCCTGTCGCCCCCGGTGCCGTCGCGCCCACCGGCCCCGACGCCGGTGTGCCCGTGGCTCCCGGTGCCGTTGCCCCGGTCGTCCCCGGTGCCGGGCCGCTGCCCGGTCAGGTGCAGGTTCCGGCCCGGATGCCGGTGTCCGTCGAGGGCATCGCGGGTGACGACGGCCGGCACGACGCCGTACCGCTCGACCAGGCGGAGGACCACACCCCGCCGCAGCCGCATCCGACCAGCGCCCCGACCGGCCGCCGCCGCCGGGCCGTGACCCAGCCCGCCGAGGCCGCCCAGGCGATGGCGCCCGTGACCGGGCAGACCCCGTCGCAGCCCCTTCCGGCGCCGCCCGCTCCGGGCCAGGTCCCGCAGGGCGCGGCCGTACCGCCGGCCCCCGGCCAGGGGACCCCGGCGCACGGTGTTCCGGCGCAGGGCACGGCCGGGCAGGGCACCCCCGTCCAGGCCGGTCCCGGCGCACCGGCGGGGCAGCCGGCCGCTCAGCCACAGGGGGCCGTGCCCGCGGGCCCCGGCGCCCAGCCCGGTGCCGTCGCCCCGGGTACGCCGGGCCACCCCGCGCCCGCCGCCCACGGCACGCTTGGTCAGCCCACGCCCGCCCCGGCGGCACCGGCCTCGGCCACGCCTGCCCACGGCATGCCGGCGCAGGGCGCGCCCGCCCAGGCCGCCGTGGCGCAGCCCGTTCCGCCCACGCAGGCCCCGCAGCCCTCGGCCGTGTCCGGGCAGGGCACCGCTCCCCACCTCGTCCCGGGACAGCCGAGCACCCCGGCCGCCGGTACTCCGGTGGCGTCCCCGGGTGCGCTGCCGTTGCCCGCCGAGACCGGCACCGGTCAGGTGCCCGCCGGGGCGCGGGGGGCCCCAGCCACCCCGGTGCCGCCCGGTGGCAACCCCGCCGCCGGTGTCCCGCAGCAGTGGCCCGGCTCCGGCGACACCTCCGGCGCGGGGACTCCCGCCCCGGCCCCGGGCGCCCCGGCGGCCGCCGTTCCGCAGCAGTGGCCCGGTACCGGGGACACCTCCGGTGCGGGGACTCCCTCCGGTGGCCGGCCGCAGCGGGTCGCGATGCCGCTGCCCGCCGAAGCCGCCGGTGGCGCCCCCGCCGACCCGGACTCGACGCAGGGGCGGGCGATCAGCGTCCGTACGCTCGGGCAGGGCGTGCCGTTCTCGCGGCAGGCCGCCCAGGTGCAGCAGCCGACGGCGACCCCGCCGCCGCACGCGCCGGGCGGTTCGGGCCGGCGGCGCAAGCTGGGCACGCGTCCCGACGCGGGACCCACCGGCCAGGAGCCGCGGCCGGACCAGGCGGCCCGGCCGCACCCGTCCGCCGAAACCGCGCCCACGCACCCCGCGCCGACCGGACAACCGTCCCTCGGCGGCCAGAACTCGCTCGGCGGCCAGGCGTCCCTGCCGCACCCCTCACCCGCCGCCCCGGCGCCCGCGCCGCAGCCCTCGCTCGGTGGGCAGGCGCGGCCGGCGCAGGGCACCGAGGGGGGCGGGCGGTCGTACGCCATAGGCGCCCCGGAGCCCGATGCCGCCGAGGGTCCGGAGCCGCTGGACGGTCCCGGTGGGGCCGTGGAGGTGGCGGACACCCCGCGTCCGCAGCCGCTGGACGACGAGCTGCCCCCGGAGCCGCTGGACAACCCGCGCCGGCTGCTGGTGTGGCCCGCGCCGGACGTGACGACCCAGCAGGCGCTCAGCGACCGTGGCTACCGGCCGGTGATCGTGCACTCGCGCGAGGAGGTCGACGCCCAGATCGCGGCCTTCCCCGCCGCGCTGTTCGTGGACCCGCTGACCGGGCCGATCACGCGGACGGCGTTGCAGTCGCTGCGTCAGGCCGCGGTGGCCGCCGAGGTACCGGTGCTGGTCACGGCCGGGCTCGGACAGGCGACGCGCGAGGCGGCGTACGGCGCCGACCCCGCCGTACTGCTGAAGGCGCTGGCTCCCCGGGACAGCGAGCAGCATCCGCCGCGGGTGCTGCTCATCGAGGAGCACGCGGAGATCGCGCTGGCGCTGACCTCGACGCTGGAGCGGCGCGGGATGCAGGTGGCGCGGGCCGCGAACGACAACGACGCAGTGACGCTGGCGGGGCAGTTCCGGCCGAACCTGGTGGTGATGGACCTGATGCAGGTGCACCGCCGGCGGGCCGGGATCGTGGACTGGCTGCGGGCGAACGGGCAGCTCAACCGCACCCCGCTGGTCGTCTACACCGCCGCCGTGGACCCGGCCGACCTGCCCCGGCTGGCCTCCGGCGAGACCGTGCTGTTCCTCGCCGAGCGGTCGACCAGCGGTGAGGTGCAGTCGCGGATCGTGGACCTGCTGGCCCGGATCGGCACCAACTAGCGGTACCGGTCCGGCAGGCGATCAGTCCCCCGGGCCGCCTCCTTCCCGGGAGGCGGCCCGCGGGGGCCGTCAGAGCCGGGTGACGTCCAGCCGCCCGTCCGCGTACCGCCTGCGCAGCACCTTCTTGTCGAACTTGCCCACGCTCGTCTTCGGTACCGACTCGACGACCGTCCAGCGCTCGGGGAGCTGCCACTTGGCGATGCGGCCCTCCTCCAGGAGGAAGGTGCGCAGGGTCTCGAAGTCGGCGGTCGCGCCCGGCCGCAGGACGACCGTGGCCAGCGGGCGTTCGCCCCACTTCTCGTCCGGTACGGCGACCACCGCGGCCTCGGCGACGTCCGGGTGGGACATCAGCGCGTTCTCCAGCTCGACGGAGGAGATCCATTCACCGCCGGACTTGATGACGTCCTTGGCGCGGTCGGTGAGGGTGAGGAAGCCGTCGGGGGAGATGGTGCCGACGTCCCCCGTCTTCAGCCAGCCGTCCTCGCTGAACTTGTCGGCGGGGCGCAGGGGTTCGGCGTCGGGGCCGTTGTAGTACGCGCCCGCGATCCAGGGGCCGCGCACCTCCAGCTCACCCGCCGACGCGCCGTCCCAGGGCAGGCGTTCGCCGCCGGGGCCGGTGAGGCGGGCCTCGACGCCGGCCGGGAAGCGGCCCTGGGTGAGGCGGTAGGCGAACTCCTCGTCGGTGCCCGCCGCGTGGGCCGGCGGGCGGGCGACCGTGCCGAGCGGGGAGGTCTCCGTCATGCCCCAGGCGTGGCAGACCCGCATGCCCAGTGCGTCGAAGGCCTCCATCAGGGAGGGCGGGCAGGCCGAGCCGCCGATGGTGACCTGGGTGAGGGCGGAGACGTCGCGGGGTGTGGCGTGCAGCTCGCCGAGGAGGCCCTGCCAGATGGTCGGGACGGCCGCCGCGTGGGTGGGCCGTTCGCGTTCGATCATCTCGGCGAGCGGGGCGGGCTGGAGGAAGCGGTCCGGCATCAGCATGTTGACGCCGGTCATGAAGGTGGCGTGCGGCAGGCCCCAGGCGTTGACGTGGAACTGCGGGACGACGACGAGCGAGGTGTCCTGGTCGGTGAGGCCCATCGACTGGGCCATGTTGACCTGCATGGAGTGCAGGTAGATGGAACGGTGGCTGTAGACCACGCCCTTGGGGTCGCCGGTGGTGCCGGAGGTGTAGCACATGGCGGCGGCCCGGCGTTCGTCCAGCTCGGGCCAGTCGTAGCCGGCCGGCCGGCCGGCGATCAGTTCCTCGTACTCGTGCACCTGGGCGGTGGCGCCCTGGAGCGGGGTGCGGTCGCCGGGCCCGGACACGACGATGTGCTCGACGGTGGGCAGCTTGGGCAGCAGCGGCGCGAGCAGCGGGATGAGCGAGCCGTTGACGAGGACGACCTTGTCGGCCGCGTGGTTGACGATCCACACCAACTGCTCGGCGGGCAGGCGCAGGTTGAGCGTGTGCAGCACCGCGCCCATGGACGGGATCGCGAAGTAGGCCTCGACGTGCTCGGCGTTGTTCCACATGAGCGTGGCGACCCGGTCGTCGCCGGTCACGCCCAGTTCGTCCCGCAGGGCGTGCGCCAGTTGGGCGGCGCGGGCCCCGACCTCGGCGAAGGTGCGCCGGTGGGGCTCGGGTTCTCCGGTCCAGGTGGTCACCCGCGACGAGCCGTGGACCGTCGACCCGTGGGTCAGGATCCTGGAGATCAGCAGCGGTACGTCCTGCATGGTGGCCAGCACGGCGTTCCTCCCGGGCGACATTGCCTACGCGGTAGTAGGGGGGTGCGCTGATTCTGCGCACATACCGCGCGGTATGTCACTAGGGGGCGTGTCACTGAGGCAGGAAAATCCCGGCCGGTGGCGAGGAGATCCCGGCCGGCGGGCCGGTGACCGGACTGCGGCTAGCGGGCCAGCACCAGTTCGGGGTCCTCGCGCAGCTTGCCCAGCGCGCGCGACACCGCCGACTTCACCGTGCCCACCGACACGCCGAGCACCTCGGCGGTCTGGGCCTCGCTGAGGTCCTCGTAGTACCGCAGGACCACCATCGCCCGCTGCCGGGCCGGCAGCCGGAGGACCGCCCGCCACATCGCGTCGCGCAGCGCCTGCCGCTCGGCCGGGTCGTCGCCGCCGGGGGCGGGCTCCGGCTCGGGCAGTTCCTCGCAGGAGAACTCGTCCACCCTGCGCTTGCGCCACTGCGAGGTCCGGGTGTTCAGCAGCGCCCGGCGCACATAGCCGTCGAGCGCGCGCTGGTCCTCGATCCGCTCCCAGGCCACGTAGGTCTTGGCGAGCGCGGTCTGCAGCAGGTCCTCGGCATCGCTCGGGTTGGCGGTCAGCGAGCGCGCGGTGCGCAGCAGGACCGGCTGACGGGCCCGCACGTACGACGCGAACGACGGGTAGGCGGGAGTCTGCCGCCCGGGTGCGGCGGCGGCCGAGGCGCTGGTGCAGACGGGTGTGGTCATGACTCCACGCTAGGAGTGCGGCCCACGGCGGCGGATCGGCCGCAGGTCCCGGAGGCACGTCCCCCTCAGGTTGTAGGGGTGGGGCTGCCTCCACCTCCTGAAGGTGGAGTGCGGGTGTGCCCCGTCTGCGGGTACGACCCTGAGGAGGTCAGCCGTCCGCCGTCAGGACCAGCCCCGATGTCGGCACCCCGGTACCGGCCGTCACCAGGGTGCGGGCCGCCCCCGGGACCTGGTTCACGGCCGTGCCCCGCAGTTGGCGGACCGCCTCCGCGATGCCGTTCATGCCGTGCAGGTACGCCTCCCCGAGCTGGCCCCCGTGCGTGTTCAGCGGCAGTCTCCGCTCCGCCACGTGGTCCGCCGCTTCACCCCTCCCGCAGAACCCGAACTCCTCGAGCTGCATAAGCACGAACGGGGTGAAGTGGTCGTACAGGATGCCCACGTCGATGTCGTCCGGGCCGAGTCCGGAGGTGCGCCAGAGCTGGCGGGCCACCGCGCTCATCTCGGGCAGGCCGGTCAGGTCGCCCCGGTAGAAGCTGGTCATCTGCTCCTGCGCCCGGCCCGCGCCCTGGGCCGCCGCCGCGATCACGGCGGGCGGCCGCGGCAGGTCCCGGGCCCGCTCCACGGAGGTGACGACGACCGCCTGTCCGCCGTCGGTCTCCTGGCAGCAGTCCAGCAACCGCAGCGGCTCGGCGATCCAGCGGGAGGCGGCATGGTCGGCGAGCGTGATCGGGCGGCCGTGGAACCAGGCGGCCGGATTGGTCGCCGCGTACGCGCGGTCCACCACGGCCACGTGCCCGGACGCCTCCGGTGTCAGCCCGTACGCGTGCAGGTACCGCCTTGCCGCCATCGCCACCCAGGAGGCCGGGGTGAGCAGCCCGAACGGCAGCGTCCAGCCGAGCGCCGCCCCCTCCGCCGACGGCTCCCGGTGCTGCACCCCCGCGCCGAACCGGCGGCCCGACCGCTCGTTGAAGGCCCGGTAGCAGACCACCACCTCGGCCACGCCCGCGGCCACCGCGAGGGCCGCCTGCTGGACGGTGGCACAGGCCGCCCCGCCGCCGTAGTGCACCCGGGAGAAGAAGGACAGCTCGCCCATCCCGCAGGCCTGGGCGACGGTGATCTCCGGGCTGGTGTCCATCGTGAAGGTGACCATCCCGTCCACGTCGGCCGGGCCGAGCCCGGCGTCGTCGAGCGCGGCCCGTACGGCCTCCACCGCGAGCCGGAGTTCACTGCGGCCGGAGTCCTTGGAGAACTCGGTGGCGCCGATGCCGGCGATCGCCGCGCGTCCGCCGAGGGTGTCGCGGGTGCGCAGGCTCATGATCGCACCAGTGCCGGATCATCGGCGCGTTCACCGGGTCCTTGCCGACACCCGCGACGGCGGCGGGCAGGCCCTCGAACGCCTTGAGCCGCGCGCCCAGTTCGTCGTGCACCTGCTCGTCGCTCACCGGCACCCCCTGATCCCGTCGGACGCTTTCTGACTGTCCGTCAGATGTCGGGAGGTGTCAAGGTCGGCAGCGGTCGGACCGGACCGGGAACACGCCGACGCGGCGGCACCGAAGCACCGCCGCGCCGACGTGTGACGACCCCGAAGCACACCCCGCGAGCGCCCTCCTCATGAGGACACTCGCCCCCGGCTCACCAGAGCTGGGTGAAGTTGACGTCGATGTTCTCGTTGCCCTGCCGGATGGCCGTGAACGCGGAGCCGTTGACCTGGGCGGTGTTGCTCTGGTTCGAGGCACCGGAGCCGACCGCGTTCTGGTTCGTGGTGGACGAGTTGCCGTTGTTGTCGTCGCCGACCCCGCTGCCGAGGACGGCCGCCACGCCCGAGTTCGATCCGTCGTCCGCGAGAGCGCCGTTGTCCGCCGTCGCTACGCCGGCGAAGAGTGCGGCTGCGAGCGGGAGAGCGGAGACGGCGGCGAGAACGCGGGCGGTACGGATGCTTGCCATGTGTTCCTCCAGAACCAAGCACTCTGCGGCCCTAGGGCCGGAAGTACGTGAACTACGGCTGGCGTCAGGGCGGTTGGCCGACCGCCTTGACTGTCGTGGACGACGTCGCGCCTCCAGAGTTGCCCACCGAATCCCCGGCGAACCATCCCGGAAGCCGCGATTCGCACGCAAGCGTGATGACAAGTCGATAAACCCCTATCGCCACCTTTGGTCACATCGGCTCCGATGACAACGCCGACCCGGGCATCCCGGCCTCAAGCGACACAAGGGAGGAATCGTTTAGGCACCCTTCCGGCCAATCTCCCCCGTACCGGCACGCCACGCCTGCCCGCCCTTCCCATCTTCGAACGTGTGTACGAACATGGACGCATGGCCACCATCGACCGGCAGGCCACGACGCTGGCCCTCGCACACGCCCTGTCAGTCGCCGAACGCGGACTGGCCGTGATCCCCCTGTCCCGGACGAAGCTCCCGGCCCTGCGCTCCCCGCACCACGACGACCCGAGCCCGGCGGGGCGGCCCTGCCACGGCGAGTGCGGCCGCCTCGGCCACGGCGTGTACGACGCCACCACCGACCCCGTCCGCATCCGCGAGCTCTTCACCGCCGCGCCCTGGGCCACCGGCTACGGCATCGCCTGCGGGCTGCCCCCGTACCACCTGATCGGCGTCGACCTGGACACCAAGTCCGGGACGGACTCCTCGGCGGCCCTGCGGGAACTGGCCCTGCGCCATCTGTTCACGATCCCGGAGACGGTCGTCGTCCTCACCCCGAGCGGCGGCCGTCACCTGTGGCTGACCGGCCCGTCCGACACCGTCGTACCGAACTCGGCCGGCCGGCTCGCCCCCGGCATCGACATCCGGGGCGCCGGCGGCTACCTCGTCGGCCCCGGCTCCCGTACCGACCACGGCGTCTACACCGCCGCGCCCGGCACCGCCGACCTCGCCCCGGCCCCCTGCCCGCCGTCCCTCCTGCGGCTCCTGCTCCCCCCGCCCCGGACGCCCCACCCCACCCGTCCGGCGGTGGGCGGCCACGGGCAGGGGCTGGTCCAGTTCGTGCTCGCCGCGCACGAGGGGCAGCGCAACACCCGCCTCTTCTGGGCGGCCTGCCGCGCCTACGAGAACGGCATCGGACCCGCCCTGACGGACCCCCTCGTGGCCGCCGCCCGCGACACCGGGCTGACCGAACGCGAGGCCCGCGCCACGATCGCGTCGGCGGCCAGGCTGACCGGGCACCGGCCGTGAGAGGAGCGGCGCCGGCAGGACAGGGCGAGGGGCGGGGCCGGGAAGACCTTCACCCCACCGGCTAGGCGAGCAACGGCCAGAGGTAGACGACTCCCGCGATGCACCCCGTGGCCGACCAAGCCATCCAGTACAAGGAGAAGGTGTCGAGGGGCACCTTGGCCCAGGGTTTCTTCTCCTGTTCCGCGATCTCGGACGCGACCCGTTTCGCCACCGGCACCAGCATGACGACGAACATCAGCAGGGCACAGCTGTAGAAGTACAGGGTGTGCGAGACGGAATAGCCTTTCACCACGGCGTTGGGCAGCAGGAACACCCAGCCCGCCAGTGGGGCGATGACCATGCGCCGCTTCGCCTTCGGCGTCGGCATGCACCAGTACATCGCGGCCAGGTAGACGACGGTGACGCCGACCGCGATGAGCCACCAGTCGTCCGTGGTCAGGTGGGCGTGCATGATCGGGGCTCCTCCTGAGGCGGAACGTACGAGCACGGTCGCGGCGGTGGCCGGACGGGTCGCGATGCGGTGGCGAGGCCGGCCTCCTGCTTCGGACCACAGGCCGGCGTCTTCGGTTCCAGGCCGACGCCCGACGGAATCGCCGACGGGATCGGCCCCTGACCGTTTCACCCGGTCAGGGGCCGTTCACTGCGCGGTGGGTGTGGGATTTGAACCCACGGTGACTCGCGCCACGACGGTTTTCAAGACCGTTCCCTTAGGCCGCTCGGGCAACCCACCTCGTCCCCGTCCCACCTGGGGCGGAGCGGGTACAGCGTACCGGGCGCGGGACGGGGTGTGGGGGCATGGCCCCCACGGGTCGGTTGTGGCCCACGGGTCAGCTGTCGCCCACCCGGGACCCCAGCGTCAGTTCCACCGTGTGCTCCTGGCCGCCCCGCTTGTAGGTGACCGTCACCTTGTCGCCCGGCTTGTGGGTCCAGATCTCGCCGATCAGGGTCGGCCCGCTGTCGATCACGTGGTCGTCCAGCTTGGTGATGACGTCACCGGGCTTGAGGCCGGCCTTGTCCGCCGGACCGCCCGACTCGATCGCGGCGGAGCCGTCCGTGCCCTGGTCGGTGATCAGCGCGCCGTCGCCCGAGTCCTGCAGGGAGACGGAGGCGCCGATGCGCGCGTACACCGGCTTGCCGGTCTTGATCAGCTGCTGGGCGACGTACTTGGCCTGGTTGATCGGGATGGCGAAACCCAGGCCGATCGAGCCGGACTGGCCGGTGCCGAAGCCTCCGCTGCCGGTGGACTGGATCGCGGAGTTGATGCCGATGACCGCGCCGGAGGCGTCCAGCAGCGGGCCGCCGGAGTTGCCGGGGTTGATGGACGCGTCGGTCTGCAGGGCGCTCATGTACGACGCCTTGCTGTTGGAGCCGCCGTCGCTGGAGGCCACCGGGCGGTTCTTGGCGCTGATGATGCCCGTGGTGACCGTGTTGGACAGGCCGAAGGGGGCGCCGATGGCGATGGTCTCGTCGCCGACGGCCACCTTGTCGGAGTCGCCGAGGGCGAGCGGCTTGAGGTCGGAGGGGGCGTTCTTGAGCTTGATGACCGCGACGTCGTAGCCCCGCGCGTGGCCGACGATCTCGGCGTTGTACTTCTTGCCGTCCGGGAAGGTGGCCGTCAGCTTGCCGCCGTCCACGGCGTCCGCCACCACGTGGTTGTTGGTGACGATGTGGCCCTGGGTGTCGAAGACGAACCCGGTGCCCGTGCCGCCCTCGCCGTTGGTGCTCTCCGCCTCGATGGTCACCGTGCTGGGCAGCGCCCTGGCGGCCACGTTGGCGATCGTGCCCGGCGCGCGCTTGACCTGCGTGGCGCCGCTGTCGGACGCGGAGACCGTGGTGGAGCCGCTGTCGTCCCGGTCCTTGGCCAGGGTGTAGCCGAGCCCGCCGCCCAGGCCGCCCGCCACCAGAGCGGCCACCAGGACCGCCGCCACCAGACCGCCGCGTCCGCCGCGCGGCTTGGAGGCGGGCTGCTGGTAGGTGCTTCCCCAGCCGGTGCCCGCACCGCCGGAGGCGCCGTCCGCGTAGGCCGGGGTGGCCGGCGGCGGAGGCGGCCAGGAGCCGTCGGGGGCCGGGCCGGGCTGGTGCGCGGGGCCGTGGCCCGCCGCGGCGGAGGCCGCCGGGGCCTCGTGGGGCACGGGCGGGAGCGGAGCCGTCGGCTCGCTCCCCTCGGGCGCGGGGCCCTGCGGGGGAGCGGTCGGAGAGGCCATCGGCACGGGAGGTGCGGACGGCGCCGGGGGTACCGCGTTGCCCTCGTTCTCGGTGCTCACAGGTCTTCTCCTCGATCCACGCCTGGTGTCATCGGTCGCACTGGTCTGCAGTCAGCTTTTCCCACGGGCCGTCAGAGCACCATAAGCGGTGGCTGTGGGTCCGGCAGCCGTCTTTATATAGGTTTATATAGGATCTTCCGAGCAAAAGTTTTATAAGGTGCGCGCTGGATGCCCCCGTTCGTCGCACGGACGCGCCCGCGCCGCCACGTGTACCCGGCGACGGTGGCACCATGACGCGGTGACCCACGCACGACAGCACTCCCTCCAGGTCGTCGCCCACCGCGGCGCCTCCGACGACGCACCCGAACACACCCTCGCCGCCTACCGGAAGGCGATCGAGGACGGCGCGGACGCCCTGGAGTGCGACGTACGGCTGACCGCGGACGGCCATCTGGTCTGCGTCCACGACCGGCGGGTGAACCGTACCTCCAACGGCCGCGGCGCGGTCTCCGCGCTGGAACTGGCCGATCTGGCCGCCCTCGACTTCGGCTCCTGGAAGACGCGCGAGGCCTGGCGCGGGCGGGACGAGGAGCCCGACTGGGAGCACCGGCCGGAGGACCGCGAGGAGACCTCCGTGCTCACTCTGGAGCGGCTGCTGGAGCTGGTCGCGGACGCCGGGCGGCGGGTGGAGCTGGCAATCGAGACCAAGCACCCCACGCGCTGGGCGGGTCAGGTCGAGGAGCGGCTGTTGAGCCTGCTGAAACGGTTCGGGCTGGACGCGCCGGCCTCCGCCGCCGAGTCGCCGGTCCGGGTCATGAGCTTCTCGGCCCGTTCGCTGCACCGCGTGCGGGCCGCGGCGCCGACGCTGCCGACGGTGTATCTGATGCAGTTCGTCTCGCCCCGGCTGCGCGACGGGCGGCTGCCCGCGGGCGTGAGCATCGCCGGCCCCTCGATCCGCCTCGTGCGCGGTCACCCCGCCTACGTCGAGCGGTGGAAACGGGCCGGTCACCAGGTCCACGTGTGGACCGTGAACGAGCCCGAGGACGTCGACCTCTGTGCCGGGCTGGGCGTCGACGCCCTCATCACCAACCGCCCGCGCGCGGTGCTGCGGCAACTGGGCCGCTGAGCCGGCCGGTCCGCCACGCCGACGGCCCCTCGTCCCGTGCGGTCCCGTCACGGGGTGTGCTCCGGCGCGTTCGCTGCGTGTCCGCCCGTGTCGAATGCGTCACCGGAAGAGGATTGGCCGGTTTCCGGCACAGACCAAGAGGGCATCCACTCCGTGGCGTGGGGCGAAGGAGGTCTCGGGGGTGGCGTTGGTGGTGGCACAGGAGGTGCCCACGTCGTCGAGCATGGCCGTACCCCATGGCCCTGCGGGCGTGGGGAAGGCGCGGCACCGGATGCGGGCGCAGCTACGCAGCGGTGGCGTATCCGAATCGGTCATCGACGACGCCGTACTGATCCTTTCCGAACTGTTGAGCAACGCCTGCAAGCACGGGCGGCCCCTGGGGGACGCGCCGGCTGGGGACGGGGACGTCCGCGCCGCATGGCGGGTCGACGCGAGCGGGCGGCTCGTCGTGGAGGTCACGGACGGCGGCGGCCCGACCCGCCCGGCGCCGGCCACACCCTCGGTGACCGCGCACGGCGGTCGCGGGCTGAACATCATCACGGCCCTCGCCGACGACTGGGGCGTCCGGGACGACGTCCAGGGCGAGGTGACGGTCTGGGCACTGGTCCACGAGGACGTCCACGATCCCGATGCCGGGTGCCGCCGCGACGGTTTCGCTACGCGCGTCACCCGCTCCGCGCCGCTGCCCGGCCTGTCCGGCCTGGACTTCGCCGACGCGTTCGACGACCTGGACTGAACCGGGACGGCCGGCAGGCGTCGCCCCCGGGCATCCAGCTCCCCCGGATTCACCCGCCGGCGTCGAGCGCGCGTGCGTTGTCCACAGGTTCCCGTCGGGCATGGTCCGAACGGCTAGGCTCCCGACGTACGAGAAGAGCCGTAACCGGGAGACGCCCACCATGGCCAAAAAGCGACCCCAGACGAAGGCCAAGCCGCAGCTGATCGACGGGGAGATCCCGGTTGTCGGCGCCCGCGAACCCTGCCCCTGCGGCAGCGGCCGGCGCTACAAGGCCTGCCACGGCCGGGCCGCCGCGCACGCCGCGACCGAGCTGGTGCAGCGCCCGTTCGAGGGACTGCCCGGCGAGTGCGACTGGGTCGCCCTGCGCGAGCTGGTCCCGGCCGCGACGGCCGAACTGCCGCTTCGGGGCGGCCTGCCCGAGGGCGTCCCTTCGGTCACCCTCGCCACCGTGCTGCCGATGGCCTGGCCGGCGCTGCGCCGCGACGACGGCTCGGTCCTGCTCGGCCTGCAGAACGACACGGCGTCCGGCGACATCAGCCGCGACCTCGCCGACACGCTGCTGCGCGCGCTGGAAGCCGCGCCCGGCACCCCGGTGCAGGGCCGCCGGGCCCCCGCCGAGGGTCCGCGACTGCAGGATCTGCTCGACCCCGAGGGCGCGTTCGAGCCGGTTGTGCACAGCGGCTTCGAGTTCTGGGTGCCGGACGCGGAGAACGCCACCCCGGAGGTGGCGGCCTCCCTGGAGCGGGCCAACGCCGCCGCCATCCCGACCGTGAAGCTGTCCGGCGTGGACGCCGCCTACTGGTGCGAGACCCCGGAGAAGAACCACCTGCGCTGGGTCATGCCCCACCCGGAGGAGCAGCTTCTGGACGCCCTCGCGCGGTTGCACGCGGCGGGCCGGTCCAGCCTCGGCGAGGGCACCCGGCTCGTGGGCTCCTTCCGTGCCCACGGTCTCATCGTGCCGGTCTGGGACCTGCCGACCGGGGTCACCGCCGAGGACGTGGAGAAGCCGGCCGCCGAGTTCGCCGAGCGCCTCGCCGCCGCCCTCGCCGTCCAGGAGCCGCTGACTCCGGACGAGCGCCGGGCGCGCGGCGGCCTGACCAACCGGCAGGTCACGCTGAGCTGACGCCCGCGCGCCGGTGTCACGGCTGACCGGTCGGTCAGCCGTGGCACCGGACCGTGCGGCAGGTGACTCCTGTCACAACTCCCGGTTCCGACAGGGCAATCGATGTCCGAATAGCCAACCCGGAATTTGCGAACCGCCGATCTCTTGTTACCGTTCCAGTAGCCCGGTTGCTGGTGCATCCCCCGTCGCCAGCAACCGGGCCTTTCCATGCCCGCGTACGGCGGCCGCCGCGCAGCCGGTCGTCAACTCCGCCCGACGGCTCAGGAGTTGCTGCCGGAGCGGAGCAGCAGCGCCCCGTCCGGGTCGCGCTCGGCGAACTCGGTGACGGCCGTGTAGGAGTCCGGCCCGCCCCGGCTGCGCTCGCGCGGAGTCTCACAGGTGGCGGGCTCGTCGTCGGCCCCGGTCGCACAGCGCATCTGCACGGTCCGGTCGCCCGGTCCCATCAGGCTCAGCACCGAGTCCAGCGACCGGCCGGTGGCGTTGCGGTAGTAGGTACGCGCCCAGGTGTCCTCGCCCTGCGTCAGCACACAGGTCTGCGCCTCGATGCCGTCGGGCGAGGTGAGTTCGGGGCCGCAGCGGGAGGAGGTGGCGAGCCCCGGGCCGGGCAGCCGGGGGGAGCCGTGGCCGGTGTCCTGGCGGGCCTTGGCGTCGTGGCGGGGGGCGGCCGGTGCGGCGGCGCGGGCGGCGTCGCCAGCCTGCCGCGCGGAGGCCACGGCCAGCGGCAGCGCGACCATGGCCGCCACGAAGCCCGCGAGGGCGAGCAGACGGAGCTGCCGGGGGTCGGGCCGTCGGTGGTTGCGCCGACCGCGGTGCGGCCGTGGGGCGCGGTGGCCGCCGTGTTGACGCTGCATATGCGGACGATAACGAGCGAGCGGGGCTCGCCGGCCCCGCTCGCGCCCGACACCCCTACAACTCGGGCGCGCTCACACCCGTACGAGTGAGGGCGTCGACCACGGCGTCCACCACGGCCTCCACATCGGGCACCCAGGGCGCGGCCGAGCCGGGCAGCGGCGCCCGCTCCCAGCGGACGGCGCCCTGGCCGGTCTCGGACGGGGGCAGCGCGAGATAGCCGCCCTCGCCGTGGAAGCGCAGGGAGCCGGGGACGAAGTCCTTGGCGTAGAGCAGTTCGCCGAGCTGCTCCATGGAGTACGGCTTGACGAGCAGCGCCCAGCGGGTGGGCGCGGCGATCACCGGTCCGAGCCGCATGCCGCGCCGGTCGAGCAGGGCGAGGGCGCGGGAGGCGGCGAGCGCCGGCAGGCTGACCGCGCAGGGCGCCTTGCCTCCGGTGGCCAGGATGATCGGGGCGGCCGGCCGGTTGGTCCACCACCAGCGCACCATGCGCGCGTCGGTGGTGGCGGCGAGCAGGCCGGGGTCGAAGGGGTGCGCGCCGGGCACCGTGCACTCCGGGTCGGGGCAGGCGCACTGGGCCCGCCCCTGCGGGTCCGGCGCCACACCGGGGAGTACCGGCCACTGCCATTCCGTCGCGAAGCTCAGGGCCGCGCCGATCAGTTCAGGCCTCCCGCCGTTCCGCCTGGACAGAAGCCTGCGTCGCCTTCCGAGGATCTCGCGCATGAGCGCTCGTTCCTTTCCGTTGCACCGCTGGCAACACCGTGGGCCACATCACACCATGTGTCGATCACTTCACTGTGCGTACCTGTTGGCGCATCACACCCCCGCGCACGGCGGGGGGAACCCCAGGGGGTCGAGCGTTGGCCGCGTCCGCGTCCATAGTGCGTCTATCAAAAGCACGGCTGCGGCGCGGGGGTGGCGAAGTCTGGCGTTTTGCCGTCGCGCGTATTTCTCTCCGCCTCCGCCACGGGAGGATGGGGCTCGGCCGTCGGTGGCTATGACGCCCGGGTCCGTCGCCAGGTTCCGGGTGGCCCCCAACCACCCCTGGCCTTCTCCGAGTACGTACCCATCACGACCGCTGTGACGCTCTGTGGAGCAAGGCCAGTCGACCGCAATGAACCGATACCTAAGGCAGTTTTGAGCCAACTTGGCGGTAAGGCAAGGGGTTCGGGAAAAACCCTCACCAACCTCATGGACACCAGGAATCCCCGCAGGACAATGCTGGACATCCCCTTACGAGTGCGTGTACATGTGGAGACACTGCTAGCGGCGCAGAATGACATGGGGGTTTGCGATGCTTTTCAGCAATACGCACCGGTCTGAAGGCCGGACGCCATGAACGCCCCGCACCCTCCGAAAGTGGCTGGAATCGATCCCACGGTTCCCACATCAGCACACACTGCCGCACCCGCCTCCCCCGTCCCCGCGGTCCCCGCGCCGCACAGCCCCGCCCCCGGCACCCTGCTCCAGGACCGGCTGGCCGGATGGGTCTCCGATCTCACGACCCTCCACGAACTCACCGAGCGCCTCTCCCGCACCAGCGCCCTCGACCCCGCCCTGCACGAACTCCTGCGCGCCGGCGCCGCCCTGGTCGGCGCCCGCCGTGGCCTGGTCGTCCTGGAGCCCGCCGACGGCGACGGCCCCCGCACCACCCTCGGCCTCGGTCTGGGCCGCGCGGACCTCGGCCACATCGAGACCGTGCCGCGCGGCGCCCTGCCGTACGACACCGGCGGCACCGCCGAGATCGTCCATCCCGACCTGTTCGCCGAGGACGGCCTGGACCCGCGCCACCGGGAGGTGGCGGCCCGCCTCGGATACGCCGCCAGCTACGCCCTCCCGCTCGCCACCGAGTCCGCCGGCCGCCTCGGCGCCGCCGTCTGGCTCTACGACGAACCGGCCGAGCCGCACGAACGCCGGCGCCACCTCGCCGGCCTGTACATCCGGCACGCCACCGAGCACCTCGCCCGGCTGCTGGAGGTGGAGCGCACGCGCGCGTGCGTGGCGACCATCACCGACGAACTGCTGCCCGCCCGGCTGCCCCGGGTGGCCGGCGTCCAGCTCGCCGCCCGGCACCGCACCGGCCCGCGCGGGGGCGGCGACTGGTACGACGCCCTGCCGCTGCCGGAGGCCGCCCTCGGCCTCTCGGTCGGCTCGGTCACCGGCTCCGGGCCGAGCGCCGTGGCCGCCATGGGCCGGCTGCGCGCCTCCCTGCGCGCGTACGCCGTGATGGAGGGCGAGGATCCGGTCGCCGTCCTGTCCGACCTGGAGCTGCTGCTGCGGCTGACCGAGCCCGCCCGTTCGGCCACCGCGCTGTTCGCCTACTGCGAGCCCGCCGTGCGCAAGGTCACCCTGGCCGGTGCCGGGCACAGCCCCCCGCTGCTGATCGGCGAGCGGCGCACCGAGTTCGCCGAGACCTCCGTCTCCGCGCCGCTCGGCATGCTCGCCTGCTGGGAGGCGCCCAGCGTGGAGATCCAGGCGGAGGCCGGGGAGACGGTCCTGCTCTACACCGACGGGCTGCTGCACCGTACCGGTGACCCGATGGACCGGGCCTTCGCCCGGCTGCACGCCGCCGCCGCGGGGGTCCCGCGCGCGATGCGGCAGGATCCGGGAGCCGTCGCCGACCACGTCCTGCGCGCGGTCCTGCCGGACGGCCTGGACGCGGCCGACAGCGAGGAGGACGTGGTCCTGCTGGCGGCCCGCTTCGACTGATCCCCGCGCCCGGGCGGCTGGCATGACCGGGCATAACAGGTCATCCGCCCCCGCCCGCTCCTGGTACGACCGTACGATGATGGTGGTCCCCGCTCGGCCACAAGCAGGAGCGCCGCGGGCCCCCGGGGGAGATCAATGGCGTATCGAGGAGGATCACGTGTCCGACGAGCTCAACCCGGCTGTCCCCGACTCCGCTACCGCGGAGGGCCCGGAGACCGAGGCCGAGGAGACCGTCAAGCAGCGGAAGAACGGCCTGTACCCGGGCGTCTCCGACGAGCTTGCCGAGAACATGAAGTCCGGCTGGGCCGACACGGAGCTGCGTGACCTGAAGCCGATCCCGCAGGCCGCCGAGACCGCGCGCCGCCGTGCCGCGCTCTCCGCCCGCTTCCCGGGCGAGCGCCTGGTGATCCCGGCGGGCAACCTGAAGACCCGCTCGAACGACACCGAGTACCCCTTCCGCGCCTCCGTCGAGTACGCGTACCTCACCGGCAACCAGACCGAGGACGGCGTCCTGGTGCTGGAGCCCAGGGGCGACGGCCACGAGGCCACCATCTACCTGCTGCCGCGCTCCGACCGCGAGAACGGCGAGTTCTGGCTCTCCGGCCAGGGCGAGCTGTGGGTCGGCCGCCGGCACTCCCTCGCCGAGTCCGAGGCGCTGTACGGCATCCCGGCCGCCGACGTGCGCGAGCTGGCCGACAAGCTCCGCGAGGCCACCGGCCCGGTCCGCGTGGTGCGCGGCTACGACGCCGGCATCGAGGCGGCCCTCACCGACAAGGTCACCGCCGAGCGCGACGAGGAGCTGCGCGTCTTCCTCTCCGAGGCCCGTCTCGTCAAGGACGAGTTCGAGATCGGCGAGCTGCAGAAGGCCGTCGACTCGACGGTCCGCGGCTTCGAGGACGTCGTCAAGGTCCTCGACAAGGCCGAGGCGACGAGCGAGCGCTACATCGAGGGCACGTTCTTCCTCCGCGCGCGCGTGGAGGGCAACGACGTCGGCTACGGCTCCATCTGCGCGGCCGGCCCGCACGCCTGCACCCTGCACTGGGTCCGCAACGACGGCCCGGTCCGCTCCGGCGACCTGCTGCTGCTCGACGCCGGCGTGGAGACCCACACGCTGTACACCGCCGACGTCACGCGCACGCTGCCCGTCAACGGCACGTACAGCGAGATCCAGAAGAAGATCTACGACGCCGTGTACGAGGCCCAGGAGGCCGGTATCGCGGCCGTGAAGCCGGGTGCCAAGTACCGCGACTTCCACGACGCCGCGCAGCGCGTGCTGGCCGAGAGGCTCGTCGAGTGGGGCCTGGTCGAGGGCCCGGTCGAGCGGGTCCTGGAGCTGGGCCTGCAGCGCCGCTGGACCCTGCACGGCACCGGGCACATGCTCGGCATGGACGTGCACGACTGCGCCGCCGCGCGGACCGAGACGTACGTGGACGGCACGCTGGAGCCGGGCATGGTGCTCACCGTCGAGCCGGGGCTGTACTTCCAGGCCGACGACCTGACCGTGCCGGAGGAGTACCGGGGCATCGGCGTCCGGATCGAGGACGACATCCTCGTGACGGAGGACGGCAACCGGAACCTCTCCGGGGGTCTGCCGCGTCGCTCCGACGAGGTCGAATCGTGGATGGCCTCTCTGAAGGGCTGATCTGCGTTTGAATGGCCGGGCACCGGGGAGGTGCCCGGCCGTTTCGTCTGCGGGTGGAACCGTGGCCGGTCGCGCTGTTCCCCGCGCCCGCTCGGGGCGCGTGCAGTGACGGGGGTGGAAACGTGGACGACTTCTGGTCGGGCGTCGGTGTCGACCTGCACCTCGAACCCGACTCGGCCGACGGGCGGCGGGTCGGGCTCGAACGGGCCCTCAGGGACGCCGTACGCGACGGGCGGCTCGCGCCCGGTACCCGGCTGCCCGCCACCCGGCGGCTCGCGGCCGACCTCGGGATCTCGCGCGGCACCGCGAAGGCCGCCTACGACCAGCTCGTCGCCGAGGGATATCTGACGGCACGGCAGGGCTCGGGCACCCGGGTCGCCGAACTGCCGTCCGTCCAGGCGGAGGAGCCGGGGACGGACACGCGCGCGCGTGCGCCGCGTCTCGATCTGCGTCCCGGCAGCCCGGACGTCGGCGCGTTCCCGGCGGCGGCCTGGCTGCGCGCGCTGCGCCGCGCCATAGCGACGGCGCCCTCGCTGGCGTACGACTACGGCGACCCGCGCGGCCGGATCGAGCTGCGCACCGCGCTCTCCGGCTATCTGGGGCGGGCGCGCGGGGTGCTGGCGCCGCCGGAGCGGATCGTCATCACCTCGGGCTACGTGCAGGGCCTGGCGCTGCTCACGCGGGTGCTGGACGGCGCCGCCGTCGCCATGGAGGACCCGGGGCTGCCCTTCCACCGGGAGGTGGTGCGGCACAACGGCGGAACGGTCCTGCCGGTGCCGGTCGACGCGCGCGGGGTGCGCCCCGAGGAACTGGGCGGAGCGGCGGCCGTGGTGGTCACGCCGGCCCACCAGTACCCGACCGGGGCGACCCTGCACCCCGAGCGGCGCCGGGCGCTCACCGACTGGGCACGCGCGCGGGGCGGACTGATCGTGGAGGACGACTACGACGGCGAGTTCCGCTACGACCGCCAGCCCGTGGGCGCGGTGCAGGGGATGGCGCCGGGCCAGGTGGTGTACCTGGGCACCGCCTCCAAGACGCTGGGCCCGGCGCTGCGGCTCGGCTGGATGGTGCTGCCGCCGCACCTGGTCGACGCGGTCGCCGACGCCAAACTGCACAGCGACCACCACACCGAGACCATCGGCCAGCTCGCGCTCGCCGAGCTGATCGACAGCCACGCCTACGACCGCCATGTGCGCGCGTGCCGGCTGCGCTACCGGCGGCGCCGGGACCAGCTGCTGGACCGGCTGGGGGCGCGGCGGAGCGTGCGCGGGATCGCGGCCGGGCTGCACGCGCTGATCGAGGTGCCGGACGAGGCCGCGGTCCTGGCCCGCGCGGAGGCGGAGGGCCTGGCGCTGGGCGGACTCGGCGACCACTGGCACACCCCGGGTCCCGGCCGGCCCCAGGGCCTGGTCGTCGGCTACGGCACCCCCAGGGAGCGGGTGTACCCGGAAGCCCTGGAGGCCCTCGCGAAGGTCCTCGGACAGCTCGGCGGCACCGGCAGGGCGGCGGCTAGGCCGTGAGGAGGGACGGGTCCTTACGCCATTTGAGGATCTTGTCGAAGCTGACCACCGTCCCTCCCCGGCCCGGCTTCGGGCCGATGTGGACGTGGTCGGCCAGTTCGCGGATCAGACACAGGCCGCGGCCGTGTTCGGCGTCGGGGCGGGCCGGCCGGGGGTCCTGCGGGCGGGCGAAGCCGGGACCGGCATCGGTCACTTCGATACGGCACTTCTCGCCGTCGAGATAGGCGGTCACCCGGTACGCCTCCGAGGCGCCGCGGGCGGTGTCCCCGCCGTGCTCGACGGCGTTCGCGCAGGCCTCGCTCAGGGCGACGGACAGGTCGTAGGAGATCTCCGGGTCGACCCCCGCCGTCTCCATCGTGCCGATCAGCAGCCGCCGGGCCAGCGGCACGCTGGCGGCCTCGCGCCGCAGATGGAGTGACCACCAGATGCTCATGCTCCAGCCTCCTGGCCGCGGCTCGACATACCGTTACGTATTGCCGCCCGTAGGCGGCCGTAAGCACTCCGTCGACGTGAGTCCGCCCATACAGCCGATGCGCCGGGGGAGGAATCGGTGTATGAGGGACGCCTCAGGCGCCCTGCCGTATGCGCGCGGTAAGGGCAGTGCGATGATGACCCCGCCATGACTGCCCCCCACCCACGCACGGCGCACTCCGGAGCCGGGCTGCGGATTCTGCGGGCCGCGGTGTTCGCCGCGGTCTGCGTCGCGCTGGCCGCGGGCGGGCACTCCCTGGCCTCCTGCGCGCGCGTGCCGCTGTGGACGCTCGGCGCGGGCTTCCTCGGCGTTCTGCTGCTCGCGGCACCGCTCGCCGGGCGGGTCCGCTCGCTGCCGGGCATCGCCGTGCTCCTCGCCCTCGGCCAGACCGTGCTGCACACGCTGTTCGGGCTGGGCCAGCACGGGATGACGACGGCCTCCGCCGGAATGCCGATGGGCTCGATGGGCTCGATGGCGGCCGGCGGGTCGACGGGCGCCGTGCTGAGCGACAACGCGCTGGTCGAGCAGGCCACGCGGCTCGTGTGCGGCTCGACCGCCGCGTCCCTCACTCCAGGGCACGCCTTCCGGCTGCTGCTCGACGCGCGTCTCATCGACCGCACCGGCCGGCCGACATCCGCCCTGGGCACCTTCGAGCACGCGCACGACGCCACCGGCGCCTCGGCCGGCCTGCTGCCCTCGCTGCCGATGCTGCTCGGCCATGTGCTCGCGGCCGTCGCCGCCGGCTGGCTGCTGCGCCGCGGCGATCTCGCCGTGCTGCGGCTGATCGAGCTATCGGCGCATGGAGTCGCGGAGGGGGCGCTCGTACGGTCCCTGCGCGCGGCTCTCGCGCTGACGCGCGCCCTGTGCGCCGGGCTGCTCCCCGCCACCGAACCCGGCCCGCGCGGCCCGCGCCCCGACCGGGACCAGGCACCGGCCCCGCACACCGCCGTACTCCAGCACACGGTGATCCGGCGCGGCCCGCCCGCCGCCGCCTTCCTCCTCGCCGCCTGACGCGGCCACCGCTCCCCCGACACGGACCCGGTGCGCCGCCGTAGCGCGGCACGCGCGCGTGCGCGTTCTTCCGAGCCGTACGGCCGATTTTCTCCGCCGTACCGCCACAACACCGTCGCGCGCGCGTATCCCTCTTCATCACCGGTTCTCACTCAGAGTGGAGTGCTTCCTTCCATGAAGGCTTCTCGTCTCGCCGCCGCCGCTGCCGTCGCTGGTACGGCCGTCCTCGCCCTGTCCGCCCCCGCCTTCGCTCACGTCTCCGTGCAGCCGGAGGGCCCCGCGGCCAAGGGCGGTTACGCGGTCGTGGACTTCAAGGTCCCGAACGAGCGTGACAACGCCTCGACCACCAAGGTCGAGGTGAACTTCCCGGCCGACCACCCGATCGCCTCGGTGATGACGGAGGCGATCCCGGGCTGGAAGATCGACGTCACCAAGTCCAAGCTGGCCGAGCCGATGACCCTGCACGGCGAGAAGATCGACGAGGCCGTCACCAAGGTCACCTGGACCGCCGACGGCAAGGGCATCGAGCCCGGCTACTTCCAGAAGTTCCCGCTCTCCCTGGGCGCGCTGCCCGAGAACACCGACCAGCTGGTGTTCAAGGCGATCCAGACGTACTCCAACAAGGAGGTCGTGCGCTGGATCGAGGTGCCCCAGGAGGGCCAGGACGAGCCGGAGAACCCGGCCCCGGTCCTGGAGCTGTCCGCCGCCACCGACGACCACCACGGCACGTCGAGCGCCGAGAACACCGCCGAGAAGACCGAGAAGACGGCCGCCGCCGAGGATTCCGGCGACGGCAGTGACACCACCGCGCGCGTGCTCGGCGTGGTCGGCATCGTCGTCGGCGTCGCGGGCGTGGCCTACGGCGTCCTCGCGGGCCGCCGCCGGACCGCCGCCTGAGCCCTTCGTTCCGCAGCGCGCGCCGGGCGCCGTGCGACCCCGTCACCCGGGCCCGTCGCACGACCCCGGTGCGCGCCGGAGTTCACACATCTGGGACATTTCTCTATGCGCAAGAAGACGTTCGCCGCGGCCGTACTGCTCGCCGCCGCCACCCTGACCCTCTCCGCCTGCGGCAGCGACGACGACAGCAAGTCGCCGGTCGCCGTGGTCTCGGGAGGATCCGGCGCGGGCAAGGTCGCCACCGTGCTCGACCAGCCGTTCACCAAGCCGGACCTGGTCCTCACCGACACCCACGGCAAGAAGTACGACCTCCGCAAGGAGACCGAGGGACATCCGACCCTGGTCTACTTCGGCTACACGCACTGCCCCGACATCTGCCCCACGACGATGAGCAACATCGCCGTCGCCAAGAAGGCGCTGCCCAAGGCCGAGCAGGACGACCTCCGGGTCGTGTTCGTCACCACCGACCCCGGCCGCGACACCCCGGCCGAGCTGGGCAAATGGCTCAAGGGCATCGACCCGCAGTTCATCGGCCTGACCGGCGACTTCGCCAGGATCCAGGCCGGCGCCCGGTCCGTCGGCATCTCCGTGGAGCCGACGACGAAGGACAAGAACGGCAAGCTGGTCTCCGTCCACGGCACCCAGGTCGTCGCCTTCTCGCCGAAGACCGACGCCGGATACGTCCTCTACGGCGAGGACGCCACGGTCGACGACTACACCAAGGACCTGCCCAAGCTCGTCGAGGGAGCCAACCCGTGAGGCGCCGTGCCGCCGTCCTGGCCGCGGGCGCGCTCGCCGGAGCACTGGCCCTCACCGGCTGCTCCGGGTCCGGCACGGGGTCGGACAAGGCCGAGCTGTCCGTCGGCTCCTCCTACATGCCCCAGCCCGTCTCCGCCGACATGGCCGCCGGGTTCCTGACGATCACCAACAAGGGCGGGGCCGGGGACGAGCTGACCTCGGTCACCAGTGACGTCGCCGGCGAGGTGACCATGCACAGCACGGTCGGCGGCGCCATGACGGAGAAGTCCTCCTTCGCGATACCGGCCCACGGACGTCTCGTGTTCAAGAGCGGTGGCAACCACCTGATGTTCGAGAAGCTGAAGCGCGCGCCGAAGCAGGGCCAGACGGTCACGGTGAAGCTCACCTTCGACAAGTCCGGGCCGCTCACCGTCGAGATGCCCGTGAAGTCCGCCACGTACAACCCGTCGACCGGCCACTGAGGGAGGGATCACCGTGACCCGGACCATCGCCCCCCGCGTGCGGATCCTGGTGCTGCTGTTCATCGCCGTGACCGGCGCGCTGCTGGCGGGCGCCGGACCGGCCTCCGCCCACGCGGCGCTGACCGGCAGCGACCCCGCGCAGGGGGTGGTGGCCGACAAGGCACCCACCCAGGTGTCGCTCACCTTCTCCGAGAAGGTGGCGCTCAACGACGACTCCCTGCGCGTCCTCGACCCGAAGGGCAAGCCGGTCCAGACCGGCAGCCCGGCCAACGTGAGCGGGACGACGTACGCCGTGCGGCTCAAGAGCGGCCTGGGCAAGGGCACGTACACCGTCACCTACCAGGTCGTCTCCGCGGACAGCCACCCCGTCGCCGGCGCCTACACCTTCTCCGTCGGGGCGCCCTCGCAGACCGTCGTCTCCGGCACCGGCCCGGCCGCGGGCGGCGGGGTCGTGGGCGGGCTCTACGCGTTCGGGCGGTACGTGTCGTACGCCGGCTTCATCGTGCTGACCGGCGGCGCGGCCTTCGTGCTCGCCTGCTGGCGGCGCGGCGCGGGCGTCCGGCCCCTGCAGCGGCTGGTCGTCGGCGGCTGGCTCGCGCTGACGGCGGCCACCCTGTGGCTGCTGCTCCTGCGCGGCGCGTACACCGGATCCGGAAAGTTCGCCGACGTCTTCGACCTCGACCTGCTCGGCCAGGTGCTGCAGACCAAGACCGGTGCCGCGCTGGTCTCCCGGCTCCTGCTGCTCGCCGCCGCCGCACTGTTCGTCGCCGTCCTCTTCGGTAGCTACGCCCGCCCGTCACCCACCACCACCCTGAACGACGGCGCTGCGCGCCGACTGCCTGATCCGCGGGAGGACGGCGAGGAGAAGCGCGACCTGACCTTCGGGCTCGCCGTCGGCGGGGCGGTCGTCGCCGCCGGGCTCGCCACCAGCTGGGCCATGGCCGAGCACGCCTCGACCGGACTCCAGCCGGGTATCGCCATGCCGGTCGACGTCGTCCACCTGCTGGCCGTCGCCGCCTGGCTCGGCGGCCTCACCGCCCTGCTGACCGCGCTGTACCGGGCACCCGCCGAGACCCCGGTGGAGGCCGCCGCCGTACAGCGCTTCTCCCGGGTGGCCTTCGGTTCCGTCCTCGCCCTCGTGGTCACCGGCGTCTACCAGTCCTGGCGGCAGCTCGGCTCCTGGTCGGCGTTCACCGAGACCCGGTACGGGCAGTTGCTGCTGGTCAAGATCGGGCTGGTGGCGGTGCTGGTCGGCATCGCGGCCGTGTCCCGGCGGTGGACGGGACGGCTCACGGACCCGGTCGTCCGCACCGGGAAGGCGAGGAAGGGGGAGGCCCAGCAGGCCCAGGCCCGAAAGGAACAGGCCGAGGCGCAGAAGGAGCAGGTCGCCGCGTCGAGGGCGGCCGGCGCGGGCAAGGCGGCCGGCGGGGACGAGGGCACCGGCGCAGGTGCGTCCCAGCGTGCCGCCCAGCTCGCCCGGCAGCGCGCGGCCGTCGACGCCGCCCGGAAGAAGCGACTGCGGGACGGCGACCCGAACCGCTTCGGCCTGCGCCGCTCGGTGCTCGCCGAGGCCGGCGTCGCCATCGTGCTGCTCGCCGTCACCACCGCGCTGACGCAGACCGAGCCGGGCCGCACCGAGCAGGAGGCCAAGGCGGCCACCTCCGCGTCGGAGGGCTCCGGCACCTCGACGCCGTCCGGCGCGCTCACCCTGGACATGCCGTTCGACACCGGCGGCACCGACGGCAAGGGCGTCGTCAGCATCGACCTGGACCCCGCGCGCGTGGGCGGCAACGAGATGCACGTGTACGTCCAGCGCCCCAACGGCCGGGCCTTCGACGTCCCGGAGGTGAAGGTCTCCTTCACCCTGGAGGCGAAGAAGATCGGCCCGCTTCCCGTGAACCCCGACCACATCGCCACCGGCCACTGGTCGGCGAACGGAGTGCAGATCCCCGTGGCCGGCGACTGGAAGATCGCCGTCACGGTCCGCACCTCCGACATCGACCAGGTGACCGTCTCCAAGAACGCGCAGATCGGCTGAACCACACCATGCCCGAACAGTCCATCCCTCAGGCCCGTACCCCCGACGCGCCGACGGCGGAGCCCGTGTCCCGGGCGAGCGGCATCTCGCGGCGCGCCCTGCTCGGCACCGCCGGCGCCACCGGGCTCGTGCTCGGCGCGGCCGGCGGGGCCGTGGGCTACGCCTCCGCGCCCGCCGGGGCCACCCCGCTCACCTCGGTGGGCGAGGGGCGGGCGATGTTTCACGGGAAACATCAGCCCGGCATCACCGAGGGCCTCCAGGCGCGCGGCCATCTCGTGGCCTTCGACCTGGCGGCGGGCGCGGGCCGCAAGGAGGCGGCGGCCCTGCTGCGCCGCTGGTCCACGACCGCCGAGCGGCTGATGGCGGGCGAGGCGGCCCCGCACGGCGACACCGATGTGGCCCGGGACGCGGGACCGTCCTCGCTGACCATCACCTTCGGCTTCGGGTACAGCTTCTTCGGCAGGACGGGTCTGGAGAACCAGCGGCCCGGCGCGCTCGACCCGCTGCCGGACTTCTCCTCCGACCACCTCGACAAGTCCCGCAGCGACGGCGATCTGTGGGTGCAGATCGGCGCGAACGACGCCCTGGTCGCCTTCCACGCCCTGCGCGCGCTCCAGAAGGACGCGGGCTCGGCCGCGCGGGTGCGCTGGCAGATGAACGGCTTCAACCGCAGTCCGGGCGCCACCGCCCACCCCATGACGGCCCGCAACCTCATGGGCCAGCTCGACGGCACCCGCAATCCGAAGCCCGCCGACGCCGACTTCGACCAGCGGATCTTCGTGCCGGCCTCGGGCGAGCCGGCGTGGATGGCACACGGCTCCTACGCGGTCGTACGCCGTATCCGCATGCTCCTGGACGACTGGGAGAAGCTGTCGCTCGCCGCCCAGGAGCAGGTCATCGGGCGCCGCAAGGCCGATGGGGCGCCGCTGTCCGGCGGCGACGAGACGACCCCGATGGACCTGGAGAAGACCGACGCCCACGGCGGCTACGTCGTCCCGCTCAACGCGCACGCCCGGATCACCCGGCCCGACAAGAACGGCGGTGCGGCCATGCTGCGGCGCCCGTTCTCCTACCACGACGGCATCGACGCGGACGGCACGCCCGACGCCGGTCTCCTCTTCATCTGCTGGCAGGCGGACCCGCTGCGCGGCTTCGTCCCGGTGCAGCGCAAGCTCGACCGGGGCGACGCGCTGTCGAAGTACATCCGGCACGAGGCCAGCGGCCTGTTCGCGGTGCCGGGCGGGGCGGCGAAGGGGGAGTACGTGGGGCAGCGGCTGCTGGAGGGGTGACCCACAAAACCAGGCGCGTGCGGGGTGAACCGGGTTCAAACCACCCGGTCGAGTGGTTGTCGTCAGACGCCTCAGCCGACCCGGCCCGCGGCCATTAGGGTGAGGACATGCCAGCGAGCTATGCCTATCTCGGCCCGGAGGGCACCTTCACGGAGGTCGCCCTGCGCACGCTTCCGGAGGCGGCCACCCGGGAGCTGATCCCGTACGTCTCGGTGCAGTCCGCGCTGGACGTGGTCCGGGCCGGCGAGGCCGAGGCCGCGTTCGTGCCGATCGAGAACTCCGTCGAGGGCGGCATCACCACTACCCTGGACGAGCTGGTCGCGGGCGAGCCGCTGATGATCTACCGCGAGGTGCTGCTGTCGATCACCTTCGCGCTGCTGGTCCGCCCCGGCACGAAGCTCACGGACATCAAGACGGTCTCCGCCCACCCGGCGGCCCAGCCCCAGGTCCGCAACTGGCTGAGCGCGAACCTCCCGACCGCCACCTGGGAGTCGGCGGCGTCCAACGCGGACGCCGCCCGCCTGGTCCAGGAGGGCCGCTACGACGCCGCCTTCGCCGGCGAGTTCGCCGCCGCCCGGTACGGCCTCGAGGCGCTGGAGACCGGGATCCACGACGCGGAGAACGCGCAGACCCGGTTCGTGCTGGTCGGCCGACCGGCCCGGCCGGCCGCGCCCAGCGGAGCCGACAAGACCTCCGTGGTGCTGTGGCAGCGGGACGACCACCCCGGCGGCCTGCGCGACCTGCTCGGCGAGTTCGCCTCGCGCGGCATCAACCTCATGCTGCTCCAGTCCCGGCCGACGGGCGCCGGCATCGGCAACTACTGCTTCTGCATCGACGCCGAGGGGCACATCGCCGACCGGCGGATGGCGGAGGCGCTGATGGGGCTGCGGCGGATCTGTCTCCAGGTGCGCTTCCTCGGCTCCTATCCGCGCGCGGACATCGGCCCGGGCGCCGCCCAGCCGACGCTGCCGGGGACGTCGGACGAGGAGTTCATGGCGGCGGCGGACTGGGTGGCGCGCTGCCAGGACGGCCGGTTCTAGCCGGTCGTACGTGCGGACGGCGACCGGTCGCACCTGCGAGCGAGCGTTATCCACAGAAGTTATCCACAGGTGCTCTTCTCGACCTGGGGACAAGTCGACAGAGCGGCGCCATCGGGTCGACAAATCGCCCTGGGGGACCCGGTGGAAGCCGCCGGGGCCTGACTCACCCTTCGTCCACCCGTTTCCTTTGGTTCATCTTTTGGGGCGACCGTTTTCCACCCGAAAGTGGGTGTCGATGCGGTTTGACCCGGGAATTCTTCAGTCCGTTCGCGCATTCCGGAGTGATCAATTCCGAAGTCCACAGATCTTCCACACAGCCTGTGGATAACTCTTCGGGAGGTGTGGATCGCTGTGGACAACCGGGCCGCCAAATCCCGTTCTCCACAAGGAAATCGAGTCAACCGGGCGCCCGGAGCGTGCCCCGTCCCAGGGAGTGAGACACTTTTCCCTTGACGCCCCGGGTGGCGTACGGCCGACACAGCGGAACACGCTCGGCAATTAGCGCATAACGCAACGTATGCCGCGAATCAGAACTCCCCGGATTAGTGATTCGTGAGCCGCGACCCCGCACCGGTAGCCTTGCCCTCGTGATTGACCTTCGCCTGCTCCGTGAGGACCCCGACCGTGTGCGCGCGTCCCAGCGCGCCCGTGGAGAGGACGTCGCGCTCGTCGACGCCCTCCTGTCTGCCGACGAGCGGCGCAGGTCCTCCGGCGTCCGCTTCGACGAGCTGCGCGCCGAGCAGAAGCAGCTCGGCAAGCTGATCCCCAAGGCCACCGCCGAGGAGAAGGCCGAGCTGCTGGGCCGCGCCGAGCAGCTCAAGGCGGACGTGAAGGCCGCCGACGCCGAGCGCGACGCGGCCGACGCCGAGACCCAGGAGCTGCTGCTCAAGCTCGGCAACCTCGTCCACCCCGACGTGCCCGTCGGCGGCGAGGAGGACTTCGCCACGCTGGAGACGCACGGCACGATCCGCGACTTCGGCGCCGAGGGCTTCGAGCCCAAGGACCACCTGGAGCTGGGCCAGCTGCTCGGCGCGATCGACGTCGAGCGGGGCGCCAAGGTCTCCGGCTCCCGCTTCTACTTCCTCACCGGTGTCGGCGCCCTGCTGGAGCTTGCCCTGGTGAACGCGGCGATCGCCCAGGCCACCGCCGCCGGCTTCACGCCGATGCTCACCCCGGCGCTGGTCCGCCCGCAGTCCATGGCCGGCACCGGCTTCCTCGGCCAGGCCGCCCAGGACGTCTACCACCTCGACAAGGACGACCTCTACCTGGTCGGCACCTCCGAGGTCCCGCTGGCGGCCTACCACATGGACGAGATCATCGACGCGGACCGGCTGCCGCTGCGGTACGCGGGCTTCTCCCCGTGCTTCCGCCGCGAGGCCGGCTCGCACGGCAAGGACACCCGGGGCATCTTCCGGGTGCACCAGTTCGACAAGGTCGAGATGTTCTCGTACGTCGCTCCCGAGGACTCGCAGGCCGAGCACCAGCGCCTGCTGGAGTGGGAGAAGCAGTGGCTGACCTCGCTGGAGCTGCCGTTCCGCGTCATCGACGTCGCCTCCGGTGACCTCGGCTCCTCGGCCGCCCGCAAGTTCGACTGCGAGGCGTGGATCCCGACCCAGGGCAAGTACCGCGAGCTGACCTCGACCTCGGACTGCACCGAGTTCCAGTCCCGCCGGCTGTCCATCCGGGTCCGCGACGGCAAGCAGGTCAAGCCGCTCGCCACCCTCAACGGCACGCTGTGCGCCGTACCGCGCACGATCGTGGCGATCCTGGAGAACCACCAGCAGGCCGACGGCTCCGTCCGGGTCCCCGAGGTGCTGCGCCCCTACCTGGGCGGCCGTGAGGTGCTGGAGCCGGTCGCCAAGTGACCGCCTTCCCGTACCGACTGATCGCCACCGATCTCGACGGGACGCTCCTGCGCTCCGACGAGTCGGTCTCCCAGCGCACCCGGGACGCGCTCGCCGCGGCCACCGCGGCGGGCGCCGCGCACATCGTCGTCACCGGCCGCGCGGTCCCCTGGACCCGGCACATCCTGGACGACCTCGGCTACGACGGCCTCGCCGTCTGCGGCCAGGGCGCCCAGGTGTACGACGCCGGCTCCCACCGCCTGCTGACCTCGGTCACCCTGGACCGGCAGCTCGCGGGCGTGGCCCTGGCCAAGATCGAGGCCGAGGTGGGCCCGCTGTACCTGGCGGCCAGCCGGGACGGCCTGGACGGCGAGGTGCTGGTGGGCCCGGGCTACGCGGTCACCGGCAAGCTGCCCGGCACCCCCTTCACGGACGCCTCCGACCTCTGGACGGCGCCCCTGAACAAGATCTACATACAGCATCCGACGATGGGCGACGACGAGCTGGCGGAGGCGGCCCGGCAGGCGGCCGGCGGCTTCGTCACGGTGGCCATGGCGGGCGAGGGCATCGTGGAGCTGCTCCCGCTCGGCCTGTCGAAGGCCACCGGCCTCTCCCTGGCGGCCCGCCGCCTGGGAGTGAAGGCCGCCGACACGATCGCCTTCGGCGACATGCCCAACGACATCCCGATGTTCGCTTGGGCCGCCCGCGGCGTGGCCATGGCCAACGCCCACGCGGAACTGAGGGCGGTGGCCGACGAGATCACGTCCTCCAACGAGGAGGACGGGATCGCGGTCGTCCTGGAGCGGCTGCTCGGCTAGCGGGCCGCCGCGTCAGGGCAGGTAGCGGGCCAGGGCCAGGTACGTATCGGCGTCGCCGGCGGCCACGATCCTGCCGTCGGCCTGGACCACGACGTCGCGCGCGTGGTCGGCGACCCCGGGGGTGAAGTCGGTGACCACCTTGCCGTCACCGTCGAATCCGGTGTCCAGGCTGCCGTTCGTGTTGTAGCGCGCCAGGGCCCAGTCACCGCCGCGGCTGCCGGCGGCGACCAGCTTGCCGTCGGACTGGAGTGCCACGTCATGAGCGCGTGCGCCGCCCGCGAACGTCGTCGTCACCTTGCCGTCACCGTCGAATCCGGTGTCCAGGGAGCCGTCGGCGTTGAGCCGGGCCAGGGCGAACCGGCTGCTGGTGCCGCCGGAGGGAGTGACGTAACCGGCGACCGCCATGTCACCGCCCGGGATGAGCACCAGTCCGTACCCCTGGGCCTCTCCGCTGAAGCCGACGACCCGCTTGCCGTCGCCGTCGAATCCGGTGTCCAGGCTCCCGTTGGGGTTGTAGCGGACCAGTGCGAAGGCCGGCGTGTAGCCGGGATTGCCGAGTCCGACACCGCCGGCGACGACGATCCTGCCGTCGGACTGAAGCGCCACGTCCTGGGCGGTCGAGATGCCTCCCGCCGAGAAGTGCGTGGTCAGCTGGCCGTCGCCGCTGAAGGTGGGGTCCGGGTCGCCGGCGGAGTCGTAGCGGGCCACCACGATGTCACCGCCGGACTGGCCGACGGCGACGATCCGGCCGTCGGGCTGCACGGTGACCGCGTAGGCGTCGGCGGAGCCGTCCGAACCGAAGTCGGTGATCGTACGGCCGCCGTCGCCGAAGCCGGTGTCCAGATCCCCGTCGGGCTGGTAGCGGGCCACCGTGAACCAGCAGCAGCCCTCGGACCCGGGCCGTTGCGTGGTGCCCACGACGACGATCTTCCCGTCGGGTTGCAGCGCGAGCCCGTGGGCCGCTTCCTCGCCCTGGCCGAAGTCGGTGGTGACGACGCCCTCGTTGCCGAAGCCGCTGTCCAGCGTCCCGTCGGGGTTGTACCGCACCACCACGAAGTCGGGGCCGGTGCCCTCGCCGTAGAAGCTGCCGAGCGCGACCAGCTTGCCGTCGTCCTGCACGGCGAGACCGTGCCCCTCGATCCCGGCGGAGACGTCGAGGTCGACCACCTTGCCGTTGCCGCCGAAGGACGAGTCGAGGTCGCCGGAGGCGGCATGGGCGGAACCGGGCGAGGCGAGCAGGAGCGCCAATGCCGCGGTGGCCGCGGCGCCGCCCCGGACCGGCAGCCGCCGGAGGCCGTGGAGAAGACCACGAAGAGGGCCGTGAAGAAGGCCGTGGAGGAGGGAGAACATGGCCGCACATGCTAGGAGCGACGAAACGGCCTGTATCAGGACACGCTGACCGTACGGCCGTCCGGGTGCTCTATCGCCCGACATGCCTCGGCCAGGTGACTCCGCGCCGGAAATACGCTCATACTTCGGTCCGACTCGGGCGCCCCGACCAGTGCGAGTCCCGCCTCTTCTCTCCGTCCCGCTCTCCCTCGCCGACGCCAGGGGGGCTCGACCACCATGGGTGGCCGAGCCCCCCGTGGCCGCGGCTGGGTGGGCGGCCCACGCGAGAGCGACATCGCGTGCTCGAAGCGGCCGCCCCGGGCAGCCCCCGTGGCTCCACGGAGGGGTGGCGCATCACTCCGGAGCCGGCCTCGGGCTGCCCTGTCGGGAGCTGGGCGCACTGCCGTGCATGGGCATCGCCCACCTCCGCTCCCAGTCGGTGACGCCGGGACGATCCCGGCAGATGGGGCACAACCACTGTGCCCGGCGCCGGAGTTGGACGCCACCGAATAAAACGAACAAACGGACGAGGGCTATCGGCGCCGCCGTCTGCGGCGCCGCGCCTTGCTGAAGAACCAGCCGGCCGGTGGCTCGTCGGAGCGCCAGGGCTGCGGCTCGGGTGCCTCGGACCGCCAGCGGGCGGCGAGCATCCGCGCCCGGGCCGACGGCTCGGAGGTCTCGGCCGCCCGGACGAACGTCTCGTCCAGGACGACGTCGTCCCACACGTCCTCGCCGGCCCGCTCCCGGCCTTCGTGCTGTGGCGTCTCCTCAGCCATCTCCGGCCTCCCAGCCGTTCATCCGCTCCGCCCAGTGTGCCCGGGCCGGGGTGAAGCCCCCGTCAAGTCCGGGACCCGTCACTCCTCGCCCGCGAGCGTCAGCGACCGCAGCTTCTGCCCGGCGTACCAGGTGGCCAGGACGGTGACCGCCACCAGCAGCACGGTGGCCGTCGGCAGGCCCACCTCGGAGGTCACCAGGTCCCCGCCGGCCATCTTGTGGGCGACGGCCAGCGACCACTGCTGGACGCTCAGCGTGCGCGCGCCCGGCACCAGGGAGCCGAACAGCGCCTCCCAGACCAGGGCGTAGACGAGCCCGAAGACCACCGCGTGCCGGGAGACCGTGCCCAGCAGCAGGAACAGCGCCGAGTAGGCGATGGAGGAGACGAGCGCGGCGACCGTGTAGGCGACGGCGATCTGCTGGCCGTTGCCGTTCAGGATCAGGCCGGCGATCAGGGTCGGCACCGCCGAGAAGACCATGGTCACGGCGATGGCGACGATCAGCTTGGTGAGGATGATCGTGGGCCGCTTGAGCGGCTTGGACAGCAGGTAGACGACGGAGCCGTCGTCGATCTCCGGGCCGATCGCGCCGGTGCCGGCGATGACACCGATGATCGGCACCATGGTGGCGAGCGCGAAGCCGCCGAGGACGTCCGAGGCCGTCTGGTCGTCGGCCCCGGTCAGGGCGCGGACGGCCACGGAGATCACGATGAGCAGCAGTGGCAGCGCGCCGAGGATGAGGGCCCTGCGGCGGCCGAGCAGGGCCCGGTAGGTGAGCCGGGCGACGGTGGGGTCGTACATCTTCGGCCTCCTACGCCGCGACCAGGTACGAGAAGACGGACTCCAGGGACTCGTCGGACGGCGAGACCGTGAGGAGCCGGATGCCGTGGTCCCTGGCGACCTTCGGCAGCAGGGCGGTGAAACGGCCGAAGTCGACGGCCTGGATGCGCAGGGCGCCCTCGGCGTGGTCGACCTCGATGCCGGCCGTGGACGGGTCGGCGATCAGCGCGGCCGCGAGGGCGCGGTCGTCGCTGGAGCGGACGAGGTAGCGGTGCGGGCGGTCGGTCATCAGGCGGCGGATCCTGCGGAAGTCGCCGCTGGCCGCGTGCCGTCCGGCGACGACGACCTCGATGTGCCGGGCGAGCTGCTCGACCTCTTCGAGGATGTGCGAGGAGAACAGCACCGTGCGGCCCTCGTCGCCCATCTTCCGCAGCAGGTCCATGAGCTGCATGCGCTGGCGCGGGTCCATGCCGTTGAACGGCTCGTCCAGCAGGAGCAGCGACGGGTCGTGGACCAGGGCGCTCGCCATCTTCACGCGCTGCCGCATGCCCTTGGAGTACGTGGAGATCTTCCGGTCCTGGGCGTACTCCATCTCGACCGTGGCGAGCGCGCGCTGGGCGGCCTTGTCGCCGAGGCCGTGCAGTTCGGCGTTGGCGAAGACGAATTCGCGGCCCGTGAGGAAGTCGTACATCGCCTCCCGCTCGGGGACGATGCCGATGTGCCGGTAGATGGTCTCGTTGCGCCACACCGGCTGTCCGTCGAGGGTGACCGTGCCGGTGGAGGGGGCGAGGAAGCCGCCCATCATGTTGATGAGGGTGGACTTTCCGGCGCCGTTGGGGCCGAGCAGGCCGGTGACGCCGGGGCCGATGGTCATGGTGATGTCGTTGACGGCGACCACGTTGCCGAACCAGCGGGAGACGTGGTCGATGGTGAGAGTGCTCATGGGCGCAGCCCGTTCCTTGGAAGGGTGGTGGCGGTGGACGGGCTGGGCGCGGTCACAGTCCCACCTTCCGGTAGCGGCGGTTCAGGAGGCCGTAGCAGGCGGCGATCAGGCCGAGGACGAACAGGACGTAGACCACGCCCTCGCCGTTGGACGGGCCCACCCCGCCGGGGAAGGCGGAGCCGGCGCCGAGGAACGCGGACTGCAGGCCGTCGATCAGCGTGATCGGCGAGAACAGGCCGATCCACGGGATGGCGCTGTTGCTGTCCTGCGTGTAGGCGATGGCCTGGAGGGTGGAGACCGCCCCGTAGGAGATGGTCAGTACGGCGATCACGGCGGCGATGCCGAAGCCGCGGCGCGGGGTGAACGCGGCGATGACCAGGCCGATGCCGGCGAAGAGCAGTGAGAGCAGGGCCACGGAGACCAGTCCCTGGGCGAATTCCTTGGTCTGGTGGGCGAAGTCCAGCTTGGCCAGCAGCGCACCCACGTAGAGCACGATCAGCGGTGCGGCGGTCAGGATGAACAGCGCCGAGGCGAGCGCCGCGAACTTGGCGCGGACGTAGTCGGCGGTCTCGATGGGCCGCGAGAAGTACAGCGGTACGGTCTTGAAGCGCAGGTCGCGGGAGACCGCCTGGGGCGCCTGGGAGGCGACGTACAGGCTGATCACGGCCTGCATGATGATCGCGTACCGGGTGTAGGACACCGGCAGCTCGTGCGCCTTGGTGGCGACGGCGACGGCCACCATGATGGCGGCGGGCACGCACATCACCGCGAACAGCAGCATCGGCAGCACCTTGGACTTCACCGAGCGGCCGAGGCCGTAGGCGCCGCGCAGGGACTGCGAGTACAGCGAGCGGCGGGCGTAGGCGCGGCCGAGGCGGGGGCCGTCGTAGCCGCGGTAGCCGATGTCGTGGATGCGGGACTGGTCGGCGCCGGCCATCGCCGGCGTGGGCTGCTCAACCGCCATGGCCGACGGCCTCCTTCCGCTGTTCGTCGCTGCTGGTGAACACCTCGGAGATGTGGTGCCGGCGCTGCTCCATGCGCACCAGGCCGAGGCCGAGGTCGGCCACCACGTCCCGGACGAGGTCGTAGGTCTCGTCGCCCGTGGCGGTCAGCAGCAGGATGTGTCCGGCGCCGGGCAGTCCGCCGGCCTCCGCGTGCGTGTCCACCCCGCGCGCGTGCAGCGCCTCGCGGACCGCGCGGGTGCCGTCCGGGTGGGTGTCGCTGTCGGTGACCTCGATCGCGAGGGTGGTCGTGGTCTGGGTGAAGTCGGTGGTGGAGCTGGCGCGCAGGAGCTTGCCGCCGTCGATGACGACGACGTGGTCGCAGGTGCGTTCCAGCTCGCCGAGCAGGTGGGAGGTGACGAGCACCGAGATGCCGAAGTCGGTGTGGATGCGGCGGATCAGGCCGAGCATCTCGTCGCGGCCGACCGGGTCGAGGCCGTTGGTCGGCTCGTCCAGGAAGACCAGCTGCGGGTCGTGCACCAGCGCCTGGGCGAGCTTCACCCGCTGCTTCATGCCGGTCGAGTAGCCGCCGATGGGGCGGTAGCGCTCCTCGTACAGCCCGACGTGGCGCAGGGTGTCGGCGGTGCGCTCGCGGGCGGCGGCGGGCGGCAGGCCGGACATGCGGGCCATGTGGACGACGAACTCGGTGGCCGAGACGTCCGGCGGCAGGCAGTCGTGCTCCGGCATGTACCCGACGCGCTCGCGGATGGCGGCGCCCTTGGTGGCGACGTCGAGGCCGAGCACCTCGGCGCGGCCCTCCGTGGCGGGGGACAGCCCCAGCAGGATCTTGATCAGGGTGGACTTGCCGGCGCCGTTGGCCCCGACGAGTCCGGTCACACCGGGTCCGATGTCCACGGACAGGCGGTCGAGCGCGGTCACCCGGGGGAACCGCTTGCTCAGGCTTTCGGTCGCGATCACAGTCACGCAGTCGACGGTAGTGACACGGACCACGTCCGTCGTCAGACCGAAGAGCCGTCTTCGAGTCCGCCTCCAGGTGTAGGGGTTCCGTAAGGGACCCCCTCCTTGAGAGGTACGGGCACCACTGTTGACGCTGGGTCTAACAAATGCGAGATTCTCCGGTGTCAAGTTACGAGCACGTACCGCGACGGTGGGGCGAGGTGGGCATGGCGACGACGTCGACCGGTGAACGCTCGGCGGAGCTGGAGGGTTTCCGGACCGTGCAGCGCCTCGCCTACGAGTGCGCGGAGGCGGTCGCGGCCCGTCTGGAGCCGGGGGTGACCGAGCGCGAGGCGGCCCGGATGCAGCGCGCGTGGCTGCGCCAGCGCGGGGTGCGGGACTGGTTCCACCTGCCCTTCGCCTGGTTCGGGGACCGCACGGCGTTCGTGGGCTTCCGCGTGCCGTTGCAGTTCTTCCCGACCGGCCGCGCTCTGGAGCCCGGAATGCCGTTCATCCTCGACCTGGCGCCGGTGTACGAGGGGTACACGGCGGACATCGGCTACTCGGGCTCGCTGGGCGTGAACCCGGTGCAGGACCGGCTGATGGCCGACCTGGCGGCACACCGCGAGCTGATCCTGCGCGAGGTGCGCGAGCGGCGTCCGCTGCGGGAGATCTACCAGGACGTGGACCGGCTCATGGTCCGCCAGGGTTACGCCAACCGGCACCGGGCCTACCCCTTCGGGGTGATCGCCCACAAGGTGGACCGGGTACGGCAGCGCCGCTGGTCACCCCATCTGTTCGGGTTCGGCACGCAGTCCCTGAAGGGCCTGGCCGCCGACGCGCTGCACGGCCACCGCCAGGGCTGGTCGCCGCTGTGGTCGCCGTACCGCTTCTCGGACCACCCGCCGCGGCCGGGCCTCTGGGCGGTCGAACCCCACCTCGGCTTCCGGGGGACAGGCGCGAAGTTCGAGGAGATCCTGGTGGTCACCGACTCCCGGGACCCCGAGGAGAGCGCGTTCTGGCTGGACGACGATCTGCCGCACACGCGGCGCTGGGCGGAGGAGAAGTGACCTTGGAAGGTGCACGCGAGCGCCGAGTGCGCACGGGCGGGATCGAACTGTGCGTCGCCGAGCTGGGCGACCCGGACCAGCCGACGATGGTGCTGGTGCACGGCTACCCGGACAGCAAGGAGGTCTGGTCGGAGGTCGCCGTCCGGCTCGCCGGCCGCTTCCACGTGGTCCTCTACGACGTCCGGGGCCACGGCCGCTCCACGGCACCCCGGCCCCTGCGCGGCGGCTACACCCTGCCCAAGCTCACCGACGACTTCCTGGCCGTCGTGGACGCGGTCAGCCCGGACCGGCCGGTGCACCTCGTCGGGCACGACTGGGGCTCGACGCAGTCCTGGGAGTTCGTCACCGTCGGCCGCACGGAGGGCCGTGTCGCCTCCTTCACCTCGATCTCCGGGCCGTCCCTCGACCACCTCGGGCACTGGATCAACGCGCGCGTGAAGCGCCCCACTCCCCGCCGGGTGGGCCAGCTCCTCGGCCAGGGCGCCAAGTCCTGGTACGTGTACCTGCTGCACACGCCGGCCCTGCCGGAGCTCGCCTGGCGCGGGCCGCTCGGCAAGTACTGGCCGAAGATCCTGGAGCGGCTCGAGCGGGTCCGGGACCGCGACTACCCGACCGCCTCGCTCCGCACCGACGCCGCGCACGGCGCCTGGCTGTACCGGGACAACGTCCGCGCACGGCTGCGCAGGCCGCGTCCGGACGCGTACGCACACGCGCCCGTGCAGCTCATCACGCCCCAGGACGACCCGTTCCTCTCCGAGCGGCTCTACGACGACCTGGACCGGTGGGTGCCCCGGCTGACCCGCCGCACCCTCCCGGCCGGCCACTGGGTCCCGCGCACGCGACCCGACCAGGTCGCCGCCTGGATCAGGGAGTTCGCGACCTCCGTCGAGGGCGGCCGTCCCTCCCCGCAGGCCACCGGGCGCCACGCCGACCGGTTCGCCGGCCAGCTCGTGCTGGTCACCGGCGCGGGCAGCGGGATCGGCCGGGCCACCGCGTTCGCCTTCGCCGAGGCCGGCGCGCGGGTGATCGCCGTCGACCGTGACACCGAGGCCGCCGCCCGCACCGCCGAACTGTCCCGGCTGGCCGGCGCGCCCGAGGCCTGGGCGGAGCCGGCCGACGTCTCCGACGAGCAGGCGATGGAGAAGCTCGCGGAGAAGG
This sequence comes from Streptomyces flaveolus, assembly GCF_000716535.1. Lineage (GTDB taxonomy): Bacteria > Actinomycetota > Actinomycetes > Streptomycetales > Streptomycetaceae > Streptomyces > Streptomyces flaveolus_A. Next base: position 212,669 of record NZ_JNWV01000001.1, on the reverse strand, counting down.
TCCACCACACGTACGGCGTGCTGGACGTGCTGGTCAACAACGCGGGCATCGGTCTGTCGGGCTCCTTCTTCACCACGACGACCGACGACTGGCGCAAGGTGCTGGACGTGAACCTGTGGGGCGTCATCCACGGCTGCCGGCTCTTCGGCGCACGGATGGCCGAACGCGGCCAGGGCGGCCACATCGTCAACGTCGCGTCGGCCGCCGCCTACCAGCCCTCGCGCGCGCTGCCCGCCTACAGCACCTCCAAGGCGGCGGTCCTGATGCTCTCCGAGTGCCTGCGCGCCGAGCTGGCCGCCGGGGACATCGGCGTCACGGCGGTCTGCCCGGGCTTCGTCAACACCGACATCACCTCGACGGCGCACTTCGCCGGTGTCGACGAGGCGGAACAACGCCGCCGCCGGCAGAGGACGGCTCGCCTGTACGGCCTGCGCAACTACCCACCGGAGAAGGTGGCCGACGCCGTCCTGGACGCGGTGGCCGACAACAGGGCGGTGGTACCCGTGACCCCGGAGGCCCGCGGCGCCCATCTGCTGGCCCGCTTCGCGCCGGGCCTGCTGAGGAGGATCGCGCGGGTCGAGCCGAGGTTGTGACGCCGAACGCCGCACAGGGCGCGCCAGTTGTCCACAGCTCTGTCAATTCCCCTGTGGATAACCCCACTTGGTTGTGGATCAAACCTCGGAAGGAAAACCACCTGCGTGATCCGCGTCTCTCCCGCACGCTGGACCCATGGACGAACGCCGCACCGTGAAGGTGTCGAAGTACCTCTCCAAACACCTGCGCCACCAGCCCGAAAGGATCGGGCTCACGCCGGACCCGGGCGGCTGGGTGGAGATCGACACCCTGATCACCGCGGCCGCCGCCCATGGGTTCCCGTTCACCCGCGAGGAACTGGACCACGTGGTCGCCGCGAACGACAAGCGGCGTTTCGCCGTCGAGGACGGCAGGATCCGCGCCAGCCAGGGCCACAGCATCGAGGTCGACCTCGGCCTGCCCCCGGCGACCCCACCGCCGTACCTGTACCACGGCACGGTCGCCCGTCACCTGGACGCGATCCGCGCGGAGGGCCTGCGGCCCATGAACCGGCACGCCGTGCACCTCTCCGCCGACCGGGAGACCGCCACCCGCGTCGGCGCCCGCCGGGGCAGACCCGTGGTGCTGTCCGTGGACTCCGGCGCGATGCACCGGGACGGCCATGTGTTCCACATCAGCGCCAACGGCGTCTGGCTGACCGCGACCGTGCCGCCGCGCTACCTGCGCTTCCCGGGCCCGCGCTGAGCATCCCGCGGCCGACTGAGCGCTCCGCGCCCGGACGGACGCAGACCGTGACCGTTTCGTCCCCTGCCCGTGGTGCCGCTTACGCTCGGACGCATGAGTCTGCGTCTGAGCACCGTGATCCTGCCGTACCGCCGCTGGCACGAGGGTGGCCGTTCGGCCTGGACGCGCGCCGAGCAGCTCGGCTTCCACACCGCGTACACCTACGACCACCTGTCCTGGCGCAGCTTCCGTGACGGCCCCTGGTTCGGCGCCGTTCCGACGCTGACGGCGGCCGCGGCGGCCACCGACCGGCTGCGCCTCGGCACGCTGGTCACCTCGCCGAACTTCCGCCACCCGGTGACCCTCGCCAAGGAACTGATCTCGCTGGACGACATCTCCGGCGGCCGGGTCACCCTCGGCATCGGCGCGGGCGGCACCGGTTTCGACGCCACCGCCCTCGGCCAGGAGCCGTGGACCCCGCGGGAGCGTGCCGACCGGTTCGCCGAGTTCGTGCCCCTGCTCGACCGGCTCCTCACCGAGGACGCGGTGTCGTCCGAGGGCCGCTTCTACTCGGCCCACGAGGCCCGGAACATCCCGGGCTGTGTGCAGCGGCCCCGGCTGCCGTTCGCGGTGGCGGCCACCGGCCCGCGCGGCCTGAGGCTCGCCGCGCGGTACGGCCAGGCGTGGGTGACGACCGGCGACCCGAAGCTGTACGAGACCGGCACGCCGGAGCAGTCCGTCGCGGCCCTGCGCGGCCAGATCGGCAAGCTGACCGAGGCCTGCGAGGCCGCCGGACGGGACCTGGCCGAGCTGGACAAGATCCTGCTCACCGGCTTCACCCCGGACCGCGCCCGGCCGCTCGCGTCCCTGGACGCCTTCGTGGACTTCGCCGGCCGCCACCAGGAGCTGGGCTTCACCGAGATCGTGATCCACTGGCCCATCCCGGACTCCGACTTCGCCACCGACGAGAAGGTCTTCGAGCGGATCGCCATGGAAGCCCTCGCCCAGCTCGACTGACCCCCGGACCAACCGTCCGCGCCGGCCGCTCCGAGCGTCGCCTGTGTCTCATCTGTGCGGACTCGCGCACGGTCGTGCGGATGCCTGGGTGAGAATGGCCGGGTGACCTCAGCGACCAGACAGCCCGGGACCCCTGCCGCCGCCGCCCTGCCACCGCGGCTGATCGCCACCGACCTGGACGGCACTCTGCTGCGCGACGACAAGTCGGTCTCCCCACGGACCGTCGCCGCGCTGGCCGCCGCCGAGGAGGCCGGGATCGAGGTCTTCTTCGTCACCGGCCGGCCGGCCCGCTGGATGGACGTGGTCAGCGACCACGTCCACGGCCACGGACTGGCGATCTGCGGCAACGGCGCCGCCGTGGTCGACCTGCACGGCGGCCCCGGCGCCCACCGGTTCGTGAAGGTCCGCGAGCTGGCCCGGGACAACGCCCTGAAGGCCGTCCAGCTCATGCGCGAGGCGGCGCCCGGCACGGTGTTCGCGGTCGAGCAGACGTACGGCTTCCACCAGGAGCCGGACTACCCCAAGCTGCACATGGAGATACCCGACCATCTCCTGCCCGCCGAGAAGCTGCTGGCACCCGACGGCCCCGACGCCGACCAGCCCGTGCTCAAGATCCTCGCCTACCACCCGTCCCTCGACCCCGACGCGTTCCTCACCCTCGCCCGGCTGGCCGTCGGCGAGCACGCCAACGTCACCCGTTCCAGCCCCAGCGCCCTGCTGGAACTCAGCGGCCCCGGCGTCTCCAAGGCCAGCACCCTCGCCCTGTGCTGCGCCGAGCGCGGCATCTCGCACGAGGAGGTCGTGGCCTTCGGGGACATGCCCAACGACGTCGAGATGCTGACCTGGGCCGGCCAGTCGTACGCCATGGGCAACGCCCACCCGGACGTCATCGCCGCCGCGTCGGGCCGCACGGTCGCCAACAACGACGACGGCGTGGCCGTGGTGATCGAGCACCTGCTCGCCGACCGGGTGCGGTAGCGCTCCGCGCGGGTTCCGGTACGGCCCGCGCCGACGATCCCCGGGAGGCGACCGCGCCCACGCAGCCCCCGCCGAGTCCCGAGGGCCACAGCCCTCGAACCCCGGCACGCCGACGGCGACGGCCCCGCTCGAAACGGCCGGACCCGATGCCCCGCCCGGACCGCGGGGCGGCCGGCGCTCAGCCCACCGCCACCAACGACTCCGCCTCCGCCTCCCGGCGCGCCATCTCCCACAGCGGTCCGTCCTCGGTGACCAGCCGCTCGTACGGGCCCCGCTGCACCACCCGGCCCGCGTCGAGCACGATCACCTCGTCCACCGCGTCGAGTCCCGCCAGCCGGTGGGTGATCAGCAGTGTCGTACGCCCCTCGGTGGCGGCCAGCAGATCGGCGGTCAGCGCGTCGGCCGTCGGCAGATCCAGGTGCTCGGCGGGCTCGTCCAGCACCAGCACGGGGAAACCGGCCAGCAGCGCGCGGGCCAGCGCCAGCCGCTGCCGCTGCCCGCCGGACAGCCGCGCGCCGTGCTCGCCGACGAGCGTGTCCAGGCCGTCGGGCAGCGCGTCCACCCAGTCCAGCAGCCGGGCCCGGTCCAGTGCTGCGCGCAGGTCGGCCTCGGTGGCGTCCTTCCTGGCCAGCAGCAGGTTCTCGCGCACCGAGCTGTCGAAGAGATGCGCGTCCTGCGCGCACAGCCCGACGAACCGCCGCACGTCGTCACCGTCCAGCGCGCACGCGTCCACACCGGCGAGCGTGTAAGAGCCCGCCTCCGGGTCGAGGAACCGCAGCAGCACCTGCGCGAGGGTCGTCTTGCCCGAGCCGGACGCCCCCACCACCGCGACCCGGCGCCCCTCCTCCAGCGTCAGATCCAGCCCGGCGAGCGCCTCCCGCCGCTGCCCCGCGTACCGAGCGGTCACGCCCTTGACCACCACGGGGAACGGCGACGCGGGCGCCTGCCGGGGCGCGACGGGCTCGCGCACGGGCTCGGGTGCGTCCAGGACCTCGTACACCCGCTCCGCGCTGCGCCGCACCCGCTGCCGGTACCGCGCGGCGAGCGGCAGCCCCAGTACGGCCTCGAAGGCGGCCAGTGGGGTGAGGACGACCACGGCCATCGCCACGCCGCTCAGCCGCCCGGCCGCCACCGCTTGCGCACCGAACGCCGCGGTGCCCGTGACGGTCAGCCCGGAGACGAGCGCGGTGAGCCCGTCCCCGAGCCCGGTGACGGCGGCGGCGCGCGCGGCGATCCGGGTGAGGGCGCCGTCGGCCCGCCGGGCCGCGTCCGTACGGGCCGGCAGCGCACCGGAGACGGTCAGCTCGGCCGTGCCGGTGAGCAGGTCGGTCACACGGGTCGCGAGCACCCCCCGGGCGGGCGCCAGCCGCCGCTCGGTCCGCCGGGCCGCGGTAGCGGTCAGCAGGGGGACACCGGCACCGGCGGCCAGCAGGCCCGCCGCGAGAACGGCACCGGCCTCGGGCAGCAGCCAGGCCGTGAAGCCGACGGAGGCTGCGGACACGGTGAGGGCCACCCCGGCGGGCAGCAGCCAGCGCAGCCAGTAGTCCTGGAACGCGTCCACGTCGGCGACCAGGCGGGTGAGCAGATCACCGCGCCGGGTGCCGCGCAGCCCCGCGGGAGCCAGGCGCTCCAGCCGCCGGTAGACCGCGACCCGGGTGTCGGCCAGCATCCGCAGGACGGCGTCGTGCGACACCAGCCGCTCGGCGTACCGGAAGACGGCCCGCCCGATCCCGAACGCCCGGGTCGCGGTCACGGCCACCATCAGGTACAGCACCGGGGGCTGCTGAGAGGCCCGCGAGATGAGCCAGCCGGAGGTGGCCATGAGCCCCACGGCACTCCCCAGGGCAAGACTCCCCAGTCCCAGTGCCCCCAGCAACCGCCCCCGCCGCCCACCATCCCCCCGAACCCGCCGCAACACGCTCCCCGCGCCCCGCCGCACGGCCCCGTGCTCCACGCCACGGACCCGGTCCCCCACCGGCTCACCATCCAGCCGACCCGCCGCCGGCCCACCGAACCGACCCGCCGCCGGCTCACCATCCAGCCCATCGAGCCGGGGCCCCGTCCCCTCGCCTTCCAGCCGGCCGAGTCGGGTGACGGGTGGCCGAGGACCGGGGTCCAGGGGGCGGAGCCTCCTGGTGGGCCCACCGCACCCCTGGGACGGCACAGAAGCCGTACCTCCCAGCCGTACCACACGGTCAGCCACCCCCAGCAGCGCAGGCCGATGCACGACGAGCACCACGGTCCGACCAGCCGCGAGCCTCCGCACCGCAGCCACGACCTCCCCCTCGGTCCCCCCGTCCAACGCAGCCGTCGGCTCATCCAGCAACAGCACAGGCCGATCCGCGAGAAACGCCCGAGCCAACGCCAACCGTTGCCGCTGCCCCGCCGACAAGCCCGCCCCGTCCTCCCCGAGCACGGTGTCGACGCCGTCCGGCAGCGCCGCCACGAACTCCCACGCACCCGCGTCCCGCAACGCCCGCCGCACGGCACCCTCGTCGGCGTCGGGCCGAGCCAGCCGCACGTTCTCCGCGATCGTCCCGGCGTACAGATGCGGCCTCTGCGGCACCCACGCGACCCGTGCCCGCCACTCGGCCACATCCAGCCCGGCGAGATCCGCGCCCCCGATCCGCACCCGCCCCTCGGTGGGCCGTACGAACCCCAGCAACACGCTCAGCAGCGTCGACTTGCCCACCCCGCTCGGCCCGACCAGCGCAACGGTCTCTCCGGGCTCGACGGTGAACGACACATCGGTGACCGCATCCGAGGACCGCCCCGGATACCGAACGGTGACCCCCTCGAAGGCCACACCACCCGTCGGCACCGCCCCGGTCCCCGACTCCGGCACCGGCGTCTCCAGCACGGTGAAGATCTCCTCCGCCGCGGCGAGCCCCTCCGCTGCCGCGTGGTACTGCGCACCCACCTGCCGCAGCGGCAGATATGCCTCGGGCGCCAGCACCAGGATCACCAGACCGATGTAGAGGTCCATGTCTCCGTGGACGAGCCGCATCCCGATCGTCACGGCGACCAGCGCGACCGACAGCGTGGCCAGCAACTCCAGCGCGAACGAGGACAGGAAGGCGATCCGCAGCGTCCGCAGGGTGGCCTGCCGGTACTCGCCGGTGATCCGCCGAATGGAGTCCGCCTGCGCCTTGGCCCGGCCGAACACCTTCAGCGTCGGCAGTCCCGCGACCACGTCCAGGAAGTGGCCGGACAGCCGGGACAGCAACCGCCACTGACGCTCCATCCGGGACTGGGCCGCCCAGCCGATCAGCATCATGAAGACCGGAATCAGCGGCAGGGTGCAGACGATGATCGCCGCCGACACCCAGTCCTCGGTGACGATCCGGGCCAGCACCGCCACGGGCACGACCACGGCGAGCCCCAACTGCGGGAGGTAGCGCGAGAAGTAGTCGTCCAGGGCGTCGACCCCGCGCGTGGCCAGGGTGACCAGCGAACCGGTCTGCTGACCGCTCAGCCACCCCGGGCCGAGCGCCGCCGCCCGGTCGAGCAGCCGCCCGCGCAGCTCCGACTTCACGGCCGCGCTCGCGCGATGGGCCGCGAGTTCGGTGAGCCACGCGACCATCGATCGCCCGACGGCCACGGCGGCCAACAACAGCAGGGGAGTACGCAGTTCGGCGACCGACTGCCCATGCAGGAACGCGCCGACGACGATCTCGGCGACGAGCATGGCCTGGGCGATGACCAGTCCGGCCCCCACGGCCCCCAGACCGATGACCGCGATGAGGAAGAGACGGGTGGCGCGCGCGTACCGCAGCAGGCGGGGATCGATTGGTTTCACGTGAAACATGCCCTTCGGTACCGAGGGTGGTGTTTCACGTGAAACAGCACCCTCGGCGGACTCAGTGCGCGGTGCCGGCCGCAGCGTCAGGAGCGATGTGCTGCGTGCCGATCCGCTTACGGAAGACCCAGTAGGTCCAGCCCTGGTAGAGCAGGACGAGCGGTGTGGCGATCGCCGCGCACCACGTCATGATCTTCAGGGTGTAGGGGCTCGACGAGGCGTTGGTGACCGTCAGGCTCCAGTCCGCGTTCAGGGTGGACGGCATGACGTTCGGGAAGAGCGACAGGAAGAGCATCGCCATGGCGGCCACGATGGTGACGCCGGACAGTGCGAACGACCATCCCTCCCGACCGGCCTGGTTCGCCACGAGAGCCGCCGCCAGGGCGACGACGGCTACGACCAGAGCCACCAGACTCTTGCCGTCACCGCTGTCGGCCTGCGTCCACAGCAGGAAGGCGAGGGCCACGACGGCCGCGACCAGACCGACCCACCGGGCCAGCTTCCGGGCCCGCACCCGGATCTCCCCGACCGTCTTGAGCGCGGTGAACACCGCTCCGTGGAAGGTGAAGAGCGTGAGCGTCACCAGGCCGCCGAGCAGGGCGTAGGGGTTGAGCAGGTCCCAGAGGTTGCCGACGTACTCGAAGTTCCGGTCGAGTTTCACCCCCTGCGCGATGTTCCCGAAGGCCACGCCCCACAGGAACGCCGGGAGCAGTGAGGTCCAGAAGATCGCCGTCTCCCAGTTGCGCTGCCAGTTCTCCTCCGGCCGCTTGGCCCGGTACTCGAAGGCGACACCCCGGACGATCAGGCAGACCAGGATGAGCAGCAGGGGCAGGTAGAAGCCGGAGAAGAGGGTGGCGTACCACTCGGGGAACGCGGCGAAGGTCGCGCCGCCCGCGGTGAGCAGCCACACCTCGTTGCCGTCCCAGACCGGGCCGATGGTGTTGATCAGCACCCGGCGCTCGGGCCGGTTGCGGGCCAGCAGCTTGGTGAGGATGCCGACCCCGAAGTCGAAGCCCTCCAGGAAGAAGTAGCCGGTCCACAGGACGGCGATCAGGACGAACCAGACGTCGTGAAGTTCCATGACTGTTCCCTCGGCCTAGTACGAGAAGGCCATCGGCTTGTCGGCGTCACGGGTGTCGCCGCCGATCTTCGTGGGCGGGTTGAGGTCGGCCTCGGTCAGTTCGGGCGGGCCGGCCTTGACGTACTTCGCGAGCAGCTTGACCTCGACCACGGCGAGGATGGCGTACAGCGCGGTGAAGACGGTCATCGAGGTGAGGACCTCGCCCTGGGAGACACCGGGGGAGACCGCGTCCCGGGTCTGCAGGACGCCGTAGACGACCCACGGCTGACGGCCCATCTCGGTGAAGATCCAGCCCCACGAGTTGGCGATCAGGGGGAAGGCGAGCGTCCAGGTGGCGATGCGCCAGTACCAGGGGGTGAGCTTCGGGCTGAGCGCCTTGTTCTTGAACAGCACCAGGTGTGGCACCTCGTCCTCGCCGACCCTCAGGGCTTGCGGCAGCATGAACTTCCTGCGGGTCAGCCAGAGCCCGGCCAGCCCGATGGCGAAGGAGGCCATGCCGAAGCCGATCATCCAGCGGAAGCCCCAGAAGGCGACGGGGATGTTGGGCCGGTAGTCACCGGGCCCGAACTTCTGCTGCTCGGCCTTGTTGACGTCGTTGATGCCGGGCACGTACGAGGTGAAGCTGTCGTCGGCGAGGAAGGACAGCAGGCCCGGGATCTCGATGGCCACGCTGTTGTGGCCCTTGTCCACGTCGCCATAGGCGAAGATCGAGAACGGCGCCGGTTTCTGGCCGTCCCACAGCGCCTCGGCGGCGGCCATCTTCATCGGCTGCTGCTTGAACATCACCTTGCCGAGGGTGTCGCCGCTGACCGCGGTGAGCAGGCCGGCGATGACCACGGTGATCAGACCGAGCCGCAGCGAGGTCTTCATCTCACGGATGTGCTTCTTGCGGGCCAGGTGGTAGGCGGAGATGCCCACCATGAAGGCGCCACCCGTCAGGAAGGCCGCGGACAGGGTGTGGAAGGCCTGGCTGAGGGCGGTGTTCTGGGTCAGTACGGCCCAGAAGTCGGTCAGCTCGGCCCGCCCCCTGGCCTTGTCGATCTTGTAGCCGACCGGGTGCTGCATCCAGGAGTTCGCCGCGAGGATGAAGTACGCCGACAGGATCGTGCCGATCGAGACCATCCAGATGCAGGCCAGGTGGATCTTCTTGGGCAGCTTGTCCCAGCCGAAGATCCACAGACCGATGAAGGTGGACTCGAAGAAGAACGCGATCAGCGCCTCGAAGGCGAGCGGGGCGCCGAAGATGTCACCGACGAAGCGCGAGTAGTCGGACCAGTTCATGCCGAACTGGAACTCCTGCACGATGCCGGTGACCACGCCCATCGCGATGTTGATCAAGAAGAGCTTGCCCCAGAACTTCGTCGCCCTGAGGTACTTCTCCTTCTCCGTACGCACCCAGGCCGTCTGCAGCCCGGCCGTGAGCGCGGCCAGGGAGATCGTCAGCGGAACGAACAGGAAGTGGTAGACGGTGGTGATGCCGAACTGCCAGCGCGCCAGTGTCTCCGGCGCCAGAGCCAGGTACACGTCGTCACCCTCCTTACTACGCCGCACTACAGCGGCGATCTGCCCCTTTTGTTGCACACATACGGAGCAAACGGGACGCGCTTGTGAACGCGTTCACATTCACAAGCCATTATGACGCACTGATTTTCAGCCTGCGCCAGGGGGTCCCCCCTTCGCCGTCGCGTCAAGACCTTGGCAGCGACTTCAACATCTTGTTGAATTGCGCGCCATGCAGATACGCGTCTCCTGGCCGACGGGCATCATCACCGCGACCCTCGACGCAAGCACTCCGACAGTCCAGGCACTCGCCAAGGCGCTGCCGCTCACTTCGACCGCGCGCACATGGGGTGAGGAGGTGTATTTCGGCACAGGCGTCTGTGTTTCACGTGAAACGGACGCCCGGCAGATCGTGGCACCGGTCACGGTGGCCTTCTGGACGGACGGCGACGCACTCGCCCTCCCCTACGGCCCCACGCCGATCTCGCGAGGCGAGGAGTGCCGCCTCGCGAGCCCGTGCAATGTCCTCGGCAGCGTGGACGGGGACGCAAGCCTCCTGGCGACCGTACGCGACGGCGCCCCCGTCCGGGTGGAACTGATCGACGAGTAGAGCTGCCGCCGGACTACAGCTCCTTGCGGTACGCCTCCGTGACCTTCAGGAAGATGTCGTTCGCCTCGGCCTCCCCGACCGTCACCCGCACACCCTCGCCCGGGAACGGCCGGACCACCACCCCGTGCTCCTCACAGGCCTGCGCGAACGGGACCGTACGCTCCCCCAGCCGCAGCCACACGAAGTTGGCCTGCGTCTCCGGCACCGTCCAGCCCTGGGCCCGCAGCGCCTTGACCACGCGCGTGCGCTCGCACACCAGCGAGCCCACCCGGCCCAGCAGCTCGTCCTCGGCCCGCAGCGAAGCGATCGCAGCCTCCTGAGCCAGCTGGCTCACCCCGAACGGCACCGCCGTCTTGCGCAGCGCCGCCGCCACCGGCTCATGGGCGATCGCGAATCCGACGCGCAGCCCGGCCAGCCCGTACGCCTTGGAGAAGGTCCGCAGGACGCAGACGTTGGACCGCTTCCGGTACAGCTCGACGCCGTCGGGCACTTCGGGGTCCCGGATGAACTCCCGGTAGGCCTCGTCCAGCACCACCAGCACATCAGCGGGCACCCGGTCGAGGAACCGCTCCAGCTCGGCCCGCCGCACCACCGTGCCGGTCGGGTTGTTGGGGTTGCAGACGAAGATCAGTCGGGTTCGGTCGGTGATCGCGTCCGCCATCGCGTCCAGGTCGTGCACATCGCCCGGAGTCAGCGGCACCTGCACCGCGCGGGCGCCGCTGATCTGCGTGATGATCGGGTACGCCTCGAACGACCGCCAGGCGTAGATCACCTCGTCGCCGGGGCCGCTGGTGGCCTGGACGAGCTGCTGGGCGACACCCACCGAGCCGGTACCGGTGGCCAGGTCGGAGAGCGGCACACCGAAGCGTTCGGACAGTTCGTTCATCAGCCCGGTGCAGGCCATGTCCGGGTAGCGGTTGAAGTCGCAGGCCGCCGCGGTCACGCTCTCCATCACGCCGGGCAGCGGCGGGTACGGGTTCTCGTTGGAGGACAGCTTGTAGGCGACCGGTCCGCCGGCCGCGGCCGGCTTGCCCGGCTTGTAGGTGGGGATCCCCTCCAGCTCTGCGCGCAGCTTGGGGCTCGTCTCGCTCACCGCAGTCCTCCTCGCGACCACCGGCGGCCCGTCGGCACCGCCGGCATCCAATACTTCTCACCTTAAGAGGATTCGGTGCCGCTGCGAACAGGTCCGGAACGCCCATCAGCGCGGACGCCGTCCCGAAAGGACGTGAGGTCTTCCACCGGCACAAAGGGCATCCTCGTACGAAGGCGTACGTTTCGGGGGGCGCGCCGTACATATATCTATGCGCCGGTGGCTTGCGCCGTGGCGCGCGTCCCCCGTGAAGGTGAGTTGAGACCTCTTCGAGACATCGGGGACTTGGTAGGTCCATCCGCGTCGACAAGTCACGTCCTACTATTGGATCGGTCAACAACCTTGGTTTCCAAGGAAGTTGACCTCCAATGACCATGCAGAAACGTGCCTGTCAACGCGTGCATATGCGTCCGCACTACCCCACCTCATGAGCCCTACTATCGGCTCGCCATGACAGCAGCACGGAAGCACCAGGTGAGCCGCGCGGAAACCTCACGTCGAGGCAGCCGGCCGGGTCGGGCGGGCATCAGAGACGTCGCCGCCGCCGCCGGGGTCTCCATCACGACCGTGTCCGACGCCCTCAACGGCAAGGGCCGGCTCCCGGATGCCACCCGGCGCCATGTCCGCGAGGTCGCCGACCGGCTGGGGTACCGGCCCTCGGCCGCCGCCCGCACCCTCCGTACCGGCAAGTCGGGTCTGATCGGCCTGACCGTGACGACATACGGGGATGAACCTTTCACCTTCACGGAGTTCGCCTACTTCGCCGAGATGGCCCGGGCCGCGACCTCGGCCGCGCTCGCCCGCGGCTACGCCCTGGTCATCCTGCCCGCGACCTCCCGCCACGACGTCTGGTCCAACGTCGCCCTGGACGGCACGGTCGTCATCGACCCCTCCGATCAGGACCCGGTGGTCAGCGAGCTGGTCCGGCAGGGACTGCCGGTCGTCTCGGACGGCCGCCCGGCCGGCGCGCTCCCCGTCACCGCCTGGGTCGACAACGACCACGAGGCCGCCGTACTCGGCATCCTCGACCACCTCGCCGCCGCCGGCGCCCGCCGCATCGGCCTGCTCACGGGCACCACGACGGACACGTACACCCACCTGTCGACCACCGCGTACCTGCGCTGGTGCGAGCGGGTCGGCCAGGACCCCGTCTACGAGGCCTACCCGGCGCACGACCCGTGCGCGGGCGCCGTCGCCGCCGACCGGCTGCTCGCCCGCCCCGACCGGCCCGACGCGGTCTATGGACTGTTCGACCCGAACGGCACCGACCTGCTCGCCGCCGCACGCCGCTACGGCCTGCGCGTCCCCGACGACCTGCTGCTGGTGTGCTGCAGCGAGTCCACCGTGTACGCCAGCACCGAGCCGCCCATCACCACCCTGTCCCTGAAGCCGCGCCGCATCGGCACCGCCGTCGTCCAGCTCCTCATCGACGCCATCGAGGGCGTCGAGTCGGACCAGCCGGTCGAGCAGGTGATACCGACCGAGCTGATCGTGCGCACCTCCTCCCAGCGGCGGTCCCCGCGCACGACGGTCAGTCCGCCGCGGACACCGGACGAGAAGTAGCACCGGCCGCCGCACCGACCCGCGCGGGGCCCGGCCGGTGCGGCACAGGGGGCCGGCCGGCGCGACGCGCGCGGGGGCGAACCCGGTGGACCGGGGGCTCGGCCGGTCGGCAACCGGTCGAACATCTGCCCAAACGGGGCGAAAGCCACGGCGAACTGGAGTCTTGTTCCGATTCACCACCCCTGGGTCATCACACGGCGCTACGCGCATTCCTATGATGGGCCCACGACACCGCGGACCGCTGCGACCAGGCAGTCCGAAGCGGTGCAGATGCGGCGCGATGGTGGAGGGGTCTGATGACTCAGGGGGCCGGTCAGGGACCCGAGGCGGAGCGGACGGCGACGCTGCGCGACTTCCGGGTACCCGCGTACGTCCACGAGACCGGTCCGTACGTCCAGCACGTCCACCCCGGCGACGTCGTACCGCCCGCCGACGAGGCGTACCCCGAGGGCTACACGCCCACTCAGCGCGACCTGCCCGTCATCAACCGCGGCGACACCCTCCAGGTCCCCGTCGAGCCCGCCTCCGCCGCCCCGGCCCCGCAGCCCGCGACCGGGCCCGGCCCGCTCTATGTCGTCGGTGACGTCCACGGCTACCTGGACGAGCTGGTGGCGGCCCTGCAGGAGCAGGGCCTGATCGACGCCTCGGGCCAGTGGTGCGCAGGCACCGCCCGGCTGTGGTTCCTCGGCGACTTCACCGACCGCGGCCCGGACGGCATCGGCGTCATCGACCTGGTCATGCGGCTGTCCGCGGAGGCCGCGGCGGCCGGCGGCTACTGCAAGGCCCTCATGGGCAACCACGAACTGCTGCTCCTCGGCGCCAAACGGTTCGGCGACACCCCCGTCAACTCCGGCGCGGGCACCGCCACCTTCCAGGCGGCCTGGCTGCTCAACGGCGGCCAGAAGACCGACATGGACCGCCTCCAGGACCATCATCTGCAGTGGATGGCCCGCCTCGACGCCGTCGAGGAGGTCGACGGCTATCTGCTGCTCCACTCCGACACCACCGCCTACCTCGACTACGGCGACTCCATCGAGGCGGTCAACGACACCGTCCGCGAGGCGCTGACCCGCAACGACGCCGACGAGGTCTGGGACCTGTTCCGCAAGTTCACCAAGCGCTTCTCCTTCCGCGACGAGGGCGGCGCCGACGCCGTGCGCTCGCTCCTCGATACGTACGGCGGCACCCGGGTCGTTCACGGGCACAGCCCCATTCCCTATCTCCTCGGCCAAGTCGGCTCCGAGGACGGCGAGGAGAGCAGCGGCCCCGTCGTCGAGGGACCGCACGTCTACGCCGATGGGCTCGCCATCGCCATGGACGGCGGCGTGACCATGGCCGGGAAGCTGCTGGTCCGGCAACTTCCCCTGAACGCCTGACCGTTCGTCGAGCAGGCGTCCCCCAGCCGCGTACACGCAGGCCGGACCGCAATTTCCGGCAATCCCCTGTCAACGTGCGCAGTCACGGCTCTACCATCGGCTTATCCGTAGCAGGCTCCCCTCCGTTTCTGCCCGACGGCTCGCCGGCGTGTGAGCCCCAAGCCCTACGGAGCATCGGGGGATGCACATGAACAGCGTTCCGCAGCACCTGCAGAGCGAGGACCGCCAGGAATTCGAGCGGCTCCTCGATGAGGCGCTGCGCTCCGCACCGCACCGACCGGAACTGGCCGCTGTCGGTCAGCGGCTCAACTCCGAACAACTGCGCACCATGGCGCTCAACGCCTCAGCCCTGATCACGGCAGCGGCGGCCGCCGAGTACCAGCACTATGTCGAGCTGCGCGACCAACTGCGTCACCCGACACCGTCCGGCCCGCCGACCGTCGACGACTCCGAGGAAACGGATCCTGGTTCGGCCGCCTCGGGCCTCGCCACCACCCTCGGCGAAGCCGCCGAGAGCAACGGCGCGGGCGCCATCGCGGTCATCGCCGTCCTGGCACCCGTCCTCTCCGGGACCGCCGCGGTGATCTTCCTGCTCGTCGGCTACATCCTGAAGATGCTCGACCCCGGCCAGACCTTCGCCCACACCATGCTCACCGCCGGCTGGGTGTTCGGCGCCATCACCGCGGCGGCGATCCTCGTCGCCGCGGTCGGACTGCTGCTCACCGCCCTGCGCAACAGCACCCCGGCGGACGACCGGGCACGGGACGCGGCCATCGAGGAGCTGGCCAGGGCCAAGGAGACCTGGCGGGACGCCCTGCTGGAGCGCGGCATCCTGCCCTTCCTCCAGGCGGCACTCATCGACCCCGGCACGAGCGCCGGACACCCGCCGACCCCGTCCGCACCGACCGGCCGCATACCCCGCCTCGGCTACGACCGTCCCGGCTTCAGCAGCCCCGACGACGGCACCGAGACCGGCCGCCCGAGCTTCACCAGCCCCGACTACACGAGCCCGGACTTCGGCGGCCCGGAACACCAGCCCGAGTGACCCGGGCGGCCCACCGGTGTGCTGCCGGCACCCCGGTCGGCCGCGAGCCCTGCTGCCCCGCCGCACCAGCCGGCCGTCAGGGGACCGGCCGGCGCGGCGAGTTCGCGTGCGTCGGTCAGTCCGCGATCGGCAGGTACACCCGGTTGCCGGCGGCCGCGAACTCCTTCGACTTCTGGGCCATGCCCTCCTCGATCTCGGCCCGGCTGCCGCCGTGCTCACGCCGGATGTCCTGCGAGATCTTCATGCTGCAGAACTTCGGGCCGCACATCGAGCAGAAGTGGGCCGTCTTGGCGGGCTCGGCCGGCAGGGTCTCGTCGTGGAACTCCCGTGCCGTGTCCGGGTCCAGGGCGAGGTTGAACTGGTCCTCCCACCGGAACTCGAAGCGGGCGTCGGACAGGGCGTCGTCCCACTCCTGGGCGCCGGGGTGCCCCTTGGCGAGGTCCGCCGCGTGTGCGGCGATCTTGTAGGTGATGACGCCGGTCTTGACGTCGTCCCGGTTGGGCAGGCCCAGGTGCTCCTTGGGCGTGACGTAGCAGAGCATCGCCGTGCCCCACCAGGCGATCATCGCGGCACCGATGCCGGAGGTGATGTGGTCGTACGCCGGCGCGACGTCCGTGGTCAGCGGGCCGAGCGTATAGAACGGAGCTTCATCGCAGATCTCCTGCTGAAGGTCGATGTTCTCCTTGATCTTGTGCATCGGAACGTGTCCCGGGCCCTCGATCATGGTCTGTACGTGGAAACGCTTGGCGATCCGGTTGAGTTCCCCGAGCGTCCTCAACTCCGCGAACTGCGCCTCGTCATTGGCGTCGGCGATCGAGCCCGGCCGCAGGCCGTCGCCCAGCGAGTACGTGACGTCGTAGGCGGCGAGGATCTCGCACAGCTCCTCGAAGTTCTCGTACAGGAACGATTCCTTGTGGTGGGCCAGGCACCACGCGGCCATGATCGAACCGCCACGCGAGACGATGCCGGTCTTGCGGTTGGCGGTGAGCGGGACGTACGGCAGCCGGACGCCCGCGTGGACCGTCATGTAGTCCACGCCCTGCTCGGCCTGCTCGATGACGGTGTCCTTGTAGATCTCCCAGGTCAGTTCCTCGGCCTTGCCGTCGACCTTCTCCAGGGCCTGGTAGAGCGGCACGGTGCCGATGGGGACGGGGGAGTTGCGCAGGACCCACTCGCGGGTGGTGTGGATGTTGCGGCCGGTGGACAGGTCCATGACCGTGTCGGCGCCCCAGCGGGTCGCCCAGGTCATCTTCTCGACCTCCTCCTCGATGGAGGACGTCACCGCGGAGTTGCCGATGTTGGCGTTCACCTTCACCAGGAACCGCTTGCCGATGATCATCGGCTCGATCTCCGGGTGGTTGACGTTGGCCGGCAGCACGGCCCGGCCCGCCGCGATCTCCTCGCGGACCACCTCGGGAGACACATTCTCCCGGAGGGCCACGAACTCCATCTCCGGCGTGATTTCGCCCCGGCGGGCGTACGCGAGCTGCGTCACCGCCTCGCCGTTGCGGCCCCGCCGCGGCTGGCGCGGGCGTCCGGGGAAGACCGCGTCCAGATTCCGCAGCCCGCCCCGCGGCGAGGTGTGCTTGATCCCGTCGTCCTCGGGACGGACCGGACGGCCCGCGTACTCCTCGGTGTCGCCGCGGGCGATGATCCAGTTCTCCCGCAGCGGCGGCAGGCCCCGGCGGACGTCCGTGTCGACGAGTGGATCGGTGTACGGGCCTGATGTGTCGTACAGCGTGACCGACTGCCCGTTGGTGAGGTGCACCTGACGGACCGGCACGCGCAGATCGGGGCGCGAGCCCTCGACGTACGCCTTGTGCCAGCCGATGGACTTCCCGGCCTCCTGGGACTTCTCGTCCTGGATGGAGGCAGGCGTGCGTGCGTCCTTGTTGGCCATGAGACCTACTCCCTACGCCGGCATTACCCGGTAACAGGTTCGGCGGTCGACGCAGCGGCTTCCGTCTGCCGACATTCCTCGTGGAACACCTTCTGTTCCACGTGAAACATCGCGTCTACGGAGGTCAGCGCCCTCTCAGCCCGGTGCTCCGAGCTCCCGCGTGTGCAAAGGTGCCTCCACGCTAGCGTCATGTGTGGCGCGGTGAACAGTGGGCCCCCCGCTGTTCTTGCGATGATCGGGCGGTGACCAGGATGGAGCAGTACCCCTACCAGCCGCCCGAGCCACCCCGCCGAGACGGCTCCGAACAGGGCGACGGACACGGCCACGGCCCACGCGACCACGGTCACTCACACGGCAACAGCCACTCGCACGGCCACAGCCACAGCCACGGCCCCGCCGCCCCCGTCTCCCGGCACCTGCGCAAGGTCATCGCGGCGATCCTGGTCCCCTTCACCGCGGCGGTCCTGGTGGGCCTCGTGGTCCTCTGGCCCGGGGAGGCACCCTCCCACAAACGCACCGGCGTCGGCTTCGACCGGCAGACCCAGCAGGCCACGGTCGCCCGGGTCGTCGAAGTCAGTTGCAAGTCGGTGAACGCGTCCGGCGGCACTCCGACCGGCGACACCTCCACCGCCGAGGGCACGTCGGCGGAGGCGGAGGCCAACGGAACCTGCAAGAAGGCCACCATCCGGGTCGACACCGGCAAGGACGAGGGCCGTACCTTCACCGAGATCGTGCAGCCGGACCAGTCGCGGCAGTTGCACCAGGGCGAGAAGGTCGTGGTCGCCTACGAGCCCTCGGCCCCCAAGGACCTGCAGTACTCGGTGACCGATGTGAACCGGAAGTTCCCCATGGCACTGCTCGCGGGGATCTTCGCGGTGGCCGTCGTGGTGGTGGGCCGCTTGCGCGGTGTCATGGCCCTGGTCGCACTGGCCGTGAGTTTCCTCGTGCTGACGCTGTTCATCCTGCCGGCGATCCTCGAGGGGTCGAACCCGCTGCTGGTGGCCGTGGTCGGATCGAGCGCCATCATGCTGATCGCCCTGTACATGTGCCACGGTCTGTCGGCACGTACGTCGGTGGCGGTGCTCGGCACGCTGATCTCGCTCTCCCTGATCGGCGTGCTCGGCTCGTTGTTCATCGGCTGGGCCGCGCTGACCGGCAACACGGACGACAACACCGGCCTGATCCACGGCCTGTACCCGTCGATCGACATGAGTGGTCTGCTGCTGGCCGGCGTCATCATCGGTTCGCTGGGCGTCCTGGACGACGTGACGGTGACGCAGACCTCGGCCGTCTGGGAGCTGCACGAGGCCAACCCGTCGATGGGCTGGCGCGGGCTGTACCGAGCGGGCATCCGCATCGGCCGCGACCACATCGCGTCCGTGGTCAACACCCTCGTGCTCGCCTACGCCGGTGCCGCACTGCCGTTGCTACTGCTGTTCTCGATCGCGCAGAGCAGCGTCGGCACCGTGGCCAACAGCGAGCTGGTGGCCGAGGAGATCGTGCGCACGCTGGTGGGCTCGATCGGTCTGGTCGCCTCGGTCCCGGTCACCACCGCGCTGGCCGCGCTCGTCGTGGCGGCCGACCGGCCCGGACCCGGTGTCACGGCGCCCGCCGGGGCACAGCCCGCACCGGCACGCGGCGGCCGGGGCCGACGGCGGAAGCGGTGACCCGGACGGGGTGACGCCGAGGAAATGACCACGGAGGGCTGACGCCGGAAGCGGCCAGCCCTGCCGGGGGGTGGGCACCGCGGAGAGGTGGGCCCGCCGGAACGGGCCCCCGCCGCAGAAGCGTTCCTGCACAGGTCCACGCGGCAGTGCGGATCGCCCGCCGTCCCTTGCCGTAACGCTTCAGCCGGCGCTCTGTTCCTCGGCCAGGATGCGGTCCAGGGCCTCGTCGAGATGCGCGTCGAAGTCGGCGAGCGCACCCTCCTGGCCGAGCGGCACGAGCTTGTCCGTACGGTCGAGGAAGGCCACGAGCGGTGGCGCCGACGAGCGGAACAGGGCCTGGTCGCCACCGACCTGAAGCCGGATCAGCACCTCACCCAGTACCTCGGACTCGACGGGGGCGATGTGCACGTCCCCCTCCCCGCACGGACGGCCGACCCCGTCGATCAGCAGCTCCCGCCCGAAGGCCCAGGTCACCGGTGCATCGCCCGGCAGATGAAAGGTGAGGCGTACGGCATACGGATCACAGGTCTCGTAGCGCAACTCCACCGGGATGCGGAAGGAGAGCTCCTCCGACACGAGAAAGCTCATCATGACTTCTGCCTGTACGGACTCGCGCATCGCCTATCCCGTCATATGACATCGACTGGCCGGGATTGATCCCTATGACCGTGGTCAAATCTTGCTGAAAGTACACAAGAGATCACAAGGAGTAAGTTTTCAGATACTGATAGAGAGCGTGAGCGACCCCAGATGCCGCCCGATCTCCGCCTGCAGCCGCTGTGCCGCGGGCATCAGCCGATCGGCCTGGTGGACGGGCAGGGAGATGGCCATGGTGGCCGCGGTGGTGCCGACCGTGATCGGGACCGCCGCGCACACGGTGCCGACCGCGTACTCCTGGCGTTCCACCACCGGTTCCATGCGCCGCATCCGGGCCAGCCGCCGCAGCAGCGCGTCGTTGTCCCGCACGGTGTACGGCGTGACGGGCCGCACGGGATACCGGGCGAGGTGGTCGCGTCGCGCGTCCTCGTCGAGCTGGGAGAGCAGGCACTGTCCGATCGCGTGCGCATGGCCGGTCTCGCGGAAGTCCGCCCACTCTTCCACCGCGGGCGCCTGACGGGAGGCGGAGACGCACATGACCTCGATCTCGCCGTCCCGGTACATCGCGTAGTACACCGGCACACCGATGGAATCGCGCCAGTGCGCGAGTGTGTCCGCCACCGTGCTGCGACGTTTCTGCCGCGCTCCACTGCGGCCCAGTCGCTCCGCCGCGTCACCGAGGAAGAACAGTCCCTTCTCGCGGCGCAGATAGCCCTCGTGGACGAGGGTGCGCAGCAGGTGGTACGTCGTGGGCAGCGCGAGGCCGGTCTCGCGGGCGAGCTGTTTGGCGGGGGCGCCGTACGCGTGCGCGGCCACGGTCTCCAGCAGGCGCATGGCGCGCTGGACGGACCCGATGAGCGTGGCGGTGGGTGTGGGGGCGGCCGGTGGACCCGGCCGGCCGGCGGAGGGCGGGGGTCCGGAGCGGTCCGCGGCGCGCGGGGGTCCGGGGATGTCCGCCGCCTGTGGCTGACCCGGGACGGCCAGGGGCACCGGTCGCTGGACGGAGGGCGCGCACGAGCGCAGTGGGGCGGGGGGTGCGTGGGGTTCTGCCGGTGCGGTGTCAACCGTGGCCAAGGGTCACTCCCGGAGCGCGAGGGGCAGCCCGTGCGGGGAAGAGCACGGAGGGGGGTCTGCGCCGCCCACGGGGCCGGACCCCGTGGGGAGTTCCGGACTTTAACCGCCCACCACCGCCCGGAGGCGGCTCCACGGGGAAACTTCCCTCCCCCGAGGGAACCGGCCCTCCGTCACGGGTGACCGGCTCCCGGGTGCCTCACCAGTCGCTGCGCGACGAGGAGTTCCCCATGAACTTGCGGACGATGTAGATCAGCCCGCCCACCAGGGCGACGAAGACCAGCGCCTTGAACAGCAGGCCGATCACGAACCCGACCACCGTCGCTATCAGGCCGCCGAACACGACCAGGGCGATGACCGGCACCGCGACCCACTTCACCCACCACGGCAGCCCCGCGAAGATCTCTCGCATCGCCCTCGTCCTTTGCGTTCTCGTGCGTTGTCGATGTTCCGCACTCGATGCTAGGGCCGCGGGGGGCCCTCACGGGGGCCTCGCATCCCTTGTCCTCCCCTGACCCGTCCCCTAGGGAACCCGGGGCTCCAGGGTCAGGCCTCGGGTGGAGAGAACACGACGAGCACCCTGAGGTCCTCGCTGATGTGGTGGAACTTGTGGGCGACCCCGGCGGGCACGTACACGACGCTGCCCCGCGCCACCTGGGTCGTCTCCAGACCGACGGTGATCGACGCCCGGCCGCTGACCACGAAGTACACCTCGTCCTGGCCGTGCGGCTTCTGCGGGTCGTGCTCGCCCGCGTTGAGGGCGTACAGGCCGACCGACATGTTCCGCTCGCGCAGGAACTGCAGGTAGGCGCCCTCGTTGGCGGCGCGTTCCGCCTCCAGATCGTCCAGCCGGAATGCCTTCATAGCCGCTGCCGCCCTCGCCTTACTGCTCACTGTTCCGCTGCCCGCCGTCGCACCGCTCGCCATCCGTCCGGCCAGGGTCCGCCCGGTCTGCCACGATCAGACACATGAAGAATTTCGTAGTCAAGACGATCGCCAACGCGGGCGCCCTGGCGGTTGCGGTGTGGCTGCTCGACAAGATCACCCTGACGGGTGACAACACCGCCAAGAAGGCCGGCACGCTGATCGTCGTCGCGTTGATCTTCGGCCTGGTGAACTGGTTGGTCAAGCCGATCGTGAAGGTGCTCACCTTCCCGCTGTTCATCCTGACCCTGGGCCTGATCACCCTGGTCGTGAACGCGCTGATGCTGCTGCTGACCTCCTGGGTGTGCGGCAAGCTCGACCTGAGTTTCCATGTGGAGGGCTTCTGGACGGCCGTCGTCGGCGGTCTGATCGTTTCCGTCGTCTCCTGGGCGCTGCACGTCGTCCTGCCCGACGAGGACTGAGCGCATGACCTACCGCGTCTGTTTCGTGTGCACCGGCAACATCTGCCGCTCCCCTATGGCCGAGTCCGTCTTCCGCGCGCGTGTGGCGGAGGCCGGGCTGGAGGACCTGGTGGCGGTCGACAGCGCCGGCACCGGCGGCTGGCACGAGGGCGAGCCCGCCGACCCGCGTACCGTCTCGGTCCTGGAGGAGCACGGCTACGACAGCGAGCACGTCGCCCGACAGTTCCCGCCGTCGTGGTTCGCCCGCCTCGACCTGGTGATAGCCCTCGACACCGGCCATCTCAAGGCCCTGCGCCGCCTCGCGCCCACCCAGGAGGACGCGCGCAAGATACGCCTGCTGCGCTCCTACGACCCCGCCGCCGGTGACGACCTCGACGTGCCGGACCCGTACTACGGGGGCCGCGACGGCTTCGAGGAGTGCCTTGAGATGGTGGAGGCGGCGAGCACCGGTCTGCTCGCCGCCGTACGGCACGAACTGGAAGGACGGGCGGCATGAGCGACGCCACGAAGAACGAGGGCCCTGGCGACGGCACGCGCGCGGTACGGGCGGGACTGCCCGAGCCGGCCAAGAACGAGCCGACCCTGCCCGGACCGGTGTTCGCGGCCCACTTCCACCTGCCCGGCGAGGTCTCGGGACCGTACGCGTACGGCCGGGACGACAACCCGACCTGGACGCTGCTGGAGCGGGCCGTCAGCGAGCTGGAGGCACCCGGGCGGGAGGACACCGAGACGCTGGTCTTCGCCTCCGGCATGGCGGCGATCTCCGCCGTGCTGTTCTCGCAGCTGCGCGCCGGGGACGCGGTCGTGCTGCCGTCCGACGGCTACCAGGTGCTGCCGCTGGTCGGTGCCCAGCTCGAGGCGTACGGCGTCGAGGTGCGGACCGCGCCGACCGGCGGGGACGCCCAGCTGGAGGTGCTCGACGGAGCGCGGCTGCTGTGGATCGAGTCGCCGTCCAACCCTGGACTCGATGTCTGCGACATCCGGCGCCTGGCCGAGGCGGCCCATGCGCGTGGCGCCCTGGTGGCCGTCGACAACACCCTCGCCACCCCGCTCGGCCAGCGTCCGCTGGAGCTGGGCGCCGACTTCTCCGTGGCCAGCGGTACCAAGCAGCTCACCGGCCATGGCGATGTCCTGTTGGGTTACGTCACCGGTCGCGACGCCGAGGCGATGGCCGCCGTGCGCCGCTGGCGGAAGATCGTCGGCGCGATCTCCGGTCCCATGGAGGCCTGGCTGGCACACCGGTCCATCGCCACGCTCCAGTTGCGCGTCGACCGGCAGAACGCCACCGCCCTCGCCGTCGCGGAAGCGCTCCGGCAGCGGCCCGAGATCTCCGGCCTGCGCTACCCGGGCCTGCCCGACGACCCCTCGCACAAGATCGCCGCGCAGCAGATGCGCCGCTATGGCTCCGTCGTCTCCTTCACCCTGCCCACGCGCACGCGTGCCGAGCGTTTTCTGGCTGCCCTGCGGCTGGTGGAGGACGCGACGAGCTTCGGCGGGGTGCGGTCCACGGCCGAACGCCGCCGCCGCTGGGGCGGGGACGCCGTCCCGGAGGGCTTCATCCGTATGTCCGTCGGCGCGGAGGACCCCGAGGACCTGGTGGCCGACGTGCTGCGCGCCCTGGACGAGTCCGCCGAGTAGCGTCCGCGTCTCCCGCCACTGTCACCAGGACGGTCCGAGCCTCCCCCCTCGTGGCTCGGACCGCCTGCGGCTTTCCTGGGAAAGACCGTGCGAACCAGGCTAGTTGACTCTGCGTCAGTGTCCAATCACGCTAACGACAGAGACCTATCGACTTATTTATAGTTGGTGCCTGCCTGGGGGCCGGAGGAGGCAGCGACAGGGGAGGGCGTGCCATGGATCTGGCCTTGCTGCGGACCTTCGTCACCGTGCACAGAGCCGGCTCCTTCACCCGCGCCGCCGCTCTGCTCGGCCTCTCCCAGCCTGCCGTCACCTCGCAGATCCGCACGCTGGAGCGTCAGCTCGGCAGACCGCTGTTCCTCCGCCAGGCTCGCGGAGTGACCCCGACGAGCGTCGGCGACGAACTCGCGCACAGGGCCGCACCGCATCTCGACGCCTTGGTGGAGATAGCGGAGAGCGGCCTGGACGACGAGTCCTCGGCACGGACGCTGCACCTGGCCGGGCCTCCGGAGTTCACCGCCGAACGTGCTCTGCCGGCGCTCAGCGAGCCGACCGACGACGACAGCCGGAGCTTCACGCTACGGGCCTCCTTCGGGACGACCGAGGAGGTGCTGGAGGGGCTGGCCAGCGGCCTTCATGATCTGGCCATCAGCACGGCATGGCCGCGCGGTGCGCTGCTCACCGCCACCCCGCTCTGCGACGAGGAGCATGTGCTGGTCGCCGCCCCACGCTGGGCGGCGCGGATCGGCTCGGACGCGCTGCGGCTGAAGGGCGCCACGGCCCTGGAGCGCCTGCCGCTCGTCGAGGTCCACGAGTCGCTGCCGTTCGTCTCGCGCTACTGGGCCTCCGTCTTCGACTCCCGCCCGGCCGCCACGGGCACGGTCATCGTCCCGGATCTGCGGGCCGTGCTCTCGTGCGTCATCGCCGGGGCCGGACTGGCGGTGCTGCCCCGCTACCTGTGTGCCCCGGCACTGGAGAACGGCACGATCGTCACCCTGCACGATCCGGTGGTCCCGCCACTGCGCACGTACTTCCTGGTGGTGCGGACCGGCACGCTCGCCCTTGCCCATATCGCCCGGGCCCATGAGTGGCTCCAGCGCGCCGCCACGGCCTGGGGCTGACGCCGTCCGTCGGGGGTGCACGCGCTGCGGTCATGTCGTGGCACTTTGCGATGTTTCACGTGGAACCAGCCGGGCCACATTTCTCCCATGACCGTCCGACCCGTGGTCAAGCGCACCGCCCGTGCCGTTCTTCTGGACGGTGACGACCTGATCCTGATCAAGCGCACCAAGCCTGGTGTCGATCCCTACTGGGTCACCCCCGGTGGCGGAGTCGAACCCGGGGACTCGACCGTCGTGGACGCCCTGCACCGGGAGGTGTACGAGGAACTCGGCGCCAAGATCACCGACGTGGTGCCGTGTTTCGTGGACACGGTGGAGCACATCGGTGAAGACGGCGGCGCGACCGGGGTGAAGGTGCAGCACTTCTTCGTCTGTCGGCTGGAGTCCATGGACCCGGCCCTGCGTCACGGCCCCGAAGTGGACGAGCCGGCCGGTGAGTACGAGATCGTCCGCGTCCCGTTCACCCGCGTCGGCATCGCTTCCGTCCATCTCGTCCCGCTGTCACTGCGCCACTACCTGGACGGGAACATCGAGGGGGTACGGGCCATGCACGCCCCCGACCTCGGCTAGGCGCGGTCAGCCGACGAGCAGTCCTTCCACCGCGTCATGCCGTATGCGGTGCGACGGGATGCCGATGTCCCGGAGGGTGTCGATGCCGCTGCGGATCATTCCGGGCGGGCCCGAGAGATAGGCGTCGTACCCGGCCCACGGGCCGTAGGCGCGTATGGCGTCGGGCAACCGAGGGTGCGCCTGCTGGTCCGTGACAGGCCGGACCGACAGCCACGGGTGGCTCTGCTGGAGCCTGAGCATCGTGCCGATGTCGTACAGGTCGTGATCGGTGCGCGCCCCGTAGAACACCTCCACCGGGCGACGCTCTCCGCGTACTGCGACGTCCTCCACCAGGGCCTTGATGGGCGCTATGCCGGTGCCGCCGCCCAGGCAGAGCAGCCCGCTGTCGGTGGTGTGGTCGACGGTCATCGAGCCGGCCGGCGGGCCGAGGCGTATGACGTCCCCGGGCCGGGCACGGTGGACCAGCGCGTTCGAGACCCAGCCGGCCGGGACGGCTTTCACGTGGAACGTCAGCAGTCCGTCCGAGCGGGGCGCGGACGCGAAGGAGTAGTGCCGCCACACCCGGGGCCACCAGGGTGTCTCCACGCTCGTGTACTGGCCGGCGAGGAAGGGATAGGGCTGGTCGGGGCGGACGGTGAGGATCGCGACGTCCCGGGTCCGCAGATCGTGCGTGACGATCTCCGCCTGCCACCAGGCCGGGGCACGCAGCTCGTCGGCAGCCGCCGCATCGATCATGACCTGGGACATCGTCGTGTAGGCCCGCACCCAGGCGGCCTCCGTCTCCCGGTTCCAGACGGTGGCGTACCTGCTCAACGCGCCGATGAGGCATTCACCCACGGCCGGGTAGTGCTCGGCACGCGTCCCGTACTTGCGGTGTCCCCGGCCCAGGCTCTTCAGGTAGTCCACGAGGACCGGGGTGTTGTCCAGGTACTCGGCCGCCGTGAGCAGTGCCTTCAGCAGGCGGTCCCGCTGGGTGTCCATCGCGGCCGGGAACAGGGACCGCAGTTCGGGATGGCGGACGAAGAGGAGAGCGTAGAAGTAGGAGGTGACCTTGTCGGCGTCGGGGCCGATCTCGGTCATCGTGCGGCGGATGAGAAGGGCATCCGGTGAGCCCTCCTCGGCAGCCGGGGCCGACCGCTGCGCGGGCACGCGTAGCGACGCCTCGGACGTGTCCTGATCGCCGATCGGTGGCCGAGCCGATGCCCCCTGGCTCGGCATGAACCAGCCGCCCTCACCCGGCGTGGCGTTCTCCCCCGGTGCGGCGGTCGGAGCGTCCATGGTGTGCCCTCGCATCGAACGTCTTGCGGTCGGTCTGCGCACCCTCCCTCCGGAAGGCGCATGCTTTCCCCCGGCGGCGTCCAGCCATGGCGCTTCGTCCGCACCTTCTCATCCCCGGCGCTGCCAGGGGCTCGGGAACCCGGAAATGCGGTTCTTGGCCTCTCCGCACCACGAGGCTGCATGCCCTGCTCTCGCCCGAACGGGAGACCTGCGCTCCAGCCCGGACGTGAACCGGAGTCGACCCTACCGGCCGCTGCCACGCGCACAAGCCTCTCCTCTCTCGGTCGCGAGGACAGCACGGGGCGAGCGGTGATGTCGATCAACTACCGGGCCGGCCCGACCAATTCATAGGCTTCCCACAGATCCCGTCCCGTGTACGAGTGGGTCGCCAGTCCGGCCAGGTGCGCATCGGCGTTGACCGCCACGGAAACCGGTACGGCAGCAAACAAGTCCTTGTCCGACGACGAGTCGCCGTATGCCACACAGTCGGCACGTGCCACCCCGAACTCCACGCAGAGCCGGTCCGCGATGGTCACCTTGGCCGCTGCGCTGAGCGCCCCGGAGGGATCCACAGGCTCGGTGAACGGCACGGCCGGGAAGCGCGAACCGTGCGCAGCGTGGGCACCCCAGTCGAGGAGGCGTTCCACGAAGAAGGAGGGCGAGAGAGACACCACCGCGCAGTACTCGCCCGCGCTTCTGATCGTCGCCCAGACCTCGCGGATCCGGGTCAGCCAGGGAGCCGCCTCGAACGCGGTCCGCACATGCTCCTCGGTCAGGTCCGCCCACAGGTCGTACACCTGCGCCGCGTACTCCGGCGGACCGATCCGGCCCTGCGCGATCGCCCGGTCCAGCGCCACGGCCTCCGCCTCCACGTCCAGCTGGCGTGAAATCTCCACTGGAGCGGTCGTTCCGTGCAGCAAGGTGCCGTCGAGATCGAAGAGATGAAGTCTCGCCATGGCCCGAGGCTAGTGGGCTGCCGATGTTTCACGTGAAACAGGCAGAGCTGTCGATGGGCTGTGCCCAGGGCCACGGGATGGCCAAAAGCACGTGCGTCTGCGTCGAAACGGGTGGACGGCAGGGGTGCCGGTCGGACAGCCTGACCTGCGTGCCAACTCCTTCCCTCACCGCTCTGCCCATTCGCCGCCTGACGCTTCGCGATCTCACCGCCTGCGCCGACCTGTCCGAGGACCGGGGGTGGCCACGCGAGGAACACAAGTGGGGCTTCCTCCTCACAGCAGGGAAGGGCTTCGGCATCGACGACCCCGAGGGCGGTCTCGTCGCGGCGTGCGTGGTCACGGAGTACGGCGCGTGGGGACGGCCGGATCTCGGCGCCATCGGCATGGTTCTGGTGGCCGAACGCCACGCCCGCCGCGGCGTCGGGCGCCGCCTGATGCGGCACGTCCTGTCGAGCATGGGGACCACTCCGCTGACCCTGCACGCCACGCCGTACGGCCGTCCTCTCTACGAGGAGCTGGGATTCAAGGTGGCGGGCCGGGCGGAGATGCTGACGGGTCGCTTCACCCCCGGCGGCCCGGAATCCGGGGTCGCCACGCGTGCCGCCACCGCAGAGGACCTCCCGGCGATCCTTCGCCTCGACGAAGAGGTGTTCGGTACCGATCGCACTCCCCTCATCACCCGCTTGCCCGCCTTCGCCGATCACCTACGGGTGGCCGAGGAGGACGGCCGGCTCATCGGCTACACCGCCGCGTGGCCCAACATGGACACCCACGTCGTCGGCCCGCTGATCGCCCGGGACACGGAGACCGCCAAGGCGCTGATCGCCTCGCTGGCGGCCGGTACGGACCGTCCCCTGCGGACCGACATCGACGTGCGCCATGAAGAGCTGCTGGCCTGGGCGAAGGAGCGGGGCCTGGCCTCCGTGGCCTTCAACTCGGTGATGACCTATGGCATCACGGATCTGCCGGGGGACTGGACCCGGCGGTTCGCACCGCTGACGGTCGCCGCGGGCTGACCCCCGTACGACAGGCACCGGCCCCGCCGCTCGGAGCGGCGGGGCCGGTGTCATGAGGTCCGGGTTGTAGCTGTTGCTCAGACGAGCGCCTGCACGGCCGCGATGGCGAAGCCGTGGTCCTGGTCCGGAGCACCGCCGCCGACGCCGATCGCGCCGACCAGTCGGCCGTCGCGGTGAAGCGGGATACCGCCCGCGATGAACAGCAGGGGCCGGTCGAGCGCCGTGGGCAGGGTGTGGAAGAGGCCGCCGGGCTGGACGGCGTCGACGAGGTCGGCGGTGGGCGCGTTCAGCTGGAGAGCCGTGTAGGCCTTGCGGGTGCTGGTCTCGCCGGAGATCAGCACGGCGCGGTCGTCCCGGCGGAAGGCGAGCAGGTGGCCGCCGGCGTCCAGGACGGTGACGCTGACGGCGACTCCGGCGTCCTCGGCCGCCCGGCGGGCGGTGGCGACCAGCAGCTCGGCGTCCTCGATGGTGAGCGGGGCGACGGCGGTGGTGGTCATGGAGATGTCTCCTCGGGTCGTGCTGTGGCGAGTACTGGTGGGTGATTGCCGCGCCGGGAGAGCCCCGGCACGGAGGTCTTCGGGTGTGAGGTGCCCGGGGGCGCTCAGTGGTGGACGGGCGTCCGCTGCTCCGCCGGCGTCCCGGAGGCGGTCACGGTGCCGTGGGCGCCGTCGCGGCGCTCCAGGGCCGCCGAGAGGAAGGCGAGGACCAGGGCAGCGGCGGCGAGAGCGGCGCCGACCCAGTTGGGGGACGTGTAGCCGAAGCCAGCCGCGATCACGAGGCCGCCGAGCCAGGCGGACAGGGCGTTGCCCAGGTTGAAGGCGCCGATGTTGACGGCCGAGGCGAGCGTCGGAGCGCCGTGCGCCTGGTCGAGGACGCGCTTCTGCAGCGGCGGCACGGTGGCGAAGCCGAGGGCGCCGATCAGGGCGATGGTCACCGCGGCCGCGATCTTGTTGTGGGCGGTGAGGGTGAAGAGCGCCAGGACGACGGCCAGGGCGCCCAGGGAGACGTACAGCATCGGCATCAGGGCACGGTCGGCGAACTTGCCGCCGACGAGGTTGCCGCCGACCATGCCGAGGCCGAACAGGACCAGCAGCCAGGTGACCGAGCCGTCGGCGAAGCCGGCGATGTGGGTCATCATCGGAGCGATGTAGGTGATGGCCGCGAAGACACCACCGAAGCCGAGGACGGTCATCGCCATGGCCAGCAGGACCTGGGCGTTCTTGAAGGCGGCCAGCTCATGGCGCAGGTGGACGCCCTCCGGCCGCGGCAGCTCGGGAACGAGCTTGGCGATGCCGACCAGGCCGACGACACCGAGGGCGGCGACGACGGCGAAGGTGACGCGCCAGCCGGCGCTCTGCCCGATGAACGTGCCCAGCGGGACGCCGACGACGTTGGCGATGGTCAGACCGGTGAACATCATGGCGATGGCACCGGCCTTCTTGTGGGGTGCGACCAGCTCGGCGGCGACGACCGAGCCGATGCCGAAGAAGGCACCGTGGGCGAGCGAGGCGACCACTCGTCCGATCAGCATGACCGCGAAGGCCGGGGCGACGGCCGAGAGCAGGTTGCCGGCGATGAACAGGCCCATCAGCAGCATCAGCATCCGCTTGCGCGGGACCTTGGTGCCGAGCACGGTCATCAGCGGGGCGCCGATGACCACGCCGAGCGCGTAGCCGGTCACGAGCAGGCCCGCCGTGGGGATGGAGACCCCGAAGTCGCCCGCGACCTCGGGCAGCAAGCCCATGATCACGAACTCGGTCGTTCCGATTCCGAAGGCCCCGATCGCGAGGGCCAGAAGCGCGAGAGGCATGAGGGGGGTACACCTTCCCAGACGATTGCAGGAGCGCTTTGCGTTCGCCCACAATAGTTGCAGACGCGGGCTAAGTGCAAGCGATGACTATTGCGGTGGTGCTCTACTCTTGTGGTGCAGCCACTCCGGGACGGAGGAAAACGCCAATGACAGCGACGGACCCCGCGCTCACAGCCCTCGCACAGGGCTGGTGCGCCCTTTCTGCGCTGCACGGACGGATCGAGGCGCACATCGAGCGTGCCCTGCAGGCCAAGCACGACTTGAGCGTCCGCGAGTACTCACTGCTGGACGTTCTCAGCAGACAGCACGACGGCGAGGGCGGGCATCTGCAGATGAAGCAGGTCGCCGACGCGGTGGTGCTCAGCCAGAGCGCCACCACCCGCCTCGTGACCCGGCTGGAGGACCGCGGTCTGCTGGAGCGCTATCTGTGCCCCACCGACCGGCGCGGCATCTACACCAACGTCACCCCGGCGGGCCTGCGGCTGCTGGAGGAGGCTCGGCCCACCAATGACGCCGCCCTGCGCGAGGCCCTGGACAGCGCCGCCTTGAACCCCGAACTGGCACCGCTGGTGCGCGTGGTGGAGTCCCTGAACGTGCCCGCGTAGGGTGCGCTCATGGGAGATCTTGAGATACGAGCCGCGACCGCCGACGACCTCCCGGCGATCGTGGCGATGCTCGCCGACGATCCGCTCGGGGCCCAGCGGGAGTCGCCCGGCGATCTCACGCCGTACCGGAACGCGCTGGAACGCCTCGCCGCCGACCCCAACCAGCATGTCGTCGTCGCCGTGCGCGAAGGCCGCGTGATCGGGACTCTCCAGCTCACGATCATCCCTGGGCTCTCACACAAGGGGGCCACTCGTGCGCTCATCGAGGCCGTACGCATCCACGCCGACGAGCGGGGCAGCGGGCTGGGCGGCCGGCTGGTCGAGTGGGCGATCGACACCTCCCGACGGCTCGACTGCCAGCTGGTGCAGCTCACGTCCGACAAGACACGGACCGATGCCCACCGTTTCTACGAGCGGCTGGGCTTCACCGCCTCACACGAAGGTTTCAAGCTGCGCCTTTGACCGCAGCCCGAGAACGGAACCGGGGCGTGTTTCACGTGAAACACACCCCTTGTGCATGTTCCGGCTAGCCGATGCCCCGCCATCCCTCCGGGTCCACGCCACCGGGCACCGGGGCCTCAGGGTCGTACGGCTGTCGGGTGAACACGAACGAGCCGAGATCGAGGTGGCTCACCGACCCGTCCGGGCGTCGTTCGGGCCGCAGCAGCTCACCGGCGTAGTAACCCTCCAGCCCCGTCCAGGTGCCGTCGCCGTTGGCACGGAAGCGAGCCCTGCGTCCGCCACCCGCCAGTGGTGCCAGCGCGAGCAGACCGTCGGCGGTCGCCCGCAGGCCGAAGCCATGGGTGCCCCAGTACCACTGCCCCACCAGCTCCAGCACCGCCGGGTCGACCTCGCGCAGCGGCCGCCAGGGCTCGGGGATGCGCGGCTCCGCCTCCGCGACGATCCGGACGAGGTCCGCTCCCACGGCACCCAGCAGCGGGCCGCTGGTGCAGTTGGCGAGGACCACCGCCGCCACGTCGTCCTCCACGCTGATCGTGAGGTTCGCCAGAAAGCCCGGCAGGGAACCGGAGTGCCCGACGAGCAGCCGGCCGTCACGGCGCTGGATCTGCATGCCCAGGCCGTACGTGACCCCGTCCATCACATCCGCGGCTTCGGCGGGCGCCGCCGGAGTACGCATCTCCCGGACGGACTCCGCGCTCAGGACCCGGTCGTCTCCCCGGGCCAGAAACGCGGCGAACCGCGCCAGGTCCCCGGTGGTCGACCAGAGTTGGCCGGCCGGCGCCATCCGGCCCAGGTCCTCCGTCGGCTCGGGCAGCATCGCGTCGGCCCACGGATGCACCGCCCATCCGCCCGCGTGCGGGGGTTCCGGCTGCGTGCTCGTCCGGCGCAGGCCCAGCGGCTCCAGGATCTCCTCGCGCAGCACGTCCTCCCAGGGGGCACCGCGTAGTTCTTCCACCAGGGCACCGAGAACCGTGTAGCCGGGGTTGGAGTAGTGGTGCCGTCGGCCGACGGGATGCAGGAGGGGCTGGTCCCCGAGCACATCGCTCAGTTCGGGCCGCAGGGAGCCGGGCGTCCGTTCCCACCAGGGCGCGGGCGATTCGGCCGCCAACCCCGCGGTGTGGGCGAGCAGTTCCGCGATCGTCGCCTCCCCCGCGCCGGTGCCCGGCAGATGTTTCTCCAACGGGTCACCGAGATCGAGGACGCCCTCGTCCCGCAGCCGCATCACCAGTACGGCGGTGAAGGTCTTGGTGATGGATCCGATCCGGTACTGCACGGTCTCGTCCGGTCCGTGCCCGTCCACCGAGGTCCGCGCCCCGTGCCACACGGCCTGTCCGTCCCGCACCACGGCGGCGACCAGCGACGGAGCCCGTCCTTCGGCCTGCGCGACGGCGATCCGGTGCAGCAAGGCCCTGCGGGTGGCGGGGAGCAGCGCTTCCTGAGTTCTCGTCATGGGCCCAGTCCACCTGGTGGGGAGGCGGGCGTCGAATGCATTTGCCGTGCGCCCCCGGCCGTACCCGCCCGCACTCCCGCCCGTAACCGCGGCCGTGCCCGGTGGATCAGGTCTGGGCCATGTCCACGAAACGCGAGTAGTGGCCCTGGAAGGCGACCGTGATGGTGGCCGTCGGGCCGTTTCGGTGCTTGGCGACGATCAGGTCCGCCTCGCCCGCGCGCGGGGACTCCTTCTCGTACGCGTCCTCACGGTGCAGCAGGATGACCATGTCGGCGTCCTGCTCGATGGAGCCGGACTCACGCAGGTCGGAGACCATCGGCTTCTTGTCGGTGCGTTGCTCGGGACCACGGTTGAGCTGCGAGAGCGCGATGACCGGGATCTCCAGCTCCTTCGCGAGCAGCTTGAGGTTACGGGACATGTCCGACACCTCCTGCTGACGGCTCTCGGCGCGCTTGGAGCCACCGGACTGCATCAGCTGGAGGTAGTCGATGACCACCAGCTTCAGGTCGTTGCGCTGCTTCAGGCGCCGGCACTTCGCGCGGATCTCCATCATGGACAGGTTCGGGGAGTCGTCGATGTACAGCGGCGCGGCCGACACGTCCGGCATGCGGCGGGCGAGCCGCGTCCAGTCCTCGTCGGTCATCGTGCCGGACCGCATGTGGTGCAGGGCGACCCGGGCCTCGGCGGACAGCAGACGCATCGCGATCTCGTTGCGGCCCATTTCGAGCGAGAAGATGACGCTCGGGAGGTTGTGCTTGATGGAGGCGGCCCGCGCGAAGTCCAGGGCGAGGGTCGACTTACCCATGGCGGGACGGGCCGCGATGACGATCATCTGGCCCGGGTGGAGACCGTTCGTCAGCGAGTCGAAGTCGGTGAACCCCGTGGGCACACCCGTCATCTCGCCGCTGCGCGAGCCGATCGCCTCGATCTCGTCGAGGGCACCCTCCATGATGTCGCCGAGCGGGAGGTAGTCCTCGCTGGTGCGCTGCTCGGTGACGGCGTAGATCTCGGCCTGGGCGCGGTTGACGATCTCGTCCACGTCTCCGTCGGCCGCGTATCCCATCTGCGTGATGCGCGTACCGGCTTCGACCAGGCGGCGCAGGACGGCCCGCTCGTGGACGATCTCCGCGTAGTACTCGGCGTTGGCCGCCGTCGGCACGGTCTGGACGAGGCTGTGCAGATACGCGGCGCCGCCGACCTTGTTGATCTCGCCACGCTTGGTGAGTTCGGCGGCGATGGTGATCGGGTCGGCCGGCTCGCCCTTGGCGTAGACGTCCAGGATGGCCTGGTAGATCGTCTCGTGCGCGGGCTTGTAGAAATCGTGGCCCTTGAGGATCTCGACCACATCGGCGATGGCGTCCTTGGACAGCAGCATGCCGCCCAGCACGGACTGTTCGGCGTCCAGATCCTGCGGCGGCACGCGCTCGAAGGACGAACCCCCGCCGTCCCAGGCGCCGTTCTCCCGGCCCCGGTCGTGCTGCTCGTCACGACCCCGGCCGACGTCACCGCGCCGACGGGAGGCCGGCAGACGATCACTGGGCCCGCTGTCGGCCCACGGATCGTCCAAGGGCTCGGAAATGCTCACCGAGCCACCTCCTCCCGTCCGCACGGCGGACCTCGCCGTGTCCTCTGTTGTACGGCACGACACTGACAAATAAGACGCCCAACTCCGGTTCTGGCGCGTCGGGTTTGTGACGCTTCCCAGGCCCGACGAAGGACGTCTTCGGGGCTCGGGGAAGGAGCGGGCGCCGGACCACCGTAGGCCCGTCGGCACCGTCAGCCAATCTGGTTATCCACAGGCCATGTGGACGACGGCCCGGATGCTGTGGAGAACTCGCCGAAACCTGTGCACGACCCGGTGGAAAGCCCTGTGAACAAGCCCTCTCTCCCTCCGAGACCAGGTCTCTGACCTGCGCCTTTATGATCCACCGGCTGTGCAGAGAAAAAACTTCCCCAGTCGGGCCAAGATCGCTTCGAACGGCACCCGAAAGGACACGGCCCGCGGCCCAAGGTAAGGGCCACTCGACGCTTGCGTCACTTACCTGTGGACGATTACATTGATGCTCATGACACAGGCTCCAGACATCCCCAAGGCCACCCGGCGCCGGCACGACCGAGAAATCGTCGCGCTGGCCGTCCCGGCCTTCGGCGCCCTCGTCGCCGAGCCTCTCTTCGTCATGGCGGACAGTGCGATCGTCGGCCATCTCGGGACCGCTCAACTCGCCGGTCTCGCCGTGGCCTCGGCGCTCCTCACCACCGCCGTGAGTGTCTTCGTCTTCCTCGCCTACGCCACCACGGCCGGCGTCGCCCGCCGCGTCGGCGCCGGCGATCTCCCGGCAGCCATCCGGCAGGGCATGGACGGAATCTGGCTGGCTCTGCTGCTCGGCGTCGCCGTCATCGCCATCGTCCTGCCCTTCGCGCCCGGCATCGTGGACCTCTTCGGGGCCTCCCCGACCGCCGCCCCCTACGCCATCACCTATCTGCGCATCTCGGCTCTGGGCATCCCGGCCATGCTCATCGTCCTGGCCGCGACCGGAGTGCTGCGCGGTCTGCAGGACACCAGAACCCCGCTCTACGTCGCCGTCGCGGGATTCATCGCCAACGCCGCCCTCAACGCTGGACTCGTCTACGGCGCCGAGCTCGGTGTCGCCGGTTCGGCCTGGGGCACGGTCATCGCACAGTGCGGAATGGCGGCCGTCTACCTGACCGTCGTCGTTCGCGGCGCCCGCCGGTACGGCGCCTCTCTCCGGCCGGACGCCGCCGGTATCCGGGCCTCGGCCCAGGCCGGTGTCCCCCTGCTGGTCCGCACGTTGTCCCTGCGGGCGATCCTCATCATCGCCACAGCGGTCGCGGCCCGTCTCGGTGACGCCGACATCGCCGCACACCAGATCGTCCTGTCCCTGTGGAGCCTGTTGGCGTTCGCGCTCGACGCGATAGCGATCGCAGGACAGGCCATCATCGGCCGCTACCTCGGAGCGGACGACGCTCAGGGAGCTCGCGAAGCCTGCCGCCGCATGGTCCAGTGGGGTGTCGCGGCCGGTGTCGTGCTGGGCCTCCTCGTGGTGGCCACACGACCGCTCTTCCTGCCGCTGTTCACCAGCGACTCCCTGGTGAAGGATGCCGCCCTGCCGGCCCTGCTGCTCGTGGCGCTGTCGCAGCCCATCTGCGGGATCGTCTTCATCCTCGACGGGGTCCTCATGGGCGCTGGGGACGGCCCGTATCTTGCCTGGGCCATGGTCGTCACCTTGGCGGTGTTCGCTCCGGCAGCTCTGTTCGTGCCCACGGTCGGCGGCGGCCTCACCGCCCTGTGGGGCGCGATGACGTTGATGATGACGGTCCGCATGCTGACCCTGTGGCTGCGGACCCGCTCGGGCCGCTGGATCGTGACGGGTGCGACCCGCTGACCGTTTCACGTGAAACATGCCGTCCCGATGACGGGTAACCCGGTCGCGGAGGCATGGGAAAGGGGCCGCACCCAATGAAGGGTGCGGCCCCTTTCACCAGCTCAAGCGAGCACGGCGATCACGCGGCGATCAGGCCGCGACGACCTCGACGTTGACCTTGGCGGCAACCTCGGGGTGCAGACGCACGGACGTCTCGTGGGCGCCCAGGGTCTTGATCGGAGCGGACAGCTCGATGCGGCGCTTGTCGACCTCGGGGCCACCGGAAGCCTTGATCGCGGACGCGATGTCGGCCGGGGTGACAGAACCGAAGAGACGGCCGGCGTCGCCGGAGCGGACGGCCAGACGGACCTTCACGCCTTCCAGCTGAGCCTTGACCTGGTTGGCCTGCTCGATGGTCTGGATCTCGTGGATCTTGCGAGCGCGGCGGATCTGCTCGACGTCCTTCTCGCCACCCTTGGTCCAGCGGATAGCGAACTTCCGCGGGATCAGGTAGTTGCGAGCGTAACCGTCCTTGACGTCGACGACGTCGCCCGCGGCACCGAGGCCGGAGACCTCGTGGGTGAGGATGATCTTCATGAGTCGGTCACCCTTCCCTTAGCGAGCGGTGGACGTGTAGGGCAGCAGCGCCATCTCACGGCTGTTCTTGACGGCCGTGGCGACGTCACGCTGGTGCTGCGTGCAGTTGCCGGTCACGCGGCGGGCACGGATCTTGCCGCGGTCGGAAATGAACTTCCGCAGCATGTTCGTGTCCTTGTAGTCCACGTACGTGACCTTGTCCTTGCAGAAAGCGCAGACCTTCTTCTTCGGCTTGCGCACAGGCGGCTTCGCCATGGTGTTTCTCCTGTGTGATCAAGAAGTTGGGATACGACCCGCCCTCGATCCGGACCGGCCCGGAAGGCCTGGCCCGAAGTTCTAGAAGGGGGGCTCGTCCGAGTAGCCGCCACCGCCGCCGGAGCCTCCGCCCCAGCCGCCGCCACCCTGCTGGCCACCGGCGGGAGCGCCGGTCGCCCACGGGTCGTCGGCCGGAGCGCCGCCGCCCTGCTGGCCGCCACCGGGGCCACCGCCCCAGCCGCCGCCACCCTGGCCGCCACCGCCGCCGTAACCACCCTGGCCACCGCGAGCGCCACCTGCGGTCTTGGTGACCTTGGCCGTGGCGTTGCGCAGACTGGGGCCGACTTCCTCGACGTCCAGCTCGTAGACCGTGCGCTTGACGCCCTCACGGTCCTCGTAGGACCGCTGCTTCAGCCGGCCCTGCACGATGACGCGCATGCCTCGCTGGAGCGACTCGGCGACGTTCTCCGCCGCCTGACGCCAGACCGAGCAGGTCAGGAAGAGGCTCTCGCCGTCCTTCCACTCGTTCGTCTGGCGGTCGAAGGTGCGGGGAGTGGACGCGACGCGGAACTTCGCGACCGCCGCACCGGACGGGGTGAAGCGCAGCTCGGGGTCGTCGACAAGATTGCCGATGACCGTGATGACGGTCTCGCCTGCCATGGGGGAACCTCTCGGCGGGTTTGCTGCTCTGGCTGCTTGTTGCTGCTACTCGAATCCCGAGATCAGCTGAGCGGGAGAGCTCAGTGGGTCTCGGGACGGAGGACCTTGGTCCGGAGGACCGACTCGTTCAGGTTCATCTGGCGGTCGAGCTCCTTGACGACCGCAGGCTCGGCCTGCAGGTCGATGACCGAGTAGATGCCCTCGGGCTTCTTCTTGATCTCGTAGGCGAGACGACGACGGCCCCAGGTGTCGACCTTCTCAACCTTGCCGCCGCCGTCACGGACGACGGACAGGAAGTTCTCGATCAGCGGGGAGACAGCGCGCTCCTCGAGATCGGGGTCGAGGATGACCATCACCTCGTAGTGACGCATGTGGAACCCACCTCCTTTGGACTCAGCGGCCACGGTCGTTCCGTGGCAGGAGGGTTGTGATGCGTACGCAACGGTATCGGCCGCCACTGACAATCGGGGTTCCCTCAGGGAAGCCGGCAGTGTGACCTGGGCAGGTCTGGGCAGACACCAGTGCAGACGGTACAGACTACCCGCACACACGCTTCCGGTTGAAATCCGGCCGTCGTCCCCGACAATCTGTACACATCGGGTGTGTACGGCGCTACGATGCGCCGCCTTCCGCAGGAGGTGCCCATGGCACAGGCATTGCGACCCAACACCGCCGGTTCCCTCTTCGCCACGGACGGCAAGCCCCATCCGCTTCAGGACGCCCTGATGGCGGTGACGCTCGTCCTGGGCCTGCTGTCCTTCATCACGTGCTTCTTCCACAGCCTTCACCTGCTGACCTCGTGGGCGGGCCTGGTGGCACTGGCCACGGGCGTGTACGGACAGTGGATCTCGGTGACCACGCGGCAGCGGTTCGGCCTGATCCTGGGTCTGGGTGCCGCCGGCGTCGGTTTCCTGATCGGCATGGCTCACGGCGGCCTGTTCGGCGGGGTCATCAGCTGACCCCACCGGGCTCAAAGGCCCGTACGCCCAGTCGGGGCGCTCGAAAGGCGCAGTAGGCTTCGCGCGAGAGCCGGAGCCCCTGTACCCATGGGGACACACCAGCCCGAGGAGCGCCCCGAATGAGCCTGACCCTGAGGACCATCAGTCGCGAGCAGCATCTGGCCTTCATCCAGAGCCTGCCGGCGGCGAGCCACATGCAGGTCCCGGCCTGGGCAGATGTGAAGGCGGAGTGGCGTTCGGAGAACCTCGGCTGGTTCGACAGGAGCGGCCAGCTGGTCGGCGTGGGCCTGGTGCTCTACCGCCAGCTGCCCAAGATCAAGCGCTACCTCGCCTATCTGCCCGAGGGCCCGGTCATCAACTGGTACGCGCCGAACCTGGACGACTGGATCCAGCCGATGCTGGCGCACCTGAAGCAGCAGGGTGCCTTCTCCGTGAAGATGGGCCCCCCGGTGATCATCCGTCGCTGGAACGCCGACACGATCAAGAGGGGCATCCAGGACCCGGACGTCAAGCGTCTGCGCGATCTGGAGGCCGACTACATCGAGCCGCGCGCCTTCGAGGTGGCCGACAAGCTGCGCCGCATGGGCTGGCAGCAGGGCGAGGACGGCGGCGCCGGCTTCGGCGACGTGCAGCCCCGCTACGTCTACCAGGTGCCGCTGGCGAACCGCTCCCTGGAAGAGGTCCACAAGAACTTCAACCAGCTGTGGCGCCGCAACATCAAGAAGGCCGAGAAGGCAGGCGTCGAGGTCGTCCAGGGCGGCTACCAGGACCTGCCCGAGTGGCAGCGGCTGTACGAGATCACGGCCGTCCGCGACCACTTCCGGCCCCGGCCGCTGTCGTACTTCCAGCGCATGTGGACGGCCCTCAACACCGAGGACCCCAACCGGATGCGGCTGTACTTCGCCCGCCACAACGGGGTGAACCTTTCCGCGGCGACCATGCTGATCGTCGGCGGGCACGTCTGGTACTCCTACGGCGCCTCCGACAACATCGGCCGCGAGGTGCGGCCGTCCAACGCCATGCAGTGGCGGATGCTGCGCGACGCCTACGCGCTCGGCGCCACCGTCTACGACCTGCGCGGCATCTCCGACTCGCTGGACGAGACCGACCACCTCTTCGGCCTCATCCAGTTCAAGGTCGGCACCGGCGGCCAGGCCGCCGAGTACCTCGGCGAGTGGGACTTCCCGCTGAACAAGCTGCTCCACAAGGCGCTCGACATCTACATGTCGCGCCGCTGAGCCGCGCGGGCGTTTGATTCCATAGCCTTCACAGCTCACACACCTCTGATCCACCGCAGCCACGAGAAAGGTTCCGGGTCCGGCCATGGCGCTCACGCTCTACGTCGACACCGCGCGCTGGCGGGCGCACCACAAGCACGTGCAGGAGCAGTTCCCGGGACTCGTCCCGGTCTGCAAGGGCAACGGCTACGGCTTCGGGCACGAACGGCTGTCGGAGGAGGCCACACGGCTCGGTGCCGACCTGCTCGCCGTCGGCACGACCTACGAGGCCGCGCGCATCAAGGACTTCTTCAGCGGTGACCTGCTGGTGCTG
Source organism: Streptomyces flaveolus (assembly GCF_000716535.1). Lineage (GTDB taxonomy): Bacteria > Actinomycetota > Actinomycetes > Streptomycetales > Streptomycetaceae > Streptomyces > Streptomyces flaveolus_A. Next base: position 172,464 of record NZ_JNWV01000001.1, on the reverse strand, counting down.
ACGCCGTACCGGCGTGGCGAGGAGCCCGTGCCGCTGCCCGACCGGGTCGTCCGCTCCGTCTCGTCCATCGACGGTGTCTACGGCCTCGTGGGCGCCCGTGTCGTCATCGAGGTGATGTCCTCGATGAAGCGGCACGGCATCAGCGAGCACGATCTGCCGCAGCTGCACCAGGCCATAGAGAACGTCCGGCTGGAAGGCTTCGCCATCCACCTGCCGCTGGACCGCACCGACGGCTCGGACGCCGTCGAGGAGGTCATCGGCTGGATGGACCGGCTGCGCGCGGCACGGCTGCCGCTGCACACGATGTTCGTCAGCCACCTCAAGGCGGACGATCTGGCCCGGCTCCAGCAGCAGTTCCCGCAGACCCGGTTCCGCGCCCGCATCGGTACGCGGCTGTGGCTGGGGGACCACGACGCCACCGAGTACCGCGGCGCCGTCCTGGACGTCACGCGCGTGGCCAAGGGCGACCGGTTCGGCTACCGGCAACAGAAGGCGGCCTCGGACGGCTTCCTGGTGGTCGTGGCGGGCGGAACGTCGCACGGGGTGGGCCTGGAGGCCCCGAAGGCCCTGCACGGCGTCATGCCGCGCGCCAAGGGCGTCGCCCGGGCCGGGCTCGCCACGGTCAACCGGAACCTCTCCCCGTTCGTCTGGGGCGGCAAGCAGCGCTGGTTCGCCGAGCCGCCGCACATGCAGGTGTCGATCCTGTTCGTGCCCTCGGACGCCCCCGAGCCGAAGGTCGGCGACGAGCTGGTGGCCCATCTGCGGCACACCACGACCCAGTTCGACCGTCTCGTGGACCGCTGAGCCCGTCCAGAACCTCGTGGACCGCTGGCCGTCCTGAACGCGAGAAGGCCGTATCCGGTGCTCCCGGATACGGCCTTCTGTTTGTGCCGCCTCCCCTGGGAGGGCCGGCTTGCCGTGTCGCGTGCCGATGAGGCGTGGCGCTTGTTCGCTCAGAGCGAACGGTCGTCGCGGGACAGCATCTCCGGCCGGCCCCAGTCCACCTGAGGCCCCTCGAACGGGTCGGCGTGGCGCGGAGAATGGGCTCCCGCGCCGAGCACGAACGCGTCCTCGGCGCCGTCGAGCACTCCGCCCGAGGGGTCGTCGTCGCCGGACCGGCGCACCACGTCCCGCTCCGGCATGAGGATGTCCCGTACGACGACGGCGCACAGGTACAGCGTGCCCAGCAGGTGCACGACGATCACCCAGTGGTAGCCCTGAGTCGGCAGGCCCTTGTGGGCGTCTCCGCTGGTCGTGTAGGCGAGGTACAGCCAGATGCCCAAGAAGTACGCCACCTCGCACGCCTGCCAGATCAGGAAGTCCCGCCACTTGGGCCGGGCCAGGACCGCCAGCGGCACCAGCCACAGGACGTACTGCGGGGAGTAGACCTTGTTGGTGAGGACGAAGGCGGCCACCATCAGGAAGGCCAGCTGGGCGAACCGTGGCCGGCGCGGGGCGGTGAACGTCAGCGCGGCGATGCCGAGGAAGCACAGCACCACGAGCACCGTGGCGGCGGTGTTGACGAACTCGGTGGTGGGCGGGTTGCTGGAGTTCTGCGCCCAGATCAGCCAGAAGGAGCCGAAGTCGACGCCGCGCTCCTTGCTGAAGGTGTAGAACTTCGCCCAGCCCTCACGGATGTGGAAGCCCGTCGCGTCGTGCGTGATCATCACGGGCAGGTTCACCACGAGCCAGGCGACCACCGCGCCGCACACGGCCTGGAAGAACGGGCGCCACTTGCCGGCCCGCCAGCAGAGCACCATCAGTGGCCCCAGCAGCAGCACGGGATACAGCTTGGCGGCCGTGGCGAGCCCCAGGAGGACGCCGAAGGCGAGGGCGCGGCCCCGGGACCACATCAGCATCGCGGCGGCCGTCAGCGCGACGGCAAGCAGGTCCCAGTTGATGGTCGCGGTCAGCGCCAGGGCGGGCGCCAGGGCGACCAGCAGACCGTCCCAGGGGCGCCGGCGGTGGGTACGGGCCACGCACACGGCGATGACGGCGGTGCACACCATCAGCATCCCGGCGTTCACGAACCAGTACCACTGCTCCTGGTGCTGGATGCCGCCGCTGTGCGGGGTCAGCCAGGAGGCCACCTCCATGAAGACACCGGTGAGCACCGGGTATTCGAGGTAGTCCATGTCGCCGGGGAGCTTGTCGAAGTACGGCACGAGGTGGTCGGCGAACCCGCGGCCCTGGTAGAGGTGCGGAATGTCCGAGTAGCAGGCGTGCGTGTACTGACTGCTCGCGCCGAAGAACCAGCCGCTGTGGTAGCAGGGCGCCTTCTGGACCAGGCCGAGGGCGAACATGCCGATCGCCACGAGCGCCACGACCCGCACGGGGGTCCACCAGGAGGTCCCCAGCAGGGCGTGCCGCCCCAGGGGACCGCCGATCAGCTCACTGCCGGCGGCGGCGACCTCGTCCTCCCTGGTCGGCTGCACCGGCTCTGCCGCGGCGGACGGCACGGACTCGGGCTCGTGCATGCTCGCGGGCGTCATCTCTGCACTGGGCATGGGGCACATCCTGCCGTACCCGGCTAGGAAAACACCGAGGGCCGCCGCACCTGGTGGGTGCGGCGGCCCATGTTTCACGTGAAACACCCTCGGTGGGCGATATGGTCGCCAACCGGTCAGATCGCCGGGCTAGCCGGTCTGGCCCCCGAAGAAGCCTCCGTTGCCGTTCCCTCGGGTGTCACCGGTGCCGGTCGTGTCCGTGACCGTGGGTGACGGCGACTCGCCTCCGCCGCCGTCGACACCACCCGTGTCCACACCTCCGCTGCCATTGCCGTTGCCTCCGCCGTTGCCGTTGCTGTTGCAGTTCGGGTCCCAGCCGAACTGGCAGGACTCGCTCGGCGTCGGTGACGGTGAGGTGGTCGTCACGCTCGGCGTCGGGGTCGGCGAGTCACTCGGCGTCGCACTGGGCGTGATGGTGACGCTCGGGGTCGGGGAGGGAGCACCCAGCTCGTCCTGGACCTTGCCGATCTCGGTGGCGTCCGGGAAGCCGGGGTCGTTCTTGCCCTTGAGCGCGGCCTTCATGTACTCGGTCCACACCTGCGTCGGGATGTCACCACCGTGGATGGAGTCCACACCCGCCGTACCGTTCATGGACAGCAGCTCATGATCCTTGGGGTTCTCGCGGAACATCGCGACCGAGGTCGACAGCTGCTGGGTGTAGCCGACGAACCAGGCCGACTTGTTGCTGTCGGTGGTACCGGTCTTGCCGGCCGCGGTACGTCCCAGGGCCTTGGCGTTCTGGCCCGTACCGTTCTGGATCACGTTCTCCAACGTGTCCGTGACGTTGTTGGCCACGTTCTCCGGCATCGCCTGCGTCCGCCTGGGCTTGGTGAAGCCCGGCAGTTCCTTGCCTTCCTTCTTGACGCTCGTCACCGAGTACGGATCCGTGTGCTCGCCGGACGCGGCGAACGTCGCGTAAGCGTCGGCCATACGGATCGCGCTCGGCGTCGAGGTGCCGATGGCGAAGGACGGGTTGAGGTCGGCGAAGCTTGCGTCCAGGATGCCGGAGGCCTTCGCGACGTCTCGGACCTTCGACATCCCCACGTCCATGCCGAGCTGTACGAACGGAGTGTTGATGGACTGCTCCATGGCCTTGCGCAGCGTGATGTAGCCCCAGGGCTTGGGGCCTTCGTTGCGCTGGTAGAAGACCGAGCCGTCCTTCTTCAGGACGTAGCTCCCGTCCTGGTTCCTCACCTTGAGCTTGTCGTTGCCGTTGTACTTGCTCAGCGGCGAGATGCCCTCGCCCTCGGACTTGTAGGTGCCGTACTCCATCGCCGCGGCCAGGACGAACGGCTTCCACGTCGAACCGACCGGGACACCGGACGTGTCGGCGTTGTTGGTGAAGTGACCGTTCTCGTAACCGTCACCGCCGTAGAGCGCGACGATGGCACCGTCCTTCGGGAGCACCGATGCCGCACCGAACTGGACGTACTTGTCCAGATCCCGATGCTTCGGGTCGAGGCGGTCCTTCTGGACCTTCTTCACAGCAGCACTGAGGGCGTTCACGCTCTTCTTGTCGAAGGTCGTGTAGATCTGGTACCCACCCTGGTCGAACTGCGCCTCGGTGATTTTGGAGTGGTTCAGGACGTACTTCTTGGCCGTGTCGACGAGGTAGCTGATCTGGCCAGTCATGCCCTTGGTCGCCTTGCGGCCCTGAGGCTTGGGATACTCCTTGATGGCTTCCTGGTACTGGACATCCGAGAGGTGCTTGTCCTTGTGCATCTCGCCGAGAATCCAGGCCCAGCGCTTCTCGGAACGCTCCCGGTTGTCCTTCGCGTTCGCCGACGGGTCGAGGTCCGCGTTTCCGGCCGGGTCGTAGTACGTCGGGCCCTTCAGCAACGCTGCCAGGAAGGCGCACTGGCTCGGCTTGAGATCGACCGCGTTCACGCCGTAGTAGGTCTGCGCGGCGGCCTGGATGCCGTAGGCGCCGCGACCGTAGTATGAGGTATTCAGGTAGCCCTGCAGGATCTGCTTCTTGTCGAGCCTCGTGCCCACCTTTATGGAGATGAACATCTCCTTGAACTTGCGGGTGACGGTCTGTTCCTGGCTCAGGTAGGTGTTCTTCACGAACTGCTGGGTGATGGTCGAACCACCCTGCGTCTGACCACCCCGGGCCATGTTGCCCAGGGCTCGGGCGATACCCATCGGGTCGACGCCTGAGTCCTGGTAGAAGCTCTTGTTCTCCGCCGAGATCACGGCCCACTGCATGGCCTCGGGGATCTTGTCGATGGTGACGTTCTGCCGGTTCACCCCGGTGCCCGTCGCGACCATCTGGCTGCCGTCGGCCCAGTAGTAGACGTTGTTCTGGGACTTGGCCGCGTCGTTCTCGTTCGGGATGGAGACCATCGCGTATCCGACGCCGACCATCACCACCAGGCTGCCGACGAAGCCGATGAACAGCCCGCTGACCAGCTTCCAGGACGGCACCCAGCGTCGCCAGCCGTACTTGCCGGCCCTCGGGTAGTCGATGAACCTCTTCTTGCCGGGTGCGGTCGTCGCGCGGCCGTTGCCGCGTCCGGGACCGGCCGGACCGCCCGGGCCGCCGCGGCGGCCGCCGGCGTTGTCGGCCGCTCTGCGTCGGCCACCTCTCTGCGCGGCACGGCGGGCCTCGGCTCGGCCGCCGTAGGAACGCTCCTCGCCTCCCGGGTCGGTGGACTCCGATCCCGGGGAACGGGACCCATAGGAGTCGGCAGGGGACCCGGTGGCGCCTCGCGGTGCCGCACGGCGGCCGGAGGACGAGCCGGACTGGCCGCGTCGGGCCGCGGCACGTCCGCCTCCCTGCGGCTGCGGCGGTTTGCGACGGTGCTCGCTCATCGAACGATTACTCCTCGGGCAGGCGCACCCGTGCGCGCCTGGAACGGCGGCTGATTTCCGGTCCCCCCGAAGTACGGATGTGGTCGGTCCTGCATTCACCCGTACTGCACCAGGGACAACGACGCTCCCCAGGCATCACGCGGTTCCCGGTGGTGTCATGCCGCACAGACTACGCACCACCAAAACGCGCCGAGCCCCGAAGTTCACCCCAAAACAGGCAAGTTGCCTCCAACGAAACGGTGATGTGATCCCGTTCACCACCGTCCCTCTTGTCGCGTGCGGTAGGCCGTTCTATCGTGCTGATGTATCGAGTCGATACATCAGCGCGAGATAAAGACGCTGCCAGGCGGTGCGAGACCTGCGGGACGGACCTGCGGGACCGGGAGGAGGCGACGATGAGCCGGCGCTCCGGCATCCTTGAGTTCGCCGTGCTCGGCCTGCTCCGGGAGTCCCCGATGCACGGCTACGAGCTGCGCAAACGACTCAACACGTCACTGGGTGTGTTCCGCGCGTTCAGCTACGGGACGCTGTACCCCTGCCTCAAGACGCTGGTCGCCAACGGCTGGTTGATCGAGGAATCCGGAAACACCCACGACGACGCCCTCGCCGCTCCCCTCGCCGGACGCCGCGCCAAGATCGTTTACCGGCTGACCGCGGAAGGCAAGGAGCACTTCGAGGAACTGCTCTCGCAGACCGGCCCCGACGCGTACGAGGACGAGCACTTCGCCGCACGGTTCGCCTTCTTCGGGCAGACCTCGCGCGATGTGCGCATGCGCGTCCTGGAGGGTCGGCGCAGCCGCCTGGAGGAGCGCCTGGAGAAGATGCGCGCCTCCCTGGCACGCACCCGGGAGCGCCTCGACGACTACACGCTTGAGCTCCAGCGCCACGGGATGGAGTCCGTGGAGCGCGAAGTGCGCTGGCTGAACGAGCTCATCGAGAGCGAGCGGGCCGGACGGGACCTGAAAGGTTCCGCGTCCGGGGGGTCCGCTCAGCAGGACACCACCACTGGATCGACGGGCGGCCTGCCCCGTCCCGGGGACACCCCCGGGACGGATACGCCCGGCGACACCGCCACGTGAGTCCCACTCAGGGCCTCACTCGTACACACAGGGAGCAACCGGAATGGGTTCGGTTCGCGTAGCCATCGTCGGCGTGGGCAACTGCGCCGCGTCGCTGGTGCAGGGAGTCGAGTACTACAAGGACGCCGACCCGGCGTCCAAGGTCCCCGGCCTGATGCACGTGCAGTTCGGTGACTACCACGTGCGCGACGTCGAGTTCGTCGCCGCGTTCGACGTCGACGCCAAGAAGGTCGGCCTTGACCTCGCGGACGCCATCGGCGCCTCCGAGAACAACACGATCAAGATCTGCGACGTGCCCACCACCGGTGTCACCGTCCAGCGCGGCCACACCCTCGACGGCCTCGGCAAGTACTACCGCGCCACCATCGAGGAGTCGGACGCCGAGCCGGTCGACGTCGTCCAGATCCTGAAGGACAAGCAGGTCGACGTCCTGGTCTGCTACCTGCCCGTCGGTTCCGAGGACGCGGCGAAGTTCTACGCCCAGTGCGCCATCGACGCCAAGGTCGCCTTCGTCAACGCCCTCCCGGTCTTCATCGCCGGCACCAAGGAGTGGGCGGACAAGTTCACCGAGGCCGGTGTGCCGATCGTCGGTGACGACATCAAGTCCCAGGTCGGCGCCACCATCACGCACCGCGTCATGGCGAAGCTGTTCGAGGACCGCGGTGTCATCCTCGACCGCACGATGCAGCTGAACGTCGGCGGCAACATGGACTTCAAGAACATGCTCGAGCGCGAGCGCCTGGAGTCCAAGAAGATCTCCAAGACGCAGGCCGTCACCTCCCAGATCCCCGACCGGGACCTCGGCGAGAAGAACGTCCACATCGGCCCGTCCGACTACGTGGCCTGGCTGGACGACCGCAAGTGGGCCTACGTCCGCCTGGAGGGTCGCGCCTTCGGTGACGTCCCGCTGAACCTGGAGTACAAGCTGGAGGTCTGGGACTCCCCGAACTCCGCCGGTGTCATCATCGACGCCCTGCGCGCCGCGAAGATCGCCAAGGACCGCGGCATCGGTGGCCCGATCCTGTCCGCCTCCTCGTACTTCATGAAGTCCCCGCCGGTCCAGTACTTCGACGACGAGGCCCGCGAGAACGTCGAGAAGTTCATCCGCGGCGAGGTCGAGCGCTAAGGCGCCCGGCGCCGCTCGCACGAGAACGCTCCTGCCAGGGCTGTGAAGGTCCCCGGGTCCCGCGACCCGGGGACCTTCCGCATGTGTGAGGGTGTGATCCATGCCCGTCGTCCGTGACCTGCGCGTCCTGCTGCGCCTGGGGAACTTCCGGCGCCTGCTGTACGTCCGTCTCCTGTCCCAGGGCGCCGACGGCGTCTACCAGGTCGCACTCGCCGCGTACGTCGTCTTCTCCCCGGAGAAGCAGACGTCGGCCGCCGCGATCGCCTCGGCGATGGCGGTCCTGCTGCTGCCCTACTCACTGGTCGGGCCCTTCGCCGGTGTCCTGCTGGACCGCTGGCGCCGCCGACAGGTCTTCGCGTACGGCAATCTGCTGCGCGCCCTGCTGGCCGCGGCCACCGCCACGCTGATGCTCGGCCACGCTCCCGACTGGCTCTTCTACGTCTCGGCGCTGTGCGTCACGGCCGTCAACCGCTTCGTTCTCGCCGGGCTGTCCGCCGCCCTGCCACGGGTCGTCGACACCGAGCGCCTGGTGCTGGCCAACTCGCTCTCCCCGACCGCCGGCACCCTCGCCGCGACCGTCGGTGGAGCCCTGGCCTTCGGCGTGCGGATCGTGGCATCGGATTCCGACGCGGCGGTGGTGCTGCTCGGCGCCTTCCTGTACCTGTGCGCGAGCCTCGCGTCCCTCCGTCTGGCGCCCGGCCTGCTCGGCCCAGACCGGCACCCGGCCCGACCCCGCCTCGGGGCGGCGCTCGCCACGACGGTGCGCGAGCTGCTCGCTGCCATGCGGCACCTGGCCGCGTCCGGACGCAGGGAAGCTGCCTGGGCCCTGGGCGCGATGACGCTGATGCGCTTCTGCTACGGCGCCCTGCTCGTTCTGCTGCTCATGCTCTGCCGCTACGCCCTGGCCGACACTCCCGAGGAAGGGCTGCGACTGCTTGGGGCGGCGCTGGCGCTGTCCGGTGCGGGATTCTTCGCGGCGGCCGTGGTGACGCCGTGGGCGGCGGGGCGGCTCGGCCCCATCCGCTGGATCGTGGTGTGTTCCGGCGCGGCCATGGTGCTGGAACCCGCCCTGGGCCTGCCCTTCGCCACCGGACCGGTCATGGTCGCGGCCTTCGTTCTGGGCCTGATCACCCAGGGCGCCAAGATCGCCACGGACACCATCGTCCAGTCCTGCGTCGAGGACGGCTTCCGCGGCCGGGTCTTCTCCGTGTACGACGTGCTCTTCAACGTCGCCTTCGTCGGTGCGGCGGGAGTGGCAGCCCTGATGCTTCCTCCGGACGGCCGCTCGGCAGTGCTGGTGATTCTCGTCGCCGTCATCTATGGCCTGATCACCGTCGGGCTGACCCGTTTCGTACGCCGGTAGACAGAGCGAGGGGCGATGTTTCACGTGAAACATCGCCCCTCGGTGCCTCCGTCCCGGACGGCTGTTTCACGTGAAACATCGCCCGGACCGATTCAGCCCTGCTCGGCCCACCATTCCTTGAGCGCTGCCACCGCCGCGTCGTGGCCCATCGGACCGTTCTCCAGACGCAGCTCCAGCATGTGCTTGTACGCCGTACCGACGGCCGGGCCGGGACCGATCCCCAGGATCTCCATGATCTGGTTGCCGTCCAGGTCGGGGCGGATGGCGTCGAGCTCCTCCTGCTCCTGGAGCTGGGCGATGCGCTCCTCCAGGCCGTCGTAGGCCCGGGACAGCGCCACCGCCTTGCGCTTGTTGCGCGTGGTGCAGTCGGAACGGGTCAGCTTGTGCAGGCGGTCCAGCAGCGGGCCCGCGTCACGGACATACCGGCGGACCGCCGAGTCCGTCCACTCCCCGGTTCCATAGCCGTGGAAGCGCAGGTGAAGTTCGACCAGCCGTGAGACGTCCTTCACCAGCTCGTTGGAGTACTTCAAGGCGGTCATGCGCTTCTTGGTCATCTTGGCGCCGACCACCTCGTGGTGATGGAAGGAGACCCGGCCGTCCTGCTCGAAGCGGCGGGTGCGCGGCTTGCCGATGTCATGCAGCAGCGCGGCCAGGCGCAGGGTGAGGTCCGGGCCGTCCTCCTCCAGCGCGATCGCCTGCTCCAGGACGATCAGCGTGTGCTCGTAGACGTCCTTGTGCCGGTGGTGCTCGTCACTCTCCAGCCGCAGGGCCGGCAGCTCGGGCAGGACATGTCCGGCGAGCCCGGTGTCGACGAGCAGGCTCAGCCCCTTGCGCGGGTGCGCGGAGAGGATGAGCTTGTTGAGTTCGTCCCGGACCCGCTCTGCCGAGACGATCTCGATCCGCCCGGCCATCTCCGTCATGGCGGTGACGACCTCGGGGGCGACCTCGAAGTCCAGCTGTGCGGCGAACCGGGCGGCCCGCATCATGCGCAGGGGATCGTCCGAGAACGACTCCTCGGGCGTACCCGGCGTCCGCAGGACACGCGCCGCGAGATCCTCCAGTCCGCCGTGCGGGTCGATGAACTCCTTCGCCGGCAGCGCCACGGCCATCGCGTTGACCGTGAAGTCGCGGCGGACCAGGTCCTCCTCGATGGAGTCGCCGTACGACACCTCCGGCTTGCGCGAGGTGCGGTCGTAGGCCTCGGACCGGTAGGTGGTGATCTCGATCTGGTAGCCGCCCTTGTGCGCACCGACCGTGCCGAAGGCGATGCCCACCTCCCAGACGGCGTCCGCCCAGGGCCGGACGATCTTCAGTACGTCCTCGGGGCGGGCGTCGGTGGTGAAGTCCAGGTCGTTGCCGAGCCGGCCGAGCAACGCGTCACGGACCGATCCGCCGACCAGGGCGAGCGAGAAGCCCGCCTCCTGGAATCGGCGGGCGAGGTCGTCGGCGACGGGGGCCACCCGCAGCAGCTCGGCGACCGCGCGCTGCTGCGCCTGGCTCAGGGCAGAGGGAGTGTCTTCGTTCGGGTTCGGCACAACAGAAGAGGGTACGTGCCCGGCGCGGCCGGGGGCGCCCCCATAACGACCAGGGGCGTCCCCGTGACGCGGTGCGGACAGCTCCTGGCATACCCGTGCAAGCACTGCTCTTGCGGCGTACGGCCGCTCTCCCCTCGATACTGGATATAGGGGACGGGTCACGGTTGTCCTTCGATCTTGTGGAGGAGACCGCGGCACTTCCCCTCAGCGCGCATCGTTACCATGCGTGGACGCACATTCCGACGACCACTGACGACGACGAGGGACGGGCGAGCGCGTGGCCGAGGCGGCTGACTTCCAGGGGACCAGTGCCTCACCTGCCCGCCGGTGGCTGCGGCGCGCCGGAACACTGCTCGCCGGGGCACCACTGCTGGCCGGTCTGCTCCAGCTGCCCGCAGCCGGGCCGGCGCAGGCGGCGTCCTCCGGTTCGGTGTCCGTCTCCCTGGACTCGCTCAGCCCCAGTGCCCCCACGGACGGCGACACGCTGACCGTGTCGGGAACGGTGACGAACAACGGCAAGCAGGCCGTCACCGACGCCCATGTGGGTCTGCGGGTGGGCCCCGAGCTGACCACCCGCTCGGAGATCGACTCCGTCGCCCGACACTCCGACGAACCACAGGCCGGCAGTGGCACGGAGGTCGGCGACAAGTACGAGGAGAAGTTCGACAAGCTGGCCCCGGGGGTCACCGAGCACTTCACGATCTCCGTCCCCGTGGACAAGCTCGACCTCGGCGACGACGGGGTCTACGAGTTCGGGGTCACCCTGTCCGGCCAGACCTCCGCCCAGGCCTGGGACCAGGTGCTCGGCATCCAGCGGACGTTCCTGCCGTGGCAGCCGTCGGAGGCCGACACCAAGACCAAGACGTCGTTCCTGTGGCCGCTGATCTCCACGGTCCACATGACGGCCAAGACGGGCGCGGGCGAGCTCCAGACGCCCGAGTTCCTCGACGACGAGCTGGCCAAGGAGCTGGCCCCCGGCGGCCGGCTGGCCCAGATGGTGGACCTCGGCAAGGACCTCGACGTCACCTGGGTGATCGACCCCGACCTGCTCGCCTCGGTCGACGCGATGGCCGCGGGCAACTACCGGCTCCAGGGCGCCGACGGCACCAGCACGCCCGGCCCGCGGGAACACCAGGCGGTCGCCAAGCAGTGGCTGGCGGCCCTGCAGAAGGCGGTGGCCGGCAAGGAAGTCGTCGCCCTGCCGTTCGCCGACCCGGACCTGGCCTCCCTGGCGCACAAGGGCACCAGCGTCACCGGCTCGCTCAGCCACCTCAAGGACGCCACCGACGTCGCCGCGATCACCGTGAAGACCGTGCTCCATGTCACACCGAGCACCGACTTCGCCTGGCCGGTCGACGGCGCCGTGGACCCGTCGATCATGAAGGTCGCGACCTCCGCCGGGGCCGACCGGGTGATCGCCCGCAGCGACAGCCTCCAGGAGACCGGCGGGCTGCCGTACACGCCGTCCGCCGCCCGCCCGGTCGGCGGAGGCACCACGGCGGTCGTCGCCGACGCCCGGTTGTCCACGGCGTTCGAGGGCGACCTCACCAAGGCGGGCTCGGCCACGCTCGCCGTCCAGCGGTTCCTGGCCCAGAGCCTGGCGCTGAACATGCAGACGGACAAGCAGCGCAGCATCGTCGTCGCCCCCCAGCGCATGCCCACGGCGAGCCAGGCGCAGGCGATGGCGGCGGCGCTGAAGGCGCTCCAGGGCGGCACCTGGTCCCAGTCCCAGGACCTCTCAGCGGCGGCCAAGGACAAGCCCGACCCGGGCGCCACCACCCGTATCCCGTCGACGCGCGCCTACCCCTCCTCGCTGCGTCGGCAGGAACTGCCGAGGGAGGTCTTCGGGCAGATCGCCCGCACCCAGGACAAACTCGACAACTTCCGGGTGATCCTCTCCGACCAGTCCCGCGTGGTCACGCCGTTCGGGCGGGCCATAAACCGCGAGATGTCCACGTCCTGGCGGGGCCGGGACGGCGAGGCGGACAGCTATCGCAACGGCGTGGAGGCCTGGCTCGACGACCTGACCGAGCAGGTCAAGCTGATCGACAAGTCCGAGACCAAGCTCTCGGGCCGGAGCGCCACCATCCCGGTGACCGTCCAGAACAACCTGGTCCAGCCCGTGGACCACCTGGTACTGCGCCTCACCTCGTCCATGCCGACCCGTCTGAAGATCGGCGGCAAGGCCTACTACGAGCAGCCGGTGGAGGTCTCCGGCGGGCACAGCCAGTCGGTGAAGTTCACCACCTCGGCCAACGCCAACGGCCGGGTCACGGTCATCGCCCAGCTCTACACCGAGGACGGCCGGGAGTACGGTGACGCCGTCACCTTCGACGTGAAGGTCACCGAGGTCACGCCCACCGTGATGCTGGTCATCGGCGGCGGTGTCCTGCTCCTCGTGCTCGCCGGCTTCCGGATGTACACCCAGCGCAAACGAGCGGCCGCCCGGCAGACCGACGAGGACGGCCCCGGCACGGCGGGGGAGGACACGGACGAGCCCGGGAACCCGGAAGCGCCCGGTGACCGTCTCCTGGAGGAGTCCGACTCCACCTCACGGGCAGACGACCCGGAGCAGCCGAGTGACCCTGCGCCGGACACCGCACCGGAAAGCGCCGACCCGTCCGGGACGGGTGAGAGAGTGGACCGTTGAGCGATGTCGTGGCCGGTGGGCCCGGGACGATGAGGTGGGGTAAGCATGAACGCGCCGTACGACGGTGACCGCGGTCAGGGCGCGGCCGGCTCGGGCTACCCCGAGCCGCCGCCCGAGCCCGGCCAGGTGCCGCCGCAGCACGCGGCGGACATGTATCTCCAGGACGCCTACGAGCAGGACCCCTACCGGGCGCAGGACCTGGCCGCCCAGGACCCGGTCGCCGAGGCGTTGTACGACCGTGCCGCGCACCCGCCGCCGCCCCCGGGCACGTACGACCAGCAGCAGCCGCTGTACGCCCCGCCCGCCCAGTCGCCCTACGCGCCCGACCCGAACGTGTGGGCGCAGACCCCGGCGCCGGAGCCGGGCGGAGCGACCCAGTACCTGCCGTACGGCGAAGATCCGCGCACCACCCAGTTCGTGGGCGTGGACGATCTGGTGACGCACTCCGGCGAGGAGTACCACGAGCCGGACGCCTTCGCGCACCTCTTCAAGGACCAGCAGCACAGCGGCGGCCACGCGCCCATGGATCCCCCGGCCGTTCCGGGGCCCGCCGCGGCGCCGGGCGGGGGGCACGGCCCCGTCGGCCAGTACCCGTCGCCGCACGGTCACGGCTCGCAGCAAGGCCACCCGTACGCCGGCGCCGGGTACCCGGCCGGTCCGTCCGCCACCGGGTACGCGGCGCAGTCCCACGTGCCCGCTCCGGCCGCCGCTCCGGCCCCCGCGGGCCCGGCCGGGATCATCGAGCCGGAAGCCACCACGGCCGGCGAGACGGCCGCTCCCGCCAAGAAGGGCGGGCGGGCCGCCGGGCTGCTGAAGTCCAGTGCGGTCATGGCGGCGGGCACGATGGTCTCCCGCCTCACCGGCTTCGTCCGCTCCGCGCTGATCGCCGCGGCGCTGGGCCTCGGCTTCCTCGCCGACTCCTTCCAGGTGGCCTACCAGCTCCCGACGATGATCTACATCCTCACCGTCGGCGGCGGCCTGAACTCCGTGTTCGTGCCCCAGCTGGTGCGCTCCATGAAGGAGGACGAGGACGGCGGCGAGGCCTTCGCCAACCGGCTGCTGACCCTCGTGATGGTGGCCCTGGCCGCCCTGACCGGACTCGCGATGTTCGCCGCGCCTCTCCTGGTGCGGCTGCTCGCCAACCCCGTGGCCAGCAACCCGGCGGCGAACGAGGTCGCGGTCACCTTCACCCGCTACTTCCTGCCCTCGATCTTCTTCATGGGCATCCACGTGGTGATGGGTCAGATCCTCAACGCGCGGGGCAAGTTCGGCGCGATGATGTGGACCCCGGTCCTGAACAACATCGTCATCATCGTGACGCTCGGCCTGTTCGTCTGGGTCTACGGCACCGCCGCCAACTCCCACATGGACGTCACCACCATCCCGCCGGAGGGCCAGCGCCTGCTCGGCGTCGGCGTGCTGCTCGGCCTGGTCGTCCAGGCCCTGGCGATGATCCCCTACCTGCGCGAGACCGGCTTCCGGGTCCGGCTGCGCTTCGACTGGAAGGGCCACGGCCTGGGCAAGGCCGCGATGCTCGCCAAGTGGACGGTCCTGTTCGTCCTCGCCAACCAGGCGGGCGCCATGGTCGTGACCCAGCTGTCCACCGCCGCCGGCAAGGACTCCGGGATCAAGGGCGTCGGCTTCGCCGCCTACGCCAACGCCCAGCTGATCTGGGGCCTGCCGCAGGCCATCATCACCGTCTCCCTGATGGCCGCCCTGCTGCCGCGCATCTCGCGCTCGGCCGCCGAGGGCGACGCGGGCGCCGTCCGCGACGACATCTCCCAGGGTCTGCGCACCACCGCGGTCGCCATCGTGCCGATCGCCTTCGGGTTCGTCTCGCTCGGCATCCCGATGTGCACGCTGATCTTCGGCTCCGCCGGCACCGGCGCTGCCACCAACATGGGCTACATGCTGATGGCCTTCGCCCTCGGCCTGATCCCCTACTCCGTGCAGTACGTCGTGCTGCGCGCCTTCTACGCCTACGAGGACACGCGCACCCCCTTCTACAACACGGTCATCGTGGCCGTCGTCAACGCCGGCGCCTCGGCCCTCTGCTACTTCCTGCTGCCGGCGCGCTGGGCCGTCGCCGGCATGGCGGCCGCCTACGGCCTCGCCTACGCCATCGGGGTGGGCGTCGCCTGGCGCCGGCTGCGCAAGCGGCTGGGCGGGGACCTGGACGGCTCCAGGGTGCTGCGCACGTACGCGCGGCTGGGTATCGCCTCGGTACCGGCGGCCCTGCTCAGCGGTGCGGCCTGCTACGGCATCGGGCACACCCTCGGCCTGGGCGTCGTCGGCTCCTTCGCCGCACTGCTCGCCGGTGGTGTCGTCCTGTTCGGCGTCTTCTTCGTCGCCGCCCGCCGGATGCGCATCGAGGAACTCAACTCGCTCGTCGGAATGGTGCGCGGGCGTCTGGGGCGTTGAGGCGGGGGTAGGCGCACAACCATCGTCCGCCGCTGTGTGTCGTGCATAGCGGCGGACTGTGGGCACAATTGGTTTCGGCGTCGGACAGCGTGCAACGGATGGGGAGGCAGGGACGACGGTGGCGGAACGGAGCACGGCTGCCGTCGACGTGGCAGACAACAGCGGTGAGCAACCGCTGACCGCCAAGGCGGACCAGTCCACGGCCGACGGGGTGGCCAAGAACCCGGAGCGGGACACGGACAGCGACGAGGCACAGGGGAGCAGCGGAACCGAAGGTCCCGGACGGAAGGCCTCGCCTCCGGAGTTGCACAGCGGTCACAAGCTCGCCAGACGCTACCGGCTGGAGGAGTGCGTCACCCGTCTGGACGGATTCAGCAGTTGGCGTGCGGTCGACGAGAAACTCCGTCGCGCCGTCGGCGTCCACGTACTGCCCGCGGACCACGCCCGGGCCCGCTCCGTCCTCGCCGCCGCCAGGTCCTCAGCCCTCCTCGGCGACCCGCGCTTCGTCCAGGTCCTCGACGCCGTCGAGGAGAACGACCTCGTCTACGTCGTCCACGAGTGGCTGCCCGACGCCACCGAACTGTCCACGCTGCTCGCCGGCGGCCCGCTGGAGCCGCACGACGCCTACCAGATGGTCAGTCAGGTCGCCTCCGCCATGGCCGCCGCGCACCGGGAGGGTCTCGCCCATCTGCGGCTGAACCCGAACGCCGTCCTGCGCGCCTCCACCGGCCAGTGGCGCATCCGTGGTCTCGCCGTGAACGCCGCCTTGCGGGGCATCAGTTCCGACACCCCGCAGCGCACCGACACCGAGGCGATCGGCGCCCTGCTGTACGCGGCGCTGACCCAGCGCTGGCCCTACGAGAGCGACGCCTACGGTCTGTCCGGTCTCCCCAAGGACATCGGCCTCATCCCTCCGGACCAGGTGCGGGCCGGTGTGCACCGCGGCCTGTCCGAACTCGCCATGCGCGCCCTCGTCAACGACGGTGCCACGGCGTCCCGTCACGAGTCCCCGTGCACCACGCCGGAGGAGCTGGTGAAGGCGATCGGTGAGATGCCGCGCATCCGCCCGCCCGAGCCGGCGTTCACCGCCCCGCCGGAGTACCAGCGCACGACCTACCAGCAGGGCACCTACGGCCGCCCGGCCTCGCACCCGGGGGCCACGCAGCCGATCGCTCCCCCGCCGCCCCCGCTGCAGAGCCGTACCGGAAAGGCCCTGAAGTGGGCGGTGTCGGCCCTGCTGATCGCGGCCCTGGGTCTGGGCAGCTGGCAGCTGGCGGACGCCCTGATGGACCGGGGCGGGAATTCGGACGACACCAACAAGAGCCAGACGACGGACGGCGGCGACAAGAACGCCGTGAAGCCGAAGCCGACTCCGATAAAGATCCAGAACGGTCAGGAGTTCGTCGCCAAGGGCGATGCCCAGAGCCCCGGCAACGTCTCCAAGACCTACGACGGCAACACCTCGACGTACTGGAAGACCAAGAGTTTCAACGAAGGTCCGACGATCGCGCCGTTCAAGCCGGGCGTCGGCATCGTGTACGACCTCGGCTCTGCCCAGAAGCTCAGCACGGCCACCATCGGCCTCCGCTACGGCGGTGACCACACGACGGTCGAGCTGTACGCCGCGGACTCGCTGTCGCCGGCCTCGCTGGATTCCATGACGAAGATCGGCAGCGTCACGACGACGGGCACCACGGCCACGGTGAAGGTCACCAAGCCGGTCAAGACCCAGTACGTTCTGGTCTGGCTGACGGCCGTGCCCAACTCGGGGTACGACTCCACGCTGTACGCCAGCGCCGGCTACAAGCAGGCCATCGGCGAAGTGAAGTTCACGGGCTGACGTCTCACCCGGACCGGAGGGGCAGATGGCGGACGGCGCCGGATACGACGGGGTGGGCGACCGCGACCTGCTCGCCCGCCACGTGGAAGGCGACCCCGAGGCCTTCGGTGAGATCGTGCGGCGCCACCGGGACCGGCTCTGGGCGGTCGCCCTGCGGACCCTGGGGGACCGCGAGGAGGCCGCTGACGCCGTCCAGGACGCCCTGGTGTCGGCCTACCGGGCCGCCCACACCTTCCGGGGGCAGTCGGCCGTCACGACCTGGCTGCACCGGATCACGGTGAACGCCTGCCTGGACCGGGCGCGTAAGGCGGCCTCGCGGAAAACGGCTCCGGTCGACGACACCGAGCGGCTGGAGCAGCTACTGGAGCCGTACGAGTCCGCCTCGGCGCCGGCCGAGCGAAAGGACGTGCACCGCCAGCTCCTCGAAGCACTCGGCACCCTTCCACCGGAGCAGCGAGCCGCTCTGGTCCTGGTGGACATGCAGGGCTACCCCGTGGCGGAGGCCGCGCGGATCCTCGATGTCCCGACGGGGACGGTGAAGAGCCGGTGCGCCCGGGGCAGGGCCAGACTGCTGCCCCTGCTCACGCATCTACGGCCCGAAGGCGCCCCGGAGGGGCGATCGCCCGGTGCCGGAGGCGGGAAAGAGACCGGCCCCGAACGGAACCGGAGGCGGGGGTCATCCGTCCCACCGGCAACCGGGTCACCGAGCGGACATCCCAGGGACGCGGGACCGAGTGATTCAGCCGTAGTGAAGGGCGGAGGTGGGCGAGCGTGACTTCCACGACAGACACGGCCGGGCACCCGGACGTCGCGGAGATCTCCGACCTCACCGAGGGCCTCCTCCCGCCGGACCGCAGCACCGCCGTACGACGCCATCTGGACGCGTGCGAAGAGTGCGCGGACGTCTACACATCGCTGAGGGAGATCCGGGGCCTGCTGGGATCCGTGCCGGCGCCGGAGCGCATGCCGGACGATGTGGTCGAGCGGATCACCGTCGCCCTGGCGGCCGAGGCACCACTGAACGCGGGCGGCGAAGACACCGCAGGCGATGTTTCACGTGAAACACCGCCTGCCACTGCCCTCTCCGCCGTACACCCCGCTGGCCACTCCACGGTTCCGGCCACTGATCACCCCGCCGACCGCCCCGCGGGGCGTCCGCGCGCGGGGACCGGGCCCGGGCGCAAGGGACCCCAGCGTGGGCGGCGCCGTGGCCGGCTCGTCCTGGGTGCCGTCCTCACCGCCGCGGTGCTGGGCGCCGGAGGTCTGATCGTGACGTCGCTCGGGGACAGCAGCGACCAGACGACCGCCCACGGGACCCCGACTGCCTCGGCCCACACCTTCTCGGGCGACAGCGTGCAGAACCAGGTGCACGCCCTCCTCATTACCAAGAAGGATCTGCCGCCGGACAGTGCGAAGCCCAAGCTGGGCGGCGACGGCGGGTCGGACACGCCCGGCTCCACCGAGGGTCCCAACACCCTGCTCCAGACCGCGGTTCCGGTCCCCGACTGTGTCCGGCAAGCGCTCACCCAGGGTGCAGACGTCCTGGGTGCCAAGACGGGAACGTACGCCGGGAAGGCTGCCTACCTCGTCGTCGTGACCGACACACACGACACCAAGCGGGTCACCGCCTATGTGGTCGACGCGGCCTGTGTGCACCAGCAGACGGCTTCGGCAGGCAAGGTTCTGCTGAAGCAGTCCGTCGCGCGTCACTGAGTCGGCTGGAACACTTCTTCGCTCGTTCCTGGGCGCGCGTGTGCCGGGACACACCGGGAATGCGGGCCCCGTAGGATCCGTTGGGTGGGGTGAGAGTCCCGAAAGGGACTCCCACCGGTCGACTGACGCAGACCAGAGACGAGGAATCAAGCCGTGAGCGACGTCCGTAACGTGATCATCATCGGCTCCGGGCCCGCAGGCTACACGGCGGCGCTCTACACCGCCCGTGCGTCGCTGAAGCCCCTGGTGTTCGAAGGCGCCGTCACCGCCGGTGGTGCGCTGATGAACACCACCGAGGTGGAGAACTTCCCGGGTTTCCGCGACGGCATCATGGGCCCCGAGCTCATGGACAACATGCGCGCCCAGGCCGAACGATTCGGTGCCGAGCTGGTTCCGGACGACGTCGTCTCCGTCGACCTGACCGGTGAGATCAAGACCGTCACCGACACCGCGGGGACGGTCCACCGGGCGAAGGCCGTCATCGTCACCACGGGCTCCCAGCACCGCAAGCTGGGCCTGCCGAACGAGGACGCGCTCTCCGGCCGTGGCGTCTCCTGGTGCGCCACCTGTGACGGGTTCTTCTTCAAGGACCAGGACATCGCCGTCATCGGCGGTGGCGACACCGCGATGGAGGAGGCCACCTTCCTCTCGCGGTTCGCCAAGTCCGTGACGATCGTCCACCGCCGGGACACCCTGCGCGCCTCCAAGGCGATGCAGGAGCGGGCCTTCGGTGACCCGAAGATCAAGTTCGTCTGGGACAGCGAGGTCGCCGAGATCCAGGGCGACCCGAAGCTCAGCGGCCTGAGGCTGCGCAACGTCAAGACCGGGGAGCTGTCCGACCTGCCCGTGACGGGCCTGTTCATCGCGATCGGCCACGACCCGCGCACCGAGCTGTTCAAGGGCCAGCTGGACCTGGACGAGGAGGGCTACCTGAAGGTCGACTCCCCGTCCACCCGCACCAACGTGACCGGTGTCTTCGCCGCCGGTGACGTGGTGGACCACACCTACCGCCAGGCGATCACCGCGGCCGGGACCGGCTGTTCCGCCGCCCTGGACGCCGAGCGCTTCCTCGCCGCCCTCGCGGACGAGGAGAAGGCGGAGCCCGAGAAGACCGCCGTCTGACCTTCCCTCTCCCTCACCCCACCGCACGACCAAGGTAAGGAGCCCACCGTGGCCGGCAACCTGAAGACTGTTACCGACGACTCCTTCGATGAGGATGTCCTCAAGAGCGACAAGCCCGTCCTCGTGGACTTCTGGGCGGCGTGGTGCGGCCCGTGCCGTCAGATCGCCCCGTCCCTGGAGGCGATCGCCGCCGAGCACGGCGACAAGATCGAGATCGTCAAGCTGAACATCGACGAGAACCCGGGCACGGCCGCCAAGTACGGCGTCATGTCCATCCCGACCCTGAACGTCTACCAGGGCGGCGAGGTTGCCAAGACCATCGTCGGCGCCAAGCCGAAGGCCGCGCTTCTCCGTGACCTCGAAGAGTTCATCACCAAGTGACGTTTCACGTGAAACATGAAGGGGCCGACCCGCAAGGGTCGGCCCCTTCGCGTTGAGCCTTCTCCGCTACAGCGGCCTCAGCGCGGGCTCCTTCTGCACCGCTCCCAGGAGCCGGTCGAGCGCCATCTCCACGTCTTCCTTCCAGGAGATCGTGGACCGCAGCTCCAGCCGCAACCGGGGATGCGTGGGGTGCTGTCGCACCGTCTTGAAGCCGACCGCCAGCAGATGCTCGGCGGGCAGCATGCAGGCGGGCTCCTTCCAGCGGGAGTCCCCGAACGCCTCGATCGCCTTGAAGCCCCGGCGCAGCAGATCCTTGGCGACCGCCTGCACCAGCACCCGGCCCAATCCCTGCCCCTGGTATCCCGGCATGACGAAGCCGGTCATCAGCTGGACGGCGTCCGGCGAGACGGGGCTCGTGGGGAAGGCCGTCGAGCGAGGGACATAGGCCGGCGGTGCGTAGAGAACGAAGCCCGCCGGCACGTCATCGACGTACACCACACGGCCGCACGAGCCCCAGTCCAGCAGAACGGCGGAGATCCAGGATTCCTTCTCCAGCGCGGCCGTGCCCCCCTTCACCGCCGCTTCGCCGCTGACAGGGTCCAGCTCCCAGAAGACACACGAACGACAACGCTGGGGAAGGTCCTGAAGGTTGTCCAGTGTGAGCGGCACGAGCCGACGCCCCATGAAGGCTGATCCTCGCTTCCTTCGCCCGCCGCATCGCGAGCGGCTGCCCCCGTCTCTCCACTCACAGATGCAGACGCTGTCCGGTGGATGTGGCCTATCTGATCGCATCGTATCCACGATCGGTTTCACTCGATACCGCCTCAAAGCAAAGAGCGGACCGTGTTCCGGTACACACCGGACACGGCCCGCTCCACTGCTCCACGGGGCGCCACGGCCCGAGGATCAGTCCTGGGTCTCCTCGCCGTCGCTCTCCTGGAGGCTCTTCTGGAGGGCCAGCTTCTCGCCCGGAGCGAGCGTGCTGAGGATCCTCTCCAGATCGTCCGCGGAGGCGAACTCCACGGTGATCTTGCCCTTCTTCTGGCCCAGCTCGACCTTTACCCGCGTCTCGAAGCGATCCGAGAGCCGCGTGGCCAGCTCGCTCAGCGCCGGCGAGGGCACCGACCCGGCCCGGGGGCCCCGGGAGCGCGAGGCCTTCTGAGGCCGCGAGCCCATCAGCGTCACGATCTCTTCCACGGAGCGCACCGACAGCCCTTCGGCCACGATCCGGTGCGCCAGCCGGTCCTGCTCCTCCGAGTCCTCGACGGCCAGCAGCGCCCGAGCGTGGCCGGCGGAGAGCACTCCGGCCGCCACCCGCTTCTGGACGGTCGGGGACAGCTTCAGCAGACGCAGGGTGTTGGAGACCTGCGGGCGCGACCGGCCGATCCGGTCGGCCAGCTGGTCGTGCGTGCAGTTGAAGTCCTTCAACAGCTGATCGTAGGCAGCGGCCTCTTCGATCGGGTTCAGCTGCGCGCGGTGCAGGTTCTCCAGCAGCGCGTCCAGGAGGAGCTTCTCGTCCTCCGTGGCCCGGACGATGGCCGGGATGGCTTCCAGACCGGCCTCGCGGCAGGCGCGCCAGCGCCGCTCGCCCATGATCAGCTCGTAGCGGCCGGTCCCCAGCTGCCGGACCACGACGGGCTGCAGGAGACCGACCTCCTTGATGGAGGTGACCAGTTCCTGGAGCGCGTCCTCGTCGAAGATCTCACGCGGCTGGCGGGGGTTCGGCGTGATGGCGTCGAGGGGGATCTCGGCGAAGTGGGCACCCATCGGGGGCGCGGGCACCTCGACGGCCGGGCTCGCCGGAGCCGCCTCGGTCTCCTCCGCAACCGGCGGCAGCGTGGCCACCTTCGCCGCGGCCACCCCTCGGTCGGTCGTCAGCACCGGGGCGGCTCCGGGGGAGGTGGTTCCTCCGCCCCCCATCGCCGCCGGAGCGGGTGCCTTCTCCGTCGGGGCAGCAGGGATCAGTGCGCCGAGACCACGGCCCAGACCCCTCCGTCGCTCGCTCACTGGATCCCCTCCACCATGTTCGGGTCGTTCTGAGCGCCGATATGGGCCTGGCTCGCGTCATAGCTGACGCCAATGCCCCTCAGCGCGATTTCTCGGGCGGCCTCAAGATACGAGAGGGCGCCGCTCGATCCTGGATCGTAAGTCAGCACCGTCTGCCCGTAACTCGGTGCCTCGGAGATACGGACGGAGCGGGGAATGCTCGTCCGTAGCACCTCGTCACCGAAGTGGTTGCGCACCTCTTCCGCGACCTGGGAGGCAAGTCGCGTCCGGCCGTCGTACATGGTGAGCAGGATGGTCGACACATGCAGGGCGGGGTTGAGGTGCCCCCGCACCAGGTCGACGTTGCGCAGGAGTTGGCCGAGGCCCTCCAGCGCGTAGTACTCGCACTGGATCGGGATGAGTACCTCGGCGCCCGCGACAAGCGCGTTGACCGTCAACAGGCCGAGCGAGGGCGGGCAGTCGATGAGGATGTAGTCCAACGGCTGCTCATACGCCTGGATGGCCCGCTGAAGCCGGCTCTCCCGGGCCACCAGGGACACCAACTCGATTTCCGCACCGGCGAGATCGATGGTGGCGGGGGCGCAGAAGAGGCCTTCGACATCAAGGACGGGCTGGACGACCTCGGCGAGAGGCTTGCTTTCGACCAACACGTCGTAGATGGAAGGAACGTCGGCGTGGTGGTCGATCCCGAGGGCCGTGGACGCGTTGCCCTGCGGGTCGAGATCGACCACCAGGACGCGGGCACCGTGCAGAGCCAGCGAAGCGGCAAGGTTGACGGTCGTCGTCGTCTTGCCCACGCCACCCTTCTGGTTGGCGACCACGATGACTCGGGTCTGCTCCGGTCGCGGCAGGCCTTCGCCGGCGCGGCCGAGAGCCTCCACCGCCAGTTGGGCCGCACGACCGATGGGAGTGTCGTCCATCGGGGACGGTGTTTCACGTGAAACATCCACCCCCATCGACTCGGTACGGGGACCGGGGACCGGATCGGTCATCGGTCCCGCGATGTTGGCGTCGGACCGCAAGGATTCACTCTCCTCGACTTCAGGCTCGCAATGAACAGAGCCTCCCATGTCTTCGGGGTCGTGAACCAGTGAGGCCTGGTCTTCTGTGGAGAAATCCACCTCTGTGGACAACTCCGTACCCCTGGAGAGGGACGGAGTTGCCGGAAATGGGGCCGGAGTGTCCGGGGAAGGGGCCTCTCCGAGGGAACCGAGAGGCTTCCGGTCGCGAGGTTCGGCCGCGGCGCGGCCACGACTGATGATGCCGTGCAGCAGTGAGCGACGTTTCACGTGAAACACGATGCACAGCGGCTGCGACCGGAACGTCGCGACACTCCGGCTTGCGCAGGTTTGGCAGCTTGTGTGGAGTACGTCTCGTCGTCAGGACGGATCAGCGGCGTCGGCGAGTCCGTCCAGTCCGGGCCGCCTTCGCCCGCTTGGCGGCGAAGCGGACACCGCCTGGGCTCTCACCAACCTCGACCCGCACCACCGTCGACAGCGGATCCACAATGCCCTCACCCACGTGGAGGATGGACGTCTCCACCGCGCCGAGCTTGCTGAGCGCGGCAGCGGACGCCTTCAGCTCCTCCTCGGCGGTGTCGCCCTTGAGCGCGAGCATCTCGCCGTACGGTCGCAGCAGCGGAATGCCCCAGGTGGCCAGGCGGTCGAGCGGGGCCACCGCCCGGGCGGTCACCACATGGACCGGCGGGAGCTTGCCCAGGACCTCCTCGGCACGGCCACGCACCACGGTGACGTGATCCAGACCGAGCAGCTCGACGACCTCCGTGAGGAAGTTGGTGCGCCGCAGGAGGGGCTCCAGCAGCGTGATGTTCAGGTCGTCGCGGACCAGGGCCAGCGGGATACCCGGCAATCCGGCACCGGAGCCGACATCGCAGACCGTCACTCCCTCGGGGACCGCCTCGGAGAGCACCGCGCAGTTCAGGATGTGCCGCTCCCACAGACGGGGCACTTCCCGCGGGCCGATCAGGCCACGCTGCACGCCCGCCTCGGCGAGCAGCTCCGCATAGCGGACCGCATCGGCGAAGCGATCACCAAACACTTCGCGCGCCTGCTCGGGCGCGGGGGGAAGCTCCGCTGCCTCCGTCACGGGGACCGTCCTTCCGTACAGCGCCGGCGCTCCGCGCACCGGCCACCAGAACTACCAGGCTGACAAAGTTCGGCCCCGCCTGCTCAACAGACGGGGCCGGTGGAACGGGAGAGCCGATCAGGCGGGCAGCACGACGACGAAGCGCTGCGGCTCCTCGCCCTCGGACTCGCTGCGCAGCCCCGCGGCCTTGACCGCGTCGTGCACGACCTTGCGCTCGAACGGGGTCATCGGATTGAGCTTCACGGACTCGCCGGTGCTCTTGACCTCGGCGGCGGCCTTGGCACCCAGCTCGGACAGCTCGGACCGCTTCTTGGCCCGGTACCCCGCGATGTCCAGCATCAGCCGGCTGCGGTCGCCGGTCTCCCGGTGCACCGCCAGGCGCGTCAGCTCCTGCAGCGCCTCCAGCACCTCGCCGTCCCGGCCGACCAGCTTCTGCAGGTCGCGGCTGCCGGTGTCGCTGATGATCGACACGGAGGCGCGGTCGGCCTCGACGTCCATGTCGATGTCGCCGTCGAGGTCGGCGATGTCCAGCAGACCCTCCAGGTAGTCCGCCGCGATCTCACCCTCCTGCTCCAGGCGGGTGAGGGTGTCTGCACCCTCGGCAGCGGCGGAGGTGGTGCCTTCCGTCACGGGATGGGCTCCTTCTTACTTCTTGGACGGGGACTTGGGCCGCTGCGGGCCACCCTTGCGCTGGCCGGACTGGGCCTTGCTGCGGGTGCCGGAGCCGGGCTTCTGGGGCTGCTTGGCAGCAGCGGGCTTGGCGTCCTGCGGCTCGTCGGACTTCTCCAGCGAGGTGGGCTCACCCGCCTGCTTGGGCCCGGACTGGCGCTGGGCCTTGGTCTGACGCTTGGGCTGCTGGCGCCGGGCGGCGGTGGCCGCCGTGGCGTCGACGGGCGCACCGTCCTCGGTCTCCGCCCCGACATGGACCGTGCTCTTCACCACGGTGCCGTCGCTCTGGGCGGCGAGGCCGGCTTTGGTCAGCGCATTGATGAACTTGCGCTCGAACTCGTTGCGGTCGCGTCCCTTGGCGACGATCGCCTTCACGATGGTCTTCTCGCTCCGGCGGCGGACCTTGCCGTGGTGCGTGACGTGCTTGGTCAGACGCTCCAGGTAGGCGGCCTGGGCCTTGGAACCCGGGGTCGGGTTGTTGTGGATGACGTACATCTGCTGGCCCATGGTCCACACGTTGGTGGTCAGCCAGTAGACGAGGACACCGACCGGGAAGTTGATACCGAACACGGCGAACATGATGGGGAAGACGTACATCAGCATCTTCTGCTGCTGCATGAACGGCGTCTTCACCGTCGTGTCCACGTTCTTCGTCATCAGCTGGCGCTGCGTGTAGAACTGCGACGCCGACATCAGGACGATCATGACCACGGTCACGATACGGACGTCGGTGACCGAGGCGCCCAGGGCGTGGATCGTGCCGGAGCCGTCCTTGAACTTCGCGGCGAGCGGGGCCCCGAAGATGTGCGCCTTACGGGCGCTGGCCAGCAGCGACTCGTTGATGACGCCGATGGTGTGGCCCGACGCGATGCCGTTGAGCACGTGGTACAGGGCGAAGAAGAACGGGGACTGCGCCAGGATGGGAAGGCACGAGGAGAGCGGGTTGGTACCCGACTCCTTGTACAGCTTCATCATCTCTTCGGACTGACGCTGCTTGTCGTTCTTGTAGCGCTCCTGGATCTTCTTCATCTCGGGCTGGAGCGTCTGCATGGCCCGGGTCGCCTTGATCTGCTTCACGAAGAGCGGGATCAGGCAGATGCGGATCAGGATCACCAGGGACACGATGGACAGGCCCCAGGCCCACCCGGTGTCAGGGCCGAAGAGGGCGCCGTACACGGTGTGGAACTGGACGATGACCCATGAGACGGGTGTTGTGATGAAGCTGAAGAGGCTGGCAATCGTGTCCACTAATCATGCTCCTTGGGCATGGGACGAGGTCTCTGCGGCCGGGCTCGGAGGAAGCTCGGAAGCAGGCTTCTCGGGCTTCGCTTCGGTGGCCGGTTCGGCGGCGGAGGGCCCGCCCCTGCGTGCGCGCCACGCGTTGCGCAGCATTTCGTGCCACCGCGGGCGCTTACGCGGCGGAACATGGTCCACACCGCCGAGCGACCACGGATTGCACCGGAGGATGCGCCAGGCGGTGAGTGCCGTTCCCTTGATCGCACCGTGCCGGTCGATGGCCGTGTAGCCGTAGTGGGAACACGACGGGTAGTACTTGCACACCGGCCCCAGCAGCGGACTGATCGTCCACTGGTACAGCTTGATCAGAGCCAGCAGCGGGTACTTCATCGCGCGCCCCCTCCCAGCAGCCGCTGTAGGGCGGCATCCAGGTCTCGGGCCAGCTGTGCGTGGTCTGCGTCGCCCGCTCCGGGCAGCGCTCGTACGACTACCAGGCTACCGGGGGGAAACAGGGCGACTCGGTCACGCATCAGATGACGCAGTCTGCGCTTCACTGTGTTGCGCACGACCGCGCCACCCACGGCCTTGCTCACGACGAAACCCGCACGCGTCGGGGGAGCGCTCTCCCCAGGCGCGTGCGGGTCCGTTGCACCGCTTCGAAGGTGGACGACGAGGGTCGGGCGTCCGGCCCGACGACCTCGCCGTACCGCGGTCGCGAAGTCCTCGCGCCGCCTCAGCCGGTTCTCGGTGGGCAGCACGACGTCATGACCTGATCGGAATCAGGCGGACAGACGGGCGCGACCCTTGCTACGGCGGGACGCGAGAATCGCGCGGCCGGCACGGGTGCGCATACGCAGCCGGAAGCCGTGGGTCTTCGCGCGACGACGGTTGTTCGGCTGGAAGGTGCGCTTGCTCACTCGGGGGCTCCAGAAAAGAATCGGTAGTGGCGGGGTGCCGTCCTGGCTGTCACCGTGCGCCCACGAGTAGCTCGCGTCACGCCCGAGTGCACCGCTTCCCGATCACCTGACGTG
Organism: Streptomyces flaveolus; assembly: GCF_000716535.1. Classification (GTDB taxonomy): domain Bacteria; phylum Actinomycetota; class Actinomycetes; order Streptomycetales; family Streptomycetaceae; genus Streptomyces; species Streptomyces flaveolus_A. The sequence goes on along the minus strand of NZ_JNWV01000001.1, from coordinate 144,864 downwards.
ATCTGTGCCCATCGGAGGCAGGCGGCAGCAGCCATCGACAACTCGACCTGGTTACGGTACGCGGGGCTGCGCCATCCGGTCAAACCGAGGGTCACCGGGAGACACTATCCACAGGCTGGGGACAACAACTTGAACCGTACCCGCCGCGCTGACTACCGTGGCTGAACTCCGATTCGTTCCGTTATCCCCGCCCGACCTGATTTTCATCCCGACCCGTCCCTGAACCACACGTTCGTGGGACCTGTGAGAGAGCGTGCCCTGTGGCTGACGTACCTGCCGATCTTGCCGCAGTGTGGCCACGAGTACTGGAGCAGCTCCTCGGGGAGGGCCGCGGACAGGGTGTCGAGGCGAAGGACGAGCACTGGATCCGGCGCTGCCAGCCGCTCGCGCTGGTGGCGGACACCGCCCTGCTCGCCGTACCGAACGAGTTCGCGAAGAACGTGCTGGAAGGCCGTCTCGCGCCGATCGTCAGCGAGACCCTGAGCCGGGAGTGCGGCCGTCCCATCCGGATCGCGATCACCGTGGACGACTCGGCGGGCGAACCGCCGGCGCCCGCGGCACCCCCCGCGCAGCAGGCGCCGAAGCCGCGCTACGAGGAACCGGAACTGCCCGCGGGGCCGTACGAGGGCTACGGCCGTCGCGGCGACCGCCCGGGCAGCGACCCGCGTGCCGAGCAGCTGCCGCCCGCCCGCCCGGACCAGCTCCCCACGGCCCGCCCGGCCTACCCCTCCGAGTACCAGCGCCCCGAACCCGGTGCCTGGCCGCGTCCCGGGCAGGACGAGTACGGATGGCAGCAGCCCAGGCTCGGCTTCCCCGAACGGGATCCGTACGCCTCGCCGTCGTCCCAGGACGGCTACGGCTCCGGCGCGGACGCGTACGGCTCGCCGTCCCAGGACTACCGCCCGCAGGGCATGGACCGGTCGCCGTACGAGCAGCAGCGCGGCGACTACGACAGCCCGCGCGCGGACTACGACCCGTCCCGGGCCGAGTACGACCAGCGCGACCAGGTCCGCCGTGAGCTGCCCGAGCCGCCGGTGCACCGCGGTGGTCCCGGCCGCCCGGACGTGCCCGCGACGGGTGCCCCCGGGCCACTGGCCGCGCAGCCCGCGCCGGCGAGCGGCCCCGGTGAGCCGACCGCGCGGCTGAACCCGAAGTACCTCTTCGACACGTTCGTCATCGGCGCCTCCAACCGCTTCGCGCACGCGGCGGCGGTCGCGGTCGCCGAGGCACCCGCGAAGGCGTACAACCCCCTGTTCATCTACGGGGAGTCGGGGCTCGGCAAGACGCACCTGCTGCACGCCATCGGGCACTACGCGCGCAGCCTCTACCCGGGCACGCGGGTGCGGTACGTCAGCTCGGAGGAGTTCACCAACGAGTTCATCAACTCCATCCGCGACGGCAAGGGCGACAGCTTCCGCAAGCGCTACCGGGAGATGGACATCCTGCTCGTCGACGACATCCAGTTCCTCGCGGACAAGGAGTCGACGCAGGAGGAGTTCTTCCACACCTTCAACACGCTCCACAACGCCAACAAGCAGATCGTGCTCTCCAGCGACCGGCCGCCCAAGCAGCTCGTCACGCTGGAGGACCGGCTGCGGAACCGCTTCGAGTGGGGCCTCATCACCGACGTCCAGCCGCCCGAGCTGGAGACGCGCATCGCGATCCTCCGGAAGAAGGCGGTGCAGGAGCAGCTCAACGCCCCACCGGAGGTGCTGGAGTTCATCGCCTCCCGGATCTCGCGGAACATCCGTGAGCTGGAGGGCGCGCTGATCCGGGTGACCGCGTTCGCCTCGCTCAACCGGCAGCCGGTGGACCTGGGCCTGACGGAGATCGTCCTGAAGGATCTGATCCCCGGGGGCGAGGACTCGACGCCGGAGATCACCGCGACGGCCATCATGGGGGCGACCGCGGACTACTTCGGGCTCACGGTCGAGGACCTGTGCGGCAGCTCGCGCGGCCGTCAGCTGGTCACGGCGCGGCAGATCGCGATGTACCTGTGCCGGGAGCTGACGGACCTGTCGCTGCCCAAGATCGGGGCGCAGTTCGGTGGCCGGGACCATACGACCGTCATGCACGCCGATCGCAAGATCCGGGCGCTGATGGCCGAGCGGCGGTCGATCTACAACCAGGTGACCGAGCTGACCAACCGGATCAAGAACGGCTGACCTGCGGCCGACGCCGGTCGTACGCCGGCACTGAGGCGCCTTCGGGAGAGAGTTCCCGGGGGCGCCTCTTCGTGTCCTCGTCGTGCGGCCCCGCCTGCCGGCCCGGGCCGCACGGGGCCGGGATCGCCCGCCCGCGGCCGACGGCGGGGCTCCGGGGGCCCCGACGAAGCGGCCGGCCGTGGCCGCCCGGGTACGGCCGCTCGCCATCCGGTGTTCGATTACTTGCCTGGTTACGGCCACTCTCCACAGATTCGGTGACTTTCTTCCGTCCACATCCTGGGGACTGTGGAGTTGTCCCGAACTGCGTCCACAGGGCAGCCTCGCCCATGGCTTCCGCCCAGCTCAGAGGCCTGTGGAATCGTGGACGAACGATCTCCACAGACTGTGGACAACTCGGAGATCCACAGCCTGTGCACGGAGTTGTCCACCGGCGGCCCACAGGCTGGGGGCAGTTGTCCCCAGCGATCCCCAGCTTCTCCACAGCGCTGTCCACTGTTCGGCAACCCGACGCACCCGCTCACCGCGTGGAGTGAAAGCCGTCACAGGAAGCTGCCGGATTGGGGTGTGGGAAACCTGGGTATTCCTGGGGACACAGCTGGGGAGAACTGCCCTCAGCCTGTGGGCGACGTGTGCAGAACTTTCCGTTCTCCACAGACAGCCCCGGTTGTCCACCGCCTCCACCCACAGGGCCGGTGGACAAAATATCCGTGCTGAGCTGGGCAAACGTGGTTATCCACGGTATCCACAGGCCCTACTACTACTCCCGACTAGAGAGAGCTCGGCAATCGTTTCGAAGCGGGGCCTGTGCACAACTCGCGGTCTCGCGCCCGGCTGCCACTCGGTCGGACTTGACCCCAACGGGCACCTACTGTCAGTGCCGTGCGTCAGACTGGTTCCGGTGTCCTGCCCGTCGCAGAGGGCGGTGACACCGAGTCGGAGGACTCAGCAGCAACGGCAGCATCAGGAGGCGGCTTACGGTGAAGATCCGGGTGGAACGCGACGTACTCGCGGAGGCAGTGGCGTGGGCCGCACGCAGCCTCCCGGCCCGTCCGCCGGCGCCTGTCCTCGCCGGCCTGCTGCTGAAGGCCGAGGACGGTCAGCTCAGCCTGTCCAGCTTCGACTACGAGGTCTCCGCGCGGGTGAACGTCGAGGCGGAGGTCGAGGAGGAGGGCACCGTCCTCGTCTCCGGCCGGCTGCTCGCCGACATCTCCCGCGCCCTCCCCAACCGGCCGGTGGAGATTTCCACAGACGGTGTACGAGTCACCGTGATGTGCGGCTCCTCCCGGTTCACCCTCCACACCCTGCCTGTGGAGGAGTACCCGGCGCTGCCGCAGATGCCGAACGCGACCGGCACCGTCCCCGGCGAGGTCTTCGCCGCCGCGGTCTCCCAGGTGGCCATCGCGGCCGGCCGGGACGACACGCTCCCGGTGCTCACCGGTGTGCGCATCGAGATCGAGGGCGACACGGTCACCCTGGCCTCCACCGACCGCTACCGCTTCGCGGTCCGCGAGTTCCTGTGGAAGCCGGAGAACCCCGACGCGTCCGCGGTCGCCCTGGTCCCGGCGAAGACGCTGCTGGACACCGCGAAGTCGCTGGGCGCCGGTGACAGCGTCACGCTGGCGCTGTCCGGGTCCGGTGCCGGTGAGGGCCTGATCGGTTTCGAGGGCGCCGGGCGGCGTACGACCACGCGGCTGCTCGAAGGCGACCTGCCGAAGTACCGGACGCTGTTCCCGACCGAGTTCAACTCCGTCGCCGTGATCGAGACCGCGCCGTTCGTGGAGGCCGTGAAGCGTGTGGCGCTGGTCGCCGAGCGGAACACCCCGGTGCGGCTGAGCTTCGAGCAGGGTGTGCTGATCCTGGAGGCCGGGTCGAGTGACGACGCACAGGCTGTGGAAAGGGTCGACGCCCAGCTGGACGGCGACGACATCTCCATCGCCTTCAACCCGACGTTCCTGCTGGACGGTCTGAGCGCGATCGACTCGCCGGTGGCGCAGTTGTCGTTCACCACCTCCACGAAGCCGGCGCTGCTGAGCGGCAAGCCGGCGGTGGACGCGGAGGCCGACGAGGCCTACAAGTACCTGATCATGCCGGTGCGGCTCAGCGGCTGATCGTCGTCCACAGCTGTGCACGGTGCCGGGTTCCGTAGGGGCGCCCGGCACCGTGCACAGCCGGGCCGGGTCGTCGCCGGCCGCGCGGCCATGACGGCCTGACTCCGCGGACAGGACGGTTCCCGCAGGTGAGCGGCTATGCCCACAGCTGTGCATGAGCGTCCGGGTTTAGGCTCGGCTCGGCACTCCGTGCCTCTCACGCCACACAGCGACCTAAGGAACACAACTGATGGAGCTCGGTCTCGTCGGCCTCGGCAAGATGGGCGGCAACATGCGCGAGCGGATCCGCCGCGCGGGCCACACCGTCATCGGATACGACCGCAACGCGGACGTCGCGGACGTCCACAGCCTGGAAGAGCTTGTGGGCAAGCTCGAGGGCCCGCGCGTGGTCTGGGTGATGGTCCCGGCAGGCGAGCCCACCCAGTCGACCATCGACCAGCTCGCCGAGCTGCTGGCGCCCGGCGACGTGGTCGTGGACGGCGGCAACTCCCGCTGGACGGACGACGAGAGGCACGCCGAGGAGCTGGCCGCCAAGGGCATAGGTTTCGTCGACTGCGGTGTCTCCGGCGGCGTCTGGGGCCTGGAGAACGGGTACGCGCTGATGTACGGCGGCGACGCCGAGCACGTCGCCAAGGTGCAGCCGGTCTTCGACGCGTTGAAGCCGGAGGGCGACTTCGGTTCGGTGCACGCGGGCAAGGTCGGCGCGGGCCACTTCGCGAAGATGGTCCACAACGGCATCGAGTACGCCATGATGCAGGCCTACGCCGAGGGCTGGGAGCTGCTGGAGAAGGTCGACTCCGTCACGGACGTCCGTGAGGTCTTCCGCTCCTGGCAGGAGGGCACGGTCATCCGCTCCTGGCTGCTGGACCTCGCGGTGAACGCCCTCGACGAGGACGAGCACCTGGAGGGTCTGCGCGGTTATGCACAGGACTCGGGTGAGGGACGCTGGACTGTGGAGGCCGCGATCGACAACGCGGTGCCGCTGCCGGCGATCACCGCGTCGCTGTTCGCGCGGTTCGCCTCCCGGCAGGAGGACTCGCCGCAGATGAAGATGATCGCCGCGCTGCGCAACCAGTTCGGCGGTCACGCGGTGGAGAAGAAGTAATCCACAGGGTCGCTCCGCGATCCACACCCCGAGGGAGGTCGGCGGTACCGCCATGCACGTCACGCATCTGTCGCTCGCCGACTTCCGCTCGTACGTCCGGGCCGAGGTCCCGCTCGACCCGGGCGTCACCGCCTTCGTCGGCCCCAACGGGCAGGGCAAGACCAACCTCGTGGAGGCGGTCGGGTACCTGGCGACCCTCGGCAGCCACCGGGTGGCCTCCGACGCCCCCCTGGTCCGCATGGGCGCCGAGCGGGCGGTCGTACGGGCGCAGGTCCGGCAGGGCGACCGGCAGCAGCTGATCGAGCTGGAGTTGAACCCGGGCAAGGCCAACCGCGCCCGCATCAACCGGTCCTCGCAGGTGAGGCCGCGGGATGTGCTGGGGATCGTACGGACCGTGCTGTTCGCGCCCGAGGACCTCGCGCTCGTCAAGGGCGACCCTGGCGAGCGGCGGCGGTTCCTGGACGAGCTGATCACCGCGCGGTCCCCGCGGATGGCGGGTGTGCGCTCGGACTACGAGCGGGTCCTCAAGCAGCGCAACACCCTGTTGAAGACGGCCGCGCTGGCCCGTCGGCACGGTGGGCGGTCCATGGACCTGTCCACGCTCGACGTGTGGGACCAGCATCTCGCGCGCGCGGGCGCGGAGCTGCTCGCCCAGCGGATGGATCTGATCGCCGCGCTGCGGCCGCTCGCCGACAAGGCGTACGAACAGCTCGCTCCCGGCGGCGGTCCGGTCGCACTGGAGTACAAGCCGTCCGCGGCCGGCGAGGCGCACACGCGCGAGGACCTCTACGTCCAGCTGACGGCGGCCCTGTCGGAGGCGCGCAAGCAGGAGATCGAGCGGGGCGTCACCCTGGTGGGACCGCACCGGGACGACCTGCTTCTCAAACTCGGTGAGCTGCCCGCGAAGGGGTACGCCTCGCACGGGGAGTCCTGGTCCTACGCCCTCGCGCTGCGGCTGGCCTCATACGACCTGCTGCGTGCCGAGGGCAACGAGCCGGTGCTGATCCTGGACGACGTCTTCGCCGAGCTGGACGCCCGCCGCCGGGAGCGGCTGGCGGAGCTGGTCGCGCCCGGCGAGCAGGTGCTGGTCACCGCCGCCGTGGACGACGACGTACCCCAGGTGCTGGCCGGCGCGCGGTACACGGTGGCCGGCGGGACGGTGGAGCGCGTATGAGCAGCGAAGAGCCGCTCCCGAGCACCCCGGACCCCCGGAACACGAGCCCCCGGAACACGCAGCCCAGGGACACGAGCGCCCGGAGCACCGACGATCCCTCCGGCGTCGACCTCGCGCGCGTGGCGTTGCGCGCGGCGAAGGAACAGGCACGCGCGCGTGGGGACGCGGCGCGGCAGAAGAAGCAGGCGCGGCGCGGCGGCGGGCTGCGCTCCGGCGCGGGCGCCGACGGACGCGACCCGATGGCGCTGGGCGCGGCCATCAACCGGCTGATCACCGAGCGCGGCTGGGAGAAGCCGGCCGCGGTGGGCGGGGTGATGGGCCGCTGGCCGCAGATCGTCGGCGAGGACCTGGCCAAGCACTGTGTGCCCCAGCGGTACGACGAGGACGAGCGGGTGCTGACCGTCCAGTGCGACTCGACGGCCTGGGCGACCCAGCTGCGGGTGCTGGCCCCCACCCTGGTGGCACGGATCAACGAGGACCTCGGGCACGGCAGCGTACGGATGATCAAGGTGCTCAATCCGGGCGGCCAGCCCCGCCGCTACGGCCCGCTGCGGGCTCCGGGGAGCACCGGACCCGGTGACACCTACGGGTGATGTACCTCACGTCGGGCGCCTGGTCCGGCGTGCTGTCGTGCGCCCGTCCACAGGTGTGGATCACCGCCGTGGAGCGTTCCGGAACCCCCGGCGATCGGCCTCGGACCGCCATCTGACCCGCCGGTAGCCACGGGTTGACGGCTCGAAGCGCTGAGTGCCGCTGTGAGCCCCTCGGAGCCCCCTTCCGTATATCGGTACCCGGCGGAGACCGGTTGAGGGCGGCACATGGGGGCTCAGGTGCCCGCAAACCCCCATCGATGTCAGTGCTACCGGTAGACTGGGAGACAATCCCGCCCCAACGTGGGGACCGCCCGGGAAAAGCTGAGCAACGCTGATCAAGGCTTACCAACGCAACATGCCGCAGCCGCTCCGGCAACCTGCCGACGAGCCCGGCTCGTGCTGTGCCAGAAAGGGCGCTTCGTGGCCGATTCCGGCAACCCCAACGAGAACATTCCGTCCACCGACGCCAGCGTCAACGCCGAGGCCACGGAGTCCGCAGCGGCCTCCGCGTCCTACGACGCCAGCGCCATCACCGTGCTCGAAGGGCTGGACGCGGTCCGCAAGCGGCCCGGCATGTACATCGGCTCCACGGGCGAGCGCGGTCTGCACCACCTGGTGTACGAGGTCGTCGACAACTCGGTCGACGAGGCGCTGGCCGGCTACGCGGACACCATCGACGTGACGATCCTCGCCGACGGCGGCGTCCGCGTCGTCGACAACGGCCGTGGCATCCCGGTGGGCATCGTGCCCTCGGAGGGCAAGCCGGCCGTCGAGGTCGTGCTGACCGTGCTGCACGCGGGCGGCAAGTTCGGTGGCGGCGGGTACGCCGTCTCCGGCGGTCTGCACGGTGTCGGTGTGTCCGTCGTGAACGCGCTGTCCACGAAGGTCGCGGTCGAGGTGCGGACCGACGGCCACCGCTGGACGCAGGACTACAAGATGGGCGTCCCGACGGCGCCGCTGGTCAAGCACGAGGCGACGGAGGAGACCGGCACGTCGGTCACCTTCTGGGCCGACCCGGAGATCTTCGAGACCACCGAGTACTCCTTCGAGACGCTGTCCCGGCGTTTCCAGGAGATGGCGTTCCTCAACAAGGGCCTGACGATCCGGCTCACCGACGAGCGCGAGTCGGCGAAGGCCACGAGCGGCGCGGACGAGGCGGGTGCGGACGAGAAGGCCGAGGTCAAGACCGTCACGTACCACTACGAGGGCGGCATCGTCGACTTCGTGAAGTACCTCAACTCCCGCAAGGGAGAGGCGGTGCACCCGACGGTCGTCTCGCTGGAGGCCGAGGACAAGGACAAGAGCCTGTCCCTCGAGGTCGCCATGCAGTGGAACAGCGGCTACACCGAGGGCGTGTACTCCTTCGCGAACATCATCCACACGCACGAGGGCGGTACGCACGAAGAGGGCTTCCGGGCCGCGCTGACGTCGCTCATCAACAAGTACGCGCGCGACAAGAAGCTGCTGCGTGAGAAGGACGACAACCTCACCGGTGACGACATCCGTGAGGGTCTGACGGCGATCATCTCGGTCAAGCTGAGCGAGCCTCAGTTCGAGGGCCAGACGAAGACCAAGCTGGGCAACACGGAGGCCAAGACCTTCGTGCAGAAGGCGGTCTACGAGCACCTGAACGACTGGCTGGACCGCAACCCGGTCGAGGCCGCGGACATCATCCGCAAGGGCATCCAGGCGGCCACCGCGCGCGTGGCGGCCCGCAAGGCCCGTGACCTGACCCGCCGCAAGGGTCTGCTGGAGTCGGCGTCGCTGCCCGGCAAGCTGGCCGACTGCCAGTCCAACGACCCGGCCAAGTGCGAGATCTTCATCGTCGAGGGTGACTCCGCCGGCGGCTCGGCCAAGTCCGGCCGGAACCCGCAGTACCAGGCGATCCTCCCGATCCGCGGCAAGATCCTGAACGTGGAGAAGGCCAGGATCGACAAGATCCTGCAGAACCAGGAGATCCAGGCGCTGATCTCGGCCTTCGGCACGGGTGTGCACGAGGACTTCGACATCGAGAAGCTCCGCTATCACAAGATCATCCTGATGGCGGACGCCGACGTCGACGGCCAGCACATCAGCACCCTGCTGCTGACCTTCCTGTTCCGCTTCATGCGGCCGCTGGTCGAGGCCGGGCACGTGTACCTGTCCCGTCCCCCGCTGTACAAGATCAAGTGGGGCCGTGACGACGTGGAGTACGCCTACTCGGACCGCGAGCGCGACGCGCTGATCGAGATGGGCCGGCAGCGTGGCAAGCGCGTCCGCGAGGACTCGATCCAGCGCTTCAAGGGTCTCGGCGAGATGAACGCCGAGGAGCTGCGCGTGACCACCATGGACCAGGAGCACCGGGTCCTCGGCCAGGTCACCCTGGACGACGCCGCCCAGGCCGACGACCTGTTCTCGGTCCTCATGGGCGAGGACGTCGAGGCCCGTCGCCAGTTCATCCAGCGCAACGCCAAGGACGTCCGCTTCCTCGACATCTGAGTCGGTCTCAGCTGACCGCACCAGGAAGGATCTTCACCAGCAATGGCCGACGAGAACACTCCCGTCACCCCGGAAGAGGGCGGCGAACTCGTGATGCGTGTCGAGCCCGTCGGGCTCGAGACGGAGATGCAGCGCTCGTACCTGGACTACGCGATGTCCGTCATCGTGTCCCGTGCGCTGCCCGACGTCCGGGACGGCCTCAAGCCCGTCCATCGCCGTGTGCTGTACGCGATGTACGACGGCGGCTACCGCCCCGAGCGCGGCTTCTACAAGTGCGCCCGTGTCGTCGGCGACGTCATGGGCAACTACCACCCGCACGGCGACTCCTCCATCTACGACGCCCTGGTGCGCCTCGCCCAGCCGTGGTCGATGCGGATGCCGCTGGTGGACTCCAACGGCAACTTCGGCTCCCCGGGCAACGACCCGGCGGCGGCGATGCGCTACACCGAGTGCAAGATGGCGCCGCTGTCGATGGAGATGGTCCGGGACATCGACGAGGAGACCGTCGACTTCACGGACAACTACGACGGCCGCTCCCAGGAGCCGACCGTCCTGCCGGCCCGCTTCCCGAACCTGCTGATCAACGGCTCGGCCGGCATCGCGGTCGGCATGGCGACCAACATCCCGCCGCACAACCTGCGCGAGGTCGCGGCCGGCGCCCAGTGGTACCTGGAGAACCCCGAGGTCTCGCACGAGGAGCTGCTCGACGCGCTCATGGAGCGCATCAAGGGCCCCGACTTCCCGACCGGCGCCCTGGTGGTGGGCCGCAAGGGCATCGAGGAGGCGTACCGGACCGGCCGCGGCTCCATCACGATGCGCGCGGTGGTCGAGGTCGAGGAGATCCAGGGCCGCCAGTGCCTCGTGGTCACCGAGCTGCCGTACCAGGTGAACCCGGACAACCTGGCGCAGAAGATCGCCGACCTGGTGAAGGACGGCAAGATCGGCGGCATCGCGGACGTCCGTGACGAGACGTCGTCCCGTACGGGCCAGCGCCTGGTGATCGTCCTCAAGCGGGACGCGGTCGCCAAGGTCGTGCTGAACAACCTGTACAAGCACACGGACCTGCAGACGAACTTCGGCGCCAACATGCTGGCGCTGGTCGACGGCGTGCCGCGCACGCTGTCCCTGGACGCGTTCATCCGCCACTGGGTGACGCACCAGATCGAGGTCATCGTCCGCCGGACCCGGTTCCGGCTGCGCAAGGCCGAGGAGCGCGCCCACATCCTGCGCGGTCTGCTGAAGGCCCTGGACGCCATCGACGAGGTCATCGCGCTGATCCGGCGCAGTGAGACCGTCGAGATCGCGCGCGGCGGCCTGATGGACCTCCTGGAGATCGACGAGATCCAGGCGAACGCCATCCTCGAGATGCAGCTGCGCCGGCTGGCGGCCCTGGAGCGGCAGAAGATCGTCCAGGAGCACGACGAACTCCAGGCGAAGATCAACGAGTACAACCAGATCCTCGCCTCGCCGGTGCGCCAGCGCGGGATCGTCAGCGAGGAGCTGGCAGCGATCGTCGAGAAGTACGGCGACGACCGCCAGACCAAGCTGATCCCGTACGAGGGCGACATGTCCATCGAGGACCTGATCGCCGAGGAGGACATCGTCGTCACCGTCACGCGCGGCGGCTACGTCAAGCGGACGAAGACGGACGACTACCGGGCGCAGAAGCGCGGCGGCAAGGGCGTGCGCGGCACGAAGCTGAAGGAAGACGACATCGTCGACCACTTCTTCGTCTCCACCACGCACCACTGGCTGCTGTTCTTCACCAACAAGGGCCGGGTGTACCGGGCCAAGGCGTACGAGCTGCCCGAGGCCGGCCGGGACGCGCGCGGCCAGCACGTGGCGAACCTCCTCGCCTTCCAGCCGGACGAGGCGATCGCCGAGATCCTGGCCATCCGTGACTACGAGGCGGCGCCCTACCTGGTGCTGGCCACCAAGTCGGGCTTGGTCAAGAAGACGCCACTGAAGGATTACGATTCGCCCCGCTCCGGCGGTGTCATCGCGATCAACCTGCGGGAGCGCGAGGACGGTTCGGACGACGAGCTGATCGGCGCCGAGCTGGTCTCGGCGGACGACGATCTGCTGCTGATCAGCAGGAAGGCGCAGTCGATCCGGTTCACCGCCTCGGACGAGTCCCTGCGCCCGATGGGCCGCGCCACCTCCGGCGTCAAGGGGATGAGTTTCCGTGAGGGCGACGAGCTTCTCTCGATGAATGTGGTGCGACCCGGTACGTTCGTGTTCACTGCCACCGACGGTGGGTACGCGAAGCGGACCGCCGTCGACGAGTACCGCGTCCAGGGTCGCGGCGGCCTCGGCATCAAGGCCGCCAAGATCGTGGAGGACCGTGGTTCGCTCGTCGGCGCGCTGATCGTCGAGGAGAACGACGAAATCCTCGCGATCACCCTCTCCGGCGGTGTGATTCGCACGCGAGTCAGCGAGGTCAGGGAGACGGGCCGTGACACCATGGGCGTCCAACTGATCAATCTGGGCAAGCGCGATGCCGTCGTCGGTATCGCACGTAACGCCGAAGCGGGGCGCGAGGCGGAGGAAGTCGACGGCGACGTGGCCGTGGACGAGACCGCCGAGGGTGCCGCGACCACCGGCACGGACGAGGGTGAGGCACCCTCGGCCGAGTAGCACGAGGAGTGAGTCAGCGTGAGCGGAGCCACGGGCGCCGGATCGGCCGGTACCTCCACGGGTACGGAAACGGACGGCGGCGGCCGTGGCTCCGCCGCGAACGGGCTGCCCGCGGGGAGCGCGCCCGCTGGTGGTGCGCACGACCCGCAGACGACGAACCTGAAGCCGGTGAAGGTGTCCGAGACGGACTCTTCCCGTACGTCTGGATCCCAGGGGGGAACTGTGACGGACACCCGAGGTCCGGCCGCGTCCGGTGAGGCGCGGCCGGCGTCGCCGCTGCCCGGGGAGCGCCGCCCGGAGCAGGCCGACGGGCCCTACCACCCGCCGCAGGCCTATCCGGCGCAGGCGCCCACCGGCGGGGTGCGCAAGCCGCGTACGGGCGTGCGGACGGCGCCGCGGACCCGCAAGGCGCGGCTGCGGGTGGCCAAGGCCGACCCGTGGTCGGTGATGAAGGTCAGCTTCCTGCTCTCCATCGCGCTCGGCATCTGCACGGTCGTCGCCTCGGCGGTGCTGTGGATGGTCATGGACGCGATGGGCGTGTTCTCGACGGTCGGCGGCACGATCTCGGAGGCGACCGGCTCGAACGAGGCGAACGGCTTCGACCTCCAGGCGTTCCTGTCGCTCCCCCACGTCCTGACGTTCGCGGCGATCATCGCGGTCATCGACGTGGTCCTGGCCACGGCGCTGGCGACGCTCGGCGCGTTCATCTACAACCTCTCCGCGGGCTTCGTGGGCGGCATCGAGCTGACGCTGGCGGAGGACGAGTGACGGGCGGACCAGCGGCGTTCCGGCGGTCCCCCGACAACCGATTTTGGGACTGACGCGGTCGTGCGCTAATCTTCAGGAGTCAGCGCGCGGGACACACACCGCAGAGCGCGGCGGGGCTATAGCTCAGTTGGTTAGAGCGCATCCCTGATAAGGATGAGGCCACAGGTTCAAATCCTGTTAGCCCCACCAGCACGAAGACCCCCAGTCGATACCGGCTGGGGGTCTTTGACATCCATGGCTGACATCAGCCGATGAGTGGATCTTCCAGAAGCTCGGCGAGCATGCCGACCGCTTCCCGCTCGCTGTCGCCGACCACGTGGGTGTAGACGTCCATGGTCATGCTGATCTGGCTGTGCCGGAGGATCGCCTGAGCGACCTTGGGGTGCACCTTCAGGAAGGCGAGCAGGGTCCCGCAGGTGTGCCGGGCGAGGCGGACCGTGATCCGGCGGACGCCGGCGCGCTTGACGAGCCGATCGAAGGTGCGGGAGAAGCCCACCGGATCGATCATGCCGCCGTGCTCGGAGGAGAAGATCAGGTCATGGTCCGGCGCCTGGGCCCAGTGCTCACCGGCAATCTTCCGTTCCAGTTCTTGCAGCTCCCGCCGCTCCTCCAGGACACGGGCGCAGAACTCCGGGAGCGGGAGGACGGCCTGTGAGGACTCCGTCTTGAGGTCCTTGAGGACCAGGCCCACACCCTTGACGCGCTGCACCTGCTTGACCGGGGTGAAGTGGCCGGCCTCGAAGTCGATGTCCTGCCAGCGCAGGCCGAGCACCTCGCTGCGACGGAGGCCGAGGACCAGGACGAGGACGCAGGCCGCGTAGAGGCGGTGAGCGCGGACCGAGCGGAGGAAGACGATCGCTTCCCGCGCGTTCCACGCCGTGCCCCTGTCCTTGGCCACCTTGGGCATGTCGACCAGGAGGGCGACGTTGCGCGTGACCAGCTCCTCGCGCATGGCCCGGTTGAGCGCGTTACGGAGGACGCGCAGGACCTCGAAGCGAGCGGAGGCGCCGATCTTCTCCCGCGCCAGCGTGGCCATGAAGGCGCGGATCTGTGCCGGGGTGAGCTTGACCAGCGACTTCTTGCCTAGGTGAGGCACCAGGTAGAGCCGCACCTTGGACTCGTACTTCACGTACGTGTTGTGCTCCCGTTCCGGAGCGACGATGTGCTCCAGCCAGTAGGCCAGCCACTCGCCCAGCGTCCAGGACCGCGAGGGCACCGGGATGCCGTTGCGCTCCTGGTCCTGGAGCTTGCCGAGCTTCTCGTTCGCCTCGTCCCACGTCCGGCCGTACACGTACTTGCGCACCCGGTTGCCGTCCGTGTCGGTTACGTACGCGGCACCCTGGTACCGGCCGTCGGACCGCTTCGTGATCGTGCCGCCGCCATTGGGCCGACGCTTCGCCATCAGGCAGCCTCCCCGATCTGGCCGAGGATGAAGTCGCGGACCGCGTGGTCCGGGATGCGGCGGCAGCCGTCGACCTTGATGGACACGAGGCGGTGGGTGCGGATCAGGTCGTAGACCTTGGTACGGCCCACCTTCAGCCGCGCCATGACCTCGGGCACGGTCAGCAGCTCCGGGGTAGCAGTGGTCACGTAGCGGCTCCTTCCAGGTCGAGCAGGGCGGGTAGCTCCTCGCGGGCGGTTTCGCGGTTGTGCTGGATGTCGCGGCGGATGGTGGCGGCGAGCCAGGATTCGCCGGGGGTGTGGCCGTGGCCGGCGTAGGTCCAGTGGGCGAGGGTCAGGGTGGTTGTCTCCTCGTCGTCGGGGTCGGGCAGGCCGAGGGCTTGGCGTTGCTGGGTGGCGCGGTAGTCGGCACGGGTCTGGCGGAGGGCGCTGAGGGTGGTGGAGTAGCGGCGGGACTTGGTGGAGAAGTGGCCGCGGAAGCCGAGCATGTGGGCCCAGTCGCGCAGCTTGCGGTCGGGGTAGAGCGGGTGGAGGTCGAGGCAGGCGGCGATGAGCCGGGCCGGGTGCTCGGGGACGTCGAGCAGGTCCAGGGCTTCCTTGTTGCCGATGCGGCGGTCTACGGTGCCGGTTGTTTCGGCCGCTTTGGTGGCGTACTTGGCGACGTAGGAGGCGACCGCTTGCTCGGTGATGTCCTCGCCGTCGCCGAAGGCTCGGATCGGTCGTACGTCGAGCTGGGCGCCCCACCGCAGGGTGCGGGGCGGTTGGTCTCCGGACGGGGGTACGTCGACTTCGACGCGGGCGGCAGCGGCCCGGATGGCATCGGTGAGCAGGTCGAGGGTGGCCCACGCGGGCGGCGGGTCGTCGGGGCCGGCCGGGCCGTCGAAGCGGATGACGGCGTGGAAGTGCACGGCCCCGCGCTTTTGGTACTCGGCGACCTTCCCGAATGACACCCGTGACTGCTCGCGTGCGGCCTTCTGCGTGAGTCCGGCCCGCTTGGCGATCTCCCGGCGCAGGTAGATCGTGAAGTAGCGCCACAGCTCGGAGGCGTGGTTGTTCCACAGCACCGCGCCCGCGTAGTCGTAGGTGTCCAGGTCGAGCGGTGTGCCCAGCGCGGGGGCGTCCTCGGCGTGCCGGGTGCCGCAGCGGCAGGGCCGGTTGCCGGGCCGGTTGTGGACCGGGCCGAACGACGGCGCGGTGAGCGTGGCGAACACGCGCGGGTGGTCCCGGATCGTTTCCGGGGTGCCCTTGGCGGGGTCGCCGACGAGGCCGGCGCGGATCAGGTGGTAGGTGTCGCCCGCATAGGTCCAGGCGCAGGCCGGGCAGCGGGAGGCTCGGCGGTTGCCGCAGGCGACGCGCAGGACCCCGCCGGGTTCGGTGTCGGTGGAGTAGGAGTGCAGCACCTGCCCCGTGGCTGCGTCGCGGGTGACGGTTGCCCCCGTCAGGCGGATCGGGTCGGTGCATCCTCCGGTTCGTTTGATCTGTTCTTGGATGCGGTCGAAGCCGGGAGACCCGGCCAGCCTCAGCACGTCGGCGAGGGTGGCCGGGTCCAGGCCCGCCATCGTGGCGGTATCGGTCACTTGATCACCGCCCCCAGCGGGTGCACACGGCGGGCGGTGCCGGTGCCCTTGCAGGTCGGGCAGGTGACGCGGAGAGTGGCGCGAGAGCCGTCCCGGCGGCGGACTCCGGTGGTGATCGCGGCGGTGGCGAAGCCGTCGCAGTCACGGCAGACGCGCGTGTTCTGGGCATGCTGGGGCATGATGAGGCTTCCCTTTCGGGTCCGTTGGATCTGGAGGGGTGGAGCCGTCCGGGGCGGCGGATACTTGGCGGTAGAGGCCGCCCCGGAGGGCGTTACTTGCTGAGGCCCTTGTGCTTGGCCGCGCGGTTGATCGAGTAGGTGAGTCCGCTGGTGGCCGACAGGACCGCGACGGCGGCCCCCGCGACGACCTGGGCGACGAAGGCGATGACCAGCAGCACCGCGATGGAACCGGTGACGACGACGAGCGTCAGCACGATCGGCCCGGTGTAGGAGCGGGGAGCTTCCTGGACGATCACGACACGTCGCACGTCGGTGCCGGGCGGGAGCCGCCGGTAGACGTCGGCGGGGATGTGACCGGCGCGGAGCTGGTCTTCGGGGAGCTGCATGGTCGGCCACCTCCTCTCAGGGGTTGCAGCGGTGGGTGCGGGCGGCGAGTTCTGCCGCCGAGCGGTCGCGGTGCTCGGTGGAGAAGCCACATTCCGGGGCGGTGCAGGCGGCGGTGTGCCGGGTCTGGCCACGGCCGTTGTTGAACGTGCCGACCTGCACGGGGCCGATGCGGATCACGTCGTAGAAGCGGTTGGGGCGCACCTGGTCACCTCCTTTCAGGCGAGTTGGGCGACGATCGCGCCGGCGAGGTCTTCCGGGATGCCGAGGCGAGCGCGCAGGGTGGCGGTGTCGATGTCGGTCCCGGTGCGGGTGCGGTGCTCGGTGGCGACCTTGCGTGCGTGGTCGACCAGAGCCGGGGGCACCACCGGCACCGAGGCCGGGGCCGGGGCTTCCGGCAGAGCCGGGACCGGTTCGGCCGGGGCGATCTCCGGTCCCTCGTCCGCCACGTCGGGGCGGTCGACGACCGGCGCGCGATCGGCAGCAGCCGCGGGTGCGGGTGCGGGTTCGGTGGGCTGGTGGACGAGGAGGGTGCCGCCGAGGAAGGCCAGCGCGGGCCAGCCCGCGACGAGGATGCGCAGCCAGGCCGGTACGTGGTCGAGGTCGAGGAGTCCGGCGGTCGCGACGTTCGCGCCGAGGGAGGCGACCAGGGCGATGACGAACCACGTCCAGGCCGAACGGTCCCGGCGAGCGCCGCGCAGTCGACGCCAGGCCGCCACCAACAGCAGGTCGACCGAGACCGGGTAGGCCCACGCCTTCCAGCCGGACTGTCCGGCCGCTTCGGCGAGGTCGTGCAGGTGGGCGAAGGACAGGGCACCGGCGATCACAGCCTGGATGAGCACGGCATCGATGCGGATCGAGCGGAACACGTCTTCACCTCCCCTCAGTGGTCAGGGCTGTGGCACGGACGGGGGTGTGGTGGGCATCGGCGGGATCGTCACGGGCGGGCGGAACGAGGCCAGGAACGGCAGGTCCGGGGTCAGGTGGGCGTACTCCCGGCAGACGGCCGCCACTTGCGCCGGCGTGGTTTCCGGGGTGCGGATGCGCGACCAGCCACCGGAGGTGTCACCGGCCACCGCGACACCAGGACGGTCCACCCGGATCGAGGTCGCGGACACGACTGCCTCAGGGGCGATGTCGCCCAGGCCCATCTCTGCGGTCTGCTTGTCGTTGACGCGGTGCACCACACGGCCGGTGAGCTGAGCCCGTAGCGCGGTCGCACCGCGGCCGAGGTCGGAGCCGAAGCGCTGCCCGCACACCTCCAGGTAGATCCCAACCGCGCGGGCCATCTGCCCCAGCCGAACGAGCTGCATGACGGTCCGATCCCGAGCCGCCTCGTCCTTCTTGGAGGTGACGAAGAACAGCTCCGCCACCTCGTCCACGAGGACGACCAGCGGCACCGGCCGCAGCTTCTCGGGCAGATCCCACAGATCGGAGACCCCGTGCAGAGCGAGGAGATCGAACCGTTCGCTCATCTCCAGCACAAGCGCGTCTATCAGGCGGCCGGCCATGTCCGGATCGGTGGCCAGCGCCGACAGGCGCGGCAGGTACCGGCTGTGCTCGACACCGCGCTTGCAGTCGATCCCGACCAGGCCGACCGGGAGCTTCGCCAGGCCCATCACCAGGTTGCGCTGGTACATGGACTTCCCCGACGAGTTCGCCCCCAGGGTCAGGGCGTGCGGCATTTTGCGGTAGTCCCGCTCGAAGACCGTTCCGTCCTCCCGAAGCGCCACCGGCACCACCAGGTCACGCGGCCGGGCCTTGCGCGGCAGACGCACCCGGCGCAGCACGTCGTAGCCCGTCATCCGCAGCTCGACATAGCCCGGCTTGGTCTCCGCCACATTCACCGACTGCACCCCGAAGGCGTGCCGCAGCCGCTCCGAGGACACCGCCACGTCGACCGGCTCCAGACCCGCCGGTAGCCGCAACGTCACCCGCAGACCCGTCGACGTCGGACGGATACGGCGGACCTTCGGCGCGACGGGCCGGACCTCACGCCGAGCCAGGTTGCGGGTCATGAACGCCCGCAGCCCCGTCGGCTGCACCGTCAGCCCACACACGTCCATCGTGGACCGATAGGACCAGGCGAACCGGCCCCACGTCAGAGGCAGACCCACCGTCGACCAATACACGCGCGGAGCCCGAGCCTTGGCGTAGCCGACACCGCCAGCCCCCGCTAACGCCCCCGTGGCCTCCACCCACAACGTCCAGTCGCTCACGGTCAGGCCGCCGGGGTGATCGCGACCGCGCGGAACGAGATCCCGTGTCGCTTCTGGCCGTTGAACTCGTTCTCCCAGTCCCGCGCCTTGAGCCCGACGACCCGCACCGGCATACCCGGCTGGAGCCCTTCCGGCAGGCCCGTCTCCGGGATGGTCACCTGGTAGAGGTTCCCCTCCCCCTCGTCCGAGACCAGCAGACCCACCGTGGAAAGCGCGGCCCCGGTCTCCCGGTCCATCGCCCGCTCCCCGGTCTTCGCGTTCGCCAGCTTCGGCACCGGCGCGGTTGCCACGAACACCACAGCGGTCGACGTGTCGATCTTGAATGACGGCATCAGTTCTCCCAGCGTTGAAGACGAGGCAGCCCAAACCGGACTGCATGATGCTCGCTGTCCTAGGACTGCGAGCCGCTGAGAGAGATAGTGCATCGCAGTCCTAGGACTGTCAATAGTCCTAGGACTATGTTTCACTAGAACTCGTCGAGAGGGGTTCGAGATGGCGCCCAAGTGGCGGGAGCTGGCGGACAAGCTGGCCGAGCAGATCAGAAGGGGTGACTACGCCCCGGGCCAGCAGCTTCCGCACATCAGGACGCTTGTCGAGTCGGGCGAAGGTTCCAAGGCCACCGTGCACGCGGCCTACAAGGCCCTGGAAGCCGAGGGCCTGGTCACCTCATCGCGCGGCCACGGCACGGTCGTGCGCCAGCAAGTCCCTCTCAAGCGCTTGGGTATCGCCCGCTACGACAAGGCCAAGTGGCGAGACGGCGACGAGGTCGCGTTCATCGCTGACCGCGTGGCATCGGGCCGCAGCTACCGCCGGAACGAGCAGACCCAGACGGTGAGCCGCGTCGTGGCGCCGCCGGAGGTCGCAGCCGCACACGGGCTGCCGGAAGGCGCGGAGGTCTACGCACGCGCCCGCCTGGTCAAGGAAGGCGACCAACCGACGCACACGCTGACCAGCTACTACCGGCCCGAGCACGTGGAAGGGACGCGACTGGCCGACCCCACTCCGGGCCCCGCCGGCCGAGGCGGCGGATTCCGCGTGCTGTACGACGCGGGATACGAGATCGACCACATGAAGGAGCAGCTGTTCGCTCGCGCCGCCACACCGGACGAGGTGAAGCAGCTTCAGTTGCCGCCGGGCGAACCGGTGGTCGAGCTGCACCGGACGACGTACACGGCGGACGGCACCGTCGTGGAGTTCGCTATCGGGGTACACGCGGCATCACGCTTCGCGTGGGAGTACGACTTCAAGGTGCCCGACTCGGCGAGGGACGGAGAAGGACAGCAGTGATCTCGACGCAGGATTGGGCTGACGCGCGGCGCGTATGGGACTACCACCAGATGGGCCATGCCCCCCGGCTGTGCTCAGTGGCCATCGGACTCGGCAGTCATGACCTGGGAGTGGCCGACACCGCCGTGGACCTGTACAAGCGCGGCCTGGCCCCTCTACTCGTGTTCACCGGAGCCACCAGCCCGACGACCCGGGAGCGCATGCCCCGCGGCGAAGCCGTCCACTACCGCGAGCGGGCATTGGAGCTGGGGGTTCCCAGTGAGGCCATCCTGGTGGAACCGCACGCCCGGAACACGGGGGAGAACATCCGCTTCTCCCGGAAGCTGTTGGAGGAGAGCGGGGTGGAGGTCTCCTCGGTGCTGCTGATCAGCAAGCCGTACGAGGAGCGGCGCGCGTACGCCACGGCACGCAAGCTCTGGCCCGAGGTCGACGTCGTCAGCGCTTCCACGCCCATGACCTTCGACGAGTACGTCGACTCCATCGGTGACGCCCGTTTGGTGATCGACATGCTGGTCGGCGCCCTGCAACGGCTGATGATCTACCCGGATCAGGGATTCATGATCCGCCAGCCAGTACCCAGCGACGTGGCCGAGGCGTACGAGCGCTTGTGCCAAGCCGGGTACACGAGCCGACTTACAACCGCCGCGACATCTTCGACCTGACCAGCGGAACGAGAGCTGTTACAGGTTTCTCTACCTCATCAAGCCCCGGCTGCGCTCCGCTCCGCCGGGCGCGCTTCCCGGCTCCGCTGCGGGCGACGCTCCTGCCTCCGGCCCGCTCCGCCCGCGCTGCGCCGACGCGCGCCCACATGTGGATAGGGCCGGTGGCCATGAGTCGATCACCGCACAGCGCGGCCCAAGGTCAAGGCAATGCCTCCGGCGGGGGATCGGCCGGCACCGGGATGGAGGGGGCGCCGTCGCCGACCGCGGGCACGTTGGGGCGTGCGTGGGGTGCTCCCATCCCGTCCACCGTCGACCCAGGCAGAGCCGAGCAGACGCGGCCCCTGGCGTCCAGGTCGTTCGTACAGTGGTGCGCTCCACCTGGACGCCAGGAACCACGCCCGCTCCACGGTGTGTGGGTCGACGGCGTACGGGACGGGAGCTGGGGTGAGTGGTGGGTCGAGGTGTGTTGCGACCGCATCGCTCAGGCGGCTGAGGCTTGAACCGGCGACGTGTTTCACGTGAAACCGTGTGCGTGCAGCGGCAGTGAACAGATCCACGACTGCAACCCAGCTTCGCTACGGGAGAGCTGAGTTGCAGTGCACTTTGTGTGTTGCCGACACTCAATATGCTTTTGACCTGCGGGTATTCGGCGCACCCCTTGGTGTCAACGCCGACCGGTAGGATGAGCACAGCTACTTCGCGGAGCTCTCTTTGAACTACGGGCTCGGGGGCGTGAGTTCTTAGCTTCCGGCCCGTATCTGGTGGATTCTCAGGGCGAAGGGAGGTGGCTAGATGAGAGAGAGCTCTGCGAAACGGCGGCGCAGGTGGACCAGTCCCGAGAGGTGGCAGGTTGGCCTGGCGGCTGTGGGTCTAGCGTTCGTGATCATCGATCATGCGGGGTGGTTTCACTAGCCCGTCAGGCGGCCGGTCGGAGGCGACACGTGATGAGCTGTGAATGCAGCGAGTCCGGTCGGTATCAGCTCGACCGGACTCGCTAAGGCAAGGGGTTTGGTCCTGGTTGCCGCCGGGGCCAAACCCCCTCTGTCTACGGTACTTGTTAAAAACGCCCTGTTCAGAGGGCTGGCCGAAGACAATCTGTCTACTACAATACCTTCGCTTTGAGCTGGTGCACAGTTTGGGGCCTTGGCAGTACGCGATGCCTTGCCATGTAGCTGCAGCCGCACAGCTTGTGTTCCGATTAAGCAATCGTGCCCGGAGTGTGTGACGAGCAGCGGTGTCAAGGGCATCCCGCCAAGCTGACATCAACCTCTGACACCAACAGCCCCGAACGGGGGCGACCGGCGCTGCACTTGTACGACCAGCTACCGCGAGCGGAGCAGGTGTTGCGGCTGGGGGCTGGCCCGCCATGATCGACCTGATAAGGATGAGGCCACAGGTTCAAATCCTGTTAGCCCCACCAGCACGAAGACCCCCAGTCGATACCGGCTGGGGGTCTTCGGCATCCAGGGAAAATCGCTGTCCGGTCGTCGGAACGCGGTGATAGGCAGTCCATGTGATGACGACACTCGCGTTCCCCGTTCTGTTGCGACTGATCGACGAACGGTCGAACGCCTTCCGTGCCGCGGTGGCCTCCGCGCCCAGCCTCGACGTACAGGTGCCGACCTGCCCGGAGTGGACGCTGTTCGATCTGGCGCAGCACATCGGCGAGGGGCGCCGCGCCTGGGCCGTCACCGTCGCCGCGGGGCCTGCTCCGGCCAAGTCCGCAGCGGAGGGCGCCCCGGCTGCGCCTCGGGAGCGCGAGGCCCTGTCGGCCTGGTTGGCGGAGTCCACGGAGCAGCTGCTGGACGCGTTGCGGGAGGCCGGCCCGGATCGCGGTTGCTGGACGTGGTGGGGTGCGTCCCAGTCGCCGCAGACCTGTGGCGCCGTCGCCCGGCACCAGCTCCAGCAGATCGCGGTGCACACCTACGACGCCCAGGTCACTGTGGGCGCCCCGGAGCCGCTGCCGGATGAGGTGGCACTCGACGGTGTCGAGGAGTTCCTGTTCACCTGCGTCGCAACGACGGGTGCCTGGCCGCACAAGCCCACCGCCTTCGACTTCCACGCCACCGAGGGCCGCTCCTGGCGCCTCACGGTCGACGGCGACGGCGCACGCTCCGCCCGTATCCCCGCGCCCGGCACGGCGCCTGTCGCCGCTGCCGACGAAGGCCCGGACCAGGCTGGCGTCTCCGTTCGCGGCACGGCCAGTGAGCTGGTCCTCTTCGTGTACGACCGTATCCCGGCGGACTCTCTGCGGATCGAGGGGGACGCAGGGCTGTTCGACCTGCTCCGCGCGTGGGAACCGGAGGAGTAGATCCTGGCCCTGACCAGCGAGAAGACCCCGGTCCGGTAGGGCCGGGGGTCAGAGAAAAGGCCCGACCGCTGGCGACGGGGGATGCACCAGCGATCGGGCTATGGCCAAGGGTAACAAGGTTGTCGGTTGTGTGGGGCCAAGTCCGTGGGGAAACAGGCAGGTTGGCCGATCATCGACCGCACGGGGGGTCGTAGCCGAGCCGCGGCAGGTACTCGTGCCAGCGCTGGGGGGTCAGGACGCCCCGGGTGACCGAGCAGATGTGCCGGATCGCCGCGTCTGCGTCCAGGCTCCACAGGCGGACCGTGTCGGTGCCGCTGGAGACGCCGAGGACGTGGCTCTTGGGGCTGAAGATGAGGAAGTTGCCGGTCTTGGCGTTGGGGCTCATCGACTGGCCGATGGGGGTCGCCGCGGCGGGGTCGGTGACGTTCCACAGCCGGACCGTGTTGTCGTTGCCGCCGCTGGCCAGGGTGCGGCCGCCGGCGCCGAACGTCAGGGACGTGACCGCCTCGGTGTGGCCGGTGAGCGGCTTGCCCAGGGGTTCGGCGTGCGCGGGGTCGGTGGTGTCCCACAGCCGGACCGTGTCGTCGTCGCTGCCGCCGGCCAGGGTGTGGCCGTCCGGGCCGAAGGCGAGCGCGTTGACCGGGCCGGAGTGCTCGGTGAGTGGCTCGCCCAGCGGACGGGTGTGCGCGGGGTCGGTCACGTTCCACAGCCGGACCGTGCTGTCCGCGCTGCCGCTGGCCAGCGTGTGGCCGTCCGGGCTGAAGGCGAGGGCGTTGATGTAGCCCCGGTGGCCGGTGAGGGGCCTGCCGAGCCGGGCCGGGCGGTCCGGGTCGGTCACGTCCCAGAGCTGGACGGTGCGGTCGTCGTAGGCGGTGGCCAGGGTGTGGCCGTCCGGGCTGTAGGCCAGCGCGTCGGGGCCCATGAAGCGGGTGCGCAGACGCAGCGGCGGGCCGGCGGCGACCGGGTGGGCGGGGTCGGTGACGTTCCACAGGTGGACCGTCCGGGCGCCGGTGAGGACGGCGAGCGTGCGGCCGTCGGGGGAGAACACCAGGGAACGCTGGTCGCCGTCGGCCCGCATGAACGGCGCGCCGAGCAGGACGGGCCGGCCGGGCCGTGTCACGTTCCACAGCCGCAGCCTGCCGTCCCGGGCGGCCGTGGCCAGCACCCGGCCGTCCGGGCGGAAGGCCCCGCTCCGGCCGATCATGTCCGAGGTCGGGACCGACCACAGGCGCACCTTGCCGTCCCCGCTGCCGGTGGCGAGGGTACGGCCGTCCGGGCGGAAGCCCAGGGCGTACATCTCCCCGCTGCTGCCCGCGAGCGGCTCGCCGACCTGCGACGGGGACGAGGGATCGCTGACGTTCCACAGGCTCGCCGTGCTGTCCGCGCTCGCGGCGGCGAGCCGGCCGCCGTCCGGGCTGAACGCCACCGACCACACCGGGCCGGTGTGGCCGGTCAGCGGCGAGCCGACCGCCGTCGCACGGGCGGGGTCGGTCACGTCCCACAGCCGGATGGTGTCGTCCGCGCTGCCGCTGGCCAGGGTCCGCCCGTCGGGGCTGAAGGCCACCGAGTGCACCAGGTCCGTGTGCCCCCGCAGCGTCCTGACCGGCTCCGGCCGGCGCGGCGCGGAGACGTCCCACAGCCGGATGGTGTCGTCGTCGCCGCCCGTCGCGAGCGTCCGCCCGTCCGGGCCGAACGCCACGCAGCGCACCGCGGCGCCGTGCCCGCGCAGGGTGGTGAGGGTGCCGGGCCGGCGCGGGTCGGTGACGTCCCACAGCCGCACGGTACGGTCCTCGCCGGCCGTGGCCAGCGTGCGCCCGTCGGGACTGAAGGCGACCAGGTAGATCGTGCCCTGGTGGCCGGTGAGCGGCTTGCCCAGCGGGCGGGCGTGCGCGGGGTCGGTCACGTCCCACAGCCGGACCGTGCCGTCGTCGCCGGCGCTGGCCAGGGTGCGGCCGTCCGGGCTGAAGACGGCGCTGCTGACCCAGCTCGTGTGGCCGGTGAGGGGCCTGCCGAGCGGGGCCGGGCGGTTCGGGTCGGTCACGTCCCACAGCCGGACCGTGCGGTCGTAGCTGGCCGTCGCCAGGGTGTTGCCGTCGGGGCTGAAGGAGGTGAGGTAGACGGCGCCGGTGTGGCCGGACAGCGGGGTGGCCAGCGGCGCGTTCACGATCGAGATCAGGCGGCTGTACGTGCCCTCGTCACCGGGGCGCAACTGGTGCGCGACCAGGTCGAGCTGGGCGGCCAGGGACGGATCCGTGTGCTGGACCCGGTCCGCCTCGGCGAGCACCTGCTCGAACACGGCGTCGTCCCGCTGCTTCCAGGCGATCACCGCCGTACCGGCCGCGAGCACGGCCAGCGCCACCAGCGCCGCCACCGCGGCCCGGCTCAGCCACACCGACCGCTTGCGCAGCCGCACCGAGGCGGCCAGGAACTCCACCGCGCTCCGGGTCAGGTACGTGTCCCCGGCCGACCGGGCCCAGGCGCGGGCCTGCTCCAGCCGCGACCCCCGGTACAGCAGCGAGCTGTCCCGGTCCGAGTCCTCCCAGGCCCGGCCGTCCTCCTCCAGCCGCTGGCGCAGCAGGTGGTCGCCCCGGCCCTCGTCGATCCAGTGCCGCAGCCGGGGCCAGGCGTGCAGCAGTGCCTCGTGGGTGATCTCCACGGTGTCCGCGTCCAGCGTCACCAGCCGGGCCCGCACCAGGGCCTCCAGCGACTCCTCCGTCTTGCCGGGGTCCGACGACTCCTCCGCCAGTTGCCGCCGGGTGCCGCGCCGGCGCGTGGCCTGGGTGTCCTCGCCCAGCCGGACCAGCCGCAGCAGGAGCAGCCGGGCGGCGGCGCGGGCCGCCGGGTCCAGCCCGGACCAGGCGCGCTCCGCGGTCGCCGCGACCGCGCCCTGGATGCCGCCGGCCGCGCGGTAGCCGGCCAGCGTCAGCCGGCCGGCCTTCCGGCGCTGCCAGGTGGCCAGCAGGGCGTGCGAGAGCAGCGGGAGCACGCCCGCGTCGTGCGCGCCGCGCGGGCCGTCGGCGCTCACCTCGCGCACGATCAGCTCGGCGAGCCCCGGCTCCAGCTCCAGCCCCACCGCCTTGGCCGGACCGGTCACCGCCTCGCGCAGTTCGGTGCTGGTCAGCGGGCCGAGCACCATGTGCCGGTGCTGGAGCGCGTCGGCCAGTTCCGGGTAGCCGAGGCACTGCTCGTAGAAGTCGGCGCGGATGCCGAGGACGACCCGGACGGGCGCGGGTCCGGCGGGGCCGGCGGGCGGGGTGCAGGCGGCGTGCAGGAAGTGGATGAAGACGCGCCGGTCCGTCTCGTCGGCGCAGAGGGTGAACGCCTCCTCGAACTGGTCCACGATCACGACCGGCCGGTCGTCCGGGCCGGTCGCGCGGTCCGCCCAGGCCGCGACCGCCTCGCGCACGGCCCGGGCGATGTGCGGGGCGTCGCAGCCCGGCAGCGCCGGGTTCCGTGCCGCTTCCCGCTCGGCAGCGCGGGCGTCGGCGGCGACGCCGGCGAGATCCGGGATACGGCGGACCAGTTCACCCAGCGGATCGGCACCCGGGACGAGCTGGAGGACGGGGCCGGGCGGGTCGGCGGGGGCGTCGGCGGAACGGTCGGCGGGGTGGTCGGTGGCGCGTTCGCCGGCAGGGGCGGTGGAGGGGGCGCCGGGAGGAGCGGAGCCGTCGTAGGCGGGTCGGTGGGCAGCGCCGGCGGGTGAGGGGAGCTGGGCGGGGGCTTCCCCGGTGGGTGTCCCGTCCTGCCGGGAGGAGACCGCCCCGTCGGCTGCCGGACCCTTGCCGACCGCGCCCGCACCCGCGTTCGGGGCCCCGCCGTGAGCCCCCGTACCCGCGACCCCGCGCCCAGCCCCCACGTCCAGGGCCCCGCCTCGGACCGCCGGGACCAGGCCGGCGTTGAGCAGGGACGACTTTCCGGCTCCCGAGGCGCCGACCAGCATGACCAGGCCGCCGGACCGCTCGGCCGCGCGGAGCTGGGCGACGAGGGCCTTCGTGCTCCGTTCCCGGCCGAAGAACCACCGCGCGTCCTCCCGCCGGTACGGCGCCAGCCCCCGGTACGGGCACACGCCGCCGGCGACGGGCGGGGCCTGGGCCGGCGGCCGCCGGTTCTCCTGCGAGGGCGGCGCGGGCCGGTCGCCCGCCGGTCCGGCCACCGCCAGCTCCCACAGCCGCTGCCAGTGGGCGAGGTCGTACAGGCCGGCGGAGACCGGGGCCGGGCGCAGCCGCCGCGCCTCCGGGATCAGGATCTGCAGGACCGCCGCGAGTGCGGCGAACTGGGCCGGTACGTTCTTGGCCCGGCGCCAGTCGCTGATCCGCTGCGCGGACACCCGTACCGGCCGGCCGCGCTCATCGATCCGCTGCAGCCGTACGACCGCCTCGGAGACGCTCTTGAGGGGAGGATTTCCGGCCTCCTTGTACAGCAGCGCGAGGCGCTCGGCGAAGGCTGTGCGTGCCCCTGAGTCGGAACTCAAGGTCCCACCCCTTACTTTCCCCCGCGTGTGACGTCCGGACCGGAAAACTCACCTTATACGCCTGACCTGCGGTTAAGGGTCGGACCGGAGACCGGAACCTCCTCCGCGGCGGCGACAGATGGCAGGATCCGAACCCGGTAGCGGACCCGTCACTCACCGTCCGGACAGGCCACCGGCTCAGCGCTCGGAGAGACAGCCCATGGCACCGAACGTTCTCGGTCAAAGTCGGCCACCTCACATCGCGCCCGGCGGGTGAGCCTCACGCACACCCACGTACACCCGCACACCCCGCCCCGACCGCGCCCGCCCGCGCCACCCGCGCGCACCCCGGAAGCCGTCCCCAGTTCTTCGATCCGCGCCGTCCCGCCGACTTGGCGTGGGTCGAATGACCCGCACCGTCCGGCACCGGTCCCCACGAGGGGAGGGACCGGTGCCGGGCGGGCGGGAACCTGGCTATCTGACGGTACGTCAGATACGGTTCGGCTCGCCCGTCGTTCCCGAAGGGGTGAGTGCCATGGAGAAGCAGCGTCCCCGGTGCCCGCGACCGCCTGGCGAACCACGCTGGGTCGCGATGTTCCACGAGCCCGCGCGGGGCTCCTGGACGGTGGGCGCGCAGTCCCCGTACCGGGCTCCCGTGCTGTACGCCGTCGGTGACATGACCCGGACCGCGCGGGCGCGCGGAGACGAGGTGACGGTCGCGCTCTGGGGCCCCGAGCACGGGGCCTGGCACCTCTTCGACACCCCGTCCGCCAAGGCGCCCGCCCCCGCACCGGAGCGGCCCGCGCCCGGCTCCCCGGAACCGACCCGGCTCGCGGAACGCATGACGGACCGCCGCCACCAGGTGCTCATGGCCGGGCTGAGCAAGGCGGGCCTGTACGACCTGGGCCCCGAGGACGGCGAGGCGGTCCGCACCCTGGCCGACCGGCTCGACGAGCCGACGGTCCGCCGGGTGGCCCACTGGCTGGCGGCGGCGGGCGGGCAGCGGTAGCCGATCCGGTGGTCCGGTTCAGGAGGGGCGCTGCCGGGCAGTGACGTCCTGAAGGTCACCTGAAGGCACCGCCCACGACTGGAGGACAGATGAAGGTCTCCGTCGACCGCTCCCTGTGCTACGGCTCCGCCGAGTGCGCGCACCGGGCGCCGGCCGTGTTCGCGTTCGAGGACGGGTACGGCGTCGTACGGCCCGGCGGAGCGGACGCGGCCGAGGACCCGCGGGTCCGGGAGGCGGTCCTGGAGGCCGTCGAGAAGTGCCCCTCGCAGGCGATCGTCCTCAGCGAATAGCGTGGCCGCCCGCAGCGGACACGAACAGCGCGGCCGTGGTCACCGAGCGGCGGCCGGACCCGGCGGATAGGTCCAGCCGAAGGCGGCGAGCGCGCGCGCCCGTGCCTCCGCGACCGCCATGCGGGCCTCGCGTTCGGCGGGGTCGACATGGGCCGCCTGCCCCGTGACCTGACCCGCCCACTTGCGGTACAGCAGACCGGGCTCCGCCGAGAACCAGCCGCGGCTCACCGCGTCCAGCGCCAGCAGCAGGCCGGTGTCCTCCGAGGCCGGCAGCGCCATCCAGCCGCCCAGTGCGGTGAGCAGTTCCCGCCGTACGCACAGGCTCGCCGGGTGGACCGGGGCCAAAAAGCCGTTCCGCTTCCAGTGGTCGAGGACGGTGCCGCGCTCGATGGGGCCCTCGTCGGGGTCGCCGGGGAAGGCGGCCGTGGAGCCGTCGGGCAGCAGGTCCAGGACGCGGCACGTCGTCCAGCCGACGGTGTCGTCCGTCTCCAGCACGGCCAGGTCGCGGGCGAGCGCGCCCGGGGTGAGCTGGTCGTCGGCGTCCAGCACCTTCACGTACACGCCCTCGGCGCGCGCCAGCGCGACCGTCCGGGCGACCCCGGGCCCGCCCGGCCGGCCCTGGCGGAAGCTCACGCGGGCGTCGTCCGGGACGTGGCGGCGGACCGCGTCCGTCGTGCCGTCCTCCTGGACGACCCACTCCCACTCCCAGCCTGCGGGCAGCCGCTGTGCGCACAGGGACGCGTACGCGTCCGGCAGGAACCGGGCGGACGGGCCGTGGACAGCGGTGACTACGGTGACGCGCCGGTTCACGGCAGCGCTCACCACCTTTCCGTGGGGGTGCGGTCGTTGTCGTACGAGGATGACCTACCGGGGAAAAGCGCGAGACCCCCGGCCGAACCCGGCCGGGGGTCTGTTTCGTGTCGACTGGTGCGTACGCAAGTCGCCGTGCGGTCGAGACGTTGCGGTACTGCGGTGGGGGAGGGATCAGCAGTCGAGGGAGTCCGAGAGGTGCTGGTCGTGGGCCCTGGTCCCCGTCTGTTCCGGTACCCACGGCTGTGCTTCCGTCTCTGTCTCGGTCAGGGGGCGGTGGCGGCAGCTCGGCGTCTTGCCGTGGGCCTCGGCCCGGATCCGCTGCTTCATCGTGGGGGGCAGGGCCCTGGCGTAGGACCAGGCCCAGTGGCGCATCGCCGGGATCGTCGGGGTGGTGCGGTGCGCGGTGCCGGTGTCGGTGCTGGGGGTCTCGGTCCGGGGTGCGGCCGCGGCGGCGGTCGTGGTGGTGGCGGAGACGAGTCCGAGCGCCGTGCACAGCGCGAGGAAGGCGGTGACGATGGCGGTCCACAGCTTCATGACCTTGTTCTGGGCGGTCATGGCCCCTCACTTTCGGGTCGGGCGATTTGCGTACTTTCCTCATGATGTGTATGTGGGCCGGGAAGTGGTGGACCGACGCCCGTGGCGCGTCGATGTTCAGATCAACACCACTCGGACGGGTGCACGGGGGCGAGGAACCTCGGCCGCTGCCCGAGGCGGGAGTTGGGCCTCGACGCAGGTCACCGATCGATATCGGTCGGTGTGTATAGTCGGGCGCCAGAGGTCCCCTACGTCAAGGAAAGACGAGGTCGCGCGGTGAAGAAGCTGCTCCTGGTCGCACTGGCCGCCATCGGCGGGCTCCTCGTGTACCGCCAGATCCAGGCGGATCGCGCCGAGCAGGATCTGTGGACGGAGGCGACTGACTCCGTGCCCACGGGTTCGTGAGTCCCGATACCCGATCTGTACCGACCCCGGCCGCCTGCGCGGTCGGGGTTTCGCGTTCCCCGGCCGTGTCGGGCGGGCCCCCGCTTCGTGTTGCGGGGTCCCGGCGGGTGCGGTAGACGGCCGGGGCGGACGGTGCCGGACGGTGCCGGGCGTTTCGGACGGGCGTACGCGTTGCCCGGATGGCGCAGCGGCGGCCGGGGCAGGATGGGCCTGCGGTCCGCCGGTCCGGTGCGGCCGTCCGACGACTGGGGGTGTGGCGCGTGCGGGGCCGAGGGGGCGGTACGGCGGCGGGGGCGGGGTCGGCCGGGTGGTCGGCGGCGTGTCCGGCGCGGGCGTGGGCGCGACGGCGGGCGGTCGTCGCCCAGAGTGCCGTGATCGCGCTGCTGCTGGGGCTCTCCGCCGTCCTCGCCCCGCCGACCGCCGCCCTCGCCGTGCCGGCCGGTGCTCCGGCCGCCGCCGACGCACGCCCGGGGTCCTACGCCTTCACCCCCGGCGCCCGGACGGTCGCGGGCACGAAGAGCCCCACGGACGCCGTCCTGCTCGACCCCGGCCACACCTACCGCAGCTCCCTGCCCCGCGACGGCAGGCTCTACTACCGCCTCCGCCTGACCGCCACGGACACGGCGTACGCCCCCGTCACCGCCGTACCACCGGCGGACACCACCGTCTCCTCCACCGACGGCATCCGCGTCTCGCTCCGGGACGCGAACGGCACCTCCTGCTTCTACGACTCCGCCCGCATCGGCGCCGGGCTCAGCCCGCGCCCGGTCACGGCCCTGGCCCAGCGCGAGGCCGGCAAGGCGCTGTGCCAGGGCGGGGGGACGTACTACCTGCTCGTGGAACGCCTCGACGCCGAGGGCTCCGGGGCGGCGGCCTCCGCCGAGCCGTGGGACCTGGAGATCGCGCCCGCCACGGAACCCGGCCTCGCCGAGGCCGGACCCACCACCGCACCGCGGCCCTGGGACTCCACCACACCGCAGCCCCTCGCCGGCACCCCCGAAGACCGCTCCGGCGGCACCGGTTTCGCCACGGCGCGCGCGGTGGGCCAAGGGATCTGGCGCACCCGCCTCACCCCCGGTGAGACCCGCTTCTACAAGGTGCCGCTGGACTGGGGCCGGCAACTGCACGCCTCCGCCGAGCTGGACGGCGCCCCGGGCCACGGCTACGTCGGCGGCGCCCTCGGCCTCTCCCTCTACAACCCCGTCCGCGGTCACGTCGACGACGCCTCCCTCGGCTACACCGGCACCCCGAAGTCAGCCGCCCTCGCACCGCTCCCGCCGGTGGGGTACGCCAACCGGTACGCCGTTCCCGCCGGGGTGACCTCCGTCCGCTTCGCCGGCGAGTACTACCTGGTCCTGCACCTCAGCGCGCGGCTGGCCGACACCTTCGGGCAGGGTCCGTTCGAGGTGACCCTGCGGGTCCGGGTGCGCGGACAGGCGCAGCCGGGGCCCGCGTACGCCGGCCGGCCCGTGCCGGACGACGTCTTCACGGTCACCCACGACGACCGTGAGGCCGCGCTGACCGGGGGCACCGGGGGCGGGTCCGACGACCGGACGATGCGGCTGGTCGCCGCCGGCGGGATCGGCACGGGTACCGCGCTGCTGCTGGTCCTGGGCGGGTGGACGGTGGCGGCCCGGCGGGCTCACACCCGGGCCAGCGCCCAGAAACCCACGGCGTAGCAGGCTAGCGCCAGCAGCAGGAGCGGGATCGCGGCCCCGGCCGGGGGACCGGGCCGCCGGGCCGCGCGCCGCGCCCGACGCCCGCGGGTGGGTGGTCGGGGGGCCGGTGAGGGCGGTGGAACCTGTGGGTCGCGGGTGGTGTAGGCGGCGGTGGCGGTGTCGATGCGGGGGTCCGGAGCCGGTACGGGGACCGGGGGCGGGGTCGATACCGGATGCGGGGGCGGGACCGGGGGGACGGGTGATTGCTGGGGAGGTGGCAGGCGGAAGCTCCCGGTGTCCGAGAGGGAACCGGTGGACGTGGGCGTCGGACGCGCGTCCACCGCGGAACCCGGAACGGGGCCGGCCGACCCACCGTCGGCACCCTCGACTGCCCTGCCCGTCACCGGATCAGCCGCCGCACCGGACCCGGCGCCCCCGCCCGGGACCAGTTCCGCCGCCACACCGGAGGCCTGCCGGAGGGGGCCGTCGGGCCCGAACCCCGGGGGCAGCGGGCCGAGTTGGTCGAAGATCTCGATGATCTCGTCGTCGGGACCCGGTTCCGGCAGGAGTTCCGCGGCGGCGGCGAGCGCCTTGCGCGCCCCCGTGGCGGTGCGGAACCGGTCCGCGGGATCGGGCTGGAGCAGTGAGGCGACGACCTGCCACAGCGGCTCCGGAACGCCCTTGGGCGCGCCGGGCGTTCCGTGTTCCAGGAAGTACTGCACCAGCGCCTTGGCGTCGGGCTTGGCGCCTTCGAGGAGGTACAGGGCGACCAGGCCGACGGCGAACAGGTCGGCCGGGAAGTCGGGTTCGGCGCCCAGCATCTGCTCGGGGGCCAGGTAACCGGGCGTCCCCACCACGAGGTTGGTCTCCGTCAGCCGGGGCTCCCCGAGCCGCATGGCGATCCCGAAGTCGGACAGCCTGAGCCGGGGCCGGCCGGTGCCGGTGGCTTCGAGGAGCACGTTGGCGGGCTTGACGTCCCGGTGGACGACGTCCTCTGCGTGGACGGCGGCGAGCCCGGACAGCAGCTGGTCCAGCAGCGTGCAGACGAACGCCGGCGGGAGGGGGCCGTAGTCGCCGACCAGATGGACCAGGGAGCCGCCGGCGACCAGGTCCATGGTGAACAGCACCTTGTCGTCGTCGGCGGCCCAGCTCGCCGGGGCGAGGACGTGCGGGTGGTCGATGCGCAGGGCCTGCTCGCGGACGAAGCGGAGCAGGGAGTGGGCGTCACGCTGCTGGAGGACCTTGGCGGCCACGTACCGCCGGCGGCGGTGGTCCCAGGCACGCCACACGGCGCCCACCCCACCGCGTCCGATCGGGTCGGCCAGCTCGTACCGGCCGGCGAAGACCTCACCCATGGCAGCCGCCGCTCCTCCCCTGGTCCGACGAAACCCCCACGCCACCGCACTCCTGCGGGACGTACCCCGCCTCCGGCCGGCCCGGACCCCCCGTCCCGAACCGGCCGCCGGGTCAGTTCTGGTGGGACTGGTAGTGCGCGACGGCGTCGGAGGTGCGGCCGGCGCCGTAGACGCGGAGGAACTCCGCGAGTTCGGGGTGGCTCGGGGCGAGGGTGTCCGCGGCGTCGATGATGTCACCCGCGGCGGCCACCGAGCGGAGCAGCGACTGGATCTCCCGCACCACCCGCTTGACCGTGGGCACGCCCGAACTGTTCGTGGTGTGGGTGGTGTTGCTGAGCACGGAGCCCCCCTGCGACTTCTTGATCTCGTCCATCCGCTCGGTCGCCTCGGCGGCGCTGACGCTGCCGTCCGCGACCTGGGACGCCAGTTCCTGGAGCAGCTGCACCCGCTGGACCACCGCCGGATTGCCGATCTTCGCGCGCTGGCCGCTCATGAGCTGCGAGAGCATCGGTGCGGACAGGCCCAGGACCGCCGCGAGCCGGGCCTGGTTCAGCCCGAGATCGTCGATGAGCTTACGGAAGAGCGCCCCCAACGGCTCTCCGTACCAGTTCCGCTGCAGCTCCCGCGCTCTGGCGGTGGCTTCCTGCTGTGCGGCGTCCATTGCGTCTCCCCATCGCTTCCCCTGAAAACCGCGGTTCGCTGTAGCGAACCACGTCGAGCATCTTACGGAGAGTGGTCATCCGCGGGGACCCCCAATCTTTTTGCGGGATACGGGGGGTGACCCGGTACTCTGGTCTGCGGCGCCCGCCGGACGTGATCCCTCCGGCCGGTCGCTCCTTCTCGGGGCCTTAGCTCAGTTGGTAGAGCGCCGTCTTTGCATGGCGGATGTCAGGGGTTCGACTCCCCTAGGCTCCACGCCGAGAAATGCCCCCTGACCTGCGGGAACGCAGTGTCAGGGGGCATTTTGTGCGAAGCTCCCGGCGCATGCGGCACGACCCGGGTGCGCGTACGACAAAGACCCTCCGGCCCGATCGATCACGGCCGGAGGGTCTCCTGGTGTCTTTCCGGTGTCTTCCGGTTTCTTCCTGAACGTGTGCCTGGCGCTCAGACCTCGTCGTCGCGGTCCGCGGCGTCGTCCTCCGCCTGCTTGGCCTGGACCTCGGGGTCCAGGGCCGAGGCGTCGCTGCCGTCCACGGACGTGATGCGGCCCTCGTCGGGGACCTCCGTCGCCGCGGGCGGTTCGACCAGCCAGTCGGGGTTGGCCTGCTTGTCCCACCACTTCCAGGCCGCGAAGGCGCCTCCCGCCAGGGCGGTCAGCACCGCCACCACCTTCAGGGTGCGGCCGGCCCGGGACCGCCGGGCGTTCCGCCGGGCCAGCTTCTGGATGTCCTGGGCCGAGACCTGGCCGCGCAGCGCGGCCAGCGCGGCGGCGCCGCGCGCGGCGGCCTCGTCGCGGACCGGAGCGGCCACGGCCACTGCGTGTTCGATCTTCGGACGTGAGTAGGCGGCGGCCTGCAGGGCCGCCTTGCGGGTGCGGACGGCGGCTTCCTGCGCGGCCAGGTCCACCTTCGGCGGTACATGCGTGCGGGCCTGCTCCAGGCGCGGGGCGAGCCGGGCGTCGTACTGCACGCGGGCCTGTTCGGCGGCCTGCGACACCACGGGCGCCAGCCGTACGCGTGCCTCCTGCGCGTAGTACGCGGCACGCTCCTTGGCCGTGTCGGCGTAGGGCGCCACCACTTCCGCGGCGTGCAGCACGCTGTCCTTCGCCGAGCCGGTCGCGGCGCGCACGCTGTCGATGCGGGTCACGGGTTCCTCCTCCTCGGTGGCGTACGGTATTTCGACTTTCCACCCTTTTACGGATCATGCCTGTCCGCGGCCGGTGTGGCATGTGCGGGCGGGCATACGGGTGCCGATCTCCCCCTCCGGCGTGATTCGGGGCAACGGGGGCTTGCGGTCGACACTGCCACGAATCACCGGCGCGCGCCGCCCGCCCCGCACAAGTCACGGCCGCCCGGCGACGCGCGGACGGGAGCGTGGAAGGATCGGAGGTGTCGCGGCGGACGACGACGGAAGGCAGATCGTGGCCGAGCAGCTCTACGCCACCTTGAAGACCACCCTCGGCGACATCGAGGTGCGGCTCTTCCCCCTCCACGCCCCCGTCACGGTCAGAAACTTCGTCGAGCTGGCCCGCGGCGAACGCGAATGGACCCACCCGGGCACCGGCGAGAAGAGCAGAAACCCGCTCTACGACGGCACGGTCTTCCACTCCGTCATGAGCGGGTTCATGATCCAGGGCGGTGATCCCCTGGGCAACGGCCTCGGCGGGCCCGGTTACGACTTCGAGGACGAATGCCACCCGGACCTGGCCTTCGACACCCCCTATCTGATGGCCATGGCCAACGCAGGCCCGGGCACCAACGGCTCGCAGTTCTTCATCACCGTCACCCCGAGCACCTGGCTGAACGGCAAGCGCACCATCTTCGGCGAGGTCACCGACCCGGCCTCCCAGAAGGTCGTCGACGCCATCGCGAACGTGCCGACCGGACGCAACGACCGTCCGCTGGCCGACGTCGTCATCGAGACGGTGGTGGTGGAGACCCGCGAGGGCTGAGGGAACCAAACACACCGCTCGTCCGTAAGGATGGGCGGGGCAGGATTGTGCCGTCAGGACGGACACGACGAGCAAGGGGATCCGATGGACCAGGCCGAAGGGAGGGCGCAGGACGCCGCCCGGAGCGTGCCCGTGTGCTACCGGCACCCGGACCGCGAGACCGGCGTGCGCTGCACCCGTTGTGAGCGGCCCATCTGCCCCGAGTGCATGGTCAGCGCCTCGGTCGGCTTCCAGTGCCCGGACTGCGTCCGCGAGGGCTCGGGCACGGGACACGGGCCGGCGGCGTCCCGGCCGCGCACGGTCGCCGGGGGCACGGTCACGGCCGACCCCCGCCTGCTCACCAAGATCCTGATCGGGATCAACCTCGCGGTGTTCATCGCCGTCCAGGCCGACAGCTCCCTCCTGAACCACCTGGTGCTCTACGGAGCCTTCCCCCCGAAGCCGTTCGCGCCGACCTCGGGCGTCGCAGGCGGCGAGTGGTACCGCTTCGTGACGTCGATGTTCACGCACCAGGAGTACTGGCACATCGGCTTCAACATGCTGAGCCTGTGGTGGATCGGCGGCCCGCTCGAAGCCGCCCTCGGCCGGGCCCGCTACCTGGCGGTCTACTTCGTCTCCGGACTGGCCGGCGGCGCGCTGACCTACCTGCTCACCTCCCCGCAGACCGCCTCGCTCGGCGCCTCGGGCGCGATCTTCGGGCTCTTCGGCGCGACCGCCGTGCTGATGCGCCGGCTCAACTACGACCTGCGGCCGGTCATCGCGCTGCTGGTGATCAACCTGATCTTCACCTTCAATCCCACCATGAACATCGCCTGGCAGGCGCACATCGGTGGCCTCGTCGCCGGCGTCGTCACCGGGTACGCGATGGTCCACGCCCCGCGCGAGAAGCGGGCCCTGGTGCAGTACGGCACCTGCGCCGTCGTCCTGGTGCTGTCGGTGGCGCTGGCGCTGGTCAGGACCGCTCAGCTCACCTGAGACCCGGGGGAACGGGGTGGGGAACACCCTGATACCGAACCGTTGTCCACAGGGTGTGGCGGATCTTGTGCACACTGTGCGACCACAGGTGCGCCCCCTGTCGCTCGGATGTGTTTCCGCAGGTCGGACAGGGGGCGAACGGGTGTCTGACGGGCAGTCGGCCAGTCACACCGGCGTCAACACCCGATGGGTTATCCACAGATCTTCGTTCTTTTCCCCATGTGGAAAACCGCTGTGGATAACTCAGTGGATAGCCGTGGGCAGAGCTACTTCCACTGCGTGGAGACGCCGAAGCCGGCGGCGATGAAGCCGAAGCCGACGACGATGTTCCAGTTGTCCAGGCTGTCGACCGGCAGCGAGCCGTCGGTCACGTAGAAGACGACGATCCAGGCCAGGCCGATCAGGAACATGGCCAGCATCACCGGTGCGACCCACGCGCGGTTGGTGAGCTTGATGGCCTGCGCCTGCTTCGCCGCCGGCGGCGTGTAGTCGGCCTTCTTGCGGATACGTGACTTCGGCACGAGGGTCTCTCCTGTCGATGCGCTGCGTGGCCGCGCAGGTAACTGGGTCGGGCTCGGGGCAGCGTACAAGGGGCCAACATGACGACTCTGTGTGCTCCCCCGGGCGTCCGTTAGCGTAGTGCTTCCGCGGCGCCGAAGGAGATAAGGGTACGTTGAGCAATTCTGCCGACTCCCCCGGGACGGGATCAACGGGTGCGGGCCCCGTCCGCCGACCGCGTGTGCGGCCCGTGCGGATCCTCACCGCGGCCGTCTTCGCGCTCGCCGGGCTCATCTTCTTCACCAGCTTCAACACGGCCAAGGGCACCGACATCCGCCAGGACGGCTCCCTGCTGAAGCTGTCCGA
This sequence comes from Streptomyces flaveolus, assembly GCF_000716535.1. GTDB lineage: Bacteria > Actinomycetota > Actinomycetes > Streptomycetales > Streptomycetaceae > Streptomyces > Streptomyces flaveolus_A. Next base: position 106,852 of record NZ_JNWV01000001.1, on the reverse strand, counting down.
CCTGATCCAGCAGCGCAGCCGCAAGAACAAGGAGCTGGACGAGTCCAACGCGACCCTGCGCGACAGCGTGGAGTCGCTGGCCGAGAGCGACGACGGCAGCACCAAGGCCGAGGACGAGAACCTCGGCCGGCTGGAGAAGAGCGCGGGCACCCAGAAGCTGACCGGTGAGGCCATCACCGTCACCCTGAACGACGCTCCGCCCAACGCCACCGCCAAGCTCCCCGGCTATCCCGAGCCGCAGCCCGACTACCTGGTCATCCACCAGCAGGACCTCCAGGCCGTGGTGAACGCGCTGTGGCAGGGCGGTGCCCGGGGCATCAAGGTCATGGACCAGCGGCTGATCTCCACCAGTGCGGTGCGCTGCGTCGGCAACACCCTGATCCTCCAGGGCCGCGTCTACTCACCGCCGTACAAGATCACGGCGGTCGGGGACCCGGACCGGTTGAAGCAGGCGCTCGCCGCGAGCAAGGCGATCCAGACCTACATGGTCTACGTCAACGTCTACGGCCTCGGCTGGAAGGTCACCGACGACGGGACGGTGACTCTTCCCGGCTACTCCGGCACAGTGGATCTGCACTACGCGAAGCCAGTGGGGTAGACGTCCGTCCGGGAGCCGCCGGTGCGCGTGATCGTCAGGACCGTCAGCGAGCTGTGCATCACCGTCGGCACCCTGATCGTGCTCTTAGTCGTCTACGTGCTGTTCTGGACGGGTGTGCAGGCCGATCGGGTGATGGGCGACCAGATCGACCGGTTGCAGCAACGGTGGTCGCGGGGGAGTGTCCAGCCGGAGGCCGTGGCGGCACCCCAAAGGTACGAACCGGGCGCACCCTTCGCGATCATGTACATCCCGCGGCTCGGTTTCACGTGGAACAAGCCGGTGCTGGAGGGCACCGCCACCGGCACCCTCAAGAAGGGCCTCGGCCACTACGCGCGCACCGCGCGGCTCGGCCAGAAGGGCAATTTTCGCGGTGGCCGGGCACCGGCGGACGTACGGCGACCCGTTCAAGGACTTCCCCGAGCTCCGGCCGGGTGACGCGGTGGTGCTCACAAACGGAACCACTTGGTTCACGTATCGGATCGACAAAGGGCCATACAAAACAGTGCCGACCGATGTTGAAGTGATCGACCCTGTCCCCCGTAAGTCCGGGTCCACACGTCCGGGCCGGTATCTGACGCTGACCACGTGCGATCCGGAATGGGGGCACAGTCACCGGCTGATCGCCCGGGCGCACCTGGATTCCACACAGCCTGTGGAGGCAGGCGAACCGAGGGCTCTGCGCCGTTAGTCTGGTGACGTACGGCGTGGGTCTGGTGCCGTAGGGGATACGGAAGGGACGGCATGTACGGCTGGATCTGGCGGCATCTGCCGGGCAACGCGTGGGTGAAGGCCCTGATCTCCCTCGTACTGATCCTGGCCGTGGTCTACGTCCTCTTCCAGTACGTCTTCCCGTGGGCCGAACCGCTGCTGCCCTTCAACGATGTGACGGTGGACAACCAGTGAGTGCGCGGATTCTCGTCGTCGACAACTACGACAGCTTCGTCTTCAACCTCGTCCAGTACCTGTACCAGCTGGGCGCGGAGTGTGAGGTCCTGCGCAACGACGAGGTGTCGACCTCGCACGCCCAGGACGGCTTCGACGGCGTGCTCCTCTCGCCCGGACCCGGGACCCCGGAGGAGGCGGGCGTGTGCGTGGACATGGTCCGGCACTGCGCGGCCACCGGCGTGCCGGTCTTCGGCGTGTGCCTCGGCATGCAGTCGATGCAGGTGGCGTACGGCGGTGTGGTCGACCGGGCACCCGAGCTGCTGCACGGCAAGACCTCGCTGGTCGAGCACGAGGGCAAGGGCGTCTTCGCGGGGCTGCCCTCCCCCTTCACGGCGACCCGCTACCACTCCCTGGCCGCCGAACCGGCCACGGTCCCGCCCGAGCTGGAAGTGACCGCCCGCACGCACGACGGCATCATCATGGGCCTGCGCCACCGTGAACTGCTGGTGGAGGGCGTGCAGTTCCACCCCGAGTCGGTGCTGACCGAGCACGGCCACCGGATGCTGGCCAACTGGCTGGCCGAGTGCGGCGACCAGGGTGCCGTGGCGAGGTCGGCGGGGCTCGCCCCGGTGGTGGGCAGGGCCACGGCGTGACCGCGCTGCGCCCCGAGCGCGAGGACTTGTACGACGGCGAGAGACCGTACGAGTCCTCCGGCGGTGCGCGGCCGTACGGGGCCTCCGGTGGTGCGGGGTCGTACGAGCTCTCCGGCGGTGCGGTGGCGTACGTCCGACGGCGGCAGGATCCGCCGACGGCTCCGATGCCCCGGCTGACCGAGGAGAACCCCACGGCGCCGCCGCCCGCCGTCGGTGAGGACCTCACGGCACCCCTGCGTCCCGTCGACGAGGAGACGATGGCGCTGCGGATCCCGCGGCCGGCGGGGTACGGCGCGGAGGGCGACGCCACACGGACGGGCACAGGGGCCTCTGGAGCCTCGTCGGCCGCTTCGGCCACCGGAGTCACACCGGGCGGCCGTGCGGCCCGGAGAAAGGCCGCCAAGCGGCGTGGTGGGCGGCACGGCGGGCCCAGGGACGCCCGTGAGCCGGTGGCTCCCCCCACGGAGGGGGACCCGCGGCGGCCCCTGACCCGGGTGGAGGCCCGGCGGCAGGCCCGGCTGCGCAAGCCGAGCCCGGCGACCGTGGCGAGCCGGGCGATCGGCGAGGTGTTCATCACCACCGGCGTCCTGATGCTGCTGTTCGTCACCTACCAGCTCTGGTGGACCAACGTCCGCGCGCACGCGCAGGCCGGCAGCGAGACGCACCAGCTCCAGGACGACTGGGCCAACGGCAAGCGGAATCCGGGCGTCTTCGAACCGGGGCAGGGCTTCGCCATCCTGCACATCCCGAAGCTGGACGTGGTGGCGCCCATCGCGGAGGGCGTCAGCAACAAGAGGGTGCTCGACAAGGGCATGGTCGGGCACTACGGCGAGGCCCCGCTGAAGACGGCGATGCCCGACGCCAGGACCGGCAACTTCGGTCTCGCCGCGCACCGCAACACGCACGGTGAGCCCTTCCGGTACATCAACAGGCTCAGGGCCGGCGACGCGGTCGTGGTCGAGACGCAGGACACGTACTTCGTGTACAAGGTGACCTCGATGCTTCCGGTGACCCCGCCGTCCAACACCAGCGTGCTGGATCCGGTCCCGCCGGGCTCCGGTTTCACCGGGCCCGGCCGCTACATCACCCTGACCACCTGCACGCCGGAGTTCACCAGCAAGTACCGGTTGATCGTCTGGGGCAAGATGGTCCAGGAACGCCCGCGCAGCAAGGGCAAGCCGGACGCGCTCATCGAGTAGGGCTCACCGAACCAAGGGCAGAGGACACAGTGGCAGCGACCGCCGACGAGACCGAAGAGACCACGGACGCGTCCGAACCGGATCCGGAACCGGCTCCGCGCCGGCGCCCCGGCCGGATCGCGCTGGCGGTCAGCGTCTTCGGGGAACTCCTCATCACGGCGGGTGTGCTGCTCGGCCTGTTCGTCGTCTACTCGCTGTGGTGGACGAACGTGATAGCGGACCGCAAAGCGGACCGGCAGGCCGACAAGGTGCGCGAGCACTGGGCCGAGCAGCAGCAGTCCGGTCCCGGCGCGCTCGACACCAAGGACGGCATCGGGTTCCTGCACGTGCCGGCGATGCGGAACGGCGAGGTGCTGGTCGAGAAGGGCACGGGCACGGACGTCCTCGACGACGGTGTGGCCGGCTACTACACGGACCCGGTCAAGGCCACGCTGCCCACCACCGGCAAGGTGGGCAACTTCGCCGTCGCCGCCCACCGGGACGGGCACGGCGCGAAGTTCCACAACATCGACAAGCTGAGGACGGGCGACCCGATCGTCTTCGAGACGAGGGACGACTGGTACGTCTACAAGGTCTACTCGGTCCTCCCCGAGACCTCGAAGTACAACGTCAAGGTCCTGTCCTCGGTCCCCAAGGAGTCCGGCAGGAAGAAGCCGGGCCACTACATCACCCTGACGACCTGCACCCCCGTCTACACCTCCCGCTACCGGTACGTGGTCTGGGGCGAACTGGTCCGCGTGGAGAAGGTGGACGCCGAGCGGACGCCGCCGAGGGAACTGCGCTGAGAGTGCGCGTGGGCCCCTGCCGGGAAGTCCTGGCAGGGGCCCACGCGTGTGCGGGGTGTGTCAGCCGCCGATGAAGCCGCCGCCGCCGTTGTCGCCGCCGTTGTTGCCGCCGCCGAAGTCCGCGGTCGTCAGGACGATCTGGGTGCTGCCGGGGTCGGCCTGGGTGCCCTGCTGCGGGGTCTGGAAGACGACCCGTGCTTTGTCGTCATTGGGTCCGTTGACCTGGATCTGGGTGAAGCCCTGCTGTTGCAGGATCTGCTGGGCCTCCTTCACGGTCTTCTGCGTCACGTCCGGCACCGGCTTCTGCTGCGGTTGCTGCGCCTTGCCCACGTTGATCGCGACGGGCGTGTTCTTGGAGACCTGCTGGCCCGCCGCCGGGTTGGTGTTCTGGACCTTGCCGTCCTGGGCGGGGTCGGCGACCGGGGTCTCGGTGCAGCTCGAGTTGGGTGCCAGCCCCTTGGCCTGGAGTTCGGCCTTCGCCTCGTCGCAGGACTTGCCGGTGACGTCGGGGACGGTGATCTTCTCCTCGGCCTTGGCGACCGTGAGGGTGATCGTGGTGCCCTTCTCCTTGCTGGTGCCGCCCTCGGGGTCCTGGGTGATGACGACATCGGGCGTCTGGGTCGACACCTGCGTCTTCTTCTCGACCTGGAAGCCCTTCTCCTTGAGCTGGGCCTCGGCCTGGTCGAACTGGATGCCGCGCACGTCCGGCACGGTGACCTTCGGCGCACCCGTGGACACCACCAGGGTGACGGTGCTGTTCTTGTCGACCTTCGTGCCCTCGTCCGGGTCCTGGGAGCACACGTTGCCCGTGGCCTGGTCCTCGCAGGCCTTCTTGGTGATCGACACCTTGAGGTCGACGTTCTCGGCCATCTTGCGGGCCGTCTTCTCCGGCTGGCCCACGAACGACGGCACGGGCACCTTGCCGTCGCCCTTGCCGTCGCCGCCGAACGCGTACATGCCGATCAGGATCGCGCCGACCAGCACCAGCACGCCCGCGACCACCAGCAGGATCGTGGAGCTGTTGGACTTCTTCTGCTGGCGGCGGCGGTCCGGGCGCTCGTCGTAGCCGTAACCGCCGTCGTCGGGGTTCATCGGCGGGAGCATGGTGGTCGCTCCCGCGCCCGGCTCCGAGCGCAGGGCGGTCGTCGCCTGGTCGTCGTGGTAGCCGCCGTAGCCGACGGCGCCCATCGCGGCCGTGGCCGCGACCGGCTGGCCGTCCAGGCACGCCTCGATGTCGGCGCGCATCTCGTCGGCCGACTGGTAGCGGTAGTTGGGGTCCTTGACCAGCGCCTTGAGGACGATCGCGTCCATCTCGGGCGTGATCTCGGGGTCGAAGACCGACGGGGGCTGCGGTTCCTCCCGGACGTGCTGGTAGGCCACGGCCACCGGGGAGTCGCCCACGAAGGGCGGCCGTACCGTCAGCAGTTCGTACAGGAGGCAGCCGGTCGAGTAGAGGTCCGACCGGGCGTCGACCTGCTCGCCCTTCGCCTGCTCCGGCGAGAGGTACTGGGCGGTGCCGATGACCGCCGCGGTCTGGGTCATGGTCATGCCGGCGTCGCCCATGGCACGGGCGATGCCGAAGTCCATCACCTTGACCTGGCCGTTGCGGGTCAGCATGACGTTGGCCGGCTTGATGTCGCGGTGGACGATGCCGCTGCGGTGCGCGTACTCCAGGCCCTGGAGGATGCCGATGGTCATCTCCATCGCGCGCTCGGGCAGCAGCTTGCGACCGGAGTGCAGCAGCTCGCGGAGCGTGGAACCGTCGACGTACTCCATCACGATGTACGGGATGGAGACCCCGTCGATGTAGTCCTCGCCCGTGTCGTAGACCGCGACGATCGCGGGATGGTTGAGCGAGGCGGCCGACTGGGCCTCCCGGCGGAACCGGGCCTGGAAGGACGGATCGCGCGCGAGGTCCGCGCGCAGCGTCTTCACCGCCACGGTGCGGCCGAGCCGGGTGTCATGCGCGAGGTAGACCTCCGCCATGCCACCGCGGCCGAGCACCTGGCCCAGCTCGTACCGGCCGCCGAGGCGACGCGGCTCTTCCATAGCTACCTACCAGCCCTCTCCGTCGGTCTCGGCCGCGCACCTCTGTGCGCGGCCGGAGGCTGCCGTCCGGGCCTACCGTACCCGGCTCGCTCTGTGTGACCTGGCCAAGCCCGTAACCCGATACAGGACCGGTATCGCAACGTGCGGCGATGTGAAGGAGATGTGAGCGGCGTCACTCCCGGTGGCCGACGACGGTCACTTCTTGGAGTCGATGACCGCCTCCATGACGTTCTTCGCGATCGGCGCGGCCAGGCCGCCACCGGAGATGTCGTCGCGGTTGGCGCTCTCGTCCTCGATCACCACGGCCACGGCGACCGGCGAGCTGCCGTCGGGCAGCTTGGCGTAGGAGATGAACCAGGCGTACGGGTTCTCGCTGTTCTCCACACCGTGCTGGGCGGTACCGGTCTTGCCGCCGACCGTCACGCCGTCGATCTTCGCCCGCGTACCGGTGCCCTTCTCGACCACCGTCTGCATCATGTCCTGGAGGATCTGCGCGTTCTTCGGCGACAGCGGCCGGCTCAGCTCCTCCGGCTTGGTCGTGGCGACCGGGTCCAGGTTGGAGGACTGGAGCGAGTCGACCATGTACGGCTTCATCAGCTTGCCGTCGTTGGCGACCGCGGAGGCGACCATGGCCATCTGCAGCGGGGTGGCGGCGGTGTTGTACTGGCCGATGGAGGACAGCGCGGTCTGCGACTGGTTCATGTCGTCCGAGAACACCGAGGCGCTGGAGCGGACCGGGGTGAACTGCTCGGCGTCGAAGCCGAACTTCTTCGCTTCCTCGAGCATCTTGTCGTTGCCGAGGTCGGCACCGATCTTGCCGAAGACGGTGTTGCAGGAGTACTGGAGCGCGACCCGCATGGTCGCGTTCTCGCACGGGATGTTGCCCTCGTTCTTCAGCTCGGTCGTGGTGCCCGGCATGGTCCACGGCAGCGGCGAGTCGGTCCGCTCGTCGGCCGAGGTGTACTTGCCGTTCTCCAGCGCCGCCGCGGCCGTGACCACCTTGAAGGTGGAGCCCGGCGGGTAGGTCTCGCGCAGCGCCCGGTTCAGCATCGGGTCGTTGGGGTTGTACTTCTTCTGGAGCTTCTTCCAGGCCGCGGCGTCGTCGTTGGTGTTGCCCGCGAACGACGAGGGGTCGTACGACGGGTAGGAGGCGAGCGCCAGTATCTTGCCGGTGGAGGGGTCCAGGGCGACGACCGCGCCCTTGCCGCCGCGCTGCTTCAGACCGTCGTACGCAGCCTTCTGCGCGGCGGCGTTGAGCGTGGTGACGACGTTGCCGCCCTGCTGCTCCTTGCCGGTGATCATGTCCAGCGTCTTGCGGAAGAACAGCCGGTCGTCGTCGCCGGTGAGGATGCCGTCCTCGATGGACTCGAGCTGGGTGGCGCCGAAGGCCTGCGAGGCGTACCCGGTGACCGGCGCCCACATGGGGCCGTTCTTGTACGTGCGCTTGTACTTGAGGTCGTTCAGACCGGTCTTGCTGGTCAGGGTGGACCCGGTGATGGGGTCGCCGCCGGACACGATGATGTCGCCGCGCGGGGTGGCGTAGCGGGCGATGGTGACGCGGCGGTTGTTCGGGTCGTCCTTGAGCTTGTCGGCCCTGACGTACTGCAGGTAGTTGTCCCGCAGCAGCAGGGTGAGGACGAGGAGGCCGCAGAAGATCGCGATCCGGCGCAGGGGCTTGTTCATGACGGGCGGACCACCTGGGTCATCTCGGCGTCGGGGTTGGCGGCGGGAGCGGGCGCCGGGCGGCGGGCGGTGTCGCTGATGCGGATGAGGATGCCGATCAGCGCCCAGTTCGCCAGCACGGAGGAACCGCCGTACGCCATGAACGGCATGGTCATACCGGTCAGCGGGATGAGGCCCATCACACCGCCGGACACGACGAAGACCTGGAGCGCGAAGGCGCCGGACAGGCCGATGGCGAGCAGCTTGCCGAAGGGGTCGCGGGCGGCGAGGGCGGTGCGCACGCCGCGCTCCACGATCAGGCCGTAGATCAGCAGGATCGCCATGATGCCGGCCAGGCCCAGCTCCTCGCCGAAGGTGGCGAGGATGAAGTCGGAGTTGGCGGCGAAGCGGATCAGGTCCGAGTGGCCCTGGCCCCAGCCGCTGCCGAGGGTGCCGCCGGAGCCGAAGGCCCACAGCGCCTGCTGGAGCTGCTCGGAGTGGCCGACCTGGCCCTGGCGGCTGAGGGTGTACTCGCGCATCGGGTCGAGCCAGGACTGGACGCGGCTCTTCACGTGCGGCTCGATGCTGGCCACGCCGACCGCGCCCGCCGCGGACATCAGCAGACCGAAGACGATCCAGCTGGTCCGCTCGGTGGCGACGTACAGCATGATCACGAACATGCCGAAGAACAGCAGCGAGGTGCCGAGGTCCGTCTCGAAGACCAGGATCAGGATCGAGATCGCCCAGACGACCAGGATCGGGCCGAGGTCACGGCCGCGCGGCAGGTAGAGGCCCATGAAGCGGCGGCTGGCGAGGGCCAGGGCGTCACGCTTCACCATCAGGTAGCCGGCGAAGAAGACCGCGAGGACGATCTTCGCGAACTCACCGGGCTGGAGGGAGCCGAGACCGGGGATGTTGATCCAGATCTTGGCGCCGTAGATGTTGGCGCCAAGACCCGGCACCAGCGGCAGGACCAGCAGGACCAGCGCGCTGAACATGGAGATGTACGTGTAGCGCTGCAGGACGCGGTGGTCCTTCAGGAAGATGAGCACCACGACGAACAGGGCGATGCCCAGGGCCGTGTACAGCAGCTGGCGGGGCGCGGCCGCGACGAAGTTCGGCAGCGACTGCAGCAGCTTGGACTGGTCCAGCCGCCAGATGCACACCAGGCCGAGCCCGTTGAGCAGGGTGGCCAGCGGCAGCAGCAGCGGGTCCGCGTACGAGGCGAACTTGCGTACGGCGACGTGGGCGACGCCGGCCAGCAGGCCGAGCCCGAGGCCGTAGCTCAGCAGGCCCGCGGGGACCCGGCCGTCGAGGGCCAGACCCACGTTGGCGTAGGCGAACACCGGGATGACCACGGCGAAGATCAGCAGGGCCAGCTCGGTGTTGCGGCGGCTCGGCGCGCCGATCGCGCCGATCGTGGACGTGTGGTGCGTCGGCGAGTTCGTAGTACTGCTCATCGTGTGACAGGGCCTCTCACGGCTTGCCTACTGCTTACCGCACAGCGAGACGACCTTCTGCTCATCCTCCGAGAGAGTGGGGCCGGGGCTGGGGGTCGCGGACGGGGTCGTGGACGGCGACTTCGAAGGGGACGTCGGGGACGTCTTCGAGGCCGACGGGTTCGGGGTCGTGTTCGGCGTCGGGGAGGCCTTGACGAAGGCGGTCTGCGTGGTGGTGCCCGTGGACGCGCCGGTGCCGGTCTTGTCCTTGCCGTTCTTGGCGTCGTTCCGCGCGCGCTCGGCCGCCTGGCGCTCGGCCTGCTTGCGGCAGGCGGAGGCCTGCACGGCCAGCTCCTGGACCTTCGTCTGGGCCGCCTGCAGACCGCCCTCCGTGATCGTCGCCTTCACCTGCTTCTGCTGGTACGGCGGCAGGTACTTGAGTTCGATCTCGGGGTGGTCCTTCTCCACCTTCGACAGCGACACCCAGGCCAGGTCCTGGCTGATCCCGCGGTACAGCGCGACGTGCTCGTCCTTGGCGCCGACGTAGTACTGGGTCTGCGTCCAGCGGTAGCCGCCGTACAGACCGCCGCCGACGACGGCGAGGGCGAGGACGCCGTAGAGCGAGGTCTTCAGCCATCTGCGCCGCTTGCGCGGCTTGGTGAAGTCGTCGTCGGCGTAGTCGCCGAAGCCGTCGGCCGGGATGTAGCCGGTGTCGCCCGAGCCGGGCGGACCGAACTCGCCGCCGCCGTGCCCCTGGCCCTGACGGCCCAGGTGGGAGGCGCGGCCGGCCGGGGTCTGCATGATGCCGTTGTCGTTCAGGTGGTGCTGGTTCTCGGCGACGGCGCCGACCACCACGGGCTGGTCGGACAACTGCCCGGCGAGGGTGTCACCGGTGTCCAGGTCGAGCACGTCGGCGACGATGACCGTGATGTTGTCGGGGCCGCCGCCGCGCAGCGCGAGCTGGATCAGCTCCTGCACGGTCTCCTGCGGGCCCTGGTAGCTTGCGAGGGTCTCCTCCATCGTCTGGTGGGAGACCACGCCGGACAGGCCGTCGGAGCAGATCAGATAGCGGTCGCCGGCCCGGACCTCGCGGATCGACAGGTCGGGCTCGACGTGGTCGCCGCTGCCGAGGGCGCGCATCAGCAGCGAGCGCTGCGGGTGGGTGGTGGCTTCTTCCTCGGTGATCCGGCCCTCGTCCACGAGCCGCTGCACCCAGGTGTGGTCCTGGGTGATCTGGGTGAGCACGCCGTCACGCAGCAGGTACGCGCGCGAGTCGCCGACGTGCACGAGACCGAGCCGCTGGCCGGTCCACAGCAGGGCGGTGAGGGTCGTCCCCATGCCTTCGAGCTGGGGGTCCTCCTCGACCATGGCGCGCAACTGGTCGTTGGCGCGCTGCACGGCCGCGCCGAGGGAGGTGAGGATGTCGGAGCCGGGCACGTCGTCGTCGAGCGTGACCAGGGTGGAGATCACTTCGGAGGAGGCGACCTCGCCCGCCGCCTGGCCGCCCATGCCGTCGGCGATGGCGAGCAGGCGCGGACCGGCGTAACCGGAGTCCTCGTTGCCCTCCCGGATCATGCCCTTGTGCGATCCGGCGGCGAAGCGCAGTGACAGACTCATGCGCACCTCGCCCGTCGGCTCCGGGTACAGCCGGTCGTGTCGAGCCACACTGCCCACCCTCCGGTTGGGAGCGCGCCGGAGACCGGGTGGCGGCCTGCCGCTGCGTGCTCGCTCCGCTCGCTCATCTTCGTACTACTTCCGCAGCTCGATTGCGGTCTTGCCGATGCGGATCGGCGCGCCCAGCGGGATCGGTGTGGGGGTCGTCAGCCGGGACCGGTCCAGGTAGGTGCCGTTGGTGGAACCGAGATCCTCGATGATCCACTGGCCGTCACGGTCCGGGTAGATCCTGGCATGGCGGCTGGAGGCGTAGTCGTCGTCCAGCACGATCGTGGAGTCGTGCGCCCGGCCCAGGGTGATGGTCTGGCCCTGCAGCGCGACGGTGGTGCCGGTCAGTGTGCCCTCGGTCACGACCAGCTTGGTCGGGGCGTTGCGGCCACGCCGGCCGCCGCCCTGCTGGCCGCGCTGCGGCGGGGGCGCGGCCTGTTGCCGGGGCTGCTGCCGGCCCGGCTGCTGCGGCCGGGCCGCCTCCCTACGCGATCCGCGCTGGGTGACGCGCGTACCGAACAGGTCGCTCCGGATGACCTGCACGGCCACGATCACGAACAGCCACAGTACGGCCAGGAAACCCAGCCGCATGACCGTGAGGGTCAGCTCTGACATTGCCCCCGCTTCACCCTTCGGCTTGCCTATAGATAACGGTGGTGCTGCCCACGACGATCCGCGAGCCGTCGCGGAGCGTAGCGCGGGTGGTGTGCTGCCCGTCCACCACGATGCCGTTGGTGGAGCCGAGATCCTGGATCGTCGAGGGCGTTCCGGTCCGGATCTCGCAGTGCCGGCGGGACACGCCGGGGTCGTCGATCCGCACGTCGGCGTCGGTGCTGCGGCCCAGCACCAGCGTCGGGCGGGAGATCTGGTGGCGGGTGCCGTTGATCTCGATCCAGTAGCGGGTGCGCGCGCCGCTCATCGGCGCCGCGGCCGGCCGCTGCGTGGCGGGCTGCGGGTAGCCGTACCCGCCGGGGCGGGTGCCGGGCGGCGGTGCGGACGGCATCGGGGGCGCGCCGGCCGGCGGGGCGGCCGGCGGGTAGCCGTAGCCGCCGGGGGCGCCCGGCGCGGGGCGGCCGGCCGCCGGCGCGCCGGGAGCCTGTGGTGCCCCTTGCTGGTCGCTGGAGGAGGCGAGGGTGCGCGAGCGCACCCGGTACAGGCCGGTGTCCAGGTCGTCGGCCTTCTCCAGGTTGACCTTGATCGGGCCCATGAAGGTGTAGCGCTGCTGCTTGGCGTAGTCGCGCACCATGCCGGCCAGCTCGTCGCCGAGCTGCCCGGAGTAGGGGCTGAGGCGCTCGTAGTCCGGCGCGCTCAGCTCCACGATGAAGTCGTTGGGCACGACGGTCCGGTCACGGTTCCAGATGGTGGCGTTGTTGTCGCACTCCCGCTGGAGCGCTCCGGCGATCTCCACGGGCTGGACCTCGGACTTGAAGACCTTGGCGAAGGTGCCGTTCACCAGACCTTCGAGACGCTGCTCGAACTTCTTCAGGACTCCCATGGGGCACCTCCTCCGTCCCTGCCTCGTCTTGCCTGCTCTGTGCCGCTGCCTCGGCCGCCGCTCGGCCGCTGCTTCGCCGGCTGCCTTGCCGGGTACTGCTGGTACTGCTCACTGATCGTATCTACGCGCCCGCCAATCAGCCGGTTCCCCCAGCGGCTCCCCTTCGAACTCCCGGGTGCGTGTCCTGCTGCATGGATCGTAGAGGTGGGCGAAGTCCAGTGTCCCGCACCCGGCTGCGGACCCGGGCCGCCTCCCGGGCAGATGGCCTGGACCGGTACGAGGTTGATACGAGAAGCGCGCCTCCTTGATACGTGCGGCGTTCGGTGGGTGCGTCGTTGAGGCGCGCGCCGCGCGCGCCGGGGGTGGTGGCCGGGGGGTGGAGCCCGGCGGGAAGCGATGTGAATCCACCCCGTACGACGTGCTAATGTTCTGGGTGTCGGAAGGGGCCGGGCCGAAAGGGCCGGAGCCGGAAGACACACCCAATGCGCGGGTGGCGGAATAGGCAGACGCGCTGGATTCAGGTTCCAGTGCCCGCAAGGGCGTGGGGGTTCAACTCCCCCCTCGCGCACAGAGAAACCGATGAGACGGGTCTCTGCCGGTGACGGAAGTCACGGCAGGGGCCCGTTTCTCGTTGTACTCGCAGTTGTGAGGGATCGCACAGCCGGGCGTCGGTGTGCCGGGACCCGTCTGTGAACTAAGTCACGGGCAGGGTGCGGGGCCAGGCTGCCGCTCCTCCTCGGGAAACCCGCCGAGAGCGTCATGTCCATGCTGTTAGCCTTCTGCGCACGCGCGCGTGGGGGGAGCGGCCGGGGGGCCGGAGGGGATGCCGCGGCGTTGCCGTACCTCCGCCCATGCCTCCCCTGCTCTCTGGAGGAACGGTGGCCCGACTCGGCACGCACCGGCACAGACCCCAGCCCGCATCACGCTCGGCACGACGCACCGCGGCCGTCCTCGCGGCGGCGCTCGGCCTCGGCCTGCCCCTGGCGACCACACCCGCGACGGCGGCGCCGGCCGCGCCCACGGTCTCCGCGGGAGAACTCGTCCTGCCCGCCGCCGCGCGGGCCGTACCCCGGTTCACCTGGATCCTCAACGCCGGGACCAGCGGCTTCCTGTGGGTGCAGGAGGGCGACGACCGGTACCTGTGGACGGACTACGCCACCGGCGCCACCACCGCGCTGGACCAGCGCATGCCGGTCCCGCTCCAGTACGACATCGACAACGGCTCCTACCGTGGGGACGTCTCCTTCGAACCCGGCCACTACGGCGACGGATCGGACACCGTCGCCCTCTACTCGGAGGAGGACGCCCAGGTCACGCTCGTCAAGGGCGCGGGAACGCCGGGCGGCACCGCCGTGGTGCCGGTGCCCGAGGGCCACACGTACGAGGGCACGTTCGGCGACACCGTGCTCACCAGCACGAGCGACCTCGCCGGCAACCCGGACGCGTGGCAACTGCTGCGTGCCGAGAACGGCGAGGTCCGCCGGACGCCCGTGACGGGGCTTCCCGGCGGCGCCTACGGCTTCCGCGTCGAGGACGGCGACGCCCGGTCCGTCATCCTGCGCTACGAGACGGAGGACGGCGGCCACTGGAGCATCGTCGACCTCGCCACCGGCGCGGCGGACCCGCTGCCCGACCGGCCCAGCCCGCAGGAGGCCTGGGAGGTGACCGGCTTCCGGCTGAGCCCCGGCTCGGTGCTGCGGCTGCGCACCGGACGCGGCAAGGCGGACCTGCTCGACCGGGCCGACCCGGCCGCGACGCCCCGCACCCTGGAGACCAGTTCGCTGACGTACCAGGCCTCCTACGCCGTCGTCGGCTCGGCACTGCTGGGCGTCGAGCCGATGTCGCCGGGCGACGACAAGTACCGGGGCCAGCCCCTGTTCGCCCTCACGTCCGACGGCTCGGACACGGCCCTGACCAAGGTCATGGACCCGGCCGCCCATCAGCTCGTCCAAGCCCCGGACGGCTCCGTCCTGGTGGCGGGCGCCGCGACGTACGTGGACCGGGGCGACCTCGACTGGGGCGTGTACCGGGTCGCCCAGGGCGCCGACGGCTCGGTCACCCGCAGCCGCCTGACCGCCGTACAGCCGATGCCCGCGCAGGTCCACGGACTCTCCCTCGGCAGCGGCATCCTCACCACCGCCGACAACAGCACGCTCTACCAGCCGCACACGGTCCTCGGCGCCTACCGCAGCACCTGGCTCACCACGAGCGGCACCCCGAGCCCCGCACGGACCACCGTGGACGGCCTGGTCAGCGGCTGGGACGGGTTCTGCGACGAGACCACGCCCCGCTGCATCCGGATGTTCGCCGACGGCACCGGCCGGCACGGCCGCCGCGACGCCACCGAGTCAGGCCTGACCATGCTCCGCGCCAACGGCGCCGCCGACTGGGGCCCGACGCTCGACACCGGCGACGACTCCCCGGAGCTCAGGGACCTCTCCGGGCGGTACGCCGTCGTCGACGGCGCCTCCTCCGGCAAGCAGTACATCGGTCAGTTCGCCACCGCCGGGGCGGGCAAGGTCCTGCTCGAGCGCGACCGGGTCGCCGCGGCCGTCTGGGGGAACACCCTGTGGAGCGGCGCGGCGAGCGGCGGGAAGGTCACGGCCACCCGGCTCCCCGCGGGGACCGCCGTCGAGTCCTTCACCACCCGCGACGGCTGCACCCCGTCCGACCTCCAGGCCGTGGGCCGCTTCGTCTACTGGGTCTGCCGGGACGCCTGGGGGGATGCGCGCGGCGCCGGTCTGTACGACCGTACGACCAAGCGCACCTCCACCGCCCCGGACGGCCGGGTCCTGCTCGGGGACGGATACCTGGTCGAGCGGGTTCCCGGTACCCAGTCGGACAGCGGGCTGAGGCTGCTCGACCTGCACAACGGGCTGCCGTCCGGCGGCAGTCACACCGGCCTGCCGAGCCGCGAGCTGGCCGACTGGACCGACATCGGTGAGGACAACACCGGCGCCGGGACCAGTTGGACCGTGGACCGCTTCGGCGGCGGCGTCGCCTACGCCGACCGGGACCAGCGCGTGCACGTCGTACCGGCCGGCGTCCCGGCGTCCCCGCTCACGGCCGTCGACGCCACGGTCACCGCGGGATCCGCCAACTGGTCCGGTACCTGGTGGCTGTCCAAGCCCGCCGCCGACTGGAAGGTGACCGTCCGTCGCAAGGCGTCCGGCGCCACCGTCCGTACGCTCTCCGGCGGCACGGCCCGGGGCCTGCTGACGGCCGCCTGGGACGGCAGGGACACCGCGGGCCGCCTGGTCACCAACGGCGCCTACACCTGGACCCTCACCGCCCGGCCCGCCGACGGTCAGGGCGCCGCGCTCACCCTCTCCGGAGACGTCAAGGTGACCGCGGGAACGGCGGCACCGCGCGACTACGCCGGCAACGACGGGGTCGGTGACGTCCTGACCCTCAGCTCCTCCGGCACCCTCACCGTCCGGCGCGGCACCGGTACGGGCACGCTGGGCGGCACGGTCTCCGGCTCCGGGTGGTCTGCCACCGCCCGGATCGTGCCGTTCGGCGACCTGAACGGCGACCACTGCAACGACGTGCTGGTCCGCACCGGCGGCGCCCTGCGGGCCTACCGCCCGGCCTGCGGCAAGGCGCCGACGCCCGCCACGCCGTACACCTCGCTCGGCACCTCCGGCTGGAACGCGTACGACGTCCTGACCTCGCCCGGCGACGTCGACGGCGACGGCCGGCCCGACCTGATCGGCCGCCAGTCCTCGACCGGAGACGTCTACCTCTTCAAGGGCGCGGCGAACGGCAAGCTCTCCGCCCGCACGAAGATCGCCTCTCACTGGACCGGCTACAAGAAGATCGTCGGCGCCGGTGACCTCAACGGCGACGGCCGCGGCGACCTCCTCGTCCAGGACAAGTCCGACGAGCTGTGGCGGTACGACGCCAACACCACGACCACGGGCGGCTTCAAGGCCCGGGTCAAGGTCTTCGCGGACTGGGGCGCCTCCTACAACGCGGTCGTCGGCGCGGGCGACTTCACCGGCGACGGCCGCGCGGACCTCGTGGCCCGTGACACCGCGGGCACCGTGTGGCGGTACAACGGCAACGGCAAGGGCTCGTTCGGGGGCCGCGTGAAGATCGCCACGGGGTGGAAGGCGTACAAGGCCGTCATGTGACGGCGACGGGGCCGTCGCGGGCCGGTCACGGACCCGAACTCCGGGTCCGTGGCCGGTGCTTGACGAGGAGGCGGGGAAGTGCCCGCACCTTCCGGAAGCTGGACTTCCCGCTCGCCCCTGTGTCAACATCCGCCTCGGTCACGAAGCCGATCGCTCCCCCACCGTCCCGTAGGGGTGAGCGCGGATCTCCCTGCCCGGTGGGTAAGGGGGTCCCTCTCGAAGGTGACCCCCATGACCGCCGGCATCCCGATCACGCGAACGCCCCAGTGGGGTCTCTACCAGCGGGCCGTCGTGGACGTGGAGTTGCCCGCAGGACCGGTCCGCATCAGCCCGGCGCCGCCCGGAGTGGCGGTCGGCCGGTTTCCGGTCCCGCACGGGGAGACCGTCCATGTGGTCACGGCCCACAACCCCCGGGGCGCCCGCGCCTCGCGACGGCACAACCACCGCGCGCATCAGGAACTGCTCGGCCTGCTGCGCCGGCGGGGGCTTTCGTGGTGGCCCGCTGTCGGTGGCGACCCGGAGGGCCGGCACACCGAGGCGAGCGCGGCGGTCGTCGGCCTGAGCGACGACGAAGCGCGGGCGCTGGGGCGGGAGTTCGGGCAGGACGCGGTGTTCGCCTGGTCGGCGCCTGCCTGGCGGCTGCTGGCGTGCTTCGGCGCCGAGGAGGCGCTGACACTCGGGTGGCGGGCCACAGAAGCGTCGTCGCGATCCTCGCCCGATGAAGCGCCGGGTTTCCCGGTGGGGTGAGGTCCGAGCGCGGCGTCGAACACCGCACGGCCGCCGGCCCGTGGCGCCGGCGGAGTTTTCCACAGGGTCTGACGCTTTTCGGCCACCGGTTGTACGGTCTTGCCGAGTTGATGTTCGTACCGTCGCCTGTTCGCAGGCGGGCGGGCTGTGCGGGGGAGGCGGTCGCGGTGACCGGAACCGATGGGGGAGCGACGGACGCGGCGGACCGGGGCGCGCGCCGCCTGCCCCGCGTGCGCGGGTTCGCCGCATGGCCGCCACAGGGCTCGCCGAAGGAGGAGGGCAAGGCGCTCCGTTCGAGCGTGCCGCGCTCCGCCCACCGCACGCTGGACCTGGACGCCGCCCGCCCCGACGCGGTGAGCGCGGTGGCCGAGTCCAACGCCGGCCGCATCCCCGAACTGACCCCGCTCCGCGTGGGCCGGATGGCGGCCACCCCCTTCGCCTTCCTGCGCGGCTCCGCCGGACTCATGGCGTACGACCTCGCGCGCACCCCCACGACCAGGATCGGCACCCAGATCTGCGGTGACGCGCACGCGGCGAACTTCGGGCTGTACGGCGACGCCCGCGGCGACCTCGTCATCGACCTCAACGACTTCGACGAGACCGTGCGCGGCCCCTGGGAGTGGGACCTCAAGCGCCTCGCGGCCTCGCTGGTGCTCGCCGGCCGCGAGGCGGGCGCCGACGAGGACACCTGCCGCGCCGCGGCCCGGGACACGGCAGGCGCCTACCGCCGCACCATGCGGCTGCTCGCCAAGCTGCCCGTGCTCGACGCCTGGAACGCCATCGCGGACGAGGAACTGGTCTCCCACACCGACGCCCACGACCTGCTCGGCACGCTCCATCGGGTCTCGGAGAAGGCCCGGGCCAACACCAGCGGCCGGTTCGCCGCGAAGTCGACCGAGCCGGTGCCGGACGGCGGACGGCGGTTCGTGCCCGCGCCGCCGGTACTGCGCCGCGTACCGGACGCGGAGGCCGCCGCGGTCGCCGCGTCCCTGGAGTCGTACGTCGACACCCTTGGCGAGGACCGCCACCCGCTGCTCGCCCGGCACGCCGTGCACGACGTCGCCTTCCGGGTGGTCGGCACCGGCAGCGTCGGCACCCGGTCCTACGTCGTGCTGCTCCTCGACCACCGTGGCGAGCCCCTGGTCCTCCAGGTGAAGGAGGCCCGTCCCTCCGCGCTGGTCCCGCACCTGGTCACGGCCGGTTTCGAGGCGCCCGCGGTGCCGCACGAGGGGCGTCGCGTGGTCCTCGGGCAGAAGCGGATGCAGGTCGTCAGCGACACCCTGCTGGGCTGGACCACCGTCGAGGGGCGTCCGTACCAGGTGCGGCAGTTCCGCAACCGCAAGGGCAGCGTCGACCCGGCCGCCCTCGCCGCCGACCAGATCGACGACTACGGCCGCATGACCGGCGCCCTGCTGGCCCGCGCCCACTCCCACAGCGCCGACCCCCGGCTGATCGCCGGCTACTGCGGCAAGAACGAGGAGCTGGACGAGTCGATCGCCGCGTTCGCCGTCGCCTACGCCGACCGCACGGAGGCGGACCACGCCGAGCTGGTCGCGGGGATCAGGACGGGACGGATCGAGGCCGAGCTGGGGGTGTGACGAGGGAGACCTCCCGGGCCGTGAGGGACGGCTTCCCGTGAGCCGGGGGGCCGCGGCTCCTCGGGGGCGCGGGGAACTGCGCCGGCGACCCCGACGCATCCGGACCCGCACCCGGCACCGACCGGCACCCCTGCGGTGCGCTGCCGCCCGGCCCGAACCGTCCCCGGCGGTATGACGGCTACTCTGGGCGGGTGACGACCCCGGAAGCCGACCAGTCCCAGGCCCCGCGTCCCGAGGAACGGCTGGAACAGGCCGTACGGGCCGCCGAGCAGGCGTTGATCGAGTACGAGATCGCCGTGGAGACCTTCCGCGTCGAGGTCGAGAACTTCGCCCGCCTCCACGAACAGCGACTCGGCCCGCTCTACAGCCGCATCGAGGCGCTGGACGCGGAGATCGCCGAGGCGAAGGCCGCCCGCACCGGCGACCCCGAGGACATCCGCCGCGCCGCGGAGGCCCGCGCCCAGGTGATGCCGATCCCGGGCGTGGAGGAGCTGCTGCACGGCTGGATGGACGGTGACGGCCTGTTCCCGGAGGCCGTCGCCATGCTCACCGACCAGCCGGTACGGCCCCCGCAGCGGGTGCGGCCCAGCGAGGAGGCCCGCAAGCTCTACCGCGAGCTGGCCCGCAAGGCCCACCCCGACCTTGCCCAGGACGAAGCGGAGCAGAAGCGGCGCGAGGAGTTCCTCAGCCGGGTCAACGCCGCCTACGCCCGCGGCGACGAGACCCTGCTCCGGGAGCTGGCCGAGGAGTGGGCCGCCGGACCGGTACCGCCCGAGCGCCGCCCGAGCCCCACCGAGGAGCTGTACGCCCGCCTCGAATGGCTCGCCCAGCGCAAGGAGCTGCTCACCCTCGTCGCCCGCGAACTGGAGGATGGCGCGATCGCCGGCATGCTCCGCCTCGCTCCGGACGACCCCGACGGGCTGCTCGACGAGATCGCCGACCGGCTGCGCGCCGACATCAGCCAGCGGGAGGCGGAACTGGCCGCCCTGCTGGGCCAGGGCTGACCCACCCCCCGCTTCGGGTAGCGTCGGAGCCATGAATTTCGGAGCTGGTGTGCCCACGGTCCAGATCACGGACCTCAAGGACGGCGACTTCCTGCTGGACGTCCGCGAGGACGACGAGTGGCAGGCGGGCCATGCCGAGGGAGCCCTGCACATTCCCCTCAGCGAGTTCGTGGCCCGCTACGGCGAGCTGACCGAGGCCGCCCCGCAGGACGGACGCGTCCACGTCATCTGCCGCTCGGGCGGCCGCTCCGCCCAGGTCACCATGTACCTGGCCCAGCAGGGCGTCGACGCGGTGAACGTCGACGGCGGCATGCAGCACTGGCAGGCCGCCGGCCGCCCGGTCGTCACCGACCACGGCAAGCCGGGCGTCGTCCTGTAGCCCCCGGGCCCTCCCGGCCCCCGGGCGGCGCCTGGGTGTCGGTCAGCCGAGCGGATGGGCGGCCAGCAGGTCGCCCAGCCTCTCCTCGTACGCCGCCGCCGGGCCGAGCGTCAGCTCCAGGTGCTTGGCCCAGGCGTGATAGCGGTGCAGCGGGTAGTCGGTGTCCGCGCCGAACCCGCCGTGCAGATGCTGTGCCGTCTGCACCACCCGCCGTACCCCCTCCGCCGCCCAGATCTTCGCCACGGCGACGTCCCCGGCGGCGGGCAGCGCGCCCGGCGCCCCCGAGGAGATCCGCCACGCGGCCTGCCACAGGGTGGCCTCCATGGCACGCAGGTCGATGTACCGGTCCGCGGCCTGCACCGCCACCCTTGGAACGTCGCGAGCGGATACCCGAACTGCTCCCGCCGGCCGGCGTACTCAGCGGTCATCCGCAGCACCCGCTCGCCCAGCCCGAGGGCCAGCGCGCACGTGCCCGTCACCAGCAGCCCGTGCAGCCACTCCCAGGCACCGTCGGCCTCGATCACCTCACCGGGGTCGACCCGCACGGACCGCAGCCGCAGCTCGGCCAGCCGCTCACCGCTGGTGGAGACCTGCGCGGCGAGCACCAGCCCGTCCGCCTCACGCGGCACCAGCGCCAGCACGGTCCGGTCGCCGGCCGCGCCCTCGATGTGCGCCGGTACGACGACCAGGTCCGCGTCGAACGCCCACGGCACCGCCGTCTGCACCCCGTCCAGCAGCCAGACCCGCCCCTCCCGGCGTGCGGTGACGGCCAGTTCGGCCGGTCGTGGCCGGTACGGCCCTGTGCCGCGACGGTCAGCACCAGCTCGCCCCGGCCCGCCCGGGCCGGCAGCCGGTCCACCTGCTCCGGGCCGCCGTAGGCCTGCACGGCCGCCGCGGCGGCGCAGTGCTCCAGCAGCGGCACCCGGGCGAGCACCCGGCCGGCCTCGCGCAGCACTAGGCACAGCGCGATCGCGTCCAGGGCCGCCCCGCCGTGCGCCTCGGCCAGCAGCAGGCTCAGCAGGTCCGCGTCGGCGAGCCGGGACCACAGCGCCCGGTCGAAGCCCTCGGCCACGGCGCCGGTGGTGAGCGCCGGACTGGGCACCGCGTCCGGCGTGACCCCGGCGAACACCCCGCGCGCCGCCTCGGCCGCTGCCCGCTGCTCCTCGCTGAAGGTGAAGTCCACGGCCTGTCCTCCTGGCGGGTCCGGTCGTCCGGCAGCGCAGCCGAGTCCGGCTGCCGTCATCTGACGGTCCGTCAAGATAGAACAAGTTCTAGGGGAAGGGAACGGTCGTGCGGCCCTCAGCGGTCGAAGTCCAGCTCCACCCTTTCCGTCAGCGGATGCGACTGGCAGGCCAGCACATACCCGGCCTCCGTCTCCTCCGTCTCCAGCGCGAAGTTGCGGTCCATGCGGACCTCGCCCGCGACCAGGAAGGCCCGGCACGTCCCGCACACCCCGCCCTTGCAGGCGTAGGGCGCGTCGGGCCGGTTGCGCAGCACCGCCTCCAGCAGTGACTCGCCCTCCCGCACCGGCCAGCTGCCGCCGCGACCGTCGAGCCGCGCGGTGACGGTGCTGTGCGCGGGCGCCGAGGCCGTGGCCGCCGGGGCCGAGCCCGCGTCCACGTGGAAGATCTCCTGGTGGATCCGGTCCCGGGCCACGCCCAGCTCGCGCAGCGCCTGCTCGGCGCCCCGCACCAGCCCGTACGGCCCGCACAGGAACCAGCCCGCCACCTCGTCCACCGGCAGCAGCGCGGGCAGCAGCCCGGTGAGCCGCTCCCGGTCGAGCCGGCCGGACGGCAGGCCCGCCTGCTGTTCCTCCCGGGAGAGCACGGTCACCAGCTGAAGCCGCTCCGGGTAGCGGTCCTTCAGGTCGGCGACCTCCTCCAGGAACATCGTCGAGGCGGCCGTGCGGTCGCTGCGTATCAGGCAGAACCGGGCCGCCGGCTCGCGCGCCAGCAGCGTGGCGACGATGGACAGCACCGGGGTGATGCCGCTGCCGCCGACGACCGCCGCGTACAGACCGGGCGCCGGTTCCAGCGTGAAGCGGCCCGCCGGGGTCATCACCTCCAGCTCGTCCCCGACGTTGATCTCCTTCAGCGCGTACGCCGAGAAGGCCCCGCCCTCGACCAGCCGCACCCCCACCCGCAGGCTGTCCGGGCCCTCGCCGGCCGGGTCGGGGGCGGGGGAGCAGATCGAGTAGGTGCGCCGGATCTCCGTGCCGGCGACCCGGCGGCGCAGCGCGAGATGCTGGCCGGGTGCGTGCCGGTACTCCTCGCGCAGCTCGGGCGGGACGGAGAGGGTGAGGGCGACGGAGTCGTCGGTGATCCGGTCGACCGCGGCCACCGGGAGCGGGTGGAAGCGGGCCATCACAACTCCTTGAAGTGGTCGAACGGTTCACGGCAGGCCAGGCAGCGGCGCAGCGCCTTGCACGCGGTGGAGGAGAACCGGCTCAGCAGTTCGGTGTCGGCCGATCCGCAGTGCGGGCAGCGGACCGGTTCGGTCGCGGTGTCCTTGGCGTGCGTGCCGTGCATGTCTTGCGTGGCGTGCGCGCGGGTCGGCCCGAGGGTCAGGGACACCGGTCCGTCGCCGTGGCGCACGCGCGGCGGGGCGATGCCGAACTCCCGGAGCTTCTCGCGCCCTTCGGGGGTGATGTCGTCGGTGGACCAGGCCGGGCTGAGCACCGTGCGGACGGTGACCTCACGCATGCCGTGGGCGCGCAGCACCCGCTCGATGTCGAGGCTCATCGCCTCGATGGCCGGGCAGCCGGTGTAGGTGGGGGTCAGGTCGACCTCCACCTGGTCGGCGCCGTGGACATGCACCGCGCGGAGCACCCCCAGCTCGCGCAGGGTGAGCACGGGCAGCTCGGGGTCGGGCACCGCGCCGGCCAGCTCCAGCAGCCGCTCCTCCAGGGCGGTGGCGGTCACCATGACGCCCCCGGGTGGCTGCGGTGCAGGTGCTGCATCTCGGCGAGCATCCGGCCGAACGACTCGGTGTGCAGGCCCTGCCGGCCGGCGCCCGCCGACCAGGCGCCGGTGCGCGGCCCCTCCGGGACCGGGAGGGTGGCCCGGCCGAGCACGCCGGTGACGGACTCGAGCCAGCGCTCCTCCAGACGGGCCCAGTCGGCGGTCAGGCCCTCCACCGGCTGGAACATCTCGCCGGTGAACCGCCACAGCGCGTCGCAGGCCCGGAGCATCCGCTCACGGCTGGTCCCGGTGCCGTCGCCGAGCCGCAGCGTCCACTGCTCGGCGTGGTCGCGGTGGTAGGCGACCTCCTTCACCGCCTTCGCGGCCAGCGGCGCGAACGGGCCGTCCTGCGCGGCGAGTTCGGTGTAGAGCAGCTGCTGGTAGGTGGAGAAGTAGAGCTGGCGGGCGATGGTGTGCGCGAAGTCGCCATTCGGCTGCTCGACCAACTGGAGGTTGCGGAAGGCGCGTTCCTCGCGCAGATAGGCGAGTTCGTCCTCGTCGCCGGCCAGGGACAGCAGCACCCGGGCCTGGCCGAGCAGGTCCAGGGCGATGTTGGCGAGGGCGACCTCCTCCTCCAGGACGGGGGCGTGCCCGGCCCACTCCCCCAGGCGGTGGGAGAGCACCAGGGCGTCGTCGCCCAGGGCGAGCGCGGCGGTCACCGGGACGGGGGCGGAGCCGGTGGCGGGGCGGGCCGCGGGGCCGGTGGCGGTCACAGGTGCTTCACCCCTTCCGGGATGTCGTAGAAGGTCGGGTGCCGGTAGGGCTTGTCGGCGGCCGGCTCGAAGAACGGGTCCTTCTCGTCCGGCGAGGACGCGGTGATCGCGGCGGCCGGGACGACCCAGATGGAGACGCCCTCTCCGCGCCGGGTGTACAGATCGCGGGCGTTGCGCAGGGCCAGCTCGGCGTCGGGCGCGTGCAGGCTGCCGGCGTGGGTGTGGGAGAGGCCGCGCCGGGAGCGCACGAAGACCTCCCACAGGGGCCAGTCGGTGGTGCTCATGCTCGCGTCGCTCCTGTCTCACCGGTGCCGCCGGTGTGCTTGGCCGCGTAGGCCGCGGCCGCTTCCCGTACCCACGCGCCCTCGTCGTGGGCGCGCCTGCGCTGGGTGATCCGCTGTTCGTTGCAGGGGCCGTTGCCCTTGAGGACCTCCCAGAACTCCGTCCAGTCGATCGGACCGAAGTCGTAGTGCCCCCGCTCCTCGTTCCACCGCAGCTCCGGGTCGGGGAGGGTGAGGCCCAGGGATTCGGCCTGCGGGACGCAGATGTCCACGAAGCGCTGGCGCAGCTCGTCGTTGGAGTGGCGCTTGATCTTCCACTCCATCGACTGCGCGGAGTGCTGGGACTCGTCGTCGGGCGGGCCGAACATCATCAGCGAGGGCCACCACCAGCGGTTCACGGCGTCCTGGGCCATGGCGTGCTGCTCGGGGGTGCCCTTGCTGAGGGCCAGCAGCAGCTCGTAGCCCTGGCGCTGGTGGAAGGACTCCTCCTTGCAGATCCGCACCATCGCGCGGGCGTACGGGCCGTAGGAACAGCGGCACAGGGGGACCTGGTTGGTGATCGCGGCGCCGTCCACCAGCCAGCCGATCGCGCCGACGTCGGCCCAGGTGAGGGTGGGGTAGTTGAAGATCGAGGAGTACTTCTGGCGGCCGCTGTGCAGCTTGTCGAGCAGTTCGTCGCGGCCGGTGCCGAGGGTCTCGGCCGCGCTGTACAGGTACAGGCCGTGGCCGGCCTCGTCCTGGACCTTGGCCATCAGGATCGCCTTGCGGCGCAGGGAGGGCGCGCGGGTGATCCAGTTGGCCTCCGGCTGCATGCCGATGATCTCGGAGTGCGCGTGCTGGGCGATCTGCCGGACGAGGGTCGCGCGGTAGGCGTCGGGCATCCAGTCGCGTGGTTCGATGCGTTCGTCGGCGGCCACGGCCGCGTCGAAGGCGCGCTGGTAGGCCGTCGTGTCGACGGTGTCCGGTGCGCCGTCCGCCTCGGTGCCGGCCGTGCGCTGCGCGGCTGCTGTGGCCATGCGATCCCCCTGACCTCGGGCTCTGCGGTGAACTCTGTCCGGTCGATACGTC
Organism: Streptomyces flaveolus; assembly: GCF_000716535.1. Classification (GTDB taxonomy): domain Bacteria; phylum Actinomycetota; class Actinomycetes; order Streptomycetales; family Streptomycetaceae; genus Streptomyces; species Streptomyces flaveolus_A. Next base: position 81,539 of record NZ_JNWV01000001.1, on the reverse strand, counting down.
CCGGCCGGCGTCCCGACCGATCGTTCGGTTCATGCGTAGTCCATGGTGTGCCGGGCCGCTGTGGGTGTCAACCGCTGTGGAAAACTGCGCCCACAGCCTGTGGACAAGGACGGGCGGGCCACGGCGGGCCGTACCCGCGGCCCGCGCCGGGGGCCGTACGCGTGGCGAGGACCACCGCGGTCGGCCCGTACCCGGGGCTGCGCCCGGGCCCGGGGGCTGAGTACCGTTCCGTGCGAGCGCCGAGACGTGGCACTCGTGAACGACGCGACGCCTGTGACGGGCGTTGCTCTCCCGCGTCGCTCCGCCCAGCCGACCGCTGGGCCGGACGACCGGGCCGCGACCGCACGAGCCGAACGACTGACCAGGGGGACGGGACGCAATGGACGCGTACGACGAGGACTCGCGGGGCCCCCTGGTCCCGGACGGGTCGGCCGGGACGCGTCTCCCGGAAGAACCCGCGCAGCCGCCGCCCCCGCCGCCCGGTCACCCACCCAGGCCCCGCAGCGGCGTGGCCGCGCTTCCCCCCGGCTACCAGGTCGGTGCCGCGCAGCCGCCGCCCCCGCCGCCCGGTCACCCACCCAGGCCCCGCAGCGGCGTGGCCGCGCTCTCCCCCGGCTACCAGGTCGGTGCCGCGCTGGCGCTCGCCGTCGTCGCCGTGGCCGCCTGCGTGCATCTGCTGATGGTCTTCCTCAGCCTCGCGCCGGCGAACACCGTGACGAAGCAGCACGGCAAGGCGATAGAGGAGTGGGTGTACCCGGAGTTCGAGCAGAACTGGAAGCTCTTCGCCCCGAACCCGTTGCAGCAGAACATCGCCGTACAGGTCCGCGCCGAGGTGCGGATGCGGGACGGCGGCCTGCGCACCACCGGATGGACCGACCTGTCCGCCCAGGACGGCGCCGCCATCGACGGCAACGTGGCGCCCAGCCACACCCAGCAGAACGAGCTGCGCCGGGCCTGGGACTTCTTCACCGCCACGCACGCCGCCGACAACCGGCCCGTCGGCCTGCGCGGCTCCCTGTCCGAGCAGTACCTGCGCCGCATCGTGGTGATGCGCCTGTACCGGGACGATCCGACGAGCCGGGAAGGCGTGATACAGCGCGTGCAGGTCCGTTCCAGCACCACCAATGTGCAGCCGCCGCCGTGGAGCCGTGAGCGGGTCTCCGACAAGCCCGTCTACCGCCTGCTGCCCTGGTGGTCCGTGACCGCCGACGAGGCCGCCGGAGGTGTGCGGTGAACCGTCTCTCCCTGACGCTGTCGCACGGTATCGCCCGGGTCACCGAGGCGGCCCTCGGCCCGTACCAGAGCGCCGTGATCCGGATCGGCTTCGCCGGGACCTGGCTGCTGTTCCTGCTGCGCGAGTTCCCGCACCGCCAGGAGCTGTACGGCCCCTCCGGGCCGTGGGGCTGGAACCTCGCCAAGCAGCTGACCGCCAACAACGAGGCCTTCACGGCGCTGCTGTGGTCCGACGGACAGCTCTGGTTCGAGTGCTGCTACGCGCTGGCCATCCTCGCCAGCGCCGCCCTGGTGCTCGGCTGGCGCACCCGGACGGCGTCCGTGCTCTTCATGGTGGGCGTGCTGTCGCTGCAGAACCGCAGCGTCTTCGTCGGTGACGGCGGCGACAACGTCCTGCACCTGATGGCCATCTACCTGGTGTTCACCCGCTGCGGACAGGTGTGGTCCCTCGACGCGCGGCGCGCGGCCCACGGCGCGGCGGCACGCGCGCGGGGCGAGTGGGCGCCCGCCGACCGGATGGGACCGGTGCTGTGGGCGGTGCTCGGCCTGGCGCTGGGCACGGTGACGCTGACCGGCCGGTTCGACACGGACTGGCCGATCCCGGTGCTGCTGTGGACGGCGTGGGCGGGGCTCGGCCTGTGGTGGCTCGTCGGACGCCGGGAGGCCTGGCAGCAGCCGCGGATGCTGCTGGACGTCGTCGCCAACATCCTGCACAACGGCGCCCTGGTCGTGATCATGGCGGAGGCCTGCCTGATCTACGCCACGGCCGGCTGGTACAAGGTCCAGGGCTCGCGCTGGCAGGACGGCACCGCCGTCTACTACCCGCTCCACCTGGACTACTTCTCGCCCTGGCCCGGTCTCGCCGACCTGATGTCGTCCAGCGGCACGATCATGATGATCGTCGCCTACGGAACCGTCATGGTGCAGGTCGCCTTCCCGTTCACCCTGTTCAACCGGCGGGTCAAGAACGTCCTGCTGGTGCTGATGATGACCGAGCACGCGGTGATCGCGGTCGTCCTCGGACTGCCGTTCTTCTCGCTGGCGATGATCACCGCCGACGCGGTCTTCCTGCCGACGTCCTTCCTGCGCCGGCTGGGCGACCTGGCGGCACGCGCGCGGTGGCGGCTCGCCCGGCGCGTCGGCCGTACCGTTCCTGCGCCGCGCTCCCCGGAGGAGAGCCCGGCGGACCGCGTAGGGTTCACCGCATGAGCGACCCGCTGAGCCGCTGGCGCGAGCACGCGGACACCGCCGTGCTGCTCGACGGCTTCCACGCCCTGAAGCACGCGCTGCGCTTCGGGGCCGAGGTGCCGGTCGCGGTCACCACCGACCGGCGGGCCGCGCTCGCCCTCGCCGAGGAGCTGGCCGGGGACGTCCGCGACGCCCTGGAGGCCCTCCTGGCGGAGGTGTCCGAGCCGGCGTACGCCTCCCTCGTCCCGCGGCCCCATCCGACCGGCGTGGCCGCCCTCGCGGTACGGCCGCCCCGTGAGGCCAACCTGCGCGCGCTCGCCCGCACGCCCCGCACCGCGCCCGTCGTGGTGCTGGACAACCCCCGCAACCTGGGCAACGCGGGTGCCGTGATCCGGCTGGCCGCCGGTTTCGGGGCGACCGGCGTGGTCACCACGGGCACGCTCGACCCGTGGCATCCCACGGTGGTGCGCGGCGGCGCGGGCCTGCACTTCGCGACCGCCGTGGAGCGCCTCGGCGTCGCCGAGCTGCCCGCCGGGCCGCTGTTCGCCCTCGACCCGGAGGGCGAGGACATCCGCGGCACGAAGCTGCCCGACGACGCCGTGCTGGCCTTCGGCTCGGAGCGCTCCGGCCTGTCGCCGGAACTGCGCGCCCGGGCCGACCACCTGCTGCGCCTCCCGATGCGCCCCCAGGTCTCCAGCTACAACCTGGCCACCAGCGTGGCGATGACGCTGTACCACTGGAGCGCCACCGGAGCCGCGCCCAGGGCCTAGACCTCCCGGCGCACCTCCACCACACGGAAGCGGTTGGCGACGAAGGCGCCGTCGGTGAGGGCCGCGTTGGCCGCCGGGTTGCCGCCCGAGCCGTGGAAGTCGGAGAACGCGGCCGTCTGGTTGACGTAGACCCCGCCGGTCAGGTTGAGCGAGAGCTGGGCGGCCTCCTCCAGGCAGACCTCCTCGACGGCGCGCTCGGTCCCGGCGTCCGTCGTGTACGCGCCGACCGTCATCGCGCCCTTCTCGCGGACAGTGCGCCGCAGCAGCTCCACCGCGTCCGTCACCGAGTCGACGGCGACGGCGAAGGAGACCGGTCCGAAGCACTCGCTCATGTACGCGGCCTCGTCGTCCGGCTTGGCGCCGTCCAGCTTGACGATGACCGGGGTGCGGACCACCGCGTCCGGGAACTCCGGGTTGGTGACCTCGCGGGAGGCGAGGGCGACCTCGCCGAGGCCGGCCGCGGCCTCCAGGCGGGCCTTGACGTCCGGGTTGACGATCGCGCCCAGCAGCGCGTTCGCCCGCGCGTCGTCGCCGAGCAGGCCGTCGACCGCGCGGGCGAGGTCGGCGGTGACCTCGTCGAACGTCTTGGGGCCCTGGTCGGTGGTGATGCCGTCCCGGGGGATGAGCAGGTTCTGCGGGGTGGTGCACATCTGGCCGCTGTACAGGGACAGCGAGAACGCCAGGTTGGACAGCATGCCCTTGTAGTCGTCCGTGGAGTGCACGAGCACCGTGTTGACGCCGGCCTTCTCCGTGTAGACCTGCGCCTGGCGGGCGTTGGCCTCCAGCCAGTCGCCGAAGGACGTCGAACCGGTGTAGTCGATGATCTTGATCTCGGGGCGGGTGGCGAGGGTCTTCGCGATGCCCTCGCCGGGGCGCTCGGCGGCCAGCGCCACCAGGTTTGGGTCGAAGCCCGCCCCGGCCAGCACCTCCCGGGCGACCTGGACGGTCAGCGCGAGCGGCAGCACCGCGCGCGGGTGCGGCTTGACCAGGACCGCGTTGCCGGTGGCCAGGGAGGCGAACAGGCCCGGGTAGCCGTTCCACGTCGGGAAGGTGTTGCAGCCGATGACCAGGGCGGTCCCGCGCGGGACCGCGGTGAACCGCTTGGTGAGGGCCAGCGGGTCGCGCTTGCCCTGCGGCTTGGTCCACTCCGCCGTCTCCGGGGTGCGGACCTGCTCCGCGTACGCGTACGCCACCGCCTCCAGGCCGCGGTCCTGGGCGTGCGGGCCGCCCGCCTGGAACGCCATCATGAAGGCCTGCCCGCTGGTGTGCATGACGGCGTGCGCGAACTCGTGCGTCCGGTCGCTGATCCGCTTGAGGATCTCCAGACAGACCACCGCCCGGACCTCCGGGCCCGCGTCCCGCCAGGCCCGCTGCCCGGCCCGCATGGCCGGGAGCAGCACGTCGACGTCCGCGTGCGGGTACGTGACGCCCAGCTCGATGCCGTACGGCGAGACCTCGCCGCCCACCCAGTCGTCCGTGCCCGGCTGGCCGAGGTCGAGGCGGGTGCCCAGCACGGCGTCGAAGGCGGCCTTGCCCGCCGCGGCGTCCAGGCTGCCGTTCTCCCCGTAGGCCTTCGGGTGTTCGGGGTGCGGGGACCAGTACGCGCGGGTGCGGATGGCCTCCAGGGCCTGGTCGAGCGTGGGCCGGTGCTTTTCGATCAGCTCGGGCGTGGTCAGTTCGGCGGCCATGCGGGACCAACTCCTCGTCTGGAGAACTCGTCGTCGAGTTCGGACCTGGCAGAAAGAGCAGCGGGATGGGACGGTCAGAGCTAGAGTAACCGAACGATCGGTCGGTACAAGGGGGTCCCGCCGCATCTGTGGAAAACCCCGTGCGGGAGGATCGCGCACATGACAGCACTCGACCTCAGCAGCCCCGTGGCCGTCGTCGGTACCGGCACCATGGGCCAGGGAATCGCCCAGGTCGCGCTGGTCGCCGGGCACCCCGTGCGGCTCTACGACGCCGCACCCGGGCGGGCCCGGGACGCGGCCGAAGCGATCGGCGCCCGCCTCGACCGGCTCGTGGCCAAGGACCGGCTCACACAAGCCGACCGGGACGCGGCCCGCGCCCGCCTGAAGCCCGTGGACAGCCTCGCGGAACTGGCGGACTGCGGGCTGGTCGTGGAGGCCGTCCTGGAGCGGCTGGACGTCAAGCAGCGGCTCTTCGGCGAGCTGGAGGAGATCGTCGCCGAGGACTGCCTGCTCGCCACCAACACCTCCTCGCTGTCGGTGACCGCCGTCGGCGGCGCCCTGCGCCGTCCCGGCCGCTTCGTCGGCCTGCACTTCTTCAACCCGGCGCCGCTGCTGCCGCTGGTCGAGGTGGTCTCCGGCTTCGCCACCGACGTCACGTCGGCCACTCGCGCGTACGAGACCGCCCGCGCCTGGGGCAAGACCCCGGTGGCCTGCGCGGACACCCCCGGCTTCATCGTCAACCGCATCGCCCGGCCGTTCTACGCCGAGGCGTTCGCCGTCCACGAGGCCCAGGCCGCCGACCCCGCCACCATCGACGCGGTGCTGCGGGAGTGCGGCGGCTTCAGGATGGGCGCGTTCGAGCTGACCGACCTGATCGGCCAGGACGTCAACGAGTCCGTCACCCACTCGGTGTGGCAGTCCTTCTTCCAGGACACCCGCTTCACGCCCTCGCTCGCCCAGCGCCGGCTGGTGGAGTCCGGGCGGCTCGGCCGCAAGAGCGGACGCGGCTGGTACGACTACGCGGACGGCGCCGAGCGGCCCGAGCCGCACACCGCCGACAAGGAGCAGCCGCCCGCCCACGTCGTCGCCGAGGGCGGTCTCGGCCCGGCCGCCGAACTGCTTACCATGATCCGCGAGGCGGGCATCCCGGTCCGCGAGGAGGACGAGGACCACGGCACCCGCCTGCTGCTGCCCAGCGGCGGCCAGCTCGTCCTCGCCGACGGCCAGACCTCCGCCGAGTTCCGGGACGTCGTCTACTTCGACCTCGCCCTGGACTACCGCACGGCCACCCGTGTCGCCCTGTCCGCCGCCCAGGACACCTCGCCGCGGACCCTCGCCGAGGCCACCGGACTCTTCCAGGCGCTCGGCAAGGACGTCAGCGTCATCGGCGACGTCCCCGGCATGATCGTCGCCCGCACGGTCGCCCGGATCATCGACCTCGCCCACGACGCCGTCGCCAAGGGCGTGGCCACCGAGGAGGACATCGACACCGCGATGCGGCTGGGGGTCAACTACCCGCTCGGCCCCTTCGAGTGGGACCGCAGGCTCGGCCGCGACTTCGCCTTCGGCGTCCTGGACGAGATGCACGAGCGCGAACCCTCCGGACGCTACGCGCCCTCCCTCGCGCTGTACCGCCACGCGTATGCCACCGACAAGCGGGAGGGCACCTCATGACCACGGCCAAGCGCGACACCTACACGCCGGAGACGCTGCTCACCGTCGCCGTCCGCGTCTTCAACGAGCGCGGCTACGACGGCACCTCCATGGAGCACCTCTCCAAGGCGGCCGGCATCTCCAAGTCGTCGATCTACCACCACGTCAGCGGCAAGGAGGAGCTGCTGCGCCGGGCCGTCAGCCGCGCCCTGGACGGCCTGTTCGCCATCCTGGACGAGGAGCACGCGCGCGTGGGGCGGCCGGCCGAACGGCTGGAGCACGTCGTGCGCCGCATGGTCGAGGTGCTCATAGCCGAGCTGCCCTACGTGACGCTGCTGCTGCGCGTGCGCGGCAACACCGAGACCGAGCGCTGGGCGCTGGAGCGGCGCCGCGACTTCGACCACCGGGTCGCCGAGCTGCTGAAGGCGGCGGCGGCCGACGGGGACGTACGCGGCGACGTGGAGGTCCGCCTGGTCACCCGGCTGGTCTTCGGGATGATCAACTCGATCGTGGAGTGGTACCGGCCGGACGCGCGGGGCGCGAGCGACCGGGAGGTGGCCGACGCCGTCGTCCGGCTGGTCTTCTCTGGGCTGCGCCAGGACTGACCTCAGCCCTCCGGCTCCAGGTCCTCCTCCTCGAACACCAGCAGCGTGCGGGTGCTGAGCACCTCGGGGATCGCCTGGAGCCGGGTCAGCACCAGCTCGCGCAGCGCCCGGTTGTCGGGCGTGTGCACCAGCAGCAGCACATCGAAGTCGCCGCCCACCAGAGCGATGTGGGAGGCACCGGGCAGTTGCCTGAGCTGCTCGCGGACCGTGCGCCAGCTGTTCTGGACGATCTTCAGCGTGATGTACGCCGACGTGCCGTGACCCGCCCGTTCGTGGTCCACGCGCGCGCTGAAGCCCCGGATCACCCCGTCCTCGACGAGCCGGTTGATGCGCGCGTAGGCGTTGGCGCGCGAGACGTGGACGCGCTCGGCCACCGACCGTATCGAGGCCCGGCCGTCCGCCTGGAGGATCTTCAGGATGTCCTGGTCGATGGCGTCCAGCGGGCGCGGCGGCGGCAGGGCGGCGCCGTCCTGCGGCCCGGCGGCCATTTGTTCAGCTCCCATGTCCTCCCGCTTCCTCGCCGTGGACGTCCTGCGGTCATTCCAGGCTGTGGAGAACCGTTTGTCCACAGCCTGAAGGCACCTGTAGCCAAAATGTGCCAGCGACCGAACAATCGGTTGGTGAGGCGAGTCACAGACGACGCGCCTCCCGTAGCCACTCCCACGAGGAGGTGCCGTCATGACGGTTCTGGAGCAGCGGGGCGCGTACCGGCCATCGCCGCCGCCCGCCTGGCAGCCCCGTATGGACGCCGCGCCGCTGCTGCCCGACGCCGAGCCCTACCGCGTCCTCGGCACCGAGGCGGCCGCCAAGGCCGATCCCGGCCTGCTGCGCCGGCTGTACGCCGAGCTGGTGCGCGGGCGCCGGTACAACACGCAGGCCACCGCTCTCACCAAGCAGGGCCGGCTCGCCGTCTACCCGTCCAGCACCGGCCAGGAGGCCTGCGAGATCGCCGCCGCCCTGGCGCTGGAGGAGCGCGACTGGCTCTTCCCCAGCTACCGCGACACGCTCGCCGTCGTGGCCCGGGGCGTGGACCCCGCCGAGGCGCTCACCCTGCTGCGCGGCGACTGGCACAGCGGCTACGACCCCTACGCCCACCGGGTGGCCCCGCTCAGCACCCCGCTCGCCACCCAGCTGCCGCACGCCGTCGGCCTCGCCCACGCCGCCCGCCTCAAGGGCGACGACGTGGTGGCGCTGGCCATGGTCGGCGACGGCGGCACCAGCGAGGGCGACTTCCACGAGGCGCTGAACTTCGCCGCCGTCTGGCAGGCACCGGTCGTCTTCCTGGTGCAGAACAACGGCTTCGCCATCTCCGTACCGCTCGCCAAGCAGACCGCCGCGCCCTCCCTGGCCCACAAGGCCGTCGGGTACGGAATGCCGGGCCGACTGGTCGACGGCAACGACGCCGCGGCCGTGCACGAGGTCCTCAGCGACGCCGTACGGCACGCGCGCGCGGGCGGCGGCCCGACCCTCGTCGAGGCGGTGACGTACCGCGTCGACGCCCACACCAACGCCGACGACGCCACCCGCTACCGGGGCGAGGCCGAGGTCGCGGCCTGGCGCGCCCACGACCCCATCGAGCTGCTGGAACGCGAACTGACCACGCGCGGACTGCTGGACGACGCCGGCATCGAGGCCGCCCGCCAGGACGCCGAGACGATGGCCGCCTCCCTGCGGGAACGCATGAACCGGGACCCCGAACTCGACCCCATGGACCTCTTCGACCACGTCTACGCCGAGACCACCACGCAACTGCGCGAGCAGCGCGACCTGTTGCGGGCCGAGCTGGAGGCCGAGCAGGAGCAGCACGGCGAGCCCGGCGCCCGGGAAGGCGGCGCCCGATGACCACCGTCGCCGTCAAGCCCGCCACCATGGCGCAGGCCCTCACGCGCGCGATGCGCGACGCGATGGCCGCCGACCCGGCCGTGCACGTCATGGGCGAGGACGTCGGCACCCTCGGCGGGGTCTTCCGCGTCACCGACGGGCTCACCAAGGAGTTCGGCGAGGACCGCTGCACCGACACCCCCCTCGCCGAGGCCGGCATCCTCGGTGCCGCCGTGGGCATGGCGATGTACGGCCTCAGGCCCGTGGTCGAGATGCAGTTCGACGCGTTCGCCTACCCGGCGTTCGAGCAGCTGATCAGTCATGTCTCCCGGATGCGCAACCGCACGCGCGGCAGGATGCCCCTGCCGATCACCGTCCGCATCCCCTACGGCGGCGGCATCGGCGGCGTCGAGCACCACAGCGACTCCTCCGAGGCCTACTACATGGCGACGCCCGGGCTCCACGTCGTCACCCCCGCCACCGTCGCCGACGCCTACGGGCTGCTGCGCCAGGCCATCGCCTCCGACGACCCGGTCGTCTTCCTGGAGCCCAAGCGGCTGTACTGGTCGAAGGACAGCTGGAACCCCGAGCAGCCGACGGACGTCGAGCCGATCGGCCGGGCCGTCGTCCGCCGGGCCGGCCGCAGCGCCACGCTCATCACCTACGGCCCCTCGCTGCCGGTCTGCCTGGAGGCCGCGGAGGCCGCCCAGGCCGAGGGCTGGGACCTGGAGGTCGTCGACCTGCGCTCCCTGGTGCCGTTCGACGACGAGACGGTCTGCGCGTCCGTCCGGCGCACCGGCCGCGCCGTCGTCGTCCACGAGTCCACCGGGTTCGGCGGGCCGGGCGGCGAGATCGCGGCCCGCGTCACCGAGCGCTGCTTCCACCACCTGGAGGCACCGGTGCTGCGCGTGGCCGGGTTCGACATCCCCTACCCGCCGCCCATGCTGGAGCGGCACCACCTGCCCGGCGTCGACCGCATCCTGGACGCCGTGGCCCGGCTGCAGTGGGAGGCCGAGGGCTGATGGCTCAGGTGCTGGAGTTCAAGCTGCCCGACCTCGGTGAGGGGCTCACCGAGGCGGAGATCGTCCGCTGGCTGGTCCAGGTCGGTGACGTGGTCGCCGTCGACCAGCCGGTGGTCGAGGTCGAGACGGCCAAGGCGATGGTCGAGGTGCCCTGCCCGTACGGTGGCGTGGTCACCGCCCGCTTCGGCGAGGAGGGCACCGAACTGCCCGTCGGCGCCCCGCTGCTGACGGTGGCGGTGGGCGAACGGGAACCGGAACCGGAGGGCTCCGGCAACGTCCTGGTGGGTTACGGCACCCAGGCCCCGGCGGCACGCCGGCGCCGGGTGCGGGCGGGCACGGGTGCGGCCGACGGACACAGCGTCCGGCGCGCGGCCGACGGCAACGGTCAGGCGGCGCCCGGAGCCCCGGCCGCCGGGCAGGCCGCCCGGCGCGGGACCGCCCGGGCCGACGCCCACGCCCACGCGCGCGTGGCCGCACCGGCGGTGGCGCAGGCACCCGCCTCCGCGTCCGCCACCACCGCTGCCCCCACCGCCGCCCCCGCCGAGGGCCCGGTCCCTGTGATCTCCCCCCTCGTGCGCAAACTCGCCCGTGACAACGGCGTCGATCTGCGGCGGTTGGCCGGGTCGGGGCCGGACGGGCTCATCCTGCGCGCGGACGTCGAGAACGCGCTGCGGGCCGAGGCCGCACCGGCCCGCACGGCCGAGGAGCCGGTCGTACGGCCCGCCGCCGCGCCCGCCCCGCAGGGCGGCGGGACCCGGATCCCGCTCAAGGGCGTGCGCGGTGCCGTCGCCGACAAGCTCTCCCGCAGCCGCCGGGAGATCCCGGACGCGACCTGCTGGGTCGACGCCGACGCGACGGAACTCATGCGCGCACGCGCGGCGATGAACGCGGCCGGAGGCCCGAAGATCTCCCTCCTCGCGCTGCTCGCCCGTATCTGCACGGCCGGCCTCGCCCGCTTCCCCGAGCTGAACTCCTTCGTCGACACCGAGGCCCGCGAGGTCGTCCGGCTCGACCAGGTCCACCTAGGGTTCGCCGCGCAGACGGAACGCGGCCTGGTCGTGCCGGTCGTCCGGGACGCCCACGCGCGCGACGCCGAGTCGCTGACCGCCGAGTTCGCCCGGCTCACCGAGGCGGCCCGCGCCGGGACGCTGACCCCCGGGGAACTCACCGGCGGGACCTTCACGCTGAACAACTACGGCGTCTTCGGCGTCGACGGCTCCACCCCGATCATCAACCACCCCGAGGCGGCCATGCTCGGTGTCGGCCGCATCGTCCCGAAGCCATGGGTGCACGAGGGCGAGCTGGCCGTCCGCCAGGTCGTCCAGCTCTCGCTCACCTTCGACCACCGGGTGTGCGACGGGGGCACGGCGGGCGGCTTCCTGCGGTATGTGGCGGACTGCGTGGAACAGCCGGCGGTGCTGCTGCGCACCCTGTGAGGCCCGGCTTCCGCTGAGACACAGGTTCGGAAGGAGGAACCGGCAGGACATACTCGGAGGGTGACCGACACCGCCCCCGCCGCTCCCGCGGACCCGGCTCCCGGGGTCCCCGCGCCGTACGACGCCGTCGTGCTGGCCGGCGGTGCCGCCCGGCGGCTCGGCGGGGCCGACAAGCCGGCGCTCCGGGTCGGTGGCCGCGCGCTGCTCGACCGGGTGCTCGCGGCCTGCGCCGACGCCGGGACGACCGTCGTCGTGGCCGCGCCCCGGCCCACCGCCCGCCCGGTGCGCTGGGCACGCGAGGAGCCGCCCGGCGGCGGACCGGTCGCCGCGCTGGAGGCTGGCCTGCGGCTCACCACCGCCGGGCACACCGTCGTCCTCTCCGCCGACCTGCCCTTCCTTGAACAGCCCACGCTCCGACGCCTGTTGAACGCCCTTCAGGACACCGCGGCCGATGGTGCGCTGCTCACCGACGCCGACGGCCGTGACCAGCCGCTCGTCGCCGCCTACCGCACCGCCGCCCTGCGCCGTGAGCTGACCGCCCTCGCCACCGCGCACGGCGGCCTCAGCGGGCTGCCCCTGCGCCGGCTGACCGGTGCCCTGCGCCTCACCCGCGTCCCGGACCCGCTCGCCTCGTTCGACTGCGACACCTGGGACGACATCGCGACGGCCAGGGCACGCATCAGGGAGCATGGGTCCGTGTTGGATGAATGGATCTCCGCAGTCAAGGACGAGTTGGGCATCGAACTGGACGTCGACACCGGCGTCCTCCTCGATCTGGCCCGGGACGCCGCGCACGGCGTGGCCCGGCCCGCAGCCCCGCTGACCACCTTCCTCGTCGGCTACGCCGCCGCCCAGGGCAAGGGCGGCCCCGAGGCCGTCGCCGAGGCCGCGCGCAGGGCCGCCGCGCTGGCGCTGCGCTGGGAGGAAGAGAACGGTGGGGGCACCACGGACGCGAGGAGCGGGGGCCCGAGCGCCCCGGACGCCGGATGACCGCCCCCGGCACCCGGGCCGAGGCGTCCGCCGAGGACACCGACGACCTCGATGTCGAGGAGGCACTGGCGCTCGTGAGGGATGCCCACCGGGAGCCCCGGGACGACAGCACGGACGACGGCGCGGGCCAGGCGTCCGCTCCGGTCGCCCCGTCACCCGGTGAGCGGCCCGCAGATCGGCACCGGGCCACCCCCTGGCCCCAGGCCCGGGAGGCCGCCGCGCGTGCCGCGCGTTCCCGTGCCCGCCGTGCCCCCGTCTCCGTGGCGCTCGGCGACGCCCTCGGGCTGGCCCTGGCCGCGCCCCTCGACGCGCTCACCGACCTCCCCTCCTTCGACACCTCGGCGATGGACGGCTGGGCGGTCGCCGGACCAGGACCCTGGCAGGTGCGGGAGGAGGGCGTGCTCGCCGGGCACGCGCAGCCCGAACCCCTCACCGACGGCGAGGCGGTCCGCATCGCCACCGGCGCCCGCATCCCCGCCGACACCACCGCCGTCCTGCGCACCGAGCACGGCCGGATCGACGCCCAGGGCCGCCTGCACACCACCTGCGAGATGCTCCACGGCCAGGACATCCGCCCACGCGGCCAGGAGTGCCGCAACGGCGACCAGTTGCTGCCCGTCGGAACCCTGGTCACCCCCGCCGTCCTGGGCCTCGCCGCGGCGGCCGGCTACGACACGGTCACCGTCGTGCCCCGCCCCCGCGCGGAAGTCCTGGTCCTGGGCGACGAGTTGCTGACCGAGGGCCTGCCGCACGACGGGCTGATCCGGGACGCCCTCGGCCCCATGCTGCCGCCCTGGCTGCGCGCGCTCGGCGCCGACGTCATTGCCGTACGCCGGATCGGCGACGACGCCAAGGCCCTGCAGAAGGCGGTCACCCGCTCCGCCGCCGACCTGATCATCACCACGGGCGGCACCGCGGCGGGGCCCGTGGACCACGTCCACCCGATCCTGGAACGCGTCGGCGCCGAACTCCTCGTCGACGGCGTCAAGGTGCGCCCCGGCCACCCCATGCTGCTTGCCCGCACCAAGAACCACCAGCACCTCGTCGGACTGCCCGGCAACCCCCTCGCGGCCGTCTCCGGTCTGCTCACCCTCGCCGAACCGCTGCTGCGGACCCTGGCCGCCCACCCCGCCCCCGAGCGGTACACGCTGCCGCTGCGTGAGGCGGTGCACGGGCACCCCCACGACACCCGGCTCATCCCTGTGGTGCTGCGCGGTGACCACGCCATGCCGCTGCACTACAACGGCCCGGCCATGCTCCGGGGCGTCGCCGCCGCCGACGCGCTGGCCGTCGTACCGCCGGGCGGGGCCCGACAGGGCGAGGAGGCCGAGCTGCTGGACCTGCCGTGGGCGACCGCCGGAATCGGGGTGTGTTTCACGTGAAACTTCCGGGCCATGACGCCATAGCCCGCCAGGCGGGCGAACATCTGGTGACCCATCGGGTGGCACTCCCGAGAAAAGTGGTGGAGCGTCCGATCCGCCAGGTCGTCAAGCGGCTGATCATGGCCCTGGTGGTGCTGGTCGCCACCGCGCTGGTCGTCTACGCCGACCGCGAGGGCTACCGCGACAGCTCCGACGGCCCCGTCGACCTCCTCGACGCGTTCTACTACGCGACCGTCACCCTCTCCACCACCGGATACGGCGACATCACCCCGGTCAGCGACAGCGCCCGGCTCACCAACATCCTCGTCATCACGCCCCTGCGCGTGCTGTTCCTGATCATCCTGGTCGGCACCACGCTGGAGGTCCTCACCGAACGCACCCGTGAGGAATGGCGCCTGAACCGCTGGAGGTCCACCTTGCGTGACCACACCGTCGTCGTCGGCTTCGGCACGAAGGGACGGTCGGCCATCCAGACCGTCTGTGCGACCGGGCTGAAGAAGGAGCAGGTGGTCGTGGTCGACCCCAGCTCCAAGGCGATCGACGCGGCCACCGCCGAGGGCTACGCCGGTGTCATAGGCGACGCCACCCGCAGTGACGTGCTCAAACGGGCCGAGGTGCACAAGGCCCGGCAGATCATCATCGCCCCGCAGCGCGACGACACCTCCGTCCTCGTCACGCTGACCGCCCGCCAGCTCAACCGCACCGCCAAGATCGTGGCCGCGGTGCGCGAGGAGGAGAATGCCCCGCTGCTCAAGCAGTCCGGCGCCGACGCCGTCATCACCAGCTCCGGCGCGGCCGGCCGCCTGCTCGGCCTGTCCGTGCTCAGCCCCGCGGCCGGCATGGTCATGGAGGACCTGATCCAGCAGGGCAGCGGGCTGGACCTCGTGGAACGGCCGGTGGTCCGCGGCGAGGTCGGCAAGAAGCCCCGCGAGACGGACGACCTGGTGGTGAGCGTCCTCCGCGGACACCGGGTGCTCGGCTACGACGATCCGTCCGTCGGCACGCTCCAGCTGACGGACCGGCTCATCACCATCGTCCGCGCCACCCCCGAAACCCGGGTCACCCCGGACATCCGCCCCCTGCCACCCGGATGACCGGTCCCTGGGGGAGTAGCGTCACCGGCATGCATGCGATCACGATTCCCGAACCTGGTGGTCCCGAGGCGCTGGTGTGGGACGAGGTCCCCGATCCGGTGCCCGGCGAGGGCGAGGTGCTGGTCGAGGTGGTGGCCAGCGCCGTCAACCGTGCCGACATCCTGCAGCGCCAGGGCTTCTACAACCCGCCGCCCGGCGCCTCCCCCTACCCCGGCCTGGAGTGCTCCGGCAGGATCGCCGCGCTCGGTCCCGGCGTCTCCGGCTGGGCCGTCGGCGACCAGGTGTGCGCGCTGCTCGCGGGCGGCGGCTACGCCGAGAAGGTCGCCGTACCGGTCGGGCAGCTGCTGCCCGCTCCCGAGGGGGTGGACCTCACGCGCGCCGCGGCGCTGCCCGAGGTCGTCTGCACCGTCTGGTCCAACGTGTTCATGGTCGCCCATCTGCGTCCCGGCGAGACGCTGCTGGTGCACGGCGGCTCCAGCGGCATCGGCACCATGGCGATCCAGCTCGCCAAGGCCGTCGGCGCCAAGGTCGCGGTGACCGCCGGGACGAAGGAGAAGCTCGACCGCTGCGCCGAGCTGGGCGCGGACGTGCTGATCAACTACCGCGATCAGGACTTCGTCGCCGAGATCAAGCAGGCCACCGGGGGCGCGGGCGCCGACGTCATCCTCGACAACATGGGTGCGAAGTACCTGGACCGCAATGTCCAGGCGCTCGCCGTCAACGGACGGCTCGCGATCATCGGCATGCAGGGCGGTGTGAAGGGTGAGCTGAACATCGGCACGCTGCTCAGCAAGCGGGCCGCGATCAGCGCGACCTCGCTGCGCGCCCGCCCGCTGACGGAGAAGGCGGCCATCGTCGCCGCCGTACGTGAGCACGTGTGGCCGTTGCTCACCGCCCGGCACGTCCGCCCGGTGGTGGACCGCGAGCTGCCGATGCCGGAGGCGGCCGAGGCGCACCGGCTGGTGGAGGCGAGCGGCCACATCGGCAAGGTGCTGCTGGTCGCGCCGTAGCGGGGGTCCCGGCCGTCCGGGCGGTCAGCTCTTGCGGAGTCTCAGGCCCAGGAGGGCCAGCCCCAGGCCCAGGCCGATGAGGACCAGACCGCTGCCGAGCGGGAGGATCCGCAGGACCGGCTCCGTGGGGGCCTCGCCCTGTTGGGCCGCCTGCTCGGCGCCGGGCCCCTGCGGGGAACCGGTGGGGTCCGGGCCGGTCTCCAGGGGCGACGGCGAGACGCTCGGCACTTCCGCGGTCTCCGGCTCCTCAGGCTCCTCCGGCTGGGCGGCAGGGGTGGCGGGAGGGGGGGCGTCGTCGCCCTCGTCCTCGATCTCCGGCCCGTCCGGCCGGCCCGGCCGCATCCGCCCCTCACCGGCCCGGCTGCCCGCCCGGGACGGCTCGACGGAGGCGAGGGGGCGATAGGGGCGGACCGACGCCGAGGCGGAGTCGGACGGCATCGGAACGGCGGCCGGCGCTTCCCCCGAGGCCGTCTCGTCCGAGGATGTCTCGTCCGACGGCGCCTCCTCCGATGACGTCTCCTCCGACGCCTCCTCCGATGACGCCTCGTCCGACGACGTCCCGTCCGGGGACGTCCCGTCCGGGGACGTCCCGTCGGGGGACGGCTTCCGTGGTGGACCCTGGTCCGGGCGCCCGCGGTCCGGGGCGGCGTGCTCCGCGGCCGTGTCCTCAAGGGGCCCGTGCTGGGGCACGGCCGTCAGAGCGGGCGCGTGCCCCCGGGCCGCGCCCTGCCTGGTTCCCTGCCGCGTTCCAGCCTGCTCCCGGTGTCCGGTGGCGGACGGGCGGGCGGTGTCCGGCTCCGCGGCGAGGACGGGCGTGCCGCCGTACGCGACGGCGGTGCCGTGCGCCGGCAGGGCCGTCGCCGTGAGGACGACCAGCAGCCTAAGACAGCGCAACGTGAGTCGTGGGCGTGCAGTCACGTCGGTGACCTCCCGGGGCCCAGGTGCCGTGACCGATGGAAAACCGACGGGAACAAGCCTCACATTCCATGGCGAAGAAGGCATTCCGGATTGGGCCGTCGGGTCTAAACGGTGGATCAGCCCCACAAGGGGGCACCACGGTGATGAGGTGGTGGCGTGCGAGAGAATGGCGGCATGGAGATGCCGAGGAACGAACGGTCGCCGGGGAACCCCCAGATCCTCGTCGTGGGTCAGGACGGGATGGCGCTCGGCGGTGGCGACGGGCACGAGGACTCCCGTGAGACCCCGGTGACGGAGCAGGTGGAACAGCCGGCCAAGGTCATGCGGATCGGTAGCATGATCAAGCAACTCCTGGAGGAGGTGCGGGCGGCTCCCCTCGACGAGGCCAGCCGGGTGCGACTCAAGGAGATCCACGCGAGCTCGGTGAAGGAGCTGGAGGACGGCCTGGCCCCCGAACTGGTCGAGGAACTGGAACGGCTCTCCCTGCCGTTCACCGACGACGCCACCCCGAGCGACGCGGAACTGCGGATCGCGCAGGCGCAGTTGGTGGGCTGGCTGGAGGGCCTCTTCCACGGGATCCAGACGACGCTGTTCGCCCAGCAGATGGCCGCGCGAGCCCAGTTGGAGCAGATGCGCCGCGCGCTCCCGCCGGGCATGACCGGCCACGAGGGCGGCGACGACCACCAGACGGGCGGCCGTTCGGGCGGCCCCTACCTGTAAGCCCTCCGGCTCGGCCGGACACACCGAGGGCCCGGCGGACGACCGCCGGGCCCGATCCGTACCCCGAACCGCCGGGGGCGGCTCACTGCGGCGGATTGCCCGTCGACACGCTCAGCTCGATGGTGCCCACGTCGTCCTGGTCGACGTCGGTGCCCTGGGCGGGGAACTGGTCGAGGACGGTCCCGTCGCCCCAGGTGTTGTCGTCCTCGTCCTTGATCTTCCACTTCCAGCCAGCGGCCTGGAGGCACTCCTTCACGGAGCCGATGTCCTTGTACCGGAAGTCGGGCAGCTCGACCTTGTCCGGGTCGGTGTAGGACTCCTGCGGATCGGTGCACTTGGACTTGTCGATCCGGCGGGTGGTGTCCGGGGGGCGGTAGCCCGCCCGGTGGGACGCGGACGCCGAGGCGCTCGACCCGCCGCTGCCGCCCTTGGTGTCCTCGCCGGTGTTCTTCAGCGTGAGCGCGACGATCAGGCCGACGGCCACGACGGCCGCCACCGCGACCGAGCCGACGACCACCGGCCGCCTGTTCCGGCCGCCGCCGGGCCCGCCGGCCTGCTGCGGCGCCATCGTGTACGGCGGCGGGGTCGGGGCGGTGCCCTGCGGGCCGTAGCCCACGGGCGCCGTCTGGTAGCCGCCCTGCTGCGGGTAGCCGTAGCCCGGGGCGGGCGTCGGGTGGCCGTACGGGTTCGGGACCGGTGCCGGAGCCGGCTGGTACGGCGTCTGCACCTGCCCGTGCGGGGCCTGGGTCGCCTGGTCGACCGGCGGGAACACCGCGGAGCCGACGCCCGAGCCGCTCTGCGTCGGACCGGCGCCCGGCACGATGCTCGGCGGGGCCGCATGGAAGGACGCCGCGACCCGCAGGCACTCGTCGCGCATGGACTCGGCGGTCGGGAAGCGCTCGTTCGGGTTCTTCTTCAACGCGCGGGCGACCAGCGCGTCCACGGCGGGCGGCAGCGCGCGGTTGACCGAGGAGGGCGCCACCGGCTCCTCCTGCACATGCGCGTACGCGATGGCCAGCGGCGAGTCCGCGTCGAACGGCAGCCGCCCGGTGACCAGCTGGAACAGCATGATGCCGACCGAGTACAGGTCGGAGCGGGCGTCCACGCCGCGGCCGAGGGCCTGTTCGGGCGAGAGGTACTGCGGGGTGCCGACGACCATGCCGGTCTGGGTCATCGAGGTGACGCCGGACTGCATGGCGCGGGCGATGCCGAAGTCCATGACCTTGACCACGCCCCGCTTGGTCATCATCACGTTGCCCGGCTTGATGTCGCGGTGGACCAGCCCCTTCTCGTGGCTGATCTCCAGGGCCGCGAGCACGTCGGCGGTGACCTTCAGGGCCTTGTCGGCGGGCATCGCGCCGTACTGCCGGATGTCCTCCTCCAGCACGGAGCCCAGCGGGCGGCCCTCGACGTACTCCATGACGATGTACGGCGTCGCCATGCCGTTCAACTCGTCCTCGCCCGTGTCGAAGACGGAGACGATGTTGGTGTGCGTGAGCTTGGCCACGGCCTGCGCCTCGCGGCGGAAGCGCTCGCGGAAGGCCTGTTCCCGGCCGAGTTCGGTGTGGAGCGTCTTGATGGCGACCTGGCGGTCCAGCACGGCGTCGTAGGCGAGGTGCACGGAGGCCATGCCGCCCTCGCCCAGCAAGTCGCGCAGCTGGTAGCGGCCCCCGGCCAGCGCCTGCCCCGCGTACCGGCCGTGTGCGCCGTCCTGGCTCATCTCTCCGCGTCCCCCACCGGCCGTGCGGCGCCGTCAGCCGGCGAACAGGCCTTGATCGAATGTGTCATTCCCGGCCAAGTCTGCCCGAGGGCACTGACACGTCAAGCTCGGTGCCCGTTCCGTGACCGTACGCGCATGAAGCGTCGTGCAAGCGTTACAGGGGACGTACGGCCGGCGCACAGAATTTGCACGACAGCGCGTGCTAGAGGTTTCATGACCGGTCCGTCTCGGGTCGGTCCTGGTTGCCGTTCCGAACCGGTGGCCCCCGCGGAGGCTGTAGCGTGGCGGACGGAGACCGTAACAACACCGCGCGCACCGCGGGCAGAAACGACGGCGAGGACTGATGGCACAGACGCAGCGCTCTCAGGGCCCGTCCGACCCCGAGGCGACTGGCGGCGGCATGTCGGACGCGCCGGAGCTGTGGGGCAACGGCGGGCTCGTCGGCGACGGCCGGTACCGGCTCACGCACCGGCTGGGCCGGGGCGGCATGGCCGAGGTGTTCGCGGCCGAGGACGTCCGCCTGGGCCGCACGGTCGCGGTCAAGCTGCTGCGCGCGGACCTGGCCGAGGATCCGGTCTCCAAGGCCCGTTTCACCCGTGAGGCACAGTCGGTCGCCGGCCTCAACCACCACGCGATCGTCGCCGTGTACGACTCCGGCGAGGACGTGGTGGGCGGCCAGTCCGTGCCGTACATCGTCATGGAGCTGGTCGAGGGCCGCACCATCCGCGACCTGCTGATGAACGCCGAGGCGCCGGGCCCCGAGCAGGCCCTGATCATCGTCTCCGGGGTGCTGGAGGCGCTCGCCTACTCGCACCAGCACGGCATCGTCCACCGTGACATCAAGCCGGCGAACGTCATCATCACCGACACCGGTGCCGTCAAGGTGATGGACTTCGGCATCGCCCGCGCCCTGCACGGCGCGTCGACGACGATGACGCAGACCGGCATGGTCATGGGCACCCCGCAGTACCTCTCCCCGGAGCAGGCGCTCGGCAAGGCCGTCGACCACCGCTCCGACCTGTACGCCACCGGCTGCCTGCTGTACGAACTCCTCTCGCTGCGCCCCCCGTTCACCGGTGAGACCCCGCTGTCGGTGGTCTACCAGCACGTCCAGGACATGCCGGTGCCGCCGTCGCAGGTCTCCGACGGGTCCTGCCCGCCGGAGCTGGACGGCCTGGTCATGCGCTCGCTCGCCAAGGAGCCCGACGACCGGTTCCAGACGGCCGAGGAGATGCGCGGGCTCGTCCAGTACGGCCTGCAGATGCTCTACGACCAGGGCGGGCACACCGGCACCTGGAACACCGGCCCGGTGGAGACGCACGACGGCCGGCAGACCCCGGCCGGCGGCTTCGCCGGGACGACGGTCATGCCCCACCCGGCGGACGCCTCGGGCACCACGCAGATCCCGCAGCCGATCCTGCCCGCGGGCTACGGCAACGGCGACGACGGCGGCTTCGAGGGGCACGGCAACAAGGGCAGCGGGCGCGGCAAGCTGTGGCTGCTCGCCGTGTTCGCGGTCATCGCCATCGCGGCGGGCGTGGCGCTGGCGCTGAACCGCGCGGGCGGCGGCAGCGGCGGCAACGACACCGACATCCAGCCGACCAAGACGCACTCCAAGAGCACGAAGCACGAGTCGCCCACCCCGATCCCGTCCGAGGAGAAGACCGACCAGCCCTCGGACCCGGAGACGGACACCGGCTCGGACACGGGGGGCACCGGCTCCGGCTGGCCGCCGGCGACCACGCCGTCGTACACCCCGTCGAGGACGGCCAGTTCCACCCCGAGCACCGAGCCGTCGCAGCCGCAGACCTCGCAGTCGCAGCCCACGGACCCGACGAACGGCGGCACGGACGCGGGTACCGACGACGGCGGCACGGACGCCGGTACCGGTGACGGCGGCACGGACGCGGGCACCGGCGACGCCGGCACCACCGAGGGCACCACGACGGACGGCAGCACCGGCACCACCACCGCCGGTTGAAGGACACCCACGGCGGCCGGGACGGCGTCCCCTTGAGGTGACACCGCCCGCCCGTCGCGCGAACGCGCCGTGTCGCGCGCGTTCCTGGCCGGCCGGGGCTCACTGCACGAACGCGTCGCACACCGCGTCGTACTCGCGGGTCCACCACACCGCGAGGGCCGACGCGGCCGGGAACTGGGTGTCCGCGCGCGTGTCGCCGCGCTCGTAGTGCCAGCGCAGCATCCAGAAGTCGTTCAGCCGCTCCCACCACACCCGGTGCACGGCCGCCGCCAGCTCCGAGGGCGTGGCGCCGGCCGTGCGCCGGTACGCGCGCGCGTAGGCACGCACTTTCGGCAGGTCCAGGGTTCCGCCGGGCGCCACGAAGAAGATCACGGCGGCGCGTACGGCCTCCTCCGCGCGCGGCTGCACACCGAGCCGGTCCCAGTCCACGATGGCGGCCGGGGCGTCGTCCTTGTAGAGCAGGTTGAACGGGTGGAAGTCGCCGTGCACCCAGCCCACCGAACCGCCGCGCGGCGGGCGCCGGTCCGCGTGCTGTTCCAGCAGCGCGCGGCGTTCCAGCAGCCGGTGCCGGGCGAGTTCGTCGAAGGCGTCCGAGGGGCGGTGCCGGCGCACATGGGCGAGCAGGTCGTCGATGAGGGCGAAGGTGTCGGCCGGGTCCGCGCTCTCCACCGGGTGGGGGCTCGTCGCCGGGCGCGTGCGCCCTTTGGGGGGCATCACGCGCTCCAGACAGGCGTGCACGGCGCCCAGGAGCGCCCCCAGGCGCGCGCTCTCCCCGCGGGTGAGCTGGCCGCCGTGCCGGTGCCTGCCGTCGATCCAGGGATGCAGGGCGTAGGCGTGACCGCCGACGACGGCGACCGTGCGGCCCTCGCGGTGCGCGAGCGGCACGGCGACCGGCACGCCGAGGTCGGCGAGGCGCCGGGTGGCCAGGTGCCGGCGTTCGATGGCGGCCGGGTCGGCGGTGTCCGGGTCGAAGTGGTGCTTGAGGAAGTAGCGGCCGCTCGTGGTGCACAGCCGGTAGCCGCGGTTGAGCAGGCCCTGGTCGACCGGCTCACAGGTGAGGGCGGTACCCGCGGCGTACAGGCGGAGCAGGGCGCCCAGGGGGAGTGCGTGGGGCACGGGGGGTGGTACACATGAGCGCGGCACGCGCCAGATGCTAGGGCACGGGCAGCCCCCGTGAGCTGGGGCTTGTCACAGACAGTCGTCGACGGTCGCTTTCGGTCACGAGGTGTGCTTTTCCGTCTCCGTGCGGCTCGCGACAGGGGCTCACCCGTACGCGGCTCGGCGCCTCATCCGTATGCAGTAGAAATTCCGCGACTTTTCCGGCTTCGTGTGCGAGGCCGGTCTCACATGAAACTCTTCCCGTGACCTGGGTGCGCGGGATAACGTGCGGGTGCTCCGGACTGCCGCAAGGCTGTGACCAGCGCGCTTTCACACCACCTCGATTTACTTGGAAATCCAAGCAAAATCGCAGGTCAAACGGGGTTTCACAGAAATGTGGGGCACTGGGTAACGTGATGGTTGCAGGGCGCTCGCCGGGGCACCTGTCACGCCTGTTCCCGGCCGAGTGGCACCCACCCCGTGCCCGGTGGTCGAAACAGGTGAGCCGCACTGGCCTACCGGCAACCCCGGGGGCCGGAACGACGGAGGAGCACACGTGACCGTGGAGAGCAGTGCCGCGCGCAAGCCGCGACGCACCGCCGCAGGCAAGGCCGGCACCACCGGCGGCAAAACCGGCACCACCGGAGCCGCGACCGGAGCCACCGGCACCAAGCGCACCACCCGCACCACCCGCAGCGCCGCCAAGAAGAGCACCGAGCCGGAGCTCGTGCAGCTGCTGACGCCGGAGGGCAAGCGGGTCAAGAACGCCGAGTACGACGCCTACGTCGCCGGCATCACCCCCGAAGAGCTGCGCGGCCTGTACCGCGACATGGTGCTCACCCGCCGCTTCGACGCGGAGGCCACCGCCCTGCAGCGCCAGGGCGAACTGGGCCTTTGGGCCTCCCTGCTGGGCCAGGAGGCCGCCCAGATCGGCTCCGGCCGGGCCACCCGCGAGGACGACTACGTCTTCCCGACCTACCGCGAGCACGGCGTCGCCTGGTGCCGCGGGGTCGACCCGACCAACCTGCTCGGCATGTTCCGCGGCGTGAACAACGGCGGCTGGGACCCCAACAGCAACAACTTCCACCTGTACACGATCGTCATCGGCTCCCAGACGCTGCACGCCACCGGCTACGCGATGGGCGTCGCCAAGGACGGCGCGGACTCGGCGGTCATCGCCTACTTCGGGGACGGCGCCTCCAGCCAGGGCGACGTAGCGGAATCGTTCACCTTCGCCGCGGTCTACAACGCCCCGGTGGTGTTCTTCTGCCAGAACAACCAGTGGGCGATCTCCGAGCCGACCGAGCGCCAGACCCGCGTCCCGCTCTACCAGCGCGCGCAGGGCTACGGCTTCCCCGGCGTCCGGGTCGACGGCAACGACGTGCTCGCCTGCCTCGCGGTCACCAAGCGGGCGCTGGAGCGCGCCCGCAACGGCGAGGGCCCGACCCTGGTGGAGGCGTTCACCTACCGCATGGGCGCCCACACCACCTCCGACGACCCCACCCGCTACCGGGGCGACGAGGAGCGGCTGGCCTGGGAGGCGAAGGACCCGATCCTGCGCCTGCGCCGGTACCTGGAGGCGTCGAACCACGCGGACGAGGGATTCTTCGCGGAACTCGAGACCGAGTCCGAGGCGTTGGGCAAGCGAGTGCGCGAAGCGGTCCGCGCCATGCCCGACCCGGACCACTTCGCCATCTTCGAGAACGTGTACGCGGACGGGCACGCGCTCGTCGACGAGGAGCGCGCCCAGTTCGCCGCCTACCAGGCGTCGTTCGCCGATGAAGGGGGTCACTGAGATGGCCGAGAAGATGGCGATGGCCAAGGCCATCAACGAGTCGCTGCGCCGTGCCCTGGACACCGACCCCAAGGTCCTGATCATGGGCGAGGACGTCGGCAAGCTCGGCGGCGTCTTCCGCGTGACGGACGGCCTGCAGAAGGACTTCGGGGAGAGCCGGGTCATCGACACCCCGCTCGCCGAGTCCGGCATCGTCGGCACCGCGATCGGCCTGGCCCTGCGCGGCTACCGCCCGGTCGTGGAGATCCAGTTCGACGGCTTCGTCTTCCCGGCCTACGACCAGATCGTCACCCAGCTCGCCAAGATGCACGCCCGGTCGCTGGGCAAGGTCAAGCTGCCGGTCGTCGTCCGCATCCCCTACGGCGGCGGCATCGGCGCGGTCGAGCACCACTCGGAGTCCCCGGAAGCGCTGTTCGCGCACGTGGCCGGCCTGAAGATCGTCTCCCCGTCCAACGCGTCGGACGCGTACTGGATGATGCAGCAGGCCATCCAGAGCGACGACCCGGTGATCTACTTCGAGCCCAAGCGGCGCTACTGGGACAAGGCCGAGGTCGACTTCGAGGCGATCCCCGCCCCGCTGCACAAGGCGCGCGTGGTCCGCGAGGGCACCGACCTGACCCTGGCGGCCTACGGCCCCATGGTGAAGCTGTGCCAGGAGGCGGCGGACGCGGCGGCCGAGGAGGGCAAGTCCCTGGAGGTCCTGGACCTGCGCTCGGTCAGCCCGCTCGACTTCGACTCCGTCCAGGCCTCGGTGGAGAAGACCCGCCGCCTGGTCGTGGTGCACGAGGCACCGGTGTTCTTCGGCTCCGGCGCGGAGATCGCCGCCCGGATCACCGAGCGCTGCTTCTACCACCTGGAGGCACCGGTCCTGCGCGTCGGCGGCTACCACGCCCCGTACCCGCCGGCGCGCCTGGAGGAGTCGTACCTGCCGGACCTGGACCGCGTGCTCGACGCCGTCGACCGCTCGCTGGCGTACTGAGGAGAGGGCCGTGACGACGATGACGGAAGCGTCCGTACGCGAGTTCAAGATGCCCGACGTGGGCGAGGGGCTCACCGAGGCCGAGATCCTCAAGTGGTACGTCCAGCCGGGCGACACGGTGACGGACGGCCAGGTGGTGTGCGAGGTGGAGACGGCGAAGGCGGCCGTCGAACTGCCCATCCCCTACGACGGCGTGGTCCGCGAACTGCACTTCCCCGAGGGCACCACGGTGGACGTGGGCACGCCCATCATCGCGGTGGCCCTGGCCGGCGGTGCCGCGCCGGAGGCCCCCGCCGAGCAGCCGAAGCCGGCGACCGAGGAGCCCGAGCCCAAGCCGGAGGGCCGCCAGCCGGTCCTCGTCGGGTACGGCGTGGCGACCTCCTCCACCAGGCGCCGTCCGCGCAAGGGCCCCGAGGTCACCGTCCCGGCGCCGGCACAGGCGATCCAGGCGGAGCTGAACGGCCACCGCGGCGCGGTCGCCGAGAAGTCCCGCCCGCTGGCCAAGCCGCCGGTGCGCAAGCTGGCCAAGGACCTGGGCGTCGACCTGGCGGCGATCACCCCGTCCGGCCCGGACGGCATCATCACCCGTGAGGACGTCCACGCGGCGGCCACGCCCCGGACGGCCGAGCCGGCCGCCCCGGTCACGGCGGCGCCCGCCGCTCCCGCGGTCCCGGCGCCCGTGGCGTCGTACGACACCGCGCGGGAGACCCGCATCCCGGTCAAGGGCGTCCGCAAGGCGACGGCGGCGGCCATGGTCGGCTCGGCGTTCACGGCCCCGCACGTCACGGAGTTCGTGACGGTGGACGTGACCCGCACGATGAAGCTGGTCGAGGAGCTGAAGCAGGACAAGGAGATGCAGGGCCTGCGGGTCAACCCGCTCCTGCTGATCGCCAAGGCCCTGCTGGTCGCCATCAAGCGCAACCCGGACATCAACGCGTCCTGGGACGAGGCGAACCAGGAGATCGTGCGCAAGCACTACGTCAACCTGGGCATCGCGGCGGCCACCCCGCGCGGCCTGATCGTCCCGAACATCAAGGACGCGCAGGACAAGACGCTCCCGCAGCTCGCCGAGGCGCTGGGCGAGCTGGTGTCCACGGCCCGCGAGGGCAAGACCTCCCCGGCGGCGATGCAGGGTGGCACGGTGACCATCACCAACGTCGGCGTCTTCGGCGTCGACACCGGCACCCCGATCCTCAACCCGGGCGAGTCGGCGATCCTCGCGGTCGGCGCGATCAAGCTCCAGCCGTGGGTCCACAAGGGCAAGGTGAAGCCGCGTCAGGTCACCACGCTGGCCCTGAGCTTCGACCACCGCCTGGTCGACGGGGAACTGGGCTCCAAGGTCCTGGCGGACGTCGCAGCCGTCCTGGAACAGCCGAAGCGGCTGATCACCTGGGCCTGACCGCCCCACGACCCGCCGGTGCACGGCGAAGGGCCCGCCGCACGGGATGCGGCGGGCCCTCGTCGTCGGTGCGTCAGCCGAGCCTGGCGAAGCCGTAGTTGAGGAGCTTCTTCGCGTCCGCCTCGCGCTGGGCGATGGAGGAGGAGGCGAGGACGGTGCCGATGACGGTCTTGCCGTTCCGGGTCGCGGCGAAGACCAGGCAGTACTTGGCCTCCGGGCCGGAACCGGTCTTCACGCCGATGGTGCCGCTGTAGCTGCTGAGGAGCCCGTTGGTGTTCTTCCACGGGTTCATCGTGCGGGTGCTGCCCGTCTTGGTGATCGTCTTGGCGGTGTACGACTTCGTCTTGACGATCGTGCGGAACGTGGAGTTCTTCATCGCGCTGCTGGCGATCTTCGTCAGGTCGCGCGGCGTCGAGTAGTTGGAGCCGTTGCCGATGCCGTCGAACGAGTCGAAGTGGGTGTTCTTCAGACCCAGGTTCTTGGCGGTGGTGTTCATCTTGCCGATGAAGGACTTCACCCGCGCGGCCCGCGTGGAGCCGGATCCGAACTTGTCGGCGAGCGCGTAGGCGGCGTCGCAGCCGGACGGCAGCATCAGGCCGTACAGAAGCTGGCGCACCGTCACCTTGTCGCCGACGATCAGGTGGGCCTGGGAGGCGTTGTTCCTGACGACGTAGTCGCTGTACGCCTTCTGGATCGTGACCTTGGCGTCGAGGTTGAGGTTCGACTGCGCGAGCACGACCTTGGCGGTCATGATCTTGGTGGTGGAGCCGGTGGAGCGCCTGGTGTCCGCCGCCTTCGTGTACAGCGTCGAGCCGCTCGCGTTGTTCATGACGTAGCCGCCCTTGGCCACGATGGAGGGCGCGGTGACGGCCTGTGCGGGCGCTGCGGTGAGGGCACCGGTCGCGAGCAGCGCGCCGGACGTGACGGCGACGGCAGTTGCTCTGCGGAGGCGGATGCCCTTGATGCCGGTAATCAAAGTGATGTACCTCGAATGTCTTGAATGCCCCTGGAGTGCGGCCGAGTTGAGGTGGCAAGCGGAAGGGGGCCGCGTTGGTGTGACACGTAAGTAGCACAGAAGGTTGTGCGGGCGCTGGGAGAGGCGTGCGTCACGTCCGCATGATGGACGGTCCCGCCCTTGCGTACGTGTTGTATCTATGCTGTGGGCATGAACACGGCCGTCGAGCAGTCCGCCCCGCAGTCCCTCAAGCCGCCACCCGCCGCCGACCGCGTGTACACCCACGTCAAGCAGGGTGTGCTCGACCGCCGTTACGAGGGCGGCACCCTGCTCACCGAGGGCGAGCTGGCCGAGGCCGTCGGGGTCTCGCGCACGCCGGTCCGGGAGGCGCTGCTGCGGCTGGAGGTCGAGGGCCTCATCCGGCTCTACCCGAAGAAGGGCGCCCTGGTCCTGCCGGTCTCCGCACAGGAGATCGCCGACGTGGTGGAGACCCGGCTGCTGGTCGAGGAACACGCGGCCCGCAAGGCCGTGCCCGCGCCGCCGGGCCTGCTGGAGCGGCTGGCGGAGCTGCTGGAGCGGCAGAAGGCACAGGCCGCCGCCGGTGACCTGGCCGCCGCCGCGGTCACCGACCGCTGCTTCCACGCCGAGATCGTGCGCAGCGGGGGCAACGAGATCCTCTCCCGGCTCTACGACCAGCTGCGCGACCGGCAATTGCGGATGGGTGTCGCCGTCATGCACTCCCATCCCGACCGGATCGCCAAGACGCTCGCCGAGCACGAGGAGATCCTGGACGCGCTGCGCGCCGGCGACGCGGAGGCGGCCGTCGGGATCGTGCACCGGCACGTGGGCTGGTTCTCGCACCTGGCACGGGGTGAGGTCCGATGAGCCTTCCGGGGCGCGGCGCCACCCTTCCGGGTGATCCGCCGGGCGGGCGCCGGGCCGTCGCCGTGTGGTCCATAGGCGTGGCCGTCTACTTCGTCGCCGTCATCTTCCGTACGTCGCTGGGGGTGGCCGGCCTCGACGCGGCCGACCGCTTCCACGTGGGCGCCTCGGCGCTCTCCACGTTCTCCATCCTCCAGCTCCTGGTCTACGCGGGCATGCAGATACCCGTCGGCCTGCTCGTGGACCGCCTCGGCACCAAGAAGGTGCTGAGCATCGGTGCGGTGCTCTTCACCGCCGGACAGCTCGGCTTCGCCTTCTCCCCCTCGTACGGCACCGCGCTCGCCTCCCGCGCGCTGCTGGGCTGCGGTGACGCGATGACCTTCATCAGCGTGCTGCGGCTGGGCACCCGCTGGTTCCCGGCCCGGCGCGGGCCGCTGGTCGCCCAGCTCGCGGGCCTGATCGGCATGGCAGGCAACCTGGTCTCCACCCTGGTCCTGTCCCGGCTGCTGCACGGCATCGGCTGGACCCCGGCGTTCGCGGGCAGCGCGCTGGCGGGCGCGGTCGTCCTCGTGCTGACCCTGCTGTTCCTGAAGGACCACCCCGAGGGGCAGGAGCCGGAGCCGTCCCCGCACCAGGGCGCGGCCTACGTCCGCCGGCAGATCCTCGCGTCCTGGCGGGAGCCGGGCACGCGTCTGGGGATGTGGGTGCACTTCACCACCCAGTTCCCGGCGATGGTGTTCCTGCTGCTGTGGGGCCTGCCGTTCCTGGTCGAGGCGCAGGGCCTCAGCCGGGCCACGGCCGGTGAACTGCTCACTCTCGTCGTGCTGTCCAACATGGTGATCGGCCTGGTCTACGGCCAGATCGTCGCCCGGCACCACGCGGCGCGGCTGCCGCTGGCGCTGGGCACGGTGGCCGCCACCGCGCTGCTGTGGGCGGCGACCCTGGCCTACCCCGGGGAGCACGCGCCGATGTGGCTGCTGTTGGTGCTGTGCGCGGTGCTCGGTGCGTGCGGACCGGCGTCGATGCTCGGCTTCGACTTCGCCCGGCCGGCCAACCCGCCCGAGCGACAGGGCACCGCGTCAGGCATCACCAACATGGGTGGCTTCGTCGCCTCCATGACGACGCTCTTCGCCATCGGCGTGCTGCTGGACGCGACCGGGGACGACTACACGGTGGCGTTCAGCGCCGTGTTCGTGCTCCAGGCACTGGGGATCGGGCAGATCCTGCGGTTGCGGGGGCGGGCGGCCCGGCGGGAGCGGGAGCGGTTGGTCGCCAGCCGGGTGGAGACCGTGCACGTGCCCGCGGCGTGAGCCGCGGGTCCTCCCGCACGCCCACCCGCCTCCGGTCGGCCGAGAGGCCGGCCGGACGCCGTTACGGCGTCACCGCGAAGTGGCGCAGGATGGCCGCCGCCAGGTCCAGGTCGCCCTCCGTCTTCACCCGGTCCGCCACCGCCTCGGGACTCACCCGGCCGCAGGCCAGGCGGACGTAGGTCTCCCAGTCGAGGGTGAGGGTGGCCGCGGGGCCGAGGGCGGGGGCGGTCTCCACGGTGCCGCGGCCCTGGATGTCGACGCGGACCGTGCGCAGGAACTCGACCGGGCCGTGCACGTCGAACACGATCGCCGAGCTGCGCGGGGCGTTCGCGTCGTGCGCGACGACCTTGGGCAGCGCCTCCAGCAGGACGTCCCGCGTGACGTACGCGCCCGGCGAGTCCAGGTTGCCGGGGCGGCCGAGGGCCGCGCGCAGGTCCTGCTCGTGCACCCACACGTCGAAGGCCCGGGCGCGGTAGGCCTGTTCCAGGGTGATCTCCTTGCCCAGCGGCCCGCGCACCATGGTGCCGGGGTCCCGGGCCTCGTTGCGCAGCTGGCGGTTGCGGCGGATGACCGTGTACTCCAGCTCCGCCGTCATCTCCGGCGCCGTGTGGTGGCGGCGGACGTCGACCTGCATCTCCATGTAGCGCTGGTGCTCGGTGGTGACGTGGAAGAGGTCGCGCGGCAGGGAGTGGATGGGGCGCGGGTCGCCGAGCATCTCGCAGTCCAGGCCGATGACGTGGGACACGATGTCCCGCACCGACCAGCCGGGGCAGGGTGTCCGCCGGTTCCACTCGCCCTCGACGAGCGACTGCACCATCTCGGATATCGCTTCGATGGAGTGGGTCCAGGCGTCGGCGTAGGGCTGGAGGGTGGGATGCAGACTCACGGAACGGGACCCCTCGGCGGTCGGTACACGGGCAGGTTGTGGCGGCATGGCCAGCGGGCGGCGGCTGCACTTCGGCGGGTGTCTTGAGAGGCTAAGTTACGCTGCTGAAAGGCACCCCGGCAGTGCTTTCGTGTGACGATCGTAGGCCTGTGTGGACGACTCGAATGCCAGGACGGTGGTAGTGTGCGCGCCTCGCTGATCCAGATCGCCGTGGACGAGGGCGAACCGGTCGACTCCCGGCGCCGGCGCGTGGCCGCGCTGGTGCGGGAGCAGAGCGGTGCCGACCTCGTCGTACTGCCCGAACTGTGGACCACCGGTGCCTTCGCCTTCGAGGAGTTCGGCCGTGCGGCCGAGCCGCTCGAAGGGCCGACGTACGAGGCGATGGCCAAGGCGGCGAGCGGCGCGGGCGTGTGGCTGCACGCCGGCTCCCTTCCCGAACGCGACCCTGACGGCACCCTCTACAACACGTCTCTCGTCTTCTCCCCCTCCGGCGAGCTGGCCGCGGCCTACCGCAAGATCCATCGCTTCGGCTTCGACAAGGGCGAGGCCGTGCTGATGGGCGCGGGCCGGGACCTGGTGACGGTCCGGCTGCCCGGGACCACGCTCGGCGTGGCGACCTGCTACGACCTGCGTTTCCCCGAACTCTTCCGCGGTCTGGTCGACGCCGGCGCCGAGACGCTGGTGATCCCGGCGGGCTGGCCCGAGCGGCGACGCGCGCACTGGACGCTGCTGGCTCAGGCGCGGGCGGTGGAGAACCAGGCGTTCGTGCTCGCCTGTGGAACGGCCGGGACCCACGCCGGAGTTCCGCAGGCGGGTCACTCGATCGTGGTGGATCCCTGGGGCGAGGTGCTCGCCGAGGCCGGCCCCGGAGAAGAGGTCCTCACGGTCGACCTGGACCCGGCGAAGGTCGGCGCGACCCGCGAACAGTTCCCCGCGCTCAAGGACCGGGTGCTGGGCCTGGAACCGCCCCTTCGCTGAGCGCCCGTCAGTCCTCTTGCCCCTCCTTCTCGGCGAGGTGGATCACGCACACCGCCACCGCGATCAGCAGCGCCGGGTCGGCGTCCTCCCGTACGACGTCCACGCCGTACGTGTCGCGGACGGTCAGCCAGCGTCGGGAGATCACCGCGAGGAGTTCGCCGTCGTACTCGACGGCGAACTCGCGGTCCAGGATCTTCCCGCTGACGTCGAGTTCGGTGCCGTCCACCAGGGAGACCCGGTAGTGGTTGCGCAGCAGGGACAGCCGCTTGCGCCGGATCCTGGCCAGGGGCTCGCCGTCGCGTTCGATCACCATCGTGTCGCGCAGGGCGAGCATCTTCTGGTGGATGTCGACCAGGACCCGGCCATCGGTGTCCTTCAGCTCGAAGGTGTCCCGCAGACGCATCGCCTTGCCGTCGACGAGGAACACCTTCCGGCCGTGTTCGTCCTCGATCCACCAGTCGTCACCGATGCCGAGGATCCGGTCGCGTACGAGGAATCTCATACGGGTCATGCTTCCCCGGCACGGGTCGATCGTCACAGGACGTGTGAGTTCGTCAGGTCGGCTTGAAGGGCCGCGGAGGGGACGAGAAGTGGTCAGACCGATCAGACGGGCAGGTCTGCTGAGCGTTGGGGCCGCCCTGCTCGCAGCCGGCTCCGGGTGTTCGTACGGGGGGCCGTGCGCCGGCTACGACGTCGCCTCCGGCGTCGGCGTGCTGTTCGACCACCGGGGATACGGCGATCTCACCGGCGGCTCCTACGAGCTGTGCGCGCGGGGCGAGTGCGCGGAGGGCACACTGCGGCGGGAGCGGATCACGGACGTGAGCCTTCCGCTGCCGCGTGACGTCGACCCCGACTCCGGCCCGATCCGCTTCCGGGTCACTCGCAAGGGTGAGCGACGGCCCGTCGTCGACACGTCCGTCGACGTACGGCTCACCCACCAGACCGACGGCTGCGGCAGCAGTGCCTACACCCGGGGACTCGCCTTCACCAAGGAGGGGGGCCTGACGGCGAAGGTCCCGAAGGCGCTGTCGGACGCCTGGGGAAAGCAGGTCAGAGCGCGGGCGACCGCGGAGTCGGACCCGTCCCCGCCGTCCTGACCCGGTCTTCCGGCCGATGCGTCCGGCCGGCCGTACCCGCCACCGGCACCGTCCCGAACCGCCTGCGGTACTCCGTTGGGCTCAGGCCCGTCTCCCGCCGCAGCCGCGCCCGCAGATTGGCCGCCGTGCCCAGGCCGCTGCGCGCCGCCACGACGTCCAGCCGCTCCTCACCCCGCTCGATCAGCCGGCACGCCAGCGCCACCCGCTCCGCGGTGAGCCAGGCCAGCGGGGTCGTACCGAGCTGGCCGCGGAAGCGGCGGTGCAGCGTGGCGGGGCTGACCGCCGCGCGGGACGCCAGGTCGGCCACCGTCAACGGCTCGCCCAGCCGTTCCTGCGCCCACGCCAGCAGCGGGCCGAGGGACTCGTCGGGCACCTCCGGCACCGGCCGTTCCACGAACTGCCGCTGCCCGCCGTCCCGGTGCGCGGCGAAGACGAGCCGCCGGGAGACGTGGTTGGCGATCTCCGCGCCGTGGTCCCGGCGGACCAGGTGCAGGCCGAGGTCGAGCGCGGAGGCGCTGCCGGAGGCGGTGAGGATGTCGCCGTCGTCCACGAAGAGCACGTCCGGCTCCAGGCGCACCTCGGGGAAGCGGGACCGGAAGGCCTCCGCCCACATCCAGTGACAGGCCGCCCGGCGCCCGTCCAGCAGCCCGGCCTCCGCGATCGTGAACGCGCCCGAGCAGAAGCCGACGAGGCGGGCGCCCCGCGCGTGTGCCCGGCGTACGACGTCCAGGACGCGCTCCGCGCGCGGGACCTCGGTGTCCGGACGGTTCGGCACGATCAGCGTGTCGGCCTCCTCGGCGGCCTCCAGGCCGGCCACCCCGCTGAGCGTGAAGAATCCGTCCCGCATCCGGGTGTGCGGCTCGGCCGCGCACAGCCGGAAGTCGTACAGGTCGCGCCCCAGCTCGGGCCGTGGCAGCCCGAAGATCTCGATGGCACAGCTCATCTCGAAGGGGTTGGAGTTCTCGTCGACCACCAGCACGACACGGTGAGAAAATCCTTGCGGCATATGCGATTCCTAGCACTCGTGCACCGCCCCCGCCACCCGCACGATGAGCGCATGGAACCGATCTCCCTGGACGTGGCCCTCGCCTCCTTCTCCGAGCAGTGGAGCCCCCGCATCGTCACCGCCGTCAACGACTACGACGTCCGCGTGGCGAAGTTGGAGGGCGAACACCTCTGGCACGCGCACGAGCACACCGACGAGTTCTTCCTGGTCCTCTCCGGTGAGCTGCGCATCGGCCTGCGCGAGCCGGCCGGCGAGCGCACGGTGGTCCTGCCCAAGGGCTCGGTGTTCACCGTCCCGCGTGGCACCGAACACAAGCCGTACGCGCCCGTGCCCACCGAGATCCTGCTCTTCGAGCCCACCGGGACGCTGACCGTCGGCGACCGGCACGAGGACGTCCCGGGCCACGTGGACGCGACCACGGGTCACGCGCTCTCGTGAGGCGCTTTTGACGGCACGCCGGAATCCACCGGGACACCAGGTGTCGCGTCGATGAACTTCCGGTTCCGGCAAGGCCGTTGGCCAACCAACGGAACCACCCCCGAGTCGAACGGTGCGGAAGTCGGCGGAAGCCGGCCGAACCGTCCGCCCGTTCCTCCCGGAGGCCCACCATGTCCGCTCGCACCCACCGCCGGCCCGTCCGCGCGCTCGCCGTGGCCGTCGGCACGGCCGCCGCCCTGGCCGTGCCGTTCGCCCTGTCCGGCACCGCGTCGGCGGCCACCTCGCCCGCCACCGCCGAGGTCAACGCCTACGACTGGCAGCTCACCTACCAGGCCGCCCCCGGCCAGGCCAACAAGGCCACCGTCACGGCGTCCCTCACCGCCGACCGCACCGGCATCACCTACGTGATCGACGACACCGTCACGATCAAGGCGGGCCACGGCTGCTCCCACCCGGACGGCGCGGACCGCACGAAGGTCTCCTGCACGGTCACCAGCCTCGACAGCCAGGACCCCTACGCCGCCCTGCTCGTGCGCCTCGGCGACCGCGACGACACCCTTGCGTACAGGAACGCCACCGACCAGATCTACTACTACGCCGAGATCTCCCTGGGTTCCGGCAACGACAAGGCGACCGACTCCGGCCGCCTCGACGGCGCCTACGTCTCGGGCGACGCGGGCGCCGACATCCTCACGGTCGGCAAGGAAGGGCTGGCCTGGGGCGGCGACGGGAACGACACGATCAACGCGAGCGGCGGCGACAACATCGTCCAGGGCGGCAAGGGCGACGACGCTCTGCACGGCGGCGCCGGAGCCCAGTACCTGGCCGGTGACGACGGCAAGGACACGCTCACCGGCGGCTCCGGCGACGACACCCTGTACGGCGGCAAGGGCGACGACGTCCTGTACGGCAACAGCGGCAACGACAAGCTGTACGGCAACAGCGGGAACGACAGGCTCTACGGCGGCCCGGGGCGGGACACGCTCTCCGGCGGGCCCGGCCGGAACGTGATCCACCAGGACTGACGGCCGCACCGGCACCGGGCAGGCCGCACCGGGCCCGGGTTGTCCACAGGGCCCCGGTTGTCCACAGGCGCCGGAACGGCTGCCGGCGTCAGGTGGCACCCTTGGAGCCATGACCGACTCCGCACCCCGACGCGCCCGAGTCCGCGCCCCCGAGCTGATCGGCAAGGGTGGCTGGCTGAACACGGGAGACCAGCGCTACACCCTCGCCGACCTGCGCGGACGCATCGTCCTCCTGGACTTCTGGACCTTCTGCTGCATCAACTGCCTGCACGTCCTGGACGAGCTGCGTGAGCTGGAGGAGAAGCACCGGGACACGCTCGTGGTGATCGGGGTGCACTCGCCGAAGTTCGTGCACGAGGCCGAGCACCAGGCGGTCGTGGACGCCGTCGAGCGCTACGGCGTGGCGCACCCGGTCCTGGACGACCCCGAGCTGGCCACCTGGAAGCAGTACGCGGTGCGCGCCTGGCCGACGCTCGTGGTGATCGACCCCGAGGGGTACGTCGTCGCCCAGCACGCGGGCGAGGGCCACGCGCACGCCATCGAGCGGCTGGTCGAGGAGCTGGAGGCCGAGCACGAGGCGAAGGGCACCCTGCGCCGCGGCGACGGTCCGTACGTGCCGCCGGAGCCCGAGCCGACGACGCTGCGCTTCCCCGGCAAGGCGCTGCTCCTGCCGTCGGGGAACTTCCTGGTCAGCGACACCACCCGGCACCAGCTCGTGGAGCTGGCCGAGGACGCCGAGACCGTCGTACGGCGCCTCGGCTCCGGCGCGCGCGGGTTCTCCGACGGCGGCCCGCGGGAGGCGTCCTTCAACGAGCCGCAGGGCCTCGCCCTCCTCGACGACGGCTCGGTGGTGGTCGCCGACACCGTCAACCACGCCCTGCGCCGCCTGGACCCGGCCACCGGCGAGGTGACGACCCTGGCGGGCACCGGCAAGCAGTGGTGGCGGGGCTCGGCGACCTCCGGCCCGGCACGCGAGGTGGACCTCTCCTCCCCGTGGGACGTGGCGGTCTTCGGCGGCAAGGTGTGGATCGCGATGGCGGGCGTCCACCAGCTGTGGACGTACGACCCGGCCGCCCGCACGGTCGGCGTGGCGGCGGGCACCGCCAACGAGGGCCTGGTGGACGGGCCGGCCGACGAGGCCTGGTTCGCCCAGCCCTCCGGCCTCGCGGCCACCGCCGACCGGCTCTGGCTCGCCGACTCCGAGACGAGCGCGCTGCGCTGGGTCGACCTCGACGGGCAGGTGCACACCGCCGTCGGCACCGGCCTGTTCGACTTCGGCCACCGGGACGGCGCCGCCGGCCAGGCCCTGCTCCAGCACCCGCTGGGCGTCACCGCCCTGCCGGACGGCTCGGTCGCCGTCGCCGACACCTACAACCACGCCCTGCGCCGCTACGACCCGGCGACCGGCGAGGTGACCACGCTCGCCACCGACCTGCGCGAGCCCAGCGACGCCGTCCTCGTCGGCGAGGACATCGTGGTCGTGGAGTCGGCCCGGCACCGGCTGACCCGGCTGCGGCTGCCGGAGGAGGCGGTGCGGGTGGAGTCGGTCGCCCACCGCACCCAGCGCGCCGCGACCGAGGTCGCCCCCGGCCGGCTGCGTCTGGACGTGATCTTCCAGGCCCCGGCCGGCCAGAAGCTCGACGAACGCTACGGCCCCTCGACACGGCTGCTGGTCTCCGCCACCCCGCCCGAGCTGCTGCTCAAGGGCGAGGGAGCGGACACCGACCTGTGCCGCGAGCTGGAACTGAACCCGTCCGTCACCGAGGGCGTCCTGCACGTCTCCGCGATGGCGGCCTCCTGCGACGACGACCCGGCCAACGAGTACCCCGCCTGCCACGTCCACCAGCAGGACTGGGGCGTCCCGCTCCGCCTTGCTGAAGGAGGCGTGGACCGCCTGCCGCTGGTGCTGGCCGGGATGGACGAGACCGCCCCCGGACAGGGCTGAGCGGCGCGGGTCGGCAGGCAGGCTGCCGGGGAACGGCTGAACCCACCTTCAGGAACAGGTGGGTTCAGCCGTCAGACGCCGTAGCCGTCGGAGTAGCCGTCGACGCGGTGGTGGCGCGGTTCCTCCTCCACCACCGGGGTCGTCGGCGGTACCACCACGCGGCGGCGGCGGGCTATCCCGCTGAACGTCGCCACGCCGATCAGGCCCACGGCCATCAGGATCAGGCCGACGACGGTGAGGTTCACGCCCTGCATGTGCCAGTCGGTCGCGAACGTCAGAATGGCCCCCACGGCGATGAGGATGATGCATCCGCCGAGACCCATGAGACCTCGCCTCCCCTTCTGGTTCCGGAATCTCCGGTGCCGTCCGGGTACCCGGTGAGGCCCCGACTAGCCCTCCAGGAAGGCGGTCAGCGCGTTCGCCAGCAGGAACGGGTCGTCGGCGCCGCACAGTTCACGGACGCTGTGCATGGAGAGGATCGCCACGCCGATGTCGACCGTGCGGATGCCGTGCCGGGCCGCGGTGATCGGGCCGATGGTGGTGCCGCACGGCATGGAGTTGTTGGAGACGAAGCTCTGGAAGGGGACGTTCGCCTTCTCGCAGGCCGCGGCGAACACCGCGCGGCCCGAACCGTCCGTGGCGTAGCGGTTGTTGACGTTGACCTTCAGGATCGGGCCGCCGTTGACCCGCGGGTGGTGCGTCGGGTCGTGCCGCTCGGCGTAGTTGGGGTGCACGGCGTGACCCGTGTCGGAGGACAGACAGACCGTTCCGGCGAAGGCGCGGGCGCGGTCCTCGAACGACCCGCCGCGCGCGAACACCGAGCGCTCCAGGACGGTTCCGAGCAGCGGGCCGTCCGCGCCGGTGTCCGACTGGGAGCCGTTCTCCTCGTGGTCGAAGGCCGCCAGCACCGGGATGCGGGTGAGCGGGGCGCCGGAGGTCACCGCGGCGGCGAGGGCGGCGGCGCCGGCGTGCACGGACAGCAGGTTGTCCATCCGCGGACCGGTGACCAGCTCGCGGTCCCGGCCGAGGTAGGCCGGCGCCTCCAACGGATACGTCATCAGGTCCCAGCCGGTCACCGAGCCCGCCGCCAGCCCGGCCTCCTGCTCCAGGAAGGCGATGAGGTCCCCGTCCAGCACCTCGTTCCCGAGGCCCCACACCGGTTGCAGGTGCCGCTGCTTGTCGAGCTTGAGCCCCTCGCTGCTGACCGAACGGTCCAGGTGGATGGCGAGCTGCGGCACCCGCAGCAGCGGCCGGTCCACGTCGACCAGGACCGAGGAGCCGTCGCGCAGGCTCAGCCGGCCGGCCAGGCCCAGATCCCGGTCCAGCCAGGAGTTCAGCAGCGGACCGCCGTAGATCTCGACCGCGACCTGGCGCCAGCCGTGCGCCCCGCTGTCCGGGCGCGGCTTGACCCTGAGGTTCGGGGAGTCGGTGTGCGCGCCGATGATGTGGAAGGGGGTGTGCGGCTCGGCGCCCTCGGGCACGTACCAGGCCACGATCGCGCCACCGCGCAGCACGTACTTGCCGCCGAACGTCCCGTCCCAGGCGTCCGTCTCCGCCACCTGCCGGAAGCCGGCCTTCTCCAGCCGCCCGGCGGTGTTCGCCACGGCGTGGTACGGCGTCGGACTCGCCGCCAGGAAGGACATCAGGTCGTCGGTGTGGCCGCGGTCGAAGCGGGCTGGTGCGCTCATGGGATTCACCTTAACGACGTGCACGGGCCCGCTCCCGGTAAGGAGCGGGCCCGCGCGAGGAATCGATGGGGACGTCCGGAACGTCCGGACGGACCGGCTAGAAGGCCGCCTCGTCCAGCTCCATCAGGTCCAGCTCGACGCCGGCGGCGACCTTGCGGGCGAGCGTGACGCCGGGCAGGACGTTCGCCGCGAAGAACTTCGCCGCGGCGATCTTGCCGGTGTAGAACGCCTTGTCCTTCGCCGAGGCCGTGGCCAGCTTCTCGGCGGCGATCGCGGCGCCCTTCAGGAGCAGGTAGCCGACGACCACGTCACCGGAGGCCATGAGCAGGCGGGTGGTGTTCAGGCCGACCTTGTAGATGTTCTTGGTGTCCTGCTCGGTGGCGGCGAGGTCGGTCAGCATCAGGCCGACGATCGCCTCCAGCTCCACGGCCGCCTTGGCCAGGTGCTCGCGGGCGCCGGCCAGCTCCTCGCCGCCGGTGCCGAGCGCCAGGAACTTCTTGATGTCCTCGGCGAGGGAGTTCAGCGCGGCACCCTGGTTGCGGACGATCTTCCGGAAGAAGAAGTCCTGGCCCTGGATCGCCGTGGTGCCCTCGTACAGGGTGTCGATCTTGGAGTCCCGGATGTACTGCTCGATCGGGTACTCCTGCAGGAAGCCGGAGCCGCCGAAGGTCTGCAGCGACTGGGCGAGCAGCTCGTAGGCCTTCTCGGAGCCGTACCCCTTGACGATCGGCAGGAGCAGGTCGTTCAGGGCGTGCTCGGTGGAGGCGTCCTCGCCGTTCGCCTCCTTGATCTGGATGGCGTCCTGGACCGAGGCGGTGTACATCACCAGGGCGCGCATGCCCTCCGCGTACGCCTTCTGCGTCATCAGCGAGCGGCGCACGTCGGGGTGGTGGGTGATGGTGACCTTGGGCGCGGTCTTGTCCATGAAGTTGGCCAGGTCCGGGCCCTGGACGCGCTCCTTGGCGTACTCCAGCGCGTTCAGGTAGCCGGTGGACAGCGTGGAGATCGCCTTCGTGCCGACCATCATGCGGGCGAACTCGATGATGCGGAACATCTGGCGGATGCCGTCGTGCTTGTCGCCGATCAGCCAGCCCTTGGCGGGGTGCTTGTCGCCGAAGGTCATCTCGCACGTGTTGGAGGCCTTCAGGCCCATCTTGTGCTCGACGTTGGTGGCGTAGACGCCGTTGCGCTCGCCCAGCTCGCCGGTCTCGAAGTCGAAGAGGTACTTCGGGACGAGGAAGAGGGACAGGCCCTTGGTGCCGGGGCCGGCGCCCTCGGGACGCGCGAGCACGTAGTGGAGGATGTTCTCCGACATGTCGTGCTCACCCGAGGTGATGAAGCGCTTCACGCCCTCGATGTGCCAGGAGCCGTCCTCCTGCTGGACCGCCTTGGTGCGGCCGGCGCCGACGTCCGAACCCGCGTCGGGCTCGGTGAGCACCATGGTGGAGCCCCACTGCTTCTCGACGGCGATCTTGGCGATGTGCTTCTGGACCTCGTTGCCCTCCTCGAAGAGGATGCCGGCGAACGCGGGGCCGGAGGAGTACATCCACACGGCCGGGTTGGCGCCCAGGATCAGCTCGGCGTAGGCCCAGATCAGGGAGCGCGGCGAGGTGGTGCCGCCGATCTCCTCGGGCAGGCCGAGCCGCCAGTACTCGGAGTCCATGAAGGCCTGGTAGCTCTTCTTGAAGGACGCGGGGACCGGTGCGGTGTTGGTCTCCGGGTCGAAGACCGGAGGGTTGCGGTCGGCGTCGGCGAAGGACGCGGCCAGCTCGTTCTCGGAGAGGCGGGTCAGCTCCTCCAGGACGCTCTTGGCGGTCTCGACGTCCATCTCCTCGAACGGGCCGGTGCCGTACACCTTGTCGCGCCCCAGTACTTCGAAGAGGTTGAACTCGATGTCGCGGAGATTCGGCTTGTAGTGCCCCATGGCGACGGCTCCGTAGAGGGATCGGCGAGGCACTTGCTCCTCGCACCTAGTTCACGTACCAACAAGTAGCTCCGATGATGCTACCCGCCGGTAATAAGAAGCAACCCCGAACCGGTCATTTGTGACGCGTCTCAAGTGCGCGTCGGGCGATCCGGTGCGCCTCGGCCGTCCGGGTGAATCCATGCCTCCGTTCAGGGCACGTCACGTAACCAGGCTGCTACTTTCAGTGACGGGCGGATCCCTTCTCGTGCGCGGAGGCACTCATGCGACGACTCCTGACCAGGCTCGGCGGGCTGGCGGCGGCGACGATGCTCACCGTCGGGCTCGCCCACCCCTCCCAGGCGGCGGACCCGGCCTACTTCGAGTTCACCGACATCACCCACGAGCGGGCGATCGTCCGGATCGACGACCCGGCCAAGATCCAGCACGCCCGGGACCTGCTCAGCGGCGTGACGGACGAACGTCCCCACCTCATCGGGCGGATCGTCAAGCGCCAGGCGCCGTACAACCCGCGGTGGTCCTTCCACTACAACCCGGACACCGTCGACTTCTTCGACGTCGCCATCGAGGTCTGCGACGCCACCCTCCCCTATGTCGAGGACCATCTGGACGAGGCGGGCGGCGCCTTCCTGCCCGGGCTCCACTGGTGTCCCTGGACCTCCCGGCTGACCCGTGAGGTTTTGGCCCCGTAGGCCGTTCGGGCGGCGGGGCGGCTCGGTACGCTTCTCCCCATGTACGGATACGGCCAGCCCATGGACGGGGGCGGTGCCCAGCAGCAGTACGCCCCGCCGCAGCAGCCGATGGCCGGCGGATACGGGCAGCAGCCGCCGCTGTACCCCGAGCCGTCCCCGCCCTCGCTCGCGGACGCGGTGCGTGCTTTCACCACCGGGCAGATGTCCGCCGAGGACTTCCAGCAGATCTTCGCCACGTCGAAGGTGTACTGCCCGCGCGGCGACACCCCGGGCTTCCTGGCGCTGCACAACACCCAGCAGCCGGTGATCCCGATGTTCACCTCGCTGAAGGAGCTGCGCAGGTACGCGGGCAAGGAGTCCAAGTACTTCGTCATCACCGGCGCCGAGGTGATCGACCTGCTGCCGACCGGCTACGGCTTCGTCCTGGACATGGAGGGCGAGCACCGGATGGTCTTCGACGCGAAGGCGGTCGAGCAGATGGTCGACTTCGCGATGCGCCGCATGTACGGCGGTTGATCCGCACCCGCGCGCAGGCGAGCCCGGAGGGAATGCCCTCCGGGCTTTCTCTGTTCTGGGTAGCAAGAAGTTCAACGCTCAACTAAAGTGGGCGTACCAAGGAGGTACCCACCATGCCTGCAGTGACCGTCGAGAACCCGTTGACGCTGCCCCGTGTGACCGCTCCCGCCGACGCCGTGGCACGCCGCGTGCTCACCGTCACGACCGCCCCGAGCGGTTTCGAGGGCGAGGGCTTCCCGGTGCGCCGGGCGTTCGCGGGCATCAACTACCGCCACCTCGACCCGTTCATCATGATGGACCAGATGGGCGAGGTGGAGTACGCGCCGGGCGAGCCCAAGGGCACGCCCTGGCACCCGCACCGCGGCTTCGAGACCGTCACCTACATCATCGACGGCGTCTTCGACCACCAGGACAGCAACGGCGGCGGCGGCACCATCACCAACGGCGACACCCAGTGGATGACCGCCGGCTCGGGCCTGCTGCACATCGAGGCCCCGCCGGAGTCCCTCGTCGTGTCCGGCGGTCTCTTCCACGGCCTGCAGCTGTGGGTGAACCTCCCCGCCAAGGACAAGATGATGGCCCCGCGCTACCAGGACATCCGCGGCGGCAACGTCCAGCTCCTCACCACCCCCGACGGCGGCGCGCTGCTGCGTGTCATCGCCGGCGAGCTGGACGGCCACCAGGGCCCCGGCATCACCCACACCCCGATCACGATGATCCACGCGACCCTCGCCCCGGGCGCGGAGATCACCCTGCCGTGGCGTGAGGACTTCAACGGTCTGGCGTACGTCCTCGCGGGCCGCGGCAGCGTCGGCGCCGAGCGCCGCCCGATCCACCTGGGCCAGACGGCCGTCTTCGGCGCCGGCTCCTCGCTGACCGTCCGCGCGGACGAGAAGCAGGACTCGCACACCCCGGACCTGGAGGTCGTGCTCCTCGGCGGACAGCCCATCCGGGAGCCGATGGCCCACTACGGCCCGTTCGTCATGAACACCAAGGAAGAACTGATGCAGGCCTTCGAGGACTTCCAGAAAGGCCGTCTCGGCAGCATCCCGGCGGTCCACGGGATGTCCGAGGGCGGCATCTGACCGCTCCTCGGCGACGCGGCGGCCGTGAACGCCCCGCCGGTCGCCGCCGGTTCCCCTTCACGACCCCGGCCGCACCGCGGCCGGGGTCGGCGTTTCCTCACCCGCCCGGACCCGCGTCGCAGGACAGTTCCGGCGCCGCGTGATCCGCTGGACGCGTGCAGTTCCTACCCGTCGCCGTCCGCCGGTTCGCCGCCTGGTGCGTCGTGCTGCTGCTCGCCGCCGGGGTGGGGTGGGTCGTGGTGCAGCTGTGCGCGGAGTTCCGTACGGCCGTCACGCCGGTGCTGCTCGCCCTGCTCGGGACCGCGCTGCTCGGACCGTTGTACCGGCAACTGGTGCGGGCGGGGGTGCAGGCGTCGGTGGCGGCCGGGCTCACCTGCGTCGCCGTCGTGGCCGTCGTCGGCGGTGCCGTGTACATCGTCGTCGCCGCGCTCGTGGACACCGGCGCGGAGATCCTCGCCTCGCTGCGGGAGGCGGCGAAGGGGGTCGCGCGGCACTTCGGGGCCGCCGGAACGAGCCTGGACGACCTCGCCGCCAACGCCCGTCAGCTGCTGGGCAAGTTCGGCAGCACCGCCGCGTCCAACGTCATCAGCGGCGTCAGCGTCGTCGGCGAGTCCATCGCCATCGCCGTGCTCGCCCTGCTCCTCGTCTTCTTCTTCCTGCGCGACTCCGACCGTGCCGTGGCCACCCTGCGAGCGGTCGCGCCCGGCGACAGCGCCGAGCTCCTGGAGGCCATCGCCCAGCGGTCCTTCGCCGCGGTGGAGGGGTTCATGCGGGGCACGACCTTCATCGCGCTCATCGACGCCCTGTGCATCACCGTCGGCCTGCTGATCCTCCGGGTGCCCGGCGCGATCGGTCTCGGCGCGCTCGTCTTCGTCGGCGCCTACATCCCCTACCTCGGCGCCTTCCTCTCCGGCGCGGTGGCCGTGCTGGTCGCCCTCGCCGACCGGGGCTTCGTCATCGCGCTGTGGGCACTCGGCGTGGTGCTGGCGGTGCAGGTGCTGGAGGGGCACGTGCTCCAGCCGGTGATCCAGAGCCGGACCGTGCAGATGCACCCGGCCCTGGTGATGGTGACGATCACCGCGGGTGCCTCCGTCGCGGGCATCCTCGGCATGCTCCTCGCGGTCCCGATGACCGCGGCGGCCTTCGGGGCCGTCCAGGAGATGCGGGGACGTCAGGCCACCTCCTCCGACGCGTCGGCCCCGGAGCCGCCCGGCTCGTA
This sequence comes from Streptomyces flaveolus, assembly GCF_000716535.1. GTDB lineage: Bacteria > Actinomycetota > Actinomycetes > Streptomycetales > Streptomycetaceae > Streptomyces > Streptomyces flaveolus_A. The sequence goes on along the minus strand of NZ_JNWV01000001.1, from coordinate 37,391 downwards.
GAGCTCGAACCAGATGCTCTTGCCCTCGCCCCGCGGGTCCACCCCCCACCCGTCCGCGAGGAGTCCGATCAGCATCAGGCCACGCCCGGAGGAGGCCAGTTCACCGGGGCGGCGCTTGTGCGGGAGGTCGTCGCCGGTGTCGAAGACCTCCACCCGCAGCCGCCGCCCGGGACCCTCGCCCATGACCTCCGCGAGCAGCAGCGCGTCGGCGTCCGTGTGCACCAGCACGTTGGTGACCATCTCCGAGACCAGCAGCACCGCCGAGTCCACCTGCTCGGCCGACGCCCAGTCGTGCAGCAGCCCGCGCAGGTGCTGGCGGGCCTCGGCGATCCGCTCCGGCTCGTCCTGCGCCACCGACAGCAGCGTGCGCCGCACCGCCGGCCGTACCGCGACGGTGTCGCCGCGCCCGCGGCCCTCCCCCGGCCGGCACAGCAACAGCAGCGCGATGTCGTCCTCGCGGCGGTCGGCCAGCGGGCCGGTGGTGTGGTGCGAGGACGGCCCGTGCACGCCCTGCACCAGCGAGTCGGCCAGCGACTCCAGGTCGCCCGTGTGGTCCTCCAGGATCGCCCGCAGCCGGCGCCAGCCGCTGTCCATGTCGTGCCCGCCGGTCTCGATCAGGCCGTCGGTGCACAGCATCAGCGTCTCGCCGGGTTCGAGCGTGAACCGGGTCGTCGGGTAGTCGGCGTCCGGGTCCAGGCCCAGCGGCAGCCCGCCCGCCGTCGGCCGTGCCATCACCGTGCCGTCCGCCATCCGGATCAGCGGGTCCGGGTGCCCGGCGCGGGCGATCTCCAGCCGGCCGGTCGGCGGGTCGGCCTCCACGTACAGGCAGGTCGCGAAGCGGAGGTCGGCCAGCGCCTCCTCCCCGGCGGCATGGGTGAGGCCGTGCAGGAAGCGGGAGGCGCGGGAGAGGACCGCGTCCGGGCGGTGCCCCTCGGAGGCGTAGGCGCGCAGCGCGATCCGCAACTGGCCCATGAGGCCGGCCGCGCGCACGTCATGGCCCTGGACGTCCCCGATGACCAGGGCGAAGCGGCCGGAGGGCAGCGGGATCATGTCGTACCAGTCGCCGCCGACCTGGAGTCCGCCACCGGTCGGGATGTACCGGGCGGCCACCCGCATCCCGGGGATCTCGGGGCCGAGCGACGGCAGCATGGAGCGCTGGAGGCCCTCCGTCAGCTCCCGCGCGGACTCGGCGGCGCCGGCCCGGGACAGTGCCTGGGCGAGCATCCGGGCGACCGTCGTCAGGACCGCGCGCTCGTCCGGGGTGAACGCGACCGGGTAGGTGAAGGCGGCCATCCAGGCGCCCATCGTGCGTCCGCCGGCCGTCAGCGGCAGGAACGCCCAGGAGCGGCGTCCGAAGTGCCGGGCGAGCGGCCAGGTCGCCGGGTAGCGGTCCCGGTAGTCCTCGGGCGACGACAGGTACACGGCACGGCCCGTGCGGACGACCTCGGCCGCCGGATAGTCGGTGTCCATGGGCATGTTCGAGAAGGGGCCCATGGCGGCCGGGGTGTGCCCGTGCTGCCCGATGATCGTCAGCCGGTCGCCCTCGACGCCGAACACCACGAGCCCGTCCGGTGAGAACCCCGGCATCGACAGGCCGCCCGCGACCCGCAGCACCTCCGCCGTGGACCGGGCCTCCGCCAGCGCCCGGCCCGCGTCCAGCAGGAACGCCTCGCGGGAGCGCCGCCAGTCCCCGGTGACCGCGCTGCGGCCGGCCGCCGTGCCCGGGGTCGGCTCGGTCACCTCCTGGAGGGTGCCGATCAGCTCGTACGTGTGGCGCTCGGGGTCGAAGGACGGCTTCGACCGGCTGCGGACGACCCGCAGGATGTTGCCGTCCCCGTCCATGATCCGGATGCGCACCTCGGCGAGGGTGCCCTCGGCGACCGCCAGCCGCACCACCCCGGTGATCTCGTTCCAGTCGACCGGATGGAAGCGGGCCCGGGTCTGGGCCTCCGTGAGGGTGGTGGGAGCCGCGGGCAGGCCGAGCAGCCGCGCCGCCTCCGCGTCCACGGTGACCAGCCCGGTGTCGGTGTCCCAGTGCCAGAGCCCGGTCGCGAGGGCGGCGAGGACGTCCCCCATGGACGGCAGAGGCTCGCCTGTGCGCATTGCCCCACTTTATGGAGAGGTGAGTGAAGCCTGCCACCGTAGGCGGGCGAGGGCTGAGAGAGGTAATGGTGGGAGCCGATCTTGGGGTGCCCGGTACCCTTGGGATGGCCTAGGCCGTACCCGCCTGGCGACACCCGATCCGCAAAGACTGGATGAACGACGATGCATCGGTACAGGTCCCACACCTGCGGCCAGCTCCGCGCCTCTGACGTCGGCACCGACGTCCGGCTGAGTGGCTGGCTGCACAATCGGCGCGACCTGGGCGGCATCCTCTTCATCGATCTCCGTGACCACTACGGCATCACGCAGCTCGTCGCGCGCCCGGGCACCCCGGCGTACGAGGCCCTGGACAAGATCTCCAAGGAGTCCACGGTCCGCGTCGACGGCCGCGTTGTTTCACGTGGAACCGAGAACGTGAACCCCGACCTGCCCACCGGCGAGATCGAGGTCGAGGTCGCCGAGGTCGAGCTGCTCGGCGCGGCACAGCCCCTGCCCTTCACCATCAACACCGAGGACGGGGTCAACGAGGAGCGGCGCCTGGAGTACCGCTTCCTGGACCTGCGCCGCGAGCGCATGCACCGCAACATCATGCTGCGTACGGCCGTGATCTCCGCGATCCGCCAGAAGATGGCGGCGATGGGCTTCAACGAGATGGCGACGCCGATCCTGTCCGCCACCTCCCCCGAGGGCGCCCGCGACTACGTGGTCCCCTCCCGGGTGCACCCGGGCAAGTTCTACGCGCTGCCGCAGGCCCCGCAGCAGTTCAAGCAGCTGCTGATGATCTCCGGCTTCGACCGCTACTTCCAGATCGCGCCCTGCTTCCGCGACGAGGACGCCCGCGCCGACCGCTCGCCCGGCGAGTTCTACCAGCTCGACGTGGAGATGAGCTTCGTCGAGCAGGAGGACGTCTTCCAGCCGATCGAGAAGCTCATGACGGAGCTGTTCGAGGAGTTCGGCGGCGGCCGTCACGTCACCTCCCCCTTCCCGCGCATCCCGTTCCGCGAGGCGATGCTGAAGTACGGCTCGGACAAGCCGGACCTGCGCGCCAAGCTGGAACTGGTCGACATCACGGACGTCTTCGAGGGCTCGGAGTTCAAGGCCTTCGCGGGCAAGCACGTGCGCGCGCTGCCGGTGCCGGACGTCTCCGCGCAGCCCCGCAAGTTCTTCGACCAGCTCGGTGAGTACGCCGTCGAGCAGGGCGCCAAGGGTCTGGCCTGGGTGCGCGTGGCCGAGGACGGCTCACTGTCCGGCCCGATCGCGAAGTTCCTCACCGAGGCGAACGTCGCCGAGCTGACCAAGCGCCTCTCCCTCGCCCCCGGCCACGCCGTCTTCTTCGGCGCGGGCGAGTACGACGAGGTCTCGAAGATCATGGGCGCGGTCCGCGTGGAGGCGGCCAAGCGGGCGGGCCACTTCGAGGAGGGCGTGTTCCGCTTCTGCTGGATCGTCGACTTCCCGATGTACGAGAAGGACGAGGAGACCGGCGGGATCGACTTCTCGCACAACCCCTTCTCGATGCCGCAGGGCGGCCTGGAGGCCCTGCAGACCCAGGACCCGCTGGACATCCTGGGCTGGCAGTACGACATCGTCTGCAACGGCGTCGAGCTGTCCTCCGGCGCGATCCGGAACCACGAGCCGGAGATCATGCTCAAGGCGTTCGAGATCGCCGGCTACGACCGGGAGACCGTCGAGGAGAAGTTCGCGGGCATGCTGCGCGCGTTCCGCTTCGGCGCCCCGCCGCACGGTGGGATCGCCCCCGGCGTGGACCGGATCGTCATGCTCCTCGCGGACGAGCCCAACATCCGCGAGACGATCGCCTTCCCGCTCAACGGCAACGCCCAGGACCTGATGATGGGCGCCCCGACCGAGCTGGACGAGTCCCGCCTGCGCGAGCTGCACCTGACCGTCCGGAAGCCGCAGCCCAAGTAGGCAACCGGGCGAGCGCCCGGCCGTGCGCGCCGATCCGTCCTGACCCGCTCTGGACGATCGGCGCGCACAGCCGTCTCCGGGTCCGGTGACAGGTTGCGTCCCTCTCCCGGCTCACTCGCCCTGCTCGTCCGGCTCGGTGTCCGGGGACGCGCCCTCCTCCAGCAGCCGCTCGGCGATGTCGTCGGACCAGTGCTGGGCCCAGGCGCGCAGGGCGACGACCCCGGGCGCGTCCAGGCCGTGGCGGAGGAAGTCCCCGTCGGAGTAGAAGTCCGTGCCCGTCAGCCGGGACTGGAGGGTCGGCAGGTCGAACGGGTCGTGGGCGTGCCGGCGGCCGAGTTCCTCCAGGTCCGGAAGGGAGAACCGGGCCGCCGAGGCCTGCGCGTCGATGAGGTCGACGGCGGCGCCCCGGTCGTACAGGGCGCGGATCTTCGTGCCGACGGCGTCCGCCAGGGAGAGCGCCGGGCCGTACGCGGTCAGTTCCGGCGACTGCCAGAACGCCTCCTTGTGCAGCGCGAGCGCGCACGGCTCGCCGGTCGGCGGGTCCGTGACCGTCAGCTGTGCGGTGCGGGCGGTGACCGCTCCGGCCCGCACCCGCCGCCCCCGCGCCTCCAGGGCCGCGCCGACGGCACCGGCGATGTGCTCCATGGACTCGGCGCTCTCGGTGGCGAAGTCCAGGTTGGCGTGCGGGCGGCGGAGCAGTCCGTGCGCCTGGAGGGCGTAGCCGCCGGCCAGGACCAGACCGTACGGGCCGCCCGCCGCGACGACGTCCGCGAGGAGCCGGCGATGAGGTTCGGGGATGTCCACGGGAAGATCTTTCCGGCTTCCGGCCACTCCTGCGCGACGAGCGGCAACGCCTCTGAGCGGGGCCTACTGCTGCTCGTCGCTTGCTGCCTCGTAGCGGGGCAGGCCCTCGGTGGAGATGGTCCAGTCGCCGATGGTGACGTCCTCGCCGTAGACGAAGTCCTTGCGGGCCACGATCTCCTCGGGCATGACCTTCTCCAGGCGTTTGCGGAGACGGAGCGCCGTGAGCTCGTGCGGCCGGACAGGCGACCTCATGTCGAGGACGATTCCTTCTTTGGTGATCTCGAACTTGCCGGGGAGGGTGCCGTCGGTGGACTCCACGAAGTCGCGCATGGCCCGGTACAAGTGGGAGGAGCCCTGCCGCGCGTTGTCCGGGGCGAGGGTCATGGCGCTCGCTCCTCGTCGTCTGTGCCCAGGGGCAAGGATCGTCGCTCCCATGCTAGGCGGCCTCCGGGAGATGGATCGGACCGGCAGTCGCGGCACCGGCCCGGTTCAGGCGCCCGGAAGGCGCGGTCGCAGCCGTCGCAGGTCTGGAGGGGATGCCGGGGCTCCGGGGCTGGTGCGGCCGGTGGCCGCAGCGGCGGCGGGGGTGGCAGCTGGGCGGCCAGGCGGTGGGCGAGGAGGGCGGCCGGGCGGATCAGTGGTTCGTCCGGCAGGTTCGCGGTCAGGGCGTGGCGTACGGCGGTGGGGGTTAGGTCGCGTTCCAGCCAGGCGGCGACACCTGGGGCGAGGTGTTCGGCGTCGGTGGCGGAGAGGAGCAGGCGGGGGTCGTGGCGGCGCAGGCCGGCGAGGACGTCCACGGCTGTCTGGAGGAGGGCGGGGGCGGGGTACGAGGGCTGGGGTACGCCGGGGAGACGCTTGCGTGGCGCCGGCTCGTCGGAGGACGTGCGCCGGGTGGCGGACCTGCGGGTGGGTGTCTCCCGGGCGGCGCGGTGGCCGGGGCTGTTGCAGGACACCGTGCGGGTGACGATCCGACCGGTGGGGGTGCGCTCGCGGGTGCGGCGCAGGTAGCCGTGTGTTTCCAGTTCCCGTAAGGCGGTGGCGATACGGGTCGGGCCCTCGGGGAAGCGGGCCGCGAGGGTCTTGATGTCGACGGAGGTGCCCGGCCGCACCGATTGGATGTAACAGGCCAGTCCGATGGCGAGCAGGGACAGCTCCGGATGCTGGGCCAGGTCGTTGCCGATCACCGTGAAGTTCTCGGTGTGGCGGATGTGGTCGTGGGTGACGCCGGCGGTGCGGTGCCCGTCGGGGTGGTTTTTGCCCGGGATACGGGACTGGACGCGGTCGGGCGCGCTACGGTTTTCGGTGTCCATCGGGAAGAGGTCCTGTCTTCCTCGGTGGTCAGGCCCTCGCACTGGGATGGCAGTCCCGGCGAGGGCCGTCGCATGTCCGGGTGGTGTCGTGCTGAGCGTAAGGCAGGCAACAGGTCGCGAATCCAGCCCAGTTGGCATATTCACTCGCGGGAGTGAGTGTGCCTGACGGGAGGGAGGGGTGGGGCTTGGCAGGGTCCTTTCTCCCTGGTGGGCAGTACATAGGGAGCGCAGGTCGGACCGGGGTATGGGCGGTCGGGTCCCGGTGGCGTGGTCGCGTACGGTGACTGTCCTGTCGTTGTCCGGTGGTGTCCGGGCTTGTTCGGGCGTCGCGTACGGGTAGGGCGTGGCTGGTACGAGGCGGTACGACGGAGGGGCGCGCGCATGTCGGTGGACGGCGAGGTCCGGCAGCTGAGGACCGAGGCTGACGAGCCGGGGTGGGAGGTGGACCCGGACGACGAGTGGGGCGTGGCGGTGGTCACCACCGTAGGGCGGCAGCTGAAGCTGCGGCGCGAGGCGGTGGGCATGCGGGCCGGCGACTTCGGGAAGGCCGTGGGATACGGCGAGGATCTCGTCTACAAGATCGAGAGCGGGAAGCGGATTCCCCGGCCCGAGTATCTGGACAGGGCGGACGAGGTGTTGGGGGCGGGTGGGCTGCTCTCCGCGATGAAGGAGGACGTCGACAAGGTCCGGTACCCGAAGAAGGTGCGCGCCTTGGCGGAGATGGAGGCCAAGGCGGTGGAGATGGGGGTCTACGTCGGGCTCAGCATCCATGGCCTGTTGCAGACGCCCGAGCACGCGCGTGCCCTGTTCGAGGTGTCCCAGTCCGCTTATACAGAAGCGGAGTTGGATCGGCTGGTAGCCGCCCGCATGGGGCGCAAGACCATCTTCGACCGGTCCCCGCGCCCGGCTCTCAGCTTCGTCCAGGAAGAGGTGACGCTCCGTCGACGGGTGGGAGGCACAATGGTGTGGCGTCAGCAGCTCGCGCACCTGCTCGAAGTCGCGCAGTTGCGCAACGTCACTCTTCAGGTGATGCCGACGGACTCTGGGGCTCACCCCGGGCTGAGTGGCAAGATCGAGGTGCTGAAGTTCGAGGACGGTACGGCCACGGGGCGCTCCGACGGCGCCTTCAACGGTCGCCCGACCTCTGATCCGAAAGAGCTCCGCATCCTTGAGCTGAGGTACAGCACCATTCGGGCACAGGCTCTTACCCCACGGGAGTCGCTGGCCTTCGTCGAGCAACTGCTGGGAGAAACATGATCCGCAAGGCCTTCGCCGGGGACACCTCCGAACTGGCGTGGTTCAAGAGCAGCTACAGCGACGGCCCCGAGGGTGACTCCTGCGTCGAGGTCGCCACCACCCCCCGCACCATTCACGTCCGCGACTCCAAGTACCGGGACGCCGGACCCCGCCTCGCCCTCACGCCGGAGGCGTGGGGGAACTTCGTGACGTACGCGTCCGGGAACTGACCCGCCCGAGCCTCCGCCTCGGTCTGACGACGGAAGGGCCCGGGAAGCGCGTGCTTCCCGGGCCCTTGTGCTCGCGCTACGGCACCGCTCAGGCGGCCGGCTTCTCCTCCAGGCGCGGGAAGAGCACCGCGCCCTTCGTGATCGTGGAGCCCGCCGGCAGCTTGCCCCACTCGCCCGCCTCCTGGACCCGCTGCTCGGCCAGGGCGCCGAGGCCGGCCTCCGCGCCCAGGGAGTCCCAGAGCTTCTGGGAGGTCTCCGGCATGACCGGGTTCAGCAGCACGGCCACGGCACGGAGGGCCTCCGCGGCCGTGTAGAGGATCGTCGCGAGGCGGGCCCTGCCCTCCTCGGACTCGTCCTTGGCCACCTTCCACGGCTCCTGCTCCGTGATGTAGCCGTTGACCTGCTTGACGAAGTCGAAGACGGCCAGGATGCCGCCCTGGAAGTCCAGCTGCTCACCGATGCGGCGGTCCGCCTCGGCCACGGCCTTGGCCAGGCCGTCGTGGACCGCCTTCTCCGCCTCGCCGTCGGCGGCCGACTCCGGCAGCGTGCCGCCGAAGTACTTGCCGACCATGGCGGCCACGCGGGAGGCGAGGTTGCCGTAGTCGTTGGCCAGCTCGGAGGTGTACCGGGCGGAGAAGTCCTCCCAGGAGAAGGAGCCGTCCTGGCCGAAGGCGATGGCCCGCAGGAAGTACCAGCGGTAGGCGTCCACGCCGAAGTGCGAGGTGAGGTCCTGCGGCTTGATGCCGGTCAGGTTCGACTTGGACATCTTCTCGCCGCCGACCATCAGCCAGCCGTTGGCCGCGATCCTGCCGGGGAGCGGGAGACCCTGGGCCATCAGCATGGCGGGCCAGATCACCGCGTGGAAGCGGAGGATGTCCTTGCCGACGAGGTGGACGTCGGCGGGGAACGTGGCCTCGAACTTCTCCTGGTTCTCGTTGTAGCCGACCGCCGTGGCGTAGTTCAGCAGCGCGTCGACCCACACGTAGATCACGTGCTTGTCGTCCCAGGGGATCGGGATGCCCCAGTCGAAGGTCGAGCGGGAGATGGAGAGGTCCTGAAGGCCCTGGCGGACGAAGTTCACGACCTCGTTGCGCGCGGACTCCGGCTGGATGAAGTCCGGGTTGGCCTCGTAGTGGGCGAGGAGCTTGTCGGTGTACTCGCTCAGCTTGAAGAAGTAGTTCTCCTCGCTGAGGATCTCCACCGGCCTCTTGTGGATCGGGCACAGCTTCTGGCCCGCGAACTCGCCCTCGCCGTCGAGCAGCTCACCGGGGAGCTTGTACTCCTCGCAGCCGACGCAGTACGGGCCCTCGTAACCGCCCTTGTAGATCTCGCCCTTGTCGTACAGGTCCTGGACGAATTCCTGGACGCGGTCGGTGTGCCGCTTCTGCGTGGTGCGGATGAAGTCGTCGTTCGCGATCTCCAGGTGCTCCCAGAGAGGCTTCCAGGCCTCGGTGACGAGCTTGTCCGCCCACTGCTGGGGCGTCACCCCGTTCGCCTCGGCCGTGCGCATGATCTTCTGACCGTGCTCGTCCGTGCCGGTGAGGTACCACACCTTCTCGCCGCGCTGACGGTGCCAGCGGGTGAGCACGTCGCCTGCGACGGTCGTGTAGGCGTGGCCCAGGTGAGGAGCGTCGTTGACGTAGTAGATGGGGGTGGAGACGTAGTACGCCTTGCCACCCTGCTTCTCGGATCCAGTGGCCGCCATAAGTCGAAATCCTACTGGCCCGCCGAAGATCGACTCACATGCGTTTCGGGGGGTGGACGGGTGTCCACCCCCCGGTGGCGGTCACGGACGCCAGGTGGCCAGTACGCCCTCGTACAGCTCCGTGTCGGTCAGCTCGCGCGGGCTCGGGCCCGCGTGGAAGAAGGACGTGTTGCCGGTCTTCAGCTTGCGGAGGTAGTCGAAGGCCTTGTTGTCGTGGTCACCGAAGGCGACGAAGGAGAAGAAGACGGCGGGGTGGCTGGTCGCCGTCTCGGTGAGGGACTGGGTGGCGGGGGTCTTGGCGTCCGGGGCGCCGTCGGTCTGGAACACGACCAGGGCGGGGGTGCCGGGGGCGGTGTTCTTCTCGTAGTGCGCCACGACGGCCTGTACGGCGGCGTGGTAGCTGGTACGGCCCATGCGGCCGAGGTCGGCGTGGACGTCGTCGATCTTCGTCTCGTGGTCCGGGGCGAGGGTGAGGTCGGTGGTGCCGTCGACCTCCGTGGAGAAGAAGACGACGTGGACCGTGGCCTCGGGGTCGAGGTGGGCGGCGAGGGCGAGGGTCTGGTCGGCGAGGGCCTGGGCCGAGCCGTCCTTGTAGTACGGCCGCATGCTCGCCGAGCGGTCGAGGACGAGGTAGACCTTGGCGCGGGTGCCGGTGAGGTCGGTCTTCTTGAGGGTGGCTGCGGCGGCCTTGTAGGCGGTGGTGAGGGAAGGGGCGCGGGACCGTACCCGGGTGAGCGGGATGGCGGGCTGGGGCTTGTCGTCCGCCTGCGGCGCCGGGTCCGCCTCGGCTTCGTCGGTTGCCTGCGGCGCCGGGTCCGTCTCGGCTTCGTCGGTTGCCTGCGGCGCCGGGTCCGTCTCGGCTTCGTCGGTTGCCTGCGGCGCCGGGTCCGCCTCGGCTTCGCCTTCGGCGTCCGTGTTCCCACCCGCACCACCCGTGCGGCTTTCGTCGTCGGCCGCGGGTGGCCCCTGTGGGGCGTCCTCGCCGTCGGCGGCCTGCGGGGCGGTGGTCGCCTCTGCGGCTACGGCGGCTTCGTCGCCCTCCGCCTCCACGTCCGCCTCCGGCTCGGGCTCGGGCTCCTCGGTGGTCTCCGTCTTGGCCTCGGCCTCAGGCGTGACCGGCTGCTCGGTCCCCTCCTCGGCCTCCGGCTCGACCTGCGCCGGGGTCGTCGGCGTGGCCTTCTCATTGGCCTTCTCCTCGGGCGCGTCCTCGGTCCGGATGGGCGCCGGCTCTTCGGCCCCCTCCTCCTCGGCCTTGGCCGGGGTCGGCTCCTCGACCTTCTCCTCGGCCTTGGCCGGGGTCGGCTCCTCGGCCTTCTCCTCGGTCCTGGCCGGGGCTGGCTCCTCGGCCTTCTCCTCGGTCCTGGCCGGGGCCGGCTCCTCGACCTTCTCCTCGGCCTCGGCCAGGGCCGGGTCCTCGACCCTCTCCTCGGCCTCGGCCGGGACCGGGTCCTCTGCCGGCTCCTCTGCCTTGGCCGGGGTCGGTTCCTCGGGGGTGTTCGCGGGGTCGGACGGGGTTTTCACCTTGTCGAAGGCCGCTGCCACCAGCTCGTGTTCTTCAGCCGCTGCCACCAGTTCGCGTTCCTCGGCGGGAGTGCGGCGGGGTTCCGGGACCGAGGGGGAGTGCGCGGGGGTCTGGGTCGCACCCTCCGGCTCGGTGGCTCGTGCTTTGCGTGAGCGGCCGAATGCGTTCCGCAGGAGAGTGAGAATGCCCATGTGCGCAACCCTTCGTGAGTTGTAGCCGTCAATCCCTGGCCAGGACGGACACGTAAGGTTAGCGGCCCCGGATTGCGGGAGTGCTCAGCGCGGGGACGCGATCGCGCGGGCCGCGGCGACCTCCTGGCGCAGAGGTTCCAGAACGCTGCCCGCCGGGCCGGTCAGGTCGGTGCGCACGGCGATGAGTGTCTCCGCGTTCCGTACGCCCTCCGACAGCTCCCGCAGTTGCAGGGTGACCTGGGCGATCTCGGCCGTGGAGGGTGTCGCCGCCCCGTGGCGGACGCGGACGCGGGCGGCCGTCGTGGCGTCCACGATCCGTTCCACGGCGACGACCAGCGGCCACCACGCGGCGGCGCGCCGGCCGGTCGGTGGTGGTTCGGTCAGGGCCCGCTGGAACTCTGTCCGGATGACGGACAGGTCGCGGTAGAGGCGGCGGCGCATGCGGGCCCGGGCGGGCGGGTCGGCGTGCGGACCGAACGCGGCCTCGACGTACGCCGCCGTGTCGGCCACCGCGTCGGCGAGGCGGTCGCCCACCCGGGTGTGCCAGCTCTCGGGCCACAGGAGGTAGCCGGCGGTCAGGGCGACGGCGCAGCCCAGGAGGGAGTCGGCCAGCCGGGGCAGCAGCAGGGCCGTGCCCTGGTGGTTGAGGACGTCGGAGAGGATCAGGATCACCGGGGTGATGGCGGCCGTCTGGTAGCCGTAGCCCCGGGGGGTGAGGGCCGGGATGAGGGGGGCGAGGAGGAAGAGGACGGGGACGTCCCACCAGCCCAGCGGGACCTCGGCCAGCACCACCGCGGCGATCAGCAGGCCGGCGACGGTGCCGAGCGCGCGCAGCAGCGCGCGGGAGAAGACCGAGCCGAAGTCGGGCTTGAGGACGAAGGTGATGGTCAGGGCGACCCAGTAGGAGCGCGGGACGGGGATCAGGGACACCAGGGCCTGCGCGATGCCGATGCAGACCGCGAGGCGTACGCCGTAGCGCCAGGAGTTGGCGGACAGCACGACGTAGCGGGCCGCGCGGGCGGTGCGGATGCCGAGGGCGGCCGGCCGGCCCAGGCGGTCGTCGATGCCCCGGGGGTCCACGTCGGGGGCGGTGACGACCTCGGCGGTGTGGCGCAGGGCGTGGTCCACCGCACGGGCCGTCTCCGTGGTGGGGACGGGGAGGTGCAGGGGCGGGAAGGTGTTCGCCCCGGTGGCGACGGCGTGGGCCAGGTGGTGGAAGGCCCGCGGGATCTCCGGGGGGAGCGGGCGGGCGGCCAGGTGGGCCGCCGGGGCCGCCTCGATCACCGGGGTGATCGCGTTGAGCTGGGCGAGGAGGCGGGTGAGGTCCGGGCTGCGGCCGTGGTGGCGGGCGCGCCGGGCCAGGATCAGGTCGTAGGACTCGTTCAGGGACCGGGTGACGGAGCGGCGGGCCTCCTCGTACTCCTCGGTGCGGTCGGTTCCGGCGGTGGCGAGGAGGGTGGCGACCGTGCGGTAGGTGGCCGCGACCGCGGCGCGTTCGGGCACGCCCGCGCGCAGCGGCCAGGCCAGCAGCCCGAGGACGAGGACGAGGAGACCGCCGCCGGCCAGCAGGGTGGGGGCCAGCCACCAGGGGGAGGGGAGCGGGAGGCCCGCGCCCACCACGCAGTTCAGCAGCAGGAGCAGGCCGGAGACCGAGGCGACCGCGCCGATCGTGGAGATCATGCCGGAGACCAGGGCGACGCCGGTGACCGCGACCACCGCGTACCAGCCGTGCCCGTACACCAGCGTGCCCAGGGTCACGCCGACCGCGCCGAAGAGCTGCGGCACGGCGATGTTGAGGACGCGCATGCGGTAGGCGTCGGCGGTGTCGCCGATGACGCCGGACAGGGCGCCCATGGAGGCGAGGGCGCCGTAGGCGGGGCGGCCGACGGCGAGGCCGAGCGCCAGGGGGAGGGCCATGGCGAGGGCGGCGCGGGCCACGGCGGCCCAGTTGACGGGGGCCTGCTGGGGTTTGAGGTTCCGGACCAGCCAGTCGGGAGGGGTGAGGCTGATGGGGAACTCTCGGGACATGCGGCCATTATCTCCGGGTTGATCCATCCGGGTCAGGCCCGTCCGTGCAGGGTCCGGGCCTGTCAGCGCACTGTTCGGTCCCGCCGGTGCAGGGTGAGGTCCACGACGAGGGCGCGGTGGTCGGTGCCGGACACGCGCGGGAAGCGGGCGCCGGTCGCGGTGAAGTCCCGGGACACCAGCACGTGGTCGATCTGGGCGCCGATGACGGAGGCGGTGCGGGCGGGCCGGCTCGGGGCGCGGTCGCGGCCGGCTAGGCGGGCGGCGTCGGTGAGGCCGGTGTCGAGGATGCGGCGGAAGGCCGCGTGGGGGTGGCGCCGGGGCATGGAGCGAGCCTGTGTTTCACGCGTCCAGGCGCGCCAGGAATTCCGCCAGCGCGCGGTTGAACTCCGCGGGCCGTTCCAGGTTGGGCAGATGGGCGGCGCCCTCGACGACGTGCAGGACGGAGTCGGGGAGGGCGGCGTGCATCGCCTCGGCGCCGGCGACCGGGGTGTAGGTGTCGTCGATGCCGACCACGACGAGGGCGGGCACCGGCAGTGTCGCCAGCAGGGCGCGGTAGTCGGGGCGTTCGGCCCGGCCGCGCAGCGCGGCGGCGGCGCCCTCCGGGGAGGTGGCCGTCATCATGCGGTGCACGTGGGCCTTGACCTCGGGGTCGGCGTAGGGGGCGACCATCTTCTCCAGCACCTCGTCGGCGTAGCCGCGCATGCCCTCGGCGAGCAGCCGGCCGGCCATGGCCTCGCGGCTCCGCCGGCCCTCCGGGGTCTCGGCCTCGGGGAAGGTGTCGGCGAGGACGAGGCCCCGGATCCGGTCGCCGAGGCGGGCGGCGCACTCCATGGCGATCTGGCCGCCCATGGACAGGCCGGCGAGGACGAAGGTGTCCACGCCCAGGTGGTCCAGGAGGTCGGCGATGTCCTCGGCGTGCCGGGCGAGCGGGACCTTGCCGGGGGTCACGGGGGAGGCGCCGTAGCCGCGCAGGTCGGGGGCGATCACCCGGCGGGTCGCGGCGAACTCGGTGAGCTGCGGCTGCCACATCGTGCGGTCGAAGGGGTGGCCGTGGACGAGGACGAGGGGAACCCGGGAGGAGTATCCGGGGTCTTTGTCCTCGTATGCGAGGAAGGAGGGCATGTGACGACCCTAGGGCGCCGCGCTTGCTCGGTGCAATAAGATCTTTGCCCTCGGTGCAATGCAACCGGCCCGGGAACAGGGGGAGTTGTGGACGACTACCGGCGCATCGCCGACCGGATCGCCGCCGACATCACCGGCGGGCGGCTGCGGCCCGGCGAGCGGCTGCCGCCCCAGCGGGCGTTCGCGCGCCGGCACGGCATCGCGCCGTCGACGGCCGGGCGGGTCTACGCCGAACTCGTGCGCCGGGGGCTGGTGGTGGGCGAGGTCGGACGCGGCACGTTCGTGCGGGCGACCGCGCCGGACGGGCAGCCCGGGATCGCCCTGACGGAGGCGGCCGGCGCCCCGCTCGTCAACCTGGAGCTGAACTATCCCTCCGTGCCCGGCCAGGCCGAGCTGCTGGCCCCGGCCCTGACGACGCTGCTGCGGCCGGACGCGCTCGGCCAGGCGCTGCGGCCGGCGCCGGCGGCGGGCACCCCGGCGGCCCGGGAGTCGGTCGCCGCCCTGCTCGCCCGGAGCGGGCTGCGGACCGGGCCGGAGCGGATCCTGTTCACCGGCAACGCCCGCCAGGCCATCGCCGCCACCCTCGCCGCGCTGGTCCGGCCCGGCGGCCGGGTCGGAGTGGAACCGCTGACGTATCCGCTGGTCAAGGAGATCGCGGCGCGCCTCGGCCTGGTCCTCGTCCCGCTCGCCACGGACGCGGAGGGACCCCTGCCGGAGGCGGTGGCCGCCGCCCACCGCAGCGCGCCGCTGTCCGCCCTCTACCTCCAGCCGGCCCTGCACAACCCGACCTCGCGCACGATCGGCGCGGGGCGGCTGCGGGAGTTGGCCGACTGTGTCCACAGGCTGGGGACACCGGTGGTGGAGGACCGGATCTGGGCCTTCCTGGACACCGGCGGGACGCCCCCGCTGGCCGCGCTGGCTCCCGGCCTGGTCCACCTCGTCGACAGCCTGTCCAAGCGGGTGGCGCCCGGACTCACCGTCGGCTTCGCCGTCGTACCGGAGGACCGCGTGGAGGCGGTGGCCCGGGCCGTCCGCTCCGGCGGGTGGAGCGCGGGCTCCTTCGCGCTGGAGGCGGCCGTGCGCTGGCTCGGCGACGGCACCGTGGACCGGCTGGTGGCCGCCAAACGGCAGGACGCGCGGCAGCGGCAGCGGCTGGTCGCCGAGAAGCTGGCCGGGTTCGCCGTACGGTCCGACCCGGCCGCCTACTTCGCGTGGTGGGAGCTGCTCGCGCCCTGGCGGGCGGACACCTTCACGGCCGCCGCGCGGGAGCACGGCATCGCCGTCACCCCGGGTACGGCCTTCTGCGTGGACCCGAGCCGGACGCCGGACGCGGTCAGGCTCGGGCTCGGGTCGGTGTCGGAGGGGCGGCTGGGGCGGGCGCTGGAGATCCTCGCCGGCGTCGCGCGGGGCCGGGCGGCCGGAGGTGACGGGTGAGCCAGACGGTGAGGGCGACCGCCAGGCCGAGGCCCAGCAGCAGCCAGGCGACCGTGCGCAGGGTGCCGGTCAGGGCGTCGTAGACGGCGCCCGCCGCCGGGTGGGACACCCCGGCGGGCAGGTCGGCCAGGGTCAGACCGCGGCCGACGGTCAGGGCGACGGCGAGCAGGGCGCCGCCCAGGGCCGTGCCCAGGGCGGTCGCGGCGACGGCCCGGCGCCGGTGGACGGCGAGCGCGATCCCGCCGACGGCGAAGGCGACGGCCGCCACCGGCAGCCAGAAGCCGGCGACTTCGAGCACGTGGTACCCCTTCCGGAGCGTGGTCAGCCGGTCCGCCGGGAGCACGGCGACCTCGGTGTGCTCCACCGGAATGCGTGCGGCGAGCGGCACGTGATCACGGGTGAGCTGGCGTTTGACCTGGGCGGTGACGGGGGCCAGGTCGACGGTGACGGCGCGCTCGTCCTCCCCGCGCAGGGCGCGCAGGACGGCGTCGTGGGTGATCCGGTTGCCGGTGTCCCAGGCCAGCCGGAAGGCGCGGGTGTGGGTGAAGGAACGCACCGCGTCGTGCACGAACGGCCGGACCGAGCCGCGTAGCGGGCGCACGTCCAGATGCTCGTCCACCGCGCGCAGGATGCCGTCGCCGACCGTGTCCACGACGGCCTCCCGCACGGCCGGGTCGGCGGCGAGCGGCGCCATCGTGGTGACGTACCGGCCCGTGTCGGCGAGCCCGTACGCCGCCCATGCAGCCAGCGCGCCGAACGGCACGAGGAGGCAGGACAGGGTGATCAGTACGGCCGACAGGGCGCTCCTTAGGCGTGAGGGCACGGTTCCAGGCAACGGCCACCGGCGCCGGTGCGCGAGCGGGAGGACTGCGTTCGGGCGCTCTCCGGTGGAGGGTTCACCCGAACGGGTGTTTCCTGGTGCTGGGGAGAACAAAGTGGCTGATGTGGGTCACTGGGGACACAGGGGAGTGCGTGGGCCCCGGCCGACCGGCCGGGGCCCACGCACGCCCACGCACGCCCGGCCCGGCCTCCTCATCGGATCCGGCGTCCGGACGCGTCCTCCCGCGTGTAGTAGCGGTAGAAGAACACGGCGAAGGTGGCCGCCGACACCAGCAGGGACATCAGCACCGACCGCAGCACGTCACCGCCCTGGCTGCCGCTCTGGGTGGGGAGGAAGCTGCCGCTCTGGTTGTAGAGGAAGCCGAACGCACAGCCGACGAACGCCGTCCACAGCAGCGCGTGCACCTCCCGCGGCATCCGCGGCGCCAGAACCAGCAGGGCCGCGCACAGCACCGCGAACACCAGCGCGCTGACGAGGCCGAGCAGCACGTTCCAGCCGGTGATCGGACCGCCGAAGCGGTTGTTGGCCGCCACCCAGTAGCCGTAGATCAGCCCCAGCACGACCGGCACGGCCAGCCGGCCGACGGCGTGGGTGCGCGCGTCGAAGACGTCGGGTGCACGCCGGACCACGTCGGACGACCGGCGCTCCGCCTCGGGCGTGCGGCCGGGCCGGGACATTCCGCCGGGCGTGGGTGCCGCTTGAGCCATGAGAGCACTCCTCTCTCCTCGCCCCCGTGTCCAGGGCACACCGGGGCGCACGGCCTGGCAACTCGGCCAGGAGGGTGACGGGTGCCCGGATGCGTGCCGTTCCCTCCCGTGGTTCGCTGAAGGACATGGAGGGCCGGCCGCCGTGACGGGGATGGAGTACGAGCGGCGGCGCCGCCGGCTGCTACGGATCCGCGGGGTGAGCGTCGCGTGGCTGCCGCCCCTGCTGCTGCTCGCCGGCGTCGTCCTGCTGGACTTCAACACCGGCGAGAGGTTCCGCATCGTTACCTGGATCGTGCTGGTCCCGGGCATCGCCGCCGCGATCTGCGGGGTGTGGACGACGGCCGCCTACAGCCTGCTGTCCGTGGTGACGTACGTGCTGGTGGACAACGCCTGGCCCGACCAGTACCAGGCCGGACTCGCCGACTTCCTCCTCGTCGCCCTCGGCGGTGCCCTGGCAGCCCTGGCCGCGGTCGTGCGCGTGCGCCATGAACGGCACGTCGGGCACATGCGGGACATCGCCGAGACCACCCGGCGCACCGTGCTGCGCCCGCTGCCGCCGCACTGGGCCGGGCTGGAGCACGCGGGCGTGTATCTGGCCGCAGACGTCGACGCGCGGGTGGGCGGCGACTTCTACGACATCCAGCCCGGCCCGCACGGCACCCGGGTGCTCGTCGGCGACGTGCAGGGCAAGGGGCTCGGCGCGGTGGAGGCCGCGGCGGCGCTGCTCGGCACGTTTCGCGAGGCGGGGTACCACGAGAAGGATCTGCGGACCGTCGCCGAACGCCTGGAGACCCGGATGCGGCGGCAGCGGGCGCACACCGCCGCGCTCGGCCGGGACGACGGCGACCGCTTCGCCACCGCCGTCCTCATCTCCTTCCCCGGGGGCACCCCGGACGCGATCGACGTCACGAACTTCGGCCACGAGCCCCCGCTCGCCGTCGGCCCGTGCGGAGTCCGGGAGCTGCCCAGTGGAGACGGGCTGCCGCTCGGCCTCGGTGACCTCGCGGGCGGCCCGCCGCCCGTGCACCGGGTGCGGCTGGCCGCCGACGAGACGCTGCTGCTGGTCACCGACGGGGTGACCGAGGCCCGCGACAAGTCCGGCGAGTTCTACCCGCTGGCCCGCGAGGTGTCCCGCGCGGTCCGCGCCGACCCCCGCCGCACCGAGCCCCGCCGCCTGGTCCGCCGGGTCCGCGACGGCGTCCTGCGCCACAGCGCCGGCTGCCTGGAGGACGACACGACGATCTTCGCGGTACGGCGCCTGAGCGGGGACGAGTGATGCCGGGCGCCTTGGGTGCGGGAAGCCGGGGTGGAGCGTGGCGGCGGGGTGCTGGAGGTGCGGGAGGGTGTGGGGCGTGGGTCGCATGGGCGTGGAGGGCCTGTGGCGCGGTGGGGAGCCTCGGGCGCCGGGGGGTTGCGCCGGGCGTAAGCCGTGGGGCGCACGGGGCGTGGAGGGCGTCGAGGGTCTGCGGAGCGGGGGGTTCCGGGGGTGGTCGGCGGCTACTCCGGGACGGAGTGTTTGCCAGGGGGACGCGTCGGTTTGCAGGCGCAGCGGTTACGGTGCTGGCTGGAGAGCGGATCCACGGGGCCCCGGGTACGGAGGGGTCGCGGGGTCCACAGGGTGACTTGGGGGAGGCACGATGCCCGGAACCGTGCTGCTGCTCGCGGCCGCGCCGCTGGGCCGGGGGCGCCTGGTGGACGCGGCCGGTGTCCTGCCGGTGCTGGCCGCGGTCGCCCCCGCCGTACTGTCCGGAACCGGCACCGCGAACGTCATCGAACTCGCCGATCCGCTGGAACCGCAGGCCGTCCTCACCCGGCTGCGGGCCGCCGCGGCCTCCCCCGGCCCGCTCACCGTGTACGTCACCGGCCAGCTCCAGCTGGACCGCCGCCAGCACCAGCCCCACCTCGCCCTGGCCCGCACCACGCCGGCCACGGTCCGCTACACCGCGCTGCCCTGGCACTGGATCCGCGAGGAACTGCGCCTGCGCTCCGCCGCGGACACCGCGCTCCTCGTGGACCTGCACGCGGACGCCGAGGCCTGGCGGTACGTCACCGGGCGCGGCCTCGACTCCGGCCGGAACACCGCCGTGTACGGCCGCATCGCCCCGGCGGCGGGACGGCGGGGCCTGGCGGAGCCGGCGTACATGAAAACGGTGGCCACGCTGCTGCGCAGCGGCCACCGGCCCCCGCTGGACGCCTTGCACCAGCAGGCGGTGGGCCGGATCCCGCAGGAGACGCAGGGCAATCTGCTGCTGGCCGACGCGGGGGGCTACGCCGGATCCGCGCTGCCCGCATCCCCCGCATCCCCCGCCTCCCCCACCACGTTCACCGCCCCTCTCACCGCCCCGCTCCCCGCTCCCCGCCCCGAGGACCCGCACGCCGTCATCAGTGCCGCCGTTCGGGCCGGGCGGCACGCGGAGGCCGACGGGATCGCCGCCCGGTACGAGGCGGAGGCGGTGCGGGGGTACGGCGCCGCTTCCGAGCAGGCGCTGCACTGGAGCGAGGTACGGGCCGATCTGGCGATGTTCGCCGGGGACCCGGTGGGCAGTTGCCGGGCCTGGCTGACGGTGGCCGAGACGCGGCTGTCCGCCGGGCAGGCGGTGGACGCGCCCGCCGTGGAGGCGGCCGTGGACCGTGCCCACCACCAGTGGACCCGTATCAAGGACACGGCGCGGGCCCGTGAACTCGGGCCCGCGCTCGCGGAGTTGCGTCTCAGGGTGCCGGGGCGCCGGCGGGGCGCGCTGGAGAACGTCCAGCGGCAGCTCGGCCGGCTCCAGGCCGCCCAGTGACCCTTACTTGGTGAACGTGAAGTACTTCCAGGCGCCGTGCGTCGTGGAGTTCACGATGTCACCGGACGAGCTGTTGATGTACGACGAGCGCACCCGGAACCGCCAGCCGACGTCCTGGCCGTGGTCGCCGGTGATGCGGACCTTGGAGACGCCGTCGGAGCCCAGCTTGAAGTACGCGGGGTCGCCCGGGTACCAGCGGCCCTGGTAGTACACCTCGAAATCGAACTTCTGCGCCCGGCCCGGGTAGTACGACATCTTCGTCGTGATCAGCGGGTCCTTGGTCTTGTGGAAGAAGTAGTACGTGTGGCCCCACGCCGACTTCGCCTTGTAGTGGCTGCTGACCGAGGTGGACACGCTGACCCGGGCGCCGACGGTGCTGGCGGCGGACGCCGGCTTGTACCGGGAGTCGCCCGCGAACTTCGCCGTGACCTTGGCGTCCCGCTTCAGGTCCAGCGTGACCGACAGGTTGCCGTCGGAGTTGACCTTGCCGGACTTCACCAGCTTGTTCGGCTTGTCGCCGCCGAACGGGTCGGCCCAGATCTCGACCGTGCGGTTCTTGTACGTCTTGCCCAGGTGCGCGGTGAACTTGACGTCCTGGCCGTACGAGTACACCTTGCCGTTGTTGTTGATGGTCAGCGTCGGCTTGGCGCGGGAGACCTCGACGGAGTCCGAGCCGGAGGCCGCCGCGTGGTCGGCGTCGCCGGCGTAGGCCACCGTGTACTTCACCTTGCCGCCGGACGGCGGGGTGTCGGTGAAGGAGAACGTGCCGTCGGCCTTGGTGACCGCCGCCGCGAGGGCCTTGCCCTTCGGCGACTCCAGGTCGGTGCGGGTCACGGTCAGCTTGGTGCCGGCCGGGACGGCCGTCTTGGACGTGACCTTGCCCTTGACGGTGAGCTGCTTGGCGCGGGTGGCGGTGGCCGGCGCGTCCACGGTGACGGCGGAGACCGCCTTCGTGGGCGCGTTCAGGACACGCAGGGAGAACACGCCCTCGTTGTTGCTGGTCACCGCGAACAGCCGGGAGCCGTCGGGGGCCCAGGCCAGGCCGCCCCGGGCCAGCAGGTCGGAGCCGCTGCTGGTGCCGGTGTTGGGGAAGTCGTAGGTGCGGACCGCCTCCCCGGTGCCGGGCTTGAAGACGTAGACGTCCGGCTCGTAGGAGCCGTCGATGCCCGCCGCGACCGTGCCGTTCGGCGCGATGGCGACGGAGTTGGGGTACGCGTCCGTGACGTACTTGCCGTCCTCGTTGAGGTCGGAGGTCCGGAACACCTGCTGGTAGTACGGCGCGCCGCTGGCCACCACGACGTCCTTGCCGTCGGGGGTGACCTGGAGGTCGCCGAGGTTGCTGCCCGCCTCACGGGTGCTCGCCACCTTCGTGGCGGTGCCCGACGAGACGTCGTAGGAGGCCAGTTCGACCGGGCTCTGCCCGATCGCGCCGGCGACGAGGGTGCTGGAGCCGGGCGCGGCGTCCAGCAGCGGGGCCGCGTACCAGCCGTTGTCCTGGCCGAGGGTGACCGTGTGGTCGTCGGCGGCCAGGTCGACGGAGCCGACGTTGCCCGCGGCGGCGCCGCCGTAGCCGAACCACAGCTTGCCGCCCGCGAGGGCGACGCTGAGCGGCTTGTCGCCGACCTCGTACCGGGTGGTCTCGGCGTCGGTGGCGGTGTCGATGACGGCGATGGCGTCGAGGTCCTGCACGGCCGCGTAGAGCGTGCCGGAGTCGGCGGACAGCTCCAGGCCGGTGACGCCGGAGAGGTTGGTGGTGAGCTGCTTGACGACCCGGCCGGCGTAGTCGGTGACGACGATCTTGCCGTTCAGCGGGTCGCTGATGAAGACCTGCTGGTGGGCGGCGTCGACGACGATGTCACCGGTCGTCCTGACGGGCAGGATCTGGGTGGAGTCGGCGAAGGCCGGGGTGACGGCGAGGGCCGCCGAGCTGAAGAGGACCGCCAGGGTGGTGGCGGCTGTGAGAGAGCGCTTGCGCACGCTGATTCGAACCCCCCGGAACGAATGAAAGAAATGGGTGCCGCGCGGGCATGGCGATGCGTCTGCCCCCTGTGCATGAGCCGTGTGCGCCTCGTGCGGCAAGTGTGGAAAGACTAGGTCATGCCACTGACAAAAGCGCGCGCGGGGAGGGGTGCGGGCCAGCCGGGAACGCACGCTTGCGACCCCGCGCCTGCCGCGCCACGCGACGGCCTGTGCGGACGTGACGGGCGTGCACGGCGGCACACCCGAGGCCATCGGCCGGGAAGCCACTCGCGTCGGCGTTCCGAGCGTCGGTGACCGGATGTCGGCGGTCCGCAAGCCCGGCGTGGTCCGCTTTGCGACGGTCCGGGAGTCCTTGGTGGTCCGCTTTGCGGGCGGGCGCTTCGGGGCGCCTGAGTGTCCCGACGCGCTGCCCCGGCCGGTCGTGGTCGTCAGCGGCCCGGTGCTGGTGGCCGGGTGTCGGCGGGACGGTCCGGGAGTCCTTGGTGGTCCGCTTTGCGGGCGGGCGCTTCGGGGCGCCTGAGTGTCCCGACGCGCTGCCCCGGCCGGTCGTGGTCGTCAGCGGTCCTCGGGCGCCGGCGACCGGGTGTCGGCGGTCCGGGAGCCCGGCGTGGTGCGTCCTCCGGGCGGGCGTTCCCGAGGCGCCTGGGTGTCCCGGCGTGCTGCCTGGGCCGGCCGTGGGCGTCAGCGGTTCGTCTGCTGGGCCGTCGCCGGTGCCGCGGGTGCCGGGGTCGTGTCGGCCGCGCGGGCCGGGCCGGCGTTCGCCGCCAGGAGGAGGGCCGCCGCGGCGATGACGGCCGCGATGATCCCTCGGGCGGTGGATGTTCTGCCGATCGGGCGGATGCGGGAGTGGGGCGGTGCGTAGGGTGCGGATGTACGTCCGGGCACGGCGACCTCACAACACAACAGCGGCGTGTTAAGCATGTTTAATTCGCCGTTTAACCTAGGGGCTGCCGGAGCGCAACGGCAAGGGGTGTCAGGGGAGTTGGGGGGAGCAGAGGGCATGCGGGAGCGGGACGACCCCGAGGTCATCGGGCGACGGGTACAACGGCTGCGCAATCAACGGGGGCTCACTCAGCGACAGTTGGCGGAGCCCGCGTACACGCCCGCCTACATCTCCACCCTGGAGGCCGGCCGGGTCCGCGCCTCCGACGACGCGTTGCGGCACATCGCGGACCGGCTCGGGGTCGCCTTCGAGGAACTGGCCGTCGGCCGGCCCGCCCACCTCGCCACCGACCTGCGGTTGCGGCTCACCGAGGCCCAGCGGGTCCTCGCCGACGGGCGGGCCGAGGAGGCCGCCGCCCAGTACGCCGTGCTGCGTGCGGAGGCCGAGGCCCACGCACTGGGGTGCGAGCATGCCGCCGCCCTGCTCGGGCTCGGCGAATGCGCCCTGGAGACCGGGCAGTTGACCGAGGCGCGCGAGTACTTCGAGCAGGCCGAGGAACGGCTGGCCGACAAGACCCTGCCGGTGCGCGTGCCGGCCCTGCGCGGCCGGGCCGTCGCCCACTACCTCGCCGGTGAACTCCGGTACGCCGTCTACCTCCTGGAGACCGCGCTCGACGAGCTGAACCGGGGCGGGCTGCACGACCCCGACGCCCTCCTGCTGCTCTACGCCAGCATCATCGGCCCGTACATGGACATGGGCGCCCACGCCCGCGCCGCCCAGGCCGCCGAGTTCGCCCTCGCGCTCGCCCCGCAGGCCGGCGACCCCGCGCTGATCGCCCGCATGCACCGCTCGGTGGCCCGCACCCTGCTCGCCGAGGGCCGGGCCGCCGAGGCCGACGCCTCCCTGGCCAAGGCCGCCGAGCTGTACCGCCGGCTGAGCCTGCGCACCGAGCTGGCCAACTGCCACTGGATGCGCGGCTACGTCTGCGCCCAGAACGGCGAACTGGACCGGGCCGAGGACGAGTTGCGGCAGGCGTACGCCATGCTGTCGGAGACCCGGGCCGCCCTGTACCGCAGCCAGGCCGCCGTCGAACTCGCCGACGTCCTGCACCGCCGGGGCAAGTCCGAGGAGGCCGCCGGACTGCTGGAGGGCGTCCTCGGCGACTTCTCCTCCGAGCGCGGCGCCGTCCACGCCGCCGGCGCGCACCGCCTCCTCGGCATCATCGCCGAGGACGCCCGGGACACCGAGGCCGCCGAGGAGCACTACGTCCGCGCCCTCAGCCTGCTGGAACGCGCGGGCGCCGCCGGCGACCTCGCCGACCTGTGCCGCCTCCTCGGCGACCTGTTCCGCCGTACGGGCCGCGTCGAGGCCGCCCTGGACGCCTACCGCACCGGCCTCGGCCACCGCACCGCCCCCGGCACCACCACCCTCGGCCCGGCCCCGGCCCAGCCGCCGCTGTGAGACCTCACACCTGCGCCCGGCCCTGCTTGCGGATGTCGGCCAGGCGCAGGGCGCCGATCTGCACGGCCGCCTGGGTCGCGTCGTTCGGTACGTCACCCAGGCTGCCGTTGGTCAGCGCGAACGCGTCCTCGCCGACCCGGACGGCGGCCACGTCCAGGGTGAGCAGGAACTCCTGTTCGTCGGGCGTCATGCCGGCGAGGGTGACGCGCAGCCCCTGGCGGGCGTCGCCGACCTCGGGCAGCGGGGCGTCCACGACCTGCACGTCCTCCACCAGCCCCAGTTCGGTGGTGGCCGTGAACCGCGCGCACTGCGCCGGCAGCGTCCGCAGCCACGCCAGCACGGCGTCGACGTCCGCCGGGCGGCGGGCGCCGATCTGGTAGCGCAGCTGGGCGTCGGTGTCGGCGTCGTCCAGGCCGACGGCGATCCGGGGCGGTCCGCCGAGCAGTTCGTCGCTGTACAGGGCGTCCAGCAGCCGCTGGCACTCCCCGGCCGTGGTGTGCGCCTTCAGCAGCCCGTCGTGCCAGGTGGCCGCGCCGCGCGTGGATGTCCAGGGATCGCCGAGGTCGGTCTGGTTGATCAGCGCGGCCTGCGCCTGCTCGTCGCTGAGCGAGGAACCGTCGGCCCGTGCGGACGCCCTGGGCGTCGGGGCCGGCCGGTCGAGCGTGGGCAGCGGATGGGGCGCGCTCGCCGGGTGCTTCAGGCCGAGGGCCGCGCAGCCGCCGGCGGCCAGCAGGCCGGCGCCGATCAGGGAGAGGACGACGGCACGGGGGAGCTGGGGTATCGCGGGGGACATCGGTGCCTCCTGGGCTGGGCGCGGCCGACGGGGTGCGTGATCTCACGGCACCACCGCCCTGACCTGCGCACCAGCGCTCCGGGCCGTACGGGTGAGGGGCGGCGGAAAATCCGTGGTGCGCTCCCCGCCGGGCCGGTATGGTGCCGTCCATGCAGCGCGCCCACCTGTGCCCGTCGAGCACGACGACGCCGGAGACCGTCCCGGCGCGCTGACACCTGACCAGCACCGAAGCCCCGGGGCGCACGCCCCGGGGCTTCGTCGTGCACCGGGCCGCGCGCCTCCCGCACGCAGGAGACCCGGATGAACGACAAGCTGCCCGACCACCGCCGTCTCGGCCGCGAACTCGGCCTCTTCGACACCGACCCCCTGATGGGCGCGGGCCTTCCGTACTGGCTGCCCGACGGGGCCGTCGTCCGGCACACCCTGGAGGAGTACGTCCGGGACGCCGAACGGCGGGCCGGCTACCGGCACGTGTACTCGCCCGCGCTCGGCAAACGGGAGCTGTACGAGATCTCCGGGCACTGGGACCACTACCGCGACGACATGTACCCGCCGATGCGGCTCGGCGCCGAGGAGGTCGTCCTGCGGCCCAGCCTCTGCCCCCACCACGCCCTCATCTACCGCTCCCGCTCCCGCAGCTACCGCGAACTCCCCCTGCGCATCGCGGAACTGGGCGCCATGCACCGCGCCGAGCTGTCCGGCGTGCTCGGCGGCCTGACCCGGGTCCGCGCCATCCACCTCAACGACGCGCACATCTTCTGCACCCTGGACCAGGCGGTGGCGGAGGCCCGCGCCGCCCTGGAGCTGATCGCCCGCGCCTACGCCGACCTCGGCATCCAGGCCGTACGCCACCGGCTCTCGCTGCCCGGCGCGGGCGGCAAGTACGTCGCCGCCCCGGAGCTGTGGCGCCGGGCGACCGGGCTGCTGCGGGAGGTTCTCGCCGAGGCCGGGGTGGCGTACGAGGAGGCGGAGGGCGAGGCCGCGTTCTACGGCCCGAAGATCGACGTGCAGATCGCGGACCCGGCGGGCCGCGAGTCCACCCTGTCCACCGTGCAGATCGACTTCCACCAGCCCGCCCGCTTCGACCTGCGCTACACCGGTGCCGACGGCGCGGGGCACCGGCCGGTGATGGTGCACCGCAGCGTCATCGGCAGCGTGGAGCGGGCCGTCGCCCACCTCGTCGAGACCCACGGCGGCGCGTTCCCGGCCTGGCTCGCTCCCGTCCAGCTGGCCGTGCTGCCGGTGGCCGAGGAGCAGGTCGAACCGGCGGCGGCGCTGGTCCGCCAGGCGCTCGCGCTGGGCCTGCGCGCCGAGCTGGCCGGGCCCGGGGAGGGCACCCTGGGCGCCAGGATCCGCGCCGCCCGCCTGGTGCCGTACCAGGCGGTGATCGGCGCCCGGGAGGCGGACGCCGGCCTGGCCGCCGTACGCCTGCGGGACGGCCGCCGCCCCGGCCCCCTGCCCGCCGCCGAACTCCTGCGGCGCGTCGCCGAGCGGGTGGCGGGACGGGGGACCGGGCTCTGGGACTGATCCCGGACGGGGACTGATCTAAGGTCGGCACGACGGAAGGAGTCCGCCGTGGACGGTCAGCCCATTCCCGTGATCATCGACTGCGACACCGGCGTCGACGACGCCCTGGCCCTGCTGTTCGCCGTACGCCACCCGGGACTCGACCTCCGGGCGGTGACCTGCGTGGCCGGGAACACCGACGTGGACGGGGTGGTCCGCAACACCCTCACCGTGCTGGAGCAGGCGGGCGCCCCCGACATCCCGGTGGCCCGGGGCGCCGAGCGCCCGCTGCTGGAGCCGGCCCGCCCGGCCCCGGTGCACGGCGCCGACGGCATGGGCGACCTGGGCCTGCCCGCGCCCACCCGGACCCCGGTGGCCGTCGACGCCGTCACCCTCCTGCACCGGGAGATCCTGGCCTCCCCGCGCCCGGTGACCCTGATCCCGACCGCGCCGCTCACGAACATCGCCCTGCTGCTGCGCAGCCACCCCGAGGTGACCCGGAACATCGAGCGGATCGTGTTCATGGGTGGGGCCGTGGCGACCGGGAACGCCACGCCGGTCGCGGAGTTCAACGTCTGGCACGACCCCGAGGCGGCGGCGATCCTGCTGACCGCCGGGGTGCCGATCACGATGTACGGCCTGGACGTCTTCCAGCAGGTCGTCGTGGACAGCGAGGAGGTCCACCGGCTGCGCGCCAGCGGCGAGCCCGGCACCCGCCTGGCCGGTGAGCTGCTCGCCCACCGGCCGGCCCACCAGGGCGAGCCGCCTCAGGCGGAGGAGGCGGGCGGTCTCGGCGACGCGGGCGCGGTGTGCGCGGTCGCCGACCCACAGGGCATCACCACCAGCCTGCTCCCGGTCGAGGTCTCCCTCGCCCCCGGCCCCACCCGGGGCCAGACCGTCGTCGACCGCCGCCCCCGCCTCGGCGAGTCCGAGATCTACGAGGGCGGCCACGAACGCGCCCTGATCGACGTGGCGTTGGAGGTCAACGCCGACCGGTACGTGAAGCTGTACCTGGAGACGGTCGCGCGCTAGGGCTACTCGGCGGCGGACGGGGAGACCGCCCAGCGCTCCTCCACCCGGGCGACCTTCCAGTACGCCAGCGCCGCCCCCCACACCAGCACGAACAGGCCGACGATGAGGTAGCCGACGTTGTCCAGGTCGAGGCCGGCGATCCAGCCGGTGACGTCGTCGTGCAGGCCGAACTTCTCGTGCAGGACGCCGACCAGCTCGATGGTGCCGATGAAGAAGGCGACGGCGATGGACAGCCCGGTGATGGCGAGGTTGTAGAAGACCTTGCGGACCGGGTTGGAGAACGCCCACTGGTAGGCGAAGTTCATGAACGTGCCGTCGAGGGTGTCGAACAGGCTCATCCCGGCGGCGAAGAGGAGCGGCAGGCAGAGGACCGCGTACCAGGGCAGTCCCGCCGCCGCGCCCGACCCCGCCATCACCATCAGCGTGACCTCGGTGGCCGTGTCGAAGCCGAGGCCGAAGAGGAAGCCGAGCGGGTACATCTGCCCCGGTCGGGAGACGGACTTGGTCAGACGGCCGAGGACGCGGTTCATGAACCCCCGGGAGTCCAGGTGCTGTTCCAGCTCCTGCTCGTCGAACGCGCCCGCGCGCATCGCCCGGAAGACCTTCAGGATGCCGATCAGGGCGACCAGGTTCAGGGCGGCGATGAGGTAGAGGAACGTGCCGGAGATCGTCGTGCCGAGGAAGCCGAGCACCTGGTGGGTGGTGGAGCCCTCGTTCATGACCTTCCCGGCCAGCGTGGTGCCGCCCGCGATCAGCAGCGCCAGCAGCACCACCACGCTGGAGTGGCCGAGCGCGAACCAGAACCCCACCGACACCGGCCGCTTCCCGTCGGCCATCAGCTTCCGGGTGGTGTTGTCGATCGCCGCGATGTGGTCGGCGTCGAAGGCGTGCCGCATGCCGAGCGTGTAGGCGGTGATGCCCAGTCCGATTCCGAAGACATCGGAGCCGACCTTGTAGTGCTCGGGTGCGACGAGGACGTAGAGGATTCCGAACGCGACGACGTGCAGGGCGACGATCACCGTCATCAGCCCCGCTGTCTTGACGGTGTCCTCGCGTCGCCAGCGGAAAGACGCGGCATCGGCCATGGGTTCACGCTCCAGCACCTCGTGGATCACTTCGTGAGCTGCCGTGGCCGGTCTCCTGGCTTACGGGTCGTGCGTCCGCCGTTCCTGCCTTCCCGGTCTGCGACCAGTGGCCCGGCTGTGCCGGACGGAACGGGAACTCCCCGATCACAGTGGCGAGGGCCGCGTCGACCTTCCATCGACTTCCCGAACACCACGGCCCGCCCACCGTAGAGGGGCACGCGGTTTCCTGCATAGCTGCGTACCTGCGCAGGTATCGAAGATCACAAAAGGGCGCCTGCCAGACTGGCCCCATGCATCTCGTGCCTGCCGACCGAGCCGATCGTCGTTCCATCGACGGGCATCGGGTGTGTGAGGCGATCGCCGCCATCGGTGAGGCGGGGCGTCTGCGCACCTGGGCCGACCGTTTCTCGTTGCTCGCCGACGCCAACCGGCTGGCGCTGCTGGTCGCGCTGCACCGCACCGGTCCGCTCGCCGTGTCCGACCTCGCCATCGCCACGGGGATGAACGACCCCGCCGTCTCCCAGGCCCTGCGGCTGCTGCGGGCGGCCGGGGTCGTGGCGGGGGAGAAGGAGGGGCGCGTGGTGCGGTACCGGGTGGTGGACGCCGACGTTCGGGGGTTGTTGGAGCACTGCGTCGGCTGAACGGCCCGCGCAAGGTTCCCTTTCCGGGCAATGTGGACAGATACAGATTCCGTAGTGTCGTCCGTCCCCTGGGAGCCCGTATGGCAGACCACTCGCCGGACCTCTCGTCCAGGAACCCCGACTGGTGGCGGCAGGCCGTCATCTACCAGGTCTATCCGCGCAGCTTCGCCGACGCCGACGGTGACGGCCTCGGCGACCTCCGGGGCGTCACCCAGCGGCTGGGCCACCTCGCCGGCCTCGGCGTGGACGCCCTGTGGCTGAGCCCCTTCTACCCCTCCGAACTCGCCGACGGCGGTTACGACGTCATCGACCCGCGCGGGGTCGACGAGCGCCTCGGCACCCTGGACGACTTCGACGCCCTGGTGGCCGAGGCGCACCGGCTCGGGCTCAAGGTCGTCGTGGACATCGTCCCCAACCACACCTCCCACCTGCACCCCTGGTTCCAGGAGGCGCTGCGCGCCGGGCCCGGATCCACCGCACGGGAGCGTTACGTCTTCCGGCCGGGGCGCGGCGCGCACGGTGAACTGCCGCCCAGCGACTGGCAGTCGGTGTTCGGCGGCAGCGCCTGGCGGCGGGTGCCCGACGGCGAGTGGTACCTGCACCTGTTCGCCCCCGAACAGCCCGACCTCAACTGGGACCACGAGGAGGTCCGCGCCGACTTCCGCACCACCCTCCGGTTCTGGTCCGACCGGGGCGTGGACGGCTTCCGCGTGGACGTCGCCCACGGCCTGGCCAAGGACCTCACCGAGCCGCTGCGGGACCTCGGGGACATCGGCGCGACCGGTGAGCAGGCCCTGCCGCTGGTGCCGCCGGGCAGCCACCCCTACTGGGACCGGGACGAGGTCCACGAGATCTACCGCGACTGGCGCAAGATCTTCGACGCCTACAGCCCGCCGCGCACCGCCGTCGCGGAGGCCTGGGTCCCCGGCGCCCGCCGCGCCCTGTACGCCCGCCCGGACGAACTCGGCCAGGCCTTCAACTTCGAGTACCTGGAGGCGCGCTGGGACGCCGAGGAACTGCGGGACGTCATCGCCGCCGAGCTGGTCACGGCACGGGCCGCCGGGGCCTCCGCGACCTGGGTGCTGTCCAACCACGACGTCGTACGCCACGCCTCCCGGCTCATGCTGCCGGCCGGCACCGACCCGGCCGCCTGGCTGCTGTCCGGCGGCACCGCGCCCGCGGTCGACGCGGCGGCCGGACTGCGCCGGGCCCGGGCGGCGACCCTGCTGATGCTGGCGCTGCCCGGCTCGGCGTACCTCTACCAGGGGGAGGAACTCGGCCTGCCCGAGGTCGCCGACCTGCCCACCGAGGTGCTCCAGGACCCCATCTGGGAGCAGACCGGCCATGTCCGCAAGGGCCGCGACGGCTGCCGGGTGCCGCTGCCGTGGACGACGACCGGACCGTCGTACGGCTTCGGGCCCGGGCCCGGCTGGCTGCCGCAGCCGGCGGCCTTCGCGGCGTACGCCGTCGAGGCGCAGGCCGGTGCCGAGGGTTCCACGCTGGAGCTGTACCGCTCGGCCCTGCGGCTGCGCCGCAAGCTCCTCCAGGGCGAGACGCTGACCTGGACGCCGGACGCGCCCGCGGGCGTCCTGGACTTCGGCCGCACCGAGACCTGGCGGAACGTCACCAACCTCGGCACCGGGGCGGTGCCGCTGCCGCCGGGCGAGGTCCTGATGAGCAGCGGCCCGCTGCCGGAGGGGAGGGTTCTGCCGCCGGACACCACGGTGTGGCTGGCCTAGCCGGCCGGCGGCACCGCCGGGCTCGGGCTCGTCCCGGCACCCGGGTTCGCGCCGCCCGCGATGCCGTCGATGTCCACGGGGGTGGACGTGGCGGTCGGCGGCGGGGTGAGCACCACCTCCGGCTGGCCGGCGGGCGGGGGCGGCGGGGTGAGGTCGGAGTCGGGGAGCTTCGGCGGGGTGGTCTGCTGGAAGAGGGTCTGGTCGAAGTCGACCAGGCCCGTCTTCTCCATCACCGTGATGTGGTCCAGGACGGTGTCGTTGGCCTGGTCGGCGAGCGCCCG
Organism: Streptomyces flaveolus; assembly: GCF_000716535.1. GTDB lineage: Bacteria > Actinomycetota > Actinomycetes > Streptomycetales > Streptomycetaceae > Streptomyces > Streptomyces flaveolus_A. The sequence goes on along the minus strand of NZ_JNWV01000001.1, from coordinate 6,045 downwards.
CACCAGCGAGTTCTTCGTGGTGGAGCGGATCTTCGCGACCGTGTTGAAGATCGAACCGTGCGTCATCCGCAGGATGTTGGCGAAGTCGGTGTCGAACTGCTTGCCGCTCTCGCCCTTCAACTGGTTGACGAAGCCGACCTGTTGCGGACTCGCCACGTTGGGCAGCGTGATGTTCAGCATCGGCGCGATCTTGCGGCAGGTGGTGTCCAGCGCCGCGTGCCCGTCGATCAGGTGCTGGCTGGCCGTGATCACCGCCTTGGAGCTGCCCTTCTGCACCCCGATCTGCCCCACCGGGTACTCCCACAGGCCGGCCGCCCGCACCTTCACCACGAAGTCCCGGTCGGCCTCGGTCAGCGGACCCCACTGGGTGTCGGCGATGACCCGCGACGGCGAGCTGGAGACGGTGCTCAGCCCGAGCATGCTCGGGTAGGCGAGGGCCGCGAGGGTCAGGGCCATCGCACCGCCCACGAAGAGAGTTCCCGTCGCGTTCCGCGAAAAGCGCACCGTTCCTCCTGCCTGTGGGTCCCGCCCATGGTTCGGACGCACAGCAGTACGGATGCGGGGGCGGTTCGTCTCAGCCCTCGCGAGTAAAGAATCTCCCGGGCGGGGTTGGCGGAAGGTTGACCGCTCCCGGGCACAAGGTTGACCACTCCTCGGGAGAAGGCAGACCGGGCCCGCCCCTAGATTCGCCGCATGCCCCCACCGTCACCGCCCCGGCCCCCCGCCGCGCTGCCCGTTCTGCCCTACCGCAAGCCCACCAAGGGCCGCGACTACTGGGTGCTGGACGACGTCCTGCCGGACGTCGACGCCGTACGGCAGCGGTGCCTGGCCAAGGACGACTGGGTCGAGGGGTATCCGTACACCTCCGAGACCTGGCCCGGCCTGCGCGCCATGCCCGGCCTGGAACCGGGCGAAATCGCCCGGATCGAGCGGCTGGTGAAGAAGGCGACCGGGGCGAAGGAACTGTGGGTGCAGCGGACGCCGGGCGGCGGCACCCTCAACCACAACTGCGTCCAGGTGGTCGGCGAGGGCGAGAGCGAGCCCCGCCCGCACACCGACTCCCGCGCGCTGTGCCGGTACGCGGCCGTGCTCTACCTCAACCCCGGGGTGCCGGGGGACTGCGGAACCGCCTTCTACCGCCAGTCGCTGCCCGGTGGCCGGCTCGGCGGGAACATCGTCCAGGCCCCGCACACCAACCTGGTGGAGGCGCTGGGGACGCGGTACGTCCCGGCGGACCACTTCGAGGAGGACGTCCGCGTCCCGCACCGGTACAACCGTCTGCTGCTCTACCACGCCAACCTGGTGCACAGCGCGACCGGTTACTTCGGCCGGACGCTGGAGGAGAAGCGGATGACGGCGGTGTTCTTCTGGATGGCCTGACCGGTACGGCCCGCACCGCCCGCCCCGGCATGTGGCCGCGGGCGGTGTGAGGAGGCCGGGACCGCGGTACGGATGACAGGTATGAGCAGTGTCGCCATCGTGGGAGCCGGGCCGGGCCTCGGGACCGCCGTCGCGCGCCGGTTCGGGCGGGAGGGGTTCGCCGTCGGGCTCGTCGCCCGGGACCGGGGACGGCTGGACGCGATCGCCGAAGCGCTCGCGGCCGAGGGCGTCACCGCCCACGGGTTCGCCGCCGACGTGCGCCGGCCCGAGCGGCTGGCCGCGGCGCTGGGCGAGCTGGCCGAGGCCCTCGGGACCATCGAGGTGCTCCAGTACAGCCCGGTGCCGCACCGCGACTTCATGCGGCCCGTGCTGGAGACCCGGCACCGGGACCTGGTGGGACCGATCGAGTTCTCCGTGTACGGGCCGGTGGCCGCCGTGCAGCAGGTGCTGCCGGGCATGCGGCGGCTCGGACGCGGCACGATCCTGTTCGTCAACGGCGGGAGCGCCGCCGTACCGCATCCCGAGCGGGCCGGCACCTCGATCGCCTTCGCGGCGGAGAGCGCCTACGGGCACCTGCTGCACGACCGGCTGGCGGGCGAGGGGATCCATGTCGCCCAGCTGATCATTCCCGGTGCCATCACGGCAGGTCACGAGCGCAAGGACCCGGAGGTGCTCGCGGAGCGGCTGTGGGCCCTGCACCGGGAGCGGCACGGGTTCCGGCACTACGCCGACGACCTCGACAGCTGACCCCGACAGCTGACCCCGACAGCTGACCCGCCGCCGACCGGCCGCTGACCAGCCGCTGACCGGCCGGAGGCGGTCACCCTGCGGGGAGTGACGTTGTGAGCCAATATGGGGCTATTGGCCGCTTTGCTCTCTTCAAAGGGGGCCTCAATGGCTGTCGAAATCCCTCCGCTCATCAAGCCCTCGCGGCTCAGAAGCCGGGGCGGACTCCTGGGCGAGTGCGTGGCGGAGTTCCTCGGAACCTTCGTCCTCATCTCCTTCGGCTGCGGTGTGGTCGCGATGGCGGTCGCGGCACTGCCCGGTTCCGGCCGGGCCGCCACCGCAACGACGATCTTCCTCGCGGCCGGTGACTGGCTCCTGATCACCTGGGGCTGGGCGCTGGCCGTCGTCTTCGGCGTCTACGTGGCCGGCGGCGTCAGCGGCGCCCACATCAACCCGGCCGTGACCCTGGCCATGGCCGTGCGCCGCGGCTTCCCCTGGGTGAAGGTGCTGCCGTACTGGTTCGCGCAGGTCGTCGGCGCCCTCACCGGTGCCGCGCTGGTCTACCTCGTCTACCACAACGCGATCGACGCCTACGACAGCACCGTGACGGGGCCGAAGGTCAACGGGCACACGAACGCCACGTTCTCGATCTTCGCGACGTTCCCGGCGCCGTACTTCCACGGCGGCATCTGGGGGCCGCTGATCGACCAGATCGTCGGCACGGCCTTCCTGCTCATGCTGATCGCGGCCGTGCTCGACCTGCGCAACCAGGCCGTGAAGGCCAATCTCGCACCGCTGATCGTGGGCTTCGTCGTCGCCGCGATCGGCATGTCCTACGGCGCGAACGCCGGCTACGCCATCAACCCGGCCCGTGACTTCGGGCCGCGCCTGCTCACGTACGCGGCGGGCTGGGACAGCCTGGCGTTCCCAGGGAGCGTGTCCGGCTCGTTCAGCGCCTACTGGTGGATCCCGATCGTCGGTCCACTGATCGGCGGCCTGATCGGGATCCTGATCTACGACCTGTTCATCGGCGACGTCCTGCTCCTGCGCTCCGAGCTGGCCCAGCTCCCGGAACCGGGCCGGTCGACCCCTGTACAGACCACCGACGAGGAGTAGTCGGAAGGTGCCGGCCCGGGTCCGGGCACCGGGCTCCCCGCTTCGGACCCGGGCCGCCGCCGGCGGGGTCGCTCCCTGGTCGGCGACTGGTCGGCGACCGCGGTGAGGTCACTCGCCTGCCCGGCATCGACGCCTGCGAGGTGAGCATCCGCGTCCGCCGCCTCAAGACCGGGGGACCGCCACCGTCGTGACCACTCGTACGGCGCTGGGCCTGCGGGGCGCCGAACCGAACCCGAACCGCACAGGCGGCGCGACGGGCGCGAGCGGGCCCTGGTCCCGGCCGCCGTACACCGTGCCTGCCGACACCACCGGGAGCAGGTCGAGGGCGCCGTACCACTCGCGCCGCCCGCCGCCCGCGCTGCCCCGGGTACGCACGCCGAGCAGCAGCCTCGCGGGCGGGTACGTCACCACGGTCCAGGCCGGCCGGGCGGCGAGCGGCGCGGGAACGGCGCGCAGGAGGCGGCCCGTGAGGCCGCGCTGGCCGGTGGTGAGGCGCAGGTCCAGCGGGCCGGCCGCGATCTCCCAGCGCCGGCCCGCGACCCGTACGGCGACGGGCGTGACCTGCACCTCGTCGAAGGCGTAGGTGGCGGCGATGAAGTCGGCGGTCCGCCGGGAGGGTGCCAGCAGCAGCCGGTGCCCGTCCGCCCGCTCGACCATGACGTCGCTGAACCGGCCGAACGGCGACCGGGCCCAGTGGCCCACCACCACACGGGTGCCGGACGCCGTCCCGGTCCCGATGATCCACCCGTCGAAGCGCATCCGCGTCTGCCGGCCGGCCACCGCGTCACCGCGCCCCGGCGTCACCGTGCACGTGACGCGGACCGAGTGCCATCCTGCGGTCTCCCGCCCGCGGGCCTCCCGCCGTGCCTCCCGCACCGCGGCATCCCGTACCGGCACCAGGCCGCCAGCCAGCCGGCCTGCATCGCCGCGTCGAGCAGGTACGTGGGGCGGATGCGGCCGAGCGGCACGTAGACGAGGTCCACGGCCAGCAGGGTCACGGCGGACCCGATGCCCGCCCGGCGCGCCTGGCCGAGGGATTCGGGGGCCGGGCCGGTGCGCAGCAGACTCCAGCCGGTGGTGACGAGCAGGCCCGCCGTCGTCCGCTGGAGCCAGACGTCGGTCTTCGGTCCGAAGACCCGCTCGAAGCTCCGCAGGTGCATCAGGGGCCACCCGCCGCCGACGAGATTGAACAGGCCCTGGGCCCGGGCGACGGTCAGCGCGCTCATCGGCTTCCTCCCGGTCACCTCATGTCCCCCCTGGACACCACCGGTCCCGGGTGACCCGCGCGTGCCCCGGCAAACCGGCCGGCGCGGGTCAGAGGGCCAGAAGCAGCGCGGCCAGGGTGGTGAAACCGGCGCACACCGCGAGCGCCACGCCGACACAGCGCCGCCGCAGCTCGGCGTACCGCTGCTCGTACTCGGCCCGCAGCGACACGCACCGGGCCGCGATGCGTTCGAGGTCGCCGCGGGCCCGCAGCAGGCTGTCGGCGACGTACCGCCGCTCGACCTCCTCGCGCTGTGCCGTCGTCAGCCACTGAAGGGCGTCGGCGAACTCCCGCGCGCGCTGCTCCGCCTCCGCGACCCTGGCCTGCCACAGCAGATAGCCCTCGACCTCGTTGCCGAGGTCGCCGCTGACTCCGGCCCCCTGCTGGGGCAGACCGCTCACCTCCCGCCCCGGTCGCTCGTGATCGCGGCGGTGTGGCCCTCCTGCTCCCGCATCGCGATGTCCGGGGTTCAGCGCGGTGAAGCCGTCGGCGGCCAGGTAGTCGGCGTACCGGCGCGGCATGCCCTCGGCGCCCAGCCAGTGCTGGACCAGGAAGGTGCCGTGGAAACCGAGGAACAGCGTCCAGAAAGTGATCTTGCCGAGACGCTCGTCGAGCATCTTGCCGGTCCACTTCGGCCACCAGAAATGGAACCCGGCGAACATCGCGAAGACGACCGTACCGAACACGACGTAGTGGAAGTGGGCCACCACGAAGTAGCTGTCGGACACGTGGAAGTCCATGGGCGGCGAGGCGAGGACGACGCCGGTCAACCCGCCGAAGAGGAAGGTCACGAGGAAGCCGGTCGCCCAGAGCATGGGTGTCTCGAAGGACAGACTCCCCTTCCACATGGTGCCGATCCAGTTGAAGAACTTCACACCGGTCGGCACGGCGATCAGGAAGGTCATGAAGGAGAAGAACGGCAGCAGCACGCCGCCGGTGACGTACATGTGGTGGGCCCACACCGTCACCGACAGACCGGCGATCGCGATGGTGGCGGCGACGAGACCCATGTAGCCGAAGATCGGCTTGCGGGCGAAGACCGGGATGACCTCCGTGACGATCCCGAAGAACGGCAGCGCGATGATGTACACCTCCGGATGGCCGAAGAACCAGAAGAGGTGTTGCCAGAGCAGGGGGCCGCCGTTGGCCGCGTCGTACACATGGGCACCGAAGATGCGGTCCGCGGCCAGCGCGAACAGCGCGGCGGCCAGCACCGGGAAGGCCAGCAGGACCAGGACGCCGGTCAGCAGCACGTTCCAGGTGAAGATCGGCATGCGGAACATCGTCATGCCCGGGGCGCGCATGCAGATGATCGTGGTGATGAAGTTGACCGCGCCGAGGATGGTGCCGAAACCGGAGAACGCCAGACCCATGATCCAGACGTTGCCGCCGATGCCGGGGGTGCGGATCGCGTCGGACAGCGGGGTGTAGGCGAACCAGCCGAAGTCGGCCGCGCCGTTCGGGGTGAGGAAGCCGCCCACCGCGATGAGCGAGCCGAACAGGTACAGCCAGTAGGCGAACATGTTCAGCCGGGGGAACGCCACGTCGGGCGCTCCGAT